>CAWBZS010000012.1:0-96604 GCA_963793335.1 Ilumatobacteraceae bacterium | reverse complement strand
ATCGCCTCGGCAAGTTCAAGCAGGCAGCGAGCGCGCTCGAGGTCGCGCAGGATCTGCACGCAAACCCGGCGCTGTTGCCCGTGATCGCCGATTGCTACCGTGCCCAGGCGCGATGGGCGGCCGTCGACCGTGTCTGGATGGAGATCAAGGAAGCGTCTCCGAGCCACGACGTGATGGCCGAAGGTCGAATGGTTGCCGCGGGCGCGCTCGCCGACCAAGGCGACCTGCGCGCAGCGCTGGACCTGATGGAGCCGGCTCGGAAGCGTCCGAAGGCGGTGCGCGACTTCCACCTTCGCCAGTGGTATGTGCTCGGTGATCTCTCTGACCGCGTCGGTGATCCGATCAGCGCCCGTCGCTGGTTCTCGACCATCGGCGAGTTCGACGACGACTTCGCCGACGTCGATGCTCGACTCCGCAGCCTGGGCCGATAGTCATCGACCGGTACCCTCGCGGCCATGGCGAGTTCGAACTTCCGGGCCGGTGTGGTCATCGTGGTGTCGAATCGGGCAGGTGACGTACTCGCCTTCGAACGCAGTGATGTTTCCGGCGCGTGGCAACTGCCCCAGGGAGGGATCGACGTCGGTGAGACTCCGATCGACGCAGCGTGGCGCGAGCTCGGCGAGGAGACCGGCCTCGGAGCCGACGAGGTCGAGCTCATCGGCGAACATCCCCAGTGGATGGTCTACGAGTTTCCCGCCCACGTGCGCGCCGACGGCAAGCGGCTGGGTCAGGCACAACGCTGGTTCTTCTTCCAGGTGCGCTCCGACCAGGTCACGCCGACACCAGACGACATCGAGTTCGTCGCCTGGAAGTGGGCCGCGCGCGAGTGGCTCATCGACCAGGTCGTCGGCTTTCGCTCCGAGGTGTATCGAGCGGTGCTCGCGCCGTGAGCGATGACCTGTTTGCGGTTGCCGCCGAGGAACAGCGACTCGCCCGGGCCCCGCTGGCCGCCCGGCTGCGTCCACGCACGATCGACGATGTCGTGGGTCAGGACCACCTTGTCGGTCCTGGCAAGCCCCTGCGCCGGCTGGTGGAGACCGATCGGCTCACGTCGGCATTGCTCTGGGGGCCGCCGGGCACCGGAAAGACGACGTTGGCGCTCGCCGTTGCCGGGAGCACCGATCGAGCGTTCGAACAGCTCTCGGCCGTGAACGCCGGTGTCAAAGACGTCCGGGAGACCATCGAGCGAGCGCGTCAGCGACTTGGCGAACGCGGACAGCGCACGATCCTGTTCCTCGACGAGATCCATCGGTTCTCGAAGTCGCAGCAGGATGCCCTGCTCCCTGCGGTCGAGGATGGCACGCTGACGCTGATCGGGGCCACGACGGAGAACCCGTTCTTCGAGGTGAACGCACCGTTGCGCAGCCGGTCCACCCTCTTCAGGCTCGAGCCGCTCGACCGGTCCGCAATCGAGGCCCTCGTGCAACGAGGTCTCGAGGCCGAGGGGACAACCGCCGCCGCCGATGCAGTGCTCCTGCTCGTCGACCGGGCAGGTGGTGACGGTCGGCAGGTCCTCACGGCGCTCGAGGTGTCGTGCGCTCTGGCTGGATACGGCCCGGTCGAGCTGGATCACGTCGAGGCGGCACTGGGAACGACCGCCCTGCGGTACGGACGCGACGATCACTACGACGTGGTCAGCGCCTTCATCAAGTCGATGCGCGGCAGCGATCCTGATGCGTCGGTGTACTGGCTGGCACGAATGCTCGAGGCGGGGGAGGATGCACGATTCATCGCCCGTCGCCTGGTGATCTTCGCATCCGAAGACATCGGTCTCGCCGACAGTGCTGCTCTGCAGGTCGCCGTGGCGGCAGCTCATGCGCTCGAACACGTCGGCCTTCCCGAAGCGCAGCTGAACCTCTCGCACGCTGCGATCTACCTCGCCACGGCGCCGAAGAGCAACCGGGCAGCAGTGGCGATCTGGTCATCGCGTTCCGACGTGCGAGACGGTGCGGTGGGCGAGGTTCCTGCCCACTTGCGCGACGCCCACTACCACGGGGCAGCGTCGCTGGGTCACGGCGAGGGGTACGAGTATCCTCACGACAATGCCGCCGCCGTCGTCGCCCAGCACCATCTGCCCGACGGGCTTCGCGGGCGGCGCTGGTACGAACCGAGCAGCCACGGTGCCGAAGCCGCGATCGGAGCACGCATGACCGCTCGGCGCGAGCGCATGGAGGAGCAGTCATGACCGCAGGCGAGCTCGTGCTCGTCGTCGCCGCGGTGCTGTGCGCGATTGGGTTCGCAGCCCTGGTCGTCGTGCTGGTGCGCGTGCTCGACACGCTGCGCGCTGTGCGCGCGGAGGTCGATCAGTTGCGCGCCGAGACCACTCCGCTGATGCGCGAGTTGCTCGTGACCACCGACGAGGCCCGCGCAGCGGTCGATGAGGCCCGAGCGGACCTCGAGCGCTTCGATCGTGTCCTCGGGTCCGCCGAAGCGATCGGTGACGCCGTCGGGGGACGCGTGGCACGCACCTCGTTCTCGTCACCGATGATCAAGGCGGCGGGGTTCGCCCGCGGGACGTCGCGAACGTTGTCGCGTCTGCGTGGCGCGCCGCGCAGCACGGCGATCGGTCCGAGAGCGATCGGGACGATCAACGACGTGACGCCGGCGATCGACGCGTCTGCCGCCCAGAGGAGGAGGAAACGAGCATGATGAAGCGTGTGACGTGGTTCGCTGGCGGGGTCGTCGCGGGTGTCGCCTCGGCGGGATACGCCAAGAAGAAGGTCAAGGAGACGGCATCGCAGATCGCCCCGTCACAGATGGCGCGGTCGGCCGCGAGCACGATGCGATCGACGACCCGTCACGTTGCGGATGCGGTCCGCGAGGGGCGCCAGGTGATGAGGCACACCGAGGACGAACTCAAGGCACGCCGAGATGGGCGCCTCGTGTCGCTCGACGAGCATGTCGATCCGAACGACCAGGTGTACGTCGACGGAGTCCCGGTCGAGAGCGCTCGGGTGATCGTGATGCGTCACAAGGAGCACCGGGCACCGGGATGATCGCCTGAGCATGGGCCTCGATGCCCAGCGCGCCTACGTCGACACTCGCGTCAGCGATGTCGATGCTGCAGCACGCGCCGCCGATGTTGCGTCTCGGCACTGGGGGATGGGCACGCCGCGCCTCGTCCGGGTGGGGATGAACGCCATCTACGCCGTCGATGATGTGGTGTTGCGAGTCGGGTCTCCGACGGTGCCTGCGAGTGCATCGATCGAATTGGCCGAGTTCCTGCACGACCGCGGCGTCGCCGTGCCGTTGCCCGAGCGGAGCGACGTGGTCACATGTGGCGAGTTGAGTGTCACCGCATGGGAGCGGATCGAACCCGTCGCTGGCCTGAGTCGGCAGGCCACGCTCGTCGACTGGTCGGCGCTCGGAGCCCTCGTGCGTCGATTGCACCGTATCGACCCGGCCGATCTGCCACGAGCCGTTCCGGTGCCGCGACCATCGGCGCTGCCCTGGTGGCACTTCGACACGCTGCTGGAACGCGCGGCCCCATCGTTGGATCAGCAGGCCGACGAAGGCCTTCGGGCGGCGATCGAACGCCACCGGGGGTGGGAGGATTTCACCGACGTTGTCGCGTGCCACGGCGACGTGCATCCGGGCAACGTGATCATGGCGGCCGGCGGACCGGTGTTGCTCGACTGGGATCTGCTCTGTCTTGCTCCACCCGGCTGGGACCATGGCCCGCTGCTCACGCTGCACGAACGGTGGGGCGGCCCGGCAGGGGTGTACGACGCATTCGCTGCCGGCTACGGGCAGACACTGATCCACGATCCGTCGACCGTTGCATTCGCCGAGTTGCGACTGGTCGCGGCAACGCTCATGCGGGTGATCGTGGCGGTCGACGAACCGGGCGCTCGCGAGGAGGCGCAACGGCGGCTTCGGTACTGGCGTGGCGAGGTCGATGCCCCGACGTGGCGTGCGCAGTGAAGGACGTGCGCGAGCGCGCACGTCCGGGCTCACATGAACTTGCGCAGGACCTTCTGCTTGAACCCCGTGTACGGCGGGTACATCAGCGAGGGGTCCGGCTTGGTCGGCTTGGCCAGGACGGCTTTGCGGTGACTGAACGTGTCGAAGCCGGCCTTGCCGTGATACGCCCCCATCCCGCTCCCACCGACGCCCCCGAACGGCAGGTCCGGCACGGCGAGGTGGAGCACCGCATGGTTCAGGGTCACCCCGCCCGCTGAGGTGCTGGCGACGACGTGGTCGAGCGTGTCGTCCGAGCCGCTGAATGCGTAGAGCGCCAGCGGCTTCTCACGATCGTTGACGAATCTGATCGCGTCGTCGACGTCGTCGACGACGAGCACGGGCAGAATCGGACCGAAGATCTCGTCGTCCATCACCGCCGCATCCGGTTTGACCCCGGCCAGCACGGTGGGCGCCAGGTAGCGGCTCGCTCGCTCGCCGTCGCCGCCGGTGACGGTTGCATCGAACCCCCCAGCGGCGAGCAACGTGGTGAGCCGGTCGTGGTGGTGCTCGTTGACGATCCGGGCATAGTCGCCGGACTCGCGGGGATTGGGGCCGTAGAACGTGGTGATCGCGGCGGCCAACGCCGCCAGCAGTTCGTCTTCGACGGATGCTTCGACGAGGAGGTAGTCGGGCGCAACGCAGGTCTGCCCGGCGTTGAGGAACTTGGCCCAGGCGATGCGAGTGGCGGCCACCTCGATGTCGGCGTCTGCAGCGACGATCGCTGGACTCTTGCCCCCGAGTTCGAGGGTGACCGGCGTGAGGTGCTCGGCGGCGGCACGCATGACGATCCGGCCGACCTTGCCGTTTCCGGTGTAGAAGATGTGGTCGAAACGTTCCTCGAGCAGCGCAGTGGTCTCATCGACGGCTCCGGTCACGACCGCGACGATCGAGCTGTCGAAGTAGCTCGGCACGAGTTCGGCGATGAGTCGTGCCACCGTCGGGGTCACCTCCGACGGCTTGAGTACCGCAGTGTTGCCCGCAGCAAGCGCTGGCACCAGGGGAGCGAACAGCAGCTGGACCGGGTAGTTCCACGGGGCGATGATGCACACCGTGCCGAGCGGCTCGGGTCGCAACACCGCTTTGCCGGGCTTGAACGTCAGCGGAACCTTCACCTTGGCCGGCTTGCTCCAGGCCTCGAGATGTTTCAGCGTGTGGTCGATCTCGTTGATCGTGAAGGCGATCTCGGTGGTGTAGGCCTCGATGCGCGGTTTGCCGACGTCGGTGGCGAGTGCGTCGATCAGGCGCTCCTGCTGCTCGGTCACCAGCGCTCGCAGCTGGCGCAGCTGGGCCTTGCGTGACTCGACCTCGCGGAGCACGCCGGAGCGATACCCGCCTCGGAGTTCGTTGACGATCTCGGGGATGCGCTCGACAGCAGTCATCGTCTCAGCGTAGGCGGTGATGCCGCTCGCGCCGGCGGAGCGGGTGACCGCCGACGTGTGCGTGGACGACTGGTAGTTTCGATCGATGGATCACGCCGACCGGATCCTCAGCGACGGCCGAGAACGCGACGCACCGTTGGGCCCCGTCGACGCAGGCCCCGCCGCAGCCGTCGTCCAGGCCGATGATGTCGTGCGACGTGCGCTCCAGGTGACGGCGAACCCCCCGGCGCTGCCCACCGCGCTCGAAGCCACCCGTATCCGCCGAGCCGCAACCACACCTGGTGCCTCTGGATCGACGGATCCGTCCTCGACGTCTCGAGTCGTTCGGAGCCATGACCACCGGGCCGTTGTCGGTGCAGACGGTGGAACGGTCCCCGCCGACATCGCCGCTGACATCCGACGCTCGAACGGGGTTCCACTCGGGGACAGACAGCGACGACAGTTCGAGCCGGCCTTCGGAACCGACTTGTCATCGGTTCGAGTGCATCGAGACAGTGCCGCAGCGCCGCGACTCGCCGCTCGTGCCTTCACGATCGGCAACGACATCCATGTCGCTTCGGGCGAGCCCACGTCAGGCGATGCCGGCCTTCGTCTGATGAGCCACGAGCTCGCCCATGTCGTCCAGGGAGCCGATGGTGCCGTTGCTCGTCGGATACTCGACCCCAAGGCCGTGCTGTCCGCACTCGAATCGAGTGTCTACCTCAAGGACAAGCTCAGGGCATCCACGCACGTCCAGGCCCGCGCCGCCCAACCAGAGAGGATGCGTGCGAGGGTCGCGGCGATCCTGCAGCAGCACGAGCAGATGTTCGCCGGCGACGCCGACGCCGATTCGCTCGCTCTGGCGCTCGCCATGGACGGTGTTGCCAGTGTGATCGCAAGCGAGTTGTACGACCCGATGCTCAAGTCCAAGATCGCCGATCAACTCTTCACGGTGTACGGCGCGAAGATCGAGGCTGCGATCAAGAAGAAGGTCACCAAGTCGGGCGGCAACCCAGCAGCGGTGGCGCAGGTTGCCCAGGCCATCGCCGGCGGGGATCCCGTGAGTCTCTACATGCACCGGGAGATGCGACTCGAGGAAGCTGCGCTCGAAGTGCAGGCGATGGCGATTCGTGCGGGCAGGAGTGAGGCGGAGATGTTCGACCTCCTGGTCCGGCGGTTCCAATCGGAGCTCGCCTCGTACACGATGAACGACGTGAAGGAACAGGAAGCCACGCAACTCTCGTTCAATCCCAAGGAGTCCTCCGGAGAGCGGTCGAGGGGCTACATCGCGAAGCTCTTCGGCGACGTCGCTGCCGGAGACACCATGCCCAAGCGGGCCGACGGCAAGGGGTTGGAATTCAGCGCCGACTCGGCGGCGAAGCTGGCGGAACTCAAGGCCACGGTCGACAAGGCGGCAGCGGGGCCCCTCGCGTACCAGCCGCCGGCAAACGCACAAGAACGTCGCACCAGATACCTCGCCGAGGTCCAAGCCGCCGATGATGCGATCCAGCTCGATCGCACTGCGGCGTTGAAGCAGACGTTGACTGCCGACTGGAAGTTGTCGTCGGGCCAAGCTGACACGCTGATCGCCAAGCTCAAGAGCGGTCTGAGCGACATCCCCCTCACGGTCACGCACTGGGCGGGGCGCCGCACGGCGAATCAGCGTGACGGGAGCGCGTTCTCCACCAGCGACGTGAGCCGTGCGGGCCAGACCACCTCGCACGCTTCCGCAGGCGTGATCGGCAAGAAGCACACGAAGGCCAAGGCGGCGTTGCCGACGGAAACGCTTGCGCCTGTCGGCAAGTACGAGGATCCGATCTTCCAGAAGCAACGCGGCGAGCGGTACACCCAGTTCCGTAAGTGGAAGGATCGTTTGATGACCGGCAATCTCGGGTTCGCCGACGATGAGCTCCCGGTCTTCGGCGCGGCGAACATCTACTGGGATCAGACGAAGGGCACGGGTACCGCGCCCAAGCCGGGTGCCATCGATGATCTGGGAAAGAAGACGGATCGCACTGCCGAGGAGGACCAACTCCTCCACTCGTTGACCGCTGAATGGGCCAGGCTCAGCGCCCTCACCGACGACCAGAGGGTCGGCATCAACTACTACGGCGACATGCACCTCAAGCTCCTCCACGCCAAGGTCAGGGACCGGATCGTGTACACCGCTGGGGATCACGGACACCCTCATCGTGACCCCTTCCTCGCCTTCGTCGACTTCGTCGTTGGTACGACAGACACCTACCGCTCCGACATCACCGAGTTGAAGGACACGAAGGCACCCAACAACGCAAAGCACATCGTCAACACGATTCTCGACACGAAGCAAGCCACGATCCTCGACCTCCCGTTCGAGATCCAGATTCACGGAGGGGTCGACTGGGAGGTCGACGTCGAAGAGATCTGGGTGTCACCTGGTGCTCCAGCAGATGCGATCACGCGCCTCGACGACTGGTCGAAGGCCGGCGCCACTCGACCGCCGGTGAGAATCGTCCCCAAGCCTGATGCCGCGGTGACGGTGAGAGGTGGGTGGACCGCTGAGGCCTCCGCTGCGTTCGACCTCGCGCTCCAAGCGGTCGAGGAGCCAACCCCGCCCACGACCGCGCCGGTCGTCACGACCTGAGGGCAGTTCGTCCGGCTGCTGATCGAGTCAGGTGAGTCACCGCGGCTGATGCGTCGGGCAGAAGTAGCAGCGCCGGTTGGCGATGTCGATGATCTGGATCTCGTCGCCGCACAGCAAGCAACGATCGCGCTTGTAGGCGTAGGTCGCCTCGCCGCGCGGGATGCGCACGTTCGGCGCAATGCCCAGATCATCGCGGCGCACCGTGACGATGCGACCGTCCTTGACCCCCTGGCGGAGCATGCCCTGCGCGGTCGACCAGAGGGCTTCCAGTTCGGTGCGGTCGCAGTCGCGGCCGGCTCGCAGCGGGTGCATGCCGACGACGAACAGTGCCTCGGCACGGTAGACGTTGCCCACGCCTGCGATCACTGACTGATCCATCAGGAGGTCGCCGATGCCACGAGCGCTGCGCGACACCCGTTCGATCATCGCGTCAGGCTTCGATCCTCGCCGGATCGGGTCGGGTCCGAGGCGATCGAGGATCTCTCGCCGCGCCGACGGTGGGTCGATCGAACAGGCAGTGGGCCCCGAGAGGTCGACGGTCACGTAGCGGTCGTGATCGTCGTCGGGCTCGGTCTGCAGACGCATGCGAACCTGCCCGATCGGCTCCGGTGAGTCGTCCGTTCGCTGCACCCGGTACTTCCCGAACAGGCCCAGGTGGACGTGGCCGACCTCACCGGTGGACCATCGGTAGAAGAGGTGTTTGCCGTACGGCTCGATGCGATCAAGTGTCGCACCATCGACCCGTTCGGCGTCGGCGGTGAATCGGCCTTGCGGGCTCGACACACGGATCGTTCGCCCAGCGAGCAGCTTGCCGTGATCTCGGGCGATTCGGTGGATGGTGTGGCCTTCGGGCATGACCAGCGAGAACGTACGATGGAGAACCCATGAACGCCACATCGAGCGACCAACGTCTGCGTCTCATCCATCGGAGCCGTCGCTGATGGGGGAGTACAGCAGCTTCGTCGAGCGCCTCGAGACGATCGCCGCCGACCTCGATGATCTTGCGTTCGATCGGTTGCGCGAGGCGGTCGCCGACGGCGACGTCACGCGGCCGGCCGACGACAAGCGTCTGATGCAGGCCCGTCGCGCCATCGAGAAGGCGGCGGCTACGCTCCGTCAACTCGACGACCACTGAGGGGTACCGCGATGTCGAAAGTCTCGATGATTGGCACGATCACCTGCCTGGACGGCACAGGCGATGCGATGGAGGCGGTGCTGACCCGAATGGTCGATGCCGCGCGCGAGGAACCGGGCGTGGAGATCTACTCGTACCATCGGGGCGAGGGAGACACGTTCTCGTTCTTCGCGCTCATGTCCGACGAAGCATCCGTGCAGCAGCACGGGAGCAGCGAGGCGATGCGGGCAGCCATGGCCGATTTCGCGCCGTTGATGGCGGCCCCGCCGCAGATGCAGATGGCCACTCCGATCGCCGCGGTCGGATTCGACCTGTAGACCTCGCTGCTCGCAGGTGTCGCAGCTCTGCGTGAAGGTGTGTGCACGGTCGCCGCGAGGTACATCGACGGCTCCTGTCAGTCGACGTAGGAGTTGATCACGCGGATCATCGCGACCAGGTCACTGAACCCGCGTTTGGCGAAGGCGAACGAGATCCGGTCGAGGTCGAGGAGGTCGTCGTCGCGACGCTCCACCTTGAATGGCTCGGCGCGTTCGATACGACCGTTGGCGAGCAGATGGCCGAACCGGTCGTTCAGAGCTGCGAGCTGTTGGTCGCTGGGGCCCTGCTGCATGCGAACGACCAGCTGATCGCCGACGAATCGGATCGAGTCGTAGTTGGCGTAGAACCCCGCGACGATTCGTGCAGCCTCGTCGCAGTCGTTGGTGATCGTGTAGAGATCGACGTCGTTGGATGACACGAGGCCGCGGGCGATCAGCTGTTGTCGCACGAACGTGTCGACGCCCTCCCAGAACGGATCGCCCGGAGCGTCGAGCAACACGATCGGAACCGGCATGCCCTTGCCGGTCTGGGTGAGCGTGAGCAACTCGAACATCTCGTCGAGGGTGCCGAAACCACCGGGCATGCAGACGAACCCCTGGGACTCCTTGATCAACATCAACTTGCGAGTGAAGAAGTACTTCATGCTCACGTGCTTCACGTCGCCGGCGATGATCGAGTTCGCTCCGCTCTCGAACGGCAGCCGGATCGAGACACCGATCGACAGCTCTCGACCGGCTCCTTCCATCCCTGCCTGCATGATGCCGGGGCCGGCGCCAGTGACGGTCATCCACCCGCGCTCGGCAAGGCGGCTGGCGATCTTGCGGGTCAGGTCGTAGAGCGGATCGTCAGCGCCGGTGCGAGCCGAACCGAAGATCGACACCTTGCGCCGGTGCTTGTACGGAGCGAACATCGCGTAGGCATCGCGCATTTCTGCAAGGGCTGCAGTGGCGATCTTCAGATCGAGCGTGTCAGGCTGGTCGCCGATGAGCCCCAACGCTTCGGAAACGAGTTCTTCCGAGAGTCGAACATTCTCGGAAACACCCAGCTCTGAGACGATGGAACGGGCGCGGTCGGGCGTGGGATCGGCTACATCAGAGACCATGGAAACAGCATCGTACGGGCCGAAGTGGCAGGGGCCGGTGCTCGGCCTCCTCGCCACGGGCTCCGGGCTCGCCGCTGCTGAACTCACCGTTGGCCTGTTCGACGGCACGTCGTCACCCGTCGTACCGGTCGGCCAGGTGTTCATCGACTGGGTGCCGCGCCCGCTGAAGGAGTGGGCGATCAGCACGTTCGGCACCAACGACAAGGTCGTGTTGGTCGTCGGTGCGCTCGTGGTGCTCTTCGGGATCGGTGTCGCGGTTGGCATCCTGGCGATGCGCGGGGCCCGTGCTGCTGCGTATGCCCTCACGAGCGTCACCGGTGTGCTCGGTGCTTGGGCGGTGCTGACGCGTCCCGAACCGACGCTCGTGAAATTGCTCCCGACGATCGTGGGCACTGCGGTGTCGCTCGCGGTGCTCTGGTACCTCGCGCCGCGACCTCGGACCGCAGCGGACGCTCGTGCGGCCACCACGGCGGCCACGGGAACGGGGCCCGATGCCGAGGCGTCGCTGATCGCTCAACCGATGGGTGTCGACCGGCGACGCTTCGTCGGTGGAGCGATCGGGATCGGCTCCGCGGCTGTGATCGTCGGAGGGATCGGCCGAGTGCTGCAGCAGCGCTTCGAGGTGGTGGCGGAGCGTGGAGAGATCGCGCTGCCGAGCGTTGGTTCGCCCGCCGGGCCGTTGCCCGCCGATGTCCAACTCCCACTCGACGGCCTCCAGCCGTTCGTGACACCCACCAGCGACTTCTACCGGATCGACACCGCGCTCGCCGTGCCGCAGGTGCCGAAGGACTCGTGGAGGCTGAAGATCGGCGGGATGGTCGACACTCCGATCGAGCTCACCTTCGACGATCTCCTGGCCCGACCGCAGGTGGAGCGGTACGTCACGCTGTCGTGCGTGTCGAACCCCGTCGGTGGTGACCTGATCGGCACCGCGCTGTGGCAGGGCGTGCTGCTGCGCGACGTGCTCGATGAGGCTGGCGTGCAGCCAGGCGCCACCCAGGTGGTCAGCCGGTCGATCGACGGATGGACGGCTGGAACTCCGACCGAGGTCATCATGGACGGACGCGACGCACTGCTGGCGGTTGCGATGAATGGTGAGCCGCTGCCGGCACGTCACGGCTACCCCGTCCGGATGGTGGTGCCCGGGCTCTACGGCTACGTGTCGGCCACGAAGTGGGTCACCGAGATCGAGCTGACGCGCTGGGAGGACTACGACGCCTACTGGGTGCCGCGGGGCTGGTCGAAGCGTGGCCCGATCAAGACGATGGCTCGTATCGACACCGACCGGCGCGGGGCTGGCGCCGGGGAGGTCATCGTCGGTGGGGTGGCATGGGCCATCCATCGTGGCATCTCACGTGTGGAGGTGCGCTCCGACGAGGGCGAGTGGTTCGAGGCGGAACTCGGTGGCGTGCCATCGGACGACACGTGGGCGCAGTGGATGGTGCAGCTCGACCTCGAGCCGGGTCGTCACATGATCGAGGCTCGCGCGGTCGACGGTGACGGCGTACCGCAGACCGCTGAGCCCGCGCCGGTGGCCCCCAACGGCGCCCAGGGCTACCCCCGGCGCTGGATCGACGTCTGACCGCCGCTCATCGGGTCAGGGGAGTGTGGCGGCCTTCACCTCGAGGGCGGCGATCAGGTCGTCGAACGCGGTCTGAAAGCTTGCGACGCCGTCGCGCTCGAGCTTCGCAGCGACGTCGTCCATGTCGACGCCGACGTCCGCGAGCGCCTGCCAGGTCGCCCGAGCACCGTCGACGTCAGCGTCGACCCGTCGCACAACGGTGCCATGATCAGCAAAGGCGTCGAGCGTCGCCTCCGGCAGCGTGTTGACCGTGTCGGGCCCGATCAGTTCGTCGACGTAGAGCGTGTCGGGATACGCATCGTTCTTGGTCGACGTCGACGCCCACAGCGGCCGCTGGACTCGAGCGCCCCGCGCAGCGAGCGATTGCCAACGCGGACCGGAGAACGCTTCGACGAACAGCTGGTAGGCCAGTTGTGCCTGGGCGACGGCAGCCCGCCCCCGCAGCGCGAGCGCCTCGGGCGTGCCGATCTCATCGAGCCGGCGATCGGCCTCCGAGTCGACCCGGCTGATGAAGAAGCTGGCCACGCTCGCCACCTGCGACAGGTCGGCCGCCGGATCGTCTGCCAGGCGTTCGAGCCCACGCAGGTACGCCTCGATCACCTTGCTGTATCGATCGAGGCTGAAGATGAGGGTGACGTTGATCGATCGTCCCTCGGCGATCATCTGCTCGATCGGTCCCAATCCCTCCTCGGTCCCCGGGATCTTCACCATCAGATTGCGACGATTGATGCGCCGGTGCAGCTCGCGAGCTGCGGTCTCGGTTCCCGCGCCATCATGCGCGAGCGAGGGATCGACTTCGACGCTGACGTACCCGTCGACGCCGTTCGAGTGGTCGTAGACCTTCGAGAACACGTCGCATGCGCTGTGGATGTCTTGGATCACCATGGACCAGTAGGCGTCGCCGACGCTGACGCCGTCGGCGCGCAGCTGAGCGAACTGCTCGTCGTAGTCGCTGGAATCCTGAATCGCCTTCTGGAAGATCGACGGATTCGATGTGAGGCCCCGGACCCCTGACGCTCGAATGGCGACCAGTTCGCCGGACGTGATGTAGTCACGCTTGAGGTTGTCGAGCCAGGCGCTCTGGCCCTGTTCGTCGTGGAGGGCGGTGATCCGGTGCGGTGTGGTCATGGCAGTCCTTCTGGTCGCAGTTCGAGCACGGGTCAGTCGAGCAGGGCGGCGGCGCGATCGACCACGTGGTCGACGTTGATGCCCAGCTCAGTCAGGACGAGCGCCCCCGGCGCGCTCGCACCGAAACGGTCGATACCGATCGCGTCGTCGGCCCACCGTTGCCAGCCAAAGGTGCTGGCGGCCTCGACCGACAGTGTCGGGACACCGGTCGGCAGCATCGCCTCGCGTGTCTCTGCGTCCTGGTCGGAGAACCGATCCCAGCTCGGGAGACTGACCACGCGGACCGCATGGTCGCGGCTGCGCAACACCTCGGCGGCATCGACGCAGACTTCGACCTCGCTACCGGTGCCGACGAGAATCAGATCCGGAGCGCCATCGGAATCGGTGACGATGCCTGCGCCGAGCTGCACGGCGGACCCGTCGGTGACCACCCGAATGTTCTGACGGCTGAGGATCAGTGCCGATGGGCCGTCGTGGCGGACGATGTCAGCCCAGGCCTGGATGGTCTCGTTGCCGTCGGCTGGACGGAGAATGTGCAATCCGGGCATCGCCCGCAACGCTGCGAGCTGTTCGACGGGTTGATGCGTGGGGCCGTCCTCGCCGACCCCGACCGAGTCGTGGGTGAACACGAAGCAGACCTTCGCCCCGGAGAGCGCGGCGAGACGGATCGATGGACGCATGTAGTCGGAGAAGACGAAGAACGTTCCGGCGATGGGCAGGGTGCCGCCGTGTTGGGCCAGACCCACCAGGGCGGCGCCCATCGCATGCTCGCGAATGCCGTAGTGGAGGTACCGACCGGAACGGTCGTCGACGGTGAACGCCGTCGAGCGCGCCAGCCCGGTGCCGTTGCTGCCCGTGAGGTCTGCCGACCCGGACACGAGACCGGGAAGCTGGTCGTACGTGGCGTCGAGCGCCTTCTGGATCGCTTTCCGCGTTGCGACCGACTCGCCCGGCTCGTAGCTCGGTAGTTCGGCGTCCCAGCCCGGGGTCCCGGTGCCTGCCCAGGCCGCGACCCATTCGGGCGTGGCGGTGGTGGCGGCGCTCGCGGCCTCCCATGCGCTTCGAGCGGAGGCCCCCCGGGCGGCGACGTCGCTCCGGTAGGCGGCGACCAGATCCGCAGGCGCCCAGAACGGTTCGTCCGGGATGCCCATGACCTCCTTGGTGCGGCTGACATCCTCGGCCGAGAACGGGTTGCCATGCGCAGCAGCGGTGTCGATGTGGTCGGGCGAGGGTTCGCCGATGTGTGAGCGCAGGAGCAAGAGCGACGGCTTGTCTCTCTGCTGTTTCGCGGCCTCCAGGGCTGCTTCGAGACCATCGAGGTCGTCTGCCAGATCGCCGAGGTCGACGACGTCCCACCCGTAGGACCGGAACCTCATCGCCGTGTCGTCCCCGGTCGACATGCTCGTCGGGCCGTCGATCGTGATCTTGTTGTCGTCGAACACGCAGATCAACCTGCCGAGGCCGAGGTGCCCGGCGAGCGATGCGGCTTCGTGGCTGATGCCCTCCATCAGACAGCCGTCTCCGGCGATCACGAAGGTGAAGTGGCTCTGTGCATCCTCACCGAAGCGGGCACGGAGTTGTTCCTCGGCGATCGCCATGCCGACCGCATTTGCGAACCCTTGGCCGAGCGGGCCGGTGGTCACCTCGACTCCCGCGGTGTGACCGGCCTCCGGGTGACCGGGGGTGGCGGACTCCCACTGGCGAAACTCGCGCAGGTCGTCGAGCTCGAGGCCATATCCCGACAGGAACAGCAGCGAGTACTGCAGGATCGATGCGTGGCCGTTCGAGAGGACGAAGCGATCGCGATCGGGCCACGCCGGATCGGCGGGGTCGTGGCGCATCACCCGGCTGTAGAGCACGTGGCCGAGCGGTGCGAGTGCCATCGCGGTGCCCTGGTGGCCGCTGTTGGCGGCGAGCGGCCCGTCCATGGACAATCCACGGATGAGTGAGACGGCAAGTCGGTCCTGTTCGGCAGTCAGCGGCACGCGTGCGAGGGTACCCGAGACAACACGGGTCTGACCCGTGTTGTCCCGCTAGGCGGGGGGCAGGAGCGTGAACGGCACGATGTGCCAGGGACCCTGATCGACACGGCAGTGGGCGAAGATCTGGCCGTACTCGGCGAACTCGAGCTCGCCTCGCACCAACCGGTAGGTGAACTTGCCCGGCTCGACCGTGAACGGGCTGACATTTCGTGCGACCTGTTCGCTCTCGGGATCGAGCCCGCGGCGGAACACCACCTCGAACACCCCGCTCCCGGCCTCGTCCTCGGGGCAGAAGATCAGCCCCATCAGGTGAGGTTCGACAGTGACCGGGGCCGGGCTGGGCGCGGCCATCGAGAACATCACCCCGGTGAGGTCGATGCGCGTCGACGGGCCGGGCGCCTGACGCATCTCGAAGGTCTCCACGAACACTGCCGCAACGATCTGCATGTGTCCCGAGGCTACGATCTGCGCCCCGACAGTCCCACCGCACGATCTGCGGCCCGCCTGTTCCGGAAAGCGGGATGCAACAGGCGCAGATCCGACATCGGGGTGGGACGTGACAGGCGCAGATCGGGAACGGTGAGTCGTCACATCAGGCGGCGTGGGATCCGGACCACGACGCGGTACGAACCGGCGACCGCAACGGGTCCGAACGTGCGCGAGTCGGCGAGCGTGGATGCTGCGTTGTCGGACAGCACGGACATCGTCGCGTCGGCGTGTACTGCGGCGACGCGCTTGATCAGCCAGAAGCCCGGCCGGTCCGGGTGTTCGAGACAACGCAGCTCGCCGACCCGGGCCTTCCGGTTGGGGACGGCGAGGATGCCCTGTCCGTCGACCAGCGCAGGCTCCATCGACCGGTCGGCGACACGGAATCGACGTGGCATGGGCACGTTCACGGGCGGGAGTGTATGTTTCGGGCGACGTCCCCACGGGAATTGTCCGTATTGAACACCCACCATTGCACTCTGAGGAGCCACCATGTTCGCCAAGTTGTTCGCTTCGGCCACCGTTGCCCACGCCCACTGCGACCTGTACTGCGGGGTCTACGACCCGGCACAGGCAAAGATCGAGGCGCTGTCCGTGGTCAAGACCGCCAAGAAGTACGCCGAGTCCGACGACGAGGTGTTCCGCGCCCGGTGCATCTCGATCAAGGAAGCCCGCGCCGAGGAGACCAAGCACCACCTGATGGTGCTGTGGGCCGACTTCTTCGCTCCCGATCACTTCGCCGCGTTCCCACAGCTGCACGAGCTGTTCTGGAAGGCAATCCACCAGGCCGGCGAGGCCAAGAAGTCGATGGACCCGGCCGTCGGTGAGCAGCTCGTCGCCTACATCGACGAGATCGCCGACATCTTCTGGCAGACCGACAAGGCCAAGCAGATGGGCGTGTACCCGCCGGCCTGACACCAGCCAACCGATTCGAGGGGTAGCGTTCGCTGCCCATGTCGGAATCGACCGCTCCACCCGAGGCCGCAGCGCTGCGCCTGAGCGGACCCGCCGATGCAGTGCCCATCGAGGGTCGGTCCACCCGTGACCAGATCCTCGATGCGGCGCTGTCGTGTTTTGCGTACGCGGGATACAGCGGGACGTCGCTGAACGACATCGCCGCCGAGGTCGGCATTCGACGCCCGAGCCTGCTGCACCACTTCGCCTCGAAGGACGCACTGTACGGCGAGGTGTTCGAGCGGCTGCTGTCCGACTGGTTCGCCCGGCTCGCCGGGGCGATCGAGTCGACCGCAACGGGGTGGCCGAAGGTCGAACAGGTCCTTCGTGCAGGGTTTGGCTACTTCGCCGACAATCCGACCTACGTCACGTTGATGCGCCGCGAAGCGATCGACGGAGGCGCTCACCTCGGCATCGACCTCTCCGCCGTCCTGCGCCCGATGTTCGACCAGGCAGCGGACTACTTCCGTCGCGAGATGGATGCCGGAGTGTTTCGTCCGCACAACCCGGAGCAACTCCTGCTGACCGGGTACGGCGCCTTGCTGAGCTACTTCTCCGACGCCCCCTTCCTGGAAGGCCTGCTCGATGAAGATCCGCTTGCGCCAGCTGCGCTCGACCGACGCAGTGAACACATCATCGGGTTCTTCCGCGCCGCCCTGATCCCCTGACGATCGGTGCGGAGCTCCCGTGATCGGTCATGATCGAGCGATGAAGCGAGCGGAACAGTACGCACCCCTCTCCGATGATGCAGCCGCCCGTTGGGCGAGGTTCGGCCAGTCGGAGACCGTCTTCTATCCGATGCTGCTCGGGCTGGTGGTCGAGGAGACGCGCGTCGACTACTGCCGGATGCGGATGCCGTTCCAGCCGAAACTCCTCCATCCGGGTGGCGTCGTGCACGGTGGCGCCATCGCCTCGCTGATGGACGCGGTGCTCGTCCCAGCCGTTGGTTCGGTGCTGGGCCCGGGCGACCGGTACTCGACCGTCGATCTCCACGTGCAGTACATCTCAGCGGTCGAGGACGAAGACGTCGTCGCCGAGGGGTGGGTCACCCGTCGAGGCCGGCGAATCGTGTTCTGTGAGAGCGAGGCGATCGGCGCGACCAGCGGGCGATCGGTCGCGAAGAGCGTGTTGACCTACAACGTGTCACCCAGCGCTTGACGAGCGGATACTCGGGCGGGCGGAGAGTACCGTAGGGGCGGCATGGCGACCCCAGACAGCACCACCGAACGTTCCGACGCGCACACGACGTTGTCCGAGCGCGATTCCAAGACCCTCCTCGGCCAGTACGGCATTCCGATCGCCGAGGAGCGTGTCGCGTACGACGCCGTGGCGGCTGGTGCGGCCGCCGACGACGTGGGGTATCCGGTGGTGGCCAAGCTGAACGGTGATGCGATCGCGCACAAGACCGAGCGAGGTCTGGTGAAGCTGCGCCTCGGTGATCGGCCCGCCGTCGAGGCGGCGGCAGCCGAGCTGCTCGCGGCTGCGCTGCCCGATGACGGCGAGGTGTCGGTGCTGGTGGCTCCGATGATCTCGGGCAACCGCGAACTGATCGCTGGTGTCGTACGCGACCCGCAGTTCGGTCCGACCGTGATGCTCGGCGTCGGTGGCATTCTCGCCGAGGCCGTGGCCGATGTGGTGTTCCGGCCGGCGCCCGTCGATGCAGTTGCGGCATCGGAGATGATCGACGACCTCGCGACGCAGAAGCTGCTCGGCGCGTTTCGGGGCGAGGCAGCGGTCGACCGCACGCAACTCATCGACCTGCTCGTCGGCCTCGGCCGGGTCGCCGCCGAGCGCTCCGACCTCGCGAGCGTCGACATCAATCCGCTGATCGTGCAGCCCGATGGCCGACTGGTCGCCGTCGACGGGCTCGTCGAGCTCCGGCCAACCGACCTCGACGATGTGGCCGCGACGCCGTCCCGGCCGCGTCCGACCGATGAGCAATTCGTCGCCCTGTTCGAGCCCAAGGGGGTCCTCGTCACGGGTGCGTCGACGCACCCGGGCAAGTTCGGCTTCGTCTCGCTGCACAATCTGCTCGCAAGCGGCTACCGCGGAGGCGTGTACGGGACGAACCTCAAGGGCGAGGAGGTGCTCGGCATCCAGACCGTGGCCGACATCGCCGAGTTGCCCGACGACGCCATCGACCTCGTGTTCGTGTGCACCCCGGCTGCCGCGAACCCCGAGTTGCTCCGTGCGTGTGCAGCCAAAGGGATTCGCGCGGCGTTTTTGACGTCGGCAGGCTACGGCGAGGCTGGCGAAGCCGGTGAGCAGGCAGAACGCGAGCTCGTCGAGCTGGCCGATGAGTTGGGGATCCTGCTGGCGGGCCCGAACGGTCAGGGTGTGGTGAGCACGCCGAAGCAGCTCTGCGCGCAGATCGTCGCCCCGTACCCGCCGGCTGGGCGTATCGGTGTCGCAAGCCAGAGCGGCAACTTCGTGTCGAGTTTCATGAACATGTCGCGTGCGAGCGGCGTCGGCATCAGCCGCGCCGTCTCGGCTGGCAACGCAGCAGCGGTCACCGTTGCCGACTATCTCGACTGGTACGCCGATGATGCTGAGACGTCGGTCGGGCTTGCGTACGTGGAAGGCATCGCCGATGGGCGCAGCTTGATGGATCGGCTCGCAGGTGCCGCCGCCCGCAAGCCGCTGGTGCTCGTGAAGGGTGGAGCCACCGAAGATGGTGCCCACGCCGCTGCCAGCCACACCGGAGCACTGGCGGCGAACGACAAGGTCTTCGACGGTGAGTGCCGCGCCGCCGGGATCATCCGTGCCGCCACGGTGACCGAGGCGTTCGAGACCGCGGCGACCTTCGCCACCCAGCCGCTGCCGAAGGGCCCGAACACGATCGTGCTGACCACTGCGGGCGGGTGGGGTGTCGTCACCTCCGACGCGATTGCCAACGACCCCGATCTCGTGCTGATGGAACTCCCCGCCGATCTGGAGGCACAGATCGACTCGAAGCTCCCACCACGCTGGAGCCGCAACAACCCGGTCGACTGCGCCGGCGGTGAGACCCGCGACACGATTCCGGAGGTGCTGGCGATGATCGCCGAGCACCCCGAGGTCGACGCGGTGATCTATCTCGGCATCGGGATCCAGAGCAACCAGGCCCGAATGATGCGCGAGGGGCGTTTCCATCCTGACCACGGGCTCGAGCGGATCGTTGCCTATCACGAGCGCCAGGACGAACGTTTCGCCGAGGCGACACATGAACTGAGCATCGCCACCGGCAAGCCGATCCTGGTCGCCACCGAACTGGCCACGGCCGACCCCGACAACGCCGGGCCGGCCACGCTGCGTCGGCTCGGTCGTCTCTGCTACCCGAATGGTGGCAGCGCAGTCACGGCGCTCGGCCACATGGTCAGGTACTCCAAGCACCGTGAGGCCCGCCGAACGTGAACACGGGGGAGACTCCGAGGCCCTCGGCGGCGCGCCGTGGTGCTCGCCCCTGGATCGTGCTTGCGCTCACGGCAGTGATTCCTGCGCTGCTGTTCGGCGGCGTGTACGTGTGGGCCGACGAGGTGGTCCCGCGCGGCGATGACGATGCTGCATCGGCATCGACGTCCCCGGTCGAGGCCGAAGCGCCCGCCGATGCGCTTGCGACCGGTGTGCTCGCCTTCCGGAGGTTGCCCGAGGTGATCTCACGGGAACTCAACGTCGAGGCGCTCGGGGTCGAGCTCGCCCCGACGCTCGAGTTGCTCAACGACCGTTCGTGCATCTCGGTGTCGCTCGACGGTGAACCGGTTGTGGCGCTCAATCCGGAGCTTGCGGTGATCCCGGCGAGCAATCAGAAGCTGCCCGTGGCGGCAACGGCACTCGAGCAACTCGGAGCCGACTTCCGGTACACGACCAGGGTCGTCGCTGCCGCCGAACCGGTGGACGGTGTGATCGACGGTGACCTGGTGCTCGTCGGCGGAGGCGATCCATTGCTCTCCTCGGACTGGTATCCGAGCTCCAACCTCGAGCGAAACCCGGTCACCTCTCCGACCTCGCTCGACGCACTCGCAGACCGAGTGGTGGACGCTGGGGTCGTTGCGGTCACCGGCGCGGTGATCGGCGACGGGTCCCGGTACGACGACGAGTTCTTTGCTCCCGGCTGGGGTCCCGGGGTCGCTGGGATCGAGAGCGGGCCCTACGACGCGTTGATGGCGAACGACGCCCGCGTCCTCGGAGACGATTTGCGAGCAGCCGACCCGAACGAAGGAGCGGCTCGCGAGTTCACGATGCTGCTGCAGGCGCGTGGGGTCGATGTGGCGTCGCCAGCCGGGGTCGGGGTGGCGCCGGTCGACGCCGTGGAGCTGGCCTCGATCGAGTCGGCGCCGCTGTCGGACGTGATCGCCGAGATGCTCGGAGCGAGCGACAACAACACCGCGGAGTTGCTGGTGAAGGAGCTGGGGGTCACCGCCGGTGCTCCGGGCACGCGTCTGGCAGGTCTCGACGTGGTTCGAGAACAGCTGGTCGATTGGGAGGTCGACGTCGCTCCGATCGTTCTCGACGACGGCTCAGGCCTCAGCCTGGCCAATCGCCTCACCTGCGATGGGCTGCTCACCGTGCTGCAACAATCGGGTTTCACCTCCGCGGTTGGGCAAGGCCTGCCGGTCGCGGGCCAGACGGGCACGCTCAGCGACATCTTCGATGACCATCCGGTGGCGGGACGTCTTCGCGGTAAGACTGGCACCTTGAACAATCCACCGTTCAACGTCGATCCACCCGCAGTGAAGGCGCTCGCTGGGTACCTGCCCGTCGAAGGCGGCAGTGAACTCGCGTACGCGCTCGTGCTCAACGGGCCGACCATCGCGGACCAGAGCGAGTACCGCCCGATCTGGTATTCGCTCGCCGATGCGTTCGAGACGTACCCGAGTGCATCGCCGCCGGAAACGCTGGGGCCCCGATGAGTTCCTTCGACGATCCGTTCGCCCCGGAGGGGATGCCGGTGCGATACCGGGCCACGCCACTGCTGGCGCTGATCGTCCTGGCGCTCGTGCCTGCCGCTGCACTCCTGGTGTTGCAGGTGTGGAGCGACCGCGAGGCCGATGCGCACGAAACTGGCTCGCTCGAGATCCCCACCGCCGTGGTCGCCGCGAACGATGCGGCGCCTGCGCTCTCGACGCCGGTCGTGAGCTTCCGTCGCACGCCAGCGCGCCTGCAGACGGCGGCGAATGACCGACTGCTCGGCGAGGCGATGGAACAGCTCTACGCCTTCGTCGATCCACGGTCCTGTGTCTCGGTTGCCGTCGATGGTCGCACCGTGTCGGCTCGGAATCAGGACACGGCCGTCATCCCGGCGAGCACGATCAAGCTGATCGTCGGTGGGGCGGCAGTGGAGGAGCTCGGCGCCGACTACGTCTTCACCACCGAGGTCGTCGGCCCCCCGGCGGTCGACGGAGTCATCGATGGCGACGTGTTCCTCGTCGGCGGGGGCGATCCGGTCCTCTGGGCCAACGATGTCGACAGCGGCGAACGCCCGGCGATCACCACTCCGCTCGACGCGCTCGCCGACGCCATCGTCGATGCAGGCATCGTCACGATCCGCGGTTCCGTGGTCGGTGACGCGTCCCGCTACGTCGACGACACGACCAACGAGGCGTGGGGGCCCGGTGTGGCGCTGGTCGATGCTGGACCCATCGCGGGACTCGTCGCCAACGACGGACGAGTGGTGGGACGTTCGGCTCGTCAGAGCGACCCGGGCGAGGCTGCTGCCCGTGAACTCGTCCGGCTGCTGCGCAACCGGGGCGTCGCGGTGTTCAACGGTTGGGAGTCGGGCAGCGCCGTGGACCAAACCTCGCCGATCGCCAGCGTGTCGTCGCCGCCCCTCGGCGAGATCGTGGCCGACATGCTGACGCGCAGCGACAACGACATCGCCGAGATGCTCGTCAAGGAGATCGGTCTGGTCGCAGGGGAGGCTGGATCCACCGCCGCCGGCCTGGCAGTGATCGAGCAGTCGCTCACCTCGTGGGGTGTGCCGACCGACAACGTCGAACTGGTCGACGGCTCGGGGCTCAGTGCGACGAATCGCCTCACGTGTGACACGCTGATCGGTGTGCTGGAACACCTTCGTGACTCCGACGTCGCCGGCGGTCTTCCGGTGGCTGGACGAACGGGAACCCTGTCGGATGAACTCATCGGCACGGCCGTCGAAGCGTCCCTGACGGCGAAGACCGGCACCCTTGCCAACCCTCCACTGGACGAGGACCCGCCGGAGGTCAAGGCGCTGGCCGGCTACCTGCCGGTCGACACCGGGGAGACGATCTCGTTTGCAATTGTGCTCAACGGTCAGGGATTCGTGACCACAGACGGCTACCTCCCGTACTGGGGTGCGCTCGTCGAACGCCTCGCCGCCTACCCGGCCGACACGGACGTCGCGCCGTACGGACCGCGCTGATCGACATGGCGGTGATGCCGATGTTCCCGCTCGGCTCGGTGCTGTTGCCCGGCGGCATCCTTCCGCTGCACGTCTTCGAGCCCCGATACCGGGACATGATCCGAGACTGCCTTCGCGGCGACGGTGAACCTGAGTTCGGTCAGGCCCTGATCACCCACGGCTGGGAGACCGGTGGTGGCGACGACCGGGCGCTCGTCGGCACCGTTGCCCAGATGCTGCAGGTGGATGCGCTCGACGAAGATCGGTACGCGCTCGTCGCGGTCGGAACCCGACGAATTCGGATCAATGCCTGGCTTCCCGACGACCCGTACCCGCTTGCCGATGTCGAGGACTGGCCGGACGAAGACCCGGACGCCCCGGGCCTCGCGGTCAACGTCGCGGCGTCGCACGCACGTGTGCGAGCTGCCCGCGAGCTGGCAGCACGCGCCGAAGCGCAGACGGCAGGACTCGAGCCGGAGGAGATGGAGATCGGGCAATTCGATGACGACGACGACATCTCGGACGATCCGTTGCTCGCTTCGTACCACCTGGCGACGCTTGCGCCGATCGGTCCGGCGGACCGTTTCAGGCTCCTGGCCGCACCGGGGCCAGCGGCGCGCCTCGATGCGCTCGATGAGATCCTCGACGACGTCGAAGCCATGTTGAAGTTCCGGCTTTCGTGATAGACAAGATGACCGTGTCAGACACCAGCGATCTCGAACAGCGCTTGGCTCGCCAAGCGGAGAAGGCAAAGCAGGCCGAAGACGCATCGATCGGCGAGGTTGTCGACTATGTGAAGGCCTACGCGAAGCAAGAGACCCTCGGTCCGCTCCGCGGCGCCGGGAGTTGGCTCGGGTACGGATTCGCTGCCGCCGCTGCGCTCGGCCTCGGCCTGGTGCTGATGCTCGTTGGTCTGCTTCGCCTGCTGCAGACGGAGTGGGATCGATCGTCCTCGGGCAACCTGTCGTGGCTGTCGTACCTGATCGTGCTGGTGGTCGCCGTGGTGCTGTTGTTGCTCACACTGCAGCGCATCAAGAAGTCGACCCTTCACAAAGAACCGAAGTAAGGAGCCTGCGTCATGGCGAAGAACACGGCTGAGGCCACCAAGATCACCCCGCAGGACCTCGAGAACAAGCTCAGGTTGTTGCAGGGCGACGTGAAGGAGAAGGTCGACGACCAGAAGTCGACCATCGCAACTGCGGCTGCCGCAGGCGGGGTGGTGCTGTTGGTGATCTTCTTCCTGCTCGGCAAGCGCGCCGGCAAGAAGCGCAGCACGATCGTCGAGATCCGACGCATCTGATGGCGCAGCTCCCGGTCCTGTTTCGGCCGAAGTACATCATTCGGCGCAAGGCGATGCGCCGTGGTCTGTTCGGCCCCAGCCGGGTGTGGCGGGTCGTCGCCCTCATCATCGTCTTCGAGAACAGCCTCCGGAAGGTCTTCGGCAGTCAGCCCGAGCAACTCGGCAGGCGAACCATCGCGGCTGGCAGCGTGCTCACCGTGGCGGCAGCGAATCCGCTGACCCGTCGCCAGGCGAAGCGTCTCGGCATCACCAAGGCCAAACTTGCTGCAGCGGCACGCGCCGATCTCGAGGCGGCGCAGCGAGCATCGTGAAAGTCCTGCTGCGCAACCCGCGGCGGGAACTCGAGATCGCCGGGAACCGCAGCGTCGACCGACTGCTCGACGACCTCGGATTGAGCCGTGAGGCGCACCTGGTGATCCGCAACGGCACGCTCGTCCCCGGCGATACCCGCCTCGACGAGGACGACACGATCGAGGTGCGTCCCGTCATCTCGGGCGGAGCCGTGTGATGGTGGTCGCCGCGTGACCGCCGTTGGAAGCAAGTGCCGAGTGTGCAAGGCGCCCGCGGTCATCGACCTGCCGCGCCACAACGCCAAGTTCTGCGCCGAACACCTGCAGCAGCTGTGCCGACGTCAGATGGCCAAGGCGATCGACGACTTCGACATGCTGTCGGCCGACGATCGAATTCTGGTCGCCGTCAGCGGTGGCAAGGACAGCCTCGCCGTGTGGGACATGCTGATCGAGGCCGGCTACCAGGCAGATGGCCTCTACGTTGGCCTCGGCATCGGCGACTACTCCGATGACAGCGGCGGCTACGTGCGTCGCTTCGCCGACGAGCGAGGGCTGACGTTGCGCACGATCGACCTGCGCGACGAGTACGGCTACGACATCCCGACGGCGTCGAAGGCGACGGGCCGTGTGCCCTGCTCGGCGTGCGGATTGTCGAAGCGGCATCTGTTCGATCAGGCCGCGCTCGACGGCGGCTACGACGTGGTCGTCACCGGGCACAACCTCGACGACGAGGCGGCAGTCCTGTTCGGGAACACCCTGCGTTGGGACATCGAGTACCTGGCGCGCCAGCTGCCCGTGCTGCCGGCGGGCAACGGACTTCCGAAGAAGGTCAAGCCGCTGGTGCGGCTCACCGAACGTGAGATGGCAGCGTGGTGTCTGGTGCGTGGGATCGACTACGTGGTCGAGGAGTGCCCGATTGCAGTCGGCAACCGGCACCTGGCCTACAAGGAGTCGCTCAATGCCGTGGAGGCGAGGTCTCCGGGAGCCAAGGCCTCGTTCTATCTCGGCTTTCTCGAGCGTATGGCGCCGCTCCTCGTCGGAAGGTCGGCCTCGGCCGCGGGTGATCTGCGCCGATGCGAACGTTGCGGGTCGGCGACCACGGGTGCTGTGTGTGCATTCTGTCGGCTGGTCGACAAAGCGAGCGCGCACGATCCCGTGCCGGTCGAGATGATGTTGAAGCAAACGAACTCGAAAGGGCGTCGATGACAACCGGAGCATTCGCAGCGGGGGAGAAGGCCCTGCTGCTCGACACGAAGAAGCGTCGCTACCTGATCGACCTGGCCGAGGCCGGCGAGTTCCACAGCCACAACGGTTTCGTGCCCCACACCGAGGTGATCGGCCAGCGCGAGGGCGTGGTCGTTCGTTCCACGAAGGGGTCGGAGTACACGGTGCTTCGCCCGACGCTCGAGGACTTCGTGGTCGAGATGCCACGCGGCGCCCAGGTGATCTACCCGAAGGACCTCGCCCCGATCTGCATGCTCGCCGACATCGGGCCGGGCACTCGTGTGTTCGAGACCGGGATCGGGTCGGGTGCGCTGTCGATGACGATGCTGCGCTACGGAGCGGACATCGTCGGCTACGAGATTCGTGAGGACTTCGCGAACCGGGCCCGCAAGAACGTGGAGAGCTTTCTGGGGCCGGCTGCGCTGGACCGGTACGACGTCCACATCGCCGACAGCTACGAGGGGATCGACCCGGCGCACGGGATGTTCGACCGGGTCGTGCTCGATCTGCCCCAGCCGTGGGACGTCGTGCCCAAGGCCGAAGCGGTGCTCCAACCCGGCGGGTTGCTCCTGGCGTACACGCCGTCGATCACCCAGGCGGTGCAGGTCCGGGAAGCGTTGAAGGGCAAGTGGATCGATGCTCGCACCATCGAGGTGCTGCACCGTGGGTGGCACATCGAGGGCCAGGCGGTTCGCCCTGACCATCGAATGGTGGCGCACACGGCGTTCTTGAGCGTGGCCCGGTTCCTCGGACGAAATCCCACCTGACCCACGCGTGCGGTGAGCGGTGAGTGGCGGTGCCGCACGCAATGCTCACCGCGGACGCCGACCTCGGCGCTCAGGTGAGAGATTCGTGCGGCCGGGGCCCACGAATCTCACCGCAGTGCGACGTCAGGGCTCGATGTAGATGCACTCGCCGGGGCACTCCTCGGCGGACTCGATGACCGCTTCGAGCTGCCCATCGGGAATCTCGGCGAGGCCCTCTGCGCCCTGGGCGTTGCCCTTGGCTTCCGCGAAGATCTTGTCGCCCTCGACGACGTAGGCGAGCCCATCGTCGAGCAGGGTGAAGACGTCGGGGGCGATCTCCTCGCACAGGCCGTCGCCGGTGCACAGATCCTGGTCGATCCAGACCTTCATGTCAGTGGGGCTCCTCGTTGAGTGACGGTTGAGCGGACGCGTGGCCCGCCGTTCTGTGACGATCAGTTTACACGGCCAAGCACGTGCAAACACGATTCCGGCGTCCGCGTGTACATTCGGTCCATGGCAACCTCTGCGGACGATGCACGGTCGACCAACGACGCTGGAGCCGATGAACACGAGCAACTCGCAGCGCTCCAGGACGAGATCTCCCACCTTCGAGCGCGCCTTGCCGATGGCCCCAAGCGAGTGCATTCGCTCGAAGAACGTCTGCTCGAGACCAAGGGCCAACTCGCAGCGGCCGTCGGGCAGAACGAAAAGCTCTCGTACACGCTCCGGGAGGCTCGCGAACACATCGCCACGCTCCGAGACGAGGTCGACAAGCTGTCGCAACCGCCGTCGGCGTACGGCATCGTCGTCGGCAAGAACGACGACGACACCGTCGACATCCTCACCAGCGGGCGCAAGATGCGCGTGGCGTTGCATCCGGACATCGACCACGAACTGCTCGACCGTGGCGCCGAGGTCGTGCTGAACGAGAGCTACAACGTGGTGATGGCCCGCACGCCGGAGATCACCGGCGAGGTCGTCACGGTGAAAGAGGTGATGGAGGACGGCATCCGCATCGTGGTCGTCGGTCGGGCAGACGAGGAGCGCGTGTGCGAACGTGCCGACGCCATTCGGGGTACGCACATCCGAACGGGCGATCACCTGCGCCTCGACACCAGGTCGAACCTGTTGTTGGAGAAGCTCCCTCGACCGGAGGTCGAACACCTGCTGCTCGAGGAGGTTCCCGACATCGCCTACACCGACATCGGCGGACTCGATGAGCAGATCGAACAGATCGCCGATGCGGTCGAACTGCCGTTCTTGCACCAGGACCTGTTCGCAGAGCACCAGTTGCCCGCCCCCAAGGGGATTCTGCTCTACGGACCGCCCGGGTGCGGCAAGACACTGATCGCCAAGGCGGTGGCCAACAGCCTTGCCAAGAAGGTCGCCGAAACGATCGGCGAGGGCAAGGGCCGGAGCTACTTCATCAACATCAAGGGGCCCGAACTGCTCAACAAGTACGTCGGCGAGACCGAGCGTCAGATTCGTCTGGTGTTCCAGCGGGCGCGCGAAAAGAGTGACGAGGGTTGGCCGGTGATCGTGTTCTTCGACGAGATGGACTCGATGTTCCGAACACGTGGTTCGGGGATCAGCTCCGACATGGAGTCCACGATCGTGCCGCAGCTGTTGTCGGAAATCGACGGTGTCGAGGGGTTGAAGAACGTCATCGTGATCGGGGCGACCAACCGCGAGGATCTGATCGACCCCGCCATTCTGCGGCCCGGACGCCTCGACGTGAAGATCAAGATCGAGCGCCCCAACGCCGAAGCGGCCCGATCGATCTTCGCCCGGTATCTCACCGACGAGATCCCGATCATGGAGGGTGAGTCGATCCCGGACATGCTCGACGCAACGGTGGCCGAGATGTATCGCGACGACGAAGCCAATCGGTTCCTCGAGGTGACCTACCAGAACGGCGACAAGGAGATTCTCTTCTACAAGGACTTCTCGTCGGGAGCCATGATCGAGAACGTGGTGCGGCGGGCCAAGAAGCTCGCGATCAAGCGGGTGATCGATGGGGGAGCCAAGGGTGTGTGTACCCAGGACCTCCTCGACTCGATCAAGCAGGAGTACAAGGAACACGAGGACCTGCCCAACACCACCAACCCCGACGACTGGGCCAAGATCTCGGGCAAGAAGGGCGAGCGCATCGTGTTCATCCGCACCCTGGTGTCGGAGGCCGCCGAAACCGATGCGTCAGGTGGGCGTGCCATCGAGCGCGTCGCCACCGGTCAGTACCTGTAGGTCCGATCGCCGTCGCTGCGGTGACGGCGGGGTGGCGTGGGACCTTGGGCCCTGGGACCGATGTCTGCACGTTCATACGCTCGGGGGTATGAGAAAGCGAGCAGTCATCAGCACGTTGATCGCCGCGGGAGCGCTCCTGCTCGGAGCGTCAAGCGCATCGGCGCAGGATCCAGCACCCGAAGCCAACGCGCTCGTGAGCGTCGATCCGGGCGAGGTGGCACCAGGCGCAGACTTCACGGTCACCCTGGTGATCGAGGGCAGTTTCCCGGTGTGCACATTGGTCGGTGAGTCCGGCGCGGATGCGGTGATCCTGCCCGAACCGGTGACCCCGCTCGGGGTGCTGCCGGGTGACGCGCCCCGATACGCGGGAACCTTCTCGGCGCCCGCGGAACCTGGCGAGTACTCGATCGGGGCGAGATACGTCGATCGTTGCGGCGCCAACATCGCCTCGAGCGCCACCCTGATCGTCGTCGAGGAGGAGACCACGACGACCGAGTCACCGACGACGACCGAGTCACCCTCGAGCAGTGAGGCGCCCACACCGACGACCGGCGAGGTGACGCCGACCACCGCTGCGCCGACTGCCGCCCCTGACCTGCCGACGACCGGTTCGACCACCAGCACGCTGGCGTGGTTGGCGCTTGCTGCCGTCGTGCTCGGCGGCGGTTTCGTGACATTCGCCGCACGGCGGAGCTGATCGACGCTTGAATGGCGGGGTGACCGACTCCGCATCCCCCGCCAGCAAGCAGTACGACATCGTCGTCTACGGCGCCACGAGCTTCGTGGGCCAGATCCTGTGCAGGTACCTCGTGGGCCGCCACGGGACCGACGGCGAGCTGCGGTGGGCGATCGCCGGCCGGAGCGCCACCAAACTCGCCGAGGTCGCCGAGCGCACCGGTGCCGACGTCCCCATGATCGTGGTCGATGCCGCCGACCGTGCCGGCCTCGATGCCATGGCCGCGTCCACGCAGGTGGTCGTGTCGACCGTCGGGCCCTATGCGCTGTACGGCTCGGAGTTGGTCGCCGCGGTGGTGGAGGCCGGCGGCGACTACTGCGATCTCACCGGTGAGGTGCAGTGGATGCGCAAGATGATCGACGCGCACCAGGCGCGCGCCGAGGAGACGGGAGCTCGCATCGTGCACACGTGCGGTTTCGACTCGATCCCCTCCGATCTCGGCACCTGGTTCACCCAGCAGCGGGCCATCGAGCAGTTCGGCGAGCCATGCGTCGAGGTCGCCATGTCGGTGAAGGGCGCCAAGGGCGGCGTCAGCGGCGGTACTGCTGCGAGCGGCATGCAGATGTTCGAGGAGATGGCGGCTGACCCCGAGTTGCGCAAGGTGGTGGCCAACCCCTATGTCCTGGCCCCGGTCGACATGCGCGAGGGACCGGAGCAACCCGGCATGAGTCGTCCGACGCGCGACGATCGCTTCGACAGTTGGGTGGCGCCGTTCGTGATGGCGCCGACGAACTCGGCCGTGGTACTCCGCAGTCACGCACTGCTCGGTCAACCATGGGGTCGAGACTTCACGTACGGCGAGACGATGATGACCGGCGCGGGCATCACCGGGGGAGTGGCTGCGTGGGCGATGACCGCCGGCCTCGCGGCGTTCGCGGGTGCAGCGAGCATCGGCCCCACCCGCTCGTTGCTCGGCAAGGTGATCCCCAAGCCAGGGGCGGGGCCGAGCGAGGCCAAGCAGCAAGCGGGCTGGTTCGACCTCCGCTTCGTCGGCCGGACGGCAACCGGCATGCAGATCACCACGAAGGTCACCGGTGACGCCGACCCCGGGTACGGCTCGACCGCCAAGATGCTCGGTGAGTCAGCGGTCGCGTTCCTCGACCTCCCCGCCGACCGAGTCGGCGGTGGCTTCTGGACGCCCGCCAGCGCCTTCGGGGACGCGCTGATCGAGCGTCTCGAAGCTCACGCGGGCGTGCGCTTCGACGTACTCTGAGGGCCACCGTGACCTGCGAGTTCGGTCCGTGGGAGCCGCTGACGATCGACGAGGTGGTCGAGGTGATGGCGTCCACCGGTCTGCGGTGGTGGTTCACCGGCGGGCACGCGTTGGAGATGCACCTCGGGCGGAGCTGGCGCGAGCACGACGACATCGACGTGGGTGTCTGCCGCCGGGACCTTGGTGCGCTTGTCCCGCTGCTCGACGAGTGGGAGATCCATGTTGCTGCCGCCGGCGAACTCCGGCGCTGGGATGGCGGTGCACTCACCGCTGACCGTCACGAGAACAACCTGTGGGTGAGGCGTCCTGACGGACCGTGGTGTCTCGACGTGGCCGTTGGCGACGGTGACGATGCACGGTGGGTGTACCGACGGGACCCATCGCTCCGGCTCAGCTGGGCGCAGGCAGTGCGCACGACCTCGGACGGACTGGCCTACCTCGACCCGGCACTCCAGTTGTTGTTCAAGAGCACCGGGTTGCGGCTCAAGGATCACCTCGATGCCACCGAGGTGCTCCCCGAGCTCGACGACTGGGGGACGGCGCTGCTCGACGTCCGGCTGCGCGGTGATCACCCCTGGCGCTCCCTGATCGAATCCCGACGACGCCCACTGGCCGCGCTCGATGCGGTCGAGCTCGTCGATGGCCTGTGCGCAGCGGGTGTGACGGCCTGGGTCGACGGCGGTTGGGGCATCGATGCGCTGCTCGGCGAGCAGACCCGCCCGCATGCGGACCTCGATCTCGCCCTTCCCACCCGCCAGTGGGCGAGCGCCCACGAGGTACTCCGCGCGCAGGGGTTCGACATCGTGCGCCACGATGGTCCGCACAACTCGGTGCTGCTGGGCGAGGGTGGGCGCCTCGTCGATCTCCACGCGTTCGACGACACGACCACACTGGTCGGCGACGACGGCGTCGAGCGGTACGGCCCCGACGGGCTGGCCTACGAGGTCGACGGGTTCGGTGGGGTCGGCTCGATCGCCGGCCGTCAGGTGGCGTGCATGACCGCAGCGTTCCAGATGGGGTCGCACACCGGGTATGAGGTCGACGACGGCGATTGGCATGACGTGCGACTGCTGCATCAGCGGTTCGGTCTGGCGATCCCCGCCGACTACCGGTCCTGGACCGGGTCGCCCGACGAACCGAGCTGAACATCACACAGTGCAGCAGCTCCGCTAGGTTCAGGTCATGGCGCTGCCCAAGGTCTGCGGGATCGAGACCGAGTACGGCATCGTCGTCCGCGGGGGCGACAACAATCCGGTCTCGGCGTCGTCGATGTTGATCAATGCGTACGTCTCGGCGACCAACCGTGATCGAGGCCGCATCGGTTGGGACTTCGAGGACGAGCAACCCGGCAACGACGCCCGTGGCTTCGACCTCGACCCCTCCTTGGCGCCCGAGGTGGAGACGATGCTGGTCAATGCCGTGCTCACCAACGGAGCTCGCTATTACGTCGATCATGCCCACCCCGAGATCTCGACCCCCGAGGTGACCACGGCGCGCGAGGCGTTGGTGTGGGACCGCGCGGCCGAGGAGATCGTTCGGGCGTCGATGGAGCATGTTCGTTCGTTGTTGCCCGACGGCGGCGAGATCATCGTCCACAAGAACAATTCCGACGGCAAGGGCAACAGCTACGGCTGTCACGAGAACTACCTACTGGCCCGCGAGACGCCGTTCGGTCGGCTCGCAAGTCAGATCACTGCCCACTTCGTGACACGTCAGATCTTCTGCGGGGCCGGCAAGGTCGGCTGCGAACTGCCGGGCCGACCCGTCGACCACATTGCGTACCAGTTGAGTCAGCGCGCCGACTTCTTCGAAGAGGAGGTGGGCCTGGAGACCACCCTGAAGCGGCCCATCGTGAACACGCGCGACGAACCGCACGCGGATGCGCAGAAGTATCGGCGACTCCACGTGATCGTCGGCGACGCGAACATGAGTGAGGTGGCGACCTATCTCAAGGTCGGCACCACGGCGATCGTGCTTGCGATGATCGAAGACGACGAACTCGGCGACGAGTGGCTGCTCGGCAATCCGGTCGCGGCGATCCGTCAGGTCAGTCACGACCCGACGCTGCAGCAGACGCTCATGTTGCGCGATGGCAGTCGTGCCACCGCGCTCGAAGTGCAGTGGGGGCTGTTGGAGCGCGCACGCAAGTACGAGCAGTCGCACGGGCTCGAGTGCGTTGGCGAGGGCATCGGCGCCGACGTGTTGGCCAGATGGGAGACCGTGTTGGTCGGGCTCGAATCCGATCCGGGATCGGTGGCGAACTGGGTTGACTGGATTGCCAAACAACGCTTGGTCGACGGTTACGCCGAACGCCATGGCATCGAGGCGGGATCAGCCCGGCTGAAGGCGATCGACCTCCAGTACCACGACCTCCGCCCGGAACGCTGCCTCGCGCTCCGTGCTGGGCTCGACACGATGGTGAGCGCCGATGAAGTTGCAGCAGCGGTGTTCGAACCTCCCTGCACCACCCGCGCATTCTTCCGCGGTCGATGTCTCGAGAAGTACCCCGACGACGTCGTGGCGGCCAACTGGGACTCGATGGTGTTCGACATCGGTCGCGACCCACTCCGTCGAGTTCCAATGATGGAACCGCTACGCGGGACCGCCGATCACGTTGGTACCTTGATCGAACAGAGCGAGACGGCGAGAGAACTCCTCGACCGGCTCGGCCAGTGAACGAACCGCACCACTCCTCGAAGGGAAGCAACCGCTGATGGCAGAACGCACCCAGAAGTCGAAAGGCACGACCGGCCGCGACGCAGAGACCACCGCTGAGGCGGCTCCAGCCGTCACGGAAACCGGCGAGAAGCTCAAAGCCGAACTCGATGACCTGCTCGACGAGATCGACGACGTGCTCGAAACCAACGCCGAGGACTTCGTCAAGTCGTATGTGCAAAAGGGTGGTCAGTAACCCGTGACCATGCCGTTGTTCTCGACCTCGGACGATCCCGGGGCGAGTTTTCCCGAATTGCTGCGTCGCGTCGGGTTGACGACCGAGCCGCTCGTCGGCGTATCGACCGACGTGATGCGCGACCTGTCGCTGCCGCATGCCACCACCTGTGTGGCGCTCACATACTCCGACGGCGTGGTGATGGCCGGCGACCGGCGAGCCACTTCCGGGAATCTGATCTCGCATCGCACGATGGAGAAGGTGGTCGAAGCAGACCGTCACAGCGGTGTTGCCATCGCTGGTGCGGCTGGGGCGGCGATGGAGATGGTGCGGTTGTTCCAACTGCAACTCGAGCACTACGAAAAGGTCGAGGGCACCTCGATCAGCCTCGAGGGCAAGGCGAACCAGCTGTCGATGATGGTTCGGGGCAACCTGCAGGCGGCGATGATGGGCATGGTCGTGGTGCCGATCTTCGGCGGCTACGACCTTCGGCGGGAGTGCGGCCGGCTCTGGGACTACGACGCCACCGGTGGACGCTACGAAGAACGCGACTACGTGGCCACCGGCTCGGGCAGTCTGCATGCCGGCACCGTGATCAAGGTCGGCTTCCGCGGTGACATGAGCCGTGACGACGCCCTCGACCTGGCGGCGAAGGCGCTCTGGGAGGCGGCCGATGCCGACTCCGCCACGGGCGGTCCGGATGTGCTGCGCGGGATCTATCCGGTGGTGGCCACCATCGACGCCGACGGGTGGCAACGCCTCGACGATGCCGACCTCGCCGAGCGATACGACCGGATCGTCGAGGAGGTGCGTTCACGATGAGCCAGCCGTTCTACGTCGCCCCCGAACAGATGATGAAGGACCGGGCGGACTTCGCCCGCAAGGGCATTGCCCGAGGCCGGGCGCTTGCAGCGGTCCGCTATGTCGACGGCATCGTGATCATCGCCGAGAACGCTTCGGAAACACTGCGCAAGGTGAGCGAGATCTACGACCGGATCGCGTTCGCCGGCGTGGGCAAGTACAACGAGTTCGATCAGCTTCGTGTTGCCGGGATCCGAGCTGCCGACCTCAAGGGATTCCAGTACTCGCGTGACGACGTCGATGCACGGAGCCTCGCCAACAGCTACGCCCAGATGCTCGGCACGATCTTCACCCACGAGATGAAGCCGATGGAGGTGGAGATCCTCGTCGCCGAGGTCGGTCTCGAGCCGTCGGGTGACCAGATGTTCCACATCCTCTACGACGGCACCGTGGTCGACGAACGCAATCACGCAGCGATCGGCGGCGATGCCGAGGCGATCAACGGGCGTCTGGCCGAGACCTGGGTCGACGGCCTCGATCGGGCCGCTGCCATCGCGGTCGGCCGGGCCGCGCTCAGCGGCCCCGACCGGGAAATCCCCGACGGCGACCTCGAAGTGGCCGACGTTGCGCGCACCAACGGTCGGCGCTGCTTTCACCGGCTCGGCACCACCGAACTGCTGACCTGACCTGACCTGATCGGGACCGGTCGCTGGGAGTGTCACTCCTGCGTGGTCGTCGCTGGCTCGCAGGTGTCGCAGCCGTCGCCCGCTGACGCAGTGGAGGCCACCTCGGGTTCGGGCAGAGGCGAGCCAGGTGGAAGCGCAGGATCAGCGAGCTCGGCGGGGGCCCGCCCCCATCGCCACGGACGTCCGAATGCGACCGCGAGCGCCGCGAACACGAACAGTGGTGTGAGCACAATGAAGCTGACACCCCCGGCGTCGTCCAACACGACGTCCTGTCGAAGGTCGTTCTTCGCCGGAGACGGATACTCGTTCAACACTGCGTCGATGGCGTCCATCGACGCAGAGTCATCTCGGAGTGGGCCGTTTGCGGCGCGAAGGAAGACCTCGTCGACGAGCAGTTCGTCGCTGCCGAACGGGAAGGCTGCTCGGTCGATCACGATGACGGTGGCGTCGGGGTCGGGTGTGGTGAAGACGGTCGATGTGCGAGCGACGAAGGAGTCGTCGTCGCCGTCGTCGCCGATCGGAAAGGACACCGTGTTGCCCTGTGTCGGGTCGAGCCGGGCGGCCAATCCGGCAGAGATCCACGCCTCCGGCGTCTCACCGGCTGCAGCGCCGAGTGGGGCCTTGACGACGCTCAGTCGGCTCTCGGCGTCGTCGTCGATCTCGATCCGGATGAAGTCGTCGGCGGTGGCGAGTTCGGTGACCAGGAGATCCGCGTCGACGAAGCCGTCCGGAACGACGATCGCAACGGGGTACAGCGACAGGCTCTGCGCCTCCACGTTGTCGATCTCGTCGAAACGGTCGACCGTGCCGGCGTCCAGATAGACGTCCTCACTCCACACGCTCAGATCTGCGCCCTCGGTGAGTCGCGTCCCGAACGTCCAGGTGACGGCGCCGATGAGCATCACTCCGGCGAACACGGCGAACGCTGCGCCGAGCGCGGCGCGCCATGCCCGTGGTGGAGGTTGGGCGGTGCCATCGCTGGCATGGCGATGGCGGATGATCAGGTAGGCGGCGAGGACTCCCGCAGGGAAGAGAGCCACCACGAAGAGCGATGCCATGTAGGCCGAGCCGACGCGTTGGTATTCGATCCACTGCTCGTCGGTTTCCGCGTAGTTGAGGAGTGCTCCGAGCAACAGGCTGAAATAGATGACGATGAAGTAGAGCGCAGCATTGCGGAACAAGTCGGCGGCGACCGGTGTGTGTATCCGGCGAGGGCGAACTCCGAACGCCTTGCGCTGTGTGGGTACGGGACCACGCTGCACCGAGCGCCGAAAAGGCGCCCGACGGTCGTAGCGCCACGGATCGTCGAGGATCGCTGATGCGGCATGGGACGATCCGGCAAGCACGGAGAACAGCGCCCAGGTGACGGCGGCCCCCAGTAGCAGCGCGGTGAGTACGCCCAGGAGGTCGATGGGGGAGAAGGCCGAGGGGATCTCGTCGAAGGCCGTCGCGCTCTCCGCGACAGCGGCGCCGTCGAGCGTGATCAACCTGGGGAACGAGCCGAGGAGCCTGGCCTCCTGCTGAAATGCGGGGACGAGAATCGAGAGCAGCGAGACGACGAGGCCGATCGTGCCCAGCACGATCACGACCGGGACGACGGCCGACGACTTCGGGCCGACCGCATCGATCAGCGCATTGAGTCGCCCGGCTTCCTCGCTGCTGCCCGCCTTGGCGGTCTCCTCGAGCGCGGTCTCCGACCTCAACCGAGCGAGCGTGACGGTCAGCTGTCGACGAACGAACAGCTGTGTGAGGTGACGACTTCCGGGCATCGTGATCCAGCCGAGCCAGGAGCGCGACCGGCGCTGAACGAAAACGACCGGGAGCTCGTCGACCGCCTGCAGGGCGGCACCGACGTAGTCGGCAGCGCGCTTCGACGCCGACATCGGGTCTGCACTGCCATCGAGCACTGTCTCCACCGTGGAACCCCCTCCACCGCCACCGATGCGGCGCTCGGCGCACCCTAGTGACCGCTGGGGTCCGGCGCCAGCGCCTCGTTCGGGGCGCCGGCCGCTGGGCGTCTAACCGCCGTGGGGAGTGGGCACCGGCAGCCGGATCCAGATCGGCATGTGGTCGGTGAGATCGTGCTCGAACTTCCTGTAGAGGTCGTTTCGCTCGCGCTTGGTCAGGTGCTCGTGGCCGCGCTGATGCAGTGCCTGCGCGAACAGGTCGACGAAGTTGACCACGCCGTAGTCGAATCCGTCGGCGGTCGCCCCGGCGGTGGCGTTGGCTTCGTGTGTCGGCAGGCGATCGTCGTGGACGACGAGGCCGATCTGGTCGTACGTCTGGCTCACCCGTGCGTTCGTGCGAAAGACGTCACCCGTCGGCGACGCCGGGTGGGCGTCGAGGAACGGGAAGTTGACCTTGGCTGCGTTCCTGCTGCTCAGCTGATCACCATTGATCGACTTGATGAGGTCGTCGACGTCCTGTCGGCGCCGCTCCACGTTCTCGAGGTCGAAGTTGCAGTCACCGAGCAGGATGATGTTCGGGTGGTACATGCGGTCGGCCTGCTTCGCCCGCTCGACCAACCAGCCAACGAGCGCCTTGAACTCGAACCAGCGCTCGCTCTTGTATCTGCCGTAGAGCAGATGCGCGTTGACGGCAAGGAACTCGTAGGGGGCGGCGTCGGGGGCGCCGGGCACCCGGAAACTGACACAGAGCGGCTGGCGAATGAACGTCACGAAGTCGGGGGTCCGCAGTGCCGGTTTGCGCCGCGGTCGCCTTCCCTGCGCTCTGCGTGCGGCGGTCTCGGTCGTCCACGCACCTTGGTCGTTGGTGAATTGGTCGAAGGCGGCCCAGAAGTCGAGCCGACCCTCGTAGAGCGTGCCGAGCACATCGGAACGGTCGAAGCTGATGTCGGACGCGACCTCGGTGCGCTCGACGCGCGCCCACCGGAACAGGAAGGCGAGACGTTCGGTCGGCGAGTCACTTCCCGGAGTGCCACCGGTGATGTCCGAGCACACCAGCCCCCAGTCGGCGTCGCCGAGCAGCGCCTTCAGGTGGCGCAGACCGCTGAGGTCGTCCTGCACCTCCTGGATCGCGATCAGATCGAATGGGGCGCACATCGTCGCGAGCATCCGCCACGCATCGGGGCTCTTGCTCTCGACCCGGCCGAGCTTGCGGATGTTGAAGGAGCACAGCATCACCGACCCGGCCCGCGGTTCGGGCAGGCCGAAGTCGGTGCCACCGCTCTCCAGCAGCTCGTGGATCGCTGTCCACTCCGTCTCGGTGAAGGACTGGGGCATGGCGCGGTGCCGTTCGGCTCGAACTCAGATGTCCGCGTACGCGTCGATGGCGGCCCACGTGGCCGCGTCGACACGACCGTGCGCTTCGAGCCCGTTCCATCGCTGCACGGACTTCACGCCGCCCTCGGTGATGTCGCCGAAGTATCCGTCGATGTCGATGCCCGCCAGGTTGCACTGGTTGGTCAGCACCCCCTGCACGTAGCGAACGAGGTCGTTGGGGCGCGGCGTGAGCGCGCGGTCGACCTCGTCCTTGGGGGCCTTGACCGGGAACAACCCATATTCGCTCCGGTTCGGATCGAAGATGCCGAGGTCGCCGGCGACGGGTTTGGGTTGGCTGACCCGCGGCGGATTGCCGGGCACCGTGCGGTTCGCCTCGGGCCGAGGGCGGCCGTTGTTCACCCACGACTGGTAGCCGTCGATCTCGATCGGCTGCATGTGCCACGGTTCCGACGGTCGTTGCACGTTGCAGTGCACGCCCCACGTCCGGGCCGCTGCCGAGTCCTGCTCGATCGACTCCGACCACTGCGGCGCACGATGCACGCCACCAGGATTGACGTGGACCAGGTCGACCGCGGAGAAAAACTTCTGTCCGTCGCCGAACGTCTGGAGCTGATGGAAACTCTTTCCCTCTCGCGAAGCCCGGCTGACGTGATGCGGAGTGGGGCGTGACGCCGAGCCGATGCCAATCGCGCCGTCCTTGCTCGCGATCCATGCGAACAACCGCCGTGCGTATTCCGGCTCCATCCCGCCGGAGTAGCGCCGTTTCAACTCGGCAAACGACACCGTCGCTCTTCCGTAGCCCACTGGATAGCTGGTCATGATCCCCCACTCTCGTCGCTGGCCCGACAGTCCCCGGGCGTCAGCACAGCGTGACACACTCGATCGCCATTCGCCATGGGTCCGGTTCCACCGTCGTCGCACGCGGGATCAACCGGCGTGCCCGCTGGTGGCGCCAGATGGGGCGCTCAGGGAACATGTGGGAGAGAAATGGGGGCAAATGGTTGACATTGGGGACAATTGGGGGAACAATGGGGATCGCTGGGGAGGACTCCCGCGTTCTCAGCACGGCAGGCATGACGCGGGAACCGAGGCAGAAAGCAAGAGGGACGCGACGCGTGTTTGTCGGGGTCTACGAGCGACAGCTCGACGAACGGGGGCGAGTGGCATTGCCAGCGTCGTACCGTGGCGTCCTCGGCGACCACTGCTACCTGTTCTTCGGTGACGACGGCTGTGTCAGCATCCGCAGCGTCGACTCGTTCGAGGCCGAGGCGGCCGAGATGGTGGCCAAGGCGAAGCGGGGAGAGATCTCACGCAACCGTCAGCGAGCCTTCGCCTCGTCGGCCAGTGAGGCGACGATCGACAAGCAGGGTCGGGTCACGCTCGATGCTCGGCTCCGCGAACACGCATCGCTGGAACCTCAGGCAGCGGTGGTCGTGCTCGGCAACCTCGATCAAGTCGAGCTCTGGGACCCGACCGCGTTTCGGATGAACGAAGCGGCGGGCCAGCATGAGATCGCCGGAGGCAGCCGGTGACGTCGGTGCACGAGCAGTTCGAGCACCGACCCGTCATGGTCGACGAGATCACCAGCATCTTCGCGGCGGTTCCTGCCGGCACGATCGTCGATGCAACGTTGGGCGGCGGTGGCCACAGTGCGTCGCTGCTGCGATCCCGCGACGACCTCGCAGTCCTCGGGATCGATCAGGATGCCGACGCCATCGCGGCGGCCACCGCCCGCCTGGCCGAGTACCACGACCGATTCGCCACCTGCCGGTGCCGCTTCGACCAGCTCGACGAGGCGCTGGCGTCGAACGGACTCGACGAGGTCAGCGGGGTGCTGTTCGACCTCGGCGTGTCATCCCCGCAGCTCGATCGCGGTGACCGGGGCTTCTCGTACCAGCACGACGGACCACTCGACATGCGGATGGATTCCGATCAGAGCTGGTCGGCAAACGATGTGGTCAATGGCTACAGCGAGGCACAGCTCGGTCGGCTCATCAAGCAGTACGGCGACGAACGTTTCGCCCGTCGTATCGCCAGAGCGATCTGCTCGGCCCGACCGATCCAGAGCACGACCGAACTCGCTGCGATCGTGACCGCGGCAATACCGGCGGCCGCTCGACGCACCGGTGGACATCCCGCGAAGCGGACCTTCCAGGCGATCCGGATCGAGGTCAACGACGAACTCGGCGCACTGCCCGAGGCGCTCGATCAAGCGATCATCGCGACCAGCCCGGGCGGTCGCATCGCCGTGCTGTCGTACCACTCCGGTGAGGATCGCATCGTGAAGCGGCGATTCGCTGTCGCAGCGGGCGACTGCGAGTGTCCTGACGACCTGCCCTGTGTGTGCGGCGCCATCCAGACGGTGCGCCTGGTCCGTGGGGTTCCGAAGCGCGTGGACGAGCGCGAGCGAAGCGCCAATCGTCGGGCCGCGTCAGCGCGTCTGCGAGTCGTCGAGCGCATCGAAGCCACACCCAAGAGTGAACGGAGCGGATTCTGATGGCGGCCCTTCCCTCGCTGCGCGATCTCGGTGAGCGCACCCAGCTGTTGCGAACTCAGGCAGCGGAGCGTTCGCGCCCCTCACTCGAGTTGGTGACACGTCATCGACGTTGGCCCGCACTGCTGGCCGGCTTGGCGTGGTCCGTCGTGTTCATCGGCCTGCTCGGAACGGCGGTCTTCCACACGCAACTCGCCGAACGTCAGCTGGAACTCGATCGACTCGACCGACAACTGTCGGTCGAACGCGAGCGCTTCGACGATCTGCGATACGAGCGCGCAGAGCTCCGGTCTCCTGTCCGGTTGGCAGCGGCCGCCGGCGAGTTGGGGATGTCCCGCGGCAGCGTGACGACGTTCGTCGCGCTCGAGCCCTCCGCCCTCGCCCGTCAGATCGCCGCCGCCGGGCCACTGGGGGACGACGCCGTCCAGATCGTGGTCGCGACCGACCCGCTCGAGCAGTTCAGAGCGGTCAAGAGCGTCTCAGGGAGTGAACGATGAAGCCGACGACCACGCGGTCGCACCGGTCCGGGGCCGGATCCCGGCGACACGGATCGTCGTCGACGACGGCAGCGACTGCTCCCACGACCGCAATGAAGCGAAGGGTGCCGCCGTCGAAGCCCTCGAAGGTCGACGCCCGATCGCGAACGCGCGACACGGCGCGCCGCTCCTCGACCCGTCGGGTGTCGGACGGCACGGACCGGCGGCAACCGCCTCGAAATCGCCATCTCGAATCTCGCGAGCGGGCGCCCCGCAATCGACAGCGCACACCGGCCAGCGCCCCGGCGAAGGCGAAGCGCGTCAAGGCAACACCACCGCAGGTGAAGACGGCGCGCTTTCGGGCTGGGTCGCCACGTCGCCGGCTGATCGCCGCGTTGGCACTGATCGCGATCCTGATGGCGGCGATCGTGGTGCGCGTGGCGTTCCTGCAGACCACCGAGGCGGCAACGCTGCGCTCCGCAGCGGCAGATCAGTGGACCAGGACGGTCCCGCTGCCGGGGCAACGCGGTGCGGTCTTCGACCGGAACGGCGACGAGCTGTCGATGTCCGTGCCCGCCGCGACGATCTCGATCAACCCGCTTCTGATCGAGAATGGCGAAGCCACGCTGCAGTTGCTCGACGACATGCTCGACCTCTCCGACGAGAAGGTCGCCGAACTCGCGGCAGAAGTGGATGCGAAGGACCGCGGGTTCGTGTTCGTTGCCCGTCAGGCCGACGCCGGCATCGGTGACCAGCTCGCCGAGCTGGGGTTGGCAGGCGTCAACGTCGATCGCGAGAGCCGGCGAGAAATGCCAGGAGGCGACACCGGTCGCAGCGTGGTCGGACGAACCAACATCGATGGGGTCGGCATCTCCGGTCTCGAATTGCAGTTCGACGAGCTCCTCGCCGGGGCCGAGGGGTCGATGCGACGAGAGGTCGCTCCGGCCGGTCGCTCGATCCCCGGATCGGAGACGGTGATCGAGGCTCCGGTCCCCGGCAACGACCTGGTGCTCACACTCGACCGCTCGGTCCAGTTCTCCACCGAACAGGTCCTCCTGGAGAAGGTTGCCGAGATCGGTGCACGAGGAGCGACGGCGATCGCAATGGACACCGAGACCGGAGAGATCTACGCCATGGCCTCGGTGCGGCGCGACGACGAGAACGGCGGCTACGCCGTGACCTCGGGCAACTACGCAGCGGTGGACGCCTACGAGCCGGGATCGGTCGCCAAGGTGATCACCATCGCGAGTGCGCTCAGCGACGAATTGGTCACCCCCGAGTCGTCCTATGTCGTCCCCTGGGCGAAGGAGTTCTACGGTGTCACGCTCACGGACTCCCATCAACACCCCGACGAGTGGATGAGCGTTGCACAGATCCTGGCCGAATCGTCGAACATCGGGACGATCTTCGTCCAACAGGAGATGGGGTACGAGCGTCACCGCGACTTCATGGCCGACTTCGGGCTCGGTTCGAAGTCGGCGCTCGACTTCCCCGCTGAGTCGCCCGGCATCTTGAAAGAGGCAGAAGACCTCCAAGGATCGGAGCGGGTCACGGTCTCGTACGGTCAGGGCGTGTCGAGCACGTCGGTGCAGCTGGTCGCGGCCGTCAACACGATTGCCAACGGTGGGGTCTATGTCGCTCCGAAGCTGGTGCGGTCGATCGTCGATGCCGACGGTGAGATCACCGACACCGACCCGTCGACGTCGCGCCGGGTGATCACCGAGACCGCTGCGCAGCAGACGACCGCGATGATGCGCACCGTCGTCTGTCGCGGTACGGCGAAGCGAGCACAGGTCGACGGCCTGCCGATCGCCGGCAAGACCGGTACGGCGTTCAAGGCCGCCGACAACGGCACGTACTTCGACGACGACGGCAACCGCGTCTACTACGCGAGCTTCGTCGGGTTCTTCCCCGCAGATGACCCGCAGGTGACCGTCCTCGTCTCGGTCGACGAACCGCCGGCGGGGACCGGCGACCGGTTCGGCGGAACAGCATCGGCACCCGTGTTCGCCGAACTCGCACCGACGTTGATCCACGAGTTGGACATTCGTCCGACGCCAGGGGAAGCGGCGTGCCCCGATGCAGGATGATCACATGACGAACGATCACACCGGATCTGCGACGGCGCGTCCAGCCCCCACGGCTTCGGGCGTCGACGGGCTCGCGGGCCTCGACGAGATCATCGGGGCCGGCATCGACATCGGTTCCGCCGTCCACGACTCGCGTGCTGTCGTCGCAGGGTCGCTGTACGTGTGCCTCCGAGGGGACACCTTCGACGGACACGATTTCGCTCGATCCGCTGTCGAGGCCGGAGCCGTCGCGCTGTTGGTCGACCACGAACTCGACGAGGTCGGCGATGTCGCCCAGATCGTGGTGGATGACACCAGACTCCGCGCCGGTCCGATCGCCGCCGCCGTGGCCGGGCATCCCAGCCGCGAGCTCACCACGGTCGGCATCACGGGAACGAATGGCAAGACGACCACGGCTGCGATGCTGACGGCAATCTTCGAGACCGCTGGTCTGTCCTGTGGTGTGGTCGGCACGCTCCACGGACCGCGCACCACGCCCGAGGCAACGGAGCTGCAGCGCACCCTCCGATCGTTCGCAGATGCGGGGCGCCGCGCCGCAGTCTTGGAGGTGTCGTCGCACGCCCTGGCGTTGCATCGCGTCGACGGAACCGAGTTCGATGCAGTGGTGTTCACCAATCTCGGCCACGACCACCTCGACCTCCACGGGTCGCATGAGGAGTACTTCCGGGCCAAGGCCCGACTCTTCGATGCCGCATTTGCTCCGCTTGCCATCGTGAATGCGGACGACCGATACGGACGACTGATCGTCGACGCCTCTGGTGACGACATCCGAGTCGTCTCGTACTCGGTCGATGAACTCAGCGACCTCGAAATCGAGTCGGCCTCGCATCGCTATCGGTGGCGAGGGCACCACGTGGATGTGCCGATCGGTGGCGACTTCAACGTGTCGAATTCACTCGCAGCGTTGACCACTGCGGTCGAGCTGGGCATCTCCGAAGATGTTGCCGTACGCGGCCTCGGGCAGCTCGAAACCGTCCCGGGCCGGTTCGAGGTGATCGACCACGACGCGGCACGCAAGCGGAACGTGACCGTGGTGGTCGACTACGCGCATACACCCGACGGTCTGGCCAGCGTGCTCGAATCGGCACGCCATCAGGTCGGTCCGGGCGGAGCCCTGGTTGCTGTGTTCGGTTGCGGAGGACAGCGCGACCGGGCCAAACGGCCGGAGATGGGTGCGGTGGCCGCACGGTACGCCGATCGTGTCGTCGTCACCTCAGACAATCCGCGACATGAGGACCCGGCAGCGATCATCGACGAGATCCTCGCCGGAATCGCATCGTCCGATCGTGACTGCGTGGATGCGGTGATCGACCGTCGAATGGCGATCGTCGATGCGATTGCATCGGCGCAGGCGGGCGATGTCGTGGTGATCGCGGGCAAGGGCCATGAACGAATCCAGGAGATCGGTGACGACGTGTTCGAATTCGACGACCGCTCCGTCGCGGCGACCGCGCTGGAGGCGCACCCGTGATCGCCATCATGCTCGCCGGCGGAAGCGCCATGTTCGTCTCGCTCTTCGGCACCCGCTGGCTGATCGTCTTCTTTCGCCGCAGCGGCCACGGACAACCGATCCTCGGCAAGGAGGACCACGGGCCCGAGCACCACATGGTGAAGCAGGGGACCCCCACGATGGGTGGGCTGGCCATCGTCGGCGCCGCACTGATCGGCTGGCTCGTGGCGCACCTCCGGCGAGGCTTGGCGTTCTCCGACCAGACGATGATCGTTTGGGTCGGGGTGCTGCTGATGGCGCTGATGGGATTCCTCGACGACTTCTTGAAGGTGCGGCGCCGCCACAACCGAGGGATCTTCTGGAAGCAGAAGAACTACATCACGATGGCGATGAGCGTGCTGCTGGGCTGGTGGCTCGTCGTCGGCACCGGGATCTCCGAGACCATTTCGATCACGCGAGGTGATGTCGGCCTCGAGGTGCCCACCGTGGTCTGGGTGCTGTGGGCCGGGATGATCATCTGGGCCACCACCAACGCGGTCAACGTCACCGACGGTCTCGATGGCCTCGCTGCCGGGTCGGCCTTGATGGGATTCGGTGCCTTCACGATCATCGCCTACTGGGCGTTCCGCAACCCGGAGATCTACAGCACGGTGGTCAACCCGCTCGACATGGGCGTGTTCGCCGCAGCGTTCGCGGGCGGCTGTCTCGGCTTCCTGTGGTGGAACGCCGCGCCGGCGCGGATCTTCATGGGTGACGTGGGGGCCCTTGCGATCGGCGCCGCACTGGCGTTTTGTGCCCTCACGCTCAACACCACCCTGCTGCTGGTGCTGATCTGCGCGATCAACGTGATGGAAGCCGGATCGGTTGCCATCCAGATGGGTGTGTTCAAGGCGACAGGGCGCCGCAAGCGGTTGTTCCGCATGTCACCGATTCACCATCACTTCGAACTGATCGGTTGGCCCGAGACCACGGTGACCATCCGTTTCTGGCTGATCTCCGCGATCTCCGTGGCCATTGCGTTGGCGATCTTCATCGCCGACTTCACCGACGTGGCTGCGGGTCTGCCGTGAGCCGCGTGCTGGTGTACGGCCTGGCGGTGGCCGGGGAGTCGACCGTGCGCGCGCTGGCGAAGCACGGGCACGAGGTGGTGGTCGCCGACGACACGGTCACCGACGATCGTCGCCGGCGCGCCGAGGAACTCGACGTCGAGATCATCGAACGGCCGGACGGGCGGGCGCTCGATGCGCTGGTTCGATCCTGCGCGATGGTCAGCCCGTCGCCAGGTGTTCCCGAGCATCATCGGGTCGTGCGCTCGGCGCAGGCGAACGATGTGGAACTGGTGTCGGAGATCGAGCTCGCATACCGTTGGGAACAGCATCGTGATGGCGGCGCTCGCCCGATGCTCGCGATCACCGGAACCGATGGAAAGACCACCACGACGCTGCTGACGGTTGCGATGATTCGCGCGGCAGGCAAGCGAACGGTGGACGCCGGCAACACCGAGACGCCACTCGTCGACGCGATCTCGATGGATCTCGATGTGTTGGTGGTGGAAGCAACCAGCTTTCGCCTGGCGTGGACGCCGTCGTTCCGTGCCGACGGGGCAGCCTGGCTGAACCTCGCTCCGGACCACCTCAATTGGCACCGGGACATGGGGAGCTACGAGGCGGCGAAGTCGAGGATCTGGGCACACCAGCGTCCGGACGACGTGGCGGTCGGGTTCGCTGCCGACGCGGCGGTGGAGCGCCGCCTGCGTTCGGCACCAGGACGCCACGTGACCTTCGGGACGCCGGACGCTGACTATCGGGTCGCCGACGGCGCCCTCGTGGGGCCTGGCGGACCGCTGTGCCGCGTCGAGTCGATGCGTCGGCGTCTGCCCCATGACCTGACCAATGCACTTGCGGCGTCGGCGTTGGTGATCGAGACCGGCCTCGCGGGGAGCGACGCCGTCTCTGCGGCGCTCGCCACGTTCGAGGGCCCTGCGCATCGCCTCGAGCATCTCGGGACCTGGGATGATGTTGCCTGGTACAACGACTCGAAGGCGACCACACCGCACGCGGCATCCGCGGCGATCCGTTCGTTCGATCGGCTGGTGCTCATCGCAGGTGGCTACGACAAGGGTGTGGACCTCGACACGATGGCCGCCGATGTCGACGGCGTCGACGTCGTGCTGGCGATCGGCGACACGGCCGGAGCTGTCGCCGATGCATTCGCCTCGGTGCCGGTCGTCGAGGTCGTCGGTGACCTCGACGCGGCGGTCCGCCGAGCCGGCGAGGTCGCAGCCCGCGGAAGCACCGTGCTGCTGTCGCCTGGGTGCGCGAGTTTCGACCAGTACTCGGGATTCGAAGCGCGCGGCGACCATTTTCGAACACTCGTCCACGAACACCATCACCAGGGAGCCCCCCGATGACCAGCACCATCAGCATCGAGGATCGTCGACGCGCCGCCCTCGACCGGCTGCACGGGGGATCAGTCCCCCCACAGCGCACCTCCCGTGCTCCGCGAGGGGAGCGGCGAGGCACTGCTCGGTCGCGTCGGTCGAGTAGGCGGAGCCGGCGGGCGGCCGGCGTGGTCGACCCTGTCGAGGTGCTGGGACCACCACCGGGAACGTTCTATGCGATCGCCGGCGTCGTCGGGGTGCTGGTCACCCTCGGCTTGGTCATGGTGCTGTCGGCCTCCGCGGTCACCGAAGCCAATCTCGGCCACTCCCCGTACCGGGTGTTCGCCAAGCAGGCGATCTGGGCATGTCTCGGCCTGGTGTCGCTGGTGTTGATGGCCAGGGTGTCGTATCGCGCGTGGCGCCGTCTGGTGATCCCGCTGGGGGTCCTCGGCGTCGCCGCGATGGCACTGCCCTTCGCCCCGGGTCTCGGCGCAAGCGTCAACGGCGCTCGCTCGTGGGTGCTGCTCGGGCCACTCAGCGTGCAACCCTCCGAGTTCGCGAAGATCGTCGTCGTGATCCTGGCAGCGGACCTGCTGACCCGGCGACGTGAAGCACATTCCTATCGACCTGGGACGTATCTCCCGCTCGCGTCGATCGGCATCGTCGGCGCCGGATTGTGCCTTGCGCAGGGTGACCTGGGCTCGGCGGTGGTGCTCGGCGCCATCGTCTTCGGTGTTGCCTGGATCGCTGGTGTGCCCTTCGTCCCGCTGTCGCTGATGGGACTCTCGGCAGCGGCGGTCGGGCTGCTGTTCGTGGTGTCGAGCCCCCGCAGACTCGACCGCTTCACGGCGTTCATGAACGTCGCCGAGGAGAAGGATCACCTGGCCTATCAGACCTACCAGGGGTTCTTGAGCATGGCGTCGGGCGGCCTCACCGGGTCCGGGATCGGCGGCAGCAACGGCAAGCTCGGCTACCTGCCGTATGCGCACAGTGACTTCATCTTCGCGGTGGTCGCCGACGAACTCGGTTTCATCGGTGCGCTCGCCGTCATCGGTGGATTCGTGCTGCTGGTCGGCCTCGGCGTACAGACCGCCATTGCGGCCCCAGACCGCTTCGGGATGCTGCTGGCCGGTGGCATCGCGACGTGGTTCGGAGTACAGACGATCGTCAACATCGGTGGCGTCACGGGGCTCATGCCGGTGACCGGCTTGACCCTGCCGTTCTTCTCCGCAGGTGGCAGTTCCCTGTTCGTCTCGATGACTGCGGCCGGGCTGTTGCTCAGTGTGGCGCGGCGAATCAACTCGCAATGACCGACACGTTCGCAGTCGTGACCGGCGGTGGCACATCGGGTCATGTGCTTCCCGCGCTGGCGGTTGCCGATGCGCTCGTCGATGCGGGCCACGACCCATCGAGCATCCGCTACGTGGGTGCGGAGCGGGGGGTCGAGACGCGTCTGCTGCCGCCGACGCCGTACCCGGCGACGTTTCTCGACGTGGTCGGCGCGCAACGACGGATCACTCGAGCGAACCTCGGCTTCGTCCCGAAGATGATCCGAAGCAGCAGACGGGCGACTGCGTTGCTGCGGGAGTGGAACCCGAAGGTGGTCGTCTCCGTCGGTGGGTATGCGAGCATGCCATCGGTGTTCGCGGCGCGTCGGCTCGGCATCCCTGTCGTGGTGGTGTCGTACGACCGCACGCCTGGCAGGGCGAGTCGGCTGGCGGCCCGCAACGCAGCGGCGTGTGCAGTGTCGTTCGAGCGTTCGTCGCTGCCACGCGCCGAGCTGACCGGCGCTCCGGTGCGACGGTCGGTGTTGGCCGTCGATCGGTCGCCTGCGGCCCGCAGTGCCGCCAGAGTCGCACTCGGAGTTCCCGAGGATCGATTTCTGATCGTGGTGATGGGTGGCTCGCTCGGCTCCGGGGTGCTCAACGAGGCGATCGCAACGTACGTGCGGGCCCATGTCGACGACGACACACTCGCGGTTCGTCAGATCGCAGGAGAGCGATTCGTCGGCGCGATCGAACCGGTGACGACTGCCGGCGATGCGGGCGTGTTGCATCAGGTGGTCGCGTACGACAGCGACATGGCTGCGGTGTACAACGCCTGCGATCTGCTGATCGGGCGCGGTGGCGCAAGCACCGTGCACGAAGTGGCGGTGACGGGGACCCCTGCGATCCTCGTCCCGTGGGCGGCATCGGCCGACGATCACCAGACCGACAACGTGTCGTGGCTCTCCGAGGTGGGTGGCGCAGTGATGCTGTCCGAAGATCGGCTGTCGCATCTGGCCGACGACATCGATGCGCTGCGCGGTGATGCGCCGAGCCGCGCTGCGCTCAGCGAGGCGGCCCGAGCGAGGGGAGCGGTGCACCGATCTGGGGCCCTGGCCCGATTGATCGACCGCATCGCTCTAGCATCTTGACCGTTGTGACGTCCACGTTCTCCTCCACTGCACCCGACACCCAGCGACGACACGGAGCCGACGCCGCGCGCGCCAGCCTTGCTGCTCGCGCCGTGCCGGAACGTGCGCAGCCATCGGCACCCCTCGACCTCTCCGTTCCACACCGCCTCCACGTCGTCGGCGTGGGGGGTCCGGGCATGAGCGCCGTGGCGATCGCGCTCGCCGAGATGGGCCATGCCGTCTCGGGATCCGACTTGATCGAAGCCCCGGTGCTCGAACGGGTCAGGGCCGCCCCCGTCGACGTGCACATCGGCCACGATCGAGCGCTCGTGCATCGGGTCGATGCGGTGACTGCGTCGTCGGCGATCCCATCGCACAACATCGAGCTCGACGAGGCGCGAGCCCAGCGCGTCCAGGTGCTCAGCAGGGCCGGCATGCTGGCGTCGATCTGTGCTCGAGCAAAGTCGTTGGCGGTCGCAGGAACGCACGGCAAGACCACCACGACCTCGATGCTGATGATGATTCTCGCCGAGGCCGGATTGCGCCCGAGTTTCGTGGTCGGCGGTGACGTCACCGATGTCGGAACCGGGGCGCAGTGGACCAACGGCGACTGGCTCGTCGTCGAGGCCGACGAGAGCGACGGCACCCATCTCGAATTGCCGCTGTACGGCACCATCCTCACCAACATCGAGGCGGACCACCTCGATCACTACGGCTCATTCGAGGCTGTCGTCGCCGGATTCGACGACTATCTCGCGCAGATCGATGGGCCGAAGGTGGTGTGTGGCGACGATCCGATCGCGTTCGACCTGGCTGTTCGCCACGGAGCGCTCACCTATGGCTTGAGCCAGCGCTGTGACGTGCGCGCCGTCGACGTCGTCGCATCGAGCGGATCGTTCCGCTTCGGTCTGGAGCGGCGAGCCGGCGATGGCGACGATTCGGCGTCACGTTCGGTGCGACTCGGCGAAATCGTCCTGCCGATGCGCGGGATGCACAATGTCGTCAACGCCACCGGCGCCGCGGCGATCGCCCTCGAGATCGGGGTCTCGTTCGACCACGTCGCTGCCGCGCTCGCCCGATTCGGTGGGGTGGCGAGGCGCTTCGACGTCCGTGGCACCGACGGCGGGGCAACATTCGTCGACGACTACGCCCATCTGCCCTCGGAGATCGAGGCCGTGATCGCGGCAGCTCGCGACAGCGGCGATGGTTGGCAACGGGTGATCGCCGTGTTCCAACCGAACCGCTATCACCGCATTGCCGAAATGTGGAGCGAATACGCCACCGCCTTCACCGGTGCCGATCTGGTGGTGCTCACCGACATCTACGCGTCCGGTACCGTGCCCATCCCGGGGGTGACCGGCAAGCTCATCGTCAATGCGGTGACCGAAGCCGACCCGGATCGCCGCGTGGTGTGGCTGCCCAAGCGCGAGGACGTGATCTCGTTCGTCGCCGCCGAAGCGCGAACTGGTGACGTCTGCATCTCGATGGGATGCGGCGACATCGCCACCCTGCCGACGGAGGTGATCGATGCCCGTCGACGCTGACCCCTCCACCACCGGTGCGTCTGCGCGCGACACCGGATCCGCGACCGCTGGCAATGCAATCGACGTGGCGGCACGGGCGCTCGGTGGACTCGCGCAACGCTCGGTTCCGATCGGGCCGATGACGACCTACCGAGTCGGTGGTGCCGCCTCCCTGTTCGTGAAGGTCACCGACTGGGAGCAACTGCACGCGGTCTCCGAGGCTGCACGGCAGTCGGGGCTTCCGGTGTTGGCGCTCGGTCGCGGCTCGAACATGCTCGTCTCGGACGACGGCTTCCACGGGATTGCCGTGAGCCTCGTGGAGTTGGACGATCGGCTCGAGATCGACAGCGCCTCCGCCCGCGTCACCGCATCGGCGGGCCTGCTTCTGCCGATCGTCGCTCGGCAGACCGCGGCTGCCGGGTTGACCGGTTTCGAGTGGGCGGTTGGTGTGCCCGGCTCGATCGGGGGTGCGGTGCGGATGAATGCCGGCGGCCATGGTTCCGACATGGCCGCCACGCTCGAGACGGTCGAGGTGTTCGATCTGAGGACGAGCGAACGCATTGCGCTCACCGTCCGCGATCTCGGTCTGGGCTTCCGATCGAGCGAGCTCGCCGCTGGACATGTCGTGCTGGAAGCGGTGCTGCAGTTGGAACACGGTGACGCCGCCCGCTCTGCGCAGACCCTCAAGGAGATCGTGGCGTGGCGGCGCGCCAATCAGCCTGGCGGTCAGAACGCCGGTTCGGTGTTCGTCAATCCGGTGCCCGGCGAGGTGAGTGCAGGTGCGCTGATCGACGCTGCCGGGCTGCGCGGGCATCGATTGGGCAGCGCCGTGGTGTCCGACAAGCATGCCAACTTCATCCAGGCCGACGAGGGCGGCTGCGCTTCGGACGTCCGGGCGTTGATGGGATTGGTGCGCGAGCGGGTCGAGCAGGCCAGCGGCTTCCGGTTGCGCAGCGAGATCCGCCTGATCGGCTTCGCCGACGCCGACGACGGGGAAGCGAGCTGAGGTGGCCTGGCGGAGAGCGAAGCGTGCTGCGTCGTCGGAGGGCGCTCCGGAAGCAGCGGAGACGGAGCCGAACGAGTCGGTCAGGGCGATCCCGATGGGTGACGACCTCGTCCACGATCTGGTCGCCGACGACGTGGTGCTCGTCGAGCTGTCGAAGGCCTTCGCCGAGGAGACGTCCGAGTCGGAGGTCGCCCCCACGCCGCAACCGGAGCCCCAACGCCCCATCGATCCGGGGCTGGTCGTCAGTGCCGCCGCAGAGCCCGGCCTCGCGGGCGGCGATGATGACGGCGACCAGCACGATGTGGCCGATGAAGCGCCGGCCGCCGACGCGGGTCCGAACATCATCACGATCGGTGCACTCGACGACCTGCCGGACGTTGCCTATCTCGACGAGGAACTCGAACGAGACTCGTCCGGGTCGGCGCCGGTCTTCATCGACGACGACGGCAGCAGTGACGCAGTGCTGCCGCAGGAGGCGAACGCTCGCGGGATCGAACCCCGGATCCGGCAACGCCGAATCGGCGTCAAGCGTGCCGAGAGTCGCCGTCGCCTCTGGTGGATTGCGCTGGGCGGAGCGGTGCTCGTGGTGGTCATCGGGCTCCTCGCGGTGCTGGGTTCGTCGCTGTTCGATGTCAAGGACATCACGCTCACCGGGGACGTCAACACCGATCCGGACGCGTTGGCCGAGATTCTCGATGACCTCGAGGGCACGCCGGTGCTACGGGTCGACACCACCGCGTACGAAGACCGCCTCGAGTCGTTGCCCTGGGTCGATCGCGCACGTGTGCGCACCGATTTTCCGAACGCGGCCAGCGTCGAGATCGTCGAACGCACGCCCGTCGCCGCAATGCTGGGTGCTGACGGGATGTCGCGTGTGATCGATGACGAGGGCCGGGTGCTCACGCTCGTCGAAGGTGAACCGGTGGCGCTCGTCTGGTTCGCCGGCGTCGGAACGCTCGATGCTGCGCCTGGGCAAGTTGCCCCCGTCGGGTACGCCTCGGCGGCGTCACTGGTGCCGAAACTCACGCCGAGCATCCGCAGTCGGGTGCAGTATCTCTTGGTGACGCCCGACGGTGGCGACCTCGTGATGGTGCTGTCCAGCGACCGTGGCCCGATCGAAGTGCGCTTCGGTTCCGCGATCGGAGGAGCGGAGCAGATCGAGAAGTTGGTGCGCCTGGAGCGTACGCTCGACGACAGCGCCGATCGTCCGGTTGCGGTGGTGGACGTGTCCACCTCGGAAGTGACGGTACGGTGAGCGTCCCTGATTGTCAGCGCAAGACCTGGCAGGATGGAACGTGGCAATCCGCTCGGCTGAAACGAACCCGCACATGAACTCACATATTTGGAGGACCCGCTGATGGTCGGCGCCCCGCAGAATTATCTCGCCGTGATCAAGGTCATCGGCGTCGGTGGTGGTGGCGTCAATGCTGTCAACCGCATGATCGACGCCGGTCTCAAGGGCGTCGAGTTCATCGCCGTCAACACCGACGCGCAAGCGCTGCTGATGAGCGACGCCGATGTCAAGCTCGACATCGGTCGGGACCTCACCCGTGGACTGGGTGCCGGTAGCGATCCCGAGGTGGGTCGTTCTGCTGCGGAAGCTCATCACGACGAGATCGAAGAGATGGTCCGCGGCGCCGACATGGTGTTCATCACCGCCGGCGAAGGCGGCGGTACCGGTACCGGCTCGGCGCCGGTCATCGCCGAGATCGCTCGGGAGGCTGGGGCGCTCACGATCGGTGTGGTCACGCGACCGTTCTCGTTCGAGGGTCGCCGTCGCGCCGTGCAGGCCGACAACGGTGTGCAGAAGCTCAAGGAGAAGGTCGACACCCTCATCGTCATCCCGAACGACCGATTGCTCACGGTCGCCAACGACAAGACGAGTGTCCTGAACGCGTTCAAGATGGCCGACGAGGTGCTGCTCCAAGGTGTCTCCGGCATCACGGGCCTGATCACCACGCCCGGCCTGATCAACACCGACTTCGCCGACGTCAAGATGGTGTTGTCGAACGCCGGGTCTGCGCTGATGGGCATCGGACAGGCGAGCGGTGACGATCGAGCGGTCTCCGCAGCCAAGGCTGCGATCTCCAGCCCGTTGCTCGAATCGGCGATCGATGGTGCACGGGGCGTGCTGCTCAACATCACCGGGCCGTCCGGGATGGGACTGTTCGAGATGAACGCTGCCGCGGAGATCATCCACGGCGTCGCGCATCAGGACGCGAACATCATCTTCGGTACCGTCATCGACGACGAGATGGGCGACGAGGTGCGCATCACCGTGATCGCTGCTGGCTTCGACCGGCTCGACGACGCTGCGGGCTCGGAGTCACGCCACACCGGTCGAAACGGTGACGACGGTCTGCGGACGGCGTCCACGAGAATCACCGAGCTGTTCGGAACCGACGACGACGATGACGACCCGCTGGCCGATGCCGACGACGATGACGATTTCGACGTCCCGTCGTTCCTCAAGTAAGCCACCCGCTGCCTCGAGGCCGACGGGCACGCCATGACGTTCGCCAGTCGGGCGTTCGACGAAGCGTCGTAGCCGTGCAGGAGATGTTGCGTCGCGAGATCGGCGGGCGAACCCTCGTGGTCGGAGCCACCGAACGCGACGATGGTGACATGCATCCCGGACGCGTGGCAGCCGAGTCGCTGCGCCGCCGCCAGCTCGCGCTGACGACGTCGACGTGGGTGATGCTGGAGCAGCGACACGGAACGGGCGTGCACACGGTGTCGCCGTCGACCTCATCGTGGCCGATCGCCGGCACCGGCGACGTCGTCGTCGCATCCGTCGACGACGACGATGCGCTGGCGGTCTGGGCAGCGGACTGTGCCCCGCTTGCCCTGTTCGGCCAGCGGGGTCGGCGCGTGCTCGCCCACGCCGGCTGGCGCGGACTCGCGGCTGGGGTGGTCGACATCGCAGCTGACGCCGCTGATGACACGGTTGCCGCGGTCCTCGGGCCCTGTATCCATCCGTGTTGCTACGAATTCGGAGTTGATGCGATCGAACAGGTTCATCGGAGTGTCGAACTCGACGACGCTGTCGTGCGCGCAACGACATCCGACGGGGCTCTCGCGCTCGATGTGCCCGGCATCGTCGCCGCGATACTGGAGCGACGCGGCATCGTGCTCGACGTCGTTGGCCCGTGTACGGGGTGTGACCCGCGGTTCTTCTCGCACCGTTGCGGCGTCGACCTGGAGCGGCACGCACTGGTCACGTGGATCGAAGGAACCTCGTGACCACGCAGGACCGGGTGGACGCGGTCCGTCGACGAATCGCTGCCGTCGAGCGGTCCTCGACCGATCCCGTCGGCCTCGTGGGTGTCACCAAGGGCTTCGGTGCGTGGGCGATCGAGGCAGCCGTCGAGTCCGGCTGTGACGCCATCGGCGAGAGCTACGCCCAGGAGCTCGTTGCGAAGCGCGACACCGTCGAGCGGCTCCGGCCGGAGGTGCACTTCATTGGACGCCTCCAACGCAACAAGGTGAGGCAGCTCGTGGGGCTCGTCGATGTGTGGTGCAGTCTCGACCGCCCCTCGGTGATCGACGAGGTGGCCAAGCGCGCCCCAGGCGCCCGCGTGCTCGTGCAGGTCGACACCACCGGCGACCCGGCCAAGGGAGGCTGCACGGTCGAGGACGTGCCGCTCTACGTCGAACGCGCTCGCGCGGCCGGACTCGACGTGGTCGGCCTGATGACCGTTGGCCCGACCGGAGCACCGCCGGAGCACGCGCGAGCGGGGTTTCGCCTGGTGCGCCACCTCGTGGATCGACTCGGCCTCATGGTGTGCTCGATGGGCATGAGCGGCGATCTGGAGGTTGCCGTGCAAGAGGGTGCCACCGAGGTCCGCCTCGGCACGGCGCTGTTCGGTGAGCGCCCTACAACCAGATGAGCCTCGCGTGTCCACCTCGTCGGGGCTGGGCTGGGCTATCCTGCGCCCCGCAGGAGGAATGCATGTCACTCTGGAAGCGGACCATGGACTACCTCGGCCTTGGTCCCGACGACGCATATGACGATTACGACGGCTTTGACGAGGCCGAGCCAGCGCCGCGTTCGCGCGCGCCCCGTGAGCCCGACCCTCGTTCGACCGGGCCATCCGCCGGGCGCGACCAGCGCGGGTGGGAACCGGAGGAGGAAGCGACGGTGCGTGCAGTGCCGGCCCGGCAGAGTTTCCCATCGCGAGACTTCGACGCCTCGGCGGCCCGTCGGGCACCCAACGGCCGAACCGACGATTCGGGTGTGCAGGTCCGTCCTGCCGCGCCGCCCACGCCCACCCTTCGCACCGTGCCTGGAGGAAACATGGAACCCCACACCGTCCGGCCGCGCCGGTTCGATCAGGCACAGGAGGTCGCCGACAAGTTCAAAGATGGCCAGCCGGTCATCATGAACCTCGAAGGGACCGAGCGCGACGTCGCCCGTCGGTTGATCGACTTCGCAAGTGGCATCTGCTACTCGCTCGACGGGTCGATGGAGAAGGTTGCGACGGGCGTCTATCTCTTGAAGCCGCCCAGCCAACGTCCGGCTCGCTTTGACGACTACGACGACTAGCTGCCACCGTTCGACGGTTCGGCCCGACAGAGGAGAGATCCCATGGAGATGAGTCCACAGAGCGTGCGCACCGCTTCGTTCAAGACGGTTCGCAAGGGCGCCGACCCCGAGGAGATCCAAGCATTTCTCGGTGAAGTCGCCGACGAACTCGAGCGAGCACAGAACGAGTCGGCTGCGATGGAGGCCCGCGCTCGGGCTGCGGTGGCTCGGTTGAAGGAGGTCACCGAGCGTGCCGGAACGCCCGAACCTGCGGCGGCTCCGGAGGTCTCGGTCGACGAGTCGGAGACGATCAGCCGGACCCTGTTGCTCGCGCAACGCACGGCCGACAGCACCGTCGCCGACGCCCGCTCGGAAGCTGCCCGGATCGTGCAGGCGGCCAACTCCGAAGCGACGTCGACCCTCGATTCGTCTCGCGAGATGGCAGCACAGCTGCTGGACGAGGCCCGAACGGCGGCACGGCAGGCGGGCGAAGCCGAACGCATCACGGTGTCCGGCGAGGTCGATGCGCTCAAGGCGCGTCGAGACTTCCTCGAATCAGATGTGGAGCAGCTCGAGATGTTCCTCGCCGACCAGCGGTCTCGGTTGCGCGAATCAGCGACCGCACTGGTCGACATCGCGGAGCGTGTGCCCGGGGGGCTTGCCGCCGTGCGTCCGCCGCTGTTGTCGGCGTCGGATGACGACGACGTCGACGCCAGCGACGCCGGCGACACCGATGCCAGCAGCACCATCGACGACGACACCGGAGAGCTGGACGCCTTCGGTGACGACGACACGACGGGTCTGGGATCGCTCGACGAAGCCGCCGAGCCGACCGAATCCTCCATCGCCCCGTCGAACGACCTGCTGATCGTTGCGGATCTGGCCGACGCACCTGCGGCGAGCACCGCTGACGACCCCACCGAGGCGATTGCGGTCACCCCCCGAGACGACGACGGCGCCGACCACGGCAAGGACACGAGCGACAACGGCGGCGAGATCCTGTTCTCGTTCGACGACGATCGTCGCTGACTGCGGCCTCGCCGTCGGTCCGGCCGTCCCGACCCGTCGGTAGCATCGTGGCGTGGCCTACCCAGACGTCGACCCCCGGCCGAACTTCCCTCGCCTCGAAGAGGAGATCCTCGCGCGGTGGGCCAAGGACGACACGTTCCAAGCGTCGGTCGACCAACACGATGCGGGCGAGCACGGCTCGAACGAATTCGTCTTCTACGATGGCCCCCCGTTCGCCAACGGGCTGCCGCACTATGGCCATCTGCTCACCGGCTACGTCAAGGATGCGATCCCGCGGTACCAGACGATGCGAGGACGTCGCGTCGAGCGACGATTCGGTTGGGACTGTCATGGCTTGCCTGCCGAGGTGAAGGCCGAGCAGGAACTCGGCATCTCGGGCCACCCGGAGATCACCGCGTTCGGCATCGACCGATTCAACGACGCGTGCCGCACCAGCGTGCTTCAGTACACCGACGACTGGCGCGAGTACGTCACCAGACAGGCCAGGTGGGTCGACTTCGACAACGACTACAAGACCCTCGACCTGTCGTACATGGAAAGCGTGATGTGGGCGTTCAAGACGCTCTGGGAGAAGGGCTTGATCTACGAAGGGTTTCGTGTGATCGCCTACTGCTGGCGGTGCGAGACCCCGCTCAGCAACACCGAGACCCGAATGGATGACGTGTACCGGGACCGTCAGGACCCGGCGCTCACCGTCGGCTTCGAACTCGACACCGGTGAACGCATGTTGGCCTGGACGACGACGCCATGGACGTTGCCATCGAACCTGGCCCTCGCCGTTGGCGCCGACATCGACTACCTCGTGGTCGAACTCGACGGGACGCGCTACATCATCGCCGAGGCGCTGTTCGCCAACTACGCCGCCGAGCTTGGCGAGGCAGTCGCGGTGGACGCCATCAAGGGCAGCGAGTTGGTGGGCAGAACGTATCGCCCGCTGTTCGACTACTTCGCGGGCACGCCGAACGCATTCCAGGTGTTGGAGGCCGACTTCGTGTCGACCGACGATGGCACCGGCATCGTGCACCTCGCACCGGGGTTCGGCGAGGACGACCAGCTGGTCGCAAACGCCGCCGGAATCCCGACGATCTGTCCGATGGACGAGCACGGCCAGTACACCGCTGAGGTCGCAGAGTGGGCTGGCACCCACGTGTTCGATGCCAACCCGCTCGTGATCCGGGAGCTCAAGGAGCGCGGCGTCGTCGTGCGCCATGCCACCTATGACCATCCCTACCCTCACTGCTGGCGCTGTGCGCAGCCGCTGGTGTACCGGGCGATCTCTTCCTGGTTCGTCGAGGTCACCAAGTTCAGAGATCGCATGGTCGAACTGAACCAGGAGATCACGTGGCAGCCAGCGCACATCAAGGAGGGGAGCTTCGGCAAGTGGCTCGAGAACGCCCGCGATTGGTCGATCAGTCGAAACCGATTCTGGGGATCGCCGATCCCGGTCTGGCAATCGGACGACCCGACGTACCCGCGCACGGATGTGTACGGCTCGATCGCTGAACTCGAAGCAGACTTCGGAGTGACGGTCGACAACCTCCACCGGCCCGAAGTCGATCATCTCGTACGACCGAACCCCAACGATCCGACCGGCGCGTCGACGATGCGGCGCGTGCCCGAGGTGCTCGACTGCTGGTTCGAGTCGGGCTCGATGCCGTTTGCGCAGGTGCACTATCCGTTCGAGAACCAGGACTGGTTCGAGCACCACTACCCAGGCGACTTCATCGTGGAGTACATCGGCCAGACCAGAGGCTGGTTCTACACGCTGCACGTCCTGGCCACTGCGCTGTTCGACCGGCCGGCGTTCTCGAACTGTGTGAGCCACGGAAACGTGTTGGGCGACGATGGTCGAAAGATGTCCAAGAGCCTGAACAACTACCCCGACCCTCGGGAAATGTTCGACACGCACGGCGCTGATGCGATGCGCTGGCATCTGTTGTCGTCGTCGATCCTTCGCGGTGGTGACGGAATGGTGACCGAGGAGGGCATGCGCGACACCGTTCGCCATGTGTTGTTGCCGTTGTGGAACTCGTGGTACTTCCTCACGCTGTACGCGAATGCCGCGGGTCATCAGGGGGTGACGCGGACCGACTCGACGAACGTCCTCGACCGGTACGTGCTGGCCAAGACTCGTGAGCTCGTCGTCGACATGACCGACACCCTCGACGGGTTCGACCTCTTCGGGGCGTGCCAGGTGGTGCGCGACTACCTCGACGTGCTGACGAACTGGTACGTGCGTCGGAGCCGCGACCGCTTCTGGGAGGGCGATCACGACGCGATCGACACGCTGCACACGGTGCTGTCGGTGCTGACCCAGGTGGCCGCACCGTTGCTGCCGCTCGTGGCGGAGGAGATCCACAGTGGTCTGCACGGCACCGGTCAGGCCGAGAGTGTGCATCTCACCGCGTGGCCCACTGCCGACGCACTGCCTGCCGACGCCGACCTCGTCGACACCATGGACCTCGTTCGAGATGTCTGTTCGGCGACGTTGTCGGTTCGAAAGTCGCATCAACGGCGTGTTCGTCTCCCACTCAACAGCGTCACCATCGCCGCCGACGACGCGGACCGCCTCGCCGACTTCGTGGACGTGATCGCCGACGAGGTGAACGTCCGTCAGGTGGAGTTGACGAACGATGTTGCGTCGGTTGCCAGTGAGCGTTTGCAACTCGTGCCGGCGAAGCTCGGCCCCCGCCTCGGCAAGGACGTCCAGCAGGTGATCCGGGCTCACAAGGCCGGCGATTGGTCGGTCGACGGCAACACGGTCACGGTCGGATCGGTGCAGCTCGAGCCCGGTGAGTACACGCTCGAGCTCGTGGCCTCCGACGACAAGGCGAGCGCGCAGTTGGGTCATCACTCGGGGGTGATCGCACTCGACGTCGATGTCACCGAGGAACTGGAGATCGAGGGTCGCGCACGCGATCTGGTCCGCTTGGTCCAGCAGGCCCGCCGCGAGGCCGGGCTCGACGTGTCCGACCGAATCGAACTCTCGATCGTTGCGAGCGAACCCTGGCATGCAGCCGCGGTTGCTCATGAGGCGCTGATCGCGTCCGAAACGCTGGCGGTAGCGGTGCGCACCGATCTGGTCGACGGTGGGATCGAGGTCGAACCGACGATCGTGGTGATGGGCGCCGCGTCGGACGGCTGATCCGCTAGAGTCCGGCGCTCACACCGCCACGGAGGATCTCACATGGCCGCATCGAAGAAGTCCAGTTCCGCCAGCTCGTCCGCTGCGAAGCGGGCCCCGGCGAAGAAGGCTGCGGCCAAGAAGGCTCCGGCGAAGAAGGCCCCAGCCAAGAAGGCCCCAGCCAAGAAGGCCCCAGCCAAGAAGGCCCCAGCCAAGAAGGCCCCGCAAGAAGGCTCCGGCAAGAAGGCCGAAGAAGCTCCGGCGAAGAAGACCCCAGCCAAGAAGGCCCGCCAAGAAGGCCCGAAGAAGGCCCCGGCGAAGAAGACTCCGGCGAAGAAGACTCCGGCGAAGAAGACTCCGGCGAAGAAGACTCCGGCGAAGAAGACTCCGGCGAAGAAGACTCCGGCGAAGAAGACTCCGGCGAAGAAGGCCCCAGCCAAGAAGGCCCCAGCCAAGAAGGCTGCAGCGAAGAAGACGCCGGCAACGAAGGCCTCAGCCAAGAAGGCCCCCGCAAGCACACCCCCGACCAAGAAGGCTCGAGCAAAGAACTCCGTGGCAGACAAGACTCCATCAGGCCGGTCGTCGCGTACGATGCCGGCACCTCGGCGCGGACGGCCGAACAAGCCCGACGCCGTGCCGTCGTTGCTGTCGAACGCGACGTTCGCACGCGTCGACATTCCAGCCCCGCGCGGGCACACCAAAGACGGCATCGCCTACACCAAGGACTTCGATGTCAAGTTTCTCAAAGCGCAGCGGGAGGAGCTACTCGCTCGCCGTGCTGCCGAATTGGCGCGGGCGACCCGGCTCGAAGACGAAGCGACCAGCATCATCGAGGACGGCGAGATGGGCGATGTCCAATTCGACGACGAGGGTGGCGAGGGAGACACGATGGTCGTGCAACGAGACCTCGACCGGGTGCTGTCGACCCAGGCCCGTCAGACCATCCTCGAGATCGATGCAGCGTTGGCTCGAATCGAGGCCGGCACCTACGGCTACTCCGAGGTGTCCGGGCTGCCGATTTCGCGCGAGCGTCTCGAGGCCCTGCCGGAAACCACGGTGCTCGCAGCAGAGAAGGTCAGCGGCGTCGGCCCGCGCTGAGTCATGCCCGCGCTTCGAGCATGGCGGGCGCCGGTGGCGATCGCGCTCGTCGTCGTCGTGCTCGACCAGCTCACGAAACACTGGGCGGTCACGTCACTGGGAACCGATCGCGAGATCGAGCTGTTCTGGACCCTTCAGCTGAATCTTGCGTTCAACAACGGAATGGCGTTCGGGCAGGGCCAGGGACTCGGGCCGTTCATTGCGGTTCTTGCGACGCTCGTGATCGTCTATCTGCTCGTCACGCTGCGCACCGAGTCGAGCACGATGAGTACCTGGGGCATGGGGCTGCTGATCGGCGGTGCCGCTGGCAACCTGATCGACCGGCTGTTCCGAGGTGACGACGGGTTCCTCCAGGGTGCGGTGGTCGACTTCATCGACTTGCAGTGGTTCCCGATCTTCAACATCGCGGACATGTCGATCAACATCGGTGCCGGCCTGCTGATTCTGAGCAGCATTCTCAGCGCTCGGGCGGCACGCCATGCGCCCCGCGAGCCCGAAGAGGTTGCGGTCGGCGACGACGGAGCCGCGCAGTGATCAGGGAGGCCGTACCGTCGGCACTGGCTGGCCAGCGACTCGACCGTGTCGTGGCGCTGATCGGTGATCTGAGCCGGGCGGAAGCTGCGGCCACGATCGAAGCCGGCGGTGTACGCGTCGACGATGCCCCTGCCGCGTCTGGCAAGGTGCGCCTCACCGAGGGGCAGATCGTCGAGGTCGACCCGTCGGCCGTTCCCGCCAAGCCGCTCCCAACCGCAGACGGTGCGGTCGACTTCGGTGTGGTCTATGAAGACGACTCGGTCATCGTCGTGGACAAGCCAGCCGGCCTCGTCGTGCACCCAGGCGCAGGAAACCTCGACGGGACGTTGGTGAGCGGCCTGCTCGCACGCTTTCCCGACCTGCTGGGTGTGGGCGGAGACCCGGTGCGACCAGGAATCGTTCACCGACTGGACGCAGGGAGCTCCGGTCTCCTGGTGGTGGCGCGCACCGACGCCGCCGCTGAGTTCCTGATCGAGCAGTTCGCCAACCACAGTGCCACCCGCCGATACGACGCCATGGTGTGGGGGGTGCCCGACGCGCCGCACGGGATCATCGACGCACCGATCGGTCGCGATCGAGGCGATCCGTTGCGGATGGCGGTGGTCACGGGCGGCCGGCCGGCGCGCACCGACTACCGCGTCGTCGGCACCTACTCGGCTCCAGCGCTCGTCTCGCGACTCGAATGCCGACTCGAAACCGGTCGAACGCACCAGATTCGGGTGCATCTCGCATCGATCGGTCATCCGCTGATCGGCGACCCGACCTACGGCCAGCGTCGTTCGAATCTCGGGCTCGACCGGCCGTTCCTGCACGCGGCCGAACTCGCCTTCGATCACCCGGCATCCGGCGAGCGCGTCACATTCCGGAGTCCGTTGGCGCCAGACCTCGAGGCGTGGCTCGCTGCCGCTGCTGTCTGACTCCGGCGTTCACGCTTCCCGGTGGCGACCGAGACCGCCGAACAGGCGAGCAGCTTGCTCGGGACGGAGGGCGAGGAAGCTCGCCTCGGCCTCGACGAGCGCAGTTCGCGGCGCCGTTGCGAGGCTGATCGAGCCCCGCACGGCGGCTCGCACGCCCAGCACATCGATCAGCGAGGCCTCGAGCCGGAGCGGCTGGTCGAGCGGTACCGTCGAGCGGTAGCGCACCTGGAGCCGACCGGTCACACCGGGGTGCCCGGCCGCTGCCGCGGCGTAGCCCATGATCTGGTCGAGGAGCAGCGCACTGATCCCGCCGTGGGCGAACGTGAACGGGCCTTCGTAGCGCCAGTCGAGTGTGCACGTACCGATTGCAGCACCGTCGACGATGTCGACTCGCATGGGCGGAGCCACTGGGTTGCCGGCTCCGACGACCGGGTTGAACAGGCGCTGACCGCGGCTGAGGTCGTCGACGCTCGGAGGTGTCTCGAGCTGGCGTTGCTGCTCGGCGAGCGTCGCTGCCAGGAGGCGGGCATCTCCGGCAACGCGCCGAAGCGTCTCGACCGACGCCTCACTACCGATCGCCCGTGAGGTCACGTCGCGCAGCGCATCGCCGAGTTCGGCCACTGCGGCACGGCGATCGGCGAGTTCCGCTGCGGACCCCACGTCGGCGGGCTCCCACGAACCGGCCAGCCGTCGGTCGGGCGTGCTCGCGGTGGTTGGTGGCGAGTCGTCCGGGTCCGGCATCTGTGCGTCGTCTAGGGCCATGGGGCGTCGCCGCGGGCGATCGCGGCGATGCCGGCGAGCGTGAAGCCCTCGAGGTACACGCGCATGTGGTCGCCTGCCTGGTTCCAGATGCCGAGCAGCACGCACTGCCCTTCGTGGTCGCACGCACCGTCCTGATGCGGCTGGCCGAAGTCGCCGAGCGTGATCGGCCCGTCGACCGCCGACACGATCTCCGAGAGCCTGATGTCGACGGGGTCGCGCGCCAGGACATACCCACCGCCCACGCCGCGTTTCGACTTGACGAGCCCGGCCCCCTTGAGCGCGAGGAGGATCTGTTCGAGGTAGGGCTGGGGGAGTGCGGTGCGTTCGGCGATGTCACGCACCGACGTCGGGCCACCCGAGTCTGCGTGCAGCGCAAGTGACAGCAACGCCCGGCAGGCGTAGTCACCCCGTGTCGATATGCGCACGTTGGCGACGATAGTCACTCATCGGGCACCGACCAGCTTCGGTGTGCTCTGCTTGTCCTCCGACCCGTCGACGTGATGGACTGCATCGGTGACCTCCAGCGTTGCCGAGGGCGGACCGATCATTCCCGACTATGCCGGCGCGAACGTGCGCGGCATCATCCCGGCGCTGCTCGGCCCCACCAGCTGGTCATCCGGCTTGCCCTCGTGGGTCCCTGATCCGGTTGCGTCGTCGCACGCGGTGGTCCTGCTCGTGCTCGATGGTTTGGGTTGGGATCAACTGCAGGATCATCGATCGATGATGCCAACGGTGTCGGCGATGGTCGGCGGCCCGATCCACACCGTCGCGCCGACCACCACGGCAACCGCCTTGACGTCGATCACCACCGGCCTCACACCGGCCGAGCACGGACTGATCGGGTACCGCATCGTGTTGGGCGGAGAGATCGTCAACGTGTTGCGTTGGTCCGTCGGCGACCAGGCGGTTCGACGTTCGCACCCCCCACGAGACGTTCAGCCATTCGAACCGTTCCTCGGCCACTCCGTACCGGTGGTCAGCGTTGCGGAATTGCAGGGGTCGGCCTTCAGCGAAGCGCATCTTCGAGGAACCGAGGCACTCGGTTGGCGGGCGGCGTCATCGATCGCGGTTCAGGCGCGCGAGCTGGTCGAAGCGGGGGAGCGGTTCGTCTACTGCTACTACGGCGGGATCGACAAGATCGCCCATGAGCGCGGTTTCGGGCCGTACTACGAAGCGGAACTGCGTGCTGCTGACCGGATCGTGGCCGACGTGCTCGCAACGCTGCCGTCCGGGACGACCCTGCTCGTCACCGCCGACCATGGTCAGGTGCACGTCGGCGATCGATCGGTGACGCCGTCGGCCGACATGTTGCAAGGGGTCACCCTGCAGTCGGGCGAAGGTCGCTTCCGGTGGCTGCATGCCGCCAAGGGCGCAACCGCGGACGTCGCGGCCGCTGCCGCCGCCGAGGTCGGTCACCTCGCGTGGGTGGTCACCAAACAGCAAATGCTGGACGAGCACTGGTTCGGCCCGGGCATGGCACCAGCGATCCGCTCGCGTCTCGGCGACGTCGCACTCGTGGCGTACGAACCGGTGAGCTTCTACGAAGCCGGCGACTCGGGACCGTTCCAACTGGTGTGTCGACACGGCTCGATGACATCGGCCGAGGTCAACGTCCCGCTGGTCGGCGCCCAGGCCTGACCGTGCCGACAACTCCGTCGAACCCGACGACGTCCCCGACAGAGAGGCGCTGATGCCCGAGATGAACGAACCGTTGCACCCCGACGAGGTCACCGACGGCTCCGCAGTGCCAACCGAGGTCGACTCCGAATCGGTCACGTCGCCCGCCAAGGTGATGCGCATCGGGTCGATGGTGAAACAGCTGCTCGAGGAAGTCCGCGCGGCGCCGCTCGACGAAGCCTCGCGGGAACGTCTCGCAGAGATCTACGACCGGTCGGTCAACGAGCTCGCCGAGGCGCTGTCGCCCGATTTGCAGGAGGAGCTGCGGTCGTTGGCACTGCCGTTCGATGATGGAGAGGTGCCGAGTGAGGCGGAGCTGCGAATCGCCAAGGCGCAACTGGTCGGGTGGCTCGAAGGCCTGTTCCACGGGATCCAGGCCACCCTGGTGGCCCAGCAGGTTGCAGCGCAGCGTCAACTGCAGGAGATGCGCCAACTTCCCGGCGGTGGCTCACCGGCACCGCAACACCCCCAGGAAGCCGGCCCGGATCGCCCTGGCACCTACCTGTAAACGGCCGCACCAACGGCCGAGCGGGAGCTGACGCGACCCGTGAGCGGTACCGGGCACGCGCGACTATGGTGCCCGAACAACATCCGAGTAGTTCGCGAAAACGAGATCCGTGCCAGATTCCTTCACCCACCTCCACGTCCACACCGAGTTCTCGATGCTCGACGGAGCCGCACGACTCGACGAGCTGGTCGCCAAAGCGGTGTCGGACGGGATGCCGGCGATCGGCATGACCGATCACGGCAACATGTATGGCACGTTGGACTTCTACAAGGAGTGCAACAAGCAGGGGATCAAGCCGATCATCGGCACCGAGGCCTACATGGCCCACGACCACCGCAGCGAGCGGCCGACGCGGCGGGGCCGGGTGGACGATTCAGGGGGCGACACCGAGGGCGGCAAGAAGCTCTACTACCACCTGACGCTGCTCGCCGAGAACCAGACCGGCTACAAGAATCTGATCCAGCTGGCGAGCCTGGCGTTCATGGAGGGGTACTACTACAAGCCCCGGATGGACTGGGAGCTCCTGGAGAAGTACTCCGACGGTCTGATCGCCACCACCGGCTGTCTCGGTGGTCACGTCCTGCAGTCGCTGCTGAACGGCGATGAACAGGGGGCCATCGAAAAGGCGGCCCGGTTGCAGGACATCTTCGGCCGCGACAACCTGTTCGTCGAGCTGCAGGACCACGGTCTGCCCGCACAGCGCGAGACCAATCCGAAGCTGATCGAGATCGCGAAGAAGATCGGCGCCCCGCTGCTCGCCACCAACGACAGCCACTACACGCATCAGGAAGACCACGAAGCGCACGACGCACTGCTGTGCGTGCAGACCGGAGCGCTGTTGTCGGATGCCAAGCGCTTCAAGTTCGAGGGCAGCGAGCACTACCTCAAGAGCGCAGCGGAGATGCGCTATCTGTTCCGCGAGGTGCCGTCGGCGTGCGACAACACCCTGTGGATCGCAGAGCGGGCGAATCTCGAAATCGAGTTCGGCAAGCCGCTGCTGCCCAACTTCCCCGTCCCCGCTGGGTTCGCCGACGACGCCTCGTATCTGGAGCACCTCACGTGGGAGGGAGCGAAGCAGCGCTGGGGCGACCAAGTCCCCAACGATGCTGTCGAACGGATCGCCTACGAGCTCAAGACGATCAACGACATGGGGTTCGCGTCGTACTTCCTGATCACGTGGGACCTGATCAAACATGCGAGGGACGCAAAGATCCGGGTCGGACCGGGGCGTGGGTCGGCTGCGGGCTGTGCTGTTGCCTACTGCTTGTGGATCACCGATCTCGATCCGATCAAGTACGACCTCCTCTTCGAGCGGTTCCTCAACCCGAGCCGCGTGTCGATGCCCGACATCGACATGGACTTCGACTCGCGCTACCGAGACGAGATGATCCGGTACGCCGCTGAGCGGTACGGGCGCGACCACGTGGCCCAGATCATCACGTTCGGCACGATCAAGGCTCGCAATGCGGTGCGCGACGCTGCTCGGGTCCTCGGGTATCCGTACGGGGTCGGCGACAAGCTGGCCAAGGCGATGCCACCGATGGTGATGGGCCGGGACACGCCGCTCAAGTACTGCTTCGAGCCGAACCCCAAGTACAACGACGGCTACAAGGCTGCGGCCGATCTCCGTGCCATGTACGACACCGACACCGATCTCAAGCGCGTGATCGACGTGGCGCGCGGTCTCGAGGGGCTGAAGCGCTCCGACGGGATCCACGCTGCGGCCGTGGTGATCACCAAGGATCCGGTCACCGACTACGTCCCGATCCAACGCAAGCCCGAGTCGGGGCAGGATCCGGCCGATGCACCGGTGGTGACCCAGTACGAAATGCACGGGGTCGAAGATCTCGGTCTGCTCAAGATGGATTTCCTGGGATTGCGCAACCTCGACGTCATCACCGACGCCGAAGCGATGATCCAGGCGCAGCGCGACCCGGGCTTCGTCATCGAGGAGATCTCGCTCGACGATCAGCCCACGTTCGACCTGCTGTCGAAGGGCGACACGATCGGCGTCTTCCAGCTCGAATCTCCGCCGATGCGCCAACTCCTGAAGGCGATGGCGCCCAACAGCTTCGAGGACGTCTCCGCTGTCCTGGCGCTCTATCGGCCGGGGCCGATGAGCGTCAACATGCACTACGACTACGCCGACCGCAAGAACGAGCGCAAGCCCGTCGAGTACTTCCACGAGGATGCCAGGGAGGTGCTGGGCGACACCTACGGCCTGATGATCTATCAGGAGAGTGTGATGCGCGTTGCCCAGAAGTTCGCCGGCTACTCCCTCGCCGAGGCCGACAATCTGCGCAAGGCGATGGGCAAGAAGGTTCGCGAGGTGATGGCCGCTGCGCGCGAGGGCTTCGAGTCCGGCGTGGTGCGCACCGGCTACGAGCCGGCGCTCGGCAAGGAGCTCTTCGACATCATCGAGAAGTTCGCTGACTACGCGTTCAACAAGAGCCACACGTTCGGCTACGGCCTCGTCACGTACCAGACCGCGTACCTCAAAGCGCACTATCCGGTCGAGTACATCGCCTGCCTGCTCACCAGCGTCAAGAACAATCTCGACAAGGCGGCGATCTACCTCAGCGACTGCCGGTCGATGGGCATCAAGGTGCTCCCGCCCGACGTCAACCGTTCGATGTCGAACTTCGGAGCGTTGAGCGCCGATGAGCTGCCGCCGGGTGTGTCGCTCCCGGTGGGGAGCCCCGGCGCGATCACGTTCGGGATGTCGGCGGTGCGCAACGTCGGCGAAGCCCTGGTCGAGCTGCTGATCGTCGAACGCGAGGAGAACGGGCAGTTCACCAGCTTCCACGACTTCGTCGAGCGGGTGCCCGAACCGGTACTCAACAAGCGCACGATCGAGTCGCTGATCAAGGGTGGAGCGTTCGACAACCTCGGGCACACGCGTCGGGGTCTGCTCACGGTGTTCGAGCACATCATCGACACCACGGTCAAGCGGCGACGCGAGCGTGAAAAGGGGGTGATGAGCCTGTTCGGCGACTGGGCCGACGGCGAGGACTCCTCGGCGGGTCACGGTGACGGATTCGACGAGCGGACCGAGATCCCTGACCTCGCGTTCGACAAAACCGAGCAACTCCGCTACGAGAAGGAGATGCTCGGTCTCTACGTGTCCGATCATCCGCTGTTCGGGGTCGAAGCTGCGCTCAAACGCAAAGTCGAGCAGTCGGTCCTCGACCTGCAGACCATGGAGGACGGGGCCAATGTCGTCGTTGGGGGCGTGATCACCAATCTGGCTCGCAAGTTCACCAAGAAGGGCGACCAGATGGCGGTGTTCCTGCTGGAGGACCTCGACGCCTCGATCGAGGTGACGATCTTCCCGCGCACGCTCGCCGAGCAAGGGCACAAGCTCGAAGACGACCTGATCGTGGCGGTCAAGGGACGGCTCGACCGGCGTGACGAGTCACGATTCGGCCTCATCGGCCAGACGATCACGGTGTTGTCAGGGCTCAGCGACGGCCCAGCAGCACCGTTGCGTCTCCGTTTGCCGTCGGCCGCACTCGACGAACTGAAGATCCAGCGTCTCAAGCGCATTCTGCGCGAACACCCTGGTGACTCGGTGGTCATGGTCGACATCGGACAAGGCAAAGTGCTGAAGTTGGCGGATGAATTCCGGGTCGATCTCGACCGATCCGTGGGGGAACTTCGCATGGCCTTCGGGCATGAGGCCGTGCTGCTGTAGAATGGGGAGAATGGCATTGGACGTTTCGACCAACGACGCAGCGGCCCTGACCGACTCCGACCTCGACGAATTGGCGTCGATGGAGGTTGCGTTCAACGCTGGGCAGCTCTCCAAGGCGAAAGAGGACTGGGTGTTGATCACCACCGCTCGATTCGGTGGTGCGCTGCACGGATACACGTTCTCGACGCTCGAACGCATCGGCGGCACACCCTGTGTGCTGATCGGACTGATGTCGGTCAAGCGCTCGTCCAAGCGCGACCAGGTGCTGCGCGGGCTCATCGGCGAGGCCTATCACCGGGCCTTGATGGCGTTTCCCGACGAGGACGTGGTGGTCGGGTGCCGCTTCGTGAACGCCGACGGCCTCGAAGCGTTCAAGGACCTCCGCGAGCTCACGCCGACTCCCGGTACCAGTGCAGTGGGCGAGGAACGAGCCTGGGGCCGGCGTCTGGCCAAGCGGTTCGGCATCGATGCCAAGTACGACGCGAAGTCGTTCATCGCCTCCACCGGTAGCGCGGACGGCTTCCTCGACCACGACTCGTCCAAACCCGACAAGCTCGACGCCGACGTCGTCGAGATGTTCAACGCCGTCCCCGTGAAGAAGGGCGGCGCAATGATCGTGTACGGCTGGACGATGGCCGAGGATCTGGTCAAGCTCGGCAAACGCTGAGCGCCAACCCACCAACGGCGACGACATGACCGAATTCGCCGAGGTCGTCCGATCGAGACGGATGACGCGGGCATTCGACGACCGCCCGCTCGAGTCTGGAACCCTCGATCGCCTGGTCGAGTTGGCCGCCCGAGCGCCGAGCGCCGGCAAGACCCAGGGATGGCATCTGGTGGTGCTCGAGGGAGGACAGACGTCGGTGTTCTGGGACATCACGCTGCCCGCGGTGAAGCGCGACTCGTTCCGTTGGAAGCAGTTGTTGGACGCACCAGTCGTCGCCCTGCCCCTGGCGGATTCGAAGGCGTACGTCGACCGCTACGCCGAACCGGACAAGGCCCAGACGGGACTGGGCGGCGGAGCTGGCCAGTGGCCGGTGCCGTATTGGACCATCGACACGTCGATGGCGGTGATGACCATGCTGCTGGCGGCCGAGGACGAGGGGCTCGGTGCGCTGTTCTTCGGTGTGTTTCGCAACGAACGCGAGCTTCGCACGCGGCTCGGCATCCCGCCCGGGTTGGAGCTGCTCGGAGCCATTGCGCTCGGTCATCGTGCTGATGCACCGACACCTCGCTCGGGGGACGCCGTATCGAGTGATTCGTCGACGGGTCCCGGGCGGAGCGCCGGCCGACGCCGGCGATCGGCGAGCCAGATCATCCACCCTGGTGGCTGGTAGCACCCGACTGCCACGAACCGGCCGTGTTGGCGTGCGCCGCCCGCGTCGCGTCAGGTCGATTCGGTCGGACGGGTGGTGATCGTGTTGCCGCTGATCGTGACCTTGCGGCCGGTCAACGCCTCAGCAAAGCCCTGCATGGTGTCCTGAGGGGCCTCACAGGCGTAGTCGCGGCACACGTAGCCGAACCCTTCGGGCCGGTCGTTCCAGAGCGGGGAGTCGTACGGCTCACCCCAGGCGAGCACGGTGTCGGGTCGCCAGATCGACTGCGCGAGCCGGACGAGATCGTTGCGTTCACCGACGACCACGACCTCGGTGAGGCCGCGCCGGCGTAGATCCGTGGCAACGAGACCGTTGGAGTACTGGGCCGGATTCTTGCCGATGGCAGCAGCGAGCAGTTGCAGGATCCGATCGGCTTGGTTGGCGTAGCGAGGTTCGCCGGTGAGCGCTGCCAACCGGAACAGGGCACTGGCGGCGGTCGAGTTGGCCGACGGCGTGGCGCCGTCGGTGAGGTCCTTCTGGCGCACCACGAGCGACTCGGCGTCGTCGGCCGTGGTGTAGAGCCCGCCTTGCTCCGCGTCGAAGAACCAATCGAGCATCGTGTCGGCGGTCCGGACGGCCTCGTCGATCCAGCGCGCCTGCCCGCTCGCCTCGGCGAGGCGGGTGAACGCGTCGACCAGCGCCGCATGGTCGGCGGCGAGCGCCGCATGGCGGGCCCGCGGGGACCCATCTGCCTGCCAGCTCCTGAACCACCGCCCGTCGTCACCGCGGAGCTCGCGAATCAGGAACTCGGCGTTCGCGAGGGCGGCGTCGAGCCAATCGCGCCGACCGAAGACCGCGGCAGCCTGGGCCAGCGACGACAGGAACAACGCGTTCCACTCGGTGAGGACCTTGTCGTCGAGACCGGGTCGGGGACGCATCGAGCGAGCGGCGAGGAGTTGGGCACGGGCCTGCTCGAGTTCCGCCGGTCGTTGGAGCTCGCCACGCGATGCGATGCGATTGGGGATCGATCGTCCCTCGAAGTTGCCGTCCTCGGTGATGCCGTACCAGTCGATGAGCGCCTCGACGACGTCGGGGTCGACGGCCGGCTCGCTCGCAGCGAGAGCCGTGCGTACCTCGCCAGGAGTCCAGGTGGCATACCAGCCCTCGACGGAGCGCCCCTCGGGGTCGAGTGAGTCGGCGTCCTGTGCGGAGAAGAAGCCGCCCTCGGCGTGGCGGAGTTCGCCGAGCACGTAGCCGATCGTCTCCTCGATCACGAGTCGCCAGTTCGGGTTGCCGATGACGACGAGGCCCTTCAGGTACACACCGAGCAGCAACGCCTGGTCGTAGAGCATCTTCTCGAAGTGCGGGACCAGCCACTCCCGGTCGGTGGAGTAGCGAGCGAAACCGCCGCCGATGTGGTCGTACATCCCGCCCGAGCACATGGCGTCGAGGGTGGTGGTGATCACCCGTTTCGGGCCGTCGCCCGCAGTGGTCATGTAGGCCCGCAGCATCAGTTCGAGATGGGATGTGGTGGGGAACTTCGGTGCCTGTCCGAAACCACCCCAGTCGGTGTCGAAGGCTCGTCCGAGCTGCTGCAACGCCGCGTTGATCTGGTCGAGGCTCGGGGCGTCGTTCGCCGCCTTGAGGCGTGCAGTGGTGCTGATGGCGTTGACCAGGGCGGTCGTGTTCTGGCCGATGTCGTCGGCCTTGTTACGGTAGGCATCGTCGACGGCGTCGAGCAACGTCAGGAACGTGTCCTTGGGGTAGTAGGTGCCGCCGTGGAACGGCTTTCGTTGCGGTGTCATGAACACGGTCATCGGCCAGCCGCCGCGACCGGTCAGTGCCTGCACGGCGTCCATGTAGACGGCGTCGACGTCCGGGCGCTCCTCCCGATCGACCTTGATGTTGACGAAGAGTGCGTTCATCTTCGCGGCCACCTCGTCGTCCTCGAAGCACTCATGCGCCATGACATGGCACCAGTGGCATGCCGAATAGCCCACCGAGAGCAGGATCGGCACGTCGCGCTCCTCGGCGGCCGCGAATGCCTCCGGTCCCCATGGATACCAGTCGACCGGGTTGTCGCGATGTTGGCGCAGGTACGGCGATGTCTCGTCGGCGAGGCGGTTCACGTCGTCGACGGTACCGGCGGGACCCGGCCGCCACTGCGCCAGTAGCGGGGGCCTGCCGCCGCATGCTCTCGATCGAGCATTCCCTCGTCCACGAGATGGCGGCGCAGTGCAGCGGCATCGGGGTGGAACGCTCGCAGCACGGTGTTCACGGAGGGTTCGTCGTAGTGGCGCCCGACGTCGAACTCGAGCGCCAACCGCTCCAGGACGACCAGACGTTTCGATCGATCGACCGGGATCTGCGTGAGGGTCCGGGCCCGAAAGAACCGCGACAGCACGATCCTCTCGTCGTCGGTCATCGCGTACCCGATCGAGGGGTCCATGGGAAGTTCGGCGTCGCCGACCGATCGAGCGAGTGAGCGGAGGCGCTCTGCCGGAAACACGTACCCGTCGTCGACGGCCTCGACGAGTGCCGCCAGGCGGAGGGCGGCGACCGACTCGAGCACCCGGCGATGGTCGAGACCGGTGTGCGCAGCGAGTTCGTCGACGGTGCGAACCTGTTCCAGCAGCGCCCCGGCGACGATCAGTCGATGTGGGTCGAGCAGCGCGGACAGCCCAGTCGCTGCCTCGGGATCGGCGTCCATCGGCTCAGTGTGGCATGGCGTTGGATCCGCCAGGCCCACCGCGTTCTCGTGAACTCGTGTCGGAACTATTCCGACACGAGTTCACGAGAACCAGGCGCGGGTCAGGCACCGATGGCGTGGTAGCCGCCGTCGACGTGGATGATCTCGCCGGTGGTGGCCGGGAACCAATCCGACAGCAGTGCGATCACCGCCCGGGCGACCGGCTCGGAGTCGGTGACGTCCCAGCCGAGCGGTGCGCGTTCGTCCCACACGTCCTCGAACTTCGAGAAACCGGGGATCGACTTGGCTGCCATCGTCTTGATCGGCCCGGCCGCCACCAGGTTCGAACGGATGCCCTTTGGGCCGACCTCCTTGGCCAGATACCGCGACACGCTCTGCAAGGCCGACTTTGCAACGCCCATCCAGTTGTAGGCCGGCCACGCCTGCTGGTTGTCGAAGTCGAGCCCGACGAACGAGCCGCCCGGACCCATCAGCGGTAGAAAGGCGTCGGCGAGCGCCTTCAGTGAGTACGCCGAGATGTGCATGGCCACGGCAACGTCGTCCCACTGTGCGGCGAGGAAATCATCGCCGAGGCACGCCTCGGGGGCGAAGCCGATGGCGTGAAGGACGCCGTCGACGCGACCCCACTTCTCCGCTAGTGCCGCTCGCACCGCCACCCCGTGCTCGGGCACGGTGACATCGAGTTCGTACACATCGATGTCGTCGCCGAGCTTGCGGGCGGTGCGTTGCGTGAGCTTGAGTGCGCGCCCGGCTCCGGTGAGTACGACGTCTGCCCCCTCCTGGCGTGCGAGCTGTGCCACGCCGAACGCCAACGAGGCGTCGGTGAGGACGCCGGTGATCACGATCTTCTTGCCGTCGAGCAGTCCCATCACCCGGACCGTAGATGATCGTGTGCGCTCGACACCGCCCCTTGGTCGCACGGGGGCTCGATGTGCAACGCTGTCGCCATGCGTATCGGCATTCTCGGCGGCACCGGTCCGGCCGGCAGCGGGCTCGCTGCCCGTTTGGCCAGCATCGGTTATCCCACGGTCATCGGATCACGGTCCAAGTATCGGGCAATGGAGGTGCGCGACCAGCTCGTTGGGAAGTGGCCGCATCTCGCGGAGCTTCTCGAAGCCGGCGACAATGCGGATGCGGCAGCGTGCGACCTCATCGTGATCGCAACCCCGTGGGACTCCGCGGCCGGCACGGCCCAGGAGAACGAAGATGCGCTCTGCGGCAAGATCGTGATCTCGATGGCCAACGCGCTGGTGCGGGTCAACAAGGAGTTCCAGCCGCTCGTCCCACCTCGCGGCAGCGTGGCTGCGCACGTGCAAGCAGCGGTGCCGAAGTGCCGATTGGTCGCCGCGTTCCACCATCTTCCTGCGACCGAACTCGGCCACATCGATCAGCCGATCGATTCCGACGTCCTGATCTGTGGTGATGACCCCGCTGCGGTGCAAGAGGTCAGCGAGATCGTGGCGAAGTTCCCCGGCTGTCGTCCGCTCGATGCCGGTGAGTTGTCGAACGCCACGGCGATCGAAGCATTCACGGCGGTGCTGCTGCAGCTCAACGTGCGCTACAAGACCCGCGTGGCGCCCAAGCTCACGGGAATCAAACGCGACCCGCGCGCTGTTGTCGCCGAGTAATGCAGCTCTACGACACCGCGCGGCGTGCCATCGTGGCGTTCGAACCGAACGACCACGTCCTCATGTACACCTGCGGGATCACGCCGTATGACGCAACGCATCTCGGCCACGCCGCAACGTTCATCTCGTACGACGTGCTGCAGCGTCGACTCATCGACATGGGTCACACCGTGCGATGCATTCGCAATGTCACCGATGTGGACGACCCGCTGTTCGCGAAGGCTCGCGAACTCGGCGTCCACTACCTCGACCTCGCGGCTGGCGAGGAGGCGCGCTTCGAGCGAGACATGGACGCGCTGAATGCGCTTCCGGTGGCGGCATCGCCTCGCGCTTCGTCGGCGATTCCGGACATCCGAGGATTCATCGGCATGGTGCTCGATCGTGGCTTCGCGTACGAGTCGGGAGGGTCGGTGTACTTCGACGTGTCCAAGTTCGGTTCGTTCGGATCGCTGAGCCATTACAGCGACGAGGAGATGCTCGCTCTGGCCAAGGAGCGCGGCGGCAACATCGAGGATCCGAACAAGCGCTCGCCACTCGACTTCGTGCTGTGGCACCCGTCGGCTGCCGACGAACCCTCGTGGGACACCCTGTGGGGTCCCGGTCGGCCCGGCTGGCACATCGAGTGCTCCGCCCTCGCGCTCCGCGAGCTCGGGACCACGATCGACCTGCATGGTGGGGGAGCGGACCTGATCTTCCCGCACCACGAGTGTGAGCGTGCCCAGTCCGAAGCAGCGACGGGGGAGCCGTTCGTGAAGCACTGGATGCACACGTGCCTGATCCACAAAGACGGTGAGAAGATGTCGAAGAGCCTCGGCAATCTCGTGTTCGTCGACCAACTGCGCGAGACCTGGGATCCTCGGGCGATCCGGCTGGCGATCATCGAACACCACTACCGGATCGAGTGGGAGTGGGACGATGAATTGATGCCGCGGAACGGCGCCCGTCTCGACGCCTGGAACGAGCGGTCGGGTTCGAACCCGGACCTCCTGGACGAGGTGCGCTCCCGCCTCGACGACGACCTCGACACCCCCGGCGCGGTGGCGGCGATCGATGCCGCAGCCCGAGCCGGCGCGGGGGTCGGCGAAGCCGCTGCGCTCCTCGGCGTCGAGCTCGACTGAGCACATTTCTCGGCCAGTTGACACGAAGTTCACCGTTTGCTCTTCAAAAGCGCATTCGTGCGGTCTACTGTGCACCCATGACGTCAGCGCCAGGAGCAGGAGCGATGCAGCGACGGGTCCGCCGTCTCGGTCGTCCCATCGCATCCCGGCTGTGGAACATCGAGATCTCGGGGTTCGAACGCCTGCCGGTCTCGGGACCCGCGATCCTGTGTCCCAACCACATCAGCTTCCTCGACTCGGCGTTTCTGATGCTGACCGTGCAGCGCAACATCTCCTTCGTCGGCAAGGCCGAGTACATGGACTCGTGGAAGACGAAGTACTTGTTTCCGGCAATGGGCATGATCCCGATCGATCGAGCAGGTGGCGACAAGAGCACCGCGGCACTCGACGCGGCCGAAGCGGTGCTGCGCCGTGGCGAGCTGTTCGGGATCTTTCCGGAGGGCACGCGCAGTCGCAACGGCGACCTGCACAAGGGACGCACGGGGGCGGCACGTCTCGCGATGAAGCTCGACTGTCCGATCTTCCCCGTCGGCGTCGTCGGCACCGACAAGATCCAGCCGCCCGATGCCAAGGCGCCGAAGCTGTTCAGCGACTGTGAGATCAAGATCGGTCGACCGGTCCGACCCGCTCGCTATCGAGGTCGCGGGGCCGAGCACATCGCGTGGCGATCGATGATCGACGAGGTCATGTTCGAGATCCGTGAGCTCACCGGGCAGACGTACGTGAACACCTACGCTGGCGCGACGGCCGAGACCGAGCCGACCGTGGCGGCCCGCGTGGCCTCGGTGAACGAGCCGGCACCGCTGCTGGTGGTCAACGGCAACGTCCGTTCGACCGTCGAGACCGAACTCTCGCTGGTCGCCGGCAACTGACGATTCGGGTCCGACGCCCCGACTCCGCGGCAACCCACCCGTCGCACCCGGCTGAGGGGTCGTATCCTGGCGTGTCCATGTCGAACATCACGGTCTCCCTCCCCGACGGATCTGCGCGGCGAACTGGCCGACGGCGCCACTGCGCTGGATCTGGCCGCCGCCATCGGTCCCGGCCTGAAGAAGGCAGCGGTGGCTGCGGTCGTCGATGGAACCGAGACCGACCTGACCGCTGCGCTGCACGATGGCGCGACGGTGTCGATCATCACCGCCGCAACACCCGAAGGCCGTCACGTGCTTCGGCACTCGACGGCTCACGTGATGGCACAAGCGGTCACACGGCTGTTTCCCGGTGCCAAGTTCTCGATCGGGCCCGCCATCGAGAACGGCTTCTACTACGACTTCGATCTGCCGGATGGAGCGACCTTCAGCGACGATGATCTCGAACGGATCGAGGCCGAGATGCGCTCGATCGTCAAGGCGAATCAGCCCTTCGTCCGTTCGGAGATGACGATGGACGAGGCCAAGGAACTGTTCGCCGACCAGCCGTACAAGGTGGAGATCATCGAACGCGTCGAGTCGGCAGAAGCCGACAACGAGGACTCCGCAGAAGTCGGCGACGGTGGGATCATCAGCGCGTACCGCAACACCGACAGTTTCGTCGACATGTGCATGGGTCCCCACGTGCCGTCGACCGGGAAGCTCGGCTTCTTCAAGCTGCAGCGAGTGTCCGGGGCCTACTGGCGCGGCAACGAGAAGGGCCCGATGCTGCAGCGCATCTACGGCACCGCGTGGGAGTCGAAGCAGGCACTGGCCGAGCATCTCCATCAGCTCGCCGAGGCGCTCAAGCGCGACCACCGCAAGCTCGCCACCGAACTCGACCTGCTCAGCTTCCCCAACGAACTCGGCGGTGGCTTGGCGGTGTGGCACCCCAAGGGCGCGATCGTGCGCAAGCTGATGGAGGACTACAGCCGCACCCGCCACGAGCACGGCGGCTACGAGTTCGTCTACACCCCGCACCTGGCGAACGCGAAGCTGTTCGAGACCTCCGGCCACCTCCAGTGGTACGCGGATGGCATGTACCCGCCGATGGAGATGGACAACGGCACGTACTACATGAAGCCGATGAACTGCCCGATGCACTGCTTGATCTTCCGCAGTCGGCAGCGGAGCTACCGCGAACTGCCGCTGCGGCTGTTCGAGCTGGGCAACGTGTACCGCTACGAACGAGCCGGCACGCTCCACGGCCTGATGCGAATCCGTGGGTTCACCCAGGACGACAGCCACATCTACTGCACGAAGGAACAGATGGCCGACGAGGTGGCCAGCCTGCTCGACTTCGTGCTGTCGGTGCTCCGAGCGTTCGGATTCGACGACTTCACGTTCAACCTGTCGACGAAGGACCCCGACAAGTACATCGGCGATGACGAGATCTGGGACGAGGCCACCGAGGCGCTGCGTCAGGCGCTCGACACCCATGGCCTCGACTATGCGGTGAAGGAAGGCGATGCCGCGTTCTATGGTCCGAAGATCGACATCGACGTTCGCGACGCCATCGGCAGGTCGTGGCAGCTGTCCACGATTCAGGCCGACTTCCAACTGCCGGAGCGATTCGATCTCGAATACGTTGGCGCCGACAACGGTCGCCACCGACCGATCATGCTGCACCGGGCCTTGTTCGGATCGATCGAGCGGTTCTTCGGCGTGTTGATCGAGCACTATGCGGGTGCGTTCCCCACCTGGCTTGCGCCCACGCAGGTGCGCGTGCTCGCCGTCGCAGAGGCGCACGAGCCGTACGCCGAGCAGGTGGCGGCAGCGCTCGCTGCGGTCGGAGCACGCGTCGACACGACCCCTGCCGATGACGGTCTCGGCAAGCGCATCCGCAACGCCAAACTCGAGAAGCTGCCCTACGTGCTCGTCGTCGGCGACGACGATGTCGCCGCGGGCACCGTCGGGGTCAACCCGCGTGGTGGCGAGGTCGAGCGAGGTGTCGACGTGGACGTCTTCGTCGAGCGGTTCCTCGCCGAGGTCGGCGAGGCCGAATCGGCGGCACTCGGGGCCTGACATGCTGGAACGGATCTGGTCCGGCTGGCGATCGAGCTACGTGGCGTCGGCACCCGTCCGGACGGGCGCCGACCAGCGAGGCGACCGACCGGTCGACGGCGAGGCGGAGGCCTCTGGGAGCGTGTTCACCCAGCTGTTGACCTCGGGCGCCCCCGACACCGAGACGCACATCGTCCACCGGTCGAGCACCTGTTTCGTGGTCGTCAACCTGTTCCCGTACACCACCGGGCACATCCTGGTGGTGCCCTGTCGCGAAGTGGCGGACCTCGACGGTCTGTCCACCACCGAGACCACCGACCTCTGGGCCACCGTGACCGACGCGGTCCGCGTGGTACGCAGCACGTATGCGCCTGACGGTGTGAACGTGGGGCTCAACCTCGGGCGACCGGCGGGCGGATCGGTTCCGGAGCACCTTCATGTGCACGTCGTGCCCCGTTGGACCGGGGATTCGAATTTCATGTCGGCGATCGCGAGCACCCAGACGCTCCCCGAGGCGATCGGCGACACCGCCGCAAAGCTGCGGGCCGGTTGGGTCACCGTGATCGACGACGGTCAGTAGCCTGTCACCGATGACTGACGACCTGCGCGACGAACTCCCAGCAGACCTCGATCCGAGTGGGTTCGTTGGCCCCTACCAGTTCCCTGACAACAGCCGTCGCCGCTGGCCGGGTGCCCTGTACCTCGTCACCGCCGCAGCGTGCGTGTTCGTCTACGTGCTGTTCGACGACGCGCCAGCGGTCAACGGCGGCTGGCTCGTCGCTGCTGGTGTGCTCGCTGCGGTCGGGATCTTCTCGATCACCAGTGGCTGGAAGATGCACGTCGACGAGACCCAGGCGCTCGTCGCAGCGCAACAGGCGCTCGGATTCCCCATCGGCCACGCCTCTGCGCAGCAGGTCTGGCGCGGAGTTCGAAGCCGTCCGACCTGGCGCGTGCTGTGCTACTCGGCCGATGAACCGCCGACGCAGCGCGGTCTCGTGTTGGTCGACGCCGTGGACGGCCGCGTGGTCGAGCATCTCGCCGAGGCGAACCCCGAACCCATCGCCGAGTTGCGATAGCGTTGCCCCGATGTTCGACGGCAAGTTCCGCGCTCCGGTTGACAAGGCCGTCAAACCAGTTGGCGCAGCGCTCCGCAAGACTGGGCTCACCCCGGATCATCTGACGATCCTCGGCCTGCTGGTCGGCATCGCTGCCGCAGTCGCGATCGGCGCAGGAGAGCTGCGTCTCGGTCTGCTGCTGGTGATCCTCGCCGCACTGCCCGACCTGCTCGACGGCGCGCTGGCAAAGGCATCGAACACCTCAAGCCAGCGAGGAGCGTTCTTCGACTCGACGGTGGACCGAATCACCGACTCGCTCCTGCTCGGTGGCATCGCCTGGTACTTCGCCAGCGAAGAATCGCCGTACATGACGCTGTTGCCGTTTGCCGTGATGGCGGTGTCGAGCATCATCAGCTACCAGCGGGCGAAGGCCGAGTCGTTGGGGATCGATGCGAAGGGCGGGCTGATGGAGCGTGCCGAGCGCATCATCGCCCTGTGCTTCGGGTTGCTCTTCCCCGTGTTGCTGATCCCCATCCTGTGGGTGATGCTGGCGCTCACCTCGATCACCGCAGTGCAGCGATTCGTCAAGGTCTGGACCCAAGCGGCCGTTGCTCCGGTGACCGCTGCCAAGATCGAGATGCGGCGCTCACGTCGACAGAGTCGCCGAGTGGCCCGCACCGAGCGACGTCGCACTCGCGTTCCTCGCCGGCGAGCCTGATCGCATGGCCGGCCGCCGCAGGCTGCCCGGGGTGTCGCCAGGTGACGTACCTGGATCGAAACGACTCGCCGACGCCGCCACGACCTCGTCGTACCGCTTCGGCGCGCTTGCGGCTCGCCGCATGCCGGCGCTGATCGCTGCCGGCCTCGTGACGCCCGCCGGGCTGGGAGCGAACGTGGCGAGCCCGGAGCGTCGAAAGATGATCGAGCGTCACCTTCGCCGGGTGGACCCGACGTTGCAGGGCATCGCTCTCCGGCGTGCGGTGCAGGAAGCGTTCGACTCGTACGCCCGCTACTGGCTCGAGAGCTTCCGTCTGCCGAACCTGTCGGTCGACACCGTCGAGCGAGGCTTCGACGTCGAGGGCTACGAACACATCGTCGATGGTCTGGCCGCCGGCAACGGAGTGATCCTGGTGCTTCCGCACCTCGGAGGCTGGGAATGGGCCGGCCGCTGGATCGTCGACCAGGGCCATCAGATCACCGTGGTGGTGGAACGGATCGAACCGCCCGAGCTCTTCGACTGGTTCGTCGACCTGCGCTCGGCGCTCGGTATGCAGGTGGTTGCGCTCGGGGCCGATGCCGGCAAGACCGTGATGCGCGCGCTGCGGGACAACCATGTCGTGTGTCTCTTGGCGGACCGTGACCTCCAGGGCGGCGGCCCGGAGGTGGAGTTCTTCGGTGAGCGAACGACGCTGCCGGCCGGTCCGGCGATGCTGTCGCTACGCACCGGTGCTCCAATGCTCCCGACGGGGGTGTACTTCACACCTCGCGTCGATGGGCATGTGGCCTGGGTGCGTCCGCCGGTCCCGGTCGTGCGCACTGACGGTCGCCTGCGCGACGACGTCGCGCACGGCACACAGTTGTTGGCACACGAGTTGGAGACACTGATCCGTCGGGCCCCGTCGCAGTGGCATCTCTTTCAACCCAACTGGCCGAGCGATCCCGGATACGGCGACGATCGTCGATGAGCGGCCTCGGCGACGACGGGATGCTCCGAGTCGGCATCGTCAGCCCATACAGCCTCACGGTTCCCGGCGGGGTGCAGGCGCAGGTGCTCGGACTCGCTCGCGAGCTGCGTCGGCGCGGTCACGAGGCCCGCGTGCTCGGCCCGTGCGATGGCCCGCCGCCGGAGAGCTTCGTGACGCCGCTCGGCAATTCGTTGCCGTTGGCGGCCAACGGCTCGATCGCGCCGCTGGCGCCCGACCCCTCCGCGGCATTGCGGACGTTGCGGGTGCTGGCCGCCGAGCGATTCGACGTGATCCACATCCACGAGCCGCTCGCGCCGGGGCCGACGTCGACCGCGCTGATCGTGCACTCCGCACCCACCGTGGCCACCTTCCACGCCGCTGGGACCTCCGCCAGCTACCGGCTCCTGCAGCCGGCGCTCACCAGGCTGCTCGATCGGATCGAACGAAAAGTGGTGGTGTCCAAAGATGCCCTCGCGCTGGTGCAGAGCCACCTCGGAGGAGAGTACGAGGTGCTGTTCAACGGCGTCGAGATCGATGCGATTCAGTCGGTGGAGCCGTGGGCTCCCGCCGCCGGTGCGACACGTCCGACGGTGTTCTTCTGCGGCCGCCACGAGGAACGCAAGGGGCTGCGGGTGCTCGTCGAAGCGGTGCAGCGCTCGGGTCTGGAGGTCGACGTCTGGGTCGCGGGCACCGGCCCCGACACCGCGGAGCTGACCGCCAGGACCTCGAACGACCCGCGATTCCATTGGCTGGGGCGCGTCACCGACGACGAGAAGTTCGCCCGACTTCGATCGGCTGACGTGTTCTGCGCGCCATCACTCGGCGGCGAGTCGTTCGGGGTGGTGTTGATCGAGGCGATGGCTGCGGGCACCACGGTGGTGGCGAGTTCGCTCGACGGCTATCGAAACGTGGCCACATCGGGAGTCGATTCGATCCTCGCCGAGCCCGGCGATGCCGACGCCCTGGCCGATGCGCTGGCTGCGGCCGTTCACGATCGGGAACTGTGCGATCGGCTGCGCGCCGCCGGCTCCGTGCGGGCGCAGGGCTTCGCGATGTCGGCACTGACCGATCGGTATCTGGCGATCTATCGGGCGATTCGCCCATCGCCGATCGGTTGACATCCGGGTCGTAGACTCGCCTCAATGATCGTGTTCATCATCGTGGCCGTCCTCGTGGCGCTCATCGTGATTTCTCTCATCGTCGCGTACAACGCCCTGGTGCGGTCGCGCAACCAGGTCGACAACGCCTGGTCGCAGATCGACGTCCAGCTCAAGCGTCGCCTCGATCTCATTCCCAATCTTGTCGAAACCGTCAAGGGCTATGCCGCACACGAGCGCGAGACCCTCGCTGCGGTCGTCGCCGCCCGCAACAACGCACTGAGTGCGGCGGACACGCCGCCAGCACAAGCCGAGGCCAGCAACATGCTGTCTGGTGCGCTGCGCCAGCTGTTCGCACTGAGTGAGGCCTACCCAGATCTCAAGGCAAACCAGAACTTCCTGGCGCTCCAAGAGGAGTTGACCGCCACCGAAGGTCGCGTCGCCTACGCCCGGCAGTTCTACAACGACAGTGTGCTCACCTACGACAACAAGCTCGAGACGTTCCCAACCGTGATCGTCGCCAAGACCTTCGGCTTCGGGGCCAAGGACTACTTCGAGGCCGACGAGCAAGCTCGCACCGTTCCCGCGGTGGAGTTCTGATCCGCTGACGATGTTCGAACTCATCCGATCGAACAAGCGTCGAAGCACCCTGCTCGTGGTGGGCTTTGTCGGATTCGTCGCGCTCGTGGGCGCGGCGATCGGCGTGGTGGTCGGCAACGGCATCTGGTTCACGCTCGTGGCACTCGCCGTCAGCGGGGCGATCGCGTTTGCGTCCTACTGGCGCGCCGACAAGATCGCCTTGGCGGTGAGCCGGGCCCGACCAGCGCCGCCCGAGGAGTACCAGCGTCTCCACAACCTCGTCGAAGGGCTCTGTATCGCCGGAGGCCTCCCGAAGCCCGGTGTCTACGTGGTCGACGACCCGGCGCCGAACGCGTTCGCCACCGGACGCAATCCGAACCACGCCGCGATCGCGGTCACCACCGGGCTGCTCGAGAAGATGAACCGGGTCGAGCTCGAAGGCGTGGTCGCCCACGAACTGAGCCACATCCGCAACTACGACATCTTGGTCTCGACGTTGGCGGTCGTGATGGTGGGGTCGGTTGCATTGATGGCCGACCTTGCGATTCGCATGATGTGGTGGAACGGCGGCCGTGTCGCACGGGCCGGCGACCGCAGCGATTCCAGCAATCCCTTGGCGTTCGTGGGTATCGGACTACTGATCACCGCGCCGATCATCGCCAGAGTCATGCAGTCCACGATCTCGCGCCGGCGCGAAACCCTCGCCGACGTGAGCGCGATTCAACTCACCCGCTATCCGCCCGGGCTGATCTCCGCGCTCGAGAAACTCAAGGACGACACGACAGTGACGCATTCGGCGTCCACGGCGACGGCACACTTGTGGATCGAGCAGCCCATGAGCGGGGTCGGCGACGACGGCAAGCTCGGCGGCGTCCACCGAATGTTCGACACCCACCCCCCGCTCGATGAGCGCATCGCACTGTTGAGAGAACTCTGATGAAGCTGAACCGTCCGATTGCCGGCCTCGCCGTCCTCGCGCTCGTCGTCGCCGCATGTGGCGGTGGTGACGACGAGAGCGCCGCCTCCACGTCGACCACCACCACCAGCACGACCACGACGACCACGACCGTGCCCCCCACGACCACGACCGTGCCCCCCACGACCACGACCGTCCCCGTCGTGATCCGGCAGCCGCTCACCGGTGCGGTGATCGAGAGCGAGGACGAGATTCCGGTGAGAGCAGCGCTCGTCGCCAAGATCGACAACAACAGTCGGGCAGTGCCGAATCACAGCGGCCTCGCCGTTGCCGACATCGTCTTCGAGGAAGTCGTCGAAGGCCGCACGACCCGATTCGCCGCGGTGTTCCACTCTCAGAGCTCGGACCCGATCGGGCCGATCCGATCGGGGCGGACCCAGGACATCGATCTCTTCACGTCGTTCTTCTTCCCGTTGTTCGTCTGGAGCGGCGGCAACCCGAGCGTGACCCGGGCGATCAACGACTCGACGCTGGTGAACATGGGCCCGAACGCTGCCAACGGCTACTTCCGGGGGTCGGGTTCGGCACCGCACAACCTGTACACCTCGACCGACGTGATCTGGGGGCAGGAACCCGGTGACCCGCCGATCCCGCCGCCGCAGCAGTTCATCTACCTCGACACCGATGCGACGTTCGGCGGCGACCCAACGGGTGGCACCAGAGTCCGCGTCGGTGGCGAGAGCATCGAATGGACGTGGAACCCCGAGTTCTCCAAGTTCGATCGCTCCCAGCGCGGCCGCCCGCACGACGACAACGTGTTCGGACGCATCCGAGCCACCAACGTCGTCGTGATGGGTGTCGAATACCTGCCCAGTCCGGCAGACCGCAACAGCCCCGAGGCGCAGTCGGTCGGAACCGGACCGGTCTGGGTGTTCAGCGATGGCGGCGTCACCGTCGGTACCTGGGGCCGCGACACCAACCAGGCTCCGATCGGCCTGTTCGACGCCGACGGCGATCCCATCGCACTGAACCCCGGCAACACGTGGATCGAGCTGGCCGACGTCAACGACGTCAACGCCGGCGGTGTCGAGGTGTTGCCCGCAGCACCACCCGCACCCTGATCTCACCACAGCAGATCGCCCGACACGAAAGTACGCTGACGAGATGACCCGTACCACCGGAACCTTCCCTGTCAAGCGTGGCCTCGCCGAGATGATGAAGGGTGGCGTCATCATGGATGTGGTCACCCCTGGCCAGGCCAAGGTGGCCGAGGACGCCGGCGCGGTGGCGGTGATGGCGCTCGAGCGTGTGCCCGCCGACATTCGACGCGACGGCGGCGTGGCCCGCATGAGCGACCCCGAGATGATCGAGGGGATCCAGGAAGCGGTGTCGATTCCCGTGATGGCCAAGGTGAGGATCGGGCATTTCGTCGAAGCGCAGATCCTGCAAGCGCTCGGCGTCGACTTCATCGACGAATCCGAAGTGCTCACGCCCGCGGACGAAGCCCACCACATCGACAAGTACGCGTTCGACGTACCGTTCGTGTGCGGTGCAACCAATCTGGGGGAGGCGCTGCGACGCATCTCCGAAGGCGCGGCGATGATCCGCTCGAAGGGGGAGGCCGGCACCGGCAACGTCGTCGAAGCGGTTCGGCATCTGCGCAACATCATCGGTGACATGAAGAAGATCACGCAGGCCGACGATGCCGAGCTGTTCGACTGGGCCAAGCGTCTGCAGGCCCCGCTGCCGCTCGTGCAGGAGATCGCCGAGACCGGCGTGCTGCCGGTTCCCCTGTTCTGCGCCGGTGGTCTCGCGACGCCGGCCGACGCTGCGCTCGCCATGCAGTTGGGGGCCGAAGCCGTCTTCGTCGGCTCGGGCATCTTCAAGTCCGAAGACCCCTCGCCGCGTGCCAAGGCGATCGTCGAGGCGACGACGCACTTCAACGATGCTGACATCCTCGCCAAGGTGAGCCGCGGGCTCGGTGCCCCGATGACCGGCATCGAGATGGACGATGTCAACCAGCGATATGCCGAACGGGGTTGGTGACCCCGGTTCTGCTCGTGCACGCCCGAACGTCGGCGTGCTTGCGCTGCAGGGCGCGTTCGGGGTCCATCAGCGCAGGTTCCAACAACTCGGTGTGCAGGCCCCGCTCGTGCGCACACCGGCTGACCTCGTCGGCCTCGATGCGATCGTGCTTCCGGGTGGTGAGAGCACGACGATGTCGCATCTGCTCACCACGAGCGGTCTGTTCGATGAACTGAAGGGGCGCCTCGCTGACGGCTTGGGAGTGCTCGGCACCTGCGCCGGAATGATCCTGTGCGCGACCGATGTGCTCGACGGCCGACCCGACCAGCGCGGGTTCGATCTGATCGACATCACCGTGCGTCGCAACGGCTACGGCCGTCAACTCGACAGCTTCGAGGCCGACCTCGACATCGCCGGTCTCGATGGTGGTTTCCACGCCGTCTTCATCCGCGCGCCGCTGGTCGAGCGGGTCGGTGCCGATGTCGAAGTGCTCGCGCAGCATGATGGTGTACCTGTTCTTGTGCGCAGCGCACGATGTACGGTGGCAGCGTTCCACCCGGAACTGACCGACGACACCCGGTTGCATCAGCTCTTTCTCGACAGCCTCTGAGCGTCGAGTACGAACCTCGTACATCATCCTCGAACGACCATCGGAGACCTCATGTCCGGCCATTCCAAATGGGCAACGATCAAGCACAAGAAGGGCGCTGCCGACAAAGCGCGCGGCAAGCTCTTCGCGAAGCTCGCCCGCCAGATCGAGGTCTCGGCCAAGAGCGGCGGCGACGTCGACACCAATCCGACCCTGCGAACTGCGGTGCAGAAGGCCAAGGCGGCCCGGATGACCAACGACGCGATCGATCGGGCGGTGAAGCGGGGCACCGGCGATGACGACGGTGGTACCTACGAGAGCATCATGTACGAGGGGTACGCGCCCGGGGGTGTCGCACTGATGATCGACGTGCTCACCGACAACCGGAACCGAACCGGGGCCGAGATTCGCAACATCTTCTCGAAGCTCGGTGGCTCGATGGCCGAGCCTGGTGCGGTCGGGTGGCAGTTCCAGCGTCGAGGCGTGATCATCACCACCGATGGCGTCGATGACGACACGATCATGATGGCAGCGATCGAGGCCGGAGCAGATGACGTGATCGCCGAGAGCAGCGGCGCCTACCGAGTGATGACCGAGCCGTCGGTCGTGTTCGACGTGAAGGCCGCGATCGACGATGCGGGCATCGAGGTGATCTCGGCCGATTCGCCGATGGTGGCCGACCTGTTGGTCCCGGTCACGGAGACCGCCGACGCCAAGGCACTGCTCCGGATCCTCGATGCGCTCGAGGACAACGACGATGTGCAGGACGTGTTCTCCAATTTCGACATGAGCGACGAACTGATGGAGGCCGCTGCATCATGAGTCTGGGCCCAGGAGACGCCGCACCGGCGTTCACACTTGCCGGCACCGGGGGACGCGACTATGCCCTCGAGGAATTCCGTGGACAGCCGGTGGTGCTCGTGTTCTATCCCGGCGACGACACCCCGGTGTGCACGAAGCAACTCAACACCTACAACGACGATCTCGGCCAGTTCAGCGAGATGAACGCTCAGGTGATCGGGATCTCGGCACAGGACGTGAGCAGTCACGAATCGTTCGCCGGCAAGCACGGATTCGACTTCCCGCTGCTCGCAGACACCGACAAGCACGTGGCCGGGCTCTACGGCACCCTGGGTCCGATCGGGTTTCCGCGTCGCAGCGTGTTCATCCTCGATGCCGACGGCGTGGTCCGATACGCCCATCGAGCGATCGCCGGGCTGACGTTCCGCCCCGTCAAGGAGCTGATCGCGGAACTCGAGAAGATCACCGCCTGAATGCACTGGGCGCACTAGTGTTCGTCTCCGTGTACGCGAACAGTGTCCCCGTTCGGTCGGCCTCGGGCGCCCCGACGGTGTGCCGAGTGCTCGGCATCGACCCCGGGCTCACCCGATGTGGCTACGCCGTCGTCGACGGTCGCGGGGCCCGACAGGCCACCGCCGTCACGCTCGGCGTGATCACGACCCCTCGTACGGACCCGCTTCCACAACGGTTGGCATCGCTGCGCATCGAGTTCACCGATCTGATCAGCGAATTCCGTCCGGACGTCGTGGCGGTGGAGCAGGTCTTCTTCCAAGTCAATGTTCGTACGGCGATGAGCGTTGGCCAGGCGAGCGGCCTGGCGTTGGCCGAGGCGGCGATCGCCGGCTGCGAGGTGATCCAGTACACACCCAACCAGGTCAAAGATGCCGTCGCCGGATGGGGTGGCGCCGACAAGTTGCAGGTCCAGAAGATGGTGCAGGCGCGACTCGGCCTGACGGTGCTGCCCAAACCCGCCGACGCGGCCGACGCCGCTGCGCTCGCGTTGTGTCATCTCGCCATGTCCCCGTTCGCCCCACGGCAGGCAGCACGTGGCGTCCGCCCGCAGACCGGCGCTTCCGCCGAGCGCAACGCATGATCGGGTCACTGCGGGGCTCGGTCCTCGAACGCAACACCGACGGCACCGTGCTGCTCGAAGTGGCCGGCGTTGGCTACCTGGTCACGGTGTCGAGCCGGGTGCTTGCCGAGTTGGAGCCGGGAACCCCGGTGTTCCTGTACGTCCATCACCACATCCGCGAAGAGGCCCAGACCCTGTATGGCTTCAGCTCGCGCGACGATCGGTCCACCTTCCAGGCGTTGATCGCGACCCACGGGATCGGCCCGGCGTTGGCGGTTGCGATCCTGGCGACACACCCGCCGGCGGCGTTGTTCGACGTGGTGTCCAACAACGACGTCGCTGCGCTCACGCTGGTGCCGGGCATCGGCAAGAAGACCGCAGAGCGCCTGATCATCGAACTGCGAGACCGCCTGGCGGTGCCGATGCTCGACAGCGGTGACGGCGGGTCGGTGTCGGCCGTTGCCGACGTTCGCGACGCGTTGGCCAGCCTCGGGTACGGCACCGATGAGATTCGAGATGTGCTGCGCGAGCTGCCCACCGCAGCCGACTCGTCCGCGCTGCTGCGCGACGCGCTGAAGATGCTGGGTGCGCGCCGTGCGTGACGAGTTCCTCGATCCGGGTATCGGTGGAGCCGACGACGAGGTCGTCAGCGCCGAAATCGAACTCGAAGCAGGTCTCCGCCCGCGCGCGCTCGACGAGTTCGTCGGTCAGCGGGAGTTGAAAGAGCATCTGCGGATCGTGCTCGAAGCCGCCCGCAAACGAGACCAGCCGGTCGATCATCTGTTGTTCGCCGGGCCGCCCGGACTCGGCAAGACCACCCTCGCGGGCATCGTCGCCACCGAGATGGGGGTCCATCTCCACGTCACCTCCGGTCCTGCACTGGAACGGGCTGGTGACCTCGCTGCCATCCTGACCAAGCTCGAAGGTGGTGACGTGCTGTTCATCGACGAGATTCATCGGTTGTCGCGCGCCGTCGAGGAGATCCTGTACCCGGCGATGGAAGACTTCCAGCTCGACATCGTGGTGGGCAAAGGGCCGGCAGCGTCCAGCATCCGCCTCACGATGGAGCCGTTCACGCTCGTGGGCGCCACGACCCGCACGGGAATGATCACTGGGCCGCTGCGCGACCGCTTCGGGCTGGTGGCACGGCTCGACTACTACGACGACGACGAACTGCAGGCGATCGTCGAACGCGCTGCCGGCATCCTCGACGTGCAGATCGACCGAGACGGTGCCTGGGAGATCGCCCGCCGATCCCGCGGGACGCCCCGTATCGCGAATCGACTGCTCCGGCGGGTTCGCGACTTCGCCGAGGTCCGCCACGACGGCCGCGTCGACGCGCCGATCGCCCGCGAAGGCTTGGCGCTGTTCGGCGTCGACGACCGCGGACTCGACAAGGTCGACCGTGCGATCCTCACGGCGCTGTGTACGACGTTCAACGGTGGTCCGGTCGGGTTGTCGACAGTAGCGATCAGCGTCGGTGAGCAGCCGGAGACCGTCGAGGACGTCTACGAGCCGTTCCTGATCACCCAGGGGATGATCGCCCGCACCCCGCGGGGGCGAGTGGTGCTCGACGCGGCCTATGAGCACCTGGGCCTGGCTGCGCCTCGACGCTCGAACACCGGGTCGCTGTTCGACTGACGCAGACCGCCGCACGGTGTGTCGGCCTCGTGTGATCAGCACGGCGCTCGTAGCCTGCCGTGGTGCAGATCGCGGACTTCGACTACGTGCTTCCGGACGATCGGATTGCGCAAACGCCGATCGAGCCAAGGGACTCGGCCAAGCTCCTCGTCGACCGAGGGGGCGGTGCGGCCGAGCATCGCACCGTGGCGGACCTCGCCGAGGTACTCCGTGCGGGCGATCTCCTCGTCCTCAACGAGACGCGGGTGATTCCTGCTCGTCTGCGTCTGCAGCGCGCCACCGGCGGGGCGGCCGAGGTGCTGCTGCTGGAGCCGAGCAGCCCCGACCGGCGGGTCTGGGAGGCACTGGTGCGTCCCGGCGGCAAGCTCGGTGTCGGCGAGGTGTTGTTCGCTGCCGGGGTCGAGTTGGTGCGAATGGGGGCTCGAACGCCGGCGGGAGACACCTTCTGGGTGGAACTGATCGGCGAGGACGACCCGTTGAGGTTGCTCGACCGACACGGCGAGATGCCATTGCCGCCATACATCGGTGCCCGGCTCGACGACCCCGACCGATACCAGACCGTCTTCGCACGTGAGCCGGGTTCGGCTGCTGCGCCGACGGCCGGGCTCCACTTCACGCCGGAGCTGTTCGATCGGCTCGCTGCGCGCGGTATTTCGACCGCCAGGGTCGAACTCGTCGTCGGGCTCGACACCTTTCAGCCGATCAGCACCGAGAACCCGCTGGACCACCCGATGCACACCGAGCGCTACCGGGTGCCCCCGGAGACCACTGCGGCCTGCGCCGACGCGCAACGTGTCGTGGCGATCGGAACGACGGCGGTGCGGGCGCTCGAGTCGGCGGCCCGGTCGGGCGAGTCGTCCGGGCGGACCGATCTGTTCATCCATCGTGGCTTCGACTGGCAGGTGGTCGACCTGATGATGACCAATTTTCACCTCCCGAAGACGACGCTGTTGATGATGATCGACGCCTTCGTCGGACCTCGGTGGCGGACGCTCTACGACACCGCACTCGCGAATGACTATCGGTTCCTCTCGTTCGGCGACGCGATGCTGCTCGACCGCCACCGGGGATGAACGCAACATCCGGATCTCCGCATGTCGCCCAGCTCGGGACCAGCAGGCTCGCCGCCGCGCAGCAGCACGGTCAGACGAGTGCGGTGATCAGCAGCCGAATCGCCAGGGTGGTGAGGACGATCCTGAACAGCAGCGCCAACCGGTCCTCCGATATCCGCCCGACGTACTGGGTGCCGATGCGACTGCCGATGACCACGCCGCCTGCGCCGACGACGATGACCCCCAGGTGATCGGCGGCCGACCAGCCGTCGACGGTGAACGCGAGCAGTTTGGCGGCGTGGGCGAGTACCTGGGTCACGGCTGCGGTGGCGACGAACGCGACGTGGGTCGCAGTCGCTGCTTTGAAGAACGGTGAGGTGACCGGGCCGCTGGCACCGACGGTCGTGTTGAGGAACCCGGAGATCCCGCCGACGCCCACCAGGGCCGCATTGGGCAGCGTGCTGGCTCCACGCCACTGCAGCACGCTGGGTCGCCAGGCGAGCACGAGCACGAAGACCGCAAGCGAGCCCTGGATGGCGTTCTCGGGCAGCGACGTTGCGACCATGACGCCGAGGAAGCTGGCGGGCAGCAGCAGGATCGACGACCACCCCACCGGACCCCAGTCGACCGTGCGGCGAAGGAACCAGGCGCGCGACGAGTTCGACGCGAGCTGGATCGCCCCCTGGACCGGGATCGCCGTCGTCGGGGCGACGAACTGGGCGATGACGAGCAGCAGGATGACCCCGCCACCCAGACCGGCGACTGCGCTCAGGATGGACGTCAGCACCGCAACGACCCAGACGACCAGCAGAAACATACAAGTAGAATACAAGTTGGGGTCATCGACCGAGGACCGGTCGTGCTCTACTGGGCGTCATGAGCAACAGGATCGAGATTTCTCGCGACATCGCCGCATCGCCTGAGGCCGTGTACGCAGCGATCTCCGACGTCACCCGGACGGGCGAGTGGTCATCGGAATGCGTCGAGTGCCGGTGGCACGACGGCAGTGACGGCCCGGCAGTCGGCGCGACCTTCGACGGCACCAACCGCAACGGCGACAAGGAGTGGGTGACGCAGGGAAAGGTCACCGTCGCCGAGCCTGGCCGCGAGTTCGTGTTCGAGTGCTCGATGATGGACTTCCACTACGCAACCTGGGGGTACCGGATCGAAACGATCGACGGCGGAAGCCGGGTCACGGAGTGGAGCGAGGACCTGCGGCCCGACTCGGTACTGGAGATGTCGGCGGAGATGTCGGGCGTGCCCGACCGTGCCGAACGCAACCGCGAGACGATGAGCGACACCCTGGAGCGTCTCGCTGCCGCGCTCGAGTCCTGACGAGCCTGCCGAGATGTCGGAGCGCAGCATCGACGTCCTGCTGCAGCGCCCGACCCTGCGCCAGACGAATCATGGGGCCGACCGGGTCGAGATCGTGACGAAGCGACTGGTGCTCCGCTCGTGGCGGGTCACCGACCGCGCTGGCCGACGCCTTCGCTCGACACGGCTCGTCCCAGGTGCTGGCCGACACCGCGGCGGACAACGTGCGATCGCAACGGGTCATGGAGCGGGTCGGGTTCCGCCGCAACCCGTCCCTCGACTTCAGCGAGCACGACGACGGCGTCGGGCTGTGGCGCGGACTGGTGTGGGTCGCGTCGGTGGCGCCGTCGTGACGGCGTTGCGGTTCGGGCCTCGAACAACCCCAGTCTGGCAACTCTGCGACACCCGTTGGTCATGATGGAGGTATGGATCTCGGGGCGTTGTGCGACACGATCGGGCGGGACGACCGCACGGTCGACGACGTCGCCGGCGAGTTGATCGACGCCACCGACACCGAACTCGACGAACGGGTTCGCGCACTGGAGTTGCTGCGCCGACGGGTCGACGCCGAGACGGCGATGACGCTGGCGAGGTCGACCAGCGACGCCTCTACCTCGCCGACGGGCACCGCTCGATGAAGGGCTACCTACGCGCCACCTGCAACTCCTCGAACCCCGACATCGTCGTCGGGCGCCGCCTCGCGACAGCCGTCGACGGGGTGCCCGGCCTGGCCGACGCACTCCAGAGCGGACGCATCGGGACAGCACAGGCAGCAGCGATGGCCCGGGTATACCGCAACCCGCGGGTGCGTGACCGTCTCGCCGACTTCGCGGCGATGCTGCTCGAACTCGCCGAGCGGTACTGCTACGACGACTTCGTCATCGCCCTGGCCCGCTTCGAGATGCTCGCCGACACCGACGGCGCCCACCGCGACCGCGACGAACAGATCGACGGCCGCAACGTGCACGTCACCACCGTCGGCGGCCAACTCCACCTCGACGCGAACGGTGGCGACCCGCTCGTCAACGACGAACTCGAAGCGATCTTCCGCCGGTTCTGCGAGCACGAGTTCCGCACCGACGCCGCCGCCCGCCGCGCCGAACACGGCGACGACGCGTCCGGCAAACCGCTTCCTCGCACCCACACCCAACGCAGCTACGACGCCTTCGTCGACATCATGCGCCGAGCCAACGCCCACCTCGACACCGACGCCAACGCACCCGACGCACCGAAACCGTTGACCAACCTCGTGTGCGACCAACGCACCTGGGCACTCGTACTCGCCGACGCCGGCCTCGCACCCACCACCACCCTGTCCGGCGACCCGATCGATCCGTTCACCGGACTCGCCGCCCACACCACCGGCGACCTACTCGCCGACCTCGTCGCCGACCCCGACGCGTTCGCCCACATGCACTGCGAAACCGCCAACGGCACACCACTGCACCTCCACGACGTGCTGCGCGCCGTCCTCGCCGGCCACATCCGCCGCGTCGTCGTCGACGCCCAAGGCGTCGTGATCGACATGGGCCGCAAAAAGCGGCTGTTCACCGGCCCCGCACGTGAAGCCGCCAAGCTGCTCGTGCGACGCTGCGACCACGCCGGCTGCGACCTACCGAAGAATTCTGCGAGGTCGACCACGTCACCGAATGGGTCAACCAGGGCACCACCGACCAGATCAACGCCGGCCTCGGCTGCAGCCACCACAACCGCGAGAAACACCGCAAGAAACTCACCAGACGCCGCAGCATCCACGGCCAGAGCTACACCATCCGACCCGACGGCTCCATCATCTTGCCCGTCGGCGCCCGACCTCCCACCTTCCCCAACGACAACGACGACAACGCAGCCGCAGCCGCAGCCGACGACGCCCACGACGACCCGATCGAGACCGCCGCTCAGATCCGACGGGCACGAGCACGCCTCCGAGCGCTGCGCCGTGCCGCCTGAACACCGGCAGCTCGCCGGCAACGCCGGCAACGTCGTCGATCACCCGTGGAGGGGAGACGCCGGCTCGCGCAGCGTCAGTCCGGGCCCTCGACGATCATCCCGTTGCGCTTCGACCGCTTCGTGTCCATGGCAATCAGCGCCCGACGCCCGTCGAGCGCAACCAGGCCCTCCGGCTTGTCGACACCCTTGGGCAGCCGCCAGACCTCCTCGAACGTTCGCACCGGGCCGGCGCCCGGCACCAGCGACGGCACCAGCAACAACCGGGCAACCGACGCCGACTGATCGCTCAGCAACCAGAGCGACCCATCGTCCCCGGCCGCCAGGTCGCTGACATCGCGCATCGCCTTCCGGGCCGCCCCCTTCAGCGGCCAACAGGCCCGCGCTGTGTACTCGACGACGCCACTCGGCGCCGACCACCGTTCGCCGTCGCCGAGGAAGCCGCCCGGCGAGAGACCCTGCGCGTCGACACCGGGCGGGCAGAACTCGATCAGCGCCGCCGGCCGCTTCTCCTTGGCCACGAGCAGGCGGCCGTCGGAGAGCAAGATGCAGCCCTCACCGCGCGACGACGGATCATCCCACCCGTCGAGTCCGAGGTCGTCGGGCACCACCAGCGTGAGCTCGGCCACGACACGACGCTGGTCGACGTCGATCACGACCACGACCGGCGGGTCCTCGCGCAGCAGCGCGACGGAACTGCCACCACCGACGGCGATCGCCTCCAGCTGGCTCCCATCGGGGGCTTCGGTCCAACCGTCGACATCGGTCAGGTCGACGGTCCGCCACGGTGAGACACCGTCCTCGGCCGAGTAGGTGGCGAGGACGAGGTCCGCGTTGCGGTCGCCGATCACCGCCAGGTGTACGACTCCATCGACCAGCTTCGACGCCAGCCCGGACGCTTCCCGCACCGGCAGGTCGATCACGTCGACTTCGCGCAACCGCGGCGGCTTCCCCACGCCAGCGACGTTAGGCGTCGGCACGCCATCCGGACCGAGCGGTGCGCCATGCCCGCCGACTCGGCGCCCGTGACTCAGGCCGGTGACGGATCGGCCGCGCCGGCCACCCGCATCACGCCGTGCACCGCCGTGCCACGCAACGCGTGCGCAT
>CAWBZS010000011.1:0-13202 GCA_963793335.1 Ilumatobacteraceae bacterium | reverse complement strand
GCGATGTGCGGGCCCATCGCAACACTTCAGCGACTGTCGTCAACAGATGTTGACGATGCGCAGTCCGATGCGTAGCCTGACCGGGTGGACATCGAGGCGAGCGCTCGCAAGCACGGTGTCTCCGATGACGACATGCTCCATGCACTCCGACACCACTGGCGAGGCTTCGAGACCGACGATGCCGACGTCACGATGTTCATCGGACCGTCCGCGAACGGCGAGCCCTTGGAGGTCGGCGTCGTCGATGACGCCGATGGCGTCGCGATCATCCATGCCATGCCGGCTCGATCCAAGTTCCTGAAAGGTTGGTGGACACCATGACGACGACACGTGCACAACGAGCTGACGCCCTCGAGCGGTGGGCCGACGACGTCGACGCCGATGATCTCGTCGAGGCGAAGACTGCAGCGCTTCGGACCATCGCCGAACTGGTGGAACAGCGAGACGACGTCGACACCGCCTTGCTCGACGCGATCCGCGACGCACGCAACGCGGATCGTTCCTGGTCGGAGATCGGAGCGATGCTCGGCGTGTCCAAGCAGGCCGCCCAGCGCAAGTACGCAGCCAAGATCTCGGCGTAATCGCCCGCCGAGATCGACGGATCAGGCGCACACTTCGCTCAACCGATTCCACGTCCGACGTGCGCCCAGATCCGGCGCACTGTGCGATCGAGGACCACCACAGGGCACCAATAATCACCCGTCGGCGGCAGCGTCCGGTTGAGGACCCTCCTGCGGACACGTTGCGAGCTTCAACCTCGCTAGGACACCCAACCGAGTTCCCGAAGGAAGCGATCGACGAGGGCGAAGTAGTGGGCTTCGTACTCCTCGTAGGCGACCCCCTTGTCCCAATTTTCGTCCCCGTCCTCCGTGTAGATCGACACTTGCAGCCACGGACCGGGCGGCACCCCGAACGCGAATCGGCCGAAACCGCCGTTGTGTACCACCACGTCATCACTCACTGCCGGGTGCCCCACGACCCATCCACCGATCTCGACGGAACCTTGCGGTGGTGGGTACTCGATGACGCCAGCGTCTGCCATTCTCGCAGTGAAGTCGTAGATGTCACCGTCGAAGCCCCGCCAGAGTGCTGCATCCCCAGCAGTCACCACCGCCTCTTCGCCATCGGTGCTCTCGATCGTCCACTCGCACGCGACGACCGCGTCGGTCGTTCCCACCTCGCTCGCTGTTCCGTCCAAGTCGAACTCCGCAGCCACCCACTCAGCTATCTCGGCCTCGGACACCCACTCGCACAGGTCGTCGTCAGCGAACGAGAACACATCGGCTTGGCTGTCCTGAGCCTCACTGGTCGCGGACACCGTCGTGTCCGGCACAGTTGTGGTTGCGATCGTGGCCGGCGATGTTGTCGCGACCTCGGTGGTCTGGTCGCCTGTCGTAGTCGTGGCGTCGTCGCTGCCGCTACAGGCCGCCATCGCGAAGACGAGCGTTGCGAGAAGGACGAATGGACGGTGCTTCATGTCTGGCTCCCTCCTGCTCCAACTCCGACGCTAGGAAAGACCGAACGTCACCGGTAGGGGCCTTCGTCTGCATCGGCCGCCGCAGACACCTGGCCAACGGACGTTGTCCGGAGAGATGAGCGTCGGCAGCGAACGCCGACCATCCCGACGAGGCAGAACGACACCATCTTCTCGAGACCGGTGTGGGGACGCCGGACAATCGAAGTCTGAAACAGAACTGGTCCTGCCGCACCGCCGGCGAAGTGGCGCTGGCCGGTCGACTCGGGCCCCACACGTAGTCACCCTTCCGAACGTGTCCGGCTGACGACTCCCTATCGGACCCTTTGGTGGGCGCGAAGGAAGCTCGGCCCAACCACGGTCGGCTCTTGAGGCCGCGAATCGCGCCCATTCCGCCTCATATGCAATTGTCGGCGAATGACCGGCACCGGGCGCCCCGGCGTCGAACGTCGCAAAGGTTGCGAGGGCTCTCGATCGATCCGATCGCACCACCGCGGATCGCACGAACGGGGCACGACGATGGCCTGGCCTGAGGTCGTCTTCGTCGGCGACGTATCCCAACATCGTGAACAGGTTGGCGCACCTCCCCGACTTTGCCCCGCACGACGTGCAGATCCTCACCTATGAACCCGACGATGCACCCGCCGTCCTACCCTCGTCGGTGGTCGCCGTAGTTGTCGACCGATTCGATCTTCGTGACCGCTACGAGGGTGTGCCGACGTTGTGTCACCTTCGGTTGGCGGACAAGCACCGGCACCTCGGCAAATGGTCGGTGACGATCGATGGGCTGGGGATGGACGCGACGACGGACTCGCTCGAGTCCGGATCGTCGCACGTCTCCGACGATCACGAGGCACGTCAGTTCTGCTTGCTGTTCGTGCTTGCTGGGATCGATCACTCGCTGAAGTCCGAGATCCAAACCTTGAGCGACGAAGAGTGGTCTCGGCTCGAAGCATTCGAACGTGAGGTGCTTCGCTACCTCGAGCTGTTCGGAGCACCCGACGATGCCGTCGAGGCCGTTCGGTTCTCGATCGAGTCGATACGTCTCGAACTGGCTACTCCAATCCTCGATCGTGAGATCGTTCGTCGATGCCTCTACCGGATTGCGTGGGTCGACGAGCAGTCGAGTTTCGGTGGACTGGGCGAACTCGGCGATGAGCTGGACGACCTCATTCAAACCCCGCGTGCGCCGGGCCAATGATGTGCTGAAATGTTCAGGGTTTCCGCCGGCACAGTATCTGCTTTGCGCTCGCGGCACGCGATGGCACCGCTGGAATGCCCTCCCTTGCCGTGTTTCCAGGTTTGCGAGTAGCCGTTCCTACTCGGCGATCGCTTCGTCAACCCGTCCTGACTAGGCCGCAAGAACGCCGCATCCTGCCGACCAGTAAGAGTGTCGGTGTCGTCGGCGCCCAGCACCCGGACGAGGACTAGTAGGTGCGCCGACCGTTCTTTACCCGCGAGGCGCAACCGAGGACCCGTTGAGTGTGGTGAGCGATCGAACGACTCCGCTGATCCACACAGCCGAGGACGCTGACACCGCAATGATCCCGTTGCTCATCAGTGTCAAGCAGGCTGCCACGCTGCTGGGAGTCAGCCGAACGATGATCTACGAGCTGACGTATCGAGGAGAGATCCACCCGCTCCGCATCAGACGGTGTGTTCGGTTCCGGCGACAGGATCTCGAGGATTTCGTGGCCAAGCTCGAAGCGACGGGCTGACACCAGTCACGGTCGACGTGCAACGGACGCCAAGCGCTCAGGAGTCGCCGGCCGGCTGACGGCGGATCAGCATCACCCGGCCACAGAAACCGTCCGCGTCGCGCAGGCTCCATCACGCAGCACTCGACGCTCCCCGGCAATTGGCGAGCAACCGAACTCATCCGTTGCCCACCTCGCAGCCCACCTGCACCACCCGACCAGAAAAACAAACGAACCCCAGGCCTGTGACCTGGGGTTTTCCGTGGAGCTAAGGAGAATCGAACTCCTGACCTCTTCCATGCCATGGAAGCGCTCTACCAACTGAGCTATAGCCCCAGATCCGTCGGAACGGGACGGCGTACGCTATCAACCGCCGCTCCCCCATCACAACGAAACGCTCGACACTGCCTCTCCCGACTGACGGGTCAAACGAGTCGTACGTCGCCGACAGATATCCGCGACGCCATCGCTGTCGACCGAGGTCTCCGTTGCCACGGCCAGGGCTGTGGACGGCGGCCGCGACGCTCAGGCGTCAATCCGCCGTTGCCATCCGTTTCCCACTCGATGCGGGGCGCATCCATGTACAGCCGTTCGATCTCGTAGAACTCGCGTACCGAGTCGAGGAAGACGTGCACGACGACGTCGCCATAGTCGATGAGGGTCCATTGCTGTTCGCGGACCCCCTCGGTCCGCACCGGCGAGCGCTGGAGTTCTGCCTTGACCGTCGCCTCGACCTGGTCGACGACCGCACGCACCTGCCGGGGATTCGAGGCGCCGGCGATCACGAAATAGCCGGCGATCGACAGCAGCTCGCCAACGTCGAGCACCATGACCTCAGTGGCCTTCAGATCTGACGCTGCCCGGGCGGCGGTCAGCGCAAGTTCCTTGCTCGAGTCGAACTCGGATGTCGGATCCACGTCAGCCATGTTGTTCATCCATCGGCTGGGACCGTACCGCCAACCTCGGTCGACGGGGCGACGGAGTCCGTCACCTCGCCCTCGGACGGATCGACGTTGCCCGCTCGGGCGACCTCGTGCTCGAGGTACGACAGCCCCAGCGTGATCTGCACGTCGACGCCCTCGAGCACCGTGGTGGCGACGCGCACCTCGGCACCGCCGAGCAGGGTCTCTGCTGCAGCGATGGTCTCTTCGAGTTGGCTCTCGTCGAGCACCTCGATCAGGGTCAGCTCTGGCACGCCGGTCTCGGCAGTCTCGACCGACACGACGTTGCCGGACAGGAACAGCAGCCTGCCGATCAGCTCGATCGCCACCTCCGACGACGAGTCGTACAACCCGTCCGACGCCTCCAGTTCGTCCTCGGTGAAGTTGGCGACGATCCGAGCCTTGAGCCCCGTGTTAGGGGTGGAGACCAGAGCGGGTGAGACCTGGGCGAACACCAGCGTCGAGTCGCGACGATCGATCAGCACGACGTCGACCCCCGTCGGGTTCTCGATGTCGTCGACGGGCGACAGGAGCAGGTCGCGGACGGTGACCTCTCCCTGCCACAACCGATCGATCAGCTCGCCGACCGACGCTGGTGGGATCGGCCGACCGAACTCGTCGAGCGCCACCTGCTCCGGCGGCACCTGCACTGGCCCAAGTTCCGCCAATGCCTCCCACACGGCAACGTCGTTCGCGTGCGACTCGTCCACGTCGGCGTCGTCGTCGACAGCAGTGAGAATCGTGGCCAGTTCCCTGGAGGTGAAGGTCTGCTGACCAGCGGTCGAGATCAGCCCTCCACCCCCGGGGTGTCGACGACGTCAGTGGGCAGCTCCAGCTGCAACGCGTCGATGCCGGGGAGCATCGCGTCGAGTCCGGCGGCGTCGACGATCTCGGCGTGTTCGACGCTGATCGACAGCATGTCCTCGACCGAGGCGACGAAACCTTCGCCGTCGGCGGCATCGAACGACACATCGAGCGGGCGGCGTTGCAGGCCGAAGCCGGCGGTTGCGTCGGCGTTCACCGGCACCGTCACCACACTGCCGCCCTGACCCTGCGGCAACAGCGTCATGACGACCACCGACGCAAGTCCCCCGTCCTCATCGGTCACCGCCAGGAGCGCATTGGGCGTGACCGGGAGATCGACTCGGGGTCGGGGGTCGACGCCGACCGCTTCGCCCTCCTGCGAATTCGACAAGGTGACGACACCCACGACGAACATGGCCGCCGCAGCCGCCACCAGCAGTGCGGCCATCGCCGCTCCGACGATCGTACGACGCCGGCGCCGCTGCGCGATCGCTGTCACCCCGGCACCCCGTAGAGACCGTGCGCCCGAATGACGTCGAGCACGGGTGACGTCACCAGATAGTCGAGCGGTCGGCCATCGGTGAATCGGGCGCGGAGGTCGGTGCTCGACACCTCGAGGCGTGGCACCTCCACGCGGATCCAGTCGAGATCGGCATCGACGTCGACATGCTCGCCAGGACGATCGACGACCACCAGTCGCGACCGGTCGACCACCTCTTGCCACCGGGTCCAGGTGCGCAAGCCGGCTGCTGCATCATCACCGATGACGGTGAAGAACTCGGCGTTCGGGAAGTGACCGCCGAGAACGGCAAGCGTGTCCGCGGTGTAGCTGGGCCCACCGTGATCGATCTCCTGCCGGCCGGGCACCAGCCCGGGAACATCGCGTACGGCGGCTTCGACCATCGCGAGGCGGGCGAGCGCCGGCGTGATCTCACGGCTCCCTTCCTTCTGCCAGGGGACGTTGGCGACCATCATGACGACCACATCGAGGTCGAGGGCGTGACGAACGTTGACTGCGGTGACGAGATGACCGACGTGAGGAGGGTCGAACGTGCCGCCGAAGAGCCCAACACGACGCGACGATGAATCGGTTTCGGGCACGATTCCCAGATTTTATGGGTTCGTGACGAAAATCGGACGCAACCGACCCGACAAGGGGTTGACAGGTCTGTTACTGTAAATCGCTCCCCCATATACCCCCGAGTACACGGTTTGCGACGGCTTCTTCCCGGAAGTCCGACGTAATCGGCGTCTGCCGCACTTCGATCACCTCGCTGGAACCTCACATTGGCGTGTGAAATCCGGCGTCGCCTCGATCCGCCTGGCCGATGCAGTGTGTCAAACGACACAGCTTGGCCCCGGAATCATTACGCACACGAACGGTTGTAGGAAACATCATGAACGACTCCATTGGTCTCTACCTGAACGACATCGGCAAGGTCCCTCTGTTGACCGCCGAGGACGAGCGCGAGCTGTCGCGGATCATCGAAGCCGGCCGTGAAGCCCAAGAGCAGCTCGACAATGGCAAGCGTGGCGTTGCCCTCAAGCGCCAGGTGCGCGAGGCGGCCAAGGCCAAGGATCGCTTCATCCGCTCCAACCTGCGCCTCGTCGTCAGCATCGCCCGCCGTTACCCGCTGCCGCAGGGCATGGACCTGCTCGACCTGATCCAGGAAGGCAACCTCGGCCTCGAGCACGCCGTCGACAAGTTCGACTGGCGTCGTGGGTTCAAGTTCTCCACCTACGCCACGTTCTGGATCCGCCAGGCAATCGGTCGTGCCCTCGACCAGAAGGCCAGCCTCATCCGCATCCCCGGTGACCGCTCGGCGAGCCTGCGTGCGGCGCTGCGCCAGGCGTCCGGTGACGGCGAGACCCTCGATCAGACCAATGCCGAACTGCACCGCCTGACCACGCCGGTCAGCCTCGACAAGACCGTCGGCGACGACGGCGATGCCACGCTCGGCGACCTGATGGCCAACGGTGACGGCACGCCCGAAGATCACGTGATGACACTGGTCGACTCCGAACTGCTCGACGAACTGCTCGGCACGCTCGACTCTCGTGCCCGCTTCGCTGTCGAGTCCCGCTTCGGCCTGGTCGATGGCGAACGCAAGAGCTTCCGCGAAGTCGGCGAGCAGCTCGGGGTCACCGCCGAAGCCGCCCGCCGTCTCGTGTCTCGTGCGGTCGCCGGCCTCCGAGACGACGCCGAACGCATCCTCGCCGTCTGATGTGACGATTGGTGTCAGACACCAGTCGCAACATCCAGTCGCCACATCGTCGATCGAGAGCGACCCGTTGAGAAACGGGTCGCTCTTGTCGTTTTCGTCGCCGATAGCCTGGCGCGATGCCTGACTCCCGAGGACCATGGTCGCCGTCGTCGTGGCACGACCACCCGGTCGGCCAGCAGCCCGACTGGCCCGACAGCGGCGCCCTCGAAGCATCCCTGAAGCAGATTTCCTCGATGCCACCGCTGGTGTTCGCCGGCGAGGCCCGATCACTGCAGTCCGAGCTCGCGGTGTCGCCGGAGGACGCGCCTTCCTGCTCCAGGCCGGCGACTGCGCCGAGAGCTTCGAGGAGTTCTCCGCCGACAACATCCGAGAGAAGCTGCGCGTCATCTTGCAGATGGCGGTCGTGCTCACCTACTCCGTCGGAGTGCCGATCGTGAAGGTCGGTCGCATGGCCGGCCAGTTCGCCAAGCCGCGTTCGTCCCCCACCGAAACCATCGGCGACCTCGAACTGCCGTCGTTCCGCGGGCACATCGTCAACGATGTCAACCCGTCCGAGGCCGCTCGCGTCCCGAACCCCGAACGCCTCGTGCAGGCCTACCACCAGTCGGCATCGACGCTGAACCTGTTGCGGGCGTTCACCAAGGGCGGTTTCGCCGACCTGTCACGAGTCCACGCCTGGACCCAGGAATTCGTCGCGTCGAGCCCTGAGGGCCAGCGCTACGAACACGTCGCCGCGGAGATCGAACGGGCGCTCTCGTTCATGCGGGCCTGCGGGATCGACACCGAGTCGAACCCAAATCTCGCCCAGGTCGACATCTTCACCTCGCACGAGGCGCTCATCCTCGGCTACGAGGAGGCGCTCACCCGTCAGGACTCGCTCACCGGTGGCTGGTTCGACTGTTCGGCGCACATGCTGTGGATCGGCGAGCGCACCCGCGAACTCGACGGCGCCCATGTCGAGTTCCTCCGTGGCGTCGGCAACCCCATCGGTTGCAAGGTCGGACCCACCACCACTGCCGACTACGTCCTCGAGCTGTGTGAGCTGCTGAACCCGTCGCGTATCCCTGGGCGGCTCACGTTGATCGTGCGCATGGGTGCCGACAAGGTGGAGAGTTCGCTGCGGCCGCTGCTGCGTGCGGTCGCCGACGCCGGACACCCGGTGGTGTGGGCCTGCGACCCGATGCACGCCAACACCTACACCGCAGCCAACGGCCTCAAGACCCGCCACTTCGACGACGTCGTCGCCGAGATCGGCGGATTCGTGCGGGCCCACCGCGCCGAGGGGACATGGCCGGGCGGCATCCACATCGAACTCACCGGCGAAGACGTCACCGAGTGCCTCGGAGGCGGCGATGCGCTGTCGGACACCGACCTCGACCATCGATACGAAACGATGTGCGATCCGAGGTTGAACGCCCGACAGAGCGTCGACCTGTCGTTCCGGGTCGCCGAGCTCCTGCGCCAGTTCACCTGAGCAGACGGGGTCGGCTGCGATGACTGCTCTCGACCTCACGGCCGACTGGCCCGTCCCCGACGTGTCGGCAGCCGTCGCACGCGGCGGCAAGGTCGTCGCCACGGTCGGAGACGGAAACCGGGTCCAGCGCCTTGCGTCGATCTCCAAGCCGATGGCTGCGTGGGCGATGCTCGTCGCCGTCGAGGAAGGCATCATCTCGCTCGATCAACCGGTCGGCCAGCCCGGTTGCACGTTGCGCCACCTGCTCGCACACGCCGGCGGCTACGGCTTCGACGGCGACGAGGCAATCGCACGCCCCGAGACCACCCGGATGTACTCGAACACCGGCTTCAGCCTCGCTGCGCAAGCGGTCGAGGATGCCGCCGGCATCGCGTTCGCCGACTACTTGAACGAGTCGGTGTTCGTGCCCCTCGGGATGACGTCGAGCGTGCTGCGCGGCTCGGCAGCGCACGGTGTTCGGTCGAATCTCCACGACACGTGCCGGTTCGTCGAGGAGGTGATGCGGCCGACGTTGATCCACGAGAGCACCGCTGCCGACGCCGAACGCATCCACTACCCCACACTCGCCGGTATCGTTCCGGGCGTGGGTCGCTATGAGCAGTGCCCCTGGGGGCTGGGGTTCGAAGTGCGTGGCACGAAGGAACCGCATTGGACCGGGACCACCAACTCGCCGCGCACGTTCGGACACTTCGGCGGGTCGGGCACCATGTTCTGGATCGACCCCGATCGTGACCTCGGGCTCGTCGCCCTCGCCGATCTCGACTTCGACCGTTGGGCCAGCGCCGCCCTGGAGGCATGGCCGGCACTGTCCGACGCCGTGATCGCCGAGTACTCCACCGGAGTGTCGGGGTGACAACGTTCAACCACGGCGACCGGATCCGCTACGCCACCACCGGCGAAGACGGTCTGCCGCTGGTCCGCTACGGCTTCGTCGGGGGCGTGAGCGGCAACGGCGGCCCGATCGTGGTGATGCTCGACGGCGAACTCGGCGGCGACGTCGTCGACGCCGATTGCGTGCAACCGGTGCACATCTGCAATGTCACACTCACCCTGGGCGGATCCGACCTGCTCGACGATCCGTCGCTGCGCCAGGGGCTCGTCAACCTGTGGGCAGCCGAGGCCGAGAGCGCCGGCCTGCAACTCGCCGCGTTGCACAACATCGGCACCGGCGTGCGCGACTCCAGCGAGGGCTACGCCCTCGCCGAGCTGTCGAGCGGGGGCGAACAGTACGTGCTGCGCGCAACGCGCTGTATCAAGCAGTACGACGCGATCGTCGTACACGCCGACCGCCCGAACCGCTGGGAAGTTCTCTGACGACACCCGGCAACGCACAACCCGAGTGCATCGGCGCTGAGGGTTCACGTACGTTCGCCTTCGTGATCCGCTGACTCGTCTCCACCGCCACCCGGACGCACTGCTCGGGCATCACGAGAGGACCTCACATGCGAACATCACTCGACGTCGTGGCACCTGCGTTCCGCGACATGGCCCACTCGATCGTCTGGTGCACGGTTGCCACGGTCATGCGATCGGGCAACCCGAGCACCCGGGTACTCCATCCGATCTGGGAGTGGGACGGCGAGCGACTGCAGGGCTGGATCGCCACCGGCCCGCGGACACCCAAGGCCGACGACCTTGCACACAACCCGACCATCTCGCTCACCTACTGGGCGCCCGGCCAGGACACGTGCACAGCGCACTGCACCACCGACTGGCTCACCTCCGACGCCGAACGGCGAGCAGGATGGGATCGCTTCGCCAACGGCCCGGATCCGGTGGGCTACGACCCGTCGATCATCCCACCGTGGACCAGCCCGGGAGCTGCCGCGTTCGGGGTGCTCCACCTCGAACCGACCTGGCTGCGAGTGCAACCGGGCACGCTGATGACCGCTGGCTCGGGCGAACTGCTCACCTGGTCGGCGTAGGGTTTGCGGCGAGCGGTAGGTTCGTTCGCTGATGGGTCAAACAATCGCAGTGCTCGATGTCGGCGGGACCTCGATCAAGACCGGGGTGGTCCGATTCGACACGGGCGACGACCTCAGCGTCGAGGTCGGGCCCGCGCTGCCGGCGAATTCGAACGAGACCGCCGACCGAGTGCTCGACTCGCTGGCGGCAGGGGCCGATGCAGCGCTCGGCCTCGCCGGACCGGAAGCATCGGGGCTGGCGATCGGCATCTGCGGGCCCTTCGACATCGAGGCCGGCGTCTCGCGCATGCGGGGCGTGCACAAGTTCGAGGAGATCTACGGCATCGATGTCGGCGACGCAATCCAACAGCGCTCGCCAGCGGCCTCGGCGATACCGGTCCGGTTCGCCCGAGATGCGGAATCCGCCGGCACCGGCGAAGCGTTGGCGGGGGCTGGTGCCGGTGTCGACCGCGTGCTGACGGTGACCGTCGGGACCGGCCTCGGCACGTGCCTCACCGATCACGCCAGCCCGGTCGAGTTCATCGACGGCTTCGGGGTCGAACACCTCGCCATGCGTGACACACCGTGGGGTGGGCGAGCCGACGACGTGCTGTCGGCACATGGCCTCGCCGACCGATTGGGTGTGGCGATGAGTGACCTGCGAGCCGCGGTGGACGATCAGGTCAATGCCGATGTCGTGAGTGATCACGGCATGCGACTCGGCGTGTTCCTCGGGCCTGTCGTCGTCGAGTTCGATGCCCACGTCGTCGTGATCGGCGGCGGCTTCTCCGCCGCGTTCGATCGCTTCGGACCAGCGCTTCAGGCTGCGATCGGTGCCGTCCCGGTACGCCCCGCATCGCTCGGCACTGCGGGTCCGCTCCTCGGTTCCGCACACCTCACCTTCCGCACCTGAGGCCCCTCGACCCAGGAGGCGTCGACCGCGAAAGCGATGAGCGAAGTGGCCGCATCCAGTTCGTTCGCTCATCGGCATGCGGCCGTCGAGGTCAGCTCACCAGCTCGTGGTCTCGGTGGGCGTACATGATCAGTTCGTCGCCGGCCTGCAGATCGACGTCGACCGGAGGCGCCCCGAAGTAGTCCCGACCCCGCCGGATGCCGAGAATGGTGACGTCGGGAAACGCCTGTGCCAGACCGCGCAAGCTGCGAACCGACTCCTCCGGCGTGGTCTCCAAGCGGACCGCCTGCACGGCGAACTCGTCCGACAGCACCAACAGATCGATCCGGTCTGACGCCAGCGACGGCGCGAGCCGCCGCTGGACGTAGCCTTGCCCCACTCCCTGCAGCCAACGTTGCGACGGCTTGTTGAACACCGCCATGACGATCAGGAACAGCCCCGAGATCGTGACCAACACCCGCTCGGTGGTCGAGCCCGGACCCGGAGCGACGAACCCGACGAGCACCGTGAGCACCAGCGTCGGCGTGCCGAGGCTTCCGACGAACATCGTCGTGCCGATGATCCGTCGACGCACCCGGTGATTGACGACGTTCTCGGCCTCGGAGGTCGTGAATCCGGCACCGCTGAAGGCGGAGCGAGCCTGAAACGCAGCACTCTCGGGCGGAACCCCCGTGGCGATCAGCGCCCCGGTGGCCAGCTTGGTGAACGCGACCGTGATCACGGCGACGACGAGGAACGTGGCAACGGCGTACATCCCCGCATCCTCGCACGCCCACCCCCACCCCCACCGTGACAGCCCCAACGCGATGAGCGAAGTGGCCGCATCCGGTCCGTTCGCTCACCGCCTACTCAGGGTCGGGCTGACCGATGAGCGAAGTGGCCGCATCCGGTCCGTTCGCTCATCGCCTGCTGGGCGGTTCGGGTCAGCGGGTGTCGCAGACCCGGAACAGCTCTCCGCTCGAGCCTTCGGGGAGGCCGTGCTCGACGGCGAGCTGCTGGAAACGAGCGCCGACGCGTTCCATCATCGCGTCGGGGTCGACGTGCTGGCTGACGTGGCAGCGCAGGGCGCGGAACTTGCGATCCATCTGGGCGGTGACGTCAACTACCTCGAGATCGTCGTCGCCGCCCATCGGACCCGCCTGGATCCACACCTCCTGCACCTTCCAGTCCTCGAGCTCCGCGCACGGCATGCCGACGAAGGCAAACGGGTTGCGAGCGTCGGGATACACCGCGCACATCGTGGCTTCGCCGGTGGCGGTGTGGTCGGGGTGCGAGCCGTAGGTCGAGGCGAGGTTGCGCAACGGCGACTGGGTGATCACCACCTGCGGGCGAACCTGGCGGATGATCAGGCTGATGTCGTGTCGCAGCTCCATGGTGACCTCGACGGTGCCGTCCATGAACCCCAGGAACCGGAGGTCGGTGACGCCGACCTCGGCGGCAGCCTTGGTCTGTTCCTCTCGGCGGATCGCCGCCATCTCCTTGCGCGGAATCGAGTGGTCGAATCCGCCGGCCTGACCGTCGGTGACCAGGCAGTAGACGACCTCGACACCGGCGTCGGTGAGTTCGGCGACGGTGCCTGCGGCGCCGAAGTCGACATCGTCGGGATGGGCGGTGACGACGAGGACTCGTTCGATCTCGGAGAACGGAAGCATCCGACCAGTCAACGCCGGATCGTCACCGATCTCAACTCCGGCCGAGCAATGGCGATCACGCCTGGGGTCTGACCCCTGGCGTGATGACCCCAGGGGTGATCCGACTCCGCTGGGCTCT
>CAWBZS010000010.1:0-186232 GCA_963793335.1 Ilumatobacteraceae bacterium | reverse complement strand
TCGCGACCGATACGCAACGCCCGACGATACAACTCGCCGAAGTCGGCGTCGGGAGCAGCTCGCTTGAGTTCCCACACCGCCGAGACCTGGGTGACGGTCACGTCGTCGAGCACACCGAGCGACCCGATCACCACACCCGCCAACAGCAGCCCGCGAGGGTCGATCTCCGAGCCGAGCGCACTGAGGAATCCAACCGTGTCATCTCCGAAGCCGGTGAAGCTCGACGCCCGCAGGAACACCCACGCAAGCGCACCGGTGAGCGCCAGGCTGGCAAAGGTCGACAGCAACGCAGCTGCCGTGGCGAGACTTCGACCGTCCGCGAGAAACAGCGCCACGAAGGCGATCGCACCGGCGGCGACCAGGGCGACCGCCACCGAGTTCGAGCCCTCGAGCAACGCCGGCAGTGCGAACACCACGAGGATGACGAGGCTCATCGCAAGACCCGCCAGCGCACCGACGCCGCGCCATCGACCGAGGACCACGATCGCGACCACGAAGAGGATGCCGAGCAAGAGCATCGGTGTGCTGCGCTGAAAATCGTAGAAGACGGCCTGCGTGGTTCCGTCGCCGAACTCGACGATGTCGACCAGAATCGCGTCACCGTCGGAGATCGTCGACTCGATCGATTGCTCGAGCACGAACCGCTCGCCGCGCAGCTCGCCGTCGTCGACGACGATGTCGATGCTGTTGCACGCCAGCAGCGGGTCGAACGAACAGGGACCTTCCACGACCGAGTCGACCGTGGCAGCCACAGGATCACCGGCCAGACCCAGCGGGTCGTCGCCGGTGCGATCGCCCGATGGCCACATCACGATCAGCCCGACCGTGACGACCAGCGCACACACACCAACGGCGATCCACATCGCTCGTCGCACCTCAGGGCGCACGTGCTCGTCGAGATCGTCGTGTTCACCGAGACCGTGTGCATGACCTGTTCCCATCGCCCCAGTGTGATCGACGCAGCCGGTCGGCAGATGGCATGCCTGGTGGTTGGCCCGGCGCCGGGCCCCGATCCAGCACCAGCACCCCACCGACCCGACGCGATGAGTCTTCGCGCGAACAGGTCGCGCGGAAACTCATCACTTCGGGTGGTTCGGGTGGGCAGCGGGTGCGGGTGGTCCGTCAGCCGCGGTAGCCACTGGTGATCGGCATGCGGCGATCCTTGCCGAACGCCTTGCGCGACACACGAACCCCAGGCGGGCTCTGGCGCCGCTTGTACTCCGCAATGTCGACGAGGCGCGTGATCCGGCGCACGATGTCCTCGTCGTAGCCGAGTTCGATGATCTCGCCGGCGGTGCGATCGTCTTCGACGTAGAGCCGCAGGATCGGATCGAGCACCTCGTAGGGCGGCAGGCTCTGATCGTCGCGCTGGTCGGGACGCAACTCGGCTGACGGCGCCTTGGTGATCACGGCCTCGGGGATGATCTCCCGACCAGCCGCCCGATTGACGTAGCGACACAGGTCGTAGACCCGCGTCTTCAGCACGTCCTTGATGATGCCGTACCCGCCCACCGAGTCGCCATAGATCGTGAAGTAGCCGACCGCGATCTCGCTCTTGTTGCCGGTGGTCAGCGCCATCCAGCCGAACTCGTTGGAGAGCGACATCGTCAGCAGTCCACGACATCGGCTCTGGATGTTCTCGAAGGTCAAGCCCGGCTCGCGTCCCTCGAACGACGGAGCGAGCATGTCGATGTAGGCCTGAAACGCCGGCTCGATCGAGATCGTGCGGAAGTCGATGCGGAGATTCTCGGCGAGCAACTGCGCGTCGCTCTTGGAGTGATCGGATGAATAGCGCGACGGCATCGACACCCCGTGGACGTGATCGGCGCCCAGCGCGTCGACGGCGATACAGGCAACGATGGTCGAGTCGATCCCCCCGGACAGTGCGATGACCACGTCGTCGAAACCGTTCTTGCCGCAATAGTCGCGCGTCCCGAGCACCGAGCGCGTCGTACAGCTCTCGGTCGGCGTCGAGCGGCTCGGCGATCGAACCCGGCTGCACATCCTGGTGCGGGGCGATGTCGGTGGAGATCTGCACACTCGGCAACAACGCCTCCGTGATTCGACCGCGTGGGTCGAGCAGCCGTTTGCGGTACACCGGCGGGACGGGGATGTCGACGATCAGCAGATCCTCGACGAACTGCGGCGACCGCGCAAGCAATGTGCCCTCGTGGTCCACCACCATCGAACCACCGTCGAAGACGAGTTCGTCCTGTCCACCGACCTGGTTGACGTAGACGATGGCGGTGTGTGCGTCGGAGGCTCGAACCGCAAGCATCCGCTCTCGCTCGGCAGCCTTCCCGGTGTGAAACGGCGACGCGTTGATGTTGATGCTCACCTCGGCACCCGCTGCGGCCTGCAGGGCGACGGGGCCGACGGGACTCCAAATGTCCTCGCAGATCGACACGCCGACCTTGATGCCACGGATCACGAACAGCTCGAGCGGATCCGAGGCGGCCCCAGGCGTGAAGTAGCGCGCTTCGTCGAACACGCTGGTGTTGGGGAGCAGCCGCTTGCGATAGGTGCCGACGACCTCGCCGCCGGCGCACACCGCCGCGGCGTTGTACAGGTCGCGGTCCTGGTCGACGAAACCAACCACGGCGGCGCAGCGACCGGTGTGCGCAGCGAGCTTCGCCGAGCGCGGCGAGGTTGTCCGCGACGAACCCCGGCTTGAGGACCAGATCCTCGGGCGGGTACCCGGTGGTGGCCAACTCGGGGAATGCAACGAGATCGCAGCCGGCGGCCTCGGCGCGCTCGTAGGCGTCGACCATGGCGGCCAGGTTCCCGTCGAGGTCGCCGACCGTCGGGTTGAGCTGGGCAAGCGCCACTCGCAACACCGTCACGGTGTCTGAGGCTACCTGTCCGGGCCGAGGCGGCCCTGCGTTGCCCACCGATCAGCAACGAGCGATCCGCGTCCGCCACCGCGCTGTCGCAACCGCTGCGCAACAGACCCACTGATCTGGCACTATGGCTCGGTGCGTGTTCTTCGGGCGGTGATCGTGGTGGGAGCCACGCTGCTCGCCGCCTGCTCGCCCGGAGAGGGGCCCGAGTCCATCCCGCTGCCCACCTCGGCCGACACCACCAGCACGACCTCGACGACCACGACCACGACCACGACGACCACGTTGGTGCCGCCGACGTTCGAGGCCACCATTCGTCGAACCACCGACGGCGTGCCGCACATCACGGGAGACACCGCAGCAGACGTGGCGTACGGCCAAGGCTGGGTGAGCGGCGAGGACCACGGCTGCACGTTGATCGACCAGATTCTGAAGATCACAAGCACTCGCCGCGCTCGCCCTCGGCCCCGGCCTGGAGGGCGAGAACGTCGACAGCGATTTCGCCTGGGCAGCCATCGGTATCGCCGACATCGCAGCGGCCGACTTCGAGACCATCGCATCGGAGGAGGTGGTCGAACAATTCGAGGCATTCACCGCAGGCTGGAACGACCAGCTCGCCGACGTCGGCGGCGAACGCCTCACGGGCTGGTGTGCCGGCGCCGACTGGGTGCGGCCGATCACTGCGTCCGAGGTCTACGCCTACGCGCGATCCACGGCGTTGCTGGCGAGCAGCGGCGCAATCGTCGACTTCATCGGCTCGGCACAGCCTCCCGAGCCAACGGTGGCGGGCTTTCGGGCCCAACCGAGTGCCGACGACGATCGCCAAGGCGAGGGCGGCATCGACCTCGACGCCGTCGCCGCAGCCGACCTCGAACTTCGTGACTCCGCCGAGTTGGGCAGCAACGGCTGGGCGATCGGCAGGGATCAGGTCGCCGAGGGCGATGGTGGCATCTTGTTGGCCAACCCGCACTTCCCGTGGGAAGGCGAACTCCGTTTCGCCGAAGCGCACCTCATCGTGCCAGGCGAATTCGACGTCTACGGCGCCAACCTGCTCGGCTTGCCAGGCATCGGGATCGGATTCACCGACGGGCTGGCGTGGACGCACACCGTGTCGGCCGGCTCCCGGATGACCGGCTACAACCTCACGCTCGACCCCGCCTCGCCGACGTCCTACCTCGTCGACGGGGTGTCGGTGCCGATGACCTCGAGTGACACCACGATCGAGATCCTGCGGGCCGACGACACGATCGACACCGAGACGCGCACGCTGTGGCGCAGCGAATACGGCCCGATCCTCGACTTCCCCGGCGTCGGCTGGACCGCCACCAATGTCTTCAGCTACCGGGATGCGAACATCGACAACAACGAGTTCATCGAGCAGTACGCACGCATGCCCGAGGTGCAGTCGATCGCCGACCTGCAGGAACTCAACGAGGAGTACCAGGGCGTGCCGTTGTTCAACACGGTTGCCGTCGACAGCGAGGGCACCGCCTGGTACGCCGACACCTCGGCCACACCCAACCTCAGCGCAGCAGCGGAGGAGGCCTTCGTCGGTGCATTGTTCGTCGACCTGCTCACCCAGATCGTCTACGAGCAGGGCTTCATCCTGCTCGACGGATCGAACAGCCTCTTCCGATGGGAGGACGCCGAGGGTGCCCGCGATCCCGGACTGGTGCCGTACTCGGCGATGCCGATGGTCGAGCGCACGGACAACGTCTTCAACGCCAACGACAGCTTCTGGGTGCCGAGCGCCGAGACGACACTGACCGGACCATTCTCGATTGCGTTCGGAGAACAGGGCACGCCGCTCTCGTTGCGCACCCGCCAGAACGCCGCCGTCCTCGATCCCGACAACCCGACCGGCCTCGCCGGGCCCGATGACCTCTTCGACGCCGAGGAGGTACGCGTCGCAGCCTTCGACAACGAGGGCCAGGCTGCGGTGCTGCTGCGTGAAGCTGCGGTCGCCGCATGTCGCTCGCAACCCGTCGTGCCGGTGCCGGAGATCCTCGCGCTCGACGGCACCGTCATCCTGCCCGCCGCCGACGTGGACCTCACCGCCGCGTGCGGCGTGCTCGCAGCCTGGGACGGCATCTATGACCTCGACCGATCCGGCCCGATGCTCTGGCGAGAGACACTTGCCCCCTTCGACCCGTCGGCATTCGAGACCGCGGGGCCATTGTTCGCCGACGACTTCGACCCGGCTCGCCCCACCGAGACACCATCGGCACCGAACCCCGACCCGACCGCACTGCTGCTGTCGATGGCTCGAGCCGAGCAGACCATCACCGAAGCGGGCTTTGCGGTCGACACGACGCTGGGGGCAGCTCAGTTCAACGAGCGATCCGAGACTCGCATCCCGATCCACGGCGGCACCGAATCCGACGGGGTCACCAACATCGTGACCTGGAGCGGACGGTCGTCGTCGAGCGAGCCGGCTCCCGAGCGCGGCGACCCGGTCATCGACGGGAGTTCGCTGCGCGGCGAGGGGTACCGAATCAACTTCGGCACGAGCTTCGTGATGACGGTCGACTTCACCGGCGACGAGGTCGAGGCATGGGCGCTGCTGGTGTACGGCCAGACCGGCGATCGGACCTCGGAGCTCTTCGAGACGCAGATGATCGACTTCAGTGAGAAGCGATGGCGAGAGGTGGCGTTCACCGACGAGGCGATCGAGGCCGACCCCGACCTCACGACCTCCGTCGTCGTCCGCCCCTGAACCGCCAATCGGGCGTCACGTTTGGCGTCACGTTTGGTGTCTGACACCAAACGTGACGGATGGCAGTTCACACGCCGTTCACAAGTGGGCAACGACTCGGCAATCCGGCGCTGCGACCATTCCGGCTGCCATCGGGAACCTGATCGAAGCGATCGGGTCGCCCGCCCCCACACATCGAATCGAACTGAGGACAACAGTGGTCTACAAGGCTGAATACATCTGGATTGACGGCACCGAGCCGACGGCGAAGCTGCGCTCGAAGACGAAGATCCTGGAAGACGGCGCCGAGCTGCCGATCTGGGGATTCGACGGTTCGAGCACGAACCAGGCAACCGGCGACAAGAGCGACTGCGTGCTGAAGCCGGTCGCGTCCTACCCGGACCCGATCCGGGGTGGCGATGACGTGCTCGTGATGTGCGAGGTGATGCTCGTCAACGGCAAGCCCCACCCGACCAACATGCGAGCAGCAGCTGCTCGCACCGCCAAGAAGTACAAGAAGCACGAGCCGATGTTCGGCATCGAGCAGGAGTTCACCCTGATGAAGGATGGGCGCCCCTACGGTTTCCCGCCCGCTGGCTATCCAGAGCCCCAGGGCGGCTACTACTGCGGCGTCGGCGAGGACGAGATCCACGGCCGTCCGCTGGTCGAGGATCACCTCGAAGCCTGCCTCGCCGCTGGTCTCTCGATCTCCGGCATCAACGCCGAGGTCATGCCCGGTCAGTGGGAGTTCCAGGTCGGCCCGGTGGGCCTGCTCGAAGTGGCAGACCAGCTGTGGATCGCCCGGTGGTTGCTCTACCGGATCGGTGAGGACTACGGCATCGCCGTCACGATCGACGCCAAGCCCGCCAAGGGCGACTGGAACGGCGCCGGCGCCCACACCAACTTCTCCACCAAGGAGATGCGCGAAGAGGGCGGCTACAAGTACATCGAAGCCGGCTGCAAGGCGCTCGGCGAGAAGGCCGCGCTGCACATCGCCAACTACGGCGTCGGCGTCGAGGACCGCCTGACCGGCGCCCACGAGACCCAGCGCTTCGACGAGTTCAGCTACGGCGTGTCCGACCGTGGCGCCTCGATTCGAATCCCGTGGCAGGTCGCGGTCGACGGCAAGGGCTACCTCGAGGACCGCCGCCCGAACGCCAACATCGACCCGTACGTCGTTGCCCGCCTGATGACGGACACCGTCTGCAGCGCAATGAAGTGAGGCCGCGGGGCGTCGCCCCCAAGCGCTGAACCAGACACCGGGTGAGGACAGGACGGGGGCTGCGGCTCCCGTCCTGTCGCATTTCCGCGACAACCACGAGAGAATCAGGAGATGACCGAGATGCGCGACCAACAGCGCGAGTACGTCCTGCGCAGCGTCGAAGAGCGCGGGGTGCGCCTCGTGCGCCTCTGGTTCACCGATGTGCTCGGCACGCTCAAGAGCCTGGCGATCTCCCCCGCCGAACTCGAGAACGCACTCGACGACGGCATGACCTTCGATGGTTCGTCGATCGACGGGTTCTCGCGCGTGCAGGAAGCCGACGTGTTGGCCATGCCCGACCCCGACACCTTCGAACTGTTGCCGTGGGGCGACTCGAAGGTTCCCGAGGCACGGATCTTCTGCGACATCCACCATCTCGACGGAACCCCCTTCGAGGGCGACCCTCGCCAGGTGCTGCGTCGCCACGTCCAGCGCGCACACGACGAGGGTCTCACGTTCTACGTCGCCCCTGACGTGGAGTTCTTCTACTTCGAGCCGCTCGTCGCCGGACAGCCGCCGGTCCCCATCGACCAGGGCGGCTACTTCGATCTCACCACGAGTGACGTCACCGGCGAACTCCGCAAGAAGACGATCCGCACCCTGGAGGCGCTGGGGATCCCCGTCGAATACAGCTTCCACGAGGATGCGCCCGGCCAACAGGAGATCGACCTTCGCCACACCGATGCACTCACGATGGCCGACAGCATGATGACGTTTCGCCTCGCAGTGCGCGAGGTGGCGTCGCAGCACGATGTGCACGCCACGTTCATGCCCAAGCCGCTCGAAGGGGTCCAGGGCTCGGGCATGCATGTTCACCTCTCGCTCTTCCGCGGCGACGACAACGCCTTCTACGACCCAGACGACGCGTACCACCTGTCACCAACGGCCAAGGCGTTCATGGCCGGCATGCTGCATCACGCGGCTGAGATCACCGCCGTCACCAACCAGACCGTCAACAGCTACAAGCGGCTGGTCCCCGGATTCGAAGCCCCCGTGCACATCAGCTGGGCTCGCAACAACCGCAGCGGTTTGATCCGGGTGCCGATTCCGAAGCGGGGCAATCCAACCGCCACACGCATCGAGTACCGCTCAGCCGATCCGGCGACCAACCCGTATCTGGCATTCAGCCTGATGCTGGCAGCGGGCATGCGCGGCGTGCGGGAGGGGTACGAACTGCCCGACGAGGCCGACGCCAACCTGTTCGAAATCGGCGATGACGTGCTCGCCAAGCTCGGCATCCGTCAACTCCCGCAGTCGCTCAACGATGCGCTCGTCGTGATGGAGAACTCCTCCCTGGTGCACGAGGCGCTGGGCGAGCACATCTTCGAGTGGTTCCTGCGCAACAAGCGCAGCGAGTGGCGCAGCTACAAGACCCAGGTGACGCCGTTCGAACGCGACCGGTATCTCGGGACGCTCTGATCATGGGTCGAGAATCCATGCTGGCAGTGGTTCCCGACCCGGCCTCGCCCGACCTGGCGCGCACGCTCGACCTCGGTGGGTACAGCTGGAAGGCAATCCCACCATCGGACACCGAGACTCCTGCCGACGGATGGGCCGGCGCCATCGTCGACATCACCACCGACCCCGACGGGGCGTGGGCGTTCCTGCGCACCATCCGCAAACATGGCGACCGGACGTTCCCCGTCATGATCCTGGTCGGCGGCACCCAACTCGGCGATCTCGAGCATCGAGACGAACTCTTCGACGACTTCTGTCTGACACCGTTCCACCCCGCCGAACTCGAGGCGCGGCTGCGCCACCTCCTGGTGTCGGACGTCGACCTGCATCGTGCCGAACTGGTCGAGTACGGCGAGCTCACGCTGAACCTCGAGACGTATCAGGCAGCGATCTCCGGACGGCCGCTCGACATGACCTACATGGAGTACGAGCTGCTCAAGTTCCTCGCCCAGAACCCCGGCAAGGTGTTCACACGGGAGATGCTCCTCAGTCGGGTGTGGGGCTACGAGTACTACGGCGGTGCACGAACGGTCGACGTCCACGTGCGGCGTCTGCGAGCCAAGCTCGGCGAGGAACACGCCAACCTGATCCAGACCGTCCGCTCGGTGGGCTACCGCTTCGGCCAGTCCCGCTGGGACAGTTGAGCGGACTGCTCCGACACTGACGATCGCTCCACCCGGCCCCACCGTCGGGCCTCGATCTCAGCGGTCGACGACCGTGCGGACCGCGTCGGCGACGACGGACGCGAACACCTCGGCACCGGCGGTGGTGGGGTGAATGCCATCGGTCGACAGCACGCCATCGTCGCCCGCCACATCGGTCCACGCGGCGACCACACCGTTGCCGCGCCGCGCCACCCGCTCACGGATGGCCGAGTTCACCTCAGCGCTCTCTTCGGCTCGGAGGACGATCCACGTGTCGACCCAGACCAGCGCTGCCTCATCGGGGACCTGGTCGAGGAGTTCGTCGATCACCTCGGCGATCTCGTCCTCGGAGTCGTACTGCCCGATGTCGTTGGTCCCCAGCGCGACCACCCACACCTCGTCGGCGGGATTTCCGTCACCGCTCTCTGCGAGCGAGGCGGCAACCAGGACACCACTCGGGTTCCCGCTCGACGACGACGCGATCCGCTTGCCGTTCTCGGCCTCGATCACATCGTCGAGGCCGAGCAGGTCGAATGCATCGGCGAGCAACGGCTCGGAGCCCTTGGTGATCGAGTCGCCGATCATCACCACAGCGTCGATGTCGCTCGCCTCGGCGCCCGCTTCGGAGACACCACCGGACCCGGAGAGATCGCTCGACAGACCGATCGTCGGAAGCGGCGCGTCGAGGTCCAACGAGGTTGCCTGGGGCGACGACGCTGCGCACGCGACGAGCAGGGGGAACAGCAACACCAACACTGCGGTCATCGGGCGTCGAGCGGCGTTCACGATGCCCGAGTCTGGCGTGTTCAGAGCCCTTGGAGGCGTCGCGCGAGGAGATCGTGTTCGGCGAGCATCTCGGGGAGCCGTTCGGACACGATCCGACCGTCTCTCACCACCGCCCGACCGTGCACCACCGTGTGTCGGGCAGCAACCGGACCGCACCGCAACCACGCCTCGATCGGGTCGGCGACCGCACCAGCGAACGACGGCCCGATCAGCGGCCAGACCGCAACGTCGCCCACCGCGCCGACCGTGAGCGTCCCGATCTCGCCGAGGCGTCCGAGGCATCCCGCGCCTCCGAGCGTGGCCATCTCCAACGCCACACGAGCCGTCGCCGCCGCCGCGCCATCGCGCAGCTTGGCGAGCAGCATCGCCTGGCGAGCCTCGAGCCACAGGGAGGCGGCATCGGCCGAGGACGACCCATCGACACCGAGGCCGACGTGCACACCGGCACGGCGGAGGTCGACGATGGGCGCGATTCCCGACGACAGGATCATGTTGCTCGACGGGCAGTGCGCCACACCGACACCGGCGGCACCGAGACGATGGATCTCGTCATGGTTCGGCATCACGCAATGTGCGACCCAGGTGCGATCGGAACACCAGCCGGTGCGCTCGAGGTACTCCATCGGTCGGCACCCGAACGTGGCCAGGCTGAACTCGTCGTCTTCGGCGTTCTCCGCGAAGTGGGTGTGCAGCCGAACGTCGAGGCGTTCGGCAAGCTCGGCGGTGCGGACCATCAGATCCTCGGTGACGCTGAACGGCGAACACGGCGCGAGCGCCACCCGGGTCATCGCCCCGAAGGAACGATCGTGATGGCGGGTGACTGCATCGTCACACGCAGCGAGAATCTCGTCGTCGTCAGCCACCACGTCGTCGGGTGGCAGGCCGCCGTCCTTGGCCGACAGCGACATCGAACCTCGCGTCGGATGGAACCGAACGCCGATGTCGCTGGCCGCCTCGATCTCGGCAGTCAACAAGTCGCCTGCCCCGTGCGGATGGAGATAGAGGTGGTCGGTGGAGGTGGTGCACCCCGCCAGCGCCAACTCTGCGAGGCCAACCCATGCGGACACGTACACCGAGTCGGTGTCGAGCCCTCGCCAGCGCGGGTACAGCGAGTGCAGCCAACCGAACAAGGCTTTGTCGGTCATCGGCGGGAACGCACGTGTCAGGTTCTGGAAGAGGTGATGGTGCGCGTTGACAAGGCCCGGCGTGACGAGACAGTCGGTGGCGTCGAGCACCGTCGCGGCCTCGGGCACCTCACCGGTGCCGACGGCGCTGACGAGTCCGTCGGTGATCGCCACCCATCCTCCGTCGATCTCGCGTCGGTCGGCGTCGAGCGTCGCCACGCAGCGTGCATTGGCGATCACGACGTCCGGTGTGCTCGGCCGCGAATCGGCATCCGTCGTCATGGACTGCCCAACGTGTCGAGGATCGACTGGATGTCGTCGCTGGTGGTCAGCGGGTTGACGATACAGAAGCGCAAGACGGTCTCTCCCTGCCACTTGGTGGGCACCACGAAGGATCTGCCGGCAGCGAGTTCGGCGTCACTCCACGCCTGATACTGCTCAGGAGTCCACCCGACTCGCCGGAACAGCACCACCGACAGTTCTGGCTCCAGCAGCAGTTCGGTGACCGCGCAGGCCTCGACGAGACGTGCCGCTGCCCGAGCGGTCGCCAACGTGACCTCGACCGACCGCGAGTATGCGTCGGTGCCGTGAGTTGCAAGACTGAACCAGAGCGGCAGACCCCGCGCTCGACGCGACAGATGGTGTGCGTAGTCGCTGGCGTTCCACGGCTCGTCGTCACCCGCGCCGCCGCCGTCGGCGTGGAGCACGTCGAGATACTCCGCCTGCTGGGTGTGTGCTGCACGCGCCACCGATGGATCGCGGTACAGCAACGCACACGAATCGAACGGGGCGAACAGCCACTTGTGCGGGTCGACGATGAAGCTGTCGGCGCGCTCGATTCCGTCGAAGCGCTGGCGCACACTCGGCGCCGCGAGCGCAGCACCGCCGTAGGCGCCGTCGACGTGCAACCAGGTGCCCAACCCTGCAGCGACATCGGCGGCCCCGGCGAGGTCGTCGATGACACCGACATTGGTGGTGCCCGACGTCGCGACCACAGCGAACACCCGCTCCCGGTCGGCTGGCGCCAGCGCATCGACCGTTGCCTGCAGGGCCTCGCCAACCATGCGGCCATGATCGTCGGCAGGCACGGCGACCACGTCGGCGTCCATCGCCAAGGCGGCCTGCTTCACCGACGAGTGGGCGCCGGCCGACGCCACGATCACCCCACGAGTGCGGCCGAAGCGTGCGTCACCCCGGTGCCTCCAACGCCAACGAGCCGCGATCAGGGCGCTGAGATTGCCAGAGGTGCCACCACTCACGAACACACCGCCCGCCCCGTCGGGGAGGCCCGCGAGGTCGGCAATCCATCGCAGCGCTTCGTTCTCTGCGTAGATGGCGCCGGCACCTTCGAGCCACGAACCGGCGTAGACACTCGACGCGCCGACCACCAGGTCGAACAGCATCGACGCCTCGGTTGGCGCCGCTGGCACGAACGAGAGGAATCGGGGGTGATCGACCGAGATGCACGCCGGTGCGAGCACCTCTTCGAACACACGCAGCGCTTCGATCCCACCCAGCCCGTCGGCCGTGATCGTGCGGCCGGCAGCCGCTCGCAGTTCGCTCGGGCTTCGCGGATGGTCGAGCGGCGGAGGGTCGAGCCGCATCCGTTCGAGCGAGTATCGCCCGATCTCCGCCGTCAGCTCCTCGGTGGCTCGATCGTGTTGGTGCACCGCCTCAGTGTGCCAGCATTACCTCGCGGGTCTGACCCGTGATGTCGCGTCGGCGCTGGCGAACCGGTCCTGCTCAGTCGGGGAGGTCGAGGAGTTCGCTGTCTTCGAACTTCTTGCGAGTGTCGCGGTAGAAGACTTCGCCGATGATGGCGGACGCAACGGCGCCGGACATGATCACCACGACGGGGATCAGGAACAACACGATCACGATGGCGATGGCACCAGGCACAGGCGTCAGGCTAGTGCACGACATGGAGCATGGCGAAAGCAGCTGACGACGTGATCGTTGACCATGCCGGTCGCCTGCATGAAGGCGTAACAGATCGTCGGACCGACGAACCCGAACCCTCGCCGCTTGAGTTCCTTGCTCATCGCTGTGGACTCGACGGTCGCCGCCGGCACCGCGGCCATGTCGGGCCAGGCGTTCTGCGTCGTCACGCCACCGACGAACCCCCAGAGGAAGTCGACGGGGTCGTCGAGCTCCAGCCACGCCTGTGCGTTACGGATCGAGGCAGCGACCTTGGCCCGGTTGCGCACGATTCCCTCATCGGCCAACAGCCGCGCCACGTCATCGTCGCCGTACCGGGCGATCACGGCGGGGTCGAAGCCGTCGTAGGCAGTGCGGTACGTGTCGAGCTTGCGGAGAATCGTCGACCACGACAACCCGGCTTGCGCTCCTTCGAGGATCAGGAATTCGAACAACACCCCAGGGTCCCGCTCGGGGACGCCCCAGACATCGTCGTGGTAGCGCAGGTAGGCGTCGCCGATGTCGGCACCGCCGGTGAGCGCCCAGGCGCAACGGTTCGGCGTCGCGGCGGTGCGCAGGTCACTCACCCCTGCGGGACGTATGCCCAGGCTTCGACCTCGACGAGGAAGTTGGCCGGCAGCCCGGCGACCGCAACGGTGGAACGCGCCGGACGGTGCGCACCGAGCGCCTCTGCATAGGCGTCGTTGAACGCGTGGAAGTTCTCCATGTCGGTGAGGAAACACGTCGTCTTGACGACGTCGTCCAGCGACGCGCCGACGGTGGCGAGCTGCGTCGCGACGTTCTTCATCGTCTGGACGGTTTCGGCGTGAACACCGCCGTCGACCTTGACGCCGTCGAGCATGCCTCCCTGGCCTGACACGATGACGAAATCACCGGCGCGAATGACCGGCGTGTACGGACCCAGCGGCTTGCTCATGGCGACGAAACCTACTCCGGGCGGCGCGGCGGTGCCAGGCCCCATCAGCGTTATCGTCGACGGTGCCATGAGCGATTCCCCCCGAGACCCCGCCCCCGACACCTCTGCGCCGTCCCCATTGTCCACCTCGAGGTTCCCGCTCTCGCGGCGAGGCTTCTTGGCGAGCGCGGCGGCGACCGCCATCTTGGCTGCGTGCGGCTCCGAGAGCAGCGGCGAGACACCGTCGACGACGGCAGCGTCGGGCGCCACCCCTGCCGCGGGCGGAGGCGACACCTGGACACTGGTGCAACGGTTCCCGCAGGACGTGCAGACCCCGGGCACCATCCGAATGCCGATCAGCCTGTCCGATGGGGGCGCACAGCTCCTGCAGGATGGCCCCGACAGCCTCACGGCGCAGGTCACCGACATCGATGGCAACACGATCGGCGACAGCATCACGGCAGTGCGACGCGACGTGGCCCCCGGCCCGTACTACGACTTCCGAGCAGACATCGACAGCGCGGGCATCTTCTACTTGGTCATCGAGAATGGCCCGGAGCAGGGCGCTGCGTTTCAGGTGATGGAGCCGGGCACGGTGGCCGTGGCCGGTCCGGGCGACGAGCTCACCCCCTTCGACACGCCCACCCTCGACGACCCGCGCGGTGTCGACCCGATCTGCACCCGGGCACCCGAGCCGTGCCCCTTCCACGATGTCACCCTCACCGAGGCCCTCGCGTCGGGCAAGCAGGTCGTGTATCTCGTGGGCACCCCGGCGTTCTGCCAGACCGGCAGCTGCGCTCCCGCGCTCGAGTCGATGATCGACATCGTCGACCGGTTCGACGACACGTACACCTTCGTCCATGCCGAGGTCTTCACCGACAACACCGCAACGGTGCCGGCGCCGGCTGTCGACGCCGCAGCGCTCACCTACGAGCCGGCGTTGTTCATCACCGACACCGACGGCGTGGTCGTCGAGCGCCTCGACGCTGTGTGGAACGAGACCGAACTGGTCGAGGTCCTCGAGGCCGCGAGCGCCTGACCGGCTGCAGACACTGAGAGGTCGCTGACCAGTCGACTGGTCAGCGACGAGTCAGGAGAAGCTGGAGCCGCACCCGCAGGTGCGAGAGGCGTTCGGGTTGGTGATGGCGAAGCCCGACTGGTCGAGGCCGTCCTTGTAGTCGAGCGTGGCACCTTCGAGTAGTTGCGCCGAGGCGGCATCGACGACGACCTTGACGTTGCCATCGTCGCCGTAGCTCGCCTGGTTGTCGTCGTCGGCGATGTCGCCGTCGAAGAACATCTCGTAGGAGAAGCCGCTGCAGCCGCCGGGACGGACGGCGACGCGAAGCGCCAGCTCTTCGGCACCTTCGTCGGCGAGCAACTGACCGACCTTGACGGCGGCGGAATCGGTGAGCGTGATCATTGGGGACCTCCTGGTTGCAGTGGGATCAATTTAGCGGGAAGCGACGGTGACACGACAGGGTGTACGACTGGTGAGGGTGCAGAACTCCTCGACGTCGGCATCGCCCATCTGTGCGACGAACCCGGCCACGAGCCCGCGATGCAGGCCACAGACGAGATCGGGATGGCGTTCGGCCAGCTCGGCGAACGGGCAGTGGGTGAATGCCACGACCGCGGCGTCGGGGTCGTTCGGAGCGTCGGTGACCACCGGGTCGAAGCCCAAGCGGTCGAGATCGGAGACGACGGCTTCCAGCGTTGACGGGGCCCGCTCGTACGGCTGGGCTCGCACCGCTCCTTCGCTCCGACCGACCGCTTCGGCGTCCTCGGCGCTGGCTTGCAGTCGTGCCGCCATCGCCAACACCATGCGCGCCAAGACCGGCATCGTGGGTGGCTCGAAGCCGAGCGACGGGGCGTTGGGCGAGATCGAGTACCGGTGCTGCGGCCGACCGACGTCGCCACGTCCGCCGACTTCCACATCGAGCAGCCCGGCATCGCGCATGCGCTCGAGGTGCGGGCGCACCGTGTTGGCGTGCAGGTCGAGCGACACCGAGATGTCGGCGGTGGCCAGCGGGCGCGGCGAACGGGCGAGTTCGAGGTAGATCGCGTAGCGCGTGTTGTCGCCGAGCGCCTTGAGGAGATCGAGGCCCGGCGGTTCCGGCAGGAACGACCCGCCGGGCGTCGAGAAACGATCGTCGTGGTCCACGCCAGGAGATTACACGGCATCGGCCGGTAAAATGCGAGTCATGGCTGTCACCACCGCCCCTCCCACGGTCGATGAGGTCATGGCTGTCCTCGGCATGGTGATCGACCCCGAACTCGGCGCCGACATCGTGTCGCTCGGGATGGTGCCGTCGGTCCAGGTCGCGCCCGATGGGGTGGTGACCGTCGGCGTCAAGCTGACCATCCGCGGCTGTCCGCTGCGTGCTGAGATCAAGCGCGAGATCGAGAGCAAGGTGTCGGTGCACCCGGGGGTGACCGATGTGAAGATCTCCTGGGGCGAGATGAACGCGGCCGAGCGCAGCGAGGTGATGACCAAGGCCCGTTGGAACGCTCGAGAGAACGCTCCCGACACCGAGATCCCGCTGCGCTGCAAGGTGCTCGCCATCGCCAGCGGCAAGGGCGGTGTGGGCAAGAGCTCGGTCACGGTCAACCTTGCGGCATCGCTCGCTGCTGCCGGACACACCGTCGGGGTGCTCGATGCCGACATCTGGGGCTTCTCGGTGCCACGCCTGCTCGGCATCGACGACCGCATGGAAGCCCGCAAGGTCGAAGGGTCGGACAAGCCGAAGATCGCTCCCAACGAGCGCCCGGTCGGCAATGGCGTGCTCAAGGTCGTCTCGACCGGCTTCCTCGTCGACGAGGACACCGCACTGATGTGGCGTGGGCTCATGCTCACCAAGGCCGTCGAGCAGTTCCTGCGCGATGTGCAGTGGGGCGACCTCGACTACCTCCTCATCGACATGCCGCCCGGCACCGGCGACGTCCAGATGGGACTTGCCCGCATGCTGCCGAACACCGAGCTGCTGGTGGTCACGACCCCGGCGCTCGCAGCGCAGAAGGTGGCCCAACGCGCTGGCCGACATGGCCCAACGCAGCTTCCTGAAGGTGATCGGCGTCATCGAGAACATGAGTGCCTTCGTGTGCGATCACGGCGAGCGGTACGCACTGTTCGGCGAAGGCGGCGGCCAAGCGCTCGCCGACGCGATCGGCTCACCGCTGCTCGGTCAGGTGCCGCTCGAAGCAGCGGTGGCTGCGGGCGGCGACGCAGGCCAACCGGTGTCGCTCATCGGCACCGGCCCGGCCGCCGACGCCTTCCGCTCGATCGCCGAGCTGATCATCAACGACATCGCCCCGCCGGCGCCGCCCGAGCAGGACGACATGGATGGCTGTTCCGCCCGCCAGTTCGAGTCGACCGGCACCATCGACCCCCACGTCGCCGCCGTCACCGTCACCCGCAGCACCTGAACGGCCCCTCCACCACCTCTCCCCCACCTCACCCCGCCCTGAAAGATGCGCAGATCGTGCCGCTGGCTGGGCGATCGTGCGCAAGCTTCGGACTGGGTAGCGTCGCAGCGGTGGACGACTTCGCAGCACTGGCCGCCGACCATGAACTGGGCGACCAGGAGATTCCGGCGGTCGTGCTCGGCCTCGACTCCGCCACCACACCCGAATTGGTCTGGCGCAACAACACCGGCGGGCTCACGTTTCGTATCGAGGATCGCCACATCAAGTGGAATCCTCGGACGACCGGGATCGATCTCGGCCGGGAACGGGTTCGCCTCGACTGGCTCGCACCACGCCACCCAGCACCCCGGGTACTCGAGTGGGGCGAAGACGACGACGCACAGTGGATGGTGACCGCCTCGCTGCCCGGCGACCACGCCGTGGGTGACACCTGGCGAGCGCGCCGCAGCGAAGCGATCGCCGCCATCGCCACCGGTCTGCAAGCGATGCACGCCATCGACATCGACGACGTGCCGAGCGACTGGCGCACACGATCGTGGGTGTGCGAGCGGCCCGAGCGTCTCGGTGCTCGCCCTTCGTTGGAGCATCCGGTGCTCGTCCACGGCGATGCGTGCGCGCCGAACACGCTGATCGACGACGCCGGTCGATGGGTCGGGCACGTCGATGTCGGCGATCTCGCGGTCGGTGATCGCTGGGCAGACCTGGCGATCGCGTCGATGAGCCTCGACTGGAACTTCGGCGAAGGCCACCAGGACGAGTTCTACGACGCCTACGGAATCGAGCCCGACCACCGCCGGATCCGTTGGTATCGAGAACTGTGGGAACTCGCTTCCTGACGGACCCGGCCCTGCCGACGGCCGCTGCCCGTCAGGAGCGCAGGTTCGGGTAGCGGACGCCGTTGGTCCACTCGTCGTGGTGGTCGGTGTCGCTGACGTCCCGGTCGGTGGTGGCGAACCGATCAGCGCCGACGTCGAGCAGCAGCCATGAAGCGAAGCAACCCATCATCTGCGCCGACGCGATTCGACCGTTCGACAGCAAGTCCTCGTCGGCCGCTTTGGCGGGAAACTCCTCCGGCGAGCGTTGCATGAATCCTCGGACCATGTCGGTGTCGACCAGGCCTGACGAGGTGACGTCGCCCGCACACGCCGAGATCCGTTCGGACGGTGCAGCCACCTCGTCGAGTGCGGATCGACAACCACCCGACACGATCACCCGACACCCACGCAACGCCAACTCGATCGCAAGCGCGGCCCCGATTCCCGACCCGCCTGCCGTGACGAGCACCGAGTTCAGTCGACGTTGCGGGCGCATCAGCACGCCGCCTCGAGTTCGTCGTGCCGTTGGGCGAGGCGGACGGCCTCCGGCGAGTCCGTGCCGTCGTGGTCTTCCAGTTCCGCAAGGCGGCGACGGATCGCAGCGGTGATCGTCACGCGCACCTGTTCTCGAACCGGGATCACCCAGTCCTCGTAGCGGTCCTCGGGAAGCAGGTCGCCGGCTCCGAGCTCGATGATGCGTTCGTCGCTCTCACTGCTGAGCAGTTCGTCGAGGTCACTCGAGACGCTCGATCGATCGAGTGCGATCGTGTCGCGATCGGCGATCACGCCTCCTCCCAGCACTCGCCGCACGTTCGAGAGCTGCACCGAGAGCCGGGCGCCGAGGCGAGCCCGGTCCATCTCGTCGGGCCACAACAGGTCGAACAGCTCGTCTCGTGTCACCGGCCAGCCGCGGGCGGCGACCAGACGCTTCAGCAGGGTGCGCGCTCGCCGCGAACCCCACTCGCTGGTGCCGACGTCACGCCCGTCGATGCTCACGGCGAACCGCCCGAGCATGGTCACGTGCGCCGTCCCCGATGGTCCGAGCGGTGCCGAGCGGGCCTGGACCGAGCCGGTCACCCATCGCTCGAACGGGTCGAGCCAGGACTCCACATCACCCACGAACGAGAAGTGATCGATGCCGGGCAGTTCGATCAGCGTCGCGTCCTGTGCGAGGTCGACCAACTCCTGGCCGAGTTCGAGCGGCATCGACGCGTCGTCGACACGGTGCATCACCAGCATCGGCGCCGCGATGTCGGCAACGGCCTCCCTCGCGTCCATGTCGAGCATCTCGATGAACAGCTCGCGCAGCGAGTCGTGGCTCGCAGACAAACGCTCGTAGCGGGTGTACCAGGTGCGGAACTCGTCGGAGTCGAGCAGCGACGGAGCGAAGATCTCGATCGACAGCGACTCGGGCGTCCCCCATTTTCGGGCGAACTCGGTGCGGCGCTCGACCTGTTGTGCGCGGACCTCGTCGGTGAGGGTGTCACCGATGAACAGTCGGGCACTCGCCCCGACGAAGATCAGGCTCGCCACCCGGTGCGGATATGCAGCGGCGAAGAGCAGGGTGGTGACCCCGCCTTCGGACTGCGCAAACAGGTGCGCCCGATCGACACCGGCGGCGTCCATCACCGCACGGAGATCGTCGACGCGATCATCGACGTGCGGCACGCGGACCGTCCGGTCGGAACTCCCGGTCCCGCGTTTGTCGTAGTGGAGGTAGTCGCAGAACGAGCCGAACCGTTCGAAGATCGCCCGAAGGCCGGGCCACTCCCACGCGATCTCGATGTTCTGCGCTGCCGGTGGGATGGCGACGACCGGTGGCCCGGAACCCCACCGCTGATACGCGATCCGTGCACCGCCGTGCGCCTCGGCGAATCGGATCGGCGGCACCTCACCCACGTCCGCACGATAGTCGGACGCCCGACACCGAGATTCCGAGCCGACGTTCGGTGGCGGTCGAAAGGGTTTCGGAAGAGTGCTGTGGCGCAATGTGGCCATGAGCTTCCGGCCACTTGTCTTCACTGCCATCTCCGCCTCCACCACAGTCGCACTGATCGGCTGCGGTGCTGACTCGTCGGACGACGCCGCCAGCGTCGTCGAGGTCCGAGCCGCCGACTACGCGTTCCTCGAGGTACCCGAACGCGTCGCTGTCGGCACGACATTCGAGCTGACCAACACGAGCGACCAAGAGGCCCACGAGCTGGTTGCGGTTCGGCTGCCCGACGACGAGGAACGAACGGTGGCAGAGCTCGTTGCGCTGCCACCGGACGAGTTCGCGCTGTTCATGGACGAGGTACGTACGGTGATCATCGCCGCCCCGAGCAGCGACGGCCTGGCCGTGGTGGGCGACGGAACACTCGACGCACCCGGGCGCTACGCACTCGTCTGTGTCATCCCAACCGGCGCCGACCCCGAGGAGTACCTGGCCGAGGCCTCCACGAGCGACGGACCACCCGATGTGGCCGGCGGCCCGCCCCACATCGTCAACGGCATGTTCGCCGAGGTCACCGTCGAGGGCTGAGCCCCACGATCACCAACACCAACACCAACACCAACACCGAGGAGACAGCACATGCCCACGACATTGCACACCACACTCCCACCAGCCACGGCGCCATACGTGCTCCGCCGGGACGAGGGCGTCCACCGCCACTTCCTCAACCACCTGGCGACCACCAAGCTCGATGCTGGCGAGTCCAATTCGATGACGGTGATCGAGTTCGTCGCTCCGAAGGGCTTCGGGCCGCCACTCCACGTCCACGATGACGACGACGAGGTGATGATCGTGCTCGCCGGTCAGATCGCGTTCCGGTCCGGCGACGACGAACAGATCGCAGCCGCCGGCTCGACCGTGCATCTCCCACACGGCGTACCACACACCTTCCAGGTGCTGTCCGACTCAGCTCGGTTCACGACGGTGGTCGCTCGCACGCACGGCGCGCCGCAGTTCGCCGGGTTCGTCGCCGAACTCGGCGATGAGTTGGCCGACACATCGCTCCCGGCCCCGATCGAGATCGATCCCGCCGCCGTCGCCCAGAGCGGCGCCCGGCACGGCATCACCATGCTGGGCCCCCCGCCACCCCCGCTGGGTCAGGGCAGGTCGTCGTAGTCGGCGTCGCCCGGCATGGCGACACCGACCAGGTTTCCATCACCGTCGCGCCGCAGTTTCGGCAGGATGCACGCCGGCCGTTCGATTGCCGCACCTGCGGCCAACGCCGCAGCAGCGGTGGCGTGCGGTTCGAGGAATCGCAGGTTCGACATCGTCGGTGGCATCATCATCAACTCGCCCGCTGCCTGCATTCGCAACGCCTCGCCCGGACGCACCCACAAGCTGTCGACGGTCTCCTTGTCGTCGTGCAGCGGCACTTGGTCGGTCGGCATCTCGGCGAGGAAGAACCGGGTGTCGAACCGTCGTTGTTCACCGATCGGGGTGATCCAGTGGTCGACGTAGTGCGTCGCCGACAGGTCGAGCACCAGGTCGGCGCGCCGACACAGCTCGACCAGCGAGAGCGAGCTGTCATGGATCTCGTGGCGGTCCTCGTTGCGCAACTCGAGCGGGCCACCGTCTCGTCGTTCGGCCAGGAGCACGCCCGCCTCCTCGAAGCACTCACGCACCGCTGCCACCCAGTAGGCGAGACCTCCGTGCTCGATCCCGAGTTGCTCGCTCGCCCCTGCATCGTCGAGACCGCAGCAGTAGGGGGCGATGTCGTCGGCACCGTCGACGCCGTCGACGCGACCGCCGGGAAAGACGTACATGCCGGCGCCGAAGACCGCGTTGGTCGTGCGGCGCAGCATGAACACCTCCACCCCTGGATCGCCGTCGGCCGCATCGCGTACCAGCATCACCGTGGCAGCGGGCTTGACCGGCACCATGGCCGGGTCGAGGTTCGGGCTGGACGGGCGGGACGGCGTGGCACTCATGCTTCGACGACGGTAGCCAACGTGGACCGACGTCGTTCGATCGAGATCGGCACCTGGGATCTCTCCAGAAGGGTTTCGAATTGCACGCCGGGTTCTACGGTGGTGGGATGAACTCGGTACTCCCCACCGCGCCGAACCAGCCGTCCGACGTGATCGAACACATCGCGCCGGGCACGCAGATCATCGTGCCGCTCGGCAACGGCGAGGCCACCGCCGTGATGGAGGCGATCGACGACGCAGCGGCCGCTGGCGACCCACGAATCGACCAGGTCCGCGTCCACCAGATGCACGCCCTCCACGACCATCCGTACATCCACGGCGACTACAACCCGCGGCTCAAGCACCTCTCCTACTTCCTGTCGCACGTCACCCGCCCGCACTTCGCCAGCGGTGCGATCGGCCTCATTCCGGCGCACTTCTCCGAGGTGTATGCGCTCATGCGCATGCGCACCGAGGACCCGCTCGTCGTCGCCGCGGCATCGGCGCCCGACCGCCACGGCTACTTCTCGCTCGGGGTGTCGGCGGACTACACGTCCAGCTTCATCGGTCGAGGCCGCTTCTTTCTCGAGGTCACCGACGAGATGCCGCGCACGTTCGGACGCAACCAGATCCACGTCTCACAGGTGGTCGGCTGGTGTCGCACCGATCGACCGCTCGTCGAGGTCGCTCCTGCGGCCCCCGGTGACACCGACCGGCGCATCGCCGAACTCGTTGCGGAGCGCATCCCGAACGGCGCAACCATTCAGACCGGTATCGGCGCGATCCCGAATGCGATCATGGCCTCGCTGCGCGACCACAAGGACCTTGGGGTCCACACCGAACTCGTCTCCGACGGCGTCGTCGACCTGATGGAGTCGGGCGTCGTCAACGGGGTGCGCAAGCGACTCAACCGCACGAAGGTGGTCGGCACCTTCGCGCTCGGCACCCGCCGCCTGCACGAGTTCATCCACGAGAACACCGCCATCGAGTTGCACGCCGTGCGCTACGTGAACGACCCGCGCATCATCGCCAACGAACGCAACTTCGTGTCGATCAACGCCACGCTCACCGTCGACTTCCTGGGCCAGTGCGCGTCCGAGACCATCGGTGGGCAGTACTACTCGTCGTCGGGCGGCCAGAACGACTTCGCGCGTGGTGCGGCGTACTCCGAGGGCGGGCAGGGCTTCGTCGTGCTGCACTCGACCACGTCGCACGGCGTCTCTCGCATCGTGCCGCAGTTGCCTGCGGGCGACGTGGTGACCACACCGAAGAACACCGTCGACAAGGTCGTCACCGAGTGGGGCGTCGCCGAGTTGCGCGGCCGCTCGATCCGCGAACGCACCCGCAACCTGATCGCGGTTGCGCATCCTGATCACCGCGCCGAGCTCACCGAGCAGGCCCAGGCACTCAACTACGGCTGACCGCGCCCCCGCTGCGGCCCGTCGACCGCGCATCGGGCTCGCGATCGCGCCGGCCACGTTCACACGTCAGACGGTTGCTTGGCCTCGCTGTCGTCGGTGCTCGGGCTGCCGGCGGTGGGTCGCGACCAGGCGTAGGCCATGGCACCACCGACGATCGCCGCCATCACGAGTCCGACGATCTGCCAGTGATCGGTGAGGAACACGGTGGCCTGCACCTGCCGCTCCTGCGCCCAGTCGGTGATCGGATCGCCCTCTTCCAAGATGTCGACCCAGTAGAAGTACCAGAGCAGGTACAGCCCGGACAGTGTCACGAAGACCGCAGCGATGCGATCCACGTACTGCAGACTGCCACGGAGCAGCTTGAGCAAGCTGGTGTTGGCCGACGCCAACGCAATCGTGAGCGCGCTGACCAGCAGCGCCATGCCAGCGCCGTAGGCGAGCATGTTGCCCACCCCGGCAGCCAACCCGTCACGTTCGGTGGTGCTGAACACCGTGGCCATGAACAGCCCGATCGTGCACCCGATCGAGGCAACCGCGTAGGCGATGCCGTACACGAACATGGCCCACACCGTCTGCTTGGGGCCCTCGCCGCCGGTGTCGATCCGCGGGGTCATGAACGGCAGCTTGTAGCCGAACAGCATGGCGATGCCCAGCACGAGCAGCGCCACACCGATGGCACCCGTCGCATACTTGGCGTTCTGGTTGATCCAATTGGTGAAGTTGTATGCGATCAGCCCGGCGATCAGGAACACCGAGAGGAATCCGGCCGACACGGCGCCGCTCACGACCACCGCACGACGCACCGTGGCCCGCTGGGTTCCCGGAATCGATCCCTGAAGACCAAGGAAGTACATCAGGTAGGTCGGCAGCAGGATGAAGCCGCACGGGTTCACCGCCGCGACCATGCCTCGGATGAACGACAGGCTCATGCGGCTCCTCTCATCGGCCACCAGGAGATCGGCAACCTTGCTGCGAAGTTCATCGGCGTTCAGCGGTCCGGTCTGCTCCACGATCGTGCCATCGGAGGTGACGAACAACGTCACCGGCATGGCGGTGGCACCGATCGCAGTGCCGAGATCATCGAGGCGGTCCCGGTAGAGGTCGTACTCGACGCCGCGTTCGGCGGCGAAGCGCTCCATCACCTCCACCGAGTCGAGCATGTTGACCCCGACGAAACGGACCTCGTCGGTCTCGGCGTCGACCTCGGCGAAATCGGGGAGCTCCTTCGCGCATGGGGGGCAGGTGCTGTACCAGAGATTGACCACCAGCGGTTCGCCGAGCAGATCAGCGGTGGTGACGTCGTTGTCGTCGCTGTCGAGCAACGTGACGTCGGGAAACGCGTCCCCCTGCACATCGCCGTTGCCGAGACCCTCGTTGGGGAACGTCACGACGGCGCTGGGGTCGGTGAGGCTGGCGTCGACAGGAGCACGATCGTCGTCGCCGCCGGACTGCTGCGTCCAGGCGAAGATGCCGATGATCGCGACGGCAACCGCCAGCGACCCAGCGAGGAGGCGGGGGCGAATACTCACCTCTCCGAGGCTACTGACCTCGCTTCGGTGCGAAGATTCGCCCCCGCCGTTGTTCGCATTCGTTCACCATCGCGATCAGGCGACGGCCACCGGCGCCTCCACCGGTCCGAGCTCGTCGATGACGACCTCGGGCCGAGGGTGCTTGGGCGGACGACCGCACGGACGCTTGTTGGCGATGATGCGACCGCCCGACAGGAGTGCTCCGCCCCAGACACCCCACGGCTCCTGGCGTTCGAGCGCACCCGCCAGGCAGTCGACCTGCAGGGGGCACAGGCCGCACATCGCCTTCGCACGAGCGATGTCGATCACGTTGTCGGAGAAGAACAGCGCGCTCAAGGTGCCGTGGCCGTCGGCGCAACGGGCGACGGGGGTGCGTGGCGGCGTGGCGGCGTCGGCCTGGTCGCCAGGTGGACTCGGACTGTCAGGTTCTCGAGGCTCGAGCAACGAGCGGGCTGGATCGGTGAGCATGGTGTCGTCCTGTTCGACTGCGAAATGGATCGTGGCGGAGTTGCCGGCGGGAACGCCGACCGGTTCGTTGATGGCATCATCCAATGCGTTGGTGGTGCGGTACTCGGTGAGCGTCATGTCGTGTGCCTTTGCTGTCTGGGTTGGTGGATTGGTGGGTGAGGTCCGAACTTCGGCCGAAAAACGACGAAGGCCGCCGGGTCGGAACCCGGCGGCCTCGTGAGAGGTGATCTGACCTGTGGTGCTAGGTCAGAACTCCTGCGAAGGAGCCGGGGGTGAGTCGCTTCGACTCAGTGGAATCAACCGTGGTGTGGTGCTTGGTCGACGAGAGGTCGATGCCCATCCAGCTGGTCCCAGCGTCGTTGGTCGAACCGAACACGCAAGTGAACGTGTCTGCGTACGGGCGCGGCGAGACCGAAGCGGCAACCGGGGTGGGCGTGATGCTCATCATGGTTCCTCTCGTTTCGTTGCGGCCGATACGGCGGTTCGGGCCGCCGGACGGCGACCTCGGGGAGTACACAACCACGCACGAGGTGGCCGGGTCAAGGGAGTTTCTCCGAATCTCGAGATTTCTGCCGGCGCGCCAGCGGACCGTCAGCAACGCGATGCCGAGCGGGGCCTCAGAGGTCGACGAGGATCTTGCCGACGTTCGCGTTGGCTTCCATGTGACGATGGGCGTCCGCGATGTCGTCGAATGCGAACCGCGAATCGATCACGGGACGCAGCGCGCCGCTCTCGAACAGCGGCAGCATCTCGGCGATGAATCGCTGGCTGAGCGCCAGCTTGCGTTCGATCGGACGCGATCGGAGCGTGGTGCCGATCCAGGTGATGCGCTTGGTGAGGAGTGCACCGATGTTCACCGACGTGGTCGCCCCGCCCATCAAGCCGACCTGGACGATCGTGCCGTCGGTGGCCACCGCGGAGAGGTTGCGATTGGTCTCCTCGCCGCCGATCACGTCGAGCACCACGTCCACTCCCCCGGGCACCTCGGCCCGCAGCGCACCGAGCCAGTCGGACGGACTGCGCTCGAGCACCACGTCGGCGCCGAGTTCACGACACGCATCGACCTTGCCGACCGAGCACGTGACAACGATGCGTGCGCCGACCGCCTTCGCGATCTGGATACCAGCGGTGCCCACACCGGAGGCGCCGGCGTGCACCAGCGCCCATCGCCCACTGGTGAGGCCACCCTGCACGACCAGTGCGTCCCACGCGGTGAGGAACACTTCGGCGATCGCCGCGGCGTCGGCGAGGTCGACAGCGGCGGGAACCGGAATCGCCTGGCGGGCGTGTGTGACCACCTGCTCGGCGTAACAACCGCCTGACTCGATCCCCATCGCCAGGTCGCCGACCGACCATCCCGTGACGTCCGCACCGACCGCTGCCACGACGCCCGCGTACTCGAGCCCGGGAATCTCGACGGCATGGTTCCGCGGATCGGGATACATGCCCATGCGCTGCAAGATGTCAGCACGGTTGAGCGCCGTGTGCGCCACGTCGATCAGCAGATCATCTCGGCCCGGCTGTGGAGCATCGACGTCCTCGATCGTCAAGACCTCGGGGCCGCCATGGGAACGAAGAACGACTGCGCGCATCCGACGCAACCTACTCCGCGGCAGTGTCGCCGGTGGCGGTCTCGTCGGTGGCTGGTCTCGTCGGCGGTGCTCAACGACACCGAGCTGACGAAGACCTGATCGCGGTAGTACGCCATTTCGCGTATGGACTCGCGGATGTCATCGAGCGCCCGGTGGGACCCTGCGCCGCGCGGACGGCTGGCATCGACGGCGGGGTACCAGCGCTTCACCAACTCCTTCACGCTCGACACATCGATCGAGCGGTAGTGCAGGTGGTTCTCGATGTCCGGCAGGTAGTTGGCCAGGAATCGTCGATCGGTTCCGATCGAGTTGCCGCACAGCGGCACGGTGGCCGCGACCGGGACGTGCTGCTTGATGAACTCGAGCGTCGCAGCTCCGGCGTCTTCGAGGGTGACGTCCGACGCTTTGATCTGGTCGAGGAGTCCCGACTTGGTGTGCATGTCGACGACGACCTGGTCCATCGACGCCAGCGCCTCATCGGGCTGATGAATCACCAGATCGGGACCCTCGGCGATGATCTCCAGATCGTCGTCGGTGATGATCGTCGCGATCTCCACGATCACGTCCGACGTGTGATCGAGACCGGTCATTTCGAGATCCATCCACACCAACATCGACGTCACCCTATGGCCGATTTGGTGCGATCATGGGCGCTCATGACCGCGTTCGCAACCCTGCTCGCCCAACCGGGGGTGCGAGAGGTGATCGAGGTGCGCGGCCGGGTCGGCTTCATGGCATATCACGGCGGCGCCCTCGAAGCGATGACCGACGTGATCGCCCGACGGGCCGCCGAGCTGAGCAACGCGTCGTGCTACAGCGTGATCCAGCCAGCGGGGATGCGCGATCACCTCCCATCGATCCAGGTCGATCCGGCCCAGTCCGACGCGCTCGCCGCCTTCGTCGACCACGTCGACATCGTGATCACCGTGCATGGGTTCGGTCGGCGCGGACTCTTCGGCTCGTTGCTGCTCGGCGGGTCCAACCGCCACTTCGCCGACCATGTCGGCCGGGCGCTCCAGTCGACGTTGCCCGCCTACGACGTGCGCACCGACATCGAGACGATCCCCAAACCGCTCCGGGGCCTGCACCCTGCGAATCCGGTCAATCTGCCTCGCCACGGCGGCGTGCAGATCGAACTCCCACCTCGTGTGCGCGGTTCGAGCCCACTGTGGTGGGACTGGGAGGGCCCAGGGCTCACGCCCCACACCGAGTCGCTGATCGAGGGGCTCGCCGTCGCCGCGTCCACCTGGTCAGGTGGCGGCCTCGGCGCCACCCAGGACACGGTTGCCAAGCGGTCAAGCGGGTAGCGACAGCTCCACGGTCCCGCCTGGGCCGTCGGCGATACCGATCGTGCCGCCGTGCGCTGCCACGATGCCCCGAGCAATCGACAGGCCGAGGCCTGCGGTGCCAGTGCGTGTGTCGCGTGCAGGGTCTGCGCGTGCGAATGGTTCGAAGGCCTGATCGCGGAAGTCCGCCGGAAACCCTTCGCCGTCGTCGACGACACGGAGCGTCGCCGCGCCGGCTTGCGAGGTGATCTCCACCACCACGATCGACCCGTCAGGGGTGTGCCGGATTGCGTTCTCCAACAGATTGCGGATCACCCGACCGAGCTGTGGCCCGTCGGCTTCGACCGTGACCCGTTCGTCGGCGCGCAACTCCAGCTCGACCTGCCTGGTGAGCGCAAGCGGGCGCAAGGTCTCCATCGCTTCGTCGGCGAGCTCGGTGAGATCCAACCTGCCACGATGCAGCTCGATCGTTCCACTGACGAGCCGACTGTGGAGTTGGAGGTCGTTCACCAGCGCGGCGAGCGCCGTGATCTGTCCCTCCATCCCGGACAGATACAGATCAGGGTCGGGTGCCACACCATCACGGATGGCTTCGACCGACGCCCGCAGCGCCGCCAACGGGGTGCGCAGATCATGCGAGATCGACGACAGCATGGTGGCCCGCTCGCGCTCGATCGCCCCGAGCCGCTCGACCATCGTGTCGAACATCGCAGCGGCTTCGCCGAGTTCGTCACTGCGAACCACTCCGGTGCGGGCGTGGAGATCGCCATCGGCCACGCGCATCGCTGCGTCGCAGATGCGTTCCGCGTCGCGTGCGAGCGGGCGGGCCATCAGGGTCGCAACCATCGCCGCGCCGAGCACCGCTGGCACGAGCGCCCAAACGAGCAACTCCCGGTCGCGGTCGCTGATGAACATCGATTGCGCGGCGATCGCGATCATCACCACGGCGACGCCGAGCACGGCGAGCATCGCGATGAGAAAGCGAACACCAAGGCGATCGAGCAGCCGTCGACGTTCCCTCACGGCCGGCGCGGTCTCGAGGCTCGGATCGGCCAGCTCCCAACTCATGGCTCGAACCGGTATCCGACTCCCCAGACCGTCGTGATCCACCGCGGATGCTCAGGGTCCTCCTCGAGCTTGTTGCGGATCCGACGAACATGCACGGTGACCGTTGCCGGGTCCTGCCAGTCCGGCGACGACTGCCACACCGATTCGAGCAGCTGAGCGCGAGAGAACACCTGGCGCGGCGACGACGCCAGGTACGCCAGTACGTCGAACTCCTTCGGGGTCATCTCGATCGAGGTGCCGGCGAGGTCGACCTGCCGACTGAGCGGGTCGATCGTCAGCGCGCCATGAACGATCGGCCCTTTGGCTGGGACGGTTCGAGCACTCGTACGCCGCAGCACACCGTTCACCCGGGCCGCGAGTTCGCGTGGAGAGAACGGCTTGACGACGTAGTCGTCGGCACCGAGTTCGAGACCGGCAACCCGATCCGACTCCTCGGCGCGGGCGGTGAGCATGATCACCGGGATGTCGCCGTTCGAACGGATCCGACGCAGGATGTCGAGGCCGTTGACGCCCGGCAACATCATGTCGAGCACCACCAGGTCGGGCGGGTCGGCATCGAGGAGTTGGAGCGCGACGTTGCCGTCAGCGGCTTCGGCGACGTCGTGACCGTCGCGACGCAGGTAGCCGACGACGACCTCACGCACGGTCGGCTCGTCGTCGACCACCAGCACCTTCGTCATTGGCACAGCTTCGCCGGTCATCGACCGCGGTTCAACCCGCTCACCAGCAGTTTCCCGATCGTTGCGATGCGACCCGCAACAGCCCCCACCCCAAACCCCACCCCAGCCCCCACCCCAAATAGTCCGGGTTCGTGACGGTGAGCGCACCGATCGCGCACGATTTCGGGTGGCGATGACCGGATCAGGGGGCGAGACGGCTGATGGTCCAGCCGCCGGCGGTGCGCTGATAGCGGAGACGATCATGCAGCCGGCTCGGCCGCCCCTGCCAGAACTCCCACTCGAGTGGGACGATGCGCCAACCACCCCAGAAGTCCGGGCGCGGAACGACGCGGTCGGCGAACTGCTCGTCGAACGCGATCACCCGTTCCTCGAGGAGGCCGCGGTGCTCGATCTCGTCGCTCTGGGGTGAGGCCCACGCGCCGAGCTGACTCGAACGCGGTCGGGAGGCAAAGTACGCGTCGCTGTCGGCGGCGTCGACGCGCTCGACGCGGCCGCGGACGCGCACCTGCCGATGCAGGTCGAGCCAGCCGAACGTGCCGGCGGCCTGGGGCGATGCGTCGAGTTGTCGGCTCTTGGCACTCTGGTAGTTCGTGTAGAACACCAATCCCCGGTCGTCAGCTTGGCGAACGAGCACGATGCGGGCGTCGGGGAGACCGTCATCGCCGATCGTTGCCAGGCTCATGGCATTGGGTTCGGCAACACCACCGTCGACCGCATCTGCGTGCCATCGGCCCCACTGCGCCACGGGGTCGTGGTCGACATCGTCGACTCCCAAGCCCTCGGTCTCGTACTGCACGCGCCGGCCCCAGAGTTCGGAACGTCGGTCGGGAGCTGCCCAGTCGGTCATGACATCAGCTTTGCGCAGCTGCGCTGACATTGCGAGATGTGGGAGCCTCGATCCGGTCGATACCGCGCATGTAGGGGCGGAGCACCTCCGGCACGGTGACCGATCCGTCCTCGTTGCGGTAGTTCTCGATGATCGCCGCCCACACCCTCGGCACAGCGAGCGCCGATCCGTTCAGCGTGTGCACGAACTCGGTGCCCTTCATGGGCTTGCCATCCGCGTCGTGCCGCTTGAACCGGATCGCGCCCCGGCGGGCCTGGTAGTCGCCGAACCAACTGATCGACGACACCTCGAGCCATGTGTCGCAACCGGGCGCGTACACCTCGACATCGAAGCTGCGGTGGTGGCTCTGCCCCATGTCGCCGGTGCAGATCTCGATGGTCCGGTACGGCAGACCGAGACCTGCGATCGCCCGCTCGGCCCGAGCAACCATGTCGACAAGCAGGTCAGGAGCTTGCTCGGGCGTCGCGAAGGCGAGGATCTCGACCTTGTCGAATTCGTGGGCACGCAGCATCCCGCGGGTGTCGCGTCCGGCCGAGCCCGCCTCACGCCGATACGAGGCGCTGTGAGCCATCACCCGGATCGGCAGATCGGTGTCGTCGATCACCTCGCCCGCATAGATCGAGGTGAGCGGCACCTCGGCAGTCGGGATGCACCACAGCCCGTCACGTTCGATCGCGTAGGCGTCGTCTGCGAACTTGGGCAGCTGTCCCGTGGCGGTGAGCGTCGCGGTGCTGACCAGCGATGGCGCACGCACCTCTTCGTGGACGTCCGCGTTGAGGTCGAGGCCGTACTGGCAGAGGGCACGGGCGAGCGTGGCCCCAGCGCCGCGCTGCATCGTGAACATCGATCCTGAGATCTTCACGGCGCGCTCGTTGTCGAGGATGCCCAGCGCTTCGGCAGTGTCCCAGTGCGGCACACGCCGATACTCCGCAATCTCGGGTTCGAGGCCGATCGGGCCCACGATCACCGGGTTGTCACGGTCATCTGCGCCGTCGGGCGCGTCGGGATGCGGGAGGTTGGGGATGCCGAGCAACAGTTCATTCAGTTCCACCGACATCGCGGCGTGCTCATCGGCGAGTGCTTGTTCCTGCTCCCCAAGGGCTCGGCTCTCGGCCTGCAGGCGCGCTGCACCGTCGACGTCACCGTCGCGGCGGAGGCGGCCGACGTCCTTGGACAGGGAGTTGATCTGCGCACGGATGGCATCGCGTTGCGAGGTCAGTTCGAGCAGAAGCGTGTCCAGTCCGGCGGCGCGTGCGACATCGACGAGGATCGACGGATCGCCCCGACGGGCGAGGGAGGCGGTGACGCCGTCGAGGTCGGTGCGTAGGAGCCGCTGATCGATCACGCCGATGAATCTACTGGCCGACAGGCACAGCGCCCGAGTGAGTTCCCCCGCCAAGGTTCCCGGAGACCCGGGCTGGCGGAACCTTGGTGGTTCCCCGAGACCCGGGCTCGGGGGGCGTCAGCGGTCGTCGGTGCGGGCGGGGATCTGGGCGAACTCCCGCTCCATGTCGGCCGTGGTCAGCGGAGCACCCTCGTCGGTGACTGGATCGCCGGTGAGTTCGGCCTCGGGCATCAATGGATGCCGGCGCTTGTAGCTGTCCTTGTTCGCCGCGTTGAACCCACCGGCAAAACGCTTGAAGAACAAGAAGATGATGATCGTCCACAAGAAGATGCCGCCGCCGGTCTTCATGATCGCACCGGCGAGCTGTTGATCGTGCTGCACGGAGAGTCCCCAGACCCTGATCGGCTGATCGTACGTCTCGTAGACCGCACCCTCGGCGAAGGTCAGCCATGCGGCCGGGATCGTCGGGACCAGCGACTGCAAGAAGAGATAGACGCACTTGCCCAACGGCTTCATCTGCAGTTCGGGCAGTGGACCGACGACCGGCATCCACATCAGCAGCGAGGAGATCACCACCGCGAAGTGCAACGAGTAGTGCAGCGGACCGTTGTCGACCGACGCCGTGACCACCTGGGGAATGTGAGTGATGATGATCACCGCGTTGAACACCACCGCCGCGATCACGGGCTTGCACATGAAGGCGACCGCTCGGTAGAACTTGCCGTCTCCGATGAGCACCCGCAGCAGCCATTGCGGCGTCGCCATCAGCACGAGTGGCGGCAGGAAGTAGCTCAGCATCATGTGCTGCAACATGTGCATCGAGTACAGGTACTCCTCACCGATGTCGTGCACCGGCCAGTCACTGGCAACCCACAGCATCACCATGGCGCCCACGAAGCAGCCGATGTTGAACCGCGTGACCGCAGGGGTGCCGGCAGGTACGGCTTTCGGACCGATGACACGCACCATGTAGATGTAGGAGCCGGTCAGGAATGCGACGAGCACCCAGACTTCGGGGTGGAGCTGGAATCTCCAGGGATCGAGCACTTGGGCGAGCATGGGGGGCGCCCCCTCGAGGCGCGTTTCAGTCGATGAAGAAGTGGAACGTGGACATCATCACCGCATAGAGCACGATGGCGCCGGCCAGGCCGATGTAGAAGCCGAACTTGAAGATGGCAGCGTCGTGCTTGAGATGCATGAAGTAGCTGACGACCACGAAGAACTTGATCGCCATCATGATGAGCAGCGACGGAATGAGCAGCGCCTCGGGCATGCCGGCGATCTCGGTGACCGCCACCTCGGCCGCGGTGAGTACGGCGAGGAACAGCGCGATGACGATGTAGGTCTTGTCGGAGATCTCGTGGTCGTAGAGATCGTCGTGCTCGAGTTGGCTCGGGATCTCGGTGTCGGTGGTGTCGGTTTCGATGCTCATATCAGGCCGGAATCAGGTAGACGAGGGTGAAGATGACGATCCAGACGACGTCGACGAAGTGCCAGTAGAGGCCGATCATCTCGACCGTCTCTGCCTTGTCGCCGGTGACTCTGCCCTTGAGCAGCATCCCGACGAGTGACATCAACATGATGATGCCAACCGCCACGTGCACGCCGTGGAAACCGGTGAGCGTGTAGAAGCTCGACGAGAACAAGCTCGTGGTGAACCCGAGGCCCTCCCGGTAGAACACCGTGAATTCGTACACCTGGCCGGCGAGGAACAACCCACCGAGCAGCGCCGTGACGGTGAGCCAGAGGCGGGTGCCACGATCGTCTTTGCGCTTGGCCGCCGAGACGGACAGCACCATGGTGAGCGACGACATCAGCAAGATGAAGCTGGTCGCCGACGTGAACGGGATGTCCCACAGTTGATCGGGGCCGAGTGCGTCACCCTGACGGTTGCGGTACAGCATGTAGGTCGAGATCAGCCCACCGAAGAGCAGACACTCCGAACCCAGGAACAGCCACATGGCGAGCTTGGTGTTCGACAAGCCGGTGGTGGTGTGATGGGCCAGCCCGATGTGGTCCTGGCCGTCGTCATAGCCAGCGGGCACCGCCTCGCCCGTCTGCGGCGGATCGATCGTCGTGTCAGACATTGGCGAGTTCCTTGCTCGGCTGGTCGCCGCCGGGAGCCGGCGGGTCGAATTCACTGTCATCGGCCGTCGGCGGCTCCAGCGCCCACCCGAAGATCGCCAGCACACAGATCGCGGCGCCGGCTGCCAGCAGCAGCGTGCTGTAGATCACGCCGTAGCAGATCACCATCATGCCAACCGACAAGATCAGCGGCCAGTACGACGGCGACGGCAGATGGATGTGCGCATCGGCGTGCTTCTCCTCTTCGGCGATGACCTGCTCGCCCGTTCGCACCTGCTTGAAGTCGTGCTGGCCGTCTTCGCCGACGTCTTCGTACTTGCGGTGGAAGAACTCGTCGAGCGAGTGAATCGTGGGGATCCGGTCGAAGTTGTGCTCCTTCGGCGGGTTCTCGGTGATCCACTCCAGGCTGCGGGCGTCCCACGGGTCGGCCGGAGCTGGCGGGTTCTTGCGGCTGACCCACACGTTCACGAGGAACAGCACGGCGCCGATACCCAGGATCAGGGAGCCGACGGTGGACACCAGGTTCCAGAACCCGAGGTTGAAGAACCCTTCACCGGCGCGAGCCTCCGTCCACACGTACATACGGCGGGGCTGGCCCTGCAGGCCGATGATGTGCATCGGTCCGAAGGTGAGGTTCATCCCGATGATCATGAGCCAGAAGTTCCAGCGACCCCAGGCCTCGTTGAGCATCTTGCCGAACACCTTCGGCCACCAGAAGTAGATGCCCGAGAACAATCCGAGCACCGCGCCACCGAAGATCACGTAGTGGAAGTGCGCCACGATGTAGTAGGTGTCGGTCTGCTGGGTGTCCGACGGTGCCACGGCATGCGTGACGCCGGAGAGTCCGCCGAGCGTGAACTGGACGATCAGGCCGATGGCGAACAGCATGGCCGTGGAGAACCACAACTTGCCGCCCCACATCGTGAGCGTCCAGTTGATGATCTTGACACCGGTCGGCACCGCAATGGCCATGGTGGCCACGGAGAACACCGCAACCGAGATGGGACCGAGGCCGGCGGCGAACATGTGGTGCGCCCACACACCGAAGCCGACGAGACCGATCGCCGCACCGGAGAAGACCACGAACGGGTAGCCGAACAGCGGCTTGCGGGAGAACGTCGGCAGCACCTCGGAGATGATGCCGAAGGCGGGCAAGACGAGGATGTACACCTCGGGGTGCCCAAAGAGCCAGAACAGGTGCTGCCACAGCAGCGGGTCGGCACCTTCGGCCACGTTGAAGAACGTGGCGTCGAAATTTCGTTGGAACAGCAGCAGGAACAGCGCCACGGTGATGATCGGGATGGCGAACAGCAGCAGGAACTGCACGACGAGTGCCATCCAGGTGAAGATCGGCATCCGCATCAACGTCATGCCAGGGGCACGCATGTTGAGCGCCGTGACGATCAGGTTCACCGCGCCGACCTGGGAGGCAACACCGGTCATCAGCAGACCGAGCACCCAGAAGTCGACGCCGTTGGTCGGTGAGAACGGCACCGAGGAGTTCGGTGCGTACATGAACCAGCCGCCGTCGGCTGCGCCGCCGAGGAACCACGAGGTGTTGAGGAAGATGCCACCGAGCACGAACGTCCACAGGCTGAGTGCGTTCAGACGGGGGAACGCCACGTCTCGTGCGCCGATCTGGAGCGGCATCATGTAGTTGGCGAACGCAGCGGCCATTGGCATCACGAACAGGAACACCATCGTGGTGGCGTGCATCGTGAACATCTGGTTGTACTTGTCAGCCGACAGGATCGTGCCGTCGGGCTGGGCGAGCTGCGCACGGATCAGCAGGGCTTCGAAGCCGCCGATGAAGAAGAAGATCATGGCGACGACGCCGTACATGATGCCGATCTTCTTGTGGTCGACGGTGAACGCCCACGACCTCCAACCGGTGGTTTCGACCGGACGTCGGAAATAGCCGTAGGAGGTCGACGCCGTTGCAACGCCGCCACCACCCGCCGGAGCGAGTGTGGAGGTGTCGGATGGTCGTTCGATGATGGCCATGATTTATCGGGCTCCCATCACTTGCGTTCGAGCAGGTAGGCGATCAGTTCGTCGATCTGGTCCTCGCTGAGGGCCAGGTTCGGCATGCCACGAGGAAGCTCGTTGGTCTCAGCCAGCTTCTCCGGATCGGTGTACATCGGCTTCATCGCCGGCGAGTTGCGCAACCATTCGCGCAGCTGCACCGAGTTGAGACACTCGGCGCTGACGCCTTCGAGGTAGAGCTGGCCCACTTCGTCGGACGGAGCGTCGTAGACGTTCGCCCGGCACTCGTCGTTGAGCAACGGCCAGGTGGCACCTGCAAACGTGTTGCGAGTCATCAGGTACGACAGGTTCGGCGCTGCACCCGAGTACACGTTGAGGTCGGGGCGGGCGATGATCGGGTCGCCATCGGAATCTTCGAGCCCGTTGACCTGGTGGCACCGCGAGCACTGGGCTACGAAGGTCGACTCGCCAGTGGCAGCAAGCGTGCCCGGCTCAGGAGCCTGGTACTCGGCGAGTTGCTGCGCCTTCCAGGCTTCGAAGTCCTCGTTGGTCATCGCGATGACTTCCATGCGCATGTTGGCGTGGGACAGACCGCAGAACTCGGTGCACTGACCGGCGTAGATGCCCGGCTCGTCCGCTTCGAGCCGAAGGGTGTGGACACGACCCGGGACCATGTCTCGCTTGCCGTTGAGGCGCGGGATCCACCACGAGTGGATCACATCTCGGCTGGTGCCACGCACGAGGACCGGCGTGTTGATCGGAATGACCATCTGGCCGGACGTGACGATCGGCTCGGAGATACCGCCGCAGCCGTCCTGCTGGGCGTAGTCGACCTCCCACCACCACTGCTGGCCGGTGACGTTGACGATGCACTCGGTGTCATCGGTTTCGTTGAGCGCCATGATCGTGCCGACCGTGGGGATGGCGATACCGATGAGGATCAGCGCCGGCAGGATCGTCAATGCGATCTCGAGCGCCGGCTTGCCGTGGGTCTGTTCGGGGATCGGCTGCCCCTTGTCGCGGAACTTCACCACGATGATCGCCACGAAGGTCAGGACGATGAGCCCGACCACTCCCGCAATCGGGAAGACGATCCAGTCGAGATCGTTGATCATCTGGGCGTTCGGCCCAGCGGGATCCCAGGTGTCCTGCGGTGCGTCTTGGGCGCAACCAGCGACCAGGACGCCGAGACCGGCGACCAGTGCGATGCGTGTTCGGCGACTCATTGCCTTGAAGGTACTCGCGGTTTCCAACTGATGCCTTTTCGTTCGAGGGTTACTCACGGCACAACCACATCAAGCCGGGCCGATTCGACACCGGGCACGAAAAAGAAGTAGCCGTCGGGGGCAGTGATGCTTGGCGCACCGATGGTGATGGTCTTGTTCTGCTCGCCGCCGGGGTCCACCAGCGTGGTGCAGACGACGTAGGGGACGTCCTCGTCGCCTTCGAACTCCTGCGACTCACGGGTGAAGAGATCGAGCGACAGCCGGCGCTCTTCGTCGGACTCGTTGACGAAGACCACGTTGTTCGGGTTGGAGCGTGGCAGCGTGAGAATCGACGGGTCCTCGACCGGACCGTTGACTTCGAGTTCGAGTTGGCCATCCTCGGTGAGCGTGATCGTGGCGGCAACCGCTGCGGTGGCGGCGACGCTCTGGGACGCCTTCTCGTCGGCTTCGAACTCCTCGGTACTCAGGCAGATGTCGGAGCCCTCTTCGGTGAGGCCCTCGGTGGTCTCGTGCACCTTGATGTCGCGTTCGCCGTCGAGGCCTGCAGCAGCACCACCGGCGACGAGTGCAACCACGACGACGGCGACACCGCCGACCACACTTCGCGACTTGAAGCCCGGGCGATTGGCGAGCAGGAACGCAATGGTGATGATGATCACGCCCATCACGCTGAAGAACACCACGGTGTTGGTCTTCGACAACCACAGCATGATGCGGCTGAGTGCGTACACGACAATGCCTGCTCCGATCGCTGCCGCGAGCGGGAACTCGAGCGGGTTGGCGATCCGGCTGCGCACCTCGGCGTTGTGGGCGCTGTCGGCCGACGCACGCTCGGCCCATGCTTCAGCGGTCCATTCGGCGCCGGCGGCGAGCAGCAGGATGACGCCGATCATGAACACGGCCTGGTAGGTGACGAGCCCGACGGTGAGCACCACGGCGCCGAGAGCGAACGCCATCGGCCAGATGCTGTCCGCCGGCGTGCGGGCTGCAGCGGGGGCCGACTCGACCGAGGAGATCTCGTCGGCCCAGATGTTGGCGTCGCGCGTGGCGATGTTGACGCCAGCGAGGAAGGACAGGGCGATCGCGGCCGTGATCAGGCCGATCGTGCCCATCACGCCCTCCTGGGTCACGCCGTAGGCGATCGCCGAGATCGTGGCGAGCACTGCTGCGCCGATGAGGAATTTGGAACCGGTGGTGAACATTCAGTCGCTCACTTGGTGACGTAGACGAGGAACCAGATACCGGCGAAGATCGCCGACATGGCATACCAGTAGATGGCGTGGGAGACGAGGATTTCCTGGTCGCCGGAACGACCGCCGACGTAGCGGAACGCAGCGACCGTGGTGAACACGACGCCGATGATCATCAACAGCATGAACATGCCGGTGATGGCGTAGAACATCACGGCGTAGGTGCCGTCGGCGGCGCCGAGGCCCATCCGGACGTACACGAACGCTTGAGCGTTGATGACCAGGAGTGCGACGAGCGCAGTACAGCCGAGCGCGAGCACGGTGTGGGCACGGTCGTTGCGCTTGGCGCTCCACACGGCCCACTGGCCGAAGACGCAGATGCCGATGAAAGCAATCAGCATCACGTTGGTGGGCACCTCGGGCACAGTGACGCTGTCGGGCAGCCAGGTGCCGAGCGTGTCGATGGCCTCACGGCGCTGCAACGCCCAGACGGCGAGCATGCTGCCGGTGAGCATGAACATGGCCACGACCGCCAGCGACGTGCCGACGAGCATCTGGCGTTGCGGCGCCGGTGGCGGGGCGGCGGGGAGTGCGTGCATCAGGCGTCGCTCCGATCGTTGGAAGTTGCCGAGGAACCGCTGGCCTTCAAGTCGAGGAGCGGCTCGGCGGAATGCACCACCGGAACATCGACGAAGTTGTCGCGGTCAGGTGGCGAGGTGGTGGTCCATTCGAGCGTCTGACCATCCCACGGGTCGTCGCCGACGGCGTCGTTCGAGCGCATCGACATCAGCATCAGCCCGATGAAGCCGAGCACCGTGACCGCCATCAGGCCGTGGCCGACCAGCGAGATCAGGTTCCAGAGTGCGAGGTCGTCGTCGTAGAACACACCTGCGGGCTGGTCGAGGAAACCGGCGATGTACATCGGGAAGGCCGCCAGCACGGTGCCGGTGACGCCGAGCAGGGCGAGCGGTACGGCCTTCGCCGTGCCGATGAGGCCACCCCACAGCTTCGGCGCCCAGTGGACGCCGGCCCCCATCGCTGCAAGGGCTGCGCCGTAGACGATGTAGACGAGCGTCGCTTCTTCGAACACGGTGCCCTGGAGGGCGAGGTCGTCGGCGGCGTGGAGCAGGTTGCCGAGCATGCCGACGAGGATCATCCCGAAGCCGAAGAAGGCGAAGACGATCGCCGGGCTGAAGTTGATCTTGGACCCGGGCGCCGGCCGGGCGGTCTGGAGCACCACCAGCAGCACCATCAGGATGCCGAGGATCGGCAGTGCGTTGAAGAGCAGGAACGGAACCAGGTCGCGGACCTTGGTTTCGAGATCGTCGACGTCGAGGCCGCTCCCGGACCACGGCAGGTTCTGCACGTTCTGCTGGGTGACGCCGCCGAGTGCCGCAACGCCGATGAGGGCGAGCCCACCGAACAGCACGCCGCGAGCCGGAGTGCGCTTGCCGAACACCACGGGGGCGAACTCGGCAAAGGCGCCGACGGCAGGAATGGCGAACAGGAACGTGACGGGCTGGGTGAAGATCCAACCGGCCCAGACGAAGATGCCCTCGTTGCCGCCGAAGCCAGTGCGGCTGTTGCGATGGTCGAGGAACAGGTAGGCCAGCGTGCCGAGCAGCACCGGCATCACGAGCACCACGCCGAGGGTGAACACCAGCGCCGACCACGAGAACGGTGGGACACGACGCATGGTCATGCCCGGTGCCCGGGTGGTGAGGATGCTGGTGGCGACCGATCCGGCCGTGGCGGTGAGGCCCACCGCCATCAGGCCCATGCCGGCGATGAACAGCGCCACTGCATCGGCGTTCTCGCCGAGGGTGCCACCGTTCTCGAGCAGTGCGATCGTGGTGAGGATCGCTCCGCCGAGCCACATCCAGAAGCCCGCGGCCGCCAGGCGGGGGAACGCGATCGCTCGGGCGCCGAGCTGGATCGGCACGATGGCCACACAGGCGCCCATCATGAGCGGTAGCAGCGTGGCGAACACGAGCGACACGCGCTGGGCGTCGATGAGCTGCGGAAGGATCTCGGAGCCGAGCACGGTGTCGGCACCATCGAGGCGTTCGACGCTCAGCAGCACGCTGATCACCACCGAGGTGACGAGACCGAGGGCGCCACCGGCGAGATACAGCCGGCCGGTGACCTTGTGGTCGGTGGAGATGAATGCCGCGACGATCGCCGGGTACGACGGTGTGCCGGCGCCCGCATCGTCGCTCGGGGCGACCGCTGGGGCTTCGACTTCGGGGCTGGATTCGATGGTGGTCATACGGGGTGGAAGCTCACTTGTCTGTAGCCCCTGGGTTCAGCGGGCGACTTCTGAAACGTGGCATGGCACGGACGGGCCGAGACTACTGGGAACAGGTGCGTGCTCCCGAAATCCTCGCGAACTCTCCTGCGTGTGCACTCTTTCGGAGAAGGGCTCACTCACCAGCCGTTGCGGACGAGGACGTCGAGGGTCATCGCCCCGAACAGTGCGGTGACGTAGGTGATCGAGAATCCGAACAGGCGCATGCTGTTGGTGGACGTCGGGTTGCGTTGCAGGGCGACGGTGCCGCCGAGGAAGAGCCCGCCGAGGACGACGGCGCTGATGCCGTAGATCCAGCCGAGGCCGGCAACGGGGATCAGCACCAGGGTGGTGATGACCAGTGCGACCGTGTACCAGATCATCTGGCGGACGACGCTCTCGATCGGTGCCACGCTGGGCAACATCGGCACGTCGGCGGCGCTGTAGTCGTCCGAGTACTTGACCGCCAACGCCCAGAAGTGCGGTGGAGTCCACAGGAACATGGCGATGAACAGCACCACGGGCGCCCAACCCAGCGAATCCTGCACGGCGGCCCATCCAACGAGGACGGGAACTGCACCGGCGGCACCGCCGATCACGATGTTCTGGCGGCTGGTGCGCTTGAGCCACAGGGTGTAGACCCCGACGTAGAACGCGGCTGCGCTGAACGCCAGTACCGCTGACAGCAGGTTGGCGCCCGCCCACAGCACAGCGAAGGCCAGTACCTGCAGGGTGAGCGCGAAGATCAGTGCGTTGCGGGGCTCGATCACGCCGGTGACCAGCGGGCGATCCTGGGTGCGCGCCATCAGGGCGTCGATGTCGCGATCGACATACATGTTGATGGCGTTGGCGCTGCCGGCGGCGAGCGTGCCACCGAGCAGCGTGATCGCCACCAGCGACCACGGCGGCCAGCCGCCTTCGGCGAGCACCATGGTGGGCACCGTGGTGATCAACAGCAGTTCGATGATGCGCGGTTTGGTGAGTGCGATGTAGGCGCCGACCACAGTGGTCGGCGTACGGCGACTGCCGTGGGCGACTCCACCTGGGGCCAGCCGGGAGGGAACGAGGGGGCGACTGCCGACTGACATGACCAACGCATCGTACCGGCGGCCATCGTCCGAGGGCCAACGCCGGCGCAAGGTTCCCCGAGCCCGGGTCTCCGGGAACCACCAAGGTTCCGCGAGCCCGGGTCTCGGGAACCAAGTCCGCGAGCCCGGGTCTCCGGGAACCACGGCAGACTGGTGGGCGTGCCGACCACGTTGGAACCAACCGAGGTGATGGAGCCGGACCTCGACGATGCGGTGTCCGTCGACCGTCCGTGGGTGGTGTTGGTCTGGAACGACCCGGTGAACCTGATGAGCTACGTCACGTATGTGTTCCAGAAGCTGTTCGGGTTCTCGCTCGAGAAGGCCACCGAACTGATGCTCGACGTGCACGAGAAGGGCCGAGCCGTCGTTGCATCGTGCGGGCGCGAGGAAGCCGAGATGCACGTGTTCCGTCTCCACGAGCACAGCCTGTGGGCCACGATGGAACACGATGGCCCTACGTCGTAAGTTCGTCCCGCCTGTTCAGAAGGTCGCTGGCGGATGGCGCATCGGCCTCGACGCCGACGAACGCAATCTGCTCGTGCGACTGATGGCTGAGCTCGAAGCGCTGATGACCGGTCCGGACGACAACGATCTGATTCGTCGCCTCTTCCCAGCTGCCTATCTCGACGACGAGGAGAAGGAAGCGGAGTATCAGCGACTGATGCGCGAGGAGCTGGTGGCGAGCCGCCTCTCGGCGATCGAGTCGGTGACGGCAGTGCTGCGGGCAGATCCCCGCGAACTGCTCGACGAGGGTCAGACCATTGCGTTCATGCAGTCGATCAATGCGGTACGACTGGTGCTGGGCACGATGCTCGGCATCACCGACGACGAATCGGCCGACGACGCCGAAGCAGCGGACTCCCCCGAGCATCACCTGTACGACTTCCTCAGCTGGCTGCTCGAGTGGACCGTGCGCTCGCTCTCCCCCGGCTGACCGCTCAGCTCTCCGGTTCTCGTGAACTCGTGTCGGAATAGTTCCGACACGAGTTCACGAGAACGGGTGACGGGTGGCGGCGCGCGATCCGGCCATTCCCATGTCGAGGCCGCAGCGCCCACTGAGTGGTGGCATGAGCACACCTCGACGATCCACCGGTCGGCGACGCATTGCGCGCCGACTACTGTCGTGCCACGCGCTTGGGGAAGCGACGCTTGCGAGGAGGAGACACAGTTGGGGGTTCGACTGATGCCCGATCGGTCAGCGACATCGTCATCGGCCGACCGCGTCGACGAGCCTGGACGTCGCACCGTCGACGGAACCCACGCGATCAGCGCCGGCATCTTCGTGGCCCTGGCGGTCGCGACGCTTGCCGGCGTGGTGCCCTTCGCTGCCGCAGTTGCACTTGCGCTGCTCGTGCCCGCCGGCATCGTCGACGCCCACGAGCACCGACTGCCGGACATCTGGCTGGCGGCCGCACTCGTCGGACTCGTGGTCACCATCCCGGTGACCGTGGCGCTCGGCGGTTCGATCGACGTCGGTGCGGTGGCCATCGGCGCCGTCGTGATGTGCGCTCCGATCGCTCTGCTGCACCTCGTGTCTCCTGCAGCCATGGGCTTCGGTGACGTCAAGCTGTCGATCGTGTCGGGTGCTGCACTCGGCACGGTCGATTGGCGCCTCACGCTGGTGGCGCTGACGCTTGCAGGCCTGCTCGGGGCGACGTTCGGTGTCGCGACCCAGCGCCGGACGATCGCATTCGGACCGTTCCTGATCGTCGGGACGCTGGTCTCGTTGCTCGGCGCTGAGCCGATCGTGTCGCAATTGTTCGAGGCGGGTGCACGCTGATGAGCGAGCCGACGACCGCATCGACCCGGCGTGGGTTTCAACCCACGGCTCGCCGCCGGAACCGCATTGCGGCGGGTGTAGCGCTCGCCGCAATCGCGATCGGCGGCAACGTGCTGGTCTACAGCGGACTCGACGACGCGGAACCGGTCGTGCAAGTGGTGCGCGATGTTCCCGCCGGGTCGCAGATCACCGGCGACATGCTGCGAACCGTTGACGTCGACGCCGACTCGACCGTCAATGTCGTGAGCGGGGACCGCCTCGACTCGCTGATCGGTTCGTACGCCAAGGTGCGGCTCGTGTCGGGAGCGCTCGTCACCGGCGAGGCACTGCAGTCCGAGCCGCTCATCGGTGCCGGCAATTCGGTGGTCGCGATTCAGGTCACCGACGGCTCGCTCCCGATCGGGCTGCGCGAGCGGGCCCCGGTGATGCTCGTGATCCCCGCCGATCGCGCTGCCGTCCCGAGCGGCGAGGCCGCGTCGCCGTCGTCGATCGACGGCCGCGTCGTGGGCCTGCCCAGCGAGACCTCGTCGGCGCTGGGCCAGCTCTCGCTCTCAGTGGAAGTCGCCGCCGACGATGCCGCCCGAGTGGCTGCGGCGGACAACGTGCGAGTGGTGCTCGTCCAGCCCAGCGACGAGCCGACAACAGACGACCCGACCGGCGACGGCGAGCCGTGACGATCATCGCCGTGGTCGGCGATGCGACCACCACGACTGCCGTGGCGCTGTCCGTCGGCTGGCCGGTTGATGGCGCAGTCGTGCTCGAAGCGGATCGGGCCGGGGGATCACTGTCGGGCTGGCTCGACACGCCGACGCAGCCCACGCTCGCCACCATCGTCGCCACGGTCGGATCATCCACAGGACAGCGCGACGTGATGGACACGGTGGACGCCATGACGCACCGAAGTGCATCAGGGGTGCGCTTCATCTCCAATGCTGTGCGCGCCCGGGCGGCCAACCGGGCGGTGGAGGAGGCGTCGCTCGCCGTGTTGCCGGCGATCGGGGCAAGTTCGTGGACGGTGATCGCGGACGCCGGCGAACACTTCGCGGGTCGCCCGGTGTCGCCGGTGGCACGGTCAGCCGACGCAGTGGTCATCACTCACCGCCAAGCAGCAGCTTCCGCAGCGGCGGCGTCGGTTCGGATCGAGCGTTTGATCGAAACCGTCGAGGAATTCGCGCAATTCCCGGCGGCGCTCGTGCTGGCGGTGATCGGCACCAGCCCGTTCGACACCGACGAGGTCGGCGAATTCGTCGCACGTTCGGTTCCCGATGCGATCGAGTGCACGGTTGTGATCGCCGACGACCCGTTGGCTGCGGTCACGATCGCCGGCCGCAGCGGCGTGTCGGCCAAACGCCTCCGACGCCTCCCCCTCATGACGACGGCCGCTGCCGCCGCCGGCATCGTCGACGGCGTGCTTCTGCAACGCACACCAAGGTGACCATCAACCGACCAAGACTCGGTCCGGTTCTCGTCAACCTGCGTGGCTGATGCAGCATCGTGGCGAGCGTCGCGTTGGCCGACGACTCGCTCGGGTCGTCGTCAGTCGAGCCCGAGCTCGCGACGAAGTGCCGCGACGTCGAAGCTGATCAGACCCGACACGGCATCGGAATCAGCATCAGACGATTCGGCGAGCTGGGACATTCGCCGGTCGCTGGCGTCGAACTCGTCGAGCAGCCGTTCGAGCTGTTCGCGGTGGGTGGGGTCGACAGCGGCGTCGCGCGGGGTCAGCCCGCCGAGGGCGGGGACGTGCTCGTCGAGCCAGCGCGTCTGGGTCTGGCGCTGCATCTCGCGGTGCAGCAGCGTGATCGCCTCGTCGTCGTCAAGGGCGGGATCGGCGAGCGACGGCCTCGATGGCGTCCCGGTCGAACAGTTCATCGATCAGTCCGGGGGTGTGGGTGATGTGTGCCGGACGGTGCAGCACTGCGACCCAGGCGCACAGCTCGGCGCCGTCTCGCTCGGCGCAGAGGTCGAGCACGGCCCGTTCGTGGCCGGTGCGCACCGGGAAGACCGACCCGATCATCTGATTCGACTGGCCGTCGGGCACCACCCGGGCGCAGTAGCGCTCGCCGACGGAGGCATCCCGACTGAGGGTGCGCTCGCGCACCTCGGCGACCTCGCCGCTGGCCAGGTCGCGCATCGTCAAGCCCACACCCACGTCCACGGCGACGACCTCGTGCACGCTGCGCTCGACGGTCAGCCAAGACGCCGCGAGCAGTTGCTCGTCGTCGGGGAGCAACGAACCACGCTCGTGGAGAAAGCTCGAGAACAGGTGACCCTCGTGCAGGGCGGTGTCGAACACGATCGGGTCGTCGAACACCTCCCGGAACAGCTCGCCGAGTTCGAACTCCCCCAGGTGATCGAGATCACCCAGTTCACCGTCCGGGTCGCCGGTGGCGCGCGCCATCGACATCTGGGTGACGATGTCGCGCACGTCACCCGCTGAGTGTTCCAACCACACCGACGCCTTGCGGCACAGCCAAGCGACCCGATCGGGGAGCGCCGGCAGATCGCTGGCGTTCTGATGGCACTGCTTGAACTTGCGGCCCGATCCGCACCAGCACGGGTCGTTGCGGCCGAGCTTGCGTCCGTCGGACTTCGGGGCGGCGACCTGCAGGATCGTCGACGCGGCATCGGGGACCTCGGACAGTTCACGCCACCAGCGCATCGCGCCGCGGGCATCGCCGCGATCGAACCGGTACCACCCCATCCGTTCGACGACAGTCCCCAGTCGCGGTTGGGCGTCGACGGCGCGTTTGAGGTGCTGCTCCGCGATCTCGGCGGCGCCGCAGCGCTCGTAGAGCACGCACGCCAGGTACTCGGCGGTGGCGGTCTCGCGGGGGCGCCGGGCGACGGCGACGGCACGGTTGACGAGGTCGAACAGACGTCCGGGCGACTCGGCGACGTCGCGGTTGAACTCGTCGGCGAGTTCGAGGCCGTGGGGGATCAGCACGTCGGCGAGGACGTCGAGTGCTTCGGGTGCCGCGCAGTCGGCCAACACCGCACGCACGTCGTCGACGGCGGCGTCGGGGTCGTCGAGTGTCTCCACCGCCCGACCGAGCGTGAGCCGCCACTCGCGTTCGGGCACCATGTCCATCACGCGGTGGAAGCGACGATGCGACAGGGCGCGACGCCAGGTTGCTGCGTCGTGGGCCACGAAGCCGCCTTGCTGTTCGAGGCCGGCACCAGCGCACAGATCGCTCAACGTGGGCAGCGGGGCACCGCCGACGAGTTCGGGGTGATGGAACAGCAGCCAGAATGCGAGATGGTCGCCGGTCACCGGTAGGCCGGGCTCGGCGACTTCGGCGTCGTACGCGGCGCGCACGGCGGCGAGCGTCCCATCGTCGGCGACGGGCTCGGCGTCGAGGACCTCGATGGTGAGCGTGGCCTCGATCGTGCCGGGCGCTGCGACGTCGAAGGTGTCGATCGCGGCCGAGATGGCGAGGAGGTCGCCGGGTTCGAACGCGGCGAGCCAACCGTCGTCGCCGCGCCAACCGAGATGGCCGTGCTCGACCGAGAACTGCTCGACGACGGTGCCATCGGGCAGGCGGATCGTGTCGAACCGCGAGAACGCGCCCAGGTCGAACCCGGCACTGAGCACCTGGAGTTCGGCTTCGACCTCGTTGAAGCGATGAGTGAACACACGACCATCGACGAGGTCGGGCACCACCATCGTGAGGTCGTCGGGCAGCCAGTGCAACGGCCCGTCGATCATGGTCTCCAGCACCTTGTCGACGAGCGACGACACCACGTCCTCGTTGGCCGGCGCGATGGCGGCCACGACCTCGTCGACGTGATCGCCGGCGGCGATGCCCGGCGTGGAGCGGGCCACGTCGATGAGCCGTTGCGCGATGTCGGCGGAGGTGGGCAACGGCAGGTCGTACAACTGCGACACGTACTCGTCGCGGTCGAATGCGGCGGCCTCGTCGAGCGACCGCTTGACCTGCTCGGCGATCACCATCGAGAGCTGCGACAGCACCTGCTCGCGATCGAGGCCGAGGTCACGCAACCGCTCGACGGTCTGCCAGGTCTCGGGTGGATCATCGTCGAGAATCTGGTTCACCGCGATGGTTCGCAGCGCCATGCGTCCACCGAGTTCGCGGGCGTCGTTCGGCAGCGCGAGGAAGTCCTCCACGAACTGCATGCGTCCGGATTCGTCGGCGAGGTCGTACTCGTCGAGCACGTCTGCGGCGCCGTCGCCACAGAGGTACTCGAGCCGTGCGAGTTCCATACGGCGAACCTAGCGAACCAACGCCACGATCGCCTGCGTGCTCGCCGCGGCCCGATTTCCCTTCCCGGGCTGCGTCGGCATGCTTCGGAGATCCGGGACACTCCCACATCTCGACCTCCACACCACGACGCTGCGCCGTCCGCCGCCGCCATCGACCAACACCGATCAGCGGTCCAAGCAGCCGATTCCGCCGACAGCGTGGTTCCGTTTCGCTGGTCTGCGCGCCCACTGGGAACACATGGGCCCCGACACGCTCCGATACTCCAGCGAAAAAGCGCCTGCGCGGCGCCGACTATTGTTCGGTCACGCCCTGGGGGCCGGGGCGGTTGGGGAAGGGGACACACGCGTGCACAACGCACCGTCGACAACCACACAGCACCACCCACCGACCACCAACGGTTGCGTGCAATGACCGCTGACGTCGCCGACATCGCCACGGTCACCGACCGCGTCGCCGACCGGCTCATCGAAGCCATCGAACACGACGACACCATCCGCACCACCCCTGAAAGCACCACCACCCCCGGCACACCCCTCGCAGCCGACGAACGCCGCCAACAACTCCTCGTCGGCGCCTGGATCAACACCGAACTCACCCACCTCAACGAACAACGCCTCCAAGCCGGCGCCCGCCCACTCACCCCACACGACGAACAACATCTCCGCGGACGCGTCGTCGCAGAACTCACCGGCGCCGGACCCCTCGAGCCCTACCTCAACGACCCCAACGTCGAAGAAATCGACGTCAACAGCCACACCTCCACCTGGGTCACCTACACCAACGGCAAGAAGATCGACGTCGGCCAACTCTGGGCATCGGCCAACGAACTCACCTCGTTCCAGAAACGCATGGCACTCCGCATGACCGGCACCGGCGAAGGCCGACTCGACACCTCCTCCCCCATGCTCACCCTGCAAACCACCGACGGCGCCCGTGTCGTGATGGTCCTCGGCGGCACCAACGAACACGGCATCTCCACCCACCCCCGCCTCGCCATCCGACGATTCGTCGTACGCCACGCCGGCCTCACCGGACTCGCCGATCTCGGACTCTTCCCCCACCCCCTCATCGAACGCCTCCGCGCCCTCGTCCGTTGCGGCTTCACCCTCCTCGTCTCCGGCCCACCAGGCGCCGGCAAGACCACGCTCCTCACCGAACTCCTCGGCGAAGTCTCACCACTCGAACGCATCATCACCGTCGAGAAGAACCTGCTGGAGCTCCGCCTCGAAGACGACCCCCGCCACCCCGACGCACCCGCACTCTTCACCCGCCACGCAAACGCCGAGGGCGAAGGCGAAATCACCACCCGCCAACTCGTCGAACTCACCCGACGCCTCAACCCCGACCGCGTCGTCGTCGGGGAACTCGTCGAAGACGAAGCGCTCGACATGCTCGACGTGGCGTCGATGTGCAAACGCGGCTCGCTGGCGACGATCCACGCCCACACCGCCGACATCGTCCTGCAACGCCTCGCGTACTATGTGTCGAAGTCGAACACGAGCCTGCCCGAGTTCGCGGTGAATTCGTTGATCGCTCAGACGGTGGATTTCGTGGTCCACATCGACCTCGTTCGCAACGCAATCGAGGACCAGGGCGCCGTGCGTCGGGTGACATCGATCATCGAGGTCGGAGGCCTCGGTGAAGCGGGAGGTGTGTCGAGCACCGAAGTGTGGGCGATCGATGACGGCGACGAACTGGCGCAGGTCGCGCCGCTGTCACAGCGCCATCTCCATCGCCTGCGACTCGCTGGCTATCCGGCCGAGCTGTTCAGCGTGAACGGAGGCCAAGAGTGAGCGCAGTCCGGTGAGTCCGCAACTGGCGCTCCTGATCGGTTCGACCCTCGCCGGGGTGCTCGCCGTCATGGTGCTGTTCTCGTCCGGCACACCGTCAGCAGCAACAGCGCCGACCGCGCCGACAACGACCGATCCAGGATGGAAGGCCCGGCTGCTCGTGGCCGCAGCGATTGCGCTGACGGTGGTGGCGGTGTCGGGCTGGATCGTGCCGGCGCTCGTGGTCGGCGCCGGGTGTTGGTTCGCCGTGGCGTCATGGCAACGGCGTGGCAGTGGTCCAGCCTGGGAGGTGGAACGTACCGACGCGCTGGCATCGTGGATCGAGAACCTCCGCGATGTCCTCATCGCTGGAGACCAACCGGTCGGGGCGATCAACGCCACCGTCGCCACCTGCCCCGAGGCGATCAAGCCGCAGGTGCGACGCCTTGCAGCGGGCCTCGGACGCCAGGACCCGAGCACGGTGTTCCGCCGCTTCGCCGACGAGATCGACGACCCGTTGGGAGACCTGGTTGCGGCCGGCCTCCTGATTGCGGTGCAGCGAGGAGCCCGCACCGCCGCAGTGCTGAGCTCGCTCGCCGAGCAGGCACGACGCCAGGCCGATCGGCGCCGCCTCGTGGAGGCCGAACGCGCACCGATCCAACGCGAGGTCACCCTGCTCACCGTGATCATGGCGTCGCTCGTCGTGGGACTGCTGGTGTTCGGCCGCGCCGAGTACCTCGCTCCGTACGACACCGCCGGCGGCCAACTGTTCCTCGGCGGGGTGCTGTCGATCTACGCCGTGCTCCTGCTGCGGGTGCAACGCCTCGCCCGCTTCCCGCGACCGAGCCGATTCCTCACGTCTGCAGCGACCACGTCCACCGACGCCCACCAGCACCACGGGTGGACCGAGCCGCAGCATCGAGCGGCGCGATGAGAACCACCGGACTCCTCCTCGCCTGCAGCTCCGCTGCCTGTCTCGGTCTGTGGCTCGCAGCGTCGGGGTGGCGCCAACCACTCCCCCGGCTCGACCGGGCGATGGCACACCTCCGCCGGCCGTCGACGGCGACGACGACGACCGTCGGTACCAATCCTTCGGCTGCCACCAGGCTCGGAAGACTCGTCGAGCGCAACGGCGCAGCGACGTGGGCGCAGGCGTGGGCGCAACCGCTGCGGCTGATCGACCGCTCCGTCACCACACATCTCGGTGTGCTCGCGCTGTCGTCGCTTGCTGGATTCGTTGCGCCATCGCTGATCCTCGGGATCCTGCAGTTGACGGGTGTGCTCTCGATCGGGCTCTGGGTACCCGGGCTCCTCTCCCTCGTTGCAGCTGTGGTGGCTCCGATGCTGGTCCACTCGGATGCGATGTCGCGCAGCGCCGAGGTCGCGATCGACCTCCGCCATCAACTCGGCGCCTACCTCGACATGGTCACGATGCTGCTGGCCGGCAACAGCGGCTACGAGGGTGCGCTCGACCAGGCGGCCCGGGCCGGCGATGGCTTGCTGTTCCGCGAACTTCGCCGACGCATGCGTGAAGCCGGCACCACCGGGCAGAGCCTGGTGCGCGCGCTGCAACGCGTCGCCGATGACTACGGCATCGTCGAACTGGACCAAGTCGCCGCCACCGCCACGCTGTCGGCATCGGAAGGTGCTCCGGTCGCCCGTTCGCTCGCAGCCAAGTGCGCCACCCTGCGGTCGACCCTCGCCGCCGAACAGGAGGCCGATGCTCGCGTCCGCAACGACAAGGTCACGCCGCCGCTGGTGGCGATGGCACTGCTGTTCATGGCCCTCATCATCTATCCGGCGCTGAATCTCGGCTGATCGGAAACGCCCACCTCGACACCCCAAACGGAAGGAACCAGAAACCATGAGCGATCCGCTACTGATGATCAACAGTGTCATCGCCGTTGTGTGCCGCACGCTTGGCACGACGGCGTCGACAAGCGACGTCGAGCGGGGCGAGCCAGTCACCCGCGACCGTGGAGCCGTGTCGATCGAACAGGTGCTGTGGTACGCAGCGGCTGCGGTCAGCGTCGCTGTGGTCGCCGCCATCATCTGGTCGCAGATCCGCGAGACGGCGAGCACTCCGGTGCAGTCGCCATCCGCTCCCTGACATGTCACCGGCAGCCGTGCCTGCGAGCCACGGCGCTGGTGTTGCGGTCCCGAGGCGCTTCCGAGGTGATCGGGGCGCGGCAACCTCGTTGGCGGTGGCCTTGCTCACACCGGTGTTCGTCTTCCTGGCGTTTGCAGCGTTCCAGGCTGCACTGTGGAGCCACAGCAGGACCGAGGCACGGGTGATCGCTCGTGATACCGCTGCGCTCGTCGCGCGATCTGGGGTGGCTGCTGGCGACGCACAGGCATCGGCGGCATCGATTCTGGCCGCCGACACCGACCTCCGCGACGTCACGGTGTCGGTCGAGACCACGGGAGGTGTCGTGGTGGTCGTCGTCGCCGGCTCGGCGCCCGGCATCATCCGCGGGACCTCGACCGACCTGTCGGTGACGTCGGCGGTGCCGGTCGAGGAGATCACACCGTGAGCCGCCAGCGCCACCGTTTCCGCGGCGAGGCCGGATCGTCCGATGCGCTCGGATTGGCGCTGTTGGCTCCTGCTGCGATCGGTCTGGCGGTGGCGATCGTGTTCTTGGGACGCGGTGTCGACAGCCGAGCCACCGCACAGAGCGCCGCCGAGTCGGCCGCGCAGGCTGCCGCGCAGGAACGCTCCTCGGCCGCCGCGATCGCTGCTGCCGAAGACATCGGCCGGGCGATGCTGGTCGACACGTCGTCGTGTGCTTCGCCGACGGTGGTTGTCGACGTGTCCGACTTCCGCCCCGGCGGGCAGGTGGCGGTCACGGTGTCCTGCACGGTGTCGACAGATGGGCTGGAGCTCATCAATCCACCGGCCAACGGGCCCAACACTGCAACCGCCTTCGCCGCGATCGACCCGCTCCGAGCCGCGCAGGGAGGGCCCTGATGGAGTCGCCCGAGTCAGCCGAACTCGACGAGAGGATCGGCAGATGCACCGGCGAACGGGGCGCTGGGCTCGTCGCCGGCATCGCCCTGATCTTCGCGTTCACGTTCCTGGGGCTCGTGTGGCTCGCTCGTGACGTGGACCGCGGAGTGTCGAATCGATCAGCAGCACAATCGATCGCGTTTCAAGCAGCCCGATCCGGTGCCCAGGCCGCCAGCGTCACCGACCTTCGGACGGGCGACACGGTCATCGACCCACCGGCTGCTCGACAACGCGCTGCATCGACCGCTGAGACGCTCTTTCGGAGCTATCAGGTCGATGGCCGCGTCGTCTCGATCGACGTCGACGTCGACCAGGTGTCGGTGAGCGTGAGCATCGCCGATGGAGCCACCACCGTGACCGGCGTCGGCACGGTTCGCGCCGAGCGAGCCCCATGACCCTCGACCGTCGAATCGTGCACCCTCGACGTCGTTCCGCTCTTCCCTGTTCGGCGCCCACTCGACAGGTGGCACGCAGCGAGCTTCTGCCACCGCCAGGAACAACGCACCCGCTCACCCCACAACGCCGACGAGCATCAGGAAAGGAACGCTGGTGAAATCCCACGACCTTGGTCGCTTCGCATCCTCGGTGCTGGTGCTGCTGCTGGTGGCCGTGGGCACTCCGATCGGGCTGGTCGCGGTGTCGACGCGACGTTTCGGTTCCGGAAACCCCCTCGCCGGCGTGCAGCCACCATGGATGTGGGGGCAGTCGGACATCGGAGCGGCGATCTCGGAGCCGGTCGCTGACGCCACGGTGATCGATGCCCTCGTCCGACTGAGCCTGTGTGTGGTGTGGGTCGCCGTGGCGGTGATCCTGATCACGACCGTCGGAGAGTTCCTCCATGCCGTCCGTCATCGCGGTCTGCCACTGCCTGACGTCAGGGGTCTCGGCTGGGTCCAGGGCATGGCACGATTCATCGTTGTCGGCCTGGTCACGGTCCTGCCGTTGGCGACGCCAACCGCCTCGCTCGCCTCCACGCTGCAGGCACGCTCCGTTGCGACGTCGACGGCGGCGCCGCCTCCCGACACCGATGCAACTCGTGTGGTCACCGCCGAGATCGCTCCGCCCGGCGGGTCCATCGCCGAGCATCCGAGCATCCCGGTGCGATCGTCGTCGACAACTCATGTCGTACGTGCCGGTGAATCGATCTATTCGATCGCCGTCGACCTCGCAGGCTCCGACACCGGCCGGGTGATCGAGATTGCCGATTCGATCATCGACGCCAACCTCGGCAGCGCGATGCCGAGCGGACAACGCTTCACGAACCCCGCCTACATCGAGGTGGGCTGGGCGGTTGCACTCCCTGCGGAGGTCGTCGTCGACTCGGAGGTCGGGATCGACCGCTACGTCGTGGAGCGGGGAGACACCCTGTGGGACATCGCCGACGAGCACCTCGGCGATCCCACCGCCTGGCCGGAGATCTGGGAGGCGAACGCCGGCGACGAAATGCGCGACGGTCGCACCTTCGACGATCCGAACCTGATCCTGCCTGGCTGGGAACTCGACGTGGCCGGCGAGGCGGACGGGCCCGCGTTCGTCGACCGCTCACCCGTCGAGGTGGCCGAACCCGTCGAGGCAACGGACGAGACCGACCAGCAATCGGGTCCCGACACCGAGGTCGCCGACTGGATGGACAACGTTGCCGTCGACGCACCGGCGGACACGTTCGCCTCGGCACCGAGCGCCGCACCAGCACCACCCGGACCAGCTGAAGACACGGCGAGCTCACTCCCTGCCATGACCAGCACCACGGTGCCGATGGACGGTCGCGATGCCGGGGCCGATGACCTGACCGGAGCCACGCCCGCCCCTGAGGCGCCGTCTCCGATCAGGCTGGAGCATGCGGCCCTCCTGGCTGCGGGCCTGCTCGCACTGGTCGGCGTGCGACGACGTCAACGTCTCCGCGCTGCGATGCCTCGCCACCGGGTGCCGGAACCACACCCTGACGTGGCTGCGACGGAGCGCCGCCTGCGAAGCGTCGGCGCCGGCGAGCGGGCACTGCGCGTCGACGTCGCATGTCGAGCTGCGGCCTGGACCCTGATCGGCGCCGACAGCCAGATCGGCTGGGTCCTCGCATCGACCGACGGAGCGATCGAACTGCGACTCACCGCAGCGGCAACCTTGCCGGCGCCGTGGGTCGGTGAGGGACAGGCGTGGCGTCTCGGGGCTGAGGTGCCCGTGGAGCTGCTGAGCGAAGATGCCCGCAAGGTCGGCCAGCCATGCGTTGCACTGGTCCAGCTCGGCGTGACCGAGGAGGGCGACGATGTGATCGTCGATCTCGAAGCGGCGGGGCACCTCTCCGTCGTGGCAGGCACCCGGCACGCCGACGAAATCGTCACGGCGATCGCAGCATCGCTGGCATCGTCCGTCTTCGCCGAGGTGGCACACCTGATCGGCGTCTCCGTGCCGTCGAGTGCACTGCTCGAACACCGCAACGCCCACGTCACCGAGTCGAGCGACGCTGCCTTCGAGTTGGCGATGGCACTCACCGGAACCACGACGAGCCAGGAGCGGACAGCCTTCGAGCTGCGCTCGCTCCGCACCGGCGGCGAGGCGTGGGAGCCCGCTGTGGTACTCCTGTGCGCCGCCGATCTCGTCGGCAGCGACGTCGACGCCGCGCACGTCGGCCACGGTGTCGGCACGGCCGGCCACGGGCTCGCCATCGTGGCCGCCGATGCGCAGCGCCAGTTCGGCGAGGGCGGCGCCCTGCTCGTCGGTTCCGCGGACGGCTGGCTCCTCGAAGGGTTCGGCGCCGAGATCGCGCTCACGCCGATCGGTGTCACCGACGCCGACATGACCGAGATCGCGGAGCTCCTCGCCGACGCCAGCAGGGAACCCGAACCGGTCGACGCCGACCCGATCGTCGGGCTGCGATGGGCAGACGACCCGTCACCTCCCGGTGGCCACTCCCCGGCCGCCGTCGACGCCGCGTCCAACCACCGACGCGACGGCACCGAACACGAGCAAGCCAGAGAACCTGAGCGGGTGGCGCCGTTCGAGCCCCAACCGCACGAGATCGTGGTGGGGCTGCTCGGAACCGTGGAGGTCACCGACCGCGTCGGCACTCCCGGCAGCTTCGAGCGGTCGAAGACCGTCGAGCTGATCGCCTGGCTCGCAACGCATCGCGATCGGGCCACCCGCAGCGGCGCGAGGACGGCGCTGTGGGAGATGGACGTGCGCGACGCCACCTTTGCCAACGTGGTCTCCGAAGCCAGACGCAAACTCGCTCGTCTGGTCACACCGCCAGCGGGCGAGGAGTGGGTGGCGCGGACCCTCACCGAACAGCTGCCACTCCACGACCTCGTGGTGACGGATGCCGACCTCGTCGAGGAACGCCTGGCGCACGCCCGGGTGCAACCACCGAGCCAGGCCATCGAAATACTGCGACCAGCGGTGGAGTCGGTCCGCGGGATGCCGTTCACGGGAAGCGGGTACCTCTGGCCCGACGCCGAGGGTCTCACCTCCAATCTGGTGATGCTCGCGATCACCGCAACCGCCGAGTTCGCGGCACACGCGTTGTCGCTCGGCGACACCGAGGGCGTGTTCTGGGCCACCGGCCACGGGCTGCGAGTGCTGTCTGGCCACGAAGAACTGATCTCGCTCCGGATGCAGGCGCATGCTCGTCTGGGTGACCTCGCCGGCCTCCGTCAGGAGTGGGAGTCGTATGAGCGAGTGCTGGTGGCGGACGCCTGGTCCGACGGCGAACCCGCACCGCACCTGCTCGCCCTGCGCCGCGAACTGCTGAACCCGGCAGCCTCGTGAACTGCCACAGCACCGAGCGCGCCGGAACCGGGTCCAGCGGAACGCCATCGCGAAACGTTCGGTGAACCGCATCTGATCCGGCCGGCAGGGCGGTCACACTGTGTCGATGGCAACACGTCGTTCGAACAGGACACGCGTCGGCGCACTCGCGTTCGCCGCTGCGATGGTCCTGGCAGCCTGCGGGGGCAGCGAGTCGGCGGGCCCGACCGGGAGCACCTTGCCGCCGCCGCCCGACGAGATCGAACTCGATCCGGCCGCCGACACCGTGGCCAACCAGCTCCCGAACGTGGTGGTCGACGACGTGGGTGCCGGCAACAAGGTGAACCTCCGCAACCTGGCACCGGCCGACACGCCAATCCTGTTGTGGATGTACGCGCCACATTGACCCACCTGTCGGGCGGAAGCACCCGACGTCGAGCAGTTCGCTCGAGCACATGAATCCGACATCGCCGTCGTCGGCCTCGGCACGCAGGACACCCTCGGCGAGGCCCGCGAGTTCGTGGAAGACCGTGGCACCACGTTCCCGATGCTGTGGGACGAGTCGTTCCAGTCATGGATCGAGCTCGGTGTCGTGTCGCAGCCGACCGCCGTGCTGTTCACGGCCGACGGCACCGTCGTCACCGGCTGGGTGGGTGCGTTCCCCGAGGACGAGGTCCTCGACCTCGCCCGCCAACTCGGCGCCGGCTGACCACCAAGCACCCGGTCGGGGCACGTCTCCTCGTCGACGCCGGGGTGGAGCCCTGCCGGGATGACCGGCGGACGTCGCAACACCATCGAGGTGGCCGGGCTGGCCGCAGCATCGGTCGCGCTCGTGGCGCTCATGGCGATTCGGTTCGCCGACATGCCGATCGCGATCCCCGCGTACGCCGTGTTGATGGTCGTGCTCGTCGTGCAGACGTGGATCGACCTGCGCACCCGGCGCCTCCCACGCGAGATCACCTACGCCGGCCTGGCGATCGGGGCACCATTGCTCGTCGTCGCGGCGCTGGTTGCGGATGAGCCTCGGCGGATCTGGGCGATGCTGACCGGCGCCGCGCTCGCGTTGGCGGCGCTGTGGTCGATCCACGCCGCCAGCCGAGGAGGCATGGGCGAGGGCGATGTGCGCCTCGCTCCCCTCCTCGGGATGTATCTCGGCTGGATCGGCCTCGCTCTCGTGCCGGTCGGGTTGCTCTTCGCATTCGTCGCCGGTGCGGTCGCAAGCGCGGTGCTGCTGGCCACCCGACGCCCCGATCGCCGCAGCACGATCGCGTTCGGGCCGTTCCTCGCGATCGGCACGGTGGCAGCGATCATGCTGGGCGAGCCGTTCCTCGACCTGGCCGTCGCACGCTGAACGGGATACGCCGCGCAGCAGCTGGATGGCCGACGCCGGTGACGTAACGTGCGGCCATGAGGGTCCACCTGGTCGACGGCACCTACGAACTGTTCCGGCAGCACTTCGGCATGGCGGCGCGCCACCGTGACCGCGGACCGTTCGACGCCGCCGCTGGCGTGGTCGCCTCCACGCTTGCGCTCGTCGAGGATGGCGCTACCCACGTGGCCGTTGCTTCCGATCACACCATCGAGAGCTTCCGCAACGAGTTGTGGGCCGGATACAAGACCGGCGACGGAATGGACGAGGAGATCCTCCTCCAGATCCCGGTGATGGAAGATGCGCTCGTCGCGGCCGGGTTCACCGTGTGGCCGATGATCGAGCACGAGGCCGACGATGCGCTGGCGGCCGGCGCTGCGGTGGCCGACGCCGACGAACGGGTGGAACAGGTGTTGATCGTGACCCCCGACAAAGACCTCGGGCAGTGCGTTCGCGGTGAGCGCGTCGTCCAGTTCGATCGGCGCAAGCGCGAGATCATCGACGCCGACGGCGTGCGTGCCAAGTTCGGGATCGGCCCGGCGTCGATCCCGGACTACCTCGGCCTCGTCGGCGACACCGCCGACGGTTTCCCCGGGCTGCCCGGCTGGGGCGCCAAGAGCGCCTCGGCGGTGCTCGCGGTCTACGAACACATCGAACAGATCCCCGCAGCTGCCGGACAGTGGGACGTCCCTGGCCTTCGCGGGGCGGCCAAGCTGTCGGCCACCCTGCAGGCGCAACTCGCCGACGCGTTGCTGTTCCGGCGAATCGCCACGGTCGACACCGACATCGATGTCGGCTCGGTGGACGACTGGCGTTGGGACGGACCGACCGACGGCTTCGCCGACGTGGCCGACCGGATCGGTGCGCCCGACCTCGTGAGCTACGCCCAACGGCTCCGACCCAACACCTGACGCGACGAACGCCGCCGACTGAGGTGACGACCAGACGATCTGCGGCACACGAACGATGCCGATGAAGGCTGCTCCCTTCCGGGCCTGACCTGATTCACGGGCGCCCATTGCACAGGGCCCGGTCGTCACCTCACTCGACGGCGAACCGTCACCGAGCACGATACCCGGAACGCGTCCGATCCCCAGCTGGTGCGGCTAACCTGCTCCGTCTCACGTTCCGGTGCGCCGGGACAACACCTGGAGGGGTGCGAGAGCGGCCGAATCGGCACGCTTGGAAAGCGTGTGAAGGGCAACCTTCCGAGGGTTCGAATCCCTCTCCCTCCGCCATGTCGTTCAGCACCGGCGACGACACCGCCACCGCAGCGATGCTGGCTGCGCTCGGCGAGGCCCGCGCCGCCCTGCTCCACCACGACGTTCCCGTCGGCGCGGTCGTCGTACACGACGGCGAGATCATCGCCGCCCGCCACAACGAACGCGAACTCGCCGACGATCCAACCGCCCACGCCGAGATCCTCGCACTGCGCGACGCGGCCGCACATCTGGGGCAGTGGCGTCTCGACGAGTGCACGATGTACGTCACGCTCGAGCCGTGCGCGATGTGTGCCGGGGCGGCGGTGAACGCCCGACTCGGCCACCTCGTCTACGGCGCCACAGACCCGAAGGCCGGCGCGGTCGACAGCCACTACGGACTGCTGAACAGCACCGTGTTGAACCACCGTGTCAGCACCGTCGGCGGGATCGAAGCCGAGGCATCCTCGAACTTGCTGAAGGACTTCTTCAGAACGCGTCGAGGCGAGCGCACCCGCGACCGCTGACGACCTCTGCATCGTGGTTGCTCCGGTGTCGACCCGCCACCCGCTGCAGCACGCTCATTTCCGGTCGTCACCACGATGGTAACGTCGCCGCCGACGGCCGAACGGAGCATTGATGGGGACCGAGCACCTCGAGCACGAACGCCGACCGGCTGACGACGAGCCGGCAGCGCGTCCGGCTCGTGCAGCGCGTCGTGACCCAACCGACGTCCCGTCGGCGGCCCCACCCGACATCGATTCCGCACCACTGCGACTCGAGCGTTTTCCCCACGGCACAGGTCGCGTGCAACGCGCCGCGGCGACTGCACACGACATCGCTCCGGTGGCGTCCGCCGACGAGCCCGCAGCGTGGATCCAGCGTTCCACCGACGCGGGCCGCCTCCCCGCACAGTTGCGGGCCGGCGTCGAGCGACTGTCCGGCGTGGCGGTGGACGACGTCCGGGTGCAGCGGAACTCGTCGCGCCCGGCACAGGTCGGCGCGCTCGCGTATGCGCAGGGCGACGAGATCCACCTCGGACCGGGTCAAGACGAACACCTCCCACACGAGGCATGGCACATCGTGCAGCAGCGTCAGGGTCGCGTCCGCCAGACGCTGCAGCTCCAGAGCGCTTCGATCAACGACGACGACGCGCTCGAGCACGAGGCCGACGTCATGGGCGCGCGGGCACTCGCTGCTGGTCACGGGGCCACGGTGGTCGCGGCTGTCGACGCACCCGCAGCACCCGACGTCCGGCCGAGCACACGAGGCACGAACGCGGCTGGCGGCGTGATGCAGCTCATCAACGCCAAGGACAGGAACGCGCTCAAGGCGATCAAGGCCGGTGTCGTCGCCATGACCGATCCGCAGGCGCGTTGGGACGCGATCAAGCAGGCACTCGACGCACTCGGATCGGGCACGAACAAGAACGTGATCGATGGCGCGAAGTACCTGGGCGTGGACGTTCCCGAGGCGCCCCAGACGTTGCCAGCAGCGACTGCGACACTCGTCAAGAAGCGCTCAGCGGACACCGAGTGGGACCACATCACCCGGGGTGGGACCAATCGCAGCGGCGAGCCGACCGGCTACCACACGATCAACGGGAAGGACGCGATCGCCGAAGGGTTCGGTCCGAAGAAGGAACTCGAGTTCAACTGCTACCAACAGCGCGTCCGACTCATCAAGGACCACGAGAAGATCAAACAGAAACCGAGCACGTTCTTTCCCGACGACTGGTCACTCGACGACATCCGCGAGGCAATCGAGTACGCATTGCCCGTCGGAAAACACTTCGAGGTGATGGCCCCGGCCAAGGGGAGGGGCATGAAGCTCTTCAAGAACGCGGACAGCTGGTTTCCGTTCTTCGATTGAGGGGTCAACGACGCGACGAGCAGGCAGCTGGGGCTACGACTCGACGTCGATCGAGATCGGGACGCGCACGAGATCGAAGTCGAGAGTGTTCATGTCGTTGATCCGGGTGAAGTACAGGTGGGGCGTCGCGCCGGTCGTGTCGAAGCTCATCGATTCGCTCGTGTGGTCGATCAGCGTGGCGTACGGCTCGAACGGTGGCTCGTCGGCGGTGAAGATGAATTCGGCGGGCTGGATCAGCACCGGCCGGGTCCACTCGAACAGGTCACGCGACGTCGACAGATACTGCCCACTCGTGCCGAACTGGCCATAGCTCCCGATCGCGACGAACCGTTCGAGATGGGTGTTCCAGGTGAGCCCACCGACCGGTGGGGCGATCACCGACCAGCAGTCCTCGGCGACCTCCGGTTCCGTTGCATACGGCGAGGTGAACGCCAGCGTGAAGTCGTCGCCGTCGTAGCCGCGCCACGACGAAGGGTCAGCGATGTCGTTCGTGCGGAGCAGACATGTCAACTCCACGCTGCGGCCGTCTCGTCGGTCGTCGAACTGGACGAGCATGTAGAGATGCCCGTCGGTGGGATGAGCCACGACGTTGCTCGGCTGCCAGAGCGCAAGCAGCCCGGCGTCGTGACGGTAGGGCTCGTTCGGTGAGGCGATCACGTCGCCGGCTCCCGCGGAACTGCTGAACGTGGCCCCGCCGTCGGTCGACACCGCGGCGGTGAGTTCGATCTGCTGGCACGAGAAGGTGTCGTCGGCCGTACAGACGTCGCCGTCGGGTGAGATCACGATCTCGTACTCGGTGCCGTCGAAGCTCGAGTCGCCACCGGCCGCGACCACGAAATCGAGCGCGTCGCCCGCTGCCAGCTCGAGATCGAGGCGCTCCTCGATCGACGGCGTGGTCGCGTCGTCGAGGACCGCCGAGAACAGTGGCGTTCCGTCACGTTCGACCGAGACGATCACGCCGTCGCCGCCGGAAGCGGTGCGGCTTGCGGTGACGTCGACCACGTAGCGGCCGTCGGTCGGCGCGGTGTACCGGCGAACGGCGTCGCACCCGACGTCGGGATGGGCGCCCCAGAAGTCGATCGCACAGAGCGTGTCACCCAATCGGACCCCCGACTCGGCCGGCGCCATGTCGACGAGACCGCCTCCGGTGCGGGCCAAATAGGTCCAGCCGACGTCGCCGTAGTCGTTGAGGATCGCGCGTCGGGAGTCGGCGAGGGCGGCTTCCCAACCGTGGTACTCGTTGTGGATCACGGCATGGATGGTCTCGCCGTCGTCGGTGTGGATGCCGGCGATCCACTCGAAGTGCGCGTGCGCAGCCGGATCATGGTGGTAGCTCGAGGTTCGAATCACCTCACAGCCCGGCGCCAACTCGTCGAAGCTCGCGCCGACGAGCCGGGTGTTCTCCGGGTGGCTCAGCGTCACGCTGATCGTGCCGTCGGCACTGCGGAAAGCGCGGGCAGGGAGGTCAGGCCGCTGATAGTCGCCGCAGGCCTCCTCGGAGTAGTCGAACACGACCTCCTCGGGACCGATGACCTCGACGACGACTGGCGGGTCTCGCTCGACAACGGTGCCCGGAGCAGCCGCCGGCTCCACGGCGCTCGTCGTCGGGGTGGCTACAGGTGCCGACGACGACCCGCACGCCGCGACGACGAGCGCCACCAGCGCAACCCCAACTGCGCGACTGCGGGCCCGGGGGCCGCTCATGGGCGCAGCCGTCGAGCCGTCGACGTGTCGGCGCCCGCTGGCGTCACGAGGAAACCTGCACTCACGACCTCGGCTCTCGTCCCCTTCTGCGCTGCCGCACCGGGTCGCTTCCCGGGCGGTTGCCGACGACAATAGTCGGCCAACCGTCATCGGGATTCGTGAGGACCACACCCGCTCCTGCGCGGCGACGACAACAGCCGCTCACGACCCGGGATGCTCGAAGCGACCTGACTCGCGCCGTTGATCGCTGAGACCTCAGCTGGGGGAATCCGGGTGCAGTTGCACATGGTGTGACGCTGAGCGCCTCGGGGACCTACACGTCGATCGTGCCGTCGATCAAGGTACGGGTGTGGCCGGCCACCCACACCTGGCCGTCGCGGTCTCGACTGACGTGCACTCGTCCGGCGCGGCCGAGTGCCGCACCCTGGCCGGCAACGTACGGTGAACGGAGGCGACCCGAGCCAATGAGCCACTGGCCGATGGAGGCATTGAGACTGCCGGTCACCGGGTCCTCGGTGGGCAGACCATCTTTCGGAAAGAACGCCCGCACCTCGATGTCGGTCGAGGTTTCGGGTGGCTCGGCACCAACGAGGCCCACGAAGCCGACCTTCACGGGCAGCCGATGCGGGTGCGCGGCGCGCACTGCGTCGGCGGATCGCAGCAGCACTGCCATCCAGCCGGGACCGTTGTCGACCCACTGAGCGTCCTCGACATCGGACGCATCGATCTGCATCGCATCGATGACATCCGCAATGAGATCCGCGTCGACCGGTCCGCTGCGAACCAACGGCGGCGCCGCGAAGGCAAGACGGTCGGAATCGTCGCGAACCGTGACGAGGCCGGCGTCGCACTCCTGAATGGTCACGCCTGGCTGCTTGGAGACTCCGCCGTAGGAGCGCCACGCCCAACAGGTGCCGAGTGTCGGGTGTCCGGCGAACGGCAGCTCCCCGGATGGTGTCCAGATCCGTACTCGATAGTCGGCCGCATCCGTCGTCGGCGACAAGACGAACGTCGTCTCAGACAGGTTCGTCCACCGTGCGATCAACGCCATCGTTGCATCGCCGATCCCGTCTGCGTCGAGCACCACGGCCACCGGGTTCCCCACGTACGGTGACTCGCCGAACACATCGACCTGACTGAAGCGTCGCATCATGCTGCAATTGTGGACTGCAGCGGACTCTGGCGGTGACGCAATTTCAGCGGGGCCGACGACCCACTACGGCTTGGGGTGGGCGAGGAGGAAGTCGACGACACCCGCGCTGAAGTCTGCGGTGACGCCCGGGGTGTGGCTCCCGCCGTCGATGATCCACAACTCGACCGCCGAACCTTGCTCGCATCCGCCGAATGATTCGACAGCACTCTCGGCTCCGTCGATGGCTTCATCGAGATCGAGTGCATCGGTGGTGATCGTCGGCGGCGTGTCACAGCCGTTGTCGGCCGCCCAGGACTCCACCGTCTGCTGTGCGCTCGGGTAGTCGGTGCCGAAGATGGATCCTCCGTCGAACGCGATCGTCACGTCGTTGGTTCCGTGTACCTGTAGCACGCTCACCGGCTCGGACGGTGTGCAATCGGCGGTGTCCGCGAAGGTGGCCCCGGCGAGGCTTGCGATGCCTGCGATCGTGTCCGCGTGTTGGCAGGCCATGCGGTACGACATGAACCCGCCATTGGAGTGCCCGGCCAGGAAGATCGCCTTCGGGTCGACGTTGTACTCGGCCGACACCTGCTCGATGATCGCCATCAGGTACGCCGTGTCGTCGGGCGCATCACCCCAGAACGCGCAGCACGCGTCGGTGGCATTCCAGAATTGCTGACCGGTCGGATCGACGGTCCCGTCAGGGTGGACGTACAGGAACCCTCGCGACTCGGCGAGGGGTTCAAACTTGAAGTACTCCTCCTGGACCTCGCCACTCGCTGTGTACCCGTGGAGCAGCAGAACGAGTGGCGTCGGAGTCGAGGCGTCGTACCCCGTTGGCACGAACACGTCGTACGGGCGGTCCGCGGTCAACTCGTCGTTTGCTGACTTCGTCGTGGGCGCGACCGATTCGGGCAGCGTCGTCGCTGGGACCGTCGTCGCTGGGAGCGTCGGTCTCCGCCACGGGATCCTGAGCCTCGGTCGACGGCACGGACGTCGAGATCGTGGCTGCCGAGTCGGAATCCGATCCGGAACACGCTGCGCCTCCAACGACCAAGATCGCTCCGACCGCCAACGCACGCACTGCTTGCCGCCGGTTCGCTGCAAAGACGTCACACCGGTTCGTGGCCATGGCTCGGAAACGCTAGCTCCCTGGGTCCGCCAGCGGGGTCCGGGGAGTTCGGCCAGCGGACCGCGCTCCCGGAGGACCACGGACAGCTACTGCGTCGTTGAATGCGGCGGAGGCTCGTGTCGCTGGTGATCGCGTTGGCGTCGAACCAGCAACAGCACCGCACCCAGCAGCATGATCGTGAGCGCAATCGACAACAGCAGGTTCATCGTGCTCGACCCCGTGAAGGGCAGCGTGCCGCCACTTGTCGGAGCGGAGCTCGGCGTCACCACGCTCTGGTTCGGCGTGGTCGGCCCACCGGCCGCCACCGCCGGTTCGGTCGTGCTCGTCGTCGACCCAGATCCGGTGCTCGTCACCGGCTCCGTCGTGCTCGTCACCGGCTCCGTCGTGCTCGTCACCGGCTCCGTCGTCGTGGGCGCTGGTTCGGTCGTCGTCGGTGGCGTCTCGTCGTCCGCGCTGGCGAGCGCAGCCACCAGGGCGCCGTCTCCATGATCCCGTTGGAGTGGAGCGTCGATCACGAATGGTTCGACGCTCACCAGCGTGCGCACCTCGACCTCAGGTGTCCCCACCCCGATGGCGACGAGATCGCCCGGGGCGAAGCCCGTGGTGTCCACAACCGTCAGCGTCGTGGCTCCGAGTGTTGCGGGCGCCCCGAAGCCGAGGTTGCCGGGTGCGGTGGCACGGGTGGCCCGTGGCGATGCGAAGCCTCCGCCCACGATGCCCGACACGATCTGCGTGATCGCGAGCAAATCGATGTCGATCACCGAATCGGTCTCGACGAAACACTGTCGAGCGAGGTCCGACGGCGCCGACGAGCCATCGGGTTGCACCTGCTGCAACGCGCCGAGTTCGTCGACGAAGACGGCGCCGACACCCGACGTCGGTGCGGTCCCCGCCGACGGTGTGAGGCTGACTCGACACCGCCCGAGATTTGCCGCTGCTCCTGCCTCGACGATCTTCAGTGGCCGCTTCGGGATTCGCTGCGCTGCTTCGTAGGCAGCCTGATCGACGACCGGGATGCCGTAGTCACGGGCTTGGGCCTGGGTGATCTTCGGTGCTGAGCTCTCGACGAAACCGCCATCCCAGAACAGGTTGTAGTCGAACGGGTCGTTCCAGCGGCTCTTCGCCGGGTTGAAGCGAACGACTCGCGCAATGGCGTTCGGTGCCAGTTGGAGCGCCGCTTCGAGGGGCTTGAACTGCTGGGCGATGAAGTCGACGCCGCCGCCGAGGAACGTCGCCGACTCGCCGTGCGCGGCGCGCAGCAACGGGCTGTTGCGCATGTCATCGAGCAGGTCCGCGTGCAGCCACGCATCGAGCGGTGAGCCGTCGGTGTGCGTGAACGCGATCGGGTCGATGTCGCCGGTGACCCGCCTCCACTTGCCGGTGTTGATGTCGAACATCTCGACGAGATAGTCCTCCACCAGATCGCCGTCAGCGTGGCGCTGCACCAGGCGGAACCCGTGCACGGTTTGATCCGCATCACGGATGATCCCGGTCGGGACCCCGTTGGCGTCGTAGTCGAACGGCGCGTCGATCTTGCCGTTCTTCGACCACTGCTTGTAGGTCTGCTCGAAGCGCTTCCACTCGTCGGCGCGGTGGACGGTGCGTGCGATGGCGTTCTCCCACTCCGGGGTCCCGGGCGTGAACCCCTTGCTGGCCACGAAGTTGTTCACCGCGTCACCGAGCGACTCCCCGGCCTCGTGGGCCACCAGCGCCTCGGGCTTGCGGAAGACCAACGAACCAACGTCGTCGGGGTCGAAGCCCAGCTTGGCGTCGAGGTCGGAGACCGTCTTGAGCTTGAGCGCCTCCGGCTTGAGCATCGCACCGAACTTCTCGATCCACTCGATCGACGACGGATGCCGCGACCGGACGGTCAGCAGCAATCCGTACTTGTCTGCCAAGCGTTGCAGCTCGATCAGTTCGTCCGGCGAGATGCCGTACAGCTTGGAGATCTGGTCGGGTGTCAGCTCGGCGCCGGCCTCGACGATCCTCAGAATCCTTGCGGCGTCGTCGAGCCGACTGATCCGGGCGATGTCGGCAGCGAGTGGTGCCAGCCGGGCCTGGATTGCGGCCTGCCCTCGTGCGAGGATTGCAACCGCTCGAGGTGTCTTCGCCAGCTTGGCCAACGCCACGGGCAACACGACCGAACCGATCGCCTCCGCGGTGTACTTCGAGTACACCTGCGCCGAGCTGACGTAGTCGCCGGTCTCCCAGGCCGTCGACAGTTCCGTCATCGATCCCAGCACCGACGCATTGATCTGCTCGAGCAATGCCGCGCCGTCCTGCTCGGCGTACTCGAAGTTGCGCTGCAGCAACGACAAGATCATGAAGCTCGTCTCGTCGACGAACAGGTCGCGTTCCACCTCGGTGAAGCTGTCCCAGATCTTGCGCTGATACTCGGTGGCTCCCGCCATCATCGAGTACGCCCCGATGAACACGTCCGGGATCCCCATCACGATCGCCGCGCCAGCAGCGATCGTGCCCTCCAGCGTGCCGATGAGGATGCCTGCGCCGAGTGCTTGGTGGTCGGTGGACGGGAGCGCGATCGAATCGTCGATCGAGATCTGGATCTTCAGATCGTCGTCCGTGGCGTCGATCAGATCCGGCGTGACGGCCGTGACCGAACCGTCCGCCTCTGTCGCGCGACCCCAGGGCGTGAACTCCAGGTACGCCCGGGTGCCACCGCTCGGGTTCACCCCACCATTCGGGCGCGGATCACTCCACGACGTGACCACCTTCGTGGTGAATTTCTGCTCCTCCCCCGGGGCCAACACCAACGTCCCAATGGGAGTCAACTGGGTTGCGTCGACACCGACCTCGTCCCACGTTGCGGTCTGTGCACCGGCATTGCCCGACGTCTGCGCGTATGGCGGCCCGACCTCGATCGAGGCGGTCGTCGTGACGTTCTTGATGGTTCCGGTGACCCAGATCGCCTGGCCGGCGTCGAGCAGCGTGTCGGCAGCGGTCGGCGACACCACCGTGGTCCGGAACTCGAGGTACTTCTCCGCGGCAACCGACAGCGCCGCTTCACCGACCGCGGTGTTCACCCCACCCTGGTGGCCGGCGGCCTGCACCTGCGCGCTCACCTTGAACTCACCGTCGTCATCGATGCGGTACTTGGCCTGCAGCGTGAGTTGTTCGCCTGCACCGATGTTCGGCAACGCGAGACCCGAGATCGGGTCCGGGGCGCGGTCAACGAAATCACGCCGGCCGCAACCGGGTTCGGGTCGATCAGCTCGTAGGCAACCGGCTGACCGACCACGACCCGATCGAGTCCGAACGACCGCAGCGCCACGTCCGTCATCGGACGATCGGTGTCGTTCTTGGCGGTGATCGTGACGTTGACCTCCACCGGCTCGCCGTCCTCACGTTCCGACTTCGGCACCGTTGCCGGGTCGACCACCACGGACACCTGGAGCGGGTCGCCGACGCGCAGCGTTGCTTCGCCGGAACCCGTGACCGCCTTGCCATCGACCCCGACACCGGTCATCGTCGCCGCGATCGAACCATCGCCATCGCCGATCGCCTTGAGCCTCCAGGTTCCCGTGAAGAACTCGATCTGTGGGGCCGCAGTGAGCGGTGCCGCAGGAAGTGACGGCGCGCTGACCAACTCGAAGAGGCCGGGATCGAAGACGAGACCGGCGGACGGGTTGAACACCACCTGGGAGAGATCGCCGAGGCCCTTGGTCGTCGTGGCAGTGAGCTCGACGTCGAACTCCTCGCCGGCCTTGGCACGCCCATCGCTCGCTGTCTCGGTCTCCAGTTTGATGGAGATGTCGGGGGCCCGAAGCGTCAGCGTGCCGCTGGCGCGGGAGTAGCCGCCGACCTCGGTCTCCGGGTTGTAGCCGTCCGCCTCGAACACGATCGGGTACACACCCGGCGCGTCGAACGTGTATGCCGTCTCGAAGTCGTACAGCTCCTGACCATCGATCTGCCATCGGGCAAAGGTCAGCTCCTCGCAACTCGCCCCTCCACCGCCATCGCCGTCATCGCCCCCGTCACCATCCACCCGATTCGAGTTGAGTGCACAGCTCGTCGGGGAACGAGCGGAAGCGGTAGCGACCGGGCACGGCGTCGTCGGCCTCGATGTCGATCATCCCGTCGGTCTGCTCGAACTCGAACGACCGATCCGGCGGCTCGGCCACGCCGAACTCCGGACACTCGAAACTTGCATCGCCCGACAGCGGCGCCGACACCGTCACGAAGTTGGGATACCCGTAGGGCTCGACATCGTCGCGAGCCGGGTTGATCCGGAACGACAGATCGACACCGAGCTCCGGATAGTTCACCCCGGACAGATCCATGTCCTCCATGCACTTGTCGGTTCGGCGCACCGTGTAGGTGATCGTGCAGGTCAGCGGACCGCAGTTCGACTCGTCGACATCGGTGCGGAGCGACCCCCATGGGACCTGCACCAACGACAACCCGACGCCGGGTCGAACCTCGAATCGGAAGTAGAACAGGTTCTCGAACCCTTGGACTCGATACCAGTCGACGCTCTCGGCCGCTTCGGCGTTGGTGACCGTGTAGGTCACGGTGCCCGACTCGTAGATCGAGTCCGTGTCCGGTTCGATCAGCCGCTGCGCAGCGGCAGCGGACGGCTCGTCGCCCAGCGCGGTCTCGACGACCGCGCCAACCCAGACGAGCCCAGCGGCCATGACCACGACCGCGAGGACGAGCGACACCAACCTCCGCCCAGCCGTACGCCGGCGCCCCGCGACGAAGTGGGCAGGTCCGCGGTCGCCAGGCATTGCGGCGAAGGTACGCACGTCGACTAACAGAACGCTCACAGACGACGGCTCCCCGTCCGATCTCGTGCACGCCGCCGACGCCAGGTGAGGAGCGCACGTGACCAACACAGTGATGGTGACCGGGGCGAGCGCCGGGACCGGCCGCTCGCTCGCCCACCGATTCGCCGCCGATGGATTCGACATCGTCGCAGTGGCCCGCCGCCGCGAGTTGCTCGACGAACTGGCCGACGAGATCGGCAGCCAGTACGGGCAAGCAGTGACACCATGTTGCGTCGACCTCGCCGAGCACGGCGCAGCCGAGTGTCTCTACGACGAGGTCCGCAACATGGGGGTCGACGTTCTCATCAACAACGCGGCGCTGGGCGACTGGAATCACACGTGGGACATCGGCCTGGATCGACTCCACGCGATGATCGATCTCAACGTACGCGCACTCGCCGTGCTGTCGGTCCTGTTCGCCAAGGACAACAAGGACAACGACGCTCAACTGATCAACGTTGCCTCCGCTGCCGGCTACTCGTTGTTCGCCGGCGCCGTTCCCTACAGCGCAACCAAGTTCTTCGTGACCGCGCTGACCGAGGGGATCCAGCTCGACATCGACGCCCAGGGCGGAACGCTGCGGGCGAAGGTCATGGTGCCCGGGCCGATCGACACCGAGTTCACCGCCATCTCGTTGTCCGACACGAGACTGACCCTGGGCGGTCAGGGCACCATTGCGTTTCACACCCCGGACGAGATCGCCGAGTTCGTCCACCTGCTCTTCGAGAGCGACTCCACCGTCGGGATGGTCGACATCTCCGACATGTCGTTCCACCTTCGGAACTCGGTCCATCGATCGGGGCGGCTCCCCCGGACCGACCCGACGACTGGATGAACGCTGCCGCTGCCGACCTCGACGTGATCCGCGGCGAGCGATCGAGAGCTGTGGTCATCGGCGAAGCGTCGGTCTCCGAGTGTTCAGGTCCCCCCGACCAGGCCGGCCAGGCCGTCGAGGTTCTTGCGCATGTTGGCAGCGTGTTCGCCGAGGCGCATCTCGACGATCTCGTGCTCGCGATCGGGCATTCGCTCGATGGCCGGGCTGAGTCCGCTCGGTCCGGGACCGAGTTGGCACCACTGGGTGACGCGTGTGCCCTGGTCGGTCGATTCGAGGGAAAACCGCCAGCGCGCTGCCGGGTCGGCGGGATCCTCGACGACCCAGCCGATCACGCGCTCGGGCTCGAACTCGACGATCGTGCAGTCGACGCTCCACCTGCCGACCGCCCGATGCTCGTTCGTCCCGCGGAAACGGGCACCGAGTGCCGGCTCCGTCGCCCCGTCGAGCCACTCGGCGCCCTGGAACTCCGGGGAGAACCTCGCGGGCAGATTGATGTCGGCCAGGTGCACCCAGAGGTCGTTCGGTGACGCTGCGATCACCCGGGACACCTCCGTCGTGGGGCCGTCTGCATACCGCAGTTGTCTGGTCATCGATCGCTCGCCTCCGGTCGTCCGGTTCGCTCACACGGCGGCAGGGCACGCCGCTCACCATCGATCGTATGCAGCCGGGTGGCCGAACGCTGCAGCGATTGGCATGGGCTGGGCTCGGGTCGGCGGCAAGACTGCAGCAATGACCGCTGCTTCCGGCTCCCAGGACTTCGAGGGTGCGACGTTCGTCGCGACGAACTTCAGGGGCGCCACGCTGCGATCGTCCGACCTTCGCGGCGTGACGATGCGCAGCGTCGACGTCGACGGCATGGACATCGACAGCCCTGACCTGATCTTCGGCACCTTGATCGTCAACGGTGTCGACGTCGTACCGCTGGTCGACGCCGAACTCAACCGGCAGTTCCCCGGCCGCGAACTGCAAGCGGCGCAGACACCCGAGGGCCTGCGGAAGGGTTGGGTGGCGGCACAGGCAGCGTGGGAGGAGACGGTGACGAACACGCCGCCGGAACTGATCGACGCCCATGTCGACGACGAATGGTCGCTGGCCGACACCCTGCGTCACCTCGTGCTGGCGACCGACGCCTGGCTCCGCGGCGGGATCATGCGGATCGAGCAGCCGTTCCACGAGATCGGCCAGATCTTCGCGAGTGCCGCCCAGATGGGCTTCGACATCTCGATCTTCCGGACTGACGATCCCACGTTCGAGGAGATCCTGGCTGTGCGGGCCGAGCGGCAGCAGCAGGTGACCGAGTTCCTGTCGACCGTCACGCCGGAACTGCTCGCCGAGGAGCGCGACAACCCGTGGGGCGGTGGTGACTGGCATCCAACCGTCGGTGACTGCGTGCGCGTGATTCTGGAGGAGGAGTGGGCGCACCTGCGCTACGTCCGGCGTGACCTCGCCCTCCTCAGCTGACCGGATGCGTCGGCACCGTCGATCGACAGCGTGGCTACGGTCTGCTCCATGAACCAACGACTGGTGGAGGACTGCCGACGCCTCGACGACGGCCGCGAGTTCGGTTGGGCACTGGGCCTCACCACATTCCACCGGGCGCGCTTCGTCTCGTTCGGTGCGTTGCAGTCGGTCGTGGTCGTCACGATCGCCGGAGCACCGAACGAACGGCATCCGATCCAACCACGAGGACTCCAACGACAGACCGATGAGCAACTGCACCCAGACGCGCTGACGTGGCCGAACCACTGAAGAACTCCTTCGGACACGATCGGATCGACTACGTCGCCGACCTCGTGGACGCCGTCCACCCGATCGACCGCTCGACGTTTCGCGCTGCTGCGAGCGTCGGCTACGACCAAGCGGAGTTGATGGCGAGATCGCAGCTCATCTCGAATGCGCTCGCCGACGCCCTTCCGAACGATCGCGGCGCAGCGCTCGACATACTCACCGAAGCACTCGAAGCCGAACAGCAGACGAGCGGACACGGCGACTCGCTCACCGGGCTCGAAGCGTTCCGATATCTCCCGGTCGTGCAGTTCATACGCGACCACGGGCTCGACCACTTCGAACAGGCCATGCGAGCCCAGTACGAGGTGACGCAACGGTTCACCGCCGAGTTCAGCATCCGGCCCTTCCTCGCCACCCACACCGACCGCACCATCGAGCGCCTCGCCGTGTGGGCGAGCGATCCCAACGAACACGTCCGCCGACTCGTCTCGGAAGGCAGCCGACCGCGACTGCCGTGGGCGCCCCGGCTCGCGATCTTCGTCGAGGACCCGACGCCCGTGATCTCCCTGCTCGACCGACTCGTGGACGACCCGTCGGAGTACGTGCGCCGCTCGGTCGCCAACAACCTCAACGACATCTCGAAAGACCACCCCGACCTCGCCACCAGCACGGCGCGTCGCTGGGCAAACGACGGCTCGACACCCGTCGGGCCAGAACGTCTGCGTCTCGTCAACCACGGGCTGCGCACGCTCATCAAGGCCGGCAACCCCGCAGCGCTCGACGTCATCGGCCACAGCAGCCGGACACCGCTCACGGTCGTTTCGGCCATCATCGACCCGCCCACCCCGCACATCGGAGACGCCGTTCGGATCGCGGTGACGCTCTCCAACCCCACCGACACGCCCCAGTCCGCGATCGCCGACTTCCGGGTCCACTACGTCAAAGCGAACGGCAACCGGACACCGAAGGTGTTCAAGGGCACGACCGTCAACATCGAACCGGGAGCGACAGCCAGCATCTCGAAGAAGATCTCCCTCCGGCAGATGTCCACCCGCACCCACCACGCCGGGCGACACGACGTCGAGATCGTTCTCAATGGCGTGTCGACCACCCTCGGCTCGTTCGATCTGCGCTAGGAGACCGCCACGAACCCACACACGCAGTCCGCGTTGCCTCGCAGCGATCCCATCGTGTTCCGGGCGATCACAGCGCGATGTCGATGGTGAGGCCGGTTTCTCGCTCGGGAGACTCTCCACAAGATCTCGATTGCTGCATTTCGTCGAGGTCGCAGGTACGGGCGGCGCACCGCTGGACCGTTGTTGATGTAGCGGGGAGCGTAGAACGACCCGCCTCGCGCGGCGGGGTCGGTCGCTGCGCGCAGTTGCGGTCGGGCCCCCTGCTCCGTGGTCATCCCCGTGTGCGTCGACAGGAAGTCGAAGACAGGCCCGAGGATGCCTGCGCCGCCTTCGTCGACCGCGTGGGATTGCAGATCGGAATTGGTGAGTCCGGGATGGGCGAGCATGCTCTTGGCGGCGACTCCGGGCCGTCTCGAATCGTTGCTGGAGTCCGATCGCAAAGTGATAGTTCGCGAGCTTGGATTGGCCGTAGGCGCGCCACGGGCCGTAGCTGACCGTGCAGGTGTGGATTCTCGGGGTCGAGGCGACGTCCGATGTGGTGTGCGGTGCTGGTGACCGACACGACTCGAGCGGCCTCAGCTCGCAACAGTGCCGGCATGAGGTGGGCGGTCAGCGCCCAGTGTCCGAGGTGGTTAACACCGAGCTGCATCTCGAATCCGTCGACGGTTGCCCGCTCTGGCATGGCCATCAGACCGGCGTTGTTGACCAGCAGGTCGATGCCGTGGTGCCGGGCAACGATCTGCACGCTCGCCTCCCGTGCACCGACTCCAGTGCGGCCAGGTCGAGTTGGACGATCTCGATGGACGCCGCGGGGTGGTCGGTCACGATGGCGTTGCGCGGCGGTGATGGCCTTGGCCTCGTTGCGAGCCGCCATCACGACGTGCGCGCCACGGCGCGCGAGCGCCTTGGTGGTTTCCAGACCGAGTCCGCCGTTGGCGCCGGTGACGACGGCGACCTTGCCGGTCAGGTCGGGAATCGATGCCTCGGTGAAGGTCATTGCTGTCCTCCGCTATGTTGGGTCGACTGGCCAGTGCTCATCCTGCGACGATGCGGATCGCCTTCGGTCGACGATGGGGTGGTCAGCTTCATGTGCCGGGCTTCCGGAGGCCTCGGACCACGACGGACATCGCCGCGTGCACCTCCCGCTTCCAGCGCTTCGATGCGGCCTCGTCGGACATGATCCGCTGTTTCCACCCGTCGATGACCGCCACCACGATCGCCGCCGAGCGAGCTGGGCTCAGGTCGTTCGCGGCGAGGTCGATTTCGCTGCCGTCAGCGCCTCTCAATACGTCGATGACCAGCTTGGTGAAGTTGTCGTTGGCAGCGGCGGCGAGATCGCCGGCGATGCGTTGATTGAGGTCGAGCAGATCAGCGCCGTGGGGCGATGACCGCGCGAACGTCGATGTGGGCAGTCAGCTTCGCGATGGCCATCGCGGCAAGTCGCGTCGCACAGGTCGCCCGTCGCCGTCAGCAGCCGCGCTGTAGGCAGCATGGGCATCGCTCGTGCAGCCGACTCACCACACCGAGGAACAGCTCCTCCTTGGTGGCAAAGGACCGATACAGCGTCGGGCGCGACACACCGGCGGCGGCTGCGACATCCGACATGGAGGACTTGTCGAAACCGTTCTTCATGAAGACGGCGAATGCGGCGTCGAGAAGCCGATCGTGACTCGTGCAGTCACCGTTCGCGGCGGCAGTTCGACGATCCGGTCATCGGTCGGTCCGGACGACACCGGGGAGTTCGGTGACGAAGTCGGCCCCGAACTCCTGGCGCTGGAGTGCGGTATCCGGCTGTCGGCGACCCGACCGCGAGGCGGCGAGCCGACTCGAGCGCCGCATCGACGGAATGCACGTACGCGTCCGGTGTCGTCAACGAGGCGGCGACTCAGCGCCCCTGACGGATCGGTGATCTGCGCCCAGACCTCCGCATGCCCGCAAGCCCGCTTCTTCGCCGATGGCCCAGCCGGTGCTCGCGCTGCGATCCGGCGCAGGACCCGTGCCGGCAACGGGGGCGGACGGGGTCGCCTCGGCGGTGAGCTGCGGCCAGCGACGCGAGCGAGCGGTCGGGGCAACGAGATCCAAGTGGTGACCGCGTCGATGCCGGTCGACAGCGGTGCCGTGAAGCGGTCACCGCGCCACGGGTTCTCGATGCAGCGTTTGGACCCGGTGTCGAAGTCGATCTGCCGGGTTCGGAGCAGATCGCCAGGGACACCGCCGCGATCCCCGAACCCGGCCGCCAGTGTCCGCAGCGTTCCGCCGGACACACCGCCGGTGGTGGCGAAGCCGATGTCGATCGAGACACCCTCGGGCATTCGACGCTTCAGATGCAGCGCCAGACAATCGGTTGGGACAACGCCGAAGCCGACACCCGGCATCAGTGTGACCCCAGCAGTCGACCGCCGAGTCGTGCACTGCGTGGACCGCTTCGAATTCGGCAGCCTCGCCAGCCAGATCGACGTAGTGGACTCCCGACTCGACACATCGACGCGCCAACGGCGCAGCGGTGTTAGCGAACGGGCCGGCAGCGTTGATGACGACATCGACACCGTCGAGCCGGAATGCTGTCGACGTCACCGATCCGGGCATCCATGCCAGCAGCAGCGGCCATGTCGATGACCGATTCGGATCGCCCGGCAACGATCGCGTCGATCTTGCGTTCAGCCGCCGCAGCGACCAGCAACGACCCCACGTATCCCGTTTGCGCCGTATATCAGGATCTCTCATCCGAACAGCGGACCGGCCTGGGCGATCTCGTAGCGGACGAACTCCGCTTCGCCGTCCACCACGTCGACGATGAACTCCGAGAAGTCGGCGAAATGGGCCGTGGCGAAGTGGGCATCGAGCGCCTCCTGCGACTCCCATCGCTCGAAGATCCGCACGACCGACCGATCCTCGATGTCGATCGCGAACCGGTAGTCGACGCAGCCCGGTTCACCGCGGCTGAGGCGCCGCCATCTCCCGCGCCGCCACGAGCGCGTCGTCGAGACGATCCGTCTTCACCCGGGGTGTGTCCAGCAATCACGATCATGGCGTCGATGTTACACATGTCCCACGGATGTCTCAGATGACACGCCCGTCGGAGGGGCGTGCGAAGCTGATGTCGCGACCGGCAAGACTCCGCTGATGTCGACGAGCAGCGGCGCGCATCTCGTCACGTTCGATTCGGACCCAGAGCCCGAAATCGAGCACGACGCTCAGCCCGAGGCGCAGAGCAGCGCTGCTGATCAGCGCGGGCGCGATGCTCGATCGTCGTGCGCACGGCGGACCCCTTCGAGCTGATGAGAACCGAACAGCGTCGCCTCCCACATCGGCGCAATGATTCGGGCGTACTGCTCGGGTGTCCCATCCTGACGTCCGAGAATCTCGAGGGCGACCCGCTCTCCCATCAGGATCAGCGCCAACGCCGACGCATCGGGATCGAGCGTCGCTCTGATCGCGCCGACGTGCTGATCGCGCCGGATGGCCCAGGCGGTTGCGTCGATCCGATTCTGAATGACGCCGTCACGCCACAGCGTCCGAAGTCCTTCGTCGAGTCCGGCCGCATCGGTGATCGCCTGCATCAGCTTGATGAGAGGTTTCAGTACCTTCGCTGAGCGGAGAACGTTGTCAGCGACAATGTCGACGGAACCAACCGCGTCAGGATCTCGAAACCACGGTGCGGTCTCGGTGGCGAGGCGCTCGGCGATCTGTCCGAGTACCTCGCTCACCACCGCATACACATCGGGGAACTGACGGTAGAACGCCGTACGCGAGACCGCGGCGCGTTGCATGACTGCGCTCACCGTGAGACCACGGGCTCCCTGCTCCTCGAGCAGCGAAACCGTGGCCTCGACGACCTGACGTCGAGTCTCCGCTGCGGTCCGTCGCGTGGCTTCGCCGCTCAGCACGGCGGCACCCGACTGCCGCGACGTCACGGTGCAGTGACGTAGTCGACGTCGACCTGACGGATCGTGCCGTTGAACTTGAACGGCGCCCTCTCGCGGTAATCGAGCGACACCGGCGACCCGAGAGCCTGGCCGATGTCGAGGCAGTCGTTGGCGGTGAACAAGAACGGTGCGCTCACCGGAACGGTTCCGTCGGCGACGACTTGCTCGTTGACCTTGAGCACCACCCGCAGCGAGCCGGCCGGCTTCGGGTCGATGTACGAGGTCTCGACTTCGATCTTTGCCGTGCCGGTTGGGAGCTTTTCGGTGGCTCGGATCTTGGTTCGCTGAATGATGAACAGGTTGTACTCGTAACACAGGATTCCGTCCTCGACGAAGAGGGTGAGACCAGCCGAGTTGGCCCCGAGTTTGTAGAGCACCCCGTTGGCGTGCTCCGGAATCTCTGCGTCGATGGTGACCACGTTGGGCGTGTTGCCGAGCGCCGGAGCGGCAAACTCGGGCATGCGGACGAAGTCACCCGGGAACGTCCAATGGGTTTGCGAGGGCTGAATCCGCTGGTCCGGGTTCAACCCGATGAAGAGGCCACCACCGATCGGGAGTGCCTGGTTCCTCACGGCCTCGATCAGGAAGATCTCCTTCATCTGCGCCAGCTTCTCGGGCATCTGTGCAGCGAGATCGTCGGCCTGGGTCCAGTCCTCCTCGAGGTTGTACAGCTCCCAGACGTCGTCGTCGGGCGTCCACGTGGAGATGCTCGGATCGAGACCGGGCACCCAGGGCAGGCGCGGACCGACCGCCGAGGCCATCCACCCGTCGTGGTAGATCGCACGGCTTCCCATGATCTCGAAGTACTGGGTCCGCAACTCACCTGCGGCGGCAGCGTCGTCGAAGCTGTACAGCATGCTCACTCCGTCGATCGCATCCTGCGCAACGCCGTTGACCTCGCGTGGCGGCGCGATGTCGAGGATCTCGTAGATCGTCGGGACCACGTCGTTGCAGTGGTGAAACTGCGGCCGAGGCGTCGAATCGGGCGCGATCTTGGCGGGCCACCTCACTGCCATCGGGTTGCGCGTCCCACCGAAGTGCGAGGCGAGCAGCTTGGTGCCCTGGTACGGCGCGCTGCCCGCCCAGCCCCACGCACCGTGGTACATGTTGTCTGCGAGCGGACCGCCGAGTACGTCGAGCCCGCCCAGGTCGTCGAGCGCTTCCATGTGCTGCTCGATGGTCGAGGGGATGCCGTTCTGTGCGAGCAACTCGCTGATCGTGCCGGTCTGGCCTTCGGCCGATGAACCATTGTCGCCCCAGACGTAGACGATCAGCGTGTTGTCGCCGTAGCCCAATCGCTCGATCTCGTCGACCAGCCGCCCGGCCTGGACATCGGTGTGCTCGGCGAAGCCTGCAAGCACTTCCATCAGCCGGGTCTGGAATGGCTCGCTCCGACTCGGGGATGCTGTCCCACGACGGCATCGTCGGATGCCGGGGCGTCAATTGGGCATCGTCGGGGATCCAACCCTTCTCCTTCGTGTTGACAAAGGCCCGTTCTCGGTACTCGTCCCAGCCATCATCGAACTTCCCGGCGTACTTGTCCGACCACTCCTTGGCCACCTGATGCGGTCCGTGGATGGCGCCCGTCGCCCAGTACATGTAGAAGGGTTTCTCTGGCTGAATCGCCTTGTGCCTCTGCAACCAATGGATGGCATCGTCGGCGAGATCCTCGCTGAGGTGGTAGCCCTCCTGGGGTGTCTTCGGCGGCAGCACGCTGGTGGTGTTGCGCACCAGGTTGGGTTCGTACTGCGACGCTTCACCACCGAGGAACCCGTAGAAGTACTCGAATCCCAAACCGGTCGGCCAGTTCTCGAAGGGACCGACCACGGTCGTCTCGTCAGCCGGGGTGTTGTGCCACTTCCCGAACGCCGCAGTGGCGTACCCGTAGTCCTTCAGCACCTGGGCCTGCAGCGCGCTGCTGCGCGGGATCAGCCCCGAGTAGCCGTCCCAGTCGTTGGCGAACTCAGCGATCTGGCCTGCGCCGACACGATGGTGGTTGCGGCCCGTCAACAACGACGCCCGAGTCGGCGAGCACATCGCCGTGGTGTGGAAGCGGTTGTACCCGATCCCTTCACCGACGAGGCGCTCCAGGGTCGGCGTGTGGACCTCCCCTCCGAAGACATCTGGCAGCGCAGGGCCCGCGTCGTCGATCAGGACGATCAGGATGTTCGGCGCATCGTCGGGCAGGCGGGATTCGGCGGGACGCGGACTGTAGACCGACTCCTGCATCGTCCGGCCTGCGACGCTGCCTGACGCAGCGGGCGGAAACGGCAGGATCGTTCCGTCGGTGTCTTGCTCCGTCTTCATTCCCATCGGTTCGTGACTCCCCGTCTCGGTGCGTGCGGCCGACACCACGCAGGTGCCCGTTGTGACATCTTGTCACAACACTCAGGCGCCCAGGGCGGTGGTGAAGAGGAACCCGGCGAGGGCGGCGAGGCCGACGAACCCGCCCGAGCGGTGCAGTGCCTCGGGCATCATCGTCTGGGTGATCACCGTGAGCATCGCTCCAGCGGCCAGGCCCTCGACCACGGCGAACGCTTGCTCAGGCGCCTGCTCGAAGACAACGCTGCCTGCCGCAGCGCCCACGCCGGTCACGAGGATCACCGTTCCCCGCAGCAGTGCAATGTTGCGCCATGCGAGCGCCTGCTCACGCATGCCAACCGAACTGGCGAGCGCCTCCGGATAGTTCGAGAGCGCGATGCCGGCAACGAACGAGAACTGGATCGCCCCGGCAGTCGCGCCGATCACCAACGACTCAGGGATGCCGTCGAGCAGCAACCCGAGCCAGATTGCGATCGGAGCGCCGTGGGAGACCGTGGTGCTCAACGCAGCCGGCATGGCTCCGCGGGCGACTGCGGCGTGCGCCTGTTTGCGAACCGAGACCACCGCGTCCGGATCGAGCTCCTGGTCGCGTTCCAGGTACTCGCCGATGCGCGGGCTGTCGATGAAGCTGGCCAGCGTCGATCAGCGTCGGCTCACGCTCGACCAGATCCTCCAGATCGCGCCGCACAGCACCCACACCTCGCTCGTGCTTTCCGCATCGCCGTCGCGTATGTCGCATCCCGTCACGAACGAAAGCAAGCCGAATTCCTCACCCTCTTGCAGCAGCACGTTCTCTCCGATTCTCCGCTGGCATCGATCAGCGAGACGTCACCGTCGAAGATCACATAGAGCCGTTCGCCGGCTCGCCCGGCCGGAAGAACACGTACCCCGCCTCGTGCTCCTCGGGGAACATCACCCTCGCAACCTCCCCCAGCATGACCCGGGGCAGAGCCCTGAAGGGCCCGACGTCTTCGAGATGATCGATGATTTGCTCGGTCCGCGTTGCCCCGGTGGACTCGACCAAGGGGCAAGAGGCGCTCCATGCCCTCGTTGTCGACCGTTTCGATCCACGATGCGATGTCCGCCTCGCTGATCTCGGGATGATGCTCGCGTAGATAGCCGACCAGTTCCTCGCTGCGTACCCGAGCAGACAGGCGATCACTGAACGTCGGACAACTGCCGAGCACGCTGCGCAGTCGACTCCGGCTGAGCCGAAGCACCTCGCTGTCGTCGACTGCCGAGGCAGACGATCGGTGCTGGAGGCCGCTGACGAACGCCTGGTGACCGAACGCCTCGAACGGGTGCAGCACGACGGTCCCATCCGGAGTGGTCAGTGACACCTCACCCGTGGCGAGGACGTTGAGATGCTCGCACGGATCACCGTGCCGATAGAGGGCCTCACCGGGGTCGAGACGCACAGTCCGGAACGCCTTGGCGATCGCATCGAGCTCCCGGTCCGGCAGCCCATCGAAGACGTCGATCCGCTCCAACCCCTCCAGGATCCGCCGCCGCCGGCGTTGCTCACGATCACGGAGAAACGTGATCGACGTCGACGCCTTGCGCAGGAACCCACCACGGGCGTTGATCGTCCGGTTCAACCCCTCGAACACCAACCCGCCGATCACCGCACCGACCGCCAGCCAACCGAAGTCCCCCAACTCGACCGACGGAGCGACAATGTCGATCGTCACCGCCGACAGCAGCGCACCCGCCCCGAACGCCGTCAGCAACCCGAGCACGAAGTTCGTCGGCTTCCAGAACCGAGCAGTCAGCGCACCGAGGCCGAGCGGCGCCGACGACCACTCCCACCACGTCATGATCCCACGAACCGCCATCAGCGAGTGCCGATCGAACTCAACACCTCCCGCAGACATCCGGAGGCGCGGCCGCCCCGATCTCTGTCCGCTTCGCCGTCGGGTTCATCGGTGAACCCATCGAGCAGTGTGAGAACGCCTCACGTCCGGATCGGTCCGCAGATCCAGATTGCTTCGTCCTCGGTGCCCGCTTCGTCCTCAGCGCCGATGGTGAAGGAGAACAAGCCATCCGCGGGGAGGTCGTGGGAGTACAGATGCTGACCGTCGGCGGGCTGCGTCTCCGGCGCGTACTGGGGGACATTCACCACCCACTCCGGCCGGCTGAAGTACACGCCGGGTCCACCCTGCTCCTCCATGTACTCGATGGTCTCGTCGTATGTGACGTCGTCGACGAGTTGCCGCACCCACATCTCGGCGGAGCGGTCGGCTTCGTCGACGAACAGGAACGTGTGTTGGCCGGGATCCAGCTCCGCTGGTCCCTCAACGGTGCACTGCGCTCCGTCGAAGGTGACGGTGATGTCAGCGTTGACGTCGTCGCTGTCAGACCCGCATGAAGCCACCGCGACGAGGGCGGCTCCAGCCAGGGCCATCAGGTTCTTCATATGTCCATCGCGCACGCCAGAAGCCCGGCGCACAAGAGGCTGAGGTCACGGCTCATCGTCGGTACCGCGCGGGGATCCCCACGACCGTTGACGATCACCGCATCCTGGTTTGTGCCGATGCCGCTCGTCACGCAGACCTCGCCGTCCTCAGCTGACCGGTTGCGTCGGCATCGTCGATCGACGAAGTGGCTACGGTCTGCTCCATGAATCAGCGACTCGTGGAGGACTGTCGACGCATCGACGACGGCCGCGAGTTCGGTTGGGCACTGGGTCTCACCACATTCCACTGGACGCGCTTCGTCTCGTTCGGTGTGTTGAAGTCGGTCCTGCTCGTCATGGTCACCTTCGGCGACTCCACGACCTCCCGCGTGCTCGCCGGGTTGGCCCTTCTGGTGGCAATGATCGCCGAGACGGTCAGCGCCGAGCGGGTGGTCGTTGCAGCGGACGACACCGAGTTGGTGGTGTTCGATGTCGAGTTCGATGCGACACCCGGTTGGCCGTATTTCCGGCCGGCCGGAGTCGTACAGCGCGTCGGCCGGGGCGGCGTGCAGAGGACGTCGATGGGGCTGCTCGGCGAGCGGTGGGAGATCGGCAGCCGCAGCGTCCAGATCGCGAGTTGGCATCGCTCGAAGATCCGGACATGGGCCGACGAACACCCACACGCCCGAGTCACCAGCTGACTGTTCACGCAGGTGCGCAGTGTTGGTGACGACCAGGGCGTGATCCTCGTCGACACGATGCACTTCACCGTGCGAAGCACGCGTCACGACCAGCAAGACTCTCCTGATGCCAACGAACCACGACCGCACGCAGGCAGATCTCGAGCCCGCCGTGCGGGCGATCGCCATCGAGGAGGCGCTGTCGGGTGTCGTTCGCCTCGACCTCGACGGCGAGATCATCACCGAGATGGCATTCGGACAATCGCACCGCGGACTCGGAATCGAGATGACGACCAGCGCGCAACTCGCGATCGCCAGCGGCAACAAGGCATTCACCGCCTTGGTCGTGATGAGCCTCGTCGAACAACGAGACCTCACCCTCGACACGCGTGTGCGCCCGATCCTCGGAGACGACCTCCCGCTCGTCGATGATCACGTCACCGTCGAGCACCTGCTCGCACACCGTTCCGGCATCGGCGACTACCTCGATGAGGACGCCATTGAGGATCCCGACGCCTACCTGATGCCCGTCCCCGTCCACGAACTCGCCACCACCGACGACTACCTCCCCATCCTCGACGGGCATCCGGCCAAGTTCGCGCCGGGCGAGCGATTCGAATACTGCAACAGCGGCTATGTGATCCTCGCCCTGATCACCGAACGCGTCTCCGGGCGGTCCTTCCACGAGCTCGTCGACGAACGAGTCTGCAAACCCGCCGGCATGGTCGACACCGCGTTCCTGCGCTCCGACTCGCTCCCCGGCCGAGCGGCGCTCAGCTATCTCGACGACCGCGGATTGACGACGAACGTGTTCCACCTGCCCGTCCGCGGCAACGGTGACGGCGGCATCTACAGCACCGCTGCCGACATGCACGCCTTCTGGGATGCGCTCATGGCAGGACGGATCGTCTCGACCGAAACACTGACCGAGATGACCCGACCGCGCAGCAACCCCGTCGACGGGCTGCGCTACGGGCTCGGGTTCTGGCTCGGACCGGATGGCGCGGTGTCCATCCACGGATTCGACGCAGGTGTCGGGTTCGTCTCCGTTCACGATCCGAGCCGGCACCTGACGTACACCGTGCTGTCCAACAAGAGCCGAGGGGCATGGCCGTGCAGTCAGCGCATCATGCAGATCGTGACCGGGAGCTGACACAGCGACCCCCGGTGTCGAGTGGATTGGTCGCGGCTCCACCGATCGGTTGACCAGACAAGCCACCTGGCGGTCGATGTGTCGGCCAGGCTCGTTCGACACCATTGACGACATGACGAATCCATCGATCACCCATCGTTCAGCACGCAGTACGACGGCCTCCGCCGAGCCACCCAACGGTGCTCCCGCCACGCCGATGTGGCCGACCCGTGTCGCTCACGTGCTCACCGGGGCACTCGCGTTGTTCCTGATTTCATCGGGGGCCACCAAGTTCGCCGGCGGACACATCTTTCAGTACATCGAACACCAGTCGGGGATCGACCTCTTCCATCCGTTCTCGAGCTCTCTGGTGGGGGCCGCCGAGGTCATCGCCGGGGTCTTGATCCTGCTCCGCCGCACTCGACTGGCCGGCGCGTTGATCGCGTCGTTCGTGATGGTCGGCGCCATCGGATTTCACCTCTCGCCCTGGCTGGGGGTGTCGGTGCCGACCGGTTTGGCCGAGGGTGCGACTGCGCCGTGGACGGCGGACGACTTCGTCGCGACGACCACCGTTGCACCGTTCGCGTTGGCGATCGTCACGTGCCTCGGGTCGCTGCTGGTCATGCGCTCCGCCTGGCGTCTCCGCACCGGCATCCCGGCGGTCGAGCGAGCTCAGCATGCAGCGGCTGCCTGAGGGCTTCGGCCCGATCGGTACGATCGCCGTCGGGGGAACGCAGGAGGGAGTGACCATGGGGAACGAGGACAGTCGACGCGATGCGCCCGTCGGCCGGCTGGCTCGTGTCTGGTCCACGATTGCGATCGCGAGCGTGCTGGCCGGGCTCGTGCTCACCTTCGATCCCGACGTCTCGACCGCTGGTTCGACGGTGGTCACGCTGATCCCGTTTCTCCTCCTCCCGGTCATCGGCATCGCAGCGATCAGTCTTCCTGAGCGGGGTCCGTCACCGACGTTGACCGTCACGACGATCGTGGCGATCGCCGGCTGGGCGATCCTGATGATCGACGACGACCGTTGGTCGATCCTCACGTTTGCGCTGCTCGGGCTGTGCTTCTCGGTCGCCCGGGGGGTCGGTGTCGTGCTCGCACTGACCGTCACCGCAATCTGGACGGCCGCCTGGGTCGACGACGGCGTCGAGGGATGGCAGCTCCTCATCCCGCTCGTCGTCTTCGGCGGCGGGGTGGTCCTGTGGTCGACACTTCGACGAGCTGAGATCGAGAGCGCAACGCTCGCCGAGACGCTGGAACGACTCGAGTCGTCACAAGCCGAGCTCGCGGCCGCCGAGCACGAACGCGGGGTGCTCGCCGAACGCGCCCGCTTCGCCGGAGAGATCCACGACACCCTCGCCCAAGGCTTCACATCGATCGTCCTGCTCAGTCGCGCCGCCCAGCGCACCGGTGACCTCACCGATGCGCTGACCGAGATCGAGTCGGTGGCCCAGGACCACCTGGCTTCGGCGCGACGCCTCGTCGCCGCCATCGGCCCGGCCGACCTGGAGTCGTTGTCGCTCCCCGATGCAATGCGGAGACAGCTCGACGCGACCATCGATGCTGCAACCACGACGGCGCACTTCGAGGTCAACGGTGACAGGGTCCACCTTCCCGCCGACGTCGAGGTCACGCTGTTCCGCGGGCTCCAAGAGTCGCTGCTCAACATCCACAAACACGCCGAGGCGTCGAACGTCCACGTCACCCTCAGCTACCTGGGCGACGTCGTCGCACTCGACGTTCGAGACGACGGACGCGGCTTCACCGGCGACGGGGTCGCCAACCACGGGGATCTCGCCGGTGGGCAAGGACTGCGAGCACTCCGCCACCGCATCGAGGTCCTCGGCGGCGAGTTGACCATCGAGACGACCGCTGTCGGCGGCTCAGCCGTCTCGCTGCAACTCCCAGCGGTGCCGTCGTGATCACGCTGCTGATCGTCGACGATCACCCGATCGTTCGGAGCGGGCTCGTCGCACTCCTCGACGCCGAGGACGACATCGACATCGTCGGTGAAGCCGGCAACGGGACCGACGCCATCGCAGCCGCCCTCGCGCTGCGGCCGTCGGCAACGCTCATGGATCTTCGGATGCCCGATGTCGATGGGGTCGAAGCGATCACACGGATCAAAGCGGAATGGCCCGACGCAGCGATCGTGGTGCTCACCACGTACGACACCGACGAGGCGATCGTGCGAGCCATCGAGGCCGGCGCCTCCGGCTATCTGCTCAAAGATGCTCCGCCGGAGACGCTGCTCGACGCCGTCCGCCGTGCGGCTGCCGGTGAAACGGTGCTCGCTCCACCAGTCGCACGACGGCTCGTCGAGCGCGTCCGCAACCCCGCGGCTGGCGCCCTCTCCCAACGCGAAATCGAAGTGCTGCGTGAAGTCGCTGCAGGCAACACCAACGCCGACATCGCCGACCGGCTCCACATCAGCCAGGCCACGGTCAAGACGCACCTCCTGCACATCTACGACAAACTCGGCGTCGCCGACCGGGCAGCAGCAGTTGCGCACGCCTACGACTCGAACATCCTGACCCCAGGCAACAACTGAACTGGCTGATCTTGCAGCACCTGTTCCCGGCAGTCCCAGTTTCGCTTGCGAGTGCGTGGTCCACGGCGCGGCGTACCGGGGTTGGTCGAGGCAACCGCGCACCTCGCGAGGTGATCGGCTGCCGCTTCGCGACGCACTCAGCCGTTGCGGTGGACCGATGCATGGAACCCACCGGGCGCAGCGCCTCGACACCCGATCCCCCGACCCGCTGAAGCGGCGCGGGAAAGAGAACTCGGCGTCGACTCGAGTTCGGGCGTCAGACCGGCTCGGGGCGGGGAATGGTGAGACTGCCACCTGCGGCGGCGATCGCAACGTCGACGCCCGTGGCCGTCCGCTGCCGGTAGCCGCGAACCAGGTACATGAGCAAGATGCCGAGCGCCGACACGATCGTCAGGACGAGCGAGGCGCCGCGGAACCCGCTGGCGAGTGCATCGGCGGTGGATTCGCCATCGGCCAGCCGTCGCTCCGGGATCTCTGCGTAGACCGCAGCAACGATCGCTGTCATGACGGCGGGGCCGACGTAGCGGGCCATGTTCGACAGGCCCGAGGCGGCGCCGACCTGTGCCGGAGCGACCGCGCCGGTCGCCACGGCCGAGCACGGGTTGTTCGACAGGCAGAGGCCGGCGGCGGTCAACACGATCGGCACGAAGAACAGCCAGTATCCCCAGTCGGACTTCGTCAAGAGCAACAACCCGAAGCCGACGGTCATCGAGACGAACCCGAGACCGACGACGGGGCTCGTCCCGAATCGAACAGCGAGCTTGGGCACCACGGGTGTGAGCGCGACCATGCCGACGGTGGCCGGAAGCGTCGCCAACCCGGCCTGGAGTGGCGTCATGTCGAGCGTCGACGGATCCTGGAAGTACAGGCTCAGCAAGTACATGAACCCGTTGATCGCGGCGGCCCCGATGAGGATGCCGATCGTGGCGCCGACGAGCTTGCGGTTCTTCAGCAACGCGAGATCGAGCAGCGGCGCGGCGACGGTGCCCTCGACCTTGACGAACGCGGCCAGCGATGCAAACGACACGACAAAGCAGGCGATGGTCGCGAGCGACGTCCATCCCCACCCCGACCCCTCGCTCACGCCGAGGATGAACGGGGCAAGAATGAGTGCGATCAAGACCGTACCCAGCCAGTCGATCGAGCGGTCGCGCGTCGGGTCGGACGACTCCGTGACGGACCTGATCGTGACGGGCACGAGAACTGCTGCCACCGCACCACTGATCCAGAACAGTGCCTGCCAACCGAACGAACCGACGAGCATGCCGCCGATCAGCGGCCCTGCGGCCGCGCCAATGGCAGAGGCCGAGCCCCAGAACGACACCGCACGCAGCCGTGCGGGCCCCGGAGTTGACGCAACCGTGATCAGGCTCAGGCCGCTGGCGAGCAACGTCGCACCGGATGCACCCTGAACGCACCGTCCGAGGATGAGGGCAGTGCCGTTCGGGGCAACGGCGACGAACGCGCAGCAGGCGATGAACAGCGCGAGCCCACCGAGGAACACCTTGCGCCGACCGAACACGTCGCCGAGCGCTCCGGACGTCACGATGGCGGCCGCACCCACGAGGAGATAGCCCGTGACGGCCCACTGCAGCGTGCTCACCGGCATCCCCAGGTCGTCGCTGATCTCCGGGAGCAGGATCGTGACCGCCGACGTGTTGGCGTTCACGACCAACGTGGACACGCACGCAACCACCAACACCCCCACCGGGGTCTTCGATACACCTGCCGGGGTCTCGTCACTCACCGTCATCAGGGAGCGACCGTACTCTGGGGCAGCGGCGTCGGGTGCATGCCGAGTGAACGGCCCCATCGGCAGGGACGTACTGGCCCCATTCGTCCTGGGTGAGGTCGCGGTCGACGATGTCGTTGCCGGACGGTTCCGGGGATCGACCTCGACCGTTCGGCACCGAGCTGGGTCTGGGTGGACCCGAGAGCCTCGTGTTCTGAGGTTGATGTCATCGCGGCGGTGTTGTGGCGCTGCTCAGATGCGGCGACGGCGGCGACCGCGACCGGGTGTGACCGCTGCACCGACGACGGCGGCCTTCGCGACCGGCGATCGTCCGGGTGTGACGGCCTTGGTGACAACTGCTGCTTTGGCAACGGGCGCGCCGACCACGCCGACTCGCCCTCTGCGTCCTGGTCGTACCGGCATGTCAGACTCCTTCTGTCTCGAGTGCTTCGTCCGCCTCGACGGCGGCGATGATTGCCTGGGCGGGGATGCGTCCGTTGGCGATGAGTTGTCCTCCGGCGCGACGGGCAGCCGATCCGAACGGCGCTGCCCACAGATTCTCGTACACGATGACGCCCGCGATCGTGCCGGGTTCCATCGCGGCGGCCAGATGCACGACATCGTCTTCAGCCAGGAATTCGGCGAGTTCTGCCTCGAGGGCCTGGAACGGTCCGAGGTCGTCGAGGTCGGACAGTTCGATCGCATCGATGTTGCCGTCGTCGTCCTTGGTCAAGATGAGCAGGTCGATCAAGCGAATCGTGCCGGTCTCGATCAACGCGATGAGTTCGTCGGCCACCTCACCGGTGAAGTAGCTCTCACCAGCGGGAAACTCCACGATGATGTAGTCGACGGGTCCGAGTTCGTCGAGTGGGTCAGCGTTCATGTTGTTCCATTCATCGAGCTGTCGGAGCGGAGCACTCGTGGGAGCGATCCGCTGGTGGGGCCGTCACCGGCCAGGTGGATGTGCACACTTGAACACATTGTGACCTCCGGGGTGCGTCGGTGCCAGGGTCGGACGTCCCGTGTTCGACGTTGTGTGCACGGCCTGCGCCGACTGACACGAGAGGGGGATCGACCCGACGAATCAAGGTGGGCGAGCACGATCCGACGTCCGACAGATCGACCGTGGTGTTTCCCGTGAACAACTTCACCTCTGAGGCGTGGAACTGTTCACGAGTTCGTTGGGAGGCGCCGGTGTTCACTGCATCGAGCGGTCATGATGGTCAGATGAACGGTCCGCAGCGCACTCCCCTCGAGTACGACCTCGACGGGGTGTACCGCTTGGTTGGGATCGAACCCCCGTCGCTGCAACGCTCCGACGTGGAGGCCCTCACGGGCGTCGACTCGGAGCGATCCGTCCGTTGGTGGCGGGCGATGGGCTTCCCCGAGGTGACGCCCGGTGAGATTGCGTTCGGCACCGAAGACGTCGACATCGTGAAGCGTCTCGACGCCATGATCGCCGCCGGAGGGATCAGCGATGACGACGTCGCACGCCTGGCGCGCCTGATGGGAGCGTCGTTCTCGCGCCTCGTCGAAGCCCAACTCGCGGTCATGCCGGCACTGCTTGCCACGGTCCCCGCAGGGCAGATGAATCGATCAGGGGCCCTCGACCGGATCGAGGACGACGTTGCAGCCGACGCGATCGGCTTCGTCGAGAGCACCATGAGCTACGTGTGGCGGCGGCACTTGGTCGCGGCGCTCGCCCAAAGCATGTCGGTGGGAGAAGACGACGGGCTGCGGACCGTCGGCTTCGCCGATCTTTCAGGCTTCTCGAAGATCAGCAAGAAGGCAAGCGCGGAGGAGATCACCCAGATCGTCGAGATCTTCGAGACCGCAGCGTTCGATGTCGTCTCTGCTCATGCCGGTCGAGTGGTGAAGCTCATCGGTGACGAGGTGATGTTTGTGGCCGAGAGCTTCGACGACGCAGTCGAGATCTCGCTCGATCTCATCTCCAGACTTCGTCCCATCGAGGCGCTGCCACCCCTGCACTGCGGTATCGCCACCGGGCCGACGGTCCTCGTCGGCGGCGATGTGTTCGGGCAGACCGTCAACCTTGCCAGTCGTCTCACCGATGAGGCCCGACCCGACAGCGTCGTCGTCACCCGGCGTGATGGACAGCATCTCCTCGATCGCGACGACCTCGACGTACGGGCACCCCATCGGTCACTCGATCTGAAGGGCGTGGGCCGCATGCACATCCTCGCGATCCGGCCACTGGACATCGACCACGACGCGTCGTGAGATCTGTCGACACTCCGACCGTGACATTCCGCCTTCCATGCGCCGGTACGAGGTGGCTCGGACGAGACGGCTCCCGAACATCGGCACGTGGCACGATGCCCGGGCGAGCGAGTCCGCGTCCACACGGGATGGCCGCCGAGAGCACCAACGCTCCACACGGTCGCACCAGCACAGAGCGGCACGTACGCGATCGGCCTTCCGTGCCGGATCGCCTGTGGTCAGCCGACCTCGACGGCGACTGCATTGGCGTGGGCGGCGAGCGTTTCGATGTCGGCCCCGTCCCCGGTCAGTACCGTCCAACCGGGCTTCACAATTTCGACAACGCGCGCGTCACCAGCTGAACCGGCTCGAGCCCGTCGCCGCAGCTCGGCTGCACGATGCACAGTCGGCTGGCTGACTGTTGGCTCGATGATGCACATCGTCAAGAATCGGTGGGTGTCGGCGTCGCACCTTGCGTCACCTCGTAGGGGCTCGACACGCACCATCGTCGGGACCACCGGTGGCCACGCTTCGCTGCTGTGAACGCTCCGATGGGCGACAGTGCGGTCTTGGTACGTGCAGAGAGACGACACGCCGCCGCTGTCGAGGACCAGCACGGGTCAACCGACTCGGTCGAGCGAACGATCCCGGATGCGCCGAGCTGTTGCATCGGCGGTCGCCTGTTGCTGCTGGCTGGGCTCTCCGATCTCCGCCCCGATCAGGAGGCGTGGCGTTCCGTCACTTGGCCACCGAGCGGAGACTCCATGCGCTGACAGCGAGGAACAGGCCGAAGATCACCAGGTAGAGACCCGAAATCCAGGCGATCACGGTGACAGTGGGAGAGGGCCATGCGACCACGATGACGCCGGCGGCCAACGTGAGTAGACCACCGATGGCCGTCCAGACGCGACTTCCCTCGCCTGACCCGGCGATGGATGCCACGATGTCAATGGCGCCGCCGACGATCCAGGCAACACCGAGAATCACAGCCAGGACCGCGACGGTCTCGAACGGGTTCCGCACAACGATGACGCCGGCGATCATCATGAGGATGCCGACCAGGGCCAAGAGGACCGGGTGTTCGATTTCGGCGGCGAAAGCGGCGATCAGCCGGAACAGACCGAACACCAGTAGCTGGATGCCCAGCAGTACCGACACGACGACGAGCGTCTGGCTCGGCCAGGCGAGCACGACGACGCCCAACGCCAGCGTGAGGAGGGCGATCAGCATCACCGAGGGCCATTCGCGGGCCATTGCGATGCCACTCGGACTGAGCCTTGTGGCTGAGCTGCTGGTGTCCATGACGTGTCCTCCTGATCGTCGCGCCGCCCCTCAGCGACGATTCGAAAGTACACCTCGGCACGTCGGCTACACGCGGATACCAGCGCTCGGGTTCTGCTGCTGTGCTTCGGCTCCGACACGACCGAACTCACGCGCCAGCGACGCAGGCGAGGCGATCACCGTCGACTGCAGCATCGACTGCAGCGTCGACCCCGATGTCAACGATGACGGTTCGGTTGACATCTACTTCGGAGCATCGGCACCGGACGGCAAGCAGAAGACTGGATCAAGACCGATCCGGCCATCGGCTTCTTTGTCGTGTTCCGGCTCCACAGCCCGGCCGAGAGACGCATCCACAAGACCTGGGTACTCAATGACTTCGAACCGATGATCGACCGTTCACCGAAGGTTGGTGCGCGCCGTCGGTACCGCTTCGAGCCGCACCGGGTCGATCGGTTCGCCGGTCCCTTCGTCGTAGCCGTAGGAGCCGTCGTCGACGCGTCGGAGCGCGGCCGCGACATCGGCGAGCGACTGCTCGAGTTCGGCCTCGAGCCGCATCTCGGTCTCGACGCGCGTGGTGTCCTGCGCAGCATCGCCGGACAGCGTGTCGATGGGGCCATCGGTGCTTCGTTCTCCTCGGACCTCGGCGAGCTCACGCTGCAACCTCTCCCGCTCGACGACAAGGCGGGCGCGGGCACGGTCGAGATCGATGGACGGCATCTCAGAATCCTCCCACAGCGCGTTCTCCGGCTCAACCCTGAACGGACCTGTCTCGGTCGCCTTCATGTTGGAGGTAGCCGGAGCTGCCCAGACCGGCGTGTGCGATCGAACAACGGCTCGGCCGACGGGCGTCCATGGAGATCCATGGACGCCCGTGGACGTAGTGGCGGAAGGCGTGGGATTCGAACCCACGGAGGCCCGAAGGACCTCAACAGTTTTCGAGACTGTCCCATTCGTCCGCTCTGGCAGCCTTCCGGGTTCGAGGCTAGCGGCCCGACCGCAACCCGCCTACGAGCAGCGCGTGCCGTTGTCGGGCGCCACGAGCTGCAACAGATACTCGTGCACGATGTCGCGGACGCAGTCGTCGCCCCGATACCCGGTGTGCTGGTTCGCCTCGACGACCACCAGCCGGCCGTCTTCGAGGGTCTCCGCCATCGCCTCGGAACTGGCCAACGGGGTCGCCGGATCGCCCGTCGTGCCGATCACCACAATCGGACCGGCACCCACTCCCGTGATGTCGATCCGCGGGTCGAGCGCCGGCGGGAAGAACGTGCATGAGTACGAGCCCGTCGTGTACGGGAAGATGCGCGGTGCCACGGCGAGGATCTGGTCGACCTCGGCATCGGCTTCTTCCACGCTCTGGCGCTCCGGGTCGTCAGCGCAGTTGATCGCCAGGAAGGCCTCGATCAGGTTGCCGTAGGTGCCGTCCGAGCGCCGCTGGTAGTAGGCGTCGTGGAGGGCAAGCAGCCCGGCACCGTTGCCGGCAGCGGCGTCTTCGAGCGCCCGCTCGAGCCCGGGCCAGTAGCTGTCGGAGTACATCGCCTGGGCGACGGCGAGCACCGCAACGCTGCGATTGACCTCGACGCGGCCGTTCAAGCTGGGGATCGGCCGCTCGTCGAGACGCTCCATCAACTCGTCGAATGCCCCCTCGGCGTCGCCGTCGCTGTGAAACGGACAGTCGGGGTTGGCGCTGCACTGAGCCAGGAACGTGGTCAACGACGCCTCGAACCCGGCCCCTTGCTGCAAGCTCGACTGCAGCGAGTCGGCGTTCGGGTCGGTCGCACCGTCGAACACGGCAGCCCGAACCGTGGTCGGGAACAGCGTCGACCACACGCCGCCGAGCTCGCTGCCGTAGCTGAAGCCGAAATACGAGATCTGCTCGACGTCGAGCGCCTGACGGATGGCGTCGATGTCGCGGGCCGAATTGTTGGTGCCGATGTAGTCCAACGTGTCGACTCGATCGACACACGCGTCGGCGTACTCCTCGGACAGCGTGACGAGGAGCTCACGTTCCTCGTCGGTGTCCGGGGTGATGTCCGGTGCCGAGAAGTACCGGTCGTAGTCGACGTCATCGATGCAGTCGACGGCGCCCTCGCTGCGACCGACACCGCGCGGGTCCCAGCCGATCACATCGAAGTTGTCCGTGATCTCCTGGCCGAACCACGACGTGGCGTTGAGCCCCAGCGTCGCGCCGTCGGCGCCCGGGCCGCCACGGTTGGCGAGCAGCGGGCCAGCGGACGACTCGGCCAACGCACGGTGGCGAGCGACATAGAGATCGATCGTCCCGGCCGCGGGATCGCTGTAGTCGAGGGGGACCGTGATCGTTCCTTCGTCCACTCGATCGGACAGCTGCGTCCACTCGATCGCGAACTCCAGCGGCTCGGCAGGCGTGGTGACGGGCGCAGCCTCGGGCACCGTCGGATCGGTGACACCGCTGACGTCGCGAGAGGCCACCGGGGGTTCGTCGCTGCCACCAGAGCACGCTGCCAGCACCGCGGCGGTGAGAACAGCGAGAGCCGGGCGACGCATCGAGCCCATCGTACGGGGGCGAACGGCATCTCCGTATGCGCCTCGTAGCGTGACGGGATGCGAATGCCACCCCACTCGATGATGCCCGGCGACAAGGACGCGCTGAAGGGTGTCGAGCTGCGCGAGGGCACCCTGCGTCGTGTCTGGGCGTTCGCCAAGCCGTATCGAGGCACCATCATCGTGTTCCTCCTGGCCATCCTCGGCGCCGCGCTGCTCGCACTCGTGCCGGTGTTCGTGATCAGAGCGATCATCGACAACGCCATCCCCGCGGATGACAAGGGGCAGATCGCGCTGCTGGCCTCGCTCGCTGTCGCAGCAGCCCTCGGTGACGCCGTGCTCGCCATCGTGCAACGTTGGGCCAGCGCCAAGGTTGGAGAAGGCCTGATCTACGACCTTCGCGGTGCGCTGTTCGCCAAGATCCAGCGGATGCCGATCGCGTTCTTCACTCGCACCCCGACCGGCTCGATCACCTCACGCCTCAACAACGACGTCATCGGCGCGCAGACCGCCGTCACCAGCACCCTGGGCAGCGTGGTGAGCAACGTCATCGTGCTCGTGACCACCCTCGCCGCGATGATCGCCCTCGAATGGCGCCTCACCCTGCTGACCCTGGTGGTGCTGCCGCTGTTCATCGTGCCGGCGCGCCGGGTGGGGATGCGCCTGCAGGGCATCTCGCGTGAGCAGATGGGCTACAACGCGGCGATGAACACCCAGATGACCGAGCGCTTCAACGTGGCCGGAGCCAGCCTCGTGAAGCTCTTCGGGTCCGGCGCACGGGAACAGGACGCGTTCGAACGGCGCGCCCGCGGCGTGCGCGACACCGGCATCCAGTCGGCGTTGCTCGGCCGTGTCTTCTTCGTCGCACTGGGCCTCGTCGGAGCCCTCGGCACGGCTGCGGTGTACGGCATCGGCGCCGTCATGGTGGTCGACGGGTCGATCGAGGTGGGCACCCTGGTGGCGCTCGCCGCCCTGGTGACGCGCGTGTATCAACCGCTCACTGGCCTCACGAACGCTCGCGTCGACCTGATGACGTCGATGGTCAGTTTCGAGCGTGTCTTCGAGGTGCTCGACGCTCCCGAAGCAATCCAGGAGCGGCCCGGCGCATTCGACCTCATCGACCCGCGTGGCGCCGTGCAGTTCGACGACGTCGTGTTCCGGTACCCGCCTGCGGCCGACTCGGCCATTTCGACGATGGAGCAGAATGCCGGCCTCGGAGCCGACACCGACCCCGATGTCGATGTGCTCCAAGGCCTGTCGTTGCGGATCGAACCCGGAGAGACCGTGGCGCTCGTCGGGGCATCGGGGGCGGGAAAGTCCACCACGATCTCGCTGCTCCCACGCCTGTACGACGTGACCAGCGGTGCCGTTCGCATCGACGGCCACGATGTCCGCGACCTCACGTTGGGATCGCTCCGGTCGGCGATCGGCGTGGTGGCGCAGGACCCGCATCTGTTCCACGAGACCATCGGCGACAACCTCCGCTACGCCCGTCCCGAGGCCACCGACGGCGACCTGGTCGACGCTGCCCGCGCGGCGCGCATCCACGACACCATCGCGGCGCTCCCCGACGGCTACGACACCGTGGTCGGCGAGCGCGGCTACCGCCTCAGCGGCGGCGAGAAGCAGCGGTTGGCCATCGCCCGTCTGCTGCTGAAGAACCCGGCGATCATGGTGCTCGACGAAGCCACCAGCCACCTCGACAACGAGAACGAGGCGCTGATCCAGGCCGCGCTCGATCACGCCATGGAGACTCGGACGGCGCTCGTCATCGCGCACCGTCTGTCGACCATTCGCAGCGCCGACCGGATCGCATTCGTCGAGAACGGCAGGATCGCCGAGATCGGCTCGCACGACGAACTCCTGGCGGCGAATGGTCGTTACGCACACCAACTCAACGCCGGCGAACTCCTCCAGCCGGGCTGAGGAGCTGCTGGGCCGACGAGGTCCCAGCGCAGATCGCGTGGTGGATCGACGGATCGGCACTGCTAGATTCAAGTCGCTCTCAACGAGACAAGGCCATTGCCTCAGGCCCCCATCGTCTAGTGGCCTAGGACACCACCCTTTCAAGGTGGCGGCACGGGTTCGAATCCCGTTGGGGGTGCGACGCGAAAGCGTTGGTTACATATCTGGTCCCGTGGTGAAGTCAGGAGTTCACGCCGGCCTGTCAAGCCGGAGGTCGCGGGTTCAAATCCCGTCGGGACCGCAGCAGGGGGCCACTCGTCATCGAAAGGTGACGGGTGGCTTTTCTGTGAAGTCAGTCGAGTCGCCTGAACTCGACTGGGTACGGTCGAGTAGCTCAGTTGGCAGAGCACACGCCTGAAAAGCGTGGGGTCACCGGATCGACGCCGGTCTCGACCACTGTTGGACACCTGCCCACCATCGATCAATGGTGCAGCGGCGTGTTGTGGGTCATCTCGACGATGACCCGCCAGACTGAAGCGGTGCGTCGCCTTCACCGCTGGCTCTTGCTGGTCGTTGCGGTCGTCCTCACATCGACACTCGGGATCTCCGTCAGCGTCACTGCCCAGAGCGCTGGGAACGGGCTGGAGGAGCAATCGATCAACTCCTTCGAGTTCGACCCGGCTCGAGGTGTGGTCCGAGTGGCGATCGACATCACACTGCGCAACGTCACCACCGATCGCGTCGACGGCAACGCGGCCAACCGGACGTTCTTCGACGGATACGGCGTTGCAGTACCACTCGGCGCAGAGAACATCATCGCCACCCGAAACGGCAACGCGCTCGACGGCGAACTGATCGTCGACCCCGAGTTTCCGGCGTTCTCGCTCTACCGATTCGATCTCGGAACCCAGCTCTTCAGCGGCCAGACGACCAACCTCCGGGTCGAGTACGACCACCTCGGCGCAGCACCCCGCGACCCGGTGCCCTGGCGCATCAACGAGGCGTACGCAGGATTCGTTGCGTTCGGCCTCGGCGACGACGGCCTCGTGACCGTCCGGATCACGCAGCCCGAGGGCTACCAGTTCGACGAATTCACCGACCTGACGGGATTCGACACCAGCGCCCCCGATGAGTTCGGCACCGTCGTCCACACCCGCAGCGGGCTGAACGAGGACGTCGAGATCACCGTCGGTCTCGCCAACGACGAGCGCCTGGTGCCACGAGCTCTCGACGTCGACGGTGTCGACATCGAACTCAGGTCGTGGCCAGACGACCCGGAATGGGCCGACTTCGCAGCCGCACGGGTCGAGTCGGGCATCCCTGCGCTCGAGGCGCTGATCGGCAGCCCCTGGCCGGTCGACGGAAGTTTCGACGTCCGCCAGACCGTCGAGCCGAACCTGTCCGGCTACGCAGGCTGGTTCGACCTGCAGAGCAGCGAGATCGCCGTCGGCGAAGCACTCGACGCCGACACGATCTACCACGAGTTGTCACATGCATGGTTCAACGGCCGCATCTCGACCGAGCGGTGGTTCACCGAAGGTCTCGCCCAGGTGTACGCCGCCGAACTCGTCAGACGTGACGGCGGCGATCCGTCCGAACCAACGGAGCCGGCCCCCGACAACCCGGTCGCCGAACCGCTCACCGAATGGGGTGGCATCGGCAGCCCACGCGAGGTGGAGGAATTCGGCTACGACACGTCGTTCTGGGTCGTCGACGCCCTCGTCGACGAGATCGGCTTCGAGACTGCCGCCGACGTGATCGACACATTGACTTTGCAGGCCAGCCCCTACGGCGACAGCAGCACGGTCGCGTTTCCCGCCGAAGCGTGGAAGCGGGCCTACGACATGCTCGTCGAGGTCGGTGGCGCGACCGCCGCCGGCGATCTGTTCCGAGCCCACGTCGTCTCCCCCGACGACGCCCCCTGATCCAACGTCGCGACGAGGCCGCGGGTGACATCACACAACTCGCCGAACGCGGCGAGCCGTGGCCCCTCCCGGTCGGCGTTCGCAACAGCTTGGAGCTGTGGGATCTCGACGGCACCGTCGAGGCGGTGGGTGCGGCTGATGCAGTGCTCGAGCAGCGCGACACGCTCGAGTCGATTGAGGCAGGGGTCGGGATCGACGAACCCGACGGTGCCGCCGCCGAGTACGCGGCGGCCCCGAGGCGAGACGACGGCACCGTCGACTTCTCCCGGCCGACCGCACTGCTCGACGAGGCGATCGGGCTCGGCGAAGAACTCACGGCCCGAGTCGACCGGATTGCTGCGCTCGGCGAGGAGGTCGGCGCCTCACCGCCCGTGATCGGGTCGGTCGACGGCGTGACCGACTTCGCAAGCGGCATCGCCGCCGCCGACGACCAGGCTCGTGCGCTGGAGCGCATCGCAGAAGTCGAACAACAGCTCGACAACCTCCGGCATCCTGGTCACGGTCGGGCGGTGGGGCTCGGACATCGAAGGAAGCCTCGACGATGCACGCCTGGAGGTCGAAGCCGGAAACAACGACGATGCCCTCACCACGCTGATGTCCGCCGACGACCAGATCGACGAGCTAGCGGCGGGCGGCGCCCTGCGCCTGGCGCTCGCCGGCGTGGTGGTGCTGGTCCTGGCCGTGGTCGTCGTCTCGGTCGGTCGCCGTCGCCGCCATACGCAGGTCGGGCTCAGCGACGAACCGGTCCCGACCGACGACGATCAGCTGATCCCCGACCAGCGGCAGTAGTTCTCGATGACGCGACGCCCAGCCGGGTGCTCGTCGGTGAAGTACTCGGGATGGAACTGGGTGCCGGCGAGCGGCAGCGGCTCGTGAGCGATGTACTGAGTTCGGTCACTTCGGTGCGCGCCAGGTTCACGAAGCCCTCGGGAAGCGCCTTGAGTTCTTGGGTGTGTGCGTGCCGGAACACGGGGCGTGATCCCACGCCGTCGAGCAGCGGGTGGTGCCCGATCGGTTCCACGGGGAGATGGCCCAGTTCCTTGCCCAACCCGGCTGATAGTTCGGATGGTCGTCGACCTCGACCGGATCGAGGCGGCCGATCCGCTCGAGCGGCGCGCCCAGCGTCTCACCCATCAGCTGCATCCCTCCGCAGAAGCCGAACACGGGCATGCGACCAGATCGGATGATCGCTCGCGCCCCCTCGAGCTCGGCCTGGTCGTACGCCGAGGGAGTAGGCCTCGTTGCCGCTGATGAAGACCCCGGCGATGTTCAGTTCGTCGACGATGTCGGCGTTCACGTCGGCGTAGCGCTGCAGCAGGCGGCGCTGACGGTGACGTCCTGGAGCATGTACGAGATCCGCGCACGTGCAGCGAGCAGCCACTCGGAGGAGGGCGTCAGGTAGGTGGATGGATGCTGGTCGTCGACGTCCGGATCACCTTCAGCGAACTTCGCCCCGTCAGCCGCAGCAGCGTTGGCGCGTGCGGCGCCGGCTTCGAGTTCCTTCATCAGGTCGGCCACATCGGTCCTGAAGTCGACCTGCATCCGGTGACGGGGGCTGTCGTAGAAATGGCCGAGATGCACCTTCTCGTCCGCATCGATGATGCTGCGCATCTCGTCGACCGGCGAGTGTTCGTGGTGCCGCCGATCGCCGCTACGACCAACTTCGACTGCTGCTCGGCGAAGTTCACCGGTTCGGCAACGGCTGGGCGAGCCCGAGGAAGAAGAGGTTGTCGAAGCCGGGCTTCACCATCCGCTTGTACAGCGGGAACGTGTTGTCATCTGGGGTCAGCTCGGGTTGACGCAGGAACGGGAACGACACGTTGTAGCCGGTCGCCCACACGATGGCGTCGACGCCCCGACGTGCCCATCGGTGAATCTGACGCCGTCGCCGTCGAGCCGGTCGATGGCGCCCTTCGGCGAGATGTCGCCGCAACCGACACGTGTGAGGAACTCGCCGGACACCGACGGGTGCGCATCGAGCGGGCGATGGTGGGGCTTCGGCAGGCCGTAGTCCTCCATCTTGCCGACCGACTTCTTGATCTTCGCCCGCGCCAATGCTCGGCCCAACTTTGCCGGCATCCACGGCGGCAGTGATGCCTTGTCGGCGGGCTTGCCGTCGAAGTACTTCGGCAACACCCACACGCCGTGGCGCATCGAGATCGTCAACGACTCGGCGATCGGTCGCTGCGACAGCTCGGAGGAGATGTCCATCGCCGAGTTGCCCGCACCACCACCAGCACCCGCTTGCCGCGGAAGTCGTAGGGCTCGAACGGGTCGCGATAGTGATGCGAGTGGACCTGATACCCGTCGAACGTGCCGGGATAGGTCGGTGTGCGGGCATGCAGGTGATGTCCGTTCGCAACGACGAGATTGTCGTACTCGCGAGCCTCGCCGGTCGACAGGGTCACCTGCCAGCGGTTGTCGGCGAGCCGTTCGCAGTTGGTGACCGCGGTGTTGACGTGATGTTTTCGCGCAGCCCGAAGTGATCGACGTAGTCGTGGAAGTACTGGAGCAGCTGACTGTGATGGGGGAAATCGGGCCAATCGTCCGGCACCGGATAGTCCTCGAACGCGAGCCGCCACTTCGAGGTGTCGATGTGCAGGCTCTGGTAGCACGAGGACATCCCGTTCGGTTGCGGAAGACCAGTTGCCGCCGATGTCATCCGACGCCTCGAAGCAGTCGTAGGCCAGGCCGTGGTCCTTGAGCCGCTTGGCCATGGTGAACCCGGAACAGCCGGCGCCGACGATGCACGTGGTCGGTGTGATTGGTGATCGGTCGTCTGCGTCGCTCCCGGTCCGAACTCTCGGACCGGGGAGTAGCGCTCAGGCCTCTGCGGATTCGAAGGCGCCTCGATGGCGCCATCGGTGTCGTGGACACCGTCGACGACCTGGCTGTTGGAGGCGTGCGTGAGCAGCGCGCCGACGTCGGTGCCCTTCGGGTTCACGGCGACCACGATCGAGGCCGTACTCGCCCGCCCCGAGCATCTCACCCAGCTTGCGGGCGTCGTCCTCGGGATGTTCTTCCAGAAGTGGCCAACGAGGCCACCGGCGCCGGCGTACACGGCGCTGTTGACCGCGACCGCGCCGAGGAACACGATGCCGAGCGGGGCGAAGGCGACCGTGGCGCCGCGCCGAGGATGCCGCCACCCCAGCGAGGTGTTTGGCGGTGCTGTCGTGACGGTCGATCTTCAGGCCGCCATCAGCCTGCTTCTCCACGACGGCGATCACGAGGTGATCGAGGTGGCCGGCCGACTTGGTACCGCGGAGCGCGTCGTAGTCGAGCTCGCGCCGGCCTTGTTGGAATAGGTCGCGACCGCGACGGTTGAAGGCTTGTCGTGACATCAGTGGTGCTCCTTGCGGTTGAGTGGATTCGCTTTCCATCCAACCGGCTCAACCGCCGCCCAGACATCAGGTGAATTTCTGGGCGATCGGAGTAACGGCCCCTCGGCGGCGCCCACCGAACCCTCCCCTGCGGTCACCCCCCTCGGAGCACCACCAGCGCTTCGTCGACCGTCTCCTGTTCGATGCCACAGTCGAGCGCTGCCTGGACCACCGGCTGCTGCTGCAGCGTCGTCACCAGCGAGCACCGCTCCGGTGTCGATACTGCCGATGCCGCCAGGGATGGTCTCGATCGCACAGTTCGCCTGGTTCGGCGGAACTCCCACACCCGGTCAGCGTGTCGAACAGGATGCCGCCAACCGGATCGACGGGGCGATCCGTTCCGAAGTCGTCGGGGTTGTTCACCGGACCGTCGGGCACGGTGTCCCCCGGCACCGTCGTCGGCGGCACCGTCGTGGTCGTAGATGTGGTCGTCGTGGTCGCAGCAAGGCCAGCGCCGAGGAGAACACGGTCTCGCTGGCCTCGCCGGTGCTCGTGTCGGCGGTGGCGTAGACAGACTGCACCTGCGGCCACGAAACCGACGGCGCCGACTGCGGCGCCGACCGTCTGCACGCTGGGAAGTGCGGCTCCCAGACGCACCGAGTTCGAGCGGGTCCGGCCACCGGTTCCTGGGTGCCGAGCCACCCCTCGATGTCGACCCACACCATCATGGGAGGCATCAGCACGAGCGCCGCAAGCAGTGCGATCGACACGTTGAGTGTCACGATCAATCCGAAGTCACGCAGCAGTGGCAGTGGCGACACGATCAGGACGGCGAAGCCGCCGATCGTGGTGACCGCCGACGTGAAGAACGCTCGCCCGGTGCGGGATGCCGCCGTGTCGCTGGCTTCTCGTGGCGGGAGGTTCCGCTGCCGCTCTTCGAGTATCGGCCGAAGATCAGGACCGAGAACTCGGTACAGCTCGCGATCACGAGTGGGCCCGACACCGTCGTGAGCGGGCTGAGCTGGATGCCGAGCAGAGCGACGATGAGCGACGAGGCGCCGACAGCCAGGAACACGGGGACGAGGGCGAGCAGTGCCCGGCTGAAGCTCCGGAATCGCAGCACCAGCCAGAGGCCCGCCAGGCCAGCGCGAGGTAGGTGAGCGCGGCCCGGTTCGACGAGAGGTTCTCGAGCAGGCCGATGCCGACCGTCGCGAGGCCCGCCGGGGTGGCCGTACCGGTCCTGGCCGGCTGGCAGCCCCTCGAGCAGGATGCTGTCGGCGGCCGGGTCGAGCGCCTGATACGGGAATCGAGGTCGGCCTTGAGTTCGTCGACGAGCTCGGCTCGCTCCTCGAGGCTGGCCGGCGCCAGCCGGAGGTTGACCTGGCTCGCGGTCTGATCCTCCACGGCGAGCGCACGTGCGAGCGGTCGTCCGCGTCGGGCATATGCCGCCGAGGCCGACGATGTCCTCCTCGGTCGGCGGGATCACCGTTGCGCCCGAACGACGATGATCTTGCCCATCGTGGTGACGTGCTCGACGACGACACGACCTCGTGGCGCGCTTCGGCGTCGAGCGTGAACGCCTAGTGAGTCGATCGACCTCCTGCTCGAACACGTTGTTCGCCTTGACGACCACGCCGAGCGTGGTCCCGAAACCGGTCTCGTTCTCGAGCCGCTCGACGTCGGCGACGACGTCACTGTTCTGGTCGATCCACTTGATCGGATCGGACTCGATCTTGGTCCGGCCCTCGACGAGGATGCCGCCGACGAACAGGACGCAGCGATGCGATGAGCAGCCGAGGCCGGCCTTCGCCGGCAGACCACCGAGCTTGACGACGATGTGTTCGACGAGCGAGGGGCCACGAACCTCGGTCGGCTTCGACCATTCACGGATACCGAGGGTGGTCGCCGGGACGATGATCCCGACGACCGAGCACCGACGACGCCGATCGCGAGCAACACCCCGAAGTCGCGGATCATCGGCACCTTCGAGAGTCGCAGAGCCATGAAGGCGACGACTCCGGCGACGGTGGCGACGATCAGCGGTGGCGCCAGGTTGGCGAGCGTCTCCGCGATCGGGTGCGGGTCGCGGTCGAGCACGACTTCCTCTTCGACCCGGTTGTGGATCTGGATCGCGAAGTCGATGCCGAGCCCGATCAGGATCGGGAGCCCGGAGATCGTCACGAGCGAGAGGTCGATGCCGACCCACCCGAGGATCGAGAACGTCCAGATCACGCCGATCGTGCACCGCGAGCAGTGGCAGCAAACGCCAGCGCACCCGGAACATCAGTGCCAGGACGACGGCCATGACGACCGAGCGCGATCGCGCCGAGCGTGAGCATTCCGCCCTTGAGGTAGTCGTTGATCTCCTTGAGGTAGACCGGCGAACCGGTGACGGTGAGGTCGAAGCCCTCGAACTGTGCGTCTCCAGGATCGCCAGGAGATCCTCGGTCGCCGCCGACTGCGAGTCGAGATCGAGGTTGCCGTTGAGCACGACGCCACCGACTGCTGTCTGCTGATGCCCTGACGTTGGGGAACGTGCTGGCGAGCGACAGGCGAATCGCGCGCTCGGCGTCGCGGGCGGCGACCGGTACCCCGTCGATCGATCTCGACCCCGTGTTGTCGAAGATCAGCAGGTCGATCTGCCGGGTCGGGGTTGCCGACGTCCAGCTCGGTCGGCGGGCCGCCGAGGCCTGCCGAGCGGCGAGACGGAGACGTTGGCGCTCCGGGCCTCGGCGCCGGCCGTCGTCGCGTCGCCGCCGAGATGAGCGCCGGCTGCCGACCGGCGATCGACGGCGTCGCTGTACGTCAGCGACGTCAGCGGCGTGATCGACGGAGAACACCGTTGTCGACCTCGGCGAGCTCGACGTTGAGGCGGCGGAGCTCGGCCAGGTTGGCGCCGCCGTAGAGATCGGAGACGTCGCTGCCATCTTGAGCGTGAAGAGCAAGATGACGGTCTCTCCGCCGAAGTTGTCCTGGAATTCGACGTTGTCGATCGCGATCTGTGAATCAGGGTTGAGATAGCTGTCCTGACCGGTTGCGAATTCGATCTTGTGGCACCGACCGCGAGCACCCCCGGATCAGGACGACGATGACGGCGACCACCACCTTCCACTATTTGCCGAGCGCGACGCCGAGCCACCGCCAGAATCGTTCCGTCTGCATTGCCGTTCCCCCTGGAAGTCGAAAGTGATGCGAGCATAGACAAGCGTGAGCGACCGCGGTGGTGTCCGTCCGCATCTCGTGACGTTCGGCCTCGATCGATCGTGACAAGCTCGTCCCGTGACACCCGACCGCATGATCGACGCCCTCGCCGACGTTGTCGGCCGCGAACACGTCCTCGTCGACAACGATCAGCGTGCTGGCTACGAGCGCGACTGGACCGGCCGCTACGGCGGACCGAGCACGGCGGTGGTGCGCCCGGGTTCCACCGCCGAAGTCGCAAACGTCCTGCACCGGTGCAGCGCTCACGGGGTGGCCGTGGTCACCCAGGCGGGCAACACCGGACTGGTCGGCGGCGGCGTGCCGCGCCCGGGCGCCGACGCCCAGCGACCAACAGTGGTGTTGTCGATGCGACGATTCGATCACATCGCCGATGTCGAGCCGACGACGATGGCACTGACCGCTGGAGCCGGCGTCACCATCGCCGTGTGGCAGCAAGACGCCCGCAGCGTCGGCCTCGACACACCGGTCGACTTCGCCGCACGTGACTCGGCCACCATCGGTGGAGCGATCGCGACCAACGCCGGAGGATCCCGGGTGGTCAGGTTCGCCACCATGCGCCAACAGGTGCTCGGGATCGAGGCCGTGCTCGCCGACGGCACCGTCGTGGGATCGCTCGCCGGACTCCCGAAGGAAACCGTCGGCGTGCACTGGCCGTCACTGCTCAGCGGATCGGAAGGCACCTTGGCCGTGATCACGGCCGCGCGACTTCGTCTCGTCCCGTGGTATCGCTCCGTGGTGACCGCGATGGTGGCGCTCGACAGCGTGGCGTCAGCGCTCGACCTGCTCGCCGCCCTCCGCAGCGAACTCCCCTCGCTCGACTCGGTCGAGATGGTGTTTCCCGAAGCGGCACGACTCGTGTCGGGTCACGTCGGCCACCCGATTCCGGTCGACCTCCCTGCTGGCGGCGTCCTTGTGCTCGTCGACTGCGCCGATCACACCGATCCATCGGATCTCGCTCCTCGCAGTGCTGGACGATGCCGCGAGGGGCGTCGTCGAAAATGCCGTCAGTGACGACCGACGGCCCGCAACGACACACGGGCTGTCGCATTCCGCGACCGCATCACCGAGCGGTACGCGAGCAGCCATCGCACGGCGGATCGGCGTCCCGACGTTCAAGCTCGACGTCGCCGTACCTCGGTCACTGTCCCCGGAGGTCCTCGTCGACGTCGCCCAGCGGCTCCGCCGATGCCGACGGGTAGCACGACTGATCCCGTTCGGTCACCTCGCCGAAGGCAACCTGCACCTCAACCACCTCGCGGCGCCCGACAGCCCGAACGAGATCGCCGACACCGTGTTCCGCACGGTCGCTGCGAATGAGGTGGAACGATCTCGGCCGAACACGGCGATCGGCATCGCCAAGACGCCGTGGCTGCACCTCATCCGCACCCCCCGACGAGCTCGCTGCGCAGGCCGCGATCCGCCGCAGCGCTCGTCCGAACGGCGTGGTTGAACCCCGGCGTGCTCGAGCCGGTCATCAGGGTCAGACCCTGTCGTGGGGGACGCAGACGTCGTGAACCCGACGTCCTGAGCCCGACGGCGTGCAACCGGCTCGGATCGGAGATCAGGTGCCGTAGTCGAAACCGAGGTCGAGTGATGTCAGGAGCGGGCGGTAGTCGATGCCCTTCGCTGCCGCCATCGCTGCACACGTCCCCGCCCGCGATCGACGATGACCGTCATGAACGCCGGAACTGCGCCGTACGCCTCGATCTGCTCTGCTGCCTCCATCGGCGACGTGCCACGGGTCGTCGTGTCGTCGAGTAACAGCGCCCGAATAGCCTGGCTCGAAGTGCGCCGGCGATGCGCCCGGTGATGCCGCCGGCCTTGGGTTCCTTGCGGACGCTGAAACTGCGCAGATCATGGCCACGGGTCGCGGCAACGGCCTGCCACGCCGTACACGACCGGATCACCGCCCATCGTCAGGCCGCCGATGGCGTCGATCTCGCCGATCACGTCGGCGAAGACCTCGAGCACCGCCTCGGTCATCGCGATGACACCGTCGGGACAAGCCGGCCGTCTGTTTCGTGTCCAGGAACCAGGAGCTCTTGGCACCCGATTTCAGGGTGAAGTCACCGAGTCTTGACCGAGTGTTCGAGCACGTGGGAGCACGAACTCGTCGAGGATGCGGGCTGAGGGCGGGGAGGTCGAACGTGGACGAGCGAGGCGCCGCCGCTTCACCCGCCCACGTGTCACATCTCGACCCGGTCGTGTCGTGACGCCGGGCGGACTGCCGAGAGTGAGCTGGTCAGTGAGTGCGCCGGTCAGGTGAGGCGTTGAGCCGGAGCTCAGGTGGCCCGTTTGCTGGCGGTCGCGAACCAGGACTTCCTGACTGACGGTAGCGACGTGCGTTCCGTCCTCGGCGAAGACGTGACCGATCGAGAGGCCGCGCCCACCGATGAAGTGGTGACAGGTGAAGTCGTGGAGGTGCCAGCGATCGGCGCGGAGCGGACGGTGGAACCAGATGGTGTGGTCGAGGCTGGCGCAGAACAGGTCACGGTCCTCGCGGTCCGCCGACATCGGGTGCGCCCGAATCACCGCATCGGTCGGCAGGTCGTCACTCAGGTAGGCGAGCCAGCACCGGTGCATCAGCTGCGCAGCGGGTCGTCGGGTCACCGAGCTCCTCGTTGACCTTCATCCACGGAACCGCTCCGCCCGGCACCGTCTCTCGTTTCCGCCGACAACCGTCTCCGGCGGCACCACGCACGGTCGAACGTCGACGTCCACGACGTCTGCTCGAGTGCCTCGGCGGCGGGCACCTCGGGCATGGTCACGCTCTGGACGAGCTGCGACGATTCGGGCCGTTGGAACGAGCTCTCCGCGTTCAGGATCGCCCCGATCGCCTGGCGGGCGACCACCCGCCGCGTCAGGAACTGCGGCCGTTGCGGATCCGGTCGACCTCGTAACGAACCGGCTCGGTGTGGATCGCCCCGCGGATGAAATAGGCCCGAATCGAATGCGGCTCGAGCTCCGAGTCGACCGACAACGTTGCCGCGCGGAACGCCTGCGCCACGATCTGGCCGCCGTAGAGACCACCCCATGGGATACCGCGGCCCGGTTCCGACATGGACATCGGTCCCATGTGCTGACAATTCGAACATCGAATTGCACGCTATTGCAATTGCTCGACCGTTCCTACACTCGCCACCATGGCGGAAAGCGAGGCCCCGAACACCGATGAGCGACGAGCACAAAGCAGCGCTCGCAAAGGGCGGATCGAGGGCCGCGTCGTTCGCGACTATCTCGAAGGGCTGCGCGCCACCAAGCCCAAACGGGGCCGCAAGCGCACCCCCGACACCATCCAGAAGCGCCTCGACGCGATCGAGACCGAACTCGCCGAGCGCCGAGCCCGCTCGACGAACTGCTGCTCGTCCAGGAGCGCCGCGACCTCGAGGCCGAGCTGGCCGCCAAGTCCGACACGATCGACATGGACGCGCTCGAAGCCGAGTTCGTGAAGGTGGCCAAGAGCTACTCCGAGAGCAAGTCGATCTCGTACGCGTCGCTGGCGCGACGTCGGCGTCCCAGCCAGCACGCTCAAGCAGCCGGCATCAGCCGCGGCGACTGAACCCGTGACGTTCGGGTCAGACACCAGACGTCACGCCGACATACGGTTCGAGCGTGGTCACGTGGCGAGCTGGTCCATCACGTGGTCGAGATTGCGGAGCGACCGTCGCAGGTCGAACGCGTCGTCGAGCAGTGCGTTGTCGACCTCGGGGTCGGCCTCGAGCAAGCCACGGAAGTCGAGTCCTTCGTCCCACGCCCGCATCGCGTTGCGCTGCACGATCCGGTAGGCGTCGTCACGGGTCATACCCGCTTGCACCAGCGCCAGCAGCACCGGCTGGCTGAACACCAGCCCGTAGCTCGCATCGAGGTTCGCCCGCATCCGCTCGGGGAACACGACCAGCCCGTCGAGCAGCCGTCGCAAGCGCCGCATCACGTAGTGCGCCAGCTGCGACGAGTCGGGCAGCACGACCCGCTCGACCGACGAGTGCGAGATGTCGCGCTCGTGCCAGAGCGCCACGTCCTGCAGGCCGGCCGACAGATTCGACGCGCAGCACCCGGGCCAGACCCGAGATCGTCTCGGCCGAGATCGGGTTCCGCTTGTGCGGCATCGCCGACGAGCCCTTCTGGCCCGGCTTGAAGCCCTCCTGCACCTCGCGCACCTCGGTGCGCTGCAGGTGGCGGAGCTCGACCGCCATCAGCTCGCACGTCGCGCCGATCGATGCGCACGCGTACAGGAACTCGCTGTGGCGGTCGCGGGCGATCACCTGGGTGGCCGGCGACCGGGCGCAGGCCGAGCGCGTCGCCGACGAAACGCTCGACCGCCGGCGGGATGTTCGAGTAGGTGCCGACGGCGCCGCTGAGCTTCATCACCGCGACGTTGTCGCGGGCGGCCCGCAGCCGCGTGCGGTCGCGGTCGACCTGGAGCGCCCACAGCGCGACCTTGGCCCCGAACGTGGTCGGCTCGGCGTGGACCCCGTGGGTGCGGCCGATCATCACCGTGTCGCGGTGTTCGTCGGCCAGTCGACCAGCGTGCCGAGCAGCTCGGCCGACTCCTCGATCAGCAGGTCGGCGGCATCGGTCATCTGCCAGCACAGCGCGGTGTCGCCGACGTCGGACGACGTCAGGCCGTAGTGGATCCACGACGACGCCGGCGGCGCCGATCGCCGCCTGCACGACGTCGACGAACGCGGCGACGTCGTGATCGGTGACCGCCTCGCGCTCGAGGATCGCCTGCACGAACGCATCGTCGGTGGCGGGCGCTGGCTGCCCGGCAGGCCGCGGCGGCATCGGCAGGCACGACCCCGAGCTGCGGCGTGGGCCTCGGTGGCGAGCAGCTCGACCTCGAGCCAGCGCCCGAACCGACGGGTCGCGACCACACCGCGTCCATCTCGGGGGTGGAGTAGCGCGGGATCATCGACGCCCACACGAGGTAGTCGTCGCGTTCGGCACCGACGCCGACCACGTTGACCGGGACGCCGACCTGCGTCTCGACGAGCTCGAGGAACGCCTCGCCTCGGCGGGCAGCTCGCCCGGCTCGCGGGTCTCGCTGAGCACGCTCCCCCAGCCGGGCAGCGTCTCGTAGACGGGCTCGACGTCGGCGAGCAGTTCCGAGCGGTCGGGGTAGTGCTCGATCAGCTGGCCGTCGAGTCGGTAGCCGGTGCAGACCTTGACCGTCGTCGAAACCGTCGAGGATGTCGAGCTTGGTGAGCGCCAGCTCGGTGAGGCTGTTGAGCCGCACCGCCTGGCGCAGCATCACGCAGTCGAGCCAGCCGGCCCGGCGACGGCGCCCGGTGACCGTGCCGAACTCCTGGCCGACGTCGATGAGCGTGTCGCCGTCGTCGTCGAGCAGCTCGGTCGGGAACGGCCCGGCACCGACCCGAGTCGTGTACGCCTTGGTGATCCCGACGATGCGGTCGATGTCGCGGGGCCCGAGGCCGGTGCCGGCGCACGCACCGCCGGCGGTCGGGTTCGACGACGTGACGTACGGATAGGTGCCGTGGTCGAGGTCGAGGAACGTCGCCTGGGCGCCCTTCGAGCAGGACGTGGGCGCCGCGGCGAGCGCACCGTGCAGCAGCGTCGACGGTGTCGGCCACGTACGGGGCCAGGCGGGCGCCGAAGTCGCCGAAGCGATCGACGATCTCGTCGACGTCGAGCGGTTCGCCGCCGGCTTGTTCGATCAGCGTGTTCTCGGCGATCGCCCGCTCGCGGACGAGGCTCGCGAAGCGATCGGGATCGACCACCTCGCCGACGCGCACACCGACGCGACGCGCCTTGTCGGCGTAGGCCGGGCCGATGCCCTTCAGCGTGGTGCCGATCTTGTCGTCGCCGCGCATCGCCTCGGCGATCGCATCGTGGGCCTGGTGCCACGGGAAGATCAGGTGCGCGCGGCTCGACACCTTCAGCTCCGCGCACGAGATGCCCCGCGACTCGAGCGTGTCGATCTCGTTGAACAGCGTCGGCAGGTCGACGACCACGCCGTTGGCGATCACCGGGATCACGTGGTCGTAGAGCATGCCGGACGGGACCAGCTGCAGGGCGTACTTCTCGCCGTCGACGACGACGGTGTGGCCGGCGTTGTGGCCGCCCTGGTAGCGCACCACGTAGGTGTGCTCCTTCGACAGCAGGTCGATGATCTTGGCCTTGCCCTCGTCGCCCCACTGGGCGCCGACGACGACGGTGACGGGCATGGGCACGCTCCCCTGGCTGGTGACTGGAACGTGGCGAGATGGTACACCCGATGTCGTGCACACGTCCGATCGGTTCCTCACCTCGCACGAACGAGACACGATCACCGACGAGCCCACACACGCCTCCACACTCCCGCCGCGGGCCTACACCGACCCAGCGGCGTGGGAGCGTGAGGTGACCTCCATCTTCCGCCACGACTGGGTGTGCGTCGCCCGCGTCGACCAACTCGCGAGTCCTGGCGACTACGTGGCCGTCGACCTGATCGACCAACCGGTGTTGGTGATCAGAGGGGATGATGACGAGATCCGGGCGATGTCGAACGTCTGCCTGCACCGCTCGATGCCGCTGGTGTCCGACGCGGGTGCCGCACGCTTCATCGTGTGCCCCTATCACCTGTGGTCGTACCGGCGCGACGGCTCGCTGCACACCGCACCGCTGATGGACGAGGTGGACGGCTTCGATCTCGATCGATGTCGCCTCCCACAACTGACCGTCGAGGTGTGGGAGGGATTCGTGTTCGTCTCGATGAACCCCGACCCGCGGGCGCTGGCGCCACGACTCGCGCCACTGACCGCCACGCTGCAGCAGTACGGCCTGGCCGACCTGGTGATCGCCGACACGATCGAGTTCGACTCGCCGTGGAACTGGAAGTTGCTCGTGGAGAACTTCATGGAGGCCTACCACCACATCGGGCCACACCGCGACACGTTCCAGCAGAGCAACCCCGCCAACCGCTCAGAGGTGATCGACAACCACGGCGGTCCCTGGTCACTGCTGCGAATGCCGGGCACGACCGACCTCGATCAGAGCGATGACCTCCCCTTCCTCGCCGGACTCGACCGCGACCGGCGCGCCGATCTGCTCGCTGCGTGCGTGTACCCGACGCTGCTCTTCGCGGTGAGCGGCACGCTGGGCACGTGGTACGAAGTCGTGCCACGCGCACACGACCAGATGACGTTGCGCATCCATCTGCTCCTCGAACCCGACGTTGCGAGCGACCCCGACGTGATCGCATCGATCCCCCTGATTCGTGAGGGGTTGAGCTGGATCCACGGCGAGGACATCCCGGTCAACGAGGGGCCGTGGCGCGGGCTGCACGCACCACTCGCCGCGCAGGGTCGGCTCTCGGCGTACGAAGCAGCGATCTGGCAGTTCAACCAGTACTGGGTGCAACGGATCGACCCCTGAGCGCCGTCGCCCTGAGCACGGTGGTGGCATCGCCGTTAGCGTTCGCGCCGTGAGTGTGATGCGACGCCAGGTGTGGAACGACATGAACACCGGAGCCCGAGATGCGCTGATGCGCCGCGGCCTCGACGACATCTTCGAGCCCGAGCTCCGACGCTCGATCGGCGTGTTGATCGACGATGTGCGCGAGCGCGGCGACGCTGCAGTGTGCGATGCGCTTGGCCGATTCGACCGGATCGAGGTGGCCCCCGACGGGTTGCGGGTGAGCGCCGACGAGTTCGCGCGCGCCGCCGTGTCACCCGACGTCGATGCCGCCCTCGATGATGCGATCGCCCACCTCCGTGCGTTCAACGATGCCCAGATGGACCAGGCCAAGGACTGGTCGCGCGAGACCGAACCAGGGCTCATGGTCGGCGAGAAGATCACGCCGATCACATCGGCCGGGCTGTTCACCCCCTCCGGCAAGGCGAGCTACCCGAGCGTTGCGTACCAACTCGCAGTGCCTGCGGTGGTGGCCGGGGTGCCGTCGATCTCCCTCGTGGTGCCGCCCGTGCCCGGCGGAGCGGGCGAGGTGGACCCGGCCGTGCTCGTCGTGTGCCGCAAGCTCGGCATCTCGGACGTGTTCCGTGCCAACGGCCCCGCCGGCATCGCCGCCCTCGGCTTCGGCACCGAGAGCATCCCGAAGGTGCGCAAGGTCGTCGGGCCGGGGTCGCCAGCGGTGACGATCGCCCAAGTCGAGATGCAACGCCACGGGCTGGCCACGATGATGCTGCTCGGCCCCACCGAGAGCCTCGTGATCGCCGACGACTCCGCCGATCCTGAGCTGCTGGCGGCGGACCTGTTGATCGAGGCCGAGCACGGCACCGACAGCACGGTGGTGCTGGTGACCGACTCGGCTGCCTTGGCCGATGCCGTCGACGCGGCGCTCGATCGGCAACTGGCGGACCTCGCCGAGGTGCGGGCGACCGCCGCCCGGTCGTCGCTCGGCCCCAACGGCGGCTGCATCCTCGTCGACTCGCTCGATGTCGCGGTCGGCGTTGCCAACGAGTTCGCCCCCGAACACCTCCAAGTCGTCGTGGCCGAACCGGTCGTCGATCAGGTCGTCGACGGCTTGGTGAACGCCGGGGAGATCCTGATCGGACAGCACACCCCCTTCAGCGCAGCCAACTTCGTGGTCGGCTGCCCGGCATCCCTGCCGACATCAGGCTTTGCGCACGTGTCGTCGGGCATCACCGCCGACACGTTCCTGAAGCGCACCGCCATCGCCCGGGCCGACGCTGGCGCGCTCACTCGGATGACACCGTCGGTGCTGGCACTCGCGGATCACGAAGGGTTCCCGGCGCACGGCGACGCCCTCCGACTCCGCGCCCACTGAGCCTGCGCACTCGCCCCAACAGGGCGCTGACCACCGGTCCAAGCCGACGCCGAGCGCCTACGATGTGGCGCCATGCGGGTCCTGATGCTCTCTCTCGACGGATTCGACATGACGATCGCTCGCCGGTTCGAGCTGCCGACGATCGAGCGGCTGTATCGCACCGCCGCCCACGCTCGCCTCGACAGCGGCAACACGTACCTGACCGGGCTCACCGGTGAACACCTCGTCAACGGCTTGCACCCCGACGAGGGCGGGCGTCAGAGCGCAGTGGGATTCGATCCCGAGAGGTACCGGGTGACGCAACAGGTCGAGTCGCTGCCGGCAGCGTTCGGCGGCGTCGAGACCGTGGTGTTCGACCCGTGTTACTTCGACCTCGACCGGACACCCGACACCGTGCAGGGCATCGTCGACTGGGGTTCCCACGACCCCGGCGGACCCGCCCAGGAGCGGCCGCTCGGACTTCGGGCGGAACTCGACGAGCGGTTCGGCGCTTCGCCGGCGCGACCATGGCTCTACGCCAGCCCGTGGTCATCGGTGATCGCTGCACCGCCATGGCCCACGACCTCGTCGAGGCGGTGAAGGCGCGTTCGGTGATCAGCCGCTGGCTCCTCGCCGAACGATTGCCCGAGTGGAAGATCGCAGTCATCAACATCGCCGACGAACACAGCGCTCACCGAGGTCTCATGCATGGACACCGACCCCGTCACCCGCTGTCGACGCAGGACTCGGTACCGGCCGCGAACGCTGCGATCGGCAAGGTGTACCACGCGATCCACACACTGATCGCCGAGCTGCTCGACGCCTTCCCCGACGTGGTCACCATGGTCTTCACGCCGCACGGCATGGGCGTCAACAACAGCGACGTGGCCAGCATGGTGCTGCTTCCCGATCTGCTCGCTCGCTGGAGCGGCCAGGCAACGCCGGACCTGGCGTTCCCCGTCGACGAACACGGCGTCGCGTCACTCGGTCCCGATCAGTCGTGGGCGACGCGCTCTGGCGGAAGATCGACGAGCGAACCAGCGCATCGACCGTGCTCGATGCGCCACGCCTCCTGCGCTCGAAGGTCACCGCTCGCCTCCGGCATCGCACGTCACCAGGGGTCGATTGGATGCCGCTGGTGCGCCACCAGCCGAACTGGTCAACGATGCGCGCCTTCGCCCTGCCGTCCTACTACGACGGTCGCATCAGGGTGAACCTCGCCGGCCGCGAGTCGCAAGGTCGTGTGCAGGCGAGCGACTACGACGCCGTGCTCGACGAACTCGAAACGATGCTGCGAGCGTGCCACGACCCGCACACCGGCGAGCCACTGGTCGCGTCGTTCGACCAACCGATCGCCGAACCGCTCGCAGCTTCCGACGACAGTGCCGATCTGATCGTGCACTGGCATGGTGCGCCGTACGGTGTCGAACACGAGGCACTCGGCCGGATCGGGCCGATTCCCCGCGACGCACCGGCGGCCACACCAGCCCCTACGCGCGGTGTTCATCACCGGTCCCGACGTGAAGCCGGGCGACCTCGGAGATCGCAGCCCGTTCGATCTGCTCCCCACTGCGTTCGACCTCGTGGGCTGTGACAGCCCCTGGGAGCTGAGCGGGCAACCGTTCGCAGTGCCGACCGATCGTGACCAACAGCGCCCTCACGCGCCTCGTCAGCGTGGTCATTCCCGTGCGCAACGGTGCGGCGACGATCGGCGAGCAACTCGACGCACTCTGCGACCAAGCGCCGGCTGCCACGAGATCGTGATCGTCGACAACGGATCCACCGACGACACCCTCACCATCGTCGATCGGTTCCGAGACCGCATACCGAATCTTCGTGTGGTCGACGGATCAGCCCTGCGAGGCATCGCCGAGGTGCGCAACCTGGCGATGGCAGCCAGCGTCGGCGACCTGTTGTGCTGCGACGCAGACGACATCGTCGCACCGACGTGGGTGCACACGATGACTACGGCGCTCGACCGGTACGACATCGTCGGCGGCGCATCGACAATCCCGATTGAACCTCCCGACGGCAACCGCCAGGACCGCACAGGGCGACGACTCCCAGCGGCCTGGAACTACCTTCCGTTCTGCATCGGCGCGACACGGCCATCCGCCGGAGTGGCTGGAAGATCTCGGGGCTGGAACCTTCGCTACTCCACCGCAGCCGAGGACATCGACCTGTGCTACCACGCCCAACTCGCCGGTACACGATCGGTTCGCACCCGACGCCGTCGTGTACTACCGGCACCGCGAAGTGCCGGCCGCTTCGCCGACAGCAGGCACGCTACGCCTACTCCGCCGCCCAGCTGCATCGTGACTTTCGAGCGCTCGGCATGCCCAGAGGCCCGATCAGCGGACTGGTGAATGTGTGGCAAAAGTGCTGCTCGTGGCACCGGTCGCGCTGGTGATGCCCTCACAGCGCTGTTCTTCCAACGCCTGCTGGCGCCGCACAGGAGCGACGCACGGAATGTCGCCGAGCGGGCGTGGCCGTTCTGAACTGATCGGCACCGTGGCGGCGTCGTGCAGCGCGCCGGATCGAGCACCGGACAGATCGCTCGATCCGTGGGCTCGATCAGGCAGCGGTGACCTGCAGGCCATCGTCGGCGCTGCCGGCGCGCACCGCAATGGTGCCACCGTCACCGACGTCACCACTCAGGATGAGCAACGACGCCTTGTCGCCGATCTCGCGTTGGATCACCCGCTTGAGCGGACGGGCGCCGAATGCCGGGTCGAAGCCCTCGCGTGCGAGCTGAGCCATGGCGCCCTCGTCGATGTCGAGCACGATGCGTCGATCGGCGAGCCGCTTGACCAACGTGGCCAACTGCACCCGGACGATGCGTTCGAGGTCGGCCTCGGTCAACGAACGGAACCGGATGATGTCGTCGACGCGGTTGATGAACTCCGGCTTGAAGAACTCGCCCGGGTCACCCGGCAGGTTCGACGTCATGATCAGCACGACGTTGGTGAAGTCGACCGTGCGGCCCTGACCGTCGGTGAGGCGGCCGTCGTCGAGCAACTGCAACAGCACGTTGAAGACATCGGGGTGGGCCTTCTCGATCTCGTCGAGCAACACCACCGAATACGGGCGGCGCCGCACGGCCTCGGTGAGCTGGCCGCCCTCGTCGTAGCCGACGTATCCAGGGGGCGCACCGATCAGTCGAGACACCGAGAACTTCTCCATGTACTCGCCCATGTCGATGCGCACCATCGACTTCTCGTCATCGAACAGATACGCCGCGAGAGCTCGGGCGAGCTCGGTCTTGCCGACACCGGTCGGGCCGAGGAACATGAACGACCCGATCGGACGATTGGGGTCGGACAACCCGGCGCGGCTGCGACGGATGGCGTTGGCCACCGACGTGACCGCTTGTTCCTGGCCGATCACCCGCTTGTGCAGCAGCTCCTCGAGATGGACGAGCTTCGAGGTCTCGGACTCCATCAGCTTGTTCAGCGGGATGCCGGTGGCCTTGGCGACGACCTCGGCGATGTCCTCGGCGTCGACTTCTTCTTTGAGCATCGCCCCGTCGGTCTGCACCAACGCAAGGTGCGCGGTGGCTTCCTCGATGCGCCGCTCGAGTTCGGGAATGCGGCCGTAGCGGATCTCAGCGGCGGCGGCCAGGTCGGTCTCTCGCTCCACCTGGGTGCGGAGTTGCTCCAACTCCTCCTTGAGCGAGCGGATGGCATCGATCGCCTGCTTCTCGCCCTCCCACACCTGCTTCATCTGACCGACCTGCACGTTGAGTTCGGCGAGTTCGGAGTGGAGCGAGTCGAGGCGTTCCTTCGAAGCAGCGTCGGTTTCCTTCTCGAGCGCGACCTGTTCGATCTCGAGTTGCAGGATGCGACGCTGCACGACGTCGATCTCGGTCGGCAACGAGTCGATCTCGATGCGCAGCTTCGACGCCGCTTCGTCCATCAGGTCGATCGCCTTGTCCGGGAGGAACCGGCTCGTGATGTAGCGGTCGGAGAGCACCGCCGCGCTGACGAGCGCCGAGTCCTGGATGCGCACACCGTGGTGCACCTCGTAGCGCTCCTTGAGGCCGCGCAGGATGCCAATCGTGTCCTCGACCGACGGCTCGCCGACATACACCTGCTGGAACCGGCGTTCGAGGGCAGGGTCCTTCTCGACATGCTTGCGATACTCGTCGAGCGTGGTCGCACCGATCATGCGCAGCTCACCGCGGGCGAGCATCGGCTTGATCATGTTGCCGGCATCCATGGCGCCCTCGGCACCGCCGGCGCCGACGATGGTGTGCAGCTCGTCGACGAACGTGATGATCTCACCCTCGGCGTCGGTGATCTCCTTGAGGACCGCCTTGAGACGCTCCTCGAACTCGCCGCGGTACTTGGCGCCAGCGAGCATCGAGCCGATGTCGAGCGAGATCAGCCGCTTGTTCTTCAGGCCCTCGGGGACGTCGCCGTCGGCGATGCGCGCAGCCAGACCCTCCACGATGGCGGTTTTGCCGACGCCCGGCTCGCCGATGAGCACCGGGTTGTTCTTGCTGCGACGCGACAGCACCTGGATGCATCGACGGATCTCCTCGTCGCGGCCGATGACGGGGTCGATCTTGCCGCTCTCGGCGAGCTCGGTGAGGTCCTGGCCGTACTTCTCGAGCGCAGCGAACTTCTCCTCGGGGTTCTGGTCGGTGACGCGATGCGAGCCGCGCACCTCCTTGAGAACCTGGAGCAACTCTTCGGAGCCGACATCGATCCGGTCGTTCATCGCCAGCAGGAGGTGCTCGACCGACAAGAAGTCGTCGCGCAGATCCTTGCGGTAGCTCTCCGCATTCTGAACGACGTTGTTGAGCTCCTTGCTCATCCGCGGCTCCGCCCCGCCATAGGCCTTGGGCAGCTTCTGCACGGCTTCGTCGACACGGTTGCGCACCATCAACGGCGCTTGGCCGAGCTTGGAGAGCACCGCCGGCACGATCGTGTCGTCCTGGCGCATCATGGCGCCGAGCACGTGGTCCGGGGTGATCTCAGGGTTCGACAGCTCCTTGGCCTGGTCGATGGCGGCCGAGAACGCCTCCTGGGTCTTCAGTGTCCATTTCTTCGGGTCGATCGCCATGCTGATCCTCTTTCGCAGTTCGTGTTGCCGTCAGTGCTTTATCAAGATTCTTGAGTGTCAGTATATCAAGTAGTGCGGTTATCCACAGGTCCGTCGCAATCGTTCGGCGAGAAGCTCGGCTGTCGACACCAGATCCTTGTAGACGCGAACGTCGTCGGGCAGCGACTCGATCGCCGACGCGAGCCGTTCGATCGCCTCGCTGGTCGAGCACGCCGTGAGGATCGGGGTCACGTAGGTCCGGATCGTGAAGAGAATGCAACCGGTGTCCGGGAACCGTCGCAGGGTCTCGCGTTCGACGCGCAGGAACATCCGATCCGGGTCGGGCGCCCCCGGGCGAGGCGCCGCGGTGCCGTCGATCGGCGTGTACCAGTCAGGGGTGTCGAGCACGCCCCACCCCAGACGCCAGAAGCTCCGCGCCGGGGTCAGGCGATCGAAGAAGCTGTCGATCGGCGCCTCGAGTTGCTCGTTCAGGCGATCGACCGGCGCGTGGACCTCGGCCATCGTGCGCCCGATCTTCGATCGCAGGTCCCAGCGGTTCGGGAAACACACCGACCCACCGCCGAAGACCAGCCGATCGCCACGCTCGACCAGCAGGACGAGGTCCTCCGGCACGAGCCGGGCAGCGGCATCGAGTGGGTGAAGATCGGGGTCGAGGTGCGTGTGCAGATGGTGCTCCGGCCAGCGGGTGCGAAGGTGATCGAGCAGCGCCGTTGCCACCTCGTGCGATTCCTCGGCCACACGATCGTCGAGGACAGCGAAGACCGAATCCGGGTACTTCGCCATCAGGCGGGGCTTCGCCGCGATCGCTGCGCCGGCATCAGGCCCGAACTCGATCCAGTCGTCCAGGTCGAGCGGTCGAACACCCAACCGCCAGCGGAACCTCTCCGGACCCGTCGGCGCCGGTCCGTCCATGAACGGCAGGTACGGCGGCGAGTCGACCGTGACCCCGGCGATCGGCCCTGCACCCACACCGGAACGCTACCCCGACACCATCACCACCCCGATCCCCGCTCCGCGCCGTTCCGCCCGCGCCCCTCCGGTGAGAGGTGAAGGCACCCCCGCCGCTCATCTCTCACCGCAACACCCACCCGCGCCCCACCGGTGAGAGGTGAAGGCACCCCCGCCGCTCATCTCTCACCGCAGGTGCGCTCGAGGTGCGAGGGAGGCGGTCGGGCGGGCATGCTTGAGGCGTGAGCAGCCCTCCACCTCTGTCGATTCTCGACCTGGCGATCATCGGCAAGGGGCAGACGGCCACCGACGCGTTCGCCAACAGCGTGGCGCTCGCCCAACGCGCCGAGGCCAAGGGCTACGAGCGGGTCTGGTACGCCGAGCACCACAACATGGCGTCGATCGCATCGTCGGCGACGAGCGTGCTGATCGCCCATGTCGCCGCGCACACCTCGACGATCCGCCTCGGCGCTGGCGGTGTGATGCTGCCAAACCACTCCCCGCTCACGATCGCCGAACAGTTCGGCACCCTGGCAACGTTGCACCCCGGACGGATCGACCTCGGGCTCGGTCGGGCACCCGGCAGCGACCAGAACACGATGCGAGCGATGCGACGCGACGCCCGATCGTCCGACCGGTTCCCGGACGATGTCATCGAACTCCAGGGGTTCCTGCGAGGCGAGTCGACGATTCCCGGCGTCGTCGCCGTGCCGGGTGCGGGCACGAACGTGCCGCTGTACATCCTCGGTTCGTCGTTGTTCGGCGCCCGCCTGGCGGCGATGCTCGGGCTGCCCTATGCATTCGCATCGCACTTCGCTCCGGCGGCGCTGCTGGACGCGATCGCGCTGTACCGACGCGAGTTTCGGCCGTCGGCCCAGCTCGCCGAACCGTACGCGATCGCCGCCGTGAACGTGATCGCTGCCGACTCCGACGACGACGCTCAGGAACAGTGGACGACCGTGCGCCGGTACCGCATCGCTCGCTTCGTGGCGCCCGGCCAGGATCTCACCGACGAGCAGGCCGATGCGATCCTTGCGTCACCCCAGGGCCAGCAGATCGCCCAGATGATGCACTACTCAGCGGTCGGCACCCCCGATCAGGTCGCCGCCTACCTCGACGAGTTCGCCGAGATCGCCGATGCCGACGAACTGATCACGGCTCACGCCTCACCGACGATCGACCAGCGCCTCCGCTCGGTCGACCTCCTCGCCGACGAGTTCGCGCTCAAGCGAGCCCCCGTCACCCTCTGACAGAACGACCCGGTTCCCCGAGACCCGGGCTGGGGGAACCGGGTGGGTTGTTCGGGTCGGCGGGGCATGCGTCGAAGTGCGACACTGACGGTCGGGGAATCGATCGAAGGGGACACGCATGAGCGAGCGCAGCAGCGTTGATGTCGACACCAACGTCGACGTGGTGATCGTGGGGGCCGGGTTCGCCGGCATGTACCAACTGGTGCGGGCGCGCCGAGCCGGCCTCAGCGCCGTCGTGATCGAGGCAGCCGACGACGTCGGTGGCACGTGGTATTGGAATCGGTACCCGGGTGCGCGCTGCGACATCCTCACCGTCGACTACTCCTACAGCTGGGACCCCGAACTGCAAGACGAGTGGACCTGGTCGGAGCGATACGCCACCCAGCCCGAGATTCTCCGCTACGCGCAGTTCGTCGCAGACAAGCACGACCTCCGCAGGGACATTCGCTTCAACACCCGCGTCGAGTCGGCCGCGTGGGACGACGACGCGAGTCGCTGGACGATCCACACCGACACCGGCGATGACGTCACCGCCTCGTTCTACGTGATGGCCACCGGCTGCCTCTCGATGCCGAAGGTGCCCGACATCGAAGGAACCGACCGCTACACCGGCGAGGTCTACTTCACCAACAGCTGGCCCCACGACGGCGTCGACTTCACCGGCAAGCGCGTCGCCGTGATCGGCACCGGCTCGTCGGGCATCCAGTCGATCCCGATCATCGCCTCGCAGGCCGATCAGCTCACCGTGTTCCAGCGCACGCCGAACTTCTCGATCCCGGCCCACAACGGCCCCGTCGCCGACGACCGGCTGGTCGAGTACCGCAGGGACCCAGCCGCCTATCGCGAAGAGGCACGCCACTCCGCGATCGGGGTCCCCCGCACGCCGCCGGAGATCGGCGCCCTCGATGTCTCCGAGGAGGAACGCCTCGCCGCATTCGAAGAGGTGTGGCAGCGCGGTGAGTTGGCACACCTGCAGCCGTACAACGACATGGGCACCAACGCCGAGTCGAACGACACGATGCGTCGCTTCATCCACGGCAAGATCCGCGAGATCGTCGACGACCCCGACGTCGCCGAGATCCTGTGCCCGACCAATCACTACTTCGCCACCAAGCGCCCCTGCCTCGATTCCGGCTACTACGCCACCTACAACCTTCCCCACGTCCGGCTCGTCGACCTGCTGCGACAACCGATCGCGACGATCACCGAGACGGGGATCGAGCTGTCGGGCGAGGGTGGCGGCGAGTCGATGGAATTCGACGCGATCGTCTTCGCCACCGGGTTCGATGCGATGACCGGCGCGATCGTCGGCGTCGACATCACCGGCCGCGACGGCGAGTCCTTGCGCGACGCCTGGGCGCACGGCCCGCAGACCTACCTCGGGCTGATGACGGTCGGCTTCCCGAACCTGTTCATGATCACCGGGCCCGGCAGCCCGTCGGTGCTGTCGAACATGATGGTGTCGATCGAACAACACGTCGATCTGATCACCGACACGATCCAGGACCTCCGCAACGACGGCTTCGACACGATCGAGCCAACCGAACTCGCCCAGACCAGATGGGTGCAGCACAGCAACGAGATCGCCGACCTCACCCTGCTGCCCACTGCGAACTCGTGGTACATGGGCGCCAACGTGCCGGGGAAGCCCCAGGTGTTCCTCCCCTACCCCGGCGGTGTCGGCGCCTACCGCGAGATCTGCGACGAGGTCGTCGCCGGCGGCTACCTCGGCTTCACGCTCGAGGGCGACGGCAGGGCCCAGACCAACGACGGTGTGATCCGACCGTTGAAGCCCGACGTGCAGGCCATGTTGACGATGATGGCCGAACTCGACCTCCCGCCGCTGGAGACGATGGGCGTCGAAGGCGCCCGCGCGTTCATGGAGGCCTCCGGTGCCGGACTCCCGCCCGGGCCCGAAGTCGGCGAGATCGTCGACGGCACCCTGCCCGGCGCCGACGGCGCAACGCTGGAGTACCGCCTGTACCGGCCGGCCACCGACGGGCCCCATCCGATCGCGGTGTACTACCACGGTGGCGGCTGGGTGCTCGGCAGCGCCACGTCAGACGATCCGCTGTGCCGCTACCTGTGCGTCAACTCGGACTCGATCGTCGTGTCGGTCAACTACCGACACGCCCCCGAGGCGCGATTCCCCGCGGCGGCCGACGACGGCATCGCGGCAGCGACCTGGATCGCCGAGCACGCCGAGGAACTCGGCGGCATCGCGGGCGAGATCGCTGTGGCCGGTTGGAGCGCTGGGGCCAACGTCGCAGCGGTCACCGCCCAGCAGGCGAAGCTCGTCGGCGGTCCGACAATCTCGGGACAGGTGCTGCTGTGCCCCGTCACCGACGGCACCACCGATCGCCCGTCGCACGCCGAGAACGCCGAGGGATACGCACTCACCATGGCGGTGATGGACTGGTTCTGGGACCACTACTGCGACCCGGCCGACCGCGCGGACCCCAAGGCCTCGCCGCTCCTCGGCGATCTCACCGACCTTCCCCCGGCGCTGGTGATCACCTGCGAGTTCGACCCGCTGCGCGACGAGGGCAACGCCTACGCCAATGCGCTCGCCGCCGCCGGCGTTCCTGTGCAGCACCTGCAGTGCCCCGGCCAGACCCACACTGCGGTACCGGCCGTCGACGCCATGGTCACCTCCGAGTACGCCCGCCAAACGATGGCCGACGCACTCCGCAACTTCGCGGGCGCCAGCGTGACAGCCCGGGTCTGACCCGACGTCGCCGGTCGGATCGGGCGGTCGCCGCCGGGCATCCCAACGGTGCACATCATCTCTGTGACACCCCCTCGTCATGATGGAACCATGACTTTGGCCCGGCTGCTCGAGCGTCTGGAGGCGACGGACATCGCTGCGCTGGACACGGGCGGCGTCAGCGCTCGGCTGCGTGACGTGGCACGGCTGAAGGGTTGCATCGCTGGCATCGAGGCCGAACTCGCACGTCGCGCCAACCAACTCTCCGCCGCCGGTGCCGGGCTTCCGGCGGACGAGCTGCTCGGTCGCAGCCAGCCGATGTCACGCCGCGAAGCACAGCGTGCCTCACGGCGCGCCGACACGCTGGGCGAAGTTCCTGCGATGTCTCGACAACTCGGAGCGGGGCGCGTCGGCGCCGAGCACGCCGACGCGCTCGTCAGCGCAGCCGCAAAGCTCGACGGTGTCGACCGAGCACAACTGTTCGCCCTCGACACCGAACTCGCCACCCACGCCGCAGCTTCCACGCCCGAGCAATTCCGACGCCACGTCGATCGCGTCGTCGATCAGCTGGCGGCCGACCGTGGCCTCGAACGGGCGGAGCGTCAACGCCGGTCGGCCACGCTGGCCAAGGGCATCAATCACGACACCGGGATGTACTGGCTTCGCGCCGAGCTCGACCCCGAGTCGGGCGTCCGGGTCTTCAACGCGCTCGATGCCGAACTCGCGTCGCTCGTCACCGCCGACCGACCAACCGGCGACCCCGGTGCCGCACCGGGACAGCGCCGCGAGCAACTCGCCGCACACGCACTGATCGACCTCGTCACCAGCGCACACCGCTCCCGACGCCCGGGCCGGGCCGAGATGCTGCTGGTCATCGACCACGACACGATCGTGAACGATCTGCACGACCACTCCGTCTGCGAATACGTCGATGGCACGCAGCTCCCCGCTGCCACCGCCCGCCGCCTTGCGTGCGATGCCGAGATCTATCCGGTCGTACTCGGAGCCGACAGCGTGGTGCTCGACATGGGCCGCTCCCGCCGCTTGGCGACGCCCGATCAACGCCGTGCGCTTCGCTCGATGTACCGATCGTGCGGTGTCGGCGACTGCGAGGTCCCGTTCGAGCGCTGCGAGATCCACCACCTCGACGACTGGGCCGAGCACCACGGCCACACGAACCTCGACCGACTCGTTCCGGCATGCAGCCGCCACCATCACCTTGCACACGAGGGCGGGTGGCAGCTCGATCTCGACCCGCACACCCGGGAACTCACCGTCCGCGCGGCGGACGGAACCGTCATCTCGGCAAGTCGACCCGGCCTCGCCCCGCCCGCACGTTCCACCCAGGCACCGCCGGGGAGCCGACAACCCACCCGCTCCGGGACGGTATCGACCGTCGGACAGGTGGCCTGATCGTGCACGCCCTCACACCAGCGATGCCAGTGCCAGTGCCAGTGCCCACAGCGACATCGCCGACGCCGGTGGCGACAGCCCGTCGGTAGCGTCGTGGGGATGGCCTCGCTCACGCGTCACCGGCCTGCGCACGTGGCGCAGGGGACGTGGCGGAGCGGCGCGCTGCACGTCTGGGGCTGGAACGGCATCGACACTGCCCCGATGCCGTGGCTCTACAGCGGATTCCGCACAATCGACGCCGACGGCAACCGCGGCGGCTGGCACGACACCCCCGTGTCGTACGGTGCGATCGGTCGCCTGAGCCTCGACCTCGACGGAGGGTTGCCGAGGCTGCATGCGTCGTCGGTACAGCTCGACCCGATGGGCACCGCCGTCTGGCTGTCGGAGCTGCCCGGGGACCCGCACCTCTCCGACTCGCTCGCCTGGTTCGCACGACTCGCCGAACTCGCGCGCCGCACGGTGTCCAGCCGGACGCATCACCCCCGTCGTCATCGACGAAGGCCCGTTCGTGGTCGCACGATGGGCTCCGGTCACCACCGAGTCGATCGACGCCACGATCACCGCGCTCGCCACCTCGATGCCCGCCATCTGTACCGCCGGATCGGGCGTGGAGACCACCACCATCTACACCCAACTGGTCGACGGCATCGCGCGGTCGTTCCTCTTCCAATACGGCTGGAAAGCCGACCTCGGCCGCAAGCGCACCCCGTCGGTGCAGGCGCTGCGGGCCACCTTCGGCGCACTCGCCAAGCCCGACCATGTCGTGCGTGGCGGCACCGACGACTTCGACGACGCGCTTCGCCATCTGCGCGACGACCTCGATCGCCATCGACGGCGACTCGCGGGTGAACCGGTGGTCGTTCCCCGCATCCGCCTCGTGATCTCCGACGACCCCGGCGACCCGTGGATCGTCCGGCTGGAGCTGGTCGACGACAACGACAGCTCACGCTGGTGCACCGCCAACGACGTCTGGGACGCGAACGACACGGCGGTCGAAGTGGCCAAGGGAACGCAGCATCTCGACCGGCTACGCGAACTCATCGGGTCGATGGCCGAACAGGTCAAGGTCGTGCCAGGGCTCGCCGACCTCGCCCTCGAACACGAGCCCACCCAGGTCGATCTCGAACTCGACGTCGCCGAGGACTTCCTCGACGTCGCCCCGGTCGAACTGCAACGCATGGGCATCGAGCTGATCGGACCCGAGCGCCTCATCCGCACCAGGGTGAGCATCAACGGTGAGGCCACGCCATCGCCGGCGGACGACCGAAAGCAGCAGTTCGGCAAGGAGGCCCTGGTCGCGTGGAAGATGGTGATCGGCAACGAGGAGATCTCCGAAGCCGAACTCGCACGCGCCGAGGAGGTCGGCGCCACGCTGCTGCACACCGGCCACCGGTGGGTACGCATCGATGCCGACGAACTCCGCCGCAAACGCGCCAAGCTCAACGAGCTGACCACCACCAAGTCGGTCGTGACCCCGATCGAGTTGCTGCGCCTCGCCAACGACGAGAGCCTCGGCGGCGGCGGCGAGGCCGACGGCATGGATCCCCACGACGACGGGCCCACCCCGTTGATCACCATGCGCGACGAGTACCACGATGCAAGGGGTGACCCTGCCGGCTCGGCGAGTGAACTCGACTGGGTTCGCAACCTGCTCGCGGGGCTGCCCGACGAACGCCTCGCCGAGACCCACGAGTCAAGCGACTTCGCCGGCGAGTTGCGCCACTATCAGCGCCGTGGCCTGTCATGGTTGCAGTTCCTCGCCAAGCTCGGTCTCGGTGGCTGTCTCGCCGACGACATGGGTCTCGGCAAGACCGCCACCACGCTCGCCCACCTCCTCGAGCGTCCGGGCCCCCACCTCGTGGTGTGTCCGCTCAGCGTGGTGCGCAACTGGAGCCAGGAGGCCGCCCGTTTCACCCCGAAACTCGATGTCACCATCCACCACGGCGCCAATCGCAAACAGACCGCCGACGACTCGACGCTGTTCGCCACCGACCCCGAGCGCCAGATCGTGATCACCACCTATGGCCTGCTCCCCCGCGACCTCGAACATCTCGGCGACGTCGACTGGTCGACCGTCGTACTCGACGAAGCGCAGATGGTGAAGAACCCGAACACCAAAGCGGCGCGTGCGGTCCGCCAACTGCGCGCCGACCAGAAGCTTGCGCTCACCGGCACCCCGGTCGAGAACCGATTGAGCGAATTGTGGTCGATCCTCGACGCCGTCAACCCCGGCCTGCTCGGCAGCCTCCCGAAGTTCCGCGAACGGTTCGGCACGCCGATCGAACGGCACGGCGACGCCGAGGCAGCAGCACGCCTGCGTCACATCACCCAACCGTTCATCCTGCGTCGCACCAAGGCCGACAAGCGCCTGCTGCCCGACCTCCCCGACAAGATCGAGCAGATCGCGTACGCCAAGCTCACCCGGGAGCAGGCCACGCTGTACCAGCAGGTGGTCGACCAACTCCTCGCCGACGCCGAGCAGGCCAAGGGCATGCGCCGACGCGGCCTCGTGCTCGCCGCGCTGATGCGCCTCAAGCAGATCTGCAACCATCCGGCACACGCGCTCGGCGACGGATCGCGCCTCGCTGGCCGCTCCGGCAAGCTCACCCGATTCGACGAGCTGGTCACCGAACTCCTCGACGCCGGCGAACGGGCGCTCGTCTTCACCCAGTTCCGCGAGATGGGCGAACTGTTGCGCACCCACGTCGACGACCAGTTCCACTTCGACGCACCATTCCTGCACGGCGGCGTGTCGAGGACCGGCCGCGACCACATGGTCGATGCGTTCCAGGACGGCTCCGGCCCACCGCTGCTGCTCGTGTCGTTGAAGGCCGGCGGCACCGGGCTCAACCTCACCGCCGCCAGCCAGGTGATCCACTACGACCGCTGGTGGAACCCGGCGGTGGAAGATCAGGCCACCGACCGGGCGTGGCGCATCGGACAGGACCGCACGGTCAACGTGCACAAGCTGGTGTGCGAAGGCACGGTCGAAGAGCGCATCGGCGTGGTGATCGACGACAAGCGCAAGCTCGCCGAATCGGTCGTCGGCACCGGCGAGGCGTGGCTGTCGGAGCTGTCCACCGACGAGCTCCGCGACCTCGTGGTGTTGGAGATGGACTCGTGACCCGACCCCGCAAGCCGTTCGGGGCCAACCATCCGGGGCGCCTTCCCGCCACGATGATGAAGGTGCTGGCCGCGGAGATGAGCGACCCGTCTCGGATGCGCCGCGGCAAGCAGTACGCGAAGGACGGCTCGGTGCTCGACATCGTGATCGATCCCAAGACGGTCACCTGCGAGATCCAGGGCTCGCGCTCGACGCCCTACATCGCCGTGGTCGCGGTGACGCCCGGCAACGGCATGCCACTGCGGCGCGACATCTCCTTCACCTGCACCTGCCCCGACGACGACAACTGGGACGGCTACGCCTGCAAGCACGTGGTGGCCGCCATGTTCACACTCAGCGACGAATTCCTGATGGAGCCCGAGCTGCTCGACCTGTGGCGCGGCCGCACCGAGCCGTACGACTCCGAGGACGACGCTCCACGCGACGAGGACGGGTTCCGGTACATCGAGGGCGGTCGTGAGCATGCCCACGACGACGCGCCGATCGAGACCGAGCGTCGCGCGAGCCGGGATCGGCGACATCTCCGCCTCGTCGGTGGGAGCCACGACCGCAATCGCAACCCGGAGCGACGGCGCGAACCGGAGCCGCCGGCGGTCGACCCGTTGGCCGACCTGCTTCGAATCCCGGCAGGCGCCGTGCTCCCCGACGTCGGTGAGATCGAGCGGATCGAGCCGCGGCTGCCGAAGTCTCGCGAGCTCGCGGCCGTGCTCCGTGACGCGCTCGGCCAACTCCGCATCGAGTGGGACTGAGCCGAGCGCGCCGGCCCATCGAGCCTGGCTGCGCCGGTGCCACATCGGTGCCACATCGAGCCTGCGCCGGTGCGACATCGGCGTCACGTCGGTGCCACGTCGGCGCCACGTCGGCAGCGCCGATCGGGGATCATCGTCGTTCTACACTCCCCGAATGGTTGCCAACGCCGCCCAGCTCGCCGACGCCTTGCTGGCCAACGTCGATCGGGTGGTGCGCGGCAAACGCGATGAGATCCGCCTCGCGCTGTGCTGTCTGCTCACCGAAGGGCACCTCCTGCTCGACGACGTGCCCGGCGTCGATGGTGACCGGGTGGAGATGACCGTCACGGTGCATGGTGAGGACTACTACAACTTCAATCGTGGCCAATCCGACATCGCCACCGATCTGAAGGACGACGAGAACGGTCGCTTCACGGAACTCGGGTGGGCGAAGCCGTTTCCGAGCTCCGGCACCGTCGTTCGAACCATCACATGGACACTCGGAGACGTAGCGACTGCCGAAACGACGTCGACCGGCTCTCCCGAACGCAACCCGGGTCGCGAGGACAACGAAATCGGACGCAGCAGCGGCGATCCGGATCGCACCAGCATGCCGGAGAACAACCGCGAGACCGGAGGCACCCGTGTCGACGGCTAGGCCGAGGGGCCGCCGGCCGATGACGACCTTCGTGGCCGCGTTCACCTTGGCAACGATCATCATCTCGAGTGCTGCGTGCTCGTCCAACTCGAACGAAGGAGACAGCTCCATGCCGCACGACCGCACCGAAGGACAGCTTCCGCCCGCAGAGAAGAACGACACCGGGGAGGATCGTCGCGACCTGGATCCGCTCACGTCGCGCTTCGCTGTGATCGGCTCCCCCGTGAGCGCGATCTGGCGCAGTGGCACCACTGGCGACGATCGGGCGCCGGGTCCAACGACCTATTGGATCGACGCGATCATCACGCTCGACCCCGAGACTGCCCAGCAACTCCGCAGCGACTTCAACGCGACGGCGACCGACGACGTCCCTGCCGTGGTCGACGGACTCGTCGACCACCTACCGCCAGGCACGCTGCTCAGCAGCGCAGAGCTCGATGAGTACACGAGCGGCGCAGGGCTCGGAGGGCCGGCGTTCATCGCCGCCGACTCCGACCAACTCGTCATCACCAAGGTCGGAGGACCGAACTGAGGGACCGCTGGTGCGATGTCCCAGCGGCTCCTCGGCGGGCGGGCGGATCGTACCGATCACAGGGCTCGTCGCGCCGTGGTGGCACGACGCGCCGTCGAGGTTGCGGTTGCGAGCCCGATGAGATCGAGCGACGCTGACCCTTCCGTCTACGCGGCGTGTTCCACGTCGGGGGTCAGCCGAGACACGGAGAAGAGGCTTCCGAGAAGGAAGTTGTGAACACGAACTGGGCAATCGATGTCGTCGTCGTCGCTGCCGAGGCTGATCAGCAGCGAGATGAACACGGGTGCAGAGACGATGCCGACGATCCAGGCGATCTTCGGCGACGGTCTCACTGGTGGCGAGCGGCCGCGCCACCAGCGAGACTGTCGCCGATGACGGCTACACCGGAGGACTCGCCACAGCCGAGCATGACGCTGGTCGACTCGGACGTGAGTCCCAGCGCTGGCACCGTGCGCCGTCGAACGCGTTCGAGCGCTTGGTTCGCGATGGGCGCCGGTGCAGCGTTGGTGCTGGTCGGCGCGACCTTCCCATGGTTCGTCGTGGGCCCAGCGAGTCGACTGGGCGTCGCCGATGACGGGTGGCTGTGCCTTCTTGCAGGCGTTGCGATGATCGTCGGCACCGTCGGGGCTCGGGTCACTCACCGATCGGGTTGGCTCGTGGCCGTCGGCGCGGGCATCGTGCTGTCTGTCGGGGCCGTTTCGTTCGCCCTCCTGACGCCGCCCGAAGCGATGTCGGTGAGCGCCGGGCCGTTCATTTCGTTGGCGGGAGCGGTTCTCGCCACGGGTGGCACGTTCGCGGCGTGGCGCTCCCTCGACAGACCTGCCGTCGCAAGCAACGCGGATGCGGGGCCCACCGACGACGGGGACTCGGCCCCCGCGTCGACGGCAGCTCCGTCGGCGATTCGCTCAGGTGTGCGCTGGGCTGGTTGGGTCGCAGCGACAATCATTCTCGCCGTCGTGGTCGTCGCCAGTTGGCCGATCGACATCGACCGACTCGGCCCCGATCCCGAGACGACTGGAGACTTCGAGAGCGCTGTCGCTCGTTTCACCGACGTGACCAACGACGAGCCCGAATTCGTCTTCGAACCCTGTCGCTCGCGGTTGTACGACCACGGTGAACGCACCGACACCGTGGTCGTGCTGTTCCACGGCTTGACCAACTGTCCGCGCCAGTACGTCGAGATGGCTGAGAGCATCCATGCGCAGGGAGCGAACGTGCTGGTGCTGCGAGCACCCGGGCACGGCCACGCCACCTCCGACGGTGGAAGGATCGCCGGTGCCGGAGCGCTGCACACGCTCACCGCTGAACAGCTCGCCGACTATGCCGACGATGCGGTCGACATCGCCGGTGGGCTCGGCGACGACATCCGAGTCCACGGACTGTCGATGGGTGGTGCGATCGCCCTCTGGACCGCCCAGCATCGGCCCGAGGTCGATCGGGTGATCGCGATGGCACCGGCGTTCGAGCTGCCGCTCGTGCCCAACGCCGTCTCGAACCTCTTCACCAACCTGTTCGCTCGGGTGCCTTCCATCACGCGTTCGCACGATCGACACATCGATCACGACTACGCGGCGTTCTCGTCGCGTGGGTTGGCAGCGTCGTTCGCACTCGGTCAGGCGGTGATGGACGTCGGTCTCGATGTTGGTCCGGCGGTCGACGACATCACGGTCGTGCTGAATCCTGATGACCCGTTGGTGAACGAGCAGGGTATCGAAGCGCTGGTGGCGGCGTGGGATCGGACGCGCGACGTCGTCGACGTCGTCGTGCTCGACGCGGTCGGTCTTCCTCACGACGGCATCGATTTGGCCCAGCCCGACGCCGACCCGGAGGAGGTCTACCCGATCGTGATGGGAGAACTGGGCTTCGTCTGGCCCGGCGAGTAGCCATCCCCATCACGAGGAGCAGCCGCAGATGGAACAATTGCGAGATGGGCGTCACAACCAGGGCACTGACCGTCGACGACTGGCCGGAATGGCGTTCTCTTCGCCTCGAGGCGTTGGCCGACGCACCCGCGGCCTTCGGCTCGAGGCTCGCCGAGTGGATCGGCGCAACCGACGAACGCTGGCGCTCGCGAGTTCGTGACGTTCCGCTGAACGTCATTGCAACGCTCGACAACGCGCCCGTTGGGCAGGTGAGCGCAATGAACAGCAGCTCGGCCGAATCGGTTGAGCTGATCTCGATGTGGGTTGCGCCCAGCGCTCGCGGCATGGGTGTTGGCGATGTGCTGATCGACGCGGTCGTCTCCTGGTCTGCGGATCAGGGAGCGAGCGGCGTTCAACTCTGTGTGAAGGCATCCAACCTCCCTGCTCGCCACCTGTACGAGCGCAATCACTTCCGATTCGTCGACGGCATCGAGGATGGAGACGGCGAGGTCAAGATGGTCCGAACGCTCACCTGAAGTCGCCCGGATGGCCCGATCCGAACGATCGTCGATGCCCGGGTTCAATCCACTCGCGATTCGACCATCCTGCACGCCGTCGCGCGCTCGAGGCGCTCGAGCCCCATCGTCGCGGCCAGGTTCGGGGTCGGATTCAGGCTCGATGTCAAGATCCCGTTCGTCGCCGCCCAGCAACTCCGCAGCGACTTCAACGCAGCAGATTCGCTGGGATCTCACCGAAACCCCCACGACCGGCGGCGAGCCGGCGACCGACGACGTCTCTGCCGTGATCGACGGACTCGTCGACCACCTACCGACAGCCGGCTACCCGAAGAACATCAGGATGACGATCGTTGCGATCGCCGCTGGGAAGACGGCGACGTAGACCGGCATCCGAGCGCTGAAGGTGGCGGTGGCGGCGATGAAGATGACTGCCGCCGCGACGAGTTCGACGGCGTTCGACACCTTGCCGCCACGATCGCGCTTCCGGCCCTGCTTCTCGGGTGGTGGTGGAGGAGGAGGAGGAGGAGGGGTGGTGGTGGTGGTGGTGGGAGATCAGGCACGACGGTCATCACTCCGTGTCGTCGCGGTCGGTTGCAGTGTCCGATTCCGCCTCGACGCCGGGCGCAGGTGCCTGGTCGTCGACGGGCATCGCCTCGATCTCCGCGTCGCGTGCTTCGTCGGTCTCGAGGTCGTCGACCGCCCACGGCTGTTCGGGACGCAGCCCTGCGGTGTGCGCGGCGCGTCCGAGCATGTGGCTCGCCACCGGCGCGGTCCAGAACTGCAACAGCACCGCCAACAGGAGTTTGGTGGTCGGGGCGAGGCCGGGAACCCGAAGCACAGCCGCACCAACGGTGAACACCACGGCGAGCGTGGCAGGCTTCGTCGCCACGTGGATGCGCGAGTAGGCGTCCGGCATCCGGAACAGCCCGATCGCGGCGATCAGCGCGAGCGCGGAGCCGGCCAGCAACAACACTGCAGCGAGGACATCGACGACGCTGGTCATGGATCCCTCTGCTCGATGTACCGGGCGATCGTGACGCTGCCGAGAAAGGCCAACAAGCCGATGATCAGCAGCAAGGCTGCGACCAGATCGTCCCGCGTGATCGCGATCCCCACCGCCAAACTGTTGAGGATCACGGCGACGAACATGTCGACGCCGACCGCGCGGTCGACCAGGTTGCGTGCGCGGATGACATGAATGGTCGTCAGCAGCGCGGCCAAGCCGAGCATCACACCAGCCACCCAACCAACGGCGTTCACGTCGAACCTCCGCTGGCGGTGTCGACGTCGGCGGTTGGCGACACCTCGTCGGGTGCATTCGGGGTCACGGCCGACACGACGAGACGTTCGAGACGCCGCACGTCATCGCGAATCGCCGCCGGGTCGGACAACCCCAGTACGTGGATGTACAGCACCGGTGGTGGACCCTCGGATGCCTCGCCGACGTCGCCGACGTCGCCGACGTAGCGGACGTCGAGCGTCAACGTGCCCGGAGTGAGGCTGATGGCATCCGCCACGATGGTGGCGACCAGCGGTGACCGCTGCGAGAGCGCAACCCCGACGACGCCAGAGCGCAACCGGTCGGGCGTCGGCGACAGTACCGTCCACACGACGCTCGCCGACGACGACACGAGCCGCCAGGCGAAGATCAGCAGCAGCTGGCTGAGCGCCAGCGGATGCAGGGTGTGACGTCGCGGCATCGGCCGGAACAGCAGCGCCATGATCACCACCACCAGCACACCACTCGCGACGTTGACCACCGACACCTCGCCCCACAGCGCCAGCCAGACGATCAGGATGAAGGCCGTCGGGAGCAACCGGCTCACGGCACCACCGCCGCCGGGTAGGACGCCGGATTGGTGACGTCGATCGCTGCCCGCTCGCAGAATCGGTACAGCGGTCCCGCGAACACCGCGATCAGCAACGTGAGTGTCACGACGCCGGTGGTGACCGCCGACATCATCGGATGCTTGCGGAGGATGCCGTGGTGGCCGCCGTCGGTGGGGACAGGGTCGGGTGCGCCCCAGAACGCTCCACCCCAGATCTTCAACATCGACACCAGCGTCATCAGCGATACCGCGAGAGCCACACCGACGATCCACCACGACCGTTGCTCGAGCCCTTCGGTGACCACGGCAGTCTTGCCGAGGAACCCGGAGAACGGCGGCAGGCCCGCAAGGCTGAACGCCGGGATCAGGAACAGCACTGCCAGCGGCCCCGATCGTCGTGCGAGCCCCGACACGCGGCCCAACGTCGACGATCCCGTCTCGCGTTCGACGATCCCCTCGACGAGGAACAGCGACGTCTTCACCGGGATGTGGTGGAGCATGTAGAAGATCGTCGCACTGATCGCCGCGACGCCGCCGAGCGCGACTCCCATCACCATGTACCCGATCTGGCTGATGATGTGAAAGCTCAGAATCCGTTTCATGTCCGACTGAGCGATCGCGCCGAGCACACCGATCAACATGGTGAGCCCAGCGATCACCAACAGCAGCTCGCGATTGGTGTCCGGGAACAGCAACGTCTGCGTGCGAACGATCGCATACACGCCGATCTTGGTGAGCAACCCAGCAAACACCGCGCTCACCGGGCTCGGCGCCACCGGGTAGCTGTCCGGCAGCCAGGAGAACAACGGGAACACCGCCGCCTTGAGACCGAACGCGATCAGCAGCAACAGGTTGAGTCCCAGCCGGATCCCGTCGGGCAGTGCAGCCAACCGTTCCGGAAGCAACGCCATGTTGAGCGTGCCAGTCGCTGCGAAGATCAGCGCCACGCCCGTGACCAGCACGAACGACTCGATCACGTTCAACACCACGTAGGTGGTGCCCGAACGGATCTGGCCGTCGTTGCCCTCCAGGGTGAGGAGCACGTAGCTGGCGATCAACAACACCTCGAACCAGACGAACAGGTTGAAGAGGTCGCCGGCCAGGAACGCGCCGCTGACACCGGCGGTCAGCGCAAGGTACGCCGGGTGGTACCAGCGTGAGCGTTCGTCGTCGGCGCGTTGGCCCAGCGCATAGAGCAGCACGGCGAGCAACATCGTCGAGCTGATCGTCAGCATCAGGGCTGCGAAACGATCAGCGACCAGGTTGATCGCGATCTCCGCTGGCCAATCGCCGATCGAGGCCACCTCCGTACCGTTGCGATCGACGCCGATCAGGATCGAGATCGAGATCCCGGCCGTCGCGACGGCGCACACGACGCTGATCGCGCGCTGCACGGCGCGCGATCGGATCGCGATCAATGACAACGCCGCCCCGACGAGCGGCACGGTGATCGCGAGCGGAAGGAGCGCGCTCACGCCGGACCCTCCGAGTCATCGGTATCGCCCGTGTCGCCTGAGGGTTCGGTGGCGAGTCGGCGGTCGGCGATGTCGTCCTCGACGTCGTCGGTGCCGTCGATCGTCCACGCCCGGTACGCCATCGCCAACAGGAACGACACAACGCCGAACCCGATCACGATCGCGGTCAACACCAACGCTTGCGGCACCGGGTCGGTGAAGTCACCCTCCCGACCGATGATCGGCGCAGCGCCCGGGCCGTCGCCCGAGGCAAGAATCAGGAGATTGACCGCATTGCCGAGCAGTCCGAGCCCGAGCACGATCCGGGTCAAGGAGCGATGCATCACCATGTAGGTGCCGGTGCCGGCGAGCACGGCGATCAACAGCGCCTGTTCGTAGCTCACCCGCGGCCGCCCATCTCATCGTCGGCCTCTGCGAACGCAACGATCACGGCCATCACCACGCCGACGACGAGCACGTGCACGCCGATGTCGAACAGCGACGACGACACGATCTTCACCGAGCCGATCACCGGAACCTCGAACTTCCAGATCGCCGACTTCAGGAACGAGCCAGCGAACGCGAGCGACGAGAGTCCGACGGTGAGGGCGATCGCGAGCCCGGTGCCGATCAACGCGATCGGGTCGATCCGCAACGACCTCACTCCCTGCGGCCCCGACGCGAGGTAGCGCAGCACCACGGCGGATCCCATCACCAGACCGCCGGCAAACCCACCGCCTGGCGCGTTGTGCCCGCGCAGGGTGAGGAACACCGAGAACAACAGCAACACGGGGGTGATGCCGTTGACCGTCTCGGTCAGCACCACCGAGCGACGGGTGCGCGGGGGCGTCGTCATCGCCACACCCCCACCTGCCGGTCGGCGTCATGCTCACCGTCGTGCGCTTCGATGGTGCCGTCGGCGATGTGCTTGTTGCGCTGGTGACGCCGAGCGGCGCGCACGAGGTTGATCACCCCGGCACCCGCCACGGCGAGCACGGTGATCTCCCCCAAGGTGTCGAAGCCACGGAAGTCGACCAGGATCACGTTGACCACGTTGCGGCCCCCGGCTTCCGGTTCGGAGAGCGCCACGTAGTCCTCGCCGACCGAGGGGGCCGTGCGAGCGCCGGAGGCGCTGAGCGCGAAGACCGCAACGGTCACGCCGACTGCGGTGGCGATGCCGATCCGCACGATTCTCGGCGCCCACGACGGTCCGGGGGCGAAGTCGACCGGCAGTCGCGCCAACACCAGGAGGAACACCAGAATCGTCAGCGTCTCGACGAGAAACTGGGTGATCGCGAGGTCCGGGGCACCCTGAATCAGGTACACGATCGCCAGCGCATAGCCGCTGCCGCCCAACAGGACCACCGCCATGAAGCGCTTACGGGCAAAGACCACAGCGACGGCGAGGAGCCCGGTCAACACCACGGCGATGAACTCGATCGGCGAGTTGCTGAAGCGCGGGCTCGAGATGGAATCGGTGGCACCTGCGATCAGCGCCACGAGCAGTGACGTCGCCACCGTCGCGAGCACGATCGCCAGATAGAGCGGCAGCGACCCGCTCTGGGTCACCGCAGTCGTGCGACGGGCACCTTCGAGCAGTCCGTCGTACACGCGGTCGTACGCCGAGGTGGCCACACTGGTGCCCGCATCACGCGAGCGTGTCGCCCCCCTGGTGAACCACCAGAGGCCGACACCGGCGATGGTGATCGCCGTCGACAGCACGAACGCCTCGTTGACACCGGGCCACAACACGAGATGCTTCGACGCCGTCGCCGGATCGAGCGAGGTCGTCGCCTTCGCGATCCAGTCGCCCACCGTGGCCGCCGCAAGCCCGAACGCGAGCGACAGGAACGCGAGCACGACGGGAGCACCCAGGAGCGCGACCGACGGGCGGTGCACTGCGCCCGGGTCGATCGCACCCAACGAGGCGACTTCGGCTTTGGCGGCGCCCGCATCGGTGCCCGCACCAGGCGCGTCATCGCCGAGCAGACCGACGACGATCCGAATCGTGTACGCGACGGTGAGCACCGAGCCCAGCACCATGCCGACGAGTGCGATCACCCCGATCACCCCGATCTCGGCCTCGGCCTCGAGCAGGCCGTCGAGCGACTTCTCCTTGGCGACGAACCCGAACGTGGGCGGGATGGCGGCCATCGACGCCGCCGCCACGATGATCGCCGCAGCAGTAGCAGGCAGCGCGCGCAGCACCCCCCGCAGACGCCGCATGTCGCGCGTCCCGGTCTCGTGGTCGACGATGCCGACCGACAGGAACAGCGACGCCTTGAACAGTGCGTGTGCAACCAGCATTGCGACACCGGCGTACGTCGTTGCCGGTGTCCCGAGACCGAGCAACACCATCAAGAAACCCAGTTGGCTCACGGTGCCGTACGCCAGCGCGAGTTTGGCGTCCTGTTGGCGCATGGCGCCGATGCCGCCGATGATCAGCGAGGCCAGACCGGCACCGACCACCAACGCTCGCCACGGCCCGTCGGCGGCGAACGCCGGAGCGAACCGAGCAACGACCACCAGTCCTGCTTTGACCATCGTCGCCGAGTGCAGGTAGGCACTCACCGGAGTCGGCGCAGCCATCGCCCCCGGCAGCCAGAAGTGGAACGGGAACTGGGCGGACTTCGTGAACGCCCCCATCAGCACCAGCACCAGCGCAACGTTGACGAGCGTGCCACTCGGCGGATTGGCCACGAGACCCGAGATCGTCGTCGTGTCGCCAGCGATCGTGAGGATGATCAACCCCGCCAGCATCGCGAGCCCCCCGGCGCCGGTGACGAGGAACGCCCGCGTTGCCGCCGCACGGGCCTTCGGGTTGGTGTCGTCGAAACCGATCAGCAGGAACGAGGTGATCGACGTCAGTTCCCAGAACACGAACAAGGTGAGCAACCCGTCCGCCCAGACGATGCCGAGCATCGCTCCGGCGAATCCCACCATCAGTCCGGCGAGTCGACCCAGGTCGTCTCGCCGACCGAAGTAGGACATCGAATACAGCAGCACCAAGACGCCGATTCCCGACACCAGCAGGCCCATCAACAATCCGAAACCGTCGAGTCGCAGTGCGATCGTCAACGAGATCTGCGAGATCCACTCGAGGTCGACCGTCGGCGTCTCGCCGTCGAGCACGGCGCCGCTCTGCGACACGAGCCAGCCGAACGTGGCCGCCATGACCGTCGCAGCGAGCGGGAGGGCCCATCGTGCGGCATGTCGTCCGGCGGCCAGGCAGATGACGGCCGCAGCGAGATGGGCGAGCAGGACGAGGATCACGGGCAGCGCGCAGGCGTTGGACGATCGTCAACGAACGAGTGCCCGGCAGACCTCCTGGTCCTGATCTTGTGCATCGACGACACTCGGCTGGGGACGCTATCGGACCACCACCGACGAGATCACAATGGCGCGGACCCCGCCGCCGACGGAACAGGTCGCGTCAGTCGTCGAAGACCGACGGACGCTGGCCGAAGACAGCCACCGCCTGGCGCAGTGGGACGAGGTCGGCTCCGGGCCGGCCCTCCTCGGCGGCCTCGATCGCATACTTGGCGATCTCGCGCGCCTGGTCGAGTTCGGCGCGGAGTTGAGCGTTCTCGATCTCGAGATGCATCACCCGGCGGATGCCTTCGAGGTTCATCCCCTCGTCGGTGAGCTCGGAGATACGTCGCAGGATGGCGATGTCGGCATCGCTGTAGCGTCGGTTGCCGCCATCGGTGCGTGCCGGCGTGACCAACCCCCGACGCTCGTAGATACGCAACGTCTGCGGATGCATCCCGGCGAGTTCGGCCGCCACCGAGATCACGTAGACCGCACGGGTGCGGGTGCGTTCGTTCTCGTGTGTGGTCATGACAGTGAACTCCTCGGATTCACCGTAGTCGCCGCTGCGAGTTGCTCGATCGCCTCGCGCTGTGGATCGGTCAGATCGGTGGGAACGTGCACATTGACCGTGACGATCAGGTCGCCGGTGTGCTTGGGCATCTGGATCCCCTTGCCCCGGACGCGGTGACGGCTGCCGGTCTGGGTGCCCGGCTTGAGCCGCAACGTGACCCGTGGACCGTCCAGCGTCGGCACGTCGATGTCGCCACCGAGCGCTGCCTCCGCCACCGTGATCGGCACTGCCACGGTGAGGTTGTCGCCACTTCGCCCGAACAACGGGTGCGGCATCACCTTGAGCTCGACGAGCAGGTCACCGGCGGGACCGCCGCTGCGACCCGGACCGCCGCGACCCTTCAGGCGAATGGTCTGGCCGTCTTTGACGCCGGCGGGGATGCGTGTCTTGACCTCGCGCTGGCGCTGTTCGACGCCGGTACCGCGGCACGTGGGGCACGGATCTTCGATGCGGCTGCCTTGACCACCGCACACTCGACATGGCGACGAGAACGAGAACATGCCCTGGTTGTCGTCGACTGCACCGCGGCCACCGCACGCCGAACAGATCACCGGCGACGTGCCGGGCTTCGCTCCCGACCCGTTGCAGGTCGAGCACTGTGCATCAGTGGTGAGGTACAGCGTGGTGGTGATGCCGTGGACGGCGTCCTTGAAGTCGACGGTGAGCTGCGCGGTGATGTCGCTCCCACGTCGTGGGCCGACACCCGACGCGGCTCCGCTTCGCCCGCGTCCGCCTCCAGACGCGCCGCGGCCGAACATGTTCCCGAACAGGTCGCCCAGGTCACCGGCGCCGCCCATGTCCTCGACGTTGAACGTGAACCCACCCGGACCGCCGCGAGCACGACCGCCCATGTCCCCCATGCCGCCCATCGGGCCCATGGCTCGAACCTCGTCGTACTCCTTGCGCTTCGCGTCGTCGCCGAGCACGTCGTACGCCGCAGCGACGTTCTTGAACTTGTCCTCGGCAACGGCGTCACCGGGATTCTTGTCGGGGTGGAGGTCGCGAGCGAGCTTGCGGTACGCCTTGGTGATCTCCTTGGCGGTCGCGTTCTTGTCGACGCCGAGCACCTGGTAGTAGTCCTTCTCGAACCATTCACGTTGTGCACTCATCAGAAATCACCTCCCTCCAGTGGGCCAGCTGCATCCTCAGTCCTTGGTGCGCACCATGGCGGGGCGCAGCACTTTGTCTTTCCAGGTGTAGCCGCTGCGCAGCACCTCGGCCACGATCGGCTCGCCGCCGTCGCCGGGCTCGTGGGCCACGGCTTCGGCCACCTCGGGATCGAACGGTTCGTTCTCGAGCGCCAGGATCTCGAGACCATGGCGCTTCAACTCGACCAACATCTGGTTGAGCAGGGGTCCGACCTCGTCGGGGTGGCGCACGAACGCCGCCTCGGCGGCGTCGAGCACCGGCAACAGCGCTTCGGCCAGCCGACCGGATGCCCGGTCGGCTTCGGCCAACGACTGCGCGGTTGCCCGCTTGCGGAAGTTGTCGAAGTCGGCCTGAATACGCTGGGCCATCTCCTTGTACTGCTCGCGTTCGGCGAGCAGCGCGGGGACGTCGACGTCGGAGTAGTCGATGTCGCCGACGATCTCGTCGAAACCGTCGGACCCGACATCGCCCTGCGGGCGAGGGATCGAATCGGTGAGGTCATCGATCTCGCTCGCCCGTTCGGGCTCGTCGTCGAATGCGTCGTCGCGGGGCGGGTCGACCATGTCGCCGTCCATCGCCGGATCAGGCCTTCTCGGCGTCGTCGGCGTCGTCGACGATCTCCGCGTCGACGATGTCGTCGTCGTTCACGGCGCCGGCGCCGGTGTCGCCACCCTGGCCCGAGGCGGACGTGCCGTCGGCGCCGGAGTCGCGTGCGGCGGCCTCGTACAGCTTCTGGCTGAACGCCTGGCTGGCCGACATCAGCGTGTCGGTGGCGGCCTTGATGGCGTCGGTGTCGTTGCCCTCCATCGCCTTCTTGAGGTCGGAGAGCGGCTGTTCGACGGCCTCCTTCTCGTCGGCGGAGACGTTGTCGCCCTGCTCGCGGAGCACCTTCTCGGTCTGGTACACGATCGAGTCGGCGTTGTTGCGCACCTCGGCTTCGTCGCGGCGCTTGCGGTCCTCCTCGGCGTGGGCCTCGGCGTCCTTGACCATCTGGTCGATGTCGTTCTTGTCGAGCGTGGACTGCCCGGTGATCGTCATCGACTGCTCCTTGTTGGTCGCCCGGTCCTTGGCCGACACATGCACGATGCCGTTGGCGTCGATGTCGAAGGTGACCTCGATCTGCGGCACGCCACGCGGGGCGGGCGGCAGGTCGACGAGCTGGAACTTGCCGAGCGTCTTGTTGTAGCTCGCCATTTCCCGCTCACCCTGGATCACGTGGATCTCGACCGACGGCTGGCTGTCTTCTGCGGTGGTGAACACCTCGGTGCGCTTGGTCGGGATGGTGGTGTTGCGCTCGATGAGCTTGGTCATCACACCGCCCTTGGTCTCGATACCGAGGCTGAGGGGCGTGACGTCGAGCAGCAGGACGTCCTTGACGTCACCGCGCAACACACCGGCCTGCACGGCGGCGCCGATGGCGACCACTTCGTCGGGGTTGACGGTCTTGTTCGGCTCCTTGCCGGTGAGGCTCTGGACCAGTTCGGTGACCGCCGGCATGCGGGTGGAGCCGCCGACGAGGATCACGTGGCTGAGATCGCCCTTCGACACGCCGGCGTCCTTGAGCGCCTGCTCGAATGGGACACGGCAGCGCTCGATGAGGTCGGAGGTCATCTCCTGGAACTTCGCCCGGCTGAGCGACTCGTCGAGGTGCAGCGGGCCGTCCGCGGTGGCGGTGATGAACGGCAGGTTGATCTGGGTCTGCTGGGTCTGGCTGAGCTCGATCTTGGCCTTCTCGGCGGCCTCCTGCAGGCGCTGGGCGGCCATACGGTCGGCACTCAGATCGACGCCGTGCGCCGCCTTGAACTGCTGGACGAGCCAGTCGACGATGCGCTGGTCCCAGTCGTCGCCGCCGAGATCGGTGTCGCCGTGAGTGGACTTCACCTCGAACACGCCGTCGCCGATCTCGAGCACCGACACGTCGAACGTGCCGCCGCCGAGGTCGAACACGAGAATCGTCTCATCCTCGGAACCCTTGTCGAGGCCGTATGCCAGCGCCGCAGCTGTGGGCTCGTTGATGATGCGCAGCACCTCGAGGCCGGCGATCGTGCCGGCTTCCTTGGTGGCGGTGCGCTGGGCATCGTCGAAGTACGCGGGCACGGTGATGACGGCCTGGTTGACCGTGTCACCGAGGTAGGCCTCGGCATCGCGCTTGAGCTTCATCAGCGTGCGCGCCGAGATCTCCTGCGGGGTGTAGGTCTTGCCGTCGATGTCGTCGGACTTCCAGCTCTCGCCCATGTGGCGCTTGATCGAGCGGAACGTACGGTCCGGGTTGGTGATCGCTTGACGCTTGGCGACCTCACCGACGAGCACTTCGCCCGCCTTGGAGAACGCAACGACCGACGGGGTCGTGCGCGCACCTTCGGAGTTGGGGATGACGACGGGTTCGCCACCTTCGAGAACTGCGACCACCGAGTTGGTGGTTCCGAGATCGATGCCGACTGCTTTGGCCATGATGTGTGCTCCTGTCTGGGGGATTCGTGGGGACGGTGTTCTGGCGACCTGCGGAGCGGACGGACCGCTCGGCAAGAACACACGATAGGCCCCATCCGATGCAGACACAACCTCGGAGTCAGATTAGTTGAGTCATCATGACTCAACTCTGGTGCGGACCGTCGGTCACCTGCTGCGATCGGGAAACTCGGGGTGATCGAGGAACTCGGGTCCGAACGAGTGCGGCAGGAGCTCAGCCATCGTGGCCGACCACGTCGCCGTCGGCGCTGACGCCGACACCGAGTGGATCGGTACCTCCGATGCGGCGAACTCGCGGATGCGTTGACGACACCCACCGCACGGCGTTCCCGGTTGATCGCCATCGGTGACCACGACGATCTCGGCGATCGAACGCTCCCCCGACGCCACCATCGCCGCAATCGCCCCCGCCTCGGCGCATGAGCCGAGCGGGTAGGCGGCGTTCTCCACATTGCAACCAACCACCACCGCTCCTGACGACGTACGGATCGCAGCGCCGACGCGGTAGTGCGAGTACGGACAGTAGGCCTGGAGGTGGATCGCCCGGGCTGCGGCCAACAGTTCGGGATCCGGCTCGCGTGCGCTCATCGCTCCATCATGCCGCGACTCGTGGTTCCCGGAGACCCGGGCTCGCGGAACCTTGGCCTGGTTCCCGGAGACCCGGGCTCGCGGAACCTTGGTGGTTCCCGGAGACCCGGGCTCGGGGGGCGTTGGTCAGAGGCCGAGGACGAGCGGGACCATGATCGGAGTCACGATCAGGGTCACCAGGCTGAGCGGCGCGCCGACGATGGTGAAATCGCGGAACTTGTACCCACCGAGGCCGTACACCATCAGATTGGTCTGGTAGCCGATCGGCGACAGGAACGAACACGACGCGCCGATCAGTACCACGATTGCGAACGATCGGGGATCGAGACCCGCATCGAGCGCCGTCACCGTGGCCACCGGCAGCATCAACGCCGCCGCGGCGTTGTTGGACAACAGTTCCGTCAGGATCATCGTGGCGAGCAGCACGGCGACCAGGCGGCCGACGTCCCCGAACGGATCACCGAGGCCGCCGAGCAGCGCGGCCATCTCGGCGGCAAGACCGCTCACCGCCACCGCGGTGCCAAGGCTGATCGACATCGCGATCGTCAGCACCACGTTGAGGTTCACCGAGCGCCGCGCCTCGGTGGGGCTGATCACACGAGCGCCAACGAGCACGGTCGCTGCCACGAGCGACGCCTCCATCAACTCCAGCACGTTGAACACCACCGACCCCACCATCGCGACGATCACTGCCAGCACGACGCCAGCGCGATGAGCACGCACCGGGGCCTGCGCATCGAGCGACGCAATCACGCTGAAGTCGCCGTGACCGCGCCACTGCCGCTCGAACTCCGGCGTCGCCAACACGAGCAGCACGTCGCCGGGTCGCAGCACGATCGAGCCGAGCTTTCCAGGCAGATCGTCATCGTGACGGCGGATCGCCAGCACCGCAGCGTCGTAGCGGGCACGGAAGCCGGCCTGACGCAGCGTCCGACCTGCCAACTCCGATCGTTCCGAGACGACCGCCTCGAACAGGCCCGCATCGGGTCGGTCCCTGGCACCGACGAGGTGGGCATCCTCCGCACTCGAGAACCCGGCGATCTCGAGGAGGTCGACGACGTCGACGACGTCACCAGCGAAGTAGCAGACGTCACCGCCGTTCAGCACGGTGCCCGGTCGCGCCGGAATCGCGGTCGTGCCCGCCTCCAGTCCAGCGCGCTCGATACCGGCCAGGAACACGCCGTGGAGATTGCGCAACCCGGCGGCTTCGATCGTGCCACCGGCAAGCGGGCCGTCGATGTCGACGCGCAGTGCAATCGTGTACGGCTGTGCGATGTCGGCGGCCACCGCGCCCTCGCCCCGGCGGTTGCGCAGGAGCCGGGGCGCGGTGAGTACCAGCACCAATATGCCGACGGCCGCCACGGGGAGACCCACGCCGGTGATCTCGAACACTCCCAACGGTTCGCCACCCTGCGCCACCAGCAGATCCGAGACCACGAGGTTGGTCGAGGTGCCGATGACCGTGATCACGCCGCCGAACACCGCTGCGTAGGACAGCGGGATGAGATACGGCGACGCCGACACTCCCGACCGGCGACACCAGGTGACGACCCGCGGCGCGGCGAGAGCGACGAGCGGCGTGTTCGGCAGCACCGCCGACAGCGCGCCGCTGGCCAGGGTGAGGCGGCCGAGCCGCGCGCGGTCGTCTCTCGCCGATCCCGATCGACCAGCGAGCACCCGATCGATCAGCGGTGAGAGGGCCCCGGTCACGGTGGCTGCGCCCGCCAGTACGTACAACGAGGCGATCGTGATCGGGGCCGACGACGCCAACCCCGACAACGCCTGGCCCTGGTCGATCACGTTGGCGAGCAACAGCACACCGACCGCCGCGCCCATCGCCGCTGCGGCCGGCAGACGATCGAATGCGAGCACGCCAAACGTGGCGACGAGCACCGCCAGGGTGATCCAGGCGTCGGGTGTCATCGGACGAACAGCAGCCGATCGAACGTCACGAGTCGAGTTGCACCTGAATCGAGGTGGAGCCCGCACGGGGATGCCACACCCGCACCGACATGATGGTGCCGGCCGGAGCCCGCACCGTCCACGAGCAGGTGGTGCGGTCGGGAGTGCCCCGCGTCGACCCTGCGAGCCGAACCGATGATGCTCCGTCGAGCTGCCCGAGGGTGCGCCGAGCCGGCCCGTCGAGCACCATCAGATCGCTCCCCGCACCGTCGGTCAGCGCGATCTCGGCCACGATCGGACCGACCAGATCATCGTGACGGGCCCGGTCGCTGACGGTGGTCGGCAGCCATCCGGTGTTGGCCACACCGACCACGACCCGCCAGGTGTCGTCGCTGACGAGTTCCACCCGGTGATGTGGCACCGCCAGACACGGCGCCGCGAGCGCCTGCGCGACCGCGAAGTCCGCGTGACGATCGACCTCACCGCACAGCAGGTGCAGCGGCGGGTTGGTCCACGAGTACAGCGAGTTCCAACCACCCAACTCGACCGACCCGAGCTGCGGATGCTCGAACGGATACCACCCGACGAACCCACGGGACTGTTCGGCGTCGTCAGCTGCGTCACCGGGCGCAACGCTGTTGGCGTCGAGCCATCGCAACACCGCCAGCCGCTGGGCATCGGTTGGGCCGGTGTACCAGAAGTGGGTCGACTGCTTCTCGCCGGTGGCCGCGTGCACGATGTCCCAGAACTCGGTGGTCCAACCGAACACGCCGAGGTGCTCATACACCCAGTCGTCGGACGCTCCGCTGAGCGTCTCGGAGAGGTCCCAGGTGAAGTCTTCGTACACCGAGTGCGACGGATACCCCGTCAGCTCGGTGCCGATCGCAGCGAGTTGCTTCCACGTCCACACGTCCTTCGGCGGAAGTTTGGCATCGGGCATCGTCGACGACGGCCGCAGGATCACCCCGCCGCTGGTGTGGAACGCATTGAAGCCGCACACGTTGGGTCGGGCCACGAGCGCCCGCACGAGCGCATCGATCTCGGGTTCGGACAACGGATGGTCGCCAGAGCCGGGCACCTTGGTTCCCCAACCAGCGGGGTAGTTGCGGTTGAGGTCGAGGCCCTCGGGCGCGGGTGGCGCCACCACTGCGAAACCATCGAAGTCGTCGATCAACCCTTCGTCGAGCACCCGGTACCTCGTCGCTCCCGACAGCGCGCCAGCGGGCGGGATCGGCACGAGGAGACGGTCGTCGTCGGGGTGCTCGATCCACGGCCCGTCGGGATCGGGAAACCGCATTTGGAGGATGCGGCCATCGCCGTCGACGTCCTGCTGGTGGAGGCCCGGCCACCGGTGCCCGTCGGCGTGCGGCCACGGACGAACGCTGGAACGACGGAACCGAGGACCGTCGGCGAGTGCCCACTCGGCTCCGTCCGGGTTGACACGCGGCACCACGTAGAACGTGCGAGTACGCAGCGCTCGCGAGATGGTCTCGTCGCCGGCGACCCGACCGTCGACCAGACGCTTCAGCAGACGACATGCTGCGACCGTGGCGGTCAGCTCGACGGCGTGGATGCTGGCGTCCACCCAGTGCGCCGGCTTCGTGTCGTGGGCGCCGGTGGACGAATCGGTGACCGTCACGATCAGGAGCTCGCGCCCCTCGAACGAGCGACCGTAGGTCTCGACGGCGATGAGGTCGGGATGCGCATCGGCGAGCTGCTCCAGCCAGTCGACCAGTTCGCCGTACCGCAGAAAGCGGTCGAAGTCGTACTCGTCGAGCAGCCTGGTCACAGAGGAAGACTAGGTTGCGGCCGTGATCTCCGACGCCGTGGTGACGCTCCCCGACGGGCGACAGCTCGGTTTCGTCGCCATCGGCGCCGACCTCAGCGACGCCGACAGCCGCGTCGTCGTGTATCACCACGGCGCGCCGGGCAGCCGCCTCGAACTGGTCTCGCTGCACGACGCGTTCGCGGCCGCCGGCATGCACGTGATCACCCCCGAACGTCCCGGCTACGGCCGATCGACGCCACAGCACGATCGGACGACCGAGTCGTTCGCCGACGACGTCGCCGCGCTGGCCGATCATCTCGGCGTCGAGCGGTTCGCCGTTGCTGGATTGTCGTCGGGCGGGCCGTATGCAGTGGCCTGCTCGGCGTTGCTCGGCAGCCGGGTGATCGGTGCCGTGATCGCGGCAGGCAACACCGACATGAGCTGGCCGGATGCACACGACGGCTACCTCCAGTCGGAACTGGAACTGATGGCGCTCGACGACACAGCGTCGGCGGTCGCTGTGTGTGAAGGGCGCCACGGCCCGGACGGTGCTCGGTTCGTCGAGGGCGAGATGGACCTCGGTGACGCCGACAACGCGTTCTTGGCGACCGGGGGGAACAAGGCCGCCCTGGTTGCGGGGGTGATCGAAGCGTTCCGCCAAGGCGTGGTCGGCTACGCAACCGACATCTGGGTGCAGGGTCGAGCGTGGTCGTTCGATCCGGCGGCGATCACCTGTCCGGTGATCGTCGCACACGGCGCCGACGATCAACTGGTGCCGATCGCACACAGTCGCCACACCGCAGCGTTGATCCCCGGTGCCGAGCTGCGGATCCTTCCCGGTGTCGGCCACCTGAGCCTCGCCGAACAACTCCCGGCGCTCACCGCCGACGTCACGTTTGGTGTCTGACACCAAACGTGACACGTACGATCGTTGCGACGGCTGCGGGTGTCACGATGGACGAGGCGGGCATCGGGTTCGACACGCTGCCGCGGCTGTTGCCGCCGTCGCTGCGCACGCGGGCACCACGCACTGACCGAACGGCTTCACTCCACTGCTCACCCGGGGTCGCCAAACCGCCTAAGGTTCCGCAAATGGCGAGCAAGAAACAACATCTGGAAACGCTCCGAGGCGTCGCACTCTTCAGTGGGTGCAACAACAAGGAACTCGAGAAGGTTGCCAAGGCGAGTGATGAGATCCGCATGACCGAGGGCACCTTGATCGTCGATCAGGGCCAGACCGGCCGCGAGGCGTTCGTCATCCTCGACGGCGAGGTGGCCATCAAGCGGAACAACCGCAAGGTGGCCACCCTCGGACCCGGCGCCGTGGTCGGAGAACTGTCGCTGCTCGACCACGGGCCCCGCACGGCCACGGCCATCTGCACCACCGACTGCACGCTGCTGGTGATCGACCAGCGCCGGTTCCTCGGCGTGGTCGACTCGGTCCCGGCGATCTCACACAAGCTGCTGGCAAGCCTCGCAGCCCGCATCCGCGACCTCGACCGCCAGTACTTCGGCTGATTCGAACGCTCAGACCGAGCGGGGCCGTCGGGCGACCAGCAGGAGTGCCACGCCGAGGGCGAACAGCACTGCCGCCAGGGCCAGGTGGATCTCACTGCCGGTCTCCGGAAGGTCGGTTGCCGGAACCACCGGATCAGTTGGCGGCACCGTCGGATCGGTCGGCGGCACCGTCGGATCGGTCGGCGGCACCGTCGGATCAGTCGGCGGCACCGTCGGATCAGTCGGCGTGCGGGGGGGCACCGTCGGATCAGTCGGCGGCACCGTCGGATCGGTCGGCGGCACCGTTGGATCAGTCGGCGGCACCGTCGGATCAGTCGGCGGCACCGTCGGATCAGTCGGCGGCACCGTCGGATCAGTCGGCGGCACCGTCGGATCGGTTGCTTCGACGATCGTGAACGTACGGCTCACCGGCGGGCCGGTCACGCTGCCGGTGTCGGTGACCTGCACCACCACGGTGTGCTCGCCGAGCGACGTCACCGGGAACGGCCCGGCGTACTCGGTCGGAGCCGCACCGTCGACGGAGACCTGCACCGAGTCGACGTCGAACCCCGCGAACGCCTCGGGCACGACGGTCACGGTGACCGGACCCTCGAAGGTGTCCGCCCCGCTCGCCTCGCCTGTCGGCGTGATCGTCGCAGTCGGCGGGGTGTGCGGGTACGCCAACTGCACTTGCACGCCGGCGCCGCCCTCGGGCAACTCGACGTCGCGCAGGGTGAACGGCACGAATCCGTCGTCGGGCGTGAACAACAGGTCATACGTTCCCGGCAACAGCGGCAGCGTGGCTTCGCCGTTGCTGTCGGTCGACGGTGAACCCGGGAAGTTCGACGTCCCGGTGAAGTCGAAGCCGTTCATCTCGAACGTCACGGTCGGGAAGGTCGGCGTGGAGACCCTCACCCCAGGGATCGGTCGGCCGTCCGGGGTCAACACGGTGACGTCGAGGTCGTCGAGGGGGACATCGAAGGTACCGAGCTCGATCGGTCCCGGATCCGTTGCGCTGTCGGTGGTGACCACCGTGTCGTCGCTGTCCAGTCGCAACCGCGGCCACACGTCGGTCGGGAACGTCCAGAAGACATCCATCCGGTGGTCGCCGTCGATCACGTCCGCGTCGAAGGCACCAGTCGCATCGGTCGCTGTTCCGACCCGAATCTCACCGCCGCCCGGGTCCGGGGTGACGAACCCGACGAACGTGTTGTCGACCGGAACGCCACCGAGCAGGAGCGTCCCGGTCACCTCGGTCTCCGGATTGAGCGGTCCACCATCACAGCGAGGGTCGTCGAGGTCGGCTCTCATCTCGACGGTCACCGTCGTCGGACCGGAGACGTCGAAACGCCATTGCGTGCCGACCAGGTTGTAGGCCGAGAACTCACACGTGTCGATACCGCGAGGTGGCTCGAAGTACAGCTCGTACTGCCTGAAGAAGCCGGTGGCACCGGTGTTGTCGGCGAGTCTGAGCTCCATCGTGCCGGACCCGTCCGACGTGACATCGGATGCGTACCTGGTTCGCAACTGGCCGTCGTAGGGCCCGAACGCTGCCGGCACCAGCGGGAAGACCGGGAAGTTGCCGGCGTCGAAGAACGCTCCGGGAACGGCGACGCCGTCGGGATCCACCACGTTGACGGTGACCGGTTCGGCATCGACCGTGATGTCGCCGATCTCGGTCAGCCCACCCTCCGGGTGCGGCACATTGCCCGACCCGATCGACCACAGCGGCGGCAACACCGCTGACGACCCACCGGGGAACGGGTTCCGGAGCTCAACAGAGCTCGTGCCGCCGCCGATCGGCGCATCGGAGAGGACGTCGAACTCACCGCTGGCGTCGGTGGGAGGCTGCGGTTCGGAACTGCTCACGATGACCGGCGCCCCGGCGATCGGAACACCGGCCGAATCGAGCAGCCGCCCGGTGAGTCGGGTTTCACCTGGGTCGGGTTCCGGGACCAACCGCAGCTCGACGTTCGAGGTGGCCGGCAGCGCGAACGACTCCGTTCCGTCGAAGTAGCCGCTCGCGCTCGCAGCGGCCCTCGCCGTTCCGCCCGGAGCCAGTACCACGTCGACCGACCCCACCACCGACACCTCTTCGAGCACGGAGTTGAGTGTCGACGGCTGCCCGAGAATGCTCGGGCCGGCCTGCCGCGACTCGGCGGTCACCAACGCAGTGATCGGGTCACCGGTGGTGTCGTCGACCACGTCGATCGTGACGGTCGAGCCGGGGATCTGCACATCGAGCCCGGTGTCAGCGCTGATCACCACGTCGGAGGCGAACAGCGAGTAGCGGTCGGGAAACCCGCCGAGACCCGACACATCGATGCTGACCGTGAACGACCGCGGCAGCACGTCGACCGAGTAGGCGCCCGCCGAGTCCGTGGTGTCGGTTCCACCATCGTCGTCCTCGGGCCCAGCGAAGGACACAGCGGCTCCTGCGATCGCCGACCCGTCGGGGCCGGTGACCGTGCCGCTCACCGTCAGCTGGCTCTCCACGATCGTGAACAAGAAGTTCTCCGTGGTCGTGGAATCGGGCCCGACCGTGACGACGCGACTGGTGGGCGTGAGACCGGAAGCGTCGGGCGGCTCGGCCGTCAGGGTGTACGTGCCCTCTTCGACCGAGAACGAGTACCTGCCGTCTGCGGGCGTCGAGGCGCTCGCCACCGGTGCACCGCCCGGCGCCGAACCCTCGGTCAGGGACATCTCGACGGCACCGAACGGTGTGGTGACCCCACCCTCGCGGAGCTGGACGAGCCCCTCGAGCGAGCCGACCGCGGCCTGCGCCGGTCGGCTCGCGACATGTGTGAGACCCACGGCGGTGACCAGCACCGCCAATGTGACCAGAAAACTCCGCTTCATCTTCGATCGCCCCCTTGCTCAACAGCGCGTTCGGTATCTCCCCCTCACCCACCAGAACAACACATCGACGCGAGCAGATGCCAACCACTGCCCGATCTGCAACGTCGAGATGACCCGCACGGGGGCCAACGAGTAGCGTGTGGGCGCCATGAGCACGACCGCCGACACCACCGACGACGCCGCCCAGAAGACCCCCAAGCGCGTCAAGCCACACCAGCTCGCCCTCGTACTGGGCATCGCGATGGGCATCTTCATCCTGGTGTCGGGCGTCCTGCCGCAGATCACCGGCTGGAAGAACGACAACCCGGTGCACCGCACGGTGTTCGTCAACATCCCCGGCCCGATCCAGATCGCGTTCTACACCGTGATCCCAGTGATGGTGATCTGGGGCGCCTTCATGTTCTCCAACCGCATGAAGAACTGGGAGCGCGGCGCTCCCGCCCAACGGCACACCACCCGCAAGAACGCAGCGCAGCGCCTCAAGGACTTCCGCGCCGGCGCCTACATGCAGACCCTGCTGCGCGACGCCGGTGCCGGGCTGATGCACTCGATGATCTACTTCGGGTTCCTCGTCTTGCTCGGCGTCACCACCGTGCTGGAGATCGACCACCAGCTGCCCGAGTCGCTCAAGTTCCTCCACGGCACCACCTACAAGGCGTATTCGTTCGTCGGTGACGCTGCCGGGCTCGTGTTCATGGTCGGCATCGTGTGGGCGATCGTGCGCCGCTACGTGCAGCGCCCGTACCGCATCCGCATCAAGTCGAAGCCGGAACACGCGGCGATCCTTGCCACGTTCTTCGCGGTGGGGCTGACCGGCTTCGGCGCCGAGATGTTCCGCATCGCACAGGAAGGGATGCCGAGCTACGAGCAGTGGGCGTTCATCGGCTACCCGCTCGCGCTGCTGGTCGACGGATGGTCCCAGGGCACCCTCGACACGTGGCACCAGTGGTGGTGGATCCTCCACGTTGCCAGCTTCATCGCCTTCTTGGCGCTGCTGCCACTCACGATGCTGCGCCACATCTTCACCTCGCCGCTCAACATGTACCTCAAGGACAAGGACCGGCCGAAGGGCGCGATGCGTCCAATGCCGAACCTGATGGAGACCGAGCTCGAGAGCTTCGGCGCCTCGACCGTCGAGGACTTCACCTGGAAGCAACTCCTCGACCTCGACGCCTGCACGATGTGCGGTCGCTGCACCAGCGTGTGCCCGGCGCACGCCACCGGCAAGTCGCTCGACCCGCGCGAGATCGTGCTGAAGTCGGGTGAGGTGATGGCCGCCACCGGCACTCCCGTCGTCAGTGCGCCGCTCAGCGCCGACAGCGAGATCACCGTCAGCGCCGACTCGCTGTTCGAACGCATCACACCCGAAGAGTTGTGGGCCTGCACCACGTGCAAGGCGTGCGACGAGATCTGCCCGGTCAACATCGAGATCACGGACAAGATCTTCGACATGCGCCGATATCTGGCCCTGATGGAGTCCGACTTCCCCGTCGAGCTCGGCAATGCCTTCCGGGCGATGGAGAACCAGATGAACCCCTGGGGCATGAACCAGGGCGAGCGCGGCGACTGGGCCGAGGGCATCGACGGCGTCACCATCGTCGACCCCGGCGAGGCACTGACCTCCGAGTACCTCTACTGGGTGGGCTGTGCCGGTTCGTTCGACGACAAGAACAAGAAGGTCACCCAGGCCATGGCCGGGCTGCTGCGCCGAGCCGGGATCGACGTGTCGATCCTCGGGCCCTCCGAGATGTGCACCGGCGACTCCGCTCGCCGAGCGGGCAACGAGTACCTGTTCCAGATGCTCGCCCAGCCCAACGCCGAGATGCTCAACGGCATGGGCGTCAAGAAGATCATCACGCAGTGCCCGCACTGCTTCAACACGCTCCTCAACGAGTATCCGCAAGTGGGCGGCCACTTCGAGGTGATCCACCACACGCAGCTGCTCGAGGAACTCATCGAGTCGGGCCAGCTCGACGTGACCGACGCGACCCTCGAAGAGCGCATCACGTACCACGACTCGTGTTACCTGGGTCGCCACAACGACGTGTACCTCGCACCGCGCAAGGTGGTGGCCTCGATCAAGGGGGTCGAGGTCGTGGAAATGCCACGCAACGGCACCAAGGGCATGTGCTGCGGCGCCGGCGGCGCTCGCATGTGGATGGAGGAGACCGTCGGCACGAAGGTGAACGACGAGCGCGCCGCAGAGGCGATCTCCACCGGCGCGAGCCGTGTGGCGACCGCATGTCCGTTCTGCTACATCATGCTCGACGACGGCGTGAAGGGTGCCGGCATCGAGGAAGACCAGGTGCGGGTGGCCGACATCTCCATCCACCTCCTCGAGGCGATCGAAGCAGGCGAAGCCGAGCGACACAACGCCACGCCACCGCTGGCCAGGCCCGTCGCCGGCGACTGACGCCCGGCACGCTGTCACCCACCTCCACCCGACGCACTGCACCCACGCCACCCGTCCGCGAGCTGCGCTCCACGCGTCCTCGGTGAGCCGCATGTGGCGCAGCTCAGTGGGCTGACGATGCGGTGAGCGCCGACGACTCCACGGCAATACGGGCCCGGAGGACGGCGGCGTTGGCGACGGTCGCCCACACGGCGGTCCGCCACGCCCCGAGCATCAGCGGCACCGCTGCCAGCTCGGCGACCACGGCGACGTAGTTGGGGTGGGCGAGATGGCGGTACGGGCCGACGACGAGCGGGGCCTCACCGGGGGGCACGAGCACCCGCGTGCTCCAACGGTCGCCGAGCGACGCGATCGCCCAGTACCGAAGCGGCTGCGCGACGACCACTGCGCCGAGTGCCACCACGCGGACCGGCGTCGGCACCGAACTGGGCCGACGAGCTTCGAGCAGCGTGGATGCGAGCCACCCGACGTGCATGGCGACCATTGCGGGATAGTGCGACTGTCCGACCTCCACAGCACCGCGCTCGCGGAGCCGACGCTCGTTGCGTTTCGACCAGACGAGCTCGCCGAGGCGCTGCCCTGCGACGCTTGCGACGACGATCGCCGCACGCCGGGCACGCTGCGACGACCTCACCGAGGTCACCACCGAAGCACCACGTGTTCGGCAGCGAAGCCGGGCCCCATCGCCGACACCAGGGCAAGCTCGCCGACAACCGGCCCGTGCACGTTGCTGCATGCCGCAGCGTCCATCGCGGCGCGCACCACGAACAGCGCCGTCGGCGCCGACATGTTCCCGTGGATGCGCAGCACGTCGCGTGACCAGCGCAACTGGGCTTCGTCGATCGGCAGCACATCGAGGTAGGCGTCGAGCACCTTCGCGCCACCGGGGTGCAGCAGGAAGTGCGTGATGTCAGAGACGGCGATGCCGGCACGCTCGCACACCGTGTCGACGCTCGCGGCGAGGTGGCTGCGGACGACGCTCGGCACGCTCCGCGACAGCACCACTTCGAGACCACGGTCCGTGAACTCGAACCCCATCACGTCCTCCGTACCGGGCCACAGGACGCAGCTGTCGGCGATGATCGCCGGACCAGACGTGCCAGCAGACATCGCGGTGTCGAGATCCGCCTGGGCGCGTTCGGCGTCGGCGCGGACGACCACCGCTGCGGCGCCGTCGGCGAACAGGCTGGTCGACACGAAGTTCGCTTTCGACCAGTCGTCACCCTGGAACGTGAGCCCACACAGTTCGGTGGCCACCAACAACACGGCTCGACCCGGATCCGCACGAGCGAACGTCGCTGCACGGGCGAGGCCACCGACACCTCCAGCACAGCCATGGCCGAACGTGGCATCGCGCCGTGTCCCTGCCGGGCAACCGAGCGCCAACGCCAATCGCGCGTCGAGTGACGGTGTGGCCATTCCCGTGGTCGACACGAAGAGCACGGTGCCGATGTCGGTGGCAGTGACGCACGCGTCGTCGAGGGCCCGTCGGGCAGCATCGATCGACAGCGCCAGTGCGTGCTCGACGTAGAGATCGTTGCGTTCGCCGAAGGTGTGCGGCTCGTCGAACCAGTCGGCCGGCACGCAGAAGTGGCGTTGGTCGACGCCGGCGTGATCGAACACGGGCAGCAACCGCTCGATGTCGGCGTGGTGCTGTCCGAACATCCGGCCCGCGAACTCTCGGGCGCGAGCCTGCTCGACCACGTGTGTCGGCACGGCCGTACCGAGCCCCACGATCCGTGCCTGAGCCATGTCACTCATGACGATGCGACCTGGGTCGGACCGGTGCCGACCGGTGCTCCCGCTGCACCGCTCGGCGGATCGCTCGTCGCGTCATCGGGTTCTGGGGTGGCGCACGAATTGCGGAACACGTAGTCGGAGCGGCGCTTGCGGTGCCGGCTCGACCAGTCGATCGGCGGGCGCTCGGCCTGCTCGTCGACGTAACCCACCCGGTACAGCGCCATCAGTTCCAGCTCTGGCGGCACCTGGAGGAACTCGACGAGGCGGTCCCACTGGTCGGGTACCTCCATCGGAAACGAAATGAACTGGATTCCCATCCCCAGTTCAGTGGTGGTGAGCCACAGGTTCTCCATCGCAGCCCCGAGTCCGAACACCGAATAGAAACCCGACAGTTCGCCCGGGCGATACTCCTCCTTGTCGAGCAGCGCTGCGATGACGAGCGGCGCGCCGCCAACCAGGTCCCGGTTGGCATCGGCGAGCGTGTCGGGCACCTTCAGCCGGTTCATCATCCTGGTGGCGGTGTCGGTGAACACCAGCCGCCGGAACGGTCGCAACGCACGCGGCAACTGATCGAACAGGATGCCGTCGCGGCGTTCGTCCATTTCGGCGTCCGAGAAGCGGAAGAATTTGCGATAGCGAGTGAAGAACTCGCCGGCGCGGAAGACGTGGCGCATGCTGCTGGCACTGACATCGGCGATGAAGCGGATCCGGGATGGGTCGTCGATCAGCACGAACCGCCACGGCTGACTGTTGAAGTGCGACGGGGCCATGCCGGCAGCCTCCACGAGGCGGTGCTGGTGTTCCAACGAGACCGGGCGGCTCGACACCGGTCCGTTGGTGGTTTGGCGGTGCCGCACCACGTCGAAGAACTCCATGCGTCCGCAACGTACCCGCGCCGACGCGACCGAAACCTCCTGTGGTCATGATTTGCAACGACCGCCGATGTCGCCTGTCGGGCACGTCCGCTACGTTCGCCTCGTGGGTTCGTGGCCGCATCGCAGCGTTGGCGTTGCCCTCGCAGCTTCGTCGCTGCTGGGTGTCAGCGTGCGGACCGGGCGGGTGCACCTCGGGCGATGGCGGTGGCTCCACCACGGCCTGTACGCAACGGCGCTGGCAACTGCTGCAGGGACGACGCTGATCGACGCGGCCCGACATCGGCCGACGTGGCCGGTGGCAGCAGGAACGTTGGGTGTGCTGCTGCTGCTTCCAGCGACCCGAGGTGGATCCGCATCGCACGTGCGCGTCGCCGTGGCTGCGACCGGCGTGTACGCAGTCGGCACCCTGCGCGCGTGATCGTGTCAGCACTCGAGACCGACCGCCTCTGGCTGCGCGCCGCACACCTTGACAACCGCGTCCTCTCAACTCTGTGACACCCCCGCTCTACGGTTGGAGGCATGGAGATCGCCGGGGTTGTCGAGCGGGTGGAGCACATCACCGCCATTCGCGCCAACTCGGCTGCGGACGCCTCGTCGATCCACACCGGGCTCGTGGCCGTGCGCGAGGTCCAGGCCTGGTGCGACGCCCAACATGGCGCGCTCGTCGCCCAACTGCGCACTGTCGACTCATTCCCCGAGCAGCGGATCGCCGACGCTGCCAGGACATCGCTGGGGCAGGCAACCAGTGCAACCGATCGCTCCGACATGCTCGCCGCCACCCCACGGCTCGCCGACGCCCTCGAAGACGGCGCGATCACCGCAGGCCACATCGACGCCGTCACCCGGGCCACGCGCAAACTGAAGCCGGAGCAACGAGCAGCTCTGGTCGACGCCGCCGACCGGCTCGCCGTCGTCGCCACCGCCGCGACGATCAACGAGTTCAGCCGTCGGCTCGATCTCGAGACCCGCCGTCTGCAAGCGGACGACGGCGTCGACCTCCTCGAACGACAGCGTCGCAACACTCGAGCTCGCACCTGGGTCGACCACGACGGCATGTGGAACCTGGCCGCGAAATTCGACCCCATCACCGGCGTCAAGATCGCGTCGCGCCTCGATCGCACCGTGCAGGCGCTCTTCGCCGAGGCGGTGCCCGACGGCTGCCCGAGCGACCACCAGGAGAAGCAGCACTACCTCGTGGCCCACGCGCTCGCTCAGATCGTCACCGACCACGCAGCGTCGACCACCGCTGCACGCAGCGCGTCGCCCGAGTTCGTGGTGGTCATCGACGCCGACGCGAGCGGTCGCACCGGGCCGGTTGCCGAGTTTGCCATCCCGGTCGAGATCCCCGCCCGAATCGTCGCCGACCTCGCCGGTGACGCCGACGTCCACGCCGTCGTCGTCCGCAACGGCGTCGTCCTCCACGCACCGGGCGAACTCGACCTCGGGCGCAGCACCCGGCTCGCCAACCGTGCGCAGCGCCGGGCGCTCCGAGGCCTGTACCGCACCTGTGCCATCCCGGACTGCACCGTCGGATACGACCGCTGCAAACTGCACCACATCGTCTGGTGGCGCAACGATGGCACCACCGACCTGCACAACCTGCTCCCGGTGTGCACCAGCCATCACACCAAGATCCACCACGCCGACTGGGTGATCGAGGTCGGCCCCAATCGGGAACTCACCCTGCGACTCCCCGACGGGAGCGTCCGCACCACCGGGCCGCCCAGCCGGCGACAACCCGCCGCCTGACCCAGCGGGGCCAGGCCCACCGAGCAGCAGCTGAATCGCCACCGGGGAGCCACTGCACGCTGCCGTCGCTCGGTGCTGGGCTCACTGGCACGCTGCTGGCGCGGGCTGCTCAGCGAGTGCGCAACACCCAGACCCACACACTGGCAAGGCCCGTCATCGCTGCTCGTGCGGCGGCGGGAAACACCAGGTCGGCGGGCGAGCTCGCAATCTGCTCATCGCTGAACGGCTCCTCGATGCACTCCTCGACGTCCAGACCCGCGTTCCGGAACGCCCGCAACCAGGTGGAGGCGGAGTGATGGTTGTTGCGCACCCAGGTCATCGGTCGACTGGCCGAGATGCCGCCATAGAACGCCTGACCCCCGAGGATGCCTCCAGACGGATGCGGGTCGGTGATCACGAGCGCGCCGCCGGGTCGCAGCACTCGAGCCAACTCGGCAACGGCGACACCGGGATCGTCGAGGTGACACAACGCCAACGACACCACGACGAGGTCGAATCGGTCGTCGTCGAACGGCAGGTGCTCGACATCACCCATCTCGAAGTGGGCATCCGGCAGTTTCTGGCGTGCAACAGTGAGCATCGCCTCGGATCGATCGACGCCGATCGTTGCGCAGCCGAGGTCGCACAGCAGCGCTGCCTGCCGCCCCGTTCCGCACGCCGCGTCGAGCGCCGCCACCCCAGGACCTGCAAGGGCGTGCAGGATCGCCCGCACCGCACGCTCCTCGGTCTCGATCATCGGATTCGGCCCGTCATAGGTCGTCGACCACTCCTCGTAGCCGGCGTCGAGATCGCGTTCGACCGGGTCGAGCACCATCGAGTACGGGAACTCGTTCGAGCGTTGCAGGGTCTCGGCGAGTTCGGCCATGCGCTCGGCGTTCACGTCGGCATCGAGATACCAGGTGCGCAGCAACCCCAGCCCGACCATGCCGGCGAGGTACTGATCGGCGGTCACCGCACGGGTCGATTCGACGACCTCCGCGGCCGTGGTCTCGGCGTGGCTCATCGACCGACGGTACCGGAGACGTCAGCGATGCTCCAGCGAGGTTGCTTCAGCTCCGCCGCCACGGACGCCAGCCCGGCGTCTGCCCGCCCGACTCGGGTCCCGCCATCGGCGACGCGCTCGGGTACTGCGTGTGAATCGGCTGCGGCCGCTCCGTGTACGGCACCTCGTCGGAGTCGGTGCCCGGCCACACCACGACCTGCGGGAAGGCGATGGTGATGCCCTGGTCGGCGAACGTGTGATGGATCGCCAGCATGACGTCGTGGGTCGCCGCCAGTTCAGCCGGAATGTCGCTTGCGTGCCAGAAGTAGACGTCGATGTCGATCGTCGACGAGCTGAACGAACGGAGCACAGCGAACGGAGCCGGATCGTCGCATATCCGGCCGACTCGCTCGAGCGCCTCCACGATCACCTCGGTGGCGCGGGCAAGATTCGTGTCGTACGCGACTCCCACGGTGATGGCCGATCGCCGAAACGGTTCCGTCGTCAGCGTCACGATCGTGTCGTCGAGCACCCTCGAGTTGGGAACGCGGATCCAGCTGCCGTCGAGCCCACGCAACACCACGGTGCGGGAATCGATGTCCTTGACGATGCCCCGGGAGTCGCCGAGTTCGACCGTGTCGCCGACGGTGAACGGGCGGCGCGACTGCAAGATGAGCGCACCGAAGAAATTCTCGACCACCCCCTGCAGCGCGAGCGCCAGCACCAGGCCGCCGATGCCGAGCGCGCCGAGCAGCGGGCCGATCCGCACCCCGAGCCCACCGAGGGCGTAGATGATGCCGACCAGCGCGATCACATAGCCGATCACCCGGGCGATCAGCAACGTCGCGAAGCCCGGCCCGATCGTTCGGTCGCCGATCGATCGAGCCACCCGATTGGCGATGATCGCCACGATGACGGAACCGACCACCACCGCGCCTGCCTGCACCCAGTCGGCGCTGGAGAGCGAGTCGTCGACCAGTTCCTCGAAGTCGACCGGCACTGGATCGACCTGGGACGGCAGCCATGGAGCTGCGACGGTCGATGCGAGCACGACGATCATCCCGGCAGCAGCTCCCTCGTTCTCAACGAGTCGAGGCGGTGCGCATCGGTCCAGATGTACACCGTGATGTCCACGGTGGACACCCCCAGTTCCGACACGATTGCCATCGGTGCCGGGTCGGAGCGCACGTGCTCGACCCGTGCCACCGCGTCGTGGATCACCGCGATCGCCTCCGCCGGGTCGTTCTCGTAGGCAATGCCGACCACGAACTGCAGGCGGTGATCCTGATGGTGGGTGTGCACATCGATCACGTTCTTGTACACGTCGCGGTTCGGGATCACCACGAGTTCGCCGTCGTAGGTGGTCAGCCTGGTCTCACGAATCGTGATGCCCTGCACGGTGCCCGAGCGGTCGACGACCGTGATCTGGTCGCCGGAGCGAAACGGCTGACGGAACAGCAGCAGAATGCCCGACAGCGTGTTCTCCAAGATGTCCTGGAAGGCGAAGCCGACGGCCACGGAGAAGAACCCGAGCCCGGCGAGCAGGTCGACCGGCTTCACCGACGGGAACGTGATGGCAACGGCGAGCAGGATCACGATGAACACGAAGACCCACGATCCGATCTTGCTCATCACGGTGGCGAAGCTCTTGGTCTGGGTGCGAGCGAAGCGTCGGTGCAGCAACCATCGAAGCCCGCGAGACAACAGCCAGCCGGCAAGAATGATCGCGATCGCCACACCGAAGCGGGGAAGTGCGTCGAGCGTCGTCTCCCAGAGCGACCGGGCCGATTCGGAGATCTCCTCGTCGTCGCCCAGTGGCTCGACAGCCCCGACCCGCGAAGCAACCACCAATCTCATCATGGAGGGGCTCTACCCGCTCAGGCGCGCAGGCAACCACCCAACCTGACCCCGTCCCGACCTGCGTCGAAAACCCAAGAATCGGGTGCTCCGGCTCCTCGTCATCGTTTCGCACGCTCGTCGATCGGGCAGACTGCACAACGTGCACACATCGGAGAACAGTCGGCGCCGCCTCTGGGTCGGAAACCCCTACCCGCTCGGGGCCAACTACGACGGCTCGGGAACGAACTTCTCGCTGTTCTCCAGCGTGGCCGACGGAGTCGAGCTGTGCCTCCTCGGCGACAACGACGGTTCCGGCAGCGGTCAGGGCAACGCCAAGAACCACGGCCCGATCGACGAGGACCGCGTCGAGCTCACCGAGGTCGACGGACACTGCTGGCACGTCTACCTCCCCGACGTGCGGCCGGGTCAGCGCTACGGCTACCGGGTCCACGGTCCGTGGGAGCCGGCCAAAGGCCTGTGGTGCAACCCGTCCAAGCTGCTGCTCGACCCGTACGCCAAGGCGATCGCCGGCGACATCGACTGGTCGGTGGCCTGCTTCGGCTACGACTTCGACCAACCCGATCGTCCGAACACCGAGGACTCGGCACCCCACGTCCCGAAGGCCGTGGTCGGCGACCGATACTTCCAGTGGGGCAACGACCGCCCACCCGACGTCCCGCTCCACGACACGATCATCTACGAGACCCATGTACGCGGGCTCACGATGCAGCACCCCGACGTCCCGCCGCCGCTGCGCGGCACCTACTCGGGCCTCGCACACCCCGCGATCATCGACCACCTGAAGCAGCTCGGGGTGACGGCGGTGGAACTGATGCCGGTGCACCAGTTCGTGCACGACCACCACCTCGTCGAGCGCGGACTGCGGAACTACTGGGGCTACAACTCGATCGCCTATCTGGCGCCGCACAACGGGTACACGTCGTCGATCGCGCTGGGTCAGGTCCAGGAATTCAAGACGATGGTCAAGTCGCTGCATGCAGCCGGCATCGAAGTGATCCTCGACGTGGTGTACAACCACACCGCGGAGGGCAACCACCTCGGACCGATGCTGTCGATGCGCGGCATCGACAACCACGCCTACTACCGCACGATGGAGGACGACCCGCGCTACTACCTCGACTTCACCGGCACCGGCAACAGCCTCAACATGCGCCACCCGCACGTGTTGCAGCTGATCATGGACAGCCTGCGCTACTGGGTGACCGAGATGCACGTCGACGGGTTCCGCTTCGACCTCGCCTCGACCCTCGCTCGCGAGTTGTACGACGTCGACCGACTGTCGGCCTTCTTCGACCTGGTGCAGCAAGACCCGGTGCTGTCGCAGGTGAAGCTGATCGCGGAACCGTGGGACATCGGCGAGGGCGGCTACCAGGTCGGCAACTTCCCCCCGCAGTGGTCGGAGTGGAACGGCCGCTACCGCGACACGATCCGCGACTTCTGGCGGGGCGAGCCGTCGACGCTCGCCGAGTTCGGCTATCGATTCACGGGGAGTTCCGATCTGTACGAAGCCGACACACGACGCCCCACCGCATCGATCAACTTCGTGACCGCCCACGACGGCTTCACCCTGTCCGATCTCGTGTCGTACAACGACAAACGCAATGACGCCAACGGCGAAAACGGCAACGACGGCGAGTCGCACAACCGATCGTGGAACCACGGCGCCGAGGGACCCACCGACGACCTCGCGATCGTCGAACTCAGAAGCCGGCAGCGACGCAACCTCGTCACCACGTTGCTGCTCTCGCAAGGCGTGCCGATGCTGCTCGGCGGTGACGAACTCGGTCGCTCGCAGGGAGGCAACAACAACGCCTACTGCCAGGACAACGAGATCTCATGGTTCGACTGGGACGACGTCGACGCCGACTTCGCCAGATGGTGCCAGCGGATCATCTCGTTCCGGCGATCGCACCCGGTCTTCCGACGGCGGCGCTGGTTCCAGGGTCGCAAGATCCGCGGCATCGAAGACCTCGCCTGGCTCCGACCCGACGGTGAGGAGATGACCGACGACGACTGGGACGCCGGCTACGCCCGCGCCGTCGCAGTGTTCATGAACGGCGAGACGATTCCCACCACAGACGCCTACGGTGAACGAATCGTCGACGACACCTTCCTGGTGATCTTCAACGCCTCGGACCAGCCGATCGAATGGCGCATGCCCGGCCCCGAGTGGAGTCGACGCTGGACGATCGACCTCGACACGTCCGACCCACGGCGAGGCACCACCCGAACCGTCAACGCACGACCGGGTGACACGTTCGAAGTCGTCGAGCGGTCGATGGTCGTGCTGCGATCGATCAAGTCGCCGAGCCGTCAGCCAGTTCGTCGCCGACCCACCACCACTGCCACCACCACTGCCACCCCCGCCACCCCCGCCGATCTCGAGGAGATGACCTGACCCGATGGCCTCACGCACCCCCAAGCCCGCCACACCAGCCACCCGCACATCGCGCGCCCGCACGCCGGCCGCATCGACACCAACCGCCGCGTCGGCGGAGCAGTCGCTGCCCGCAACCAGGCCGTCGAGAGTGGTGGTCGAAGCCGTCCGACCACTCGTCGACGGGGGCGCCTTCCCCGCCAAGGGCACGGTCGGCGAACCGCTGACGGTGGTCGCCGACGTGTTCACCGACAGCCATGACATGGTGGCTGCGGCAGTGCGTTGGCGACAGGTGGACCCAGCAACGGGACCCGGGCAGTGGCACGAGCATCCGTTGACATCGATCGGCAACGACCGGTTCACTGCAATGCTCACCTTGAGCGACCTCGGGCGAATCGAGTACGACGTCGTCGGGTGGATCGACCACCTCGAAACGTGGCGCCGAGACACGATCAAGAAGATCGACGCCGGCCTCGACGTGTCGCTGGAACTCCGCGCCGGTGTCGAACTGATCGACCGAGCGCTCGACGCCGCAACCGGCGACACCGTGAGCGATGCCGACCGATCCGAGCTCGAACACCTCCGCCGCTCGATTGGCTCCAGCGACGCCGACGTGCTGCGAGAGCCCCGATGGGCCGACGTCTTCTGGCGCTGCAGCCCCCGAGCACCGCTGGCACAGTTCGCGACGCCGCTGCCGATCGACATCGATCCGCTGCACGGATCGTTCGGCGCCTGGTACGAGTTCTTCCCCCGTTCGTCGGCCGATGGCGACCACGACGCGGGCCGCTCACGCACGTTGCTCGAATCGATCGGCCGCCTCGACTACGTCGCGTCGATGGGCTTCGACATCGTCTATCTGCCACCGATCCATCCGATCGGCGTCGCCCACCGCAAGGGACGCAACAACGCCACCACGGCAGCGACCGACGACGTCGGCAGCCCGTGGGGCATCGGCTCACCCGACGGCGGCCACACCTCGGTGGCCCCCGACCTCGGCACTGTCGACGATGTCGCCACGTTCGCCGCGGCGTGCCGCGAGCGCAACATGCACCTGGCGCTCGACATCGCCTTCCAGTGCTCGCCCGACCACCCGTGGGTGGGCGAGCACCCGGAGTGGTTCGCGACGCGCCCGGACGGCAGCATCCAGTACGCCGAGAACCCACCGAAGAAGTACCAGGACATCTACCCACTCGACTTCGAGTCGGCGGACTGGCAGGGTCTCTGGACGGCGCTCGCCGACGTGTTCAGGTTCTGGATCGCACGTGGCGTCACCGTGTTCCGCGTCGACAACCCGCACACCAAGTCCTTTGCGTTCTGGGAGTGGGCGATCGCCACCATTCGTCGCGAGCACCCCGACACGGTGTTCCTCGCCGAGTCGTTCACGCGACCGCGGGTGATGGAGCGTCTCGCCAAGATCGGGTTCAACCAGAACTACACCTACTTCACCTGGCGCCAGAGCCAATGGGAGTTGCGTGAGTACTTCAACGATCTCGCCACCCGTACCGTCGACTACTTTCGGCCCAACGCGTGGCCGAACACCCCGGACATCCTCACCGAGCAACTGCAGCACGGCGGTCGCCCGGTGTTCGTCAGCCGGGCCATCTTGGCTGCGACCCTGTCGCCGAGTTGGGGGGTCTACGGGCCGGCGTTCGAGCTGCTCGAACACGCTGCGGTGCGAGCGGGCTCCGAGGAGTACCTCGACTCGGAGAAGTACCAGCTGCGCAGCTGGAACCTCGACGACGCCGAGTCGCTCGCCCCGCTGCTCGCCCGGCTGAACCAGATCCGTCACGATCATCGTGCCTTCCGCAACCTGCAGACGCTGCACGTGCACGCCTGCGAGGACCCGGCCATCCTCTGTTTCAGCAAGACCGACCCGGCCGGTGTCGGTCGTCCGGTCCTCGTGGTGGTCAACCTCGATCCGTTCGAACGCCACAGCGCCTTCGTCGACATCGACCTGGCTGCGATCGGGTTGCCCTACGGCTCCGACTTCGACGTGGTCGACGAGCTCGGCGGCGTCACCTACCGGTGGAGCGGCAACTTGAACTACGTCGACCTCGCTCCATGGTCGGCGTCGGCGCACGTGTTCAGCGTCCGCCGACTCGACGAACCCTCGACTGATCACGACCACGCCGGCGACCACCCAGGCAACGACGCAGGCAACAACACGGAGATCGCGGCATGAGCGGCATCACGACAGCCAACAACAAGCACGACTGGTTCCGCGATGCGGTGATCTACGAACTGCACGTGCGTGCCTTTGCCGACTCCAACGGCGACGGCACCGGCGACTTCGACGGGCTGACCTCGCGCCTCGACTATCTGAGCGACCTGGGGGTCACCGCCCTCTGGCTGCTGCCGTTCTACCCATCACCGCTGCGCGACGACGGCTACGACATCGCCGACTACCGCACCGTCAACCCCGACTACGGCAACCTGCGCGCGTTCAAACGATTCATGGCTGCGGCGCACGCTCGGAACATCCGGGTCATCACCGAGCTGGTGATCAACCACACCTCCGATCAGCACCCCTGGTTCGAGCGTGCGCGCAATGCGCCACCCGGATCGCCCGAGCGCGACTTCTACGTGTGGACCGACGACCCCACGACCTACGCCGACGCCCGCATCATCTTCCAGGACTTCGAGACCTCGAACTGGACGTGGGACCCCGTGGCCGGGCAGTACTACTGGCACCGCTTCTACTCGCATCAGCCCGACCTCAACTTCGAGAACCCCGCCGTCGAGGCAGCAGTGCTCGAAGTGCTCGATCACTGGCTCGACATGGGCGTCGACGGTCTCCGCCTCGACGCCGTGCCGTACCTGTACGAGCGCGAGGGCACCAACTGCGAGAACCTGCCCGAGACCCACGACGCGCTCAAACGCATCCGCGCCCACATGGACTCCAAGTACGAAGGCCGCATGCTGCTGGCCGAGGCCAACCAGTGGCCCGAAGACGCCGCTGCCTACTTCGGCGACGGCGACGAGTGCCACATGAACTTCCACTTCCCGGTGATGCCGCGGCTGTTCATGTCGTTGCAGACCGAGAACCGGATGCCGATCATCGACATCCTCGATCAGACACCGGAGCCGCCCGAGAACTGCCAGTGGGCCACCTTCCTGCGCAACCACGACGAGCTCACCCTCGAGATGGTCACCGAGGAGGAGCGCCACATGATGCTGCGCGCCTACGCGCGTGACGACGAGATGCGGATCAACCTCGGCATCCGCCGTCGACTCGCGCCGTTGCTCGGCAACGACCGCCGCAAGATCGAGCTGCTCAACGCCGTGCTGTTCTCGCTGCCTGGCACACCGGTCGTCTACTACGGCGACGAACTCGGCATGGGCGACAACGTGTATCTCGGCGACCGCGACGGGGTACGCACACCAATGCAGTGGTCATCGGACCGCAATGGCGGGTTCTCCACCGCCAACCCGCACCGACTGTTCCTCCCGCTGATCACCGAGCAGGGGTACCACTACGAGAGCGTCAACGTCGAGACCCAGCAGGCCAACCCGGCGTCGCTGTTGTCGTGGATGCAGCAGCTGATCTCGCTGCGCACCCGCCACCGCGTCCTCGGTCGGGGCGACATCCGCTTCCTCGATCCCGACAACCCGCACGTGCTGGCGTTCATCCGCCACCTCGACGGTGAGCCTCCGATGCTGTGCGTTGCCAACCTGTCGCGCCTGGCGCAGCACGTGGAACTCGATCTGCGAGAGTTCCACGGTGCCACACCGGTGGAGGTGTTCGGCTACAACCAGTTCGGCCCGATCCGCGACCACGACTATCAGGTCACCCTGGCGCCGTACGGCTTCTTCTGGTTCTCCCTGGTCGGCGTCGACGGCGAGTCCGAGGCCGGCTCGACGCCGCACCTGCCGGGCTCGATGCCGGAGGTGCTCCGCCGCCGCGCCGGCCTCGGTCGGGCACTCGAGCGCTGGCTCCCGCAGCGTCGCTGGTTCGCCGGCAAGGGTCGCACGATCCGCCAGGTCACCGTGGAGGACGCCGTGCCCCTCGATGCCGACGCCAACGTCGCGTTGGTGATCGCGACCGTGTCGTTCGCCGAGGGCGACGACCAGCGCTATTCGGTGCCCGTGATGCGGATCGGTCGCGACCTCGCCGAAACCGGCGACCGTGCGACCTCACCTGCGGTGATCGCCCACCTCGACGAGGGCGCCCTTCTGATCGATGCCATGAGCGACGATCGCGGCGCTGCGGTGGTGCTCGGTGCTGCGCTGCGCAAACGCAGCCGGACCAGCCGACACGGCGAACTGGTCGGCCGCCCGCTCCGTGGGCGGATCGCAAAGCTCGCCGACGATCCGCGCAATGTCAACGTGCTCGGCGTCGAGCAGTCGAACTCCTCAGCCATCATCGACGGGCGCCTGATCGCCAAGCTGATCCGCCGACTCGAGCCAGGGGCGAACCCCGACGTGGAGCTCCCGGCCCACCTGCTCCGCGCCGGATTCGAGCAGGTGCCGGGCGTTGCGGCCACCCTCGACATCGACATCGTGGGCGAGCCAGCGCCGGCCAACGTCGTCGTGATCCACGATGCAGTCGCACACGAGAGCGACCTCTGGGTGAAGATGCTCGACGAATTGGGCCTCGCCATCGATCACGTGTTGTCCTCCGACGATCGCAGCGACGATGTCGTCGACACCTCGATCGCCACCCTGGTCGGGCAGCGCACCGCCGAACTGCATCACGCGCTGGCCCGAACCGACGTCGGCCCCACCCATGCCGGCAACGGGGTCAGCCGCACCTCACCGATGGCGCCCGAGGGGTTCACGCTGCTCTGGCAACGCTCGCTGTTGCAGTCGTTGCGCACCTCGATCCGCTCGACCCAGCGCGACCTCCGCCAGACCATTCGTCAGAACAGGCGTGGCGGTCAACTCCCTGAGGGGATCACTGCGGATGCGACCAACCTCAACGATCGACTCGACCATCTGATGGAACGGTTCGACCGGCTTCGCCATGACAAGTTCGACGCGAAGCGCATTCGCGTCCACGGTGATCTCCACCTCGGCCAGATCCTCTGGGCGAACAACGACATCGTGTTCATCGACTTCGAGGGTGAGCCGGGCGCGCCGATGGCGCAGCGCACGATCAAACGGTCGCCGCTCGCCGACGTCGGCGGGCTGTTGCGTTCGTTCGACTACGCGGGCCGGATGGCGCAGCACACCGCGGTCGAGCGGGGACGCGTCAACGACCTCGACGCCTTGGATCGCTGGCGTCAGCAGTGGACGCGCCAGAACCACGATGCGTTGCTCGGCGCCTACTTCGCACACATCGACGGCACGGGCCTGGTGCCCGCTGACGCCGACGACCGCCGACTGCTCCTCGACGTCTACGTGGCGACCAAGGCGCTGTACGAGGTGCGCTACGAACTCGCGAACCGTCCCGACTGGGTGACGTGGCCCATGTCGGCAGTGTTGGAAATGATCGATCAGTGAGCGACGCGTTGCGCCAACGCGCCGAGGAACTCGGCGTCCAAGTCACCTACCACGACGTCGGGGGACATCTCCATCAGGCCGAGACCGCCACGCTCGAACATCTCGTCGCCGTGCTGGAGGCCGACTCGGCGTCGGTGGCCACGACCACCCGCGTCGCCCCGGCGTTGCACCTGGCGACCGCCGGGGACGTGCCGGTGCGCTCGCGTGTGGTCGATGCCTCGATCACCGTCGAGGGCAGCCCGCACGACGTCGTCGTCCGGCGGGGCGACGAGATCGACTCGATCGAACTGCCACTCGATCTTCCGTTCGGCTGCCATCTGCTCGAGTTCAACGCCGCCGCCGGACCGGGTGAGACCATCGTGGTGGTCGCCCCGCCGACGATGCCGCGTGCCGAGCGGTTCCAGGGTTCGGGCAGCCTCTTCGTTCCGACCTATGCATTGTGGGAACGCAAGCACCCCCTGCCGTCGTTCAGGCATCTACATGCCGTGGCGCGCCAAGCGCACAGCTCTGGCATCAAGGCAGTGTCGACGTTGCCGCTGTACGCGACCTACCTCGACGATCCGTTCGACCCCAGTCCGTACTCGCCGGTGAGCCGTCTGCACTGGAACGAGGTCTACCTCGACGACGACGACCTCCCCACTGCGCCGGTGCCTCCGATGGGCGAGATCATCGACTGGAAGGTGTTGGCCGAGCGTCGCCGTCACCAACTCGTCGACGCTGTTGCGAACCTCAGCCCCGAGGTGCAGGCCGAGTTGACCGCGTTCGCCGCGGCCCATCCCGACGTCGGCGCCTACGCACGGTTCCGCGCCGGTCGCGACGCGGCTGGCGACGAGACCGTCGAACAGTCGCATCTCTTCGCCCAATGGCTCGCCGATCGGCAGCTCGCCGCGATCCGCGACGACCCTGGCGCCGCTGCCCTGGCCCTCGACCTGCCGATCGGCTCGAACCCGGCGGGCTACGAGGTGTGGGCGGACCCCTCGATGTTCGCCACCGACATGAGCGTCGGAGCTCCGCCCGATGCGTTCTTCGCCGACGGGCAGAACTGGGGATTCCCCCCGCCGCTCCCTGCAGCGATGCACGCCAGCGGTCACCGCCTGTGGCGCCGACTGATCGAACGCGTCGGCACCCACGCCGACATCTTGCGCATCGACCATGCCATGGCCGTCCACCGTCTGTGGTGGGTACCCGAAGGATTCTCGGCCACCCAGGGCGCCTACGTGCGCTACCCCCGTGACGAGATCCTGGCCGTGATCGCTGCCACGGCGGCCGCTGCTGACGTGACGATCGTCGGCGAGAATCTCGGCACCGTGCCGGCCGAGGTGTCGGACGCGTTCGATCGATGGGACGTGCTCGGCATGTACGAGGAGCAGTTCCACCTCGACGACGACCCGCTCCCGCACATCCCCGCCCGCACGGTGGCGGGCATCCGAACCCACGACATGGAGCCGATCGCCGAACTCGTGGCCACCTCCGACACCGCTGCCTACCGTGCCCGACTCGGCCGAGCCCACGGCGTCGACATCGCCGATCGGTGGGACGACGTGGTGGACAACATGCTGACCCGACTGTCCTGGAGCGACACCTACCAGGTCAGCGCCGACCTCGATGATCTCCTCGGCGAACGACGACCTCACAATCTGCCCGGACGGGTCGGGCCGGAGTTGTGGGCGCGACGACTCGACCTCCCGACCTCAGAGACGCTCGCCGACCCTGACGTACAACGCCGCCTCCGAGTGCTCTCGCGCAGCGAGATGACTGATCCTGCCCGCGACGGGTATGACTCAACAGAGCCGGCCGCCGACGGTGCGGGCAACCAGCACAGCGAGCGACGACACGACGACGACACAGTGAGGAATACCTGATGAGCAGCGACGACAGCAGCAACGCAACATCCACCGGTGAGCCAGGCCGCGCCGACGAACTCGACCGCTATCTGTTCAACGAGGGCACACATCGCTACCTGCACCGCCGCTTCGGGGCGCAGCCCGGCGACGGCGGCTGCAACTTCGCCGTCTGGGCACCCAACGCCCGTTCTGTCGCGGTGGCCGGCACGTTCGACGGGTGGCAACACGAGCACCACCTCCATCCGAGCGAGTCGGGGGTGTGGAGCGCCTGGATCGACGGGCCCGCCATCGGTGACTCGTATCTGTACCGGGTGACCACGCAGTCGGGTTCGGTGGTGGAGAAGTCCGATCCGTTCGGCGCCGCCACCGAGGAGCCGCCGTCGATCTCGTCGGTGATCGCCGATCTGTCCTACGACTGGGGCGACGACGAGTGGATGGCGTCGCGTCGCGAGAAGATCGCGCTCGATGCACCGGTGTCGATCTACGAGGTGCACCTCGGCTCGTGGGGGCGCCACGTCACCGGCGGCAAGCGTTTCCCTCGCTACGACGAGCTGGCCGATCCCCTCGCCGATCACGTCCTCGCCCACGGGTTCACCCACGTCGAACTGCTCCCGATCATGGAGCACCCGTTCTACGGGTCGTGGGGCTACCAGACCACTGGCTTCTTCGCTCCGAGCGCTCGCTACGGCACTCCCCAGGACCTGATGCGGATGGTCGACCGGCTGCATCAGCGAGGCGTCGGTGTGATCCTCGACTGGGTGCCGTCACACTTCCCCAACGACGCCCACGGGCTGTACGAGTTCGACGGGACGCACTTGTTCGAACACGCCGATCCCCGTCAGGGTTACCACCCGGACTGGAACTCGGCGATCTTCAACTACAGCCGCAATGAGGTGCGCTCCTTCCTGGTGTCCAGCGCGATGTGCTGGCTCGACCGCTATCACGTCGACGGCATCCGGGTCGACGCCGTTGCCTCGATGCTCTACCTCGACTACTCGCGCAACGAAGGCGAGTGGATCCCCAACGAGTTCGGCGGGCGCGAGAACCTCGACGCGATCGTGTTCCTCCGAGAACTCAACGAAGCCGTGTACGGCGAGTTCCCCGACGTGGCCACCATGGCCGAGGAATCGACGTCGTGGCCGATGGTGAGCCGGCCGACCTACATCGGTGGGCTCGGATTCGGATTCAAGTGGGACATGGGCTGGATGCACGACACACTCGCGTACTTCGAACGCGATCCCATCCATCGCCGCCACCACCATGGCGAGATCACGTTCCGCTCGGTGTACGCCAGCAGCGAACACTTCGTGTTGCCGCTGAGCCACGATGAGGTGGTGCACGGCAAGGGGTCGCTGCTCAACAAGATGCCGGGTGACGAGTGGCAGCAGTTCGCCAACCTCCGACTGCTGTATGCGATGCAGTGGGCACAACCCGGCAAGAAGCTGCTGTTCATGGGCTGCGAACTCGCCACCCGGACCGAGTGGAACCACGAGGGAACGCTCGACTGGTGGCTGCACGACGTTCCCGCCAATCGTGGGGTGCGTGGGTGGGTGGCCGACGTCAACCGCTTGTATTCCAGCGAGCCGGCGATGCATCGTGGCGACAGCGACCCGGCGGGCATGCAGTGGGTGGAGGGCGCCGACGCCGACCAGAGTGTGTACGTCTGGCTGCGCAAGGACCCCGCCGGCGAGGCCCGGCCGGTGCTCGCCGTGTTCAACGCCACCCCGACGCCGCGACACAACTATCGCATCGGCGTACCGACATCAGGCCGGTGGGAGGAGCTGGCCAATTCTGACGCCGACATCTACGGCGGCAGCGGTGTCGGCAACCTCGGTGGTGCCACCACCGTGCCGGTCGACTCCCACGGCTTCCATCAGTCCGTCGTCCTCAGCCTCCCGCCGCTGGGTGCCGTCTTCCTCGCCCCCGAGGACTGAGGACCGAGGACTGAGCGTGACATCCAACGCCGACGCCCTGCGCCTCGGGGCAACCGTGGTCGCCGGGGACCGCACCCGCTTCGTCGTGTGGGCACCCAACGCCGACGACGTCACGATTGGTGTCAGACACCATTCGTTACATGCGTCGTCGGTTCCGTCGTTGCATCCGATGGAGCGCGATGGCGAGTACTGGTCGATCGAGCTCGACGGTGTCGGCCACGGCGACCGGTACCACTACGTGATCGATGGGGGCGACGAGCTGGCCGACCCGGTGTCGCGCTGGCAGCCCGACGGAGTCCACGGACCGTCGGCCGTCGTCGACCACTCGGTGTTCCGCTGGCACGACGACGACTGGGATGGCGTGGAGTTGGCCGACACGGTGCTCTACGAGATGCACGTCGGCACGTTCACCGCCGAGGGCACCTTCGACGCCGCGATCCGCCACCTGCCGCGTCTCCACGAGTTGGGCATCAGCACGATCGAGGTGATGCCGGTGGCTGCGTTCCCGGGCACCCGCAACTGGGGCTACGACGGTGTGTTCCCCTTCGCGGTGCAACACTCCTACGGTGGCCCCGAGGGCCTTGCTCGCTTCGTCGACGCTGCCCACCGCTTCGGTCTCGGCGTGGTGCTCGACGTCGTGTACAACCACATGGGCCCCGAGGGAAACGTGCTCGGGCGGTTCGGTCCGTACTTCACCGATGCGTATCGGACACCGTGGGGTGACGCGATGAACGTTGCCGGCGCAGGCAGCGACCACGTGCGGCGCTACTTCATCGACAACGCCGTCGGCTGGATCCGCGACTTCCACCTCGACGGGCTGCGCCTCGACGCCGTGCACGCGATCATCGACCCCACGCCGATCCCGTTCGTGGAGGAGCTCACCACGGCCGTGCACGTCGCGGCGCGCAGTCGCGGCGTGACCGCGCTGGTCACGATCGAGAGTTCGGCAAACGACCCACGCATCGTCCGCTCGCTCGACGACCGGGGGTGGGGTTGCGACGCCGTGTGGGACGACGACGTCCACCATGCATTGCGCGTGGCGCTCACCGGCGATCGACACGAGTACTACGCCAACTATTCGGGTGCGGTCGACCTCGCCACGGCGTGGGAGCGGCGGTGGGTGTACTCCGGTCAGTACTCCCCCGGCTTCGACCGACGCCACGGCGCGCCGGCCGACGACGTCGACCATCGACGCTTCATCGTCTTCGACACCAACCACGACCACGTGGGCAACACCCCGAGCGGGGCCCGACTGCTCGCCGACGCCGACCCCGGCGATCCGCGGCACCGTCTGGCTGCGGCCGCCGTGCTGCTGTCGCCGTTCACGCCGATGCTGTTCATGGGTGAGGAATACGGCGAGACCGCACCGTTCCCGTACTTCATCGATCACGGCGATCCGGAACTCGTCGAAGCCGTGCGACAGGGTCGCCAACGCGAGTTCGCCGACGCGGATTGGTCCGGCGACGACGGTCCGGGCGTGGCCGATCCGGCCGACCCGGCAACGTTCGCCGCAGCGGTGCTCGACCCGACCCTGACCGAACACGAACCGCACCGGTCGCGCCTTGCGATGTACACCGAACTGCTCCGGCTTCGACGAGAGCATCCTGTGCTCACCGATCCGGCAGCCGAACAGCACGTCTCGATCGTCGAGGACGTGATCGTCGTTGCACGGTCGAACGCCAGTGCCACCGCGTCGTTGGTCTTCAACTTCAGCAGCGTCGTCGTCGACACCCCTGCACCCGACGACGCATCGTCGGTCGTGTTCGACACCGACGACGAGCGTTGGGGCGGCGGGGGCGCGAGCCCCTCATCGATCGGCGCATGGGCGGCGCGCCTGACGATCGCATCGTGACAGTTGCATCGTGACGCTCCACGCGGTGGCGACCAACCGAGCCGACGGCGTTCGACCACGAGTGGTGATCATCGGCGGCGGCTTCGGCGGGCTGGCAGCAGCACGGGGCCTCGCCGACACCGACGTCGAGGTGACGCTGATCGACCGGCGCAACCATCACCTCTTCCAGCCGTTGCTCTACCAGGTGGCCACCGCCGGACTCGCCCCCGGCGACATCGCCCAACCGATCAGAGCGATCCTGGCCGGGCAGGACAATGCGACCGTCCTGCTCGGCGAGGTGGTCGACATCGACTGCGATGCCGGACTCGTTCGGCTCCACGACGGCGCCGAGGTGCACTTTCGATTTCCTGGTGCTTGCGGCCGGCACCAGCCACTCATACTTCGGGAACCCCGACTGGGAGCAGTTCGCTCCCGGCCTCAAGACCGTCGAGGACGCACTCGAGATCCGCCGACGCGTCCTCACCGCCTTCGAACGGGCCGAACGGGCCGACAGCGACGACGAGCGGGAGGCGAACCTCACGTTCGTGGTCGTCGGCGGCGGGCCGACCGGCGTCGAGATGGCCGGCGCGATCGCGGAGATCGCCTTTCGTACGCTGAGCGACGACTTCGACACCATCGACACCACGACCGCTCGCGTCGTCCTGCTCGAGGGGCTCGATCGGGTCCTGTCGAGCTATCCCGAGACATTGTCGGCCAAGGCCAGCGACCAGCTCCGTTCGCTCGGCGTCGACGTGCGCCTCGGCGTCAAGGTGACCGACATCGACGAGCGGACCGTGAGCACCAGCGACGGCGAGATCTCCACTCGTACCGTCGTCTGGGGTGCCGGCAACGCCGCGTCGCCGTTGGCGTCGATGCTCGGCGCACCGACCGATCGGGCCGGACGGGTCGAGGTGGCGGACGATCTGTCGGTGCCCGGCTCGCCGCGTGTGTTCGCCATCGGCGACATCGCACATGCAACGTCCGACGACAGCGTGGTGCCGGGGGTGGCTCAGGGCGCAATCCAGGGCGGAGCACACGTGGCCACCATGGTCCAGGCCGATCTCGACGGACGGCCACGAACCGCGTTCCGCTATCGGAACAAAGGTGAACTCGCCACGATTGGACGCTCGTCGGCCGTTGGTGTGATCGGCCCCCTGAAGCTGTCGGGCTGGGTTGCCTGGATGGCCTGGTGGTCGGTGCACATCGTGTTCCTGATCGACTTCCGCAGCCGCTTCTCGGTGATGTTGAACTGGGCCTGGAACTACCTGACGTTCCAGCGTGGCTCGCGTCTGATCACCGGCCCCTGGCGCCCTCGTACCAACGGCAACGTCGACGAACCGGACTGAACGGTCAGGTGGCGTCGAGGACGGCGACCGGAAAGCGGTCGAGCCAGTACGACACAGGCACCGCAGCATCGCCGTCCGCCACCGGGGTGTCGTCGTCGAGCACGTTGCGCCACGAGCCCGGTGGGAGTGAGATCGCCGTGTCTGCCCAGTCGTCGACCGAGCGAGTCGCCACCACCGTCACGACACCCGCGCCGACCACACCTGCGTCGCCAACGCTCCTCTGGCGTGCGAAACCGATCACGGCATCGGCATGGTCACCGGTGACGTCGAGCGGCAGGTAGCCGGCACTCGCCCCGAACGCATCCACACGGCCACGGCGCAGCGCCAAGACGCGGGTGACGACCACCGCCTTGGCCGCTTCGATCTCGTCGCCGGCCCATGCGGTCGGCCCGTCGAGCGAGGCGGCTCGTGCAACGAGTTCTCGACGCTCCTCCCAGTCGGGCTCGACTCGGTTGTCCGGATCGACGAGCGAGTACGTGAACGCCACCGTGCCCTGATAGAGGTCGGGCACGCCCGGCGCCGTGAGCCGAATCGCGAGCGCAGCCAGCGATCGGGCCCAGCCTGGGTGCAGCGTGCGTTCGACGATTCCGGCGAGCACACCAGAGGGGCTGGCATCGTCGAGTTCGCCGGCGAGCACGTCCGCGAGACGCCCGAGCGAGTCTTCATAGGCGAGGTCCGTGGCGGTCCACGAGGTGCGCTCGTCGGCTTCGCGGGCCGACTTCACCAGGTATTCGGTGAGCCGCTCGGCATCGATCGGCCACGCGGTCACTGCGGTTTCGAGCGCGAGCATCGAGGTCGCGGCGTCGAGCCCACCGTCGCGCAGCAGTTCGGCGTGCGCGACGAACCATTCCCGAACCGTCGACGCCCACTCGTCGGCCACGTCCGCCAGCGCCACCGCTCGACCGCGCACGCCCTCGGATCGTTTGGTGTCATGCGTGGTCCCAGCGAGCAGTGTCAGCGGCATCTCGGCCTGGACGTCGAGGTGGTGCTGGTGAAACGCCTCGATCGGTAGGGCGAACTGGCCGGGAGCGCCACCGACCTCACACAGCGCTGCCAGACGGAGGTAGCGATAGAACGCCCGATCCTCTGCGCCTTTGGCCATCACGGGACTCGTCAGCTGCTGCCAGCGTTCGGCGACCGCGGCGTCGGCCACGATCAGCTCGACGAGCGCGGCGATGCCGTCGGCGAGGTCGGGCCGGGCGAGTGTCGCTCGCTCCTCGGCCACGCGCAACGCTTCGACCGAGGCCGCATCATCGGGGAGGTAGGTGCGATAGCGATGAAGGCCGATGGTCAACTCGACCACGCACTCGGCCACCCACTCGACGACGCGGTCGGATGCGTCACTGCGACCCGTTGCGCCGGCGTCGAGGCGCTGGCCGATCAGACGCACCAGCCGCTCGAGGTCGGGCCGCAGGCCGCCATCGAGCACCTCGCGACGCGCCGTGTCCTCGATCGCGGCGAACGATCGATCGTCGCCGGTGAGGTCGACCCAGAGTTGCGTGAGCGGACCCTCGGCGGCCGAGTCGAGCAGAGCGTGGTCGGTCGCCCGGATGTGCTCGTAGCCGGTGGTGCCGTCGACCGGCCACGAGGGTGGCAGCGACTCGCCGACAGCGAGGATCTTCTCCACGAGCAACCAGCGGTGCTCACCGATGCGCCGGCGGAGACCGTGGAGGTAGGCCTCGGGCTGTGTGAGACCGTCGACGTGATCCACACGCACCCCGGCGAATGCGGGATGGTCTGCGAGCTGTTGCGGGATCGTGTCGATCGTCGCTGCCACATCCGGGTCCTCCGCGCGGACCGCGACCAGGTCGTCGATGGTGAAGAACCGGCGGACGTTGCGCGCCGGGTCACGCCACCACTGCAGCCGGTAGTGCTGTCGCTCGACCGCGTCCGCAACGTCGAGGTGCTCCGTGCCGGCTGCCAACGGGAATCGCAGCGGGCCGTACTGCAGTTCACGCCGGTGCTCGCCGTCGACGATTGCGAGCGCACCGTTGGCCAACAGGTCGTCGAGCGGCTCGCCGAGCTTGGGCACGATCACTTTGTCGTCGGCAACGTCCCAGTCGATGTCGAACCACGCGGCTGCAGGCGAGTGGCGTCCGTCGCGCAGCATCGTCCACCACTGATCGTTGAGAGGTGCATCGGCCACCGCCATGTGGTTCGGGACGTGGTCGATGAGCACCCCGAGGCCGTGGGCGTGGGCGGCGTCGAGCAGATCCCGGAGGCCGGCTGCGCCGCCGAACTCGGATCGGACCTGGGTGTGGTCGATGACGTCGTAGCCGTGCAAGCTGCCGGGCATCGCTTCGGCGACCGGCGACAGGTACAGGTGGCTGATCCCGAGCGACACCAGATGGTCGAGCATGCCGACAGTGTCGGCGAAGCCGAACGAGGGGGTCAGCTGGATTCGATAGGTGGCCACCGGAGCGGGATCGATGTGTGCAGGCACATTCGAGGTCTACCCACGGCGACGCCAGTTCACTCCGAATCCGCCACGCGTCCAATCCGGGCCACGAGAACGCATGTCAGACGAGGGCGGCGACGGCCGATCCCATCAGGTCGACGAAGTTGTCGCAGTAGAAGCGCTGGCGGATGTCCTCACTGCGATCTCCGAGGCTCCGCTCGAAGCGCTCGAACGGTCGACGACCGCCCTCGACGTGCGGATAGTCGGTGTTGAACAGCAGCACGCTCGCGCCGATCTGGTCGGTGACCCAGCCGATGTCCTCGGTCGGGTACGGCGTGACCCGCACCTGGCGCTCGACGTACTCACTCGGGCGAAGCGAGAGCTGCTGCAGCCGCTCCTCGTGGCGACCGAAGGCGTCGATCGCCGACTCCATCTGCTTCAACCAACTCGGCACCCAGCTGCACCCTTGCTCGATCACGCCGATGCGCAGTGAGGGGAACCGTTCGAGCACGCCGTCGAAGATGAGCGTGGCAAGCGTCTGCATCGGCGGGAAGGGAATCGCCATGTAGTCGACCGAGCGGAAGTTCTCCTCACCGCCATGGAAGTCGGCAGGGACCGGGAGCCCGTTGCGGAAGTAGGCCGAATCGATCAGATCACCGGTGCCGCCGACGTGGAAGACCACTGGGATGCCGGCCTCCTCGGCCTGGCGCCACACCGGGTCGAGCGACCGGTGCGAGGGCGAATGCCCGGCGGGGCAGCCCGAGGCGACGAGCAGCGCCGCTGCGCCCATCTCGATCGCCTCGCCCGCCATGGCCGTGGCTCGATCGAAGTCGGCGAGCGGGACGTAGCAGGTGGCCAGCAGCCGCTGGTCGACCGAGCAGAACTCGACCATGCCGCGGTTGTGGGCGTGGGCGGCACCGTAGGCCAGGTCGAGATCGGGCTGGTGCTCCCACTGGTACAACCGGCTGTTGTGGAACGTGTTGAAGAGCAACTGGCTCTGGACCCCGATGTAGTCGAGCACGCGAGGGCGGTCCTCGGCCAAGAACGCGCCAGTGGCCGCGAAGTTCTTGCGGTTCATCACCTCGACGTCTTCGTTCGTCAGGAACTCCTCGGTGCGATGGCGCTGCGTGAGCCGATCGAACGCGGCGTCGATCAGTTCCTGGTCGCCGCCGTGTCCGCCGTCGCCGGTCTGGGCGAGCTCGTTCGCGTAGCCGGGTCGTTCGATGCGGTCGCGGATGTCGGGATCGGCGTGGTCTCGCAGCCAGTTCGGTGGCTCCATGATGTGGGCGTCGGCGTCGTGGACGATCCGGTCGGCGATGTAGGCCATGGAACATTCTGTTCGATCCGGCGCGCTCTGTTCGTATCGTTGGTCAATTCCCCCTGCAGGAGCACGCGATGAGCAACGACCACGACGAACCCGCCACGACCGACCACGACCAGCACGAAGCGACCGCCGACGCCGTCGATGAAGTCGATGGCGTCGATGGCGTCGATGAGGTGCCGGACGCCCCGACCGGGTTCGGCGCTCTCGGGTTGATGCCTGAGCTGCTGTCGGCGCTCGACGATCTGGGCTACGAGGAGCCCACGCCGATCCAGCGTGAGACGATCCCCACACTGTTGACGGGACAGGACCTGCTCGGCCAGGCGGCCACCGGCACCGGCAAGACCGCTGCGTTCGCACTGCCGGCGTTGCAGATGATCGATGCGTCGCGTCGGGTGCCGCAGGTGCTCGTGTTGGTGCCCACCCGCGAGCTCGCCGTGCAGGTGAGCGAGGCGATGTTCAAGTACGGCAGCGAGCTCGGCATCAAGGTGGTCCCGGTCTTCGGCGGTCAGCCGATTGGACGACAACTCCAAGCACTCGACCGCGGCGCGCACGTCGTGGTGGCCACGCCTGGGCGTGCGCTCGACCACATCGGGCGCGGCTCGCTCGCACTCGACTCGATCCAGACATTGATTCTGGACGAGGCCGACGAGATGCTCGACATGGGCTTCACCGACGACATCGAGTCGATCCTCGAGAGCACCCCTGACGATCGGCAGACGGTGCTGTTCTCGGCGACGATGCCGAAGCGGATCATCTCGATCGCGAAGCGCTACCAGCGCAACCCCCAACGCATCACGATCGGTCGTCCCGACGCCGAACCGGGCGCCAAGGCCCTCGTCCGCCAGGTGGTGTACGTGGTGCAACGGGCGCACAAGCCGTCGGCGTTGGGACGCATCCTCGACATCGAGGCGCCGAAGTCGGCGCTCGTGTTCTGCCGTACCCGCACCGAGGTCGACCAGCTGACGGTGACGATGAACGGACGCGGCTACCGCGCCGAAGCACTCCACGGCGGCATGGACCAGGCCCAACGAGATCGAGTGATGGGCCGACTTCGAGACGGCACTGCGGAGTTGCTGGTCGCCACCGACGTGGCCGCTCGCGGGCTCGACATCGACACGCTCACCCACGTCGTGAACTACGACGTGCCGTCAGCGGCAGAAAGCTACGTGCACCGCATCGGCAGAGTCGGTCGCGCCGGGCGCGAAGGCGTGGCGATCACGTTGGCCGAACCGCGTGAGCGCCGCGGACTCGAGAACATCGAGCGGCTGACCAAGCAGAAGTTCCAAATCGCCAAGGTGCCCACCGTGGCCGACCTGCGCGAGCGTCAGATCGAGATGACGGTCGGTGCGATTCGAGAAGCGCTGACGGCAGTCGATCTCGAAGACTTCAACTCGGTGCTGCACGCCTTGGCCGGGGAGGACTCCGACCGCAACATCGCGCTCGCAGCGATCAAGCTCGTGCACGAGTCGCGCGGCGCGACGATCGACGAGCTCGAGATCCCCGATGCGTCCGATCGCCTGCGCGGCAAGCCGTCCGACGGCAAGAAGAAGTTCGACAAGCACAAGGGCCGCAACGCCGGTGAGAAGGACCGCGGGGCCAAGGGCAAGAAGGGCGGCGGTGCCGGTACCGGCTTCGTCCACGTGAGCCTCGGCCGCAAGGCCGGAGTGCGCCCAGGCGACCTGGTGGGCGCGATCGCGAACGAGACGGGGCTGGTCGGGCGCGACATCGGGCCGATCCGGATCGCAGATGCCTACTCGGTGGTCGGCGTCCCCGAAGCATCGGTCGAGCACGTGATCAGCACGATGCAGTCGACCACGATGCGCGGCAAGCGCGCCCGGGTCCGTCGTTTCGTCGACTGATCGACCCGCCGACTCGAGTCGATGCTCCCGGCATCTCCGTGGGTGCACCCGGTGCTCTGACGCGACGAACCCGCCTCCACGTCGTTGGGAAGGCGGGCTCGTCGAAGCGCCGGGAGGTGCGCTCGGTGGACGTCGGGGTGCTACTTCGACGAGTCCTTCAGTGAATCGACGGCGTCGTTCACCTTGTCCTTGACGTCTCCGACGGCATCTTTGATCTTGCCGGCGGTCTCGTCCTTCTCGCCCTCGCGCTTGAGGTCGTCGTTGTCGGTGAGGTCACCGGCGGCCTGCTTCACGCGGCCGGTTGCCTGGTCTTTTTCTCCACTCATGGGGTGCTCCTTCTCCGGATGTCTCCGGTGCTCGGCGTTCGGGCTCTGGCGCCGGAGCAGCAGCTCGCTGAGCGGCCCGCTGCTGTTCGGCGTGTCAGCGGTGTACCGCGACCGCGCCGAACCGAAACATCTGCTGCTGCATCGAGCGAGATGTCAGCGCTCGAAGTTCTCGAAGTACCGGCTGGGGGTGGGCCCGTGCTGGCCCTGATACTTCGATCCGCTGGCGCCGCTTCCGTACGGACGGTCGGCGGGCGTCGTCATGTGCATGAAGCTGACCTGACCGATCTTCATCCCCGGGTACAGCGTGATCGGCAGGCTGGCGACGTTTGCGAGTTCCAGGGTGATGTGGCCGTCGAACCCGGCGTCGATGAACCCTGCGGTGGAGTGGATCAGCAGGCCGAGTCGACCGAGCGATGACTTGCCCTCGACGCGTCCGACGAGATCGTTCGGCACCGCGATGCGTTCGAGGGTGGAGCCGAGCACGAACTCGCCCGGGTGCAGCATGAACGCGGTCTCCGAGGTTCCTTCGGCGTCGACGGGCAGCTCGACGAGTTCGGTGAGATCGACCATGTCGCGCTTGACGTCGATCACCCCGCGCGTGTGGTTGCGGAACACCCGGAACCGGTTCGAGATGCGGACGTCGATCGACGACGGCTGGATGAGCGACTCGTCGAGCGGGTCGATCACGATCCGTCCCGCGGCGAGCTGTTCTCGAATGGTGCGGTCGGACAGAATCACGACCGCCCACGTTAGCGATGGCAGCCCAACCCTGTTCGTCGAGCCGCGTGGCCGACGCGATGCGACGGTGAGAATCCGGACTTCTCGGGCCGCCCAGGGTGAGTTCAGAGCCGTGTCGAGATAGAACATTGGCAAGCGATCGAACCCCCCGAAAGGCGAGACGACATGGCAGCAACCGCATTGATGGTCTGGATCGACCAGGACCTGTGCACGGGAGACGGCATCTGTTCGGAGATCTGTCCGGACGTCTTCGTCGGGCGTGACGACGGCCTCTGGGTCGTCAAGGAAGAGGCGTCGCACTTCGGTGAGACGATCGTCTTCGACGGTGCCGACGGCGCCGGGCACGGCCCCGACATGGGCAAGGGTGTCGCCCGCATTCCCGACTCGCTGATCGAACTGGCCGTCGATGCCGCCGAGGAATGCCCCGGCGAGTGCATCATGATCGAGCCCTACGATCAGGCCGCCATCGACGCTCGCGGCGCCTGAGGGGTCCTCAGGCGGCGTCGCCCCAGCCTTCGTTCTCCGGTGATCACGCGACCCTGACCGGGCATCTCAACGATGCAGACGCCCGGAGACGTCGGCGTGACAGGCATTCGACCTCCGATCACTGTCCGGCGTCTGGATACACCGCGACTGGGCGATCGTCGACGGCGAGACCGGGGCAGTGGTTCACCGGGTCACCGCGCAAGTTGAATCGAGCCCACTCGGACTCGGTCAAATTCCGTCCCGCCAGGTCGCACGCGTTCGCGATCCAACTGTCGACCTGGAGATCCCAGATCCACACGCGGTCGTCCTCACCCCCGGCGACGAGCGACGTTCCATCGGGACTCAACGCCAGCGAGTAGATCCCGTCGGTGGGACCGGTCAGCTCGCCGACCGGCCGCTCGGCATCGACATCCCACATCAGGATGCCGCCATCGCGGTCGCCAGCGAACATCACCTCGTCATCGAAGAACACGATGTCACTCACCTCTTCGAGGTGTGTTGCGAGTTCAGCACGCTCGACGGAGACATCGGCGGTGTCGAACAGGAAGATTCGACGGTCGCTGCCACCCGTGGCCAGGGTCGAGCCGTCAGGGCTCAGCGCGATCGACGTGACCAAATGACCCGCCTCATCATCGTTGTGTCGCGCTCGCTCGATCACCTGGCCCGTGCTGGTGTCGATGCGGATCGCCATCGACTCGGTCTCTTCCAGCGCGACGGCTCCACCGATCCAGAGCGTGTCTGCAGTCGGGAATGCGAACGCGTACGGCTCGAAACCCTCGGGTGTCTCGACGAGCGTTCGGCTCCCGGAGCCGATGTTCCACAGCCAGACCGCGCCGGCGTCGTCGGCGGAGACGACCGACGCCTCATCCTCAGAGACCGCGACCAGCGTGACCCAGTCGTCGTGGGCCGGATCGAACTCGAATGAGATCTCGCCCGACGAGTCGATGAGAGCGACGACGCCGGCCTCGTCACCGATGGCGACGACACCGCCCGCCGCCGCCATGCTCGAGACCGATTCGAAGTCCAAGTCGTCGGTGCCTGAGCCAGTTGCAGGATCCCAGGACTTCAGGATCCCGTCGCGACCGAGTGATGCGACGCCTTCCGTCCCGATGAATTCGACGGCCAACACATCAGCGTCGTGGCTGGTCAAGGTGTCGGGATCGACGATTTGCTCACCGATCTTCGGGCGTGCGAAGACACTGGACCAGATCACGTCGCCGTCCCAGCTTCCCGACACGACCGCACCGGAGCTGGTCAACGCAACGGCATGGACCTCCTCGTCGTGACCGCGCAGCGTCGCTGCCTCGAACGCCGTCAGCCCGTCGACGAACCACACCTTGACCTGACCGTTGTTGTGCGCCGATGCCAGTACGGTCTCGGGACTGCCGCCGACGTCGGTTGTCGTGATCGACCTCAGTGCAAGCGCCTCGCTGGTCGAGGCCGGTTGGGCCGCGACCGCTTCTGCCGTCCCGGGCGGCGCGGTGATGTCGGTCAGGAAGATGTCGCCCTCGTCGATGCCGAATGCCATCCGGTCGCCGTCGCCGACGAACGTCACGGATGTGAGCGCAAGCGAGACTCGTTCGAGATTGGGAATGCCCAGTTCCTCGATCTCGATGACCTCGGGGTCGTCGGATTCCATCCAACTCCACACGAACATCTCCGACCCGAGGCCGAACGCCACCTGCGAGGAGTCCGGCGAGAAGACGACGCTCGTCGGATCGAGTTGCTCGAAGTCGTCCGGCCAAACGTCGAGTGAACCCGTGGCGATGATCTCGCCGTCGGCCACGCTCACGATGGCCATGCCGTGGGTGTCATCATCGAACAAGATGAGGCCGGCGCCCAGCGTTCCATCGACCGAGAGGACCGAGACCTCGATCGGCGTCGGGACATCGTCGACCAGTAGCGCATCCGCAGTCGCGTCCGCAGGAACCTGCCAGACCTCGATCCCACCGAGATCACCTCCGTTGTCGTACGCAACCGTCAAGTGCTCGCCGGTCTCGTCGAAGGCCAGCGCAGTCGCCGCCGCAGGAAGGTCGATGGTGGCCGAACGTGGCGCTGCGGTGCCGTCGGCAGCGACATCCCAGAGCACCACCGCTCCGGAGCGGTCACCGGTCGCAGCCGTCGCAGATGGTTCGTTGACCGTGACAACGGAAATCTGGGCGGAATGGGTGGAGTAGCGATCGATGAATGTGGTCGATGTGTCATTGACACGCAGCAGGCTGCCGAGCGCGTCGACGGTGTCAGCGGTTCGGTACGCCTCGAGTGCGAGCAGCGCGCTCAAGTCGGGTTCGGTCGCGAGCCGATTCTCCGATTGGGAGGCGAGCGCCGTCGACGTGGCTGCGTCGCGTTGGCGAACCGCTTCGCTTCGTTGCCGCTCGGCCTCGAACCTCGCGAACACCGCCACGATGGCAAGCGAGATCGAGACGACTGCGACGGTGAGCGACGTGATCACCAAGCGCCGCTGGCGACGGGTCGCGTTCCGTCGGCTCTCGGCGATGAACTCGCGCATCAACGCTGTGGCCTGGGGCTGCTCCGGCGGGCGTTCGACGGCGAGTGCGGCCTCGTCCGAATTCAGTGCGGAACCGCTGACGAGGAGGCTGCGGTCCCGGTCCCGGCGCGCCCACACGAGGGCGAGCCCGTTCAGCCGGTTGTGTTCCTTCGTCCATTCCGGGTCGACCTTGAGCGATTCGTCGATCCTCGCAAGGGCCGCGGCCGATTCGTCGTCGGTTCGCCAGTGCACCCAGTTTCGATCGCGGATTGCTGGGTGGGTCTCGTTCGGCTCGACCTCGCGATGCAGCACCGGGACGATGCGTTTTCCGAGTTCGTCGGCGCGGACGAGTTCCTTGCCGACCTCTGGTGACATCGCAGAGTCCGGGCTGACAATGATGATCAACGCCTCGCAGCGCTCGATCCCGTCCTGGATCTCGTCGCGCCACTTCGATGATGGCGGGATGTCGTCGAGGTCGATCCACACATCGAGGTCGAGCGACGCAAGTTGCGGCTTCACGCTTTCGACGACGAACTCGGCGTCGCGACGCGAGTAGGACACGAAGACCGCGGCCCGCTCGTCGGCCGTCTCGTCGGCCGTCTCGGTGCGATCTCCCGCCTCAACACGATCTCCTCGCCGATTCGCCATCGCCCCTCCCCCTGGGCAGTGAAGCTAGCCCACCTCGACGTGGCCGTGGGACGAGGTCGTTCCAACAGACACGTGCAGTCGGGAAGCGCGCGGCCGAAGTCGCAGCAGAGCTCCCGAGTCGAGGCCTCACCACAAGTCCCAGGCCCGAGAACGTTCGGCCGGTCACGTGGCTTGTCGGCGTTTCCCTCGGCTAGGGTCAAGTGCCTTCGCG
>CAWBZS010000009.1:0-226806 GCA_963793335.1 Ilumatobacteraceae bacterium | reverse complement strand
ACTGTCAGATCCGCGGTGTAACTGGTCTGGCCTGAAACGCTGAGCGACTTGCTCGGCTGGAAGGACAGACAACCATGACAGACCATGATGTGGCGGTGGCGACACCGCCCGAGGACATGAACGACGAGCGACCGGATCGGTCGCTCGCGGAGCAGCTCGTTGACCAAGCACGCGCTGACGGCAAGAACCTTGTCGGCCCGGGCGGGCTGCTGTGCGACTTGACCAAGCAGGTCCTCGAGACCGGGCTGGAGGTCGAGATGGAAGAACATCTCGGCTATGCGAAACACGCAGCCGAGGGCCGCAATCACGGCAACTCCCGCAACGGGACCCGGTCGAAGACGGTGATCACCGAGATCGGCCCCATCGAGCTGGACGTCCCCCGCGATCGCGACGGCAGCTTCGAACCCGAAACGGTGGCAAGAACCAGCGCCGCCTCGACGGGGTCGACTCGATGGTGATCTCGCTCGACGGCGAAAGGGTTGACGACCGGTGAGGTCGAAGCCCATCTGGCGGAGGTGTACTCGACGAACATCTCCCGTGAGACGATCTCGAAGATCACCGACCGGGTGCTCGACGAGATGGCCGACTGGCAGAACCGGCCCTTGGATCGTGTGTATCCGGTGATCTTCATCGACGCGCTCGTCGTGAAGATCCGCGACGGCCAAGTCGCCAACCGGCCCGTCTACGCGGCGATCGGGGTGACCGTTGATGGTCAACGCGACATCCTCGGGCTCTGGGTCGGCACCGGCGGCGAGGGCGCCAAGTACTGGCTGCAGGTGCTCACCGAGATCAAGAACCGTGGCGTCGAAGACGCCTGCATCGTCGTGTGCGACGGGCTCAAAGGACTGCCCGAGTCGATCGAAGCGACCTGGCCGTTGGCGATCGTGCAGACCTGTGTGCTGCACCTGATCCGCAACACCTTCCGCCTCGCGTCGCGGCCGACTGGGACAAGATGGCCCGCGATCTGCGACCGGTCTACACCGCCGTCAACGAGGCCGACGCAGCAGCACGCCTGGATGAGTTCCACACCATCTGGGGCAACAAGTATCCGGCGATCAGGTCACTCTGGAAGAACGCCTGGGCCGAGTTCGTGCCGTTCTTGGACTACTCGCCGGAGATCCGACGGGTGATCTACTCGACGAACGCGATCGAGTCGCTGAACGCCAGATTCCGGCGAGCGACACGCGCCCGCGGGCACTTCCCCAACGAGCAGGCCGCGCTGAAGTGCCTCTACATGGTCGTGCGTTCGCTCGACCCGAAAGGCACCGGCCAGGAACGCTGGATGAACCGCTGGAAGCCCGCCCTCAACGCCTTCGCCATCACCTTCGAAGGCCGCCTCTTCTGAGGCTCTACGATCACCAACAACAATGACCAGCCAGACCAGTTACACCAACGATCTGACAGTCCCCCCATTGGCGGCACGGCACCGACCTTGAGTTTCGTCCATGCCGCACCAGGTGCAGGTGTGATTGCGTCCCTGGGTGTGGTGTAGGAGGGTCGTGCGATCCTCTTGTTGGTTGTCAGTCGCGCTGGCGGCTGGCTGGGAGTGTAGTTCGGGTTCGATTCCGTCGATGTCGGCGATGCTGGCGGCTGAGCCTCGATCCACCGACTCGGGCTCGGTGATCGGCTGGTGAGGCGGGCTCGGGTGGCCGAGGCGGCGTGAGTCGGCCCGATCGTCGGTGGGGCGTGACGAAGCAGGCCGGGAGCTGGTTGGGTTGGTGGCGCTGGGTCGGTTCTGCGGCGCGCCTGACCGCTGAGCCGCGTGTCAGGTCGGGACGGGTTCGAGCGCTCGGAGCGTGTCGAGGATCTTGGTGAACGTGTCGGCCCAGGGCCAACGCGACGGCAGCCGCAGGGTGGGTTGTCCGGCGCGGTTGACGAGCCGGCCGGGCAGCGCGAGCAGTCGGGTGCGGATGGTGCGCGCAACGATCAGGCGGTCGGTGTCGTGTCCGCCGAGGCGGGCGGTCCAACGCATCATGTTGTGCGCGAGGATCGCGATCTGGAACCACGCCGAGTTCGCCCAGAACACACCCGACGGGAGGTGCTCGAGGCCGGCGCCGGCCTTCAGATCTTTGATGGCGAGTTCGACGGTGGCGTGTTCGCGATGGAACCGGTCGACGTCGATGACGTCACCGTCGAGGTCGGTGAGGAACGCGTGGTGACGCCAGTCGGGCCACAGCTTCTGCTGGGTCTTGCCGGTCAAGTCGGGTCCGGCGAACGATCATCCGCCGCGTCACTCGTTTGGTGCCTTGGCCGGAGGTGTAGTCGCATTCGGCGACTTCGGCTTCGCCGTCTCAGGTGTAGTCGATCGACTGCCACGCAGTCTCGTCGATCGCCCGCGATCGCTGCCTGGACCGCAGCAACGTTGGTTCTGATCGCCATCGTGTAGCGCACGTCGAGACGGGTCAGGTTGATCATCGTGGCGTTGTTCCAGAACCCCGAATCGAACCGGACCGTCAACGCCCGATCCGGATCGTCGCGTCGGGCGCGGGCGACGAGCTCGTTGACGAAGCGTTTCGTGCCGCGCTGGGTGTTCGCCGATCCTTTCCGCAGTCGGCCGTGCAGGATCTCACCCGATCCCGGCGATCGTGGCGAGCAACGGGTGATAGCCGAGCACGTGGGTGTAGCCGTAGCCGGCGCCCTGCTTGGCCTTGCCGACCACCTCACAGATCGTGGAGTCGACATCGACCACCAGCGCGCCCGGCGCCGTGCCTGCCGCCCACGCCCGCTGACGCGCGACGTCGTTGACCGCTTCGAGCTGGCGGACATGACCGAACGTGAAGCTGCGCAGGAACGTGCCGAGCGTCGAGGGTGCCATCACCCGATGCGACACCACCGACCTCGGACGCCCCGGCGCGCAACATGTCGGCATGATCGATGTGCGACCCGCCGGCGAGCATCGTGTTCATCAACGTCAACACCTTGCGCCCCGGTGACGCTCCACCCACCCGGCCATCGAGACGCACCGTCGTGTTGATCAACGCCTCGACACCGAGGCGTTCGACCAGCGTCGCCGGCAGCAACAGCCCGGCGTTCGCGACGAGATTGTCGTCGTCGAAGGTCGCGTGAATCCGATCCAGGGTCTGCGATACTCGACTCACTGAAAGTGTCTCCTGGGCTGTGGTTGCTGCGACGAGGTAAGAGACGTACATCGTCCCAGCCCAGGAGACCTCTTCACGCGGATACGCGACCCCTCACCCCACCGATCGGTGGATCAAGGCTAAGGTAGCGGCGTTCGGCAGCGATCATTTCGTCATTGATGTCAACGAGCAAGGTGCTCGCGGAACCCCCCACGGCTGTTCGAGCTGCAGGATGAGCAGGGCGGCTCTTTGGGGCTGGGGGAATGCGTGGGCGTCTTTCGGCTGTTCCTCTTGTTGGTTGTCAGTCGCTCGGGCGGCTGGCTGGGAGTGTAGTTCGGGTTCGATTCCGTCGATGTCGGCGACGCTGGCGGCTGAGATGTAGCGGCGTTCGGCGGCGATCATTTCGTCATTGATCTCAACGAGCAAGGCGCTCGCGAGACGGGTCACGGCCATTCCCGCTGCAGGATGAGCGGGGCGGCTTTTTGGGGCTGGGGAGTGTGCGGGCGTCTTTCGGCTGCCCGGTCCCATCCACCAAATCGAGGCGGAGGTGAGGCAACATCAATCACGGGGCCGTCGGCGCCCCGGGGCCGAACACGGACCGTAGGCATCTATGGTCGGGTGCGGTGTCGAGACACTCGGGGATGAGGGTTCATGGTTAGAGCAGTTCCAGACGGATATTGCCGGCGCTCGCTGACGTCAGCTATGAGGTGGGTCGTGGCCTTCGCGGTACTCGCGTCTTTCGCAACCGTGGCGTCCCTTGCCACGCCCGTCGCTGCTGCCACAGTCGAACGCGTTGCCGGCACGGATCGCTTCGACACGGCCGCCGCGATTGCGATTCGCTACTTCGCTCCCGGTGTGGAGACGGTCTACGTTGCTACCGGCCGCGACCACCCCGATGCCCTTGCTGCGGGTCCGATTGCAGCGATCGATGACGCACCGGTCCTGCTCACGGACCGCGCGCTGATTCCGGCGTCCACGGTACGGGCGCTCGACAATCTGCGACCGCGACGCATCGTGGTCGTGGGTGGATCCAACGCGGTCAGCGACGCTGTGCGCACCCAACTGGAGCAATACACGACCGGACCGGTCGGGCGTGTCGCTGGAGCCGACCGCTTCATGACTGCTGTTGCGCTTTCCCGGTCGCGTTTTCCCAACGGTGCCAGCACGGTGTTCGTTGCCACCGGTCGCAACTTCGCGGATGCCCTTTCGGCGGCACCGGCAGCGGCGCGGTTGAACGCGCCGTTGCTGCTCGTCGACGCAAACCGCATTCCCCGTTCGACCCTTAGCGAGCTGAGACGATTGGATCCATCGCGGATCGTGTTGCTTGGAGGGCTCAACGCAGCGAGCACGGCCGTCCTCAGTCAGCTCGAAGACGTCGCAAGGACGGAGCGCATCGCTGGTGCGGATCGCTACGGGACGTCGGCCGCAATATCGGCCATCCTCTTCCCCGCCACGGTGTCGACCGTGTTCCTGGCGACAGGCGAGAATTACCCTGACGCTCTCGCCGCCGGCGCAGCTGCGGCCCGGCTCGGAGGTGCCGTGCTGCTGGTCCCGAGAACGTGCCTCAGCCACGAAGGCGCCCTCCAACTCACCCGTCTGGGGCCGGCGACAACCGTTGTGCTTGGCGGCAACGGCGCGCTCTCGGACAACGTCGGCCGTCTTGTCCCGTGCCCTGTCACTCCGCGCTACCTCGGCGAAGGACCGTTGGCCTCGATCCGATCCACGGCGTTGGACGTCGCCGAACAATACCGCGCCGCTGGTTGCACCTCGATCAACTCCGACCGCCTAGCGGCAATGATGGTCTCGCCAATCTTCAAGGAATCCGGTGCGGCGACCACGCCGACCACCGCGCCGTCGCCGATGACGCTGTCGCGCTTCGACGAGTGGGACGGCCGCCGCGACGAGAACACGAACGCCAGCGGAAACCTTGGCCTGTACGCCTTCGCGGACGCGGCCACGACCTACTTCCGAGCCTTCTGGCATCCCGGTATCGGCATGTGGCAGTACGACAGCGCCGGAGTCGGGGCACCGTTCACAGCCATCGAGCGGATGGACGTCAACATCGTCGGTGACGATGTTGCACGCGGCATCGCCGAGCGCTACTGCACCGCAACCGGCACCGCCGGCCAGCCGCCGACCGAACAGGAACGGCGGGACCGGGCCTGGAGTCCGTGGTTCTCCCCCGGACAGAAATGCCCACTGTGCCAGCAGGAGTACGCAGCGCTGATTCTGCATCCGGGCCTCCCCGCGATCCTGCCCGTCCCCGGCATCACGTCAACCGGCGGGGCGGTCAGCCGGTCCTGTCGAGCCGACGGCAAGAACCTGGCGTGCTGGTACGTGGATCCGTCATTGTCGGTGATCCAGGGCAACAACCTGTGGGCTCGGCTCGATCCCAGCGGCGGCGCCGGTCCCCTGCCGAACCAGACCAACTCAACCGTGGCGCCGACCCCGCTCAGTTTCCCGTTCTACGTGTTCGAGCACAACGGGCGAGAGGAACGCCATTGGCTGCGAGCCGACACCGGCTACAGCATCGATATCTCAGCCAGCCGTCTGCTCGACACCAACGCCCGCCCGCGACCCGGCCAGGTGAACTCCGGGCTCCGGTGGTCGGCCGTGTCGACGTTGTGCGATCTGACCACCAACCGTGGTGCTTGCGCGATCCCGGCGACCCCTGGGTGAAGCGCTCCTCTCAAGGATCACACCATCGTCATCGAAGGCCCCACCGGGTGAGGTTCGAGGTTTGCCGACCGGGCAAGCGCTGCCAGACGCGGCACTCAATTTGGGAGCGGACTCTGGTGACGGAAGAGGTCTAGGTTTCGCACCTCGTAGACCTCTTCCGTTTGCGCAGTTCCTACAACGCCCTTGTGCCGCAGGCGTTACATAGCAACAACTCTCTTGTGCTAAAATCATCTCTGGATGTGAGCCATGGCATGGAAGAGGTCAGGAGTTCGATTCTCCTTAGCTCCACGGAAAACCCCAGGTCACAGGCCTGGGGTTTCGTCGTTTTCGGGTCGAGGGGTGCAGATGGGCTACGGCTGGAGCGTCGTGCCCGCCAATCGTGGCGACGAAGCCGAGGCCAACTGAGCGCAGCACAAAGGGCAGAGCGTGATGGCGCGACAGCGTGAACGGTCGGTCAGCGCTGCGGTGGTGCAGACACCAACGCCGCAGCAACGCGGCGAATCAGTGCGGTCGATGAGCGTGTACTCGACGTGGTCGGCGTCAGCGTGTCGCGTGGAGCCTGGCCACGAAGTCTTCGAGTTCCTGCCGTCGGAAACGAACACACGGTCCGATGCGGAGGTGGTGGATCTCGTCTCGATATGTCCGCTCGTCGAGCATCGTTCGGCTGACCCCAAGCAGCGTCGCTCGCGGATCAGTGCGATGCGCGATCGTTGGGGTCCGGTTGAGACCCCAGGTCATCGAATGGCTCGAACGGCAGCGTCGGTGGGACGGCAAGGCCGATCAGGGGCGGCTTGAGCGGATGGGCGTTGCCATCCGGGTCGACGAGGATGAAGTGGCCGGCCCCGAGGGGCTGGATACTCCAGTGCTGCTCGTGCAGCCAGTGGTGGTGGTACCAGCAGGCAAGCACGAGGTCGTCGAGGTCGGTGTTGCCGTCGTCGGCCCAGTGGATGCTGTGGTGGGCGTCGCAGCCGCCCGGCGGGACGGGGCAGCCGAGGATCCGGCAGCCATGGTCGCGTAGTGCGAGCGCGTCGAACTGGGTGTCGGACACGGTGCGGGTCTGGCGTCCGTAGTCGAGGATCGTGCTCTCGGGCCCGGTGATGAGCCGGTGGATGCCGGCATCGCAGGCCAATCGGCGTACGGCCTGTGGGGTGAGGCTGGTGCGCCCGGAGTTGGTGTCGAGGATGCCGCCTCTCGTGGCGGCGACGAGGTCGTCGTAGGCGATGGTGGCGACGACCTTGGGTCGCCTGCGTTTGGCGCCGACTGCTGGTTCGAACTCGGCGAGTGCCTGTTTGGCCATCGCAACGAGTGCGTCGGCGCGTCGTTGGGCGGCGGTGCGGTCGTCGCCGTCAGCCCGTTGCGCGAGTGCGCGGATGGCTTCCTGGACGATTCGGAAGCCTTCGGGATCGAGCAGCCCGTCGAGTCGTCCCATGCCGTCGAGGAGCTCGGACAGGTGGAGCGACCGCGACTCGAACTGTTCCTCTGCGGTTCGCTCGGAGCCGTCTGGGTCGGCATGAAGTCGCCAAGTCTGCAGCACCATCTTGAAGTCGCGGTGGGCCAGGGTCATCGCCCAGCCCGCCAGGAGTTCCTCGTCTCGAGCGAACGCATCTGCGATGTCGGCATGCCAGGCGTCGGCGAGCAGTCGCAGGGCCGATTCGGCGAGGACACCGTCGGCGAAGCGGTCCTTCACGATCGGCATGCGCTGGATGCGGTCGGCCAGATGCAAGGTGGTGCGCACGGCACCGGGTGCTTCGCAGGTGGTGGTAGTCAGCCAGGCGTGTGGCGAGCGGAAGCCGTGGATGTGCCAGCGGCCCGACTCGACCACGGTGTGGACGGCGTCGAGTTGGGCGGCGCGGGAGCGTCGCACGGCGACGATGGCATGGTCGGCGACGTCGAGCGCTGTGCTCCACTGCGTCGATGTCACCGTCGAAGTCATACCTCCATCTTGACGAGGGGGTGTCGCAGAGATCGCACGGCGTATCGCCGGTCACGCTCCTCGACATCTTGCAGATGGAACACAAGGGTTGGGGCTGAGGCGGCCTCAATCCACGCTTCGGGTTGTTGGCCGATGATTTCGATTCGGCACACCTTCACCATCGGGAGCTCGATGGTGCGATCTGTCGGTTCCCGGACGGAATCGAACTTCCCGCTGAGGTATTTCCGGGCGTGATCGGTGTCGCCCCGCGAGAGCGGCCGCCTCGACACGTTTCCGCAGCGCTCCAACGGTGGCAACCTCGACACGAGGGCCTCGTGGCCGGCTCGACTGCATGGCTCCCGATTCATGCTGACGGTGCACTGTTCTCGATCGGCGATTGCCATGCCGCTCGAGGAGACGGAGAGGTCCGCGGGCCGGTGTGGAGTCACCGATGACGGCGACCATCCGGTTGTCGGTGCGCCGCGATCTCGACGTCGCCGAGTTCCAGGCCCGGAGACGGAGCCCACCTGCCCTGTCGGACCCAGACGTGCACATCGCGACTGCTCACGGCCCGGACCTCTACGAGAATGCCCGCACTGCGACCCGGTACATGATCGAGTGGCTCGGAGTGAATCGCGGACTCGAACCGGCGGACGCGTACCTGTTGTGCAGCACCGCTGCCAACCTGCGGATCAGCGAGATCGTCGATGCACCCAACTGGGTCGTGTCACTGCACTTCGCCCTCGACGACTTCCGCCGACATCTGATCAAGCCAACAGGTGCTTGCCCCCACGAGAGCGTCGAGGTCGGTGTACTCACGGGTGATGACGTCAGTCGGTCACTTCGTCGGCGACGAACTCGAACGTCGATTCGGTGCCGTCCTCCTCGTCGACGGTGGTGAACGACACGGTCAGGGTCGCCGCGTCGATCGACGCGACGATCGACGTCGGCAGCGGCCCCTCGAAGTCCGGAGTGCCCGGGCACCGGCCGGACTGAAATGCCACGTAGAACTCTGCTGCCCCGGCGTACGTGGTCGATCCCGTCGCAACGACCGCACCGGGGGGCAGCACGACCCGGATCCCGCTGCAAACCCAGGATTCCGATCCGCCGTCTTCGGACGCGAACACCGGGCCCTCACCGTAGAACTCGATCGTCCCGGTGAGGTCGGCGCCGGCCTCGAGGCGGCCGGTGTTCGCCACGATGCCGTCTCCGCCCCCGAACTGGTCGAGGTCGATCGGGCCGCTGAACGAGCGCACGTCGCCGCTCGGTTCCTCGCCGTCACCGCCGGCGGGGGCGGCCTCGTCGGCTGCGGGACCATCGGCGTCGCCGTCGAGGAGCGAGCCGATGTCGTCGAACGTGATCGTTCCGGCAGTCAGCGCACGAGCACACGTCGGCGACACGAACAGCGCATTCGGGCCCGAGCCCGCAGGTGCCACGACCTGTCCGTTCGCGTCGCGCAGTGCCAGGCACGGAGCGACGGGGTACCCACCGAGCGAGACCCCGGTCGAGGTCTCACCGGATCGGTCGACACCGATTGCGAGGTCGGTCTCCCCGAACAACCACCCCGTGAGCGCTTGGTCGAACGAGTAGCCGACGTCCATCAGGGTGAGGAGGACGGCGATCATCTCCTCGCTCCGCCGGGTCGTCTCGGGGTTCGGGGAGGCGGCGTCCGGGTCGCCGAGCACGTCTTCGGGACTCAGACCGAGCGTGGCGCCGAGCAACGCGTAGGTCGCCACCGTTCCCAGCTCGCCGTCCATCGCCGCTCGGACCTCGTCGGGTGTGTGCTGGACCGGTTCGCTCGACCCACTGGTGAGTCCGGCGACCGGCGCAACGATGAGGTGGTGTTGTGGCCCGTCCGGCTCGACTCCCTCCACGGTGCCGTCGCGCTCGAGCGCCGACCCGAGGGCGGCGTCGGCGAGCTGGGCCGTCGTGTGGCCGGCATCGAGCGCGTACAGCACGGCCGCGAATCCGTCGTCGGGGCCGTGGGCGTCGACCACCGCAGCGGCGACGCCGATCGGGGTCGGTCGCTCGGCGGTCTCGCGGTCTCCTGACCCGGACCCGCCGCCGCAGGCCGCGAGGCCGAGGGTGATGGCAGCACCGACGGCGACCCGCCGGGGGCCTCGGCCACGGCGTGAGCTACTGCGACGCCGGCGCCCTGGTTCGGCTGTTCCTGTGACACGGTGCGTCTTCGTCATGACGCCTCCTTGGGCTCTCACGTCCAGTCACAACACGCCTCATGGGGGCGTGTGTAGGGCCGAAGGACACGCCCGTGAACGAGGGTCGCCCAAGCGTGTCGCAGTACACAGGCGGGGCGTCGCCGGGTGGTGGCGTCGCGCTCGCCGACATCGTCCGGTCGGCGATGTCCGCAACCCGCGGCGATCGCGCGGTGACGGGGCCTTCGGCCCTGTGATCGGGGCGGCCCGAGCGAGAGGCTGGTGACTCGAGCGCATCGTCCACCGCAGAGGAGGCACGCCGATGGCACCACGCCGATCCAACTCGGGCAGCACCCACGTCGAGTTCGCTGATGCGACGTGGGCAGAACTCGCAAGCCCGACGACGACCACGCCACCACGATTCGACCCCGCGACCCTGTCCGATCTCCCGGCGCCAGCGCAGCGGTACCTTCGCCGGGTCCTGCCGGACGGCGTCGGGTTGTCCTCGGTCGTCCGGTTGTCGATGGCCGGGGAGATCAAACTGGGCGGCCGCTGGCTCCCATTCTCGGCGCGACAGATCCTGCGCGCCGGCACGGGCTTTGTCTGGGCGCCCGTCGTCGGTGGGCGCCTGCTTCGGTTCGTCGGTGCAGATGCGCTCGGCGTCACGGGCGCCCGATTGGAGTTCCGACTTCACGGCCTGATTCCAGTGGTGCGGAGCTCGGGTCCCGATGTCCGTCGGAGCGCCGAGGGTCGGCTCGCAGCCGAAACCGTGGTGTGGTTGCCGCAGGCGCTTGCGCCGCAGTCGGGTGCTCGATGGAGTGGCATCGACGATCGGCGGGCAGTGGTGAGTCTCGACGCCGGTGGAACCAGCGTCGATGTCGAGGTCGACGTCGACGACGGGGGAGCGCTTCGCTCGCTCGAGCTGCAGCGATGGAGCGACGCAGTCACTCCAGGCGGCTACAAGTCCTTCGGTGGGTCGGTCGACTCGACGCTGGCCGCCGAGAACGGGGTCGGTGTCGCCGGGTCGGGCGATGTGGGTTGGGACTGGGCGACCCCGCAACGGGCCGAGGGGGTCTTCTTCCGCTACCGGCTCACCTCGGTCGACTTCTCCGATGCACCTGCCAGCCCCGCTGTCTGATCCCGGCCACCGGAGCGGTCAGCCAGGACGTGATCGAGGAGTCAGGCGACCGTGACCGGGATCGAGCGCGGTCCACGAACCTGGCCACCGGCCCACGTGACGAGCCCGGGGTCGGTGACGTCGAACTCGGGGATCCGCTTGAGCCATTCCTCGACGGCCACCCGCAGTTCCATACGGGCGAGGTTCGAGCCGGCGCAGCGATGGATTCCAGCGCCGAAGGCAAGGTGGCGGTTGTGTTGGCGATCGAGGATGACGTCGTCGGGATTCTCGAACACCTCGGGGTCGCGGTTCGCCGCTGGGAAGTTCATCAGGACTCGCTCTTCGGCCTTGATCGGGCAGCCCTTGTACTCGACATCCTCGACGAGACGACGGGCCATCGTGACCGGTGCGTAGGCGCGGAGGAACTCTTCGATCGCAGTCGGCATCAGCTCGGGCTCGTCGATCAGGCGGTGGCGATCGTCGGGGTGCGTGGCGAGATGCCACATCGTGGATCCGATCGACGACCACGTGGTGTCGATGCCGGCGATCAGCAGCAGTGCGCACATCCCCATGACGACGTCGCGTGTGATCGGCTCGCCGTCGTGCTCCGACTGGATCAGTTCGCTGATGAAGTCGTCGGTCGGGTTGGCTTCACGCTCGGAGATCGCGCCGTCGAGGTACTCGATGATCCCGACGATGCCGCGGCGGCGTCGCTCTGGGTCGTGGGCGAACTCGAGCACGTCCCGAACCCACTCGGTGAAGGTCGCGGCCATGTCGTCGGGAACGCCGAGGATGTGGCCGATCACCCGTACAGGGATCTGCTGGGCGTATTCCGATGCGGCGTCACCGCCACCCCGGTTGACGATGTCGTCGACCAGGCGGGCGCACAGCTCACGCGTGAACACCTCGTATTCGGCGACGCGATTGGCCGACATCGTGGGCAAGACCAAGCGGCGCGTCCACGTGTGCAGCGGGGGATCGGCGCTGATCGGTGGCACGCCGGACGTGAGCACGGGGGCGGGAATGTGTCCCTCGTCGTTCTCGTTGCCGACGGGAAGCATCGGTACCACGCTGATTCCGTTTCCGGACGGGAACGTCTCGATGTCGTGGGCAATGGCGTACACGTCCTCGTAGCGCGTCGGCAACCAGGAACCGCCCCACCGGTCGGTGTGGGCCATCGGGCAGGACTCGCGCAGCTCCGCCCAGATCGGGTACGGATCGGCGACGTAGGCCGCATCGAAGATGTCGTAGTCGCTTGCCCAGTCGGTGACCGGGGGCGTGACCGGCCCAGCGTTGGTGGACGGGGCGGTGGTGTCGTTGCTCATGAGCCTGCCTTGGGATCGGAACCGGTGGTTTGGAACAGTGTGTCAGACCGCCGATGTGAAACGAACCTCGAGCGAACGATCGTGGTTCCCGGAGACCCGGGCTCGGGGAACCAGGGATCGGGGAACCGGCGTCAGAAGGTGACGGGGACCTGGCGGGGGCCGCGCACCTGGCCTCCTGCCCACGTGACCTCGGCGTCGTCGGCCAAGCGGAAGTCGGGGATGCGCTCGATCCAGGTCTCGATGGCCACACGGAGTTCCATGCGCGCGAGATTCGATCCTGCACACCGGTGGATCCCCGCGCCGAACGCGACGTGGCGGTTCTTCGCTCGGTCGAGGATGACCTCGTCGGGACGGTCGAACACGGCGGGATCGCGGTTGGCCCCGGGGAAGTTCATCAGCACCTTGTCGCCCGCCTTGATCGGGCAGCCCTCGACTTCGATGTCGTCGGTGGCGATGCGGGCCATCGTGACCGGTGAGTACGCACGGAGCAGTTCCTCGATCGCCAGCGGCATGATCTCGGGTTCGGTGACCAGGCGCTCGACGTCGTCGGGGTGCGTCGCCAGGTGGAGCATGGCCGAGCCGATGGAGGACCACGTCGTGTCGACGCCGGCGATCAGGGTGAGGGCCGCGATCCCCATCACGATCAGATCGTCGACGCGCTCGCCGTCGACCTCGGCCTGCAGCAGATCGGACATCAGGTCGTCGCCAGGCTCGGCCCGGCACTCTTCGAGTCGTCCAAGCAGGTACACGACCATGGCGTCGCGCCCGTGGGTAGCGCGAGCTTCGTCGTGCGCGAACTCGAGGAAGTCCTGCACCCAACCGGTGAACGTGTCGGCCATGTCGTCGGGCACGCCCAACAGCAGCGAGATCACCCGGACCGGGATCTGACGGGCGTAGTCGCCGGCTGCGTCAGCGGAGCCGTTGTCGATGAAGCCATCGATGAGCGCGTTGCACAGGTCCTTCGTGTACGGCTCGTACTGCGCCACCCGGCTGTGGGAGAACCATGGCAGCAGCAGTCGTCGGGTCCAGGTGTGGACCGGCTGATCCTGGTCGATCGGCGGCAGCGGGATCTCCACCGGTGGCGGCGGTCGCTCCTCATCGGTGAAGGTCAGCACGCCCACGTCGCTCGACGAGAAGTTGTCGTGATCCTGGGCGAAACGCTGCACGTCGGCGTAGGTCGTGGGGAGCCAGGAGCCGCCCCAGCGATCGGAATGGGCGATCGGGCACTGCTCGCGCAGGTCGTCCCACACCGGATACGGATCGGCGACGTAGTCGGTGTCGAGAATGTCGTAGTCGGTGGTCCAGTCCGTCACCGGCGGCTGCCCGGTGCCGGGTGCGGCGTTGGTGGTGTCGTGCTCGGTGCTCATCGAGGTCCCCTCCATCTCGGTGCGCGGGTCGGCCCGCACCGAACGAGTATGCACCATGGGGTCCAACGGGCAGGGCTCGGGCAGAAAGCGGCAGCGTCACGTTTGGTGTCTGACACCAAACGTGACGTCGGGGCCGCAGGTCCGGCTAGCTTCTGCGATCAGCGTCGCAGGGGGTGGCGCCGAGGGGGAGCACATGAGTATTCCGAGTTCGCCGAGTGAGCTGACCGCAGCGTGGTTCGTCGAGCATCTGGGGTGGGATGTCACCGGCGTCCAGATCCACGAGATCGGTGCGGGTATCGGCGTGAGCAGTGCGGTGTACCGTGCCCATCTCACCGGTACCGATGTGCCCGACACGGTGGTGGTCAAGCTGACCGCAATCGATCCGAACGCCGCATTCACCAGCACGGTGTTGCGGATGTACTCGCGGGAGGCGGCGTTCTTTGAACGGGTCGCCGACGACATGCCGGTGTTGGTGCCCGCTGGCCATTACAGCGAGGTGTCGAACGACGGTGCAGAATTCGTGATCGTCATGCAGGACATGGCCGGCAACCGCATGCTCGACCAGACTGCGCATCTCGCTGACGCCGACGCAGCGGCATGCATCGACAATCTCGCCGTGTGGCACGCCAACTGGTGGAACCGCACCGATGGCGCGTGTGAGTCCGGCTTGGCGGTCGCGCTGTCCGATCCCATCTATCCAGCGATGCTCCCCGGCCTGTTCGACGAGGGATGGGCCAAGCTCAACGCATCGACGGGGTGCGTGCCACCCGAGCCGCTGCAGCCGGTGGGCCCCAACTTCAGCGTCGCGATCGACGGCTTGCTCCGCGAGTTGAGCGAGGGGCCGTTGACGCTGCTGCACGGCGACTACCGCACCGACAACATGATGTTCACACCGGACGGCGCGGTGATCCTGATGGACTTCCAACTCGTCGGTGTCGGGTCGGCTGCCTACGATCTGGCGTACTTCATCGGGTCGTGTCTCGACGTCGACGCAGCCCGCGAGCGTGAGTTGTTCGATCGCTGGATCGCGGCCCTCGCGGCCGCCGGTGTCCCTGCATCGGATCTCGGCAACATGTGGCAGAAGTATCGCGCCGCCTCGCTCTTCTGCCTCGTCTACCCGGCGGTCGCGGCGCGCGGCATGGATCTCGACGTGCCACGAGAACGCGATCTCGCCAACGTGATGATGGCCCGTCAAGCACGAGCCGCAACCGATCTCGACTGGGTGAGCATGTTGGCCTGATCAGCCATCGCCGAACCGGCCCCCACACGCGTTGGTCGGGCCCGGTGAGGTGCGATCCCGTTGCGGGGAAGGGCTTGGATCAGTCAGCCGAACCGGCTTCCCGGATCGGCTCCTCGATCCCTGTTGGGCACCTCATCGGACCCAGGAGCATCATCGCACGGTGGTGCCTGACGTCACAGGGCCTTTGGTCCCATGGACCATCGATCGGCAGAGGCGCCGACCGGCTGCCGATCAGAGGACGACGTTGACCATGCGACCGGGGACGACGATGACCTTCTTGGGGGAGCGACCATCGACGATCGACATGATCTTGTCGTCGGCCAACGCGGCGGCCTCGATCGTCGCCGTGTCGGCGTCGGCCGCCACCTCGACCCGGCTCTTCACCTTGCCGTTGACCTGGACGGGAATCTCGATGGTGTCGTCGACGAGCAGTGTCGGGTCGGCGACGGGGAAGTCGACGTAGGTGATCGTGTCGTCGTGGCCGAGCAGCCGCCAGAGTTCCTCGGCGATGTGCGGAACCAGTGGCGCCAACATGATGGTCATCGGTTCGGCGACGTCGCGCGGCGTTGCCTCGAGCTTGGTGACGGCGTTGTTCAATTCGATCAGCTTCGCGATCGCAGTGTTGAACCGCAGCGCGTCCATCTCGGTGCGAACGGTGTCGATCGTGCGGTGCAGCAGCTTGCGGGTGTCGTCGTCGGCCGCCGTGTCGACCACGTTGCACTCGCCGGAGTCCTCGTCGACCATGTTGCGCCACAGCCGCTGCAGGAACCGATACATGCCGACCACGTCGCGGGTCTCCCACGGTCGTGAGGCATCGAGCGGGCCGGTCGCCATCTCATAGAGGCGCAGCGTGTCGGCGCCGTACTGCTCGTACATGTCGTCGGGCGAGACGGCGTTCTTCAGGCTCTTGCCCATCTTGCCCCACTCGCGTGTCACCGGCTTGCCGTCATGGGTGAAGCCCACTCTGTCATCGCCCGCGACGGCGGTGGCGTCGACGTAGATCTCACGCTCGTCCTTGTAGGCGGCGGCTTGGACGTAGCCCTGGTTGAACAGGCGGGCATACGGCTCCTTCGAGCTCACATGGCCGAGATCGAACAACACCTTGTGCCAGAACCGCGAGTACAGCAGGTGCAGCACGGCGTGCTCGACGCCACCGACGTACAGGTCGACACCGCCCGGGTGGTCGGGTCGCACGTCAGTGCGCGGCCCCATCCAGTACTCCTCGACCTCCCGGTCGACGAAGCGCTGCTCGTTGGTCGGGTCGAGGTAGCGCATCTCGTACCAGCACGACCCGGCCCACTGCGGCATCACGTTGGTGTCGCGTCGGTACACCTGCGGCCCATCGCCCAGATCGAGCTCGACCTCGACCCAGTCACCGAGCCGATCGAGCGGGCTCTCGGGATTGGAGAACTCGTCGTCGGCGTCGAACGTCCGCGGCGAGAACGACTCGGTCTCGGGCAGCAGCACCGGCAACATGTCGTCGGGCAGCGTGTGGGGCCGGCCGTCGACGTCGTAGACGACTGGGAACGGCTCGCCCCAGTAGCGCTGGCGGCTGAACAGCCAGTCGCGCAGCTTGTAGTTGATCGTCGCAGTGCCGGCATGGTTCGCTTCGAGCCATGTGTTCATGGTCGTGACGCCATCGGCGGTGTTGTCGACGCCGTTGAGGTCGAGCGACTCGTTCGCCGACTGCACGTACGGTGCGTCGCCGACATAGCAGACCGGCCACTGGGTGGTGTCGAGGGTCGGCTCGATGTCCTGCGCCTCGAACCACGAAGCGGGTGGTTGCTGGATGGCTGGGATCGGCAGGTCGAACTTCCGGGCGAACTCGAAATCACGTTGGTCGCCGCACGGCACCGCCATGATCGCCCCGGTGCCGTAGCCCATCAGGACGTAGTCGGCGATCCACACCGGGATCTGTTGGCCGTTGACCGGGTTGGTGGCGAACGATCCGGTGAACACGCCCGTCTTCTCGCGGGTCTCGTCCTGGCGCTCGAAGTCCTTCTTCTTGCCGGCCTGCTCGCGGTACGCCGCGACGGCGTCGGTCTGCTCGGCGACGGTGAGCGTGTCGACGAACGGATGCTCGGGAGAGAGCACCATGAACGACGCGCCGAAGAGCGTGTCGGGTCGCGTGGTGAACACGGTGATGTCGCCAGCTGCAGACGGGAAGTGGACCTCAGCGCCGAAGCTCCGGCCAATCCAGTTGCGTTGCATCGACTTGATCGCGTCGGTCCAGTCGAGCAGTTCGAGATCGTCGATCAAACGATCGGCATAGGCGGTGATCCGCATCATCCACTGGCGCATGCTGCGCTTGAACACCGGGAAGTTGCCGCGGTCGCTGCGCCCGTCGGCGGTGACCTCCTCGTTGGCCACCACGGTCCCCAGTCCGGGGCACCAGTTGACCGGGGCCTCGCTCACGTAGGCAAGGCGGCGGCCGTCGACGATCTCTCCCTGCTCGATCGCCGACAGCTCGAGCCACGCACGGCCGTCGGGAGTTGGCCGGATGCCGGCCTCGAACTCGGCGATCAGCTCGCCGATCGGACGTGCACGATCGAGATCGTGGTCGTACCAGGCGTTGAACACCTGGCTGAAGATCCACTGCGTCCAACGGTAGAACTCCGGGTCGGTGGTCGACACGCTGCGCCGGGGGTCGTGTGCCAGACCGAGCCGGCGCAGCTGGCGTCGGTAGGTGGCGACGTTCTCGGCGGTGGTGATCGCCGGGTGCTGGCCGGTCTCGACCGCGAACTGCTCGGCGGGCAGACCGAACGCGTCGAAGCCCATTGCGTGCAACACGTTGTGGCCGGTCATCCGCTTGAAGCGAGCGAACACGTCGGTGCCGATGAAGCCCAGCGGGTGGCCGACGTGGAGTCCGCTGCCCGACGGGTACGGGAACATGTCGAGCACGAACAGCTTCTCGCCGCGCTCGGCTGCGAGGTCGGCGTCGGCGAGCGGACCCGCTGTGTTGGGCGTCTCGAACGTGTGGTGCTCGTCCCACCAGTCCTGCCAGCGCAGCTCGATGTCCTGCGCGAGGGCCGCTGAGTATCGGTGCGGCGGCACATCGGTGCCGGTCGAAGTGGTGTCGTTGGCGTGGCTCATACCGGCCGACCAGCCTAGGCAACCGGCCGCTGACTACGGTCTGCGGGAATGACGCAGATCAACGGCACGGTGGACGAAGGCTACGGAGCGGTCGCAGATGCGTTCGCCCGAAACTTCGAGGAGCACGGCGAATTGGGGGCAGCGTTCTCGCTGTATGTCGATGGCCAGGCCAAGGTCGACATCTGGGGCGGCGTGGCCGACGGCCAGACCGGCCGCGCCTGGTCGGAGGACACGCTGCAGCTCGTGTACTCGACCACCAAGGGTGCAGCTGCCATCTGCGTCGGTCGCCTGGCGGAGGCCGGATTGGTGTCGTACGACGAGCCGGTTGCCACCTACTGGCCGGAGTTCGCCGCCAATGGCAAAGCGTCCATCACGGTGGGGCAGATGATGAGTCATCAAGCAGGGCTTCCCTACGCCACTGCCCAGCTCAGCTTCGACGATCTGATGGCGGTCACGCCGGTGGTGGAAGCACTCGGCGAGCAGGCGCCGGTGTGGGACCCCGGGACGAAGCACGGGTATCACGCCGTCACCTACGGGTGGCTTGCCGGTGAGCTGGTTCGCCGCGTCGACGGTCGTCGCATCGGTCAGTATTTCGCCGAGGAGATCGCAGGTCCGCTCGGACTCGACTTCTGGATCGGTCTTCCCGAGAGCGAGGAGCCTCGCGTCAGCCGACTCGAAGCCGCACCGCCGCCGACCGATCCCGAAGCGCTCGCCATGATGATGCAGATCGCGGGGCCCGGCACGATGGGATTCAACGCACTCTTCATGAGTGGCGTGATGTTGGCCGGACCGGCCGATGCGTTCAACAGTCGAGCGGTGCACGCCACGGAGATGCCGGCGGCCAATGGGATCACGACCGCCCGCAGCTTGGCACGGATGTACGCAGCAACGGTGGGTGTGGTCGATGGCGTGCGCCTCATCGACGACGCGACGATGAGGACCGTGCGTGCCGAAGCGGTCAACGGGCCCGACGCCTGCCTCGTGGTCCCCAGCCGTTTCGGCATGGGCTTCATGCTCGACGGCGAACTCACACCGATGCTGTCGGCCACCTCGTTCGGTCATGCCGGTGCCGGTGGTTCGCTCGGCTATGCCGACCCGGACGCAGCGGTGGGCTACGGCTACGTGATGAATCAGATGGCGGGTGGCATCGCCGGCGATCCCCGAACGGTCGCGCTCAACGACGCCATCCGCTCCTGCCTCTGACGCCATCCGCTCCTGCCTCTGACGTACCGACTCGAGTCGTCGGCAGCAGGATGAGTGCCCTTCGCGCTGTCTCGCGCTAAGGTCGTTTCAACGCATCAACGAGGTCGTCGGCAGACGCACGCGCCCGTTCCAGCGAAGATTGGCCCCCGAGACGGCCGCGAGAGGAAGACATCCGACAAACGACATCGCACACCACATGGATACTGTCGGCGCCTGAGCAGAAGGGGTTTGCCGCACCATGAGCGATGTCCTCGATCGGTTGTCGGCCCCGACCACCCCGGAGCCCACGGGGTTCCGGCCGCACAAGCGCATCTCGGCGCGGGGCATCGCGGTTGCGTTGTTCCTGCTCGTGCTCGGGTGGTGGCTGTTCATCGCCGACACCGCGGCCAACAACGACGTCGCCGAGGGCTTCGACGTGCTCTTCACGGGCATCGGGGAGTTGCCTGCGCTCGTGTTCAATCCCGACGCCTATTCCAGCTGGTGGACGTGGATGACCGACGCCGAGGGCTGGTCGCCGATCTTCGAACGTGTCGTCGAACATGTGCAACTCGTTGCGGTGTCGATGTTCTTCGCCGTCGTCATCTCGGTCGTGCTCGGTGTGCTCGTCCACCGGGTCCGTGCGCTGCGGGGCCTGATCCTCGGAGTCGCCTCGATCATGTTGACGATCCCGTCGCTGGCGCTGTTCGCCATCTTCATCTCGATCCCGGCGATCGGCATCGGTGACCGCGGCCCGATCATCGCACTCGCGATGTATTCGATCCTGCCGATTCTGCGCAACACCATCATCGGCCTCGAAGATGTGGACCGTGCGGTGATCGAGTCTGCGAAGGGGATGGGGCTCAATGCCACACAGCGGCTGCTCAAGATCGAGCTCCCTCTGGCCTGGCCGATCATTTTGACCGGTATCCGAGTCGCCACGTTGCTCAACATCGGTATTGCGGCAATCGCTCCGCTCGTCGGTGGCACCGGTCTCGGCCGATACGTCAACGATGGCCTGCAGCGGTACCCCGACCTCACCTCCGTCGAACGCATGTGGACCGGCGTGGTCTTCACCATCGCACTGGCGCTCGTCGCCGACCTCTTCTTCACCCTCCTCCGTCGATTCACGACGTCGAAAGGACTCCGCTCATGAGCGTCACCGACAACACCAGCAGCTACTCGCCCCAGGCCACCGCAGCGTTGGACGACGACGCTCCGGCACCGATGATCCACCTCCAGGGCGTCGGCAAGGTCTACCCCGGCTCGGACATCCCCGCGGTTGCCGACCTCGACCTGAGCATTCCCAAGGGAGAGATCCTCGTGCTCGTCGGGCCGTCGGGCTGTGGCAAGAGCACCACGCTGCGCCTCATCAACCGGATGATCGAGCCCACGTCGGGTCGGATCATCTTCGACGGCGAGGACGTCACGACGGTCAATGCAGACCAGTTGCGCCGTCAGATCGGCTACGTGATCCAGCAGATCGGTCTCTTCCCGCACCAGACGATCGCGCAGAACATCGCCACCGTGCCCAAGCTGCTCGGCTGGGACAAGGCCAAGACCGCCGCACGTGTCGACGAACTGCTCGAGATCACCGGTCTCGACCCCAATCAGTACCGCGACCGCTACCCGAAGGAGCTCTCCGGTGGCCAGGCCCAGCGCGTGGGTGTGGCCCGCGCCCTTGGCGGCGATCCCGACGTGCTGCTGATGGACGAGCCGTTCGGCGCCATCGACCCCATCACCCGAGACCGCTTGCAGAACGAGTTCTTGCGCCTCCAGGGCGAGTTGAAGAAGACCATCGTGTTCGTCACTCACGACATCGACGAAGCGATCAAGATGGGTGACCGCATCGCCATCCTCGGTGAGCAGTCGGTGATCCGCCAGTTCGACACCCCCGAGCGCATCCTCGCCTACCCGGTCGACGATTTCGTCAGCGACTTCATCGGGTCGGGTTCCACGCTCAAGGGCCTGAACTTCGAACGTGTTCGCGACCTGCAACTCGCCGACTCGTGGCCGATCGTGAGCGCCGACACCGACCGGGCCGAGGCGCAACGCCTCTACGACGCATCGCCTGAGAAGTGGATGCTTGTTCTCGACAGTGAGCAACGTCCGGTCCGCTGGGTGAACGACCAGCATCTCGCCGACGCGGCGACCCCGCTGTCGCAGGCCGGCGCAGTCGTGATGGCCACGGTCGACCCGAATGCGACGCTGCACGATGCATTGGAGGAGATGCTGCTGTCGAACGCCGGACAGGCCGTCGTCGTCGACGGCAAGGGCCGATGCCAGGGCATCCTCGACATCGCAGTGCTCGCCGACGTCCTCAAGCGCCTTCGCAACCAGGCCAAGAAGCACTACGAGGAACTCGCTGTGCAGGAAGCGGCCCTGAGCGCATCGAACGGATCGGGGGCGGGCCACTGATGACATCTCAGCTCGACGATGTCCCCACCGCGGTCGCCGCGGTCGACGAGATCCACGCCGCCGCTCCCAACGACGAGTTGGAGGTCAAGTCCGGCTATCAGCTGCCACCCGGGGTGCGGCTGATCAAGACGAACGCCGGACTGTTCATCACTCCGATCATCGTGATCATCGGTGCCATCGCGCTGTACTCCTACGTCCAGAGTGCCGACAAGATCTTCCAGGACGAGCGTGCCCTCGACTGGAACGCAAATCTGAAACCGCAGCTCGAGCAACACCTGTCGATCACCCTGTGGGCGACGCTGTTCACCATCGTGATGGCCGTGCCGCTCGGCATTCTGCTCACCCGACCCAAGTACAAGCGCGTGGGATCGCCGATCCTCGCGATCGCCACCTCGGGGCAAGCCATTCCTGCGTTCGGCCTGCTCGTGCTGGCCTTTGCCTGGCTCGGACGCGGGCCGTGGACCACCATCTGGGCGCTGTCGCTGTTCACGCTGCTGCCGGTCCTGCGCAACACGATGGTCGGCCTCGAGCAGGTCGACAAGAACGTGATCGAAGCCGGTCGAGGCATGGGCCTCACCAAGCGCCAGGCGCTTCGACAGATCGAGCTCCCCTTGGCCATCCCTGTGATCCTCGCCGGTGTCCGCACTGCGCTCGTGATCACGGTCGGCATGGCTGCACTCGCCTACCTCATCGGTGGGGGAGGGTTGGGAATCACCATCAGCGCCGGGTTGAAGCTCAGCAGAGACCTGGTGCTGATCACTGGTGCGGTCATGACCGCGCTCGTTGCGCTGTCGGTCGATTGGATCGCCGCGCTGATCGAGAAGACGCTCCGGCCAAGAGGTCTCTGATTCGTTTCCACGCGAACGCTGCTTCGGCGCGTCCTCGATCGAACACCAACACACCTGAACACCGAACACCTCGTGAACACCAACAAGGAGAATCCTGCAATGAGAATCACCAGCAAACCGATGCGGCTCGTCGCTGCAGTCGCCGCCCTGTCGTTCGTCGCCGCCGCGTGCGGTAGTGACGATGACAGCAGCGACGCCGGCGACACCGACACCACCGAAGCGACCACCGACGGCACCGACGCCGGTGGCGGCGACACGGCGTCCGCCGAGTGCGAGACCGCCAACGACGAGGACGACTCGGTCGCCTCACTGACCGATCTCGACTTCAGCGGCCTCGACATCAACGTCGGCTCGAAGGACTTCACCGAGCAGTTCGTGCTCGGCTACCTCGCCATCGTGGCCCTCGAAGCCGGCGGCGCCAACGTCACCGACTCGGTCAACCTCGGCGGCACCGTCGTCAACCGCGATGCGATGACGTCGGGCCAGATCGACACGTACTTCGAGTACAACGGCACTGGCTGGACCAATCACCTCGCTCTGCCGGAGCCCAGCTTCGACCCGGTCGAGCTGACCAACGGCGTCTGCGTCGAGGATCTCGCCGCGAACGACGTCCGTTGGGTCGGCGTTGCGCCGTTCAACAACACCTACGGTTTCGCCACCGCTCCGGATTCACCGGCTGCCGGTCTCGACCTGCAGGGCATGATGGAGTACGTCAACGACAACGCTGACGCCACCGTGTGCATGGACACGGAGTACCCGAACCGTGAAGACGGTCTCGTGCTGGTCGAGGAGGCCACTGGCCTCACGATCCCCGACGGTCAGGATGAAATCCTGGAGGTCGGCGTGATCTACGACGAGACCGCCAGCGGCAACTGCACCTTCGGCCTGGTCTTCACCACCGACGGTCGCATCCCGGCGCTCGAGCTCGTCCTGGTCGACGACCCGGGTGTGCACATCCTCTACAACGTGTCGATGACGATGCTCGACAGCGTGTACCAGCAGTACCCCGAGGAGTTCGAGGCGCTTGCCGACACCATCCTCGGCGGCCTGGACAACGCCACATCGGCCGAGCTCCAGCGCCAGGTGAGCGTCGACGGCGAAGACGCCCGCGACGTGGCAGAGGCCTACCTCACCGAGCAGGGTCTGCTCTGATCACCGGGACATCGCGGGTCTGACCCGTGTTGTCTCACCGCATCGAGGGGACGGGTGGCTGCGGCTGCCCGTCCCCTCGTCGCGTTCGGGATCATCTCCTAGGGTGGAGCGATGGCCCTCGAGATCGTGTGTCCGACGTGCGGCACCGACGACGATCTCACCGGCTCACCGCTCGACGACGGCCAGATCCGCCTCGCCTGCGCAGCGTGCAGGATCGAGTGGACCCGTGACCCTCGGCCACGGTGCCCGACGTGCGGCGGCGATGACCTCTACCACCGGCCCGCAGGTGATCCTCGAGAAGTCTCGAGGCAGCCAGATGTCGATCCAGGGGATCCATGTCGAGTACGGCTGCCACGCGTGCGACCCGGTCGAGGTGAAAGTGCGCGGAGGGCGAACCACCTACCTTCCCGACCGCCTGGGTAGCAGCGAGCAGTAGCCACCGTGTCGCTGCGCTCTCCCGGGTGGTTGCCGGGTGTCGCGGCGGTGGCCAACTAGCCTGGTCCGAATGAGCGGAACCACATCGCTGTCGACCATCGATCGGCTCGAGGAAGCTGCCGACTCCGGAACCGGGGTCACCTTCGTCGGGTCGTCGATGACCACCGATTCCGGTCCGTTCACCGTCAGCTGGAGGGAACTCCACGACGACGCTCGCGCGGTTGCTGCCGCGCTGCAGGCCCGCGGTCTCGTTCCCGGCGACCACGTCGCGATCCTCGGGCCCACCAGCCGCGAGCTGATGACGATCATCCGCGGATGCTGGATGGCTGGCCTCGCCTCGATGGTGCTTCCGCTCCCGATGCGCATGGGATCGCTCGAGGTGTTCATCGACAGCACCCGCGGTCGTATCCGCCACGGTGACGCCAAGTTGGTGTTGATCGACGATCTCCTCGCCGACTTCTACGTGTCGGCTGAAGGGGACCCTCCACTGCTGCCGATGAAGTCGGTGATGCCGGGCGCACCGAACATGCCGTCGGGCGACGCGCTCGAGATCCCGCCCCATGACCCGGAGCGACTGGTGATCCTGCAGTACACCAGTGGATCGACCAGCGAACCCAAGGGCGTCATGATCCCCGATCGGGTGCTCAGCGCCAACATCGATGCGTGCGCCGAGGCCGCGCAGCTCACCGCTGCGGACGTGATGGTCTCCTGGCTTCCCCTGTACCACGACATGGGCCTCGTCGGCTTCCTCACGTTGCCGATGACCAAGGGTGTCGACCTGGTGCAGGCAGCACCACAGGACTTTCTGGCGCATCCGGGCAACTGGATGCAGTGGCTGTCCGACTACGGCGCCACGGCCACCGCCGGCCCGAACTTCTCCTGGGTGCTCGCCACCCGAGCGCTCAAACGCATGGAGGGCCTCGACCTGTCGCCGCTCACGGTGGCGCTCTCCGGCGCCGAGCCGGTCGACCCGAACGCTGTCGAGGCGTTCGTGGCCGAAGCGGGCCGATTCGGGTTCACCGCCGGCGGCGTGTTCCCGGCGTTCGGCATGGCAGAAGTCGCGATCGGTGGGACGTTCCCGCCGCGAGGGCGCGGGTTGCGCACCGACACCGTCGACCGCATCGTGCTCGAGACGCAGCGAGTCGCGAAACCGGTCGAGATCGCCGACCCAGACGAACTCAGCTTCGCCGCTCGCCGCTTGCCGCTGCTCGGCGCGCCCGTCCCCGGTCTCGAGATGAAGGTGGTCGATCCCGAGACGTACGAGGAGGTTCCCGAACGTCATGTGGGCGAACTCCTGCTGCGGGGCACGTCGGTCACCCCCGGCTACTACAAGCGTCCCGACGCGACGGCCGCGCTGTTCCACGATGGGTGGTTGTGCACGGGAGACCTCGCGTACGTGCTCGACGGCGAGTTGGTGCTGTGCGGACGGATCAAGGACGTGATCATCGTCGGCGGCCGCAACGTGTTCCCCGAGGACATCGAGCGCTCGGTCGGGCCACTCGACGGCGTGCGCGCCGGCAACGTGATCGCGTTCGGCATGGAGGGCTACAAGGGCAAGGAGAGCGTCGTGGTGGTGGCGGAGGTGCGCGTCAGCGACACCTCTGGCGGGCTCGACGAGATCCGCGAGAGCATTCACCATCGCACGCTGGAAGTGTGCGGGCTCCCGCCCCGGGACGTGATGCTGGTGACGCCCGGAACGCTGCCGAAGACCTCGAGCGGCAAGCTGCAGCGGGCCAAGTGCCGCGACGAGTACCTCAACGAGGAACTCGCACTGCTCACGTAACGTTTGGTGTCCGTAACGTTTGGTGTCAGACACCAAACGTTACATCAGCGGATCAGTGGGGCGAGGGCCTCGCCGAGCAGCTCCACCCGGCCCTCGACGTGGCCGTTTGCCGGCATGTTGATGGTGAATCCGTCGATGCCCGGCTGCAGCTGCGCAGCGAATTGCTCGGCCACGCCGGACGGATCACCCCAGATGAAGTTGGCGAGCATCGCGTCCCGGTCATCGTCGGGCATCGAGGCCAGGTCGACGCCTCGGCGCTCGAAGTAGGCGACGAGGTCGGCCATCGCTTCGTGCCGCGTCGGCGCGATGCATGCGGTCTTCTGCCACGACACCGTGATCTCGGACCGGTCTCGACCGAGACGTTCGCAGTGCTCGGCGAGTGCGTCGAGCTTGCGTTGCAGGTCGGCCGGGCGCGCAGATCAGGTTCGACTCGTCGGCGTACTGCGCGACCATCCGCAGTGTCTTGCGTTCGCCGCCGCCGCCGATCATCACCGGAATTCGGTTGACCACCGGTGGCTCGTTGATGGCGTCGTCGACCGAGTATCGCTGGCCGTCGAGCGTTGGGCGCTCGCCTCGGAGCATCGGGACCACGATCTGAAGTGCCTCCTCGAGCTTCTCGAAGCGGTCGGTGAACGTGCCGAATTCGATGCCGAACGCTTCGTGTTCGAGCTCGAACCAACCCGCACCGATGCCCAGCTGGGCGCGTCCTTCCGACACGATGTCGAGCGTCGTGACGGTCTTCGCAAGCACGGCAGGGTTCCGGTAGGTGTTGCCGGTGACGAGTGCGCTCAGGCGAACATGCTTCGTCTCGCGTGCGAGTGCTGAGAGCAGCGAGTAACACTCGAGCATGTACTGGTCGGGTTCGCCCAGCATCGGGAGCTGGTAGAAGTGGTCCATCACCAGCACCGTGTCGAAACCGGAGATGTCGGCTTCTTTCGCCTGGTAGGCAACGGCATCGAAGAGGTCAGCAGGGCCGACGCCGGGGTAGGTGAAGTTGGGAATCTGGTAGCCGAGTCGGGTCATGCGGCGATCAGACCACGTCACCTCGCCGACGTCAAACCACGAGCGGTCGCTCGACGTCGTAGTATTGGCCGACCATGAGTCTGGGATGGGAGTCGAGGCAGCAGCGCACTCGTTCGGAGATCCTGCACGCCGTCGGGGAGATCATCGCGGAGGACAGCCTCGACGGTCTCACGATGCGCAAGCTCGCCGAGCGAGCCGGGGTTGCGGTCGCCACGCTCTACAACCAGTTCACCGATCGCGACGGGGTCCTTGTTGCGTTCGTCAGCAACGGCCTCGACGAGTTGGAGTTCGAACTCGACGAGCAGCCGGCGGCCGACCCGATCGACTCGACACGCGTGCTGATGGCGGCACTTCATCAGACCATCGATGCCCGCCGCCACGTGTGGCGGCCCGTACTGGCCACGCTCCGGTCGGTCCCCGACTCGCCCCGGATGGGGGCGGTGGGCGAGCGCATCGTGGCCGCGATCGAGGCCGACCTCGCGAAGGCGCAGGCCGCGGCGCTGTTCGTCGTCCGCTGCGACACCGACCGCTTGGCCTGGCACATGTTCGTCAGTTGGATGCGCGGTCTCGAGCGGTGGGCTCAGGGCACGATCGACTGGGACCTGCACCTGTCGAACGCTGAGATCGCGCTCGAACTCGCCCTGGCGTCAGTGCTCGTCGAGCCGCTGCGCACCGACGCGCTCCGGCGCGCTGGTGTCTGCTGATCATGCGGGTGATCGCATCGGACCGGCATCGCGGGCATGCCCCGATCGCCGAGATCGAGTCGTCCGGTCTGCAACCGCCGTTCGAGCACCCCGGTCGTGCCGACGCGATCCGCGATGCGTTGGCGGCCGACAACCGGTTCGAGATCGACGAGCCTGAGCGGTTGGGGACCGACCCGATCGCAGCGATCCACGACCCGGGCCTGGTCGAGTTCATCGAGCGAGCCTGGGCTGACTACCAGGTTCGTCACCCCGGAACGCACGACGTGGTGCCCGATGTCTTCGCGATGCCCGGGTTGCTCGACGGGATGGGCGGCTTTCCGGAACGAGCGCTCATCGACCACGAGTTGGGGCGATGGTGCTTCGAGACGACGACACCGATCACCGATGGCACCTTCGATGCCGCACGTTCGGCGGTCGACGTCGCGCTGACGGCGTCGGTGCTGGTGCTCGGCGGCGAGCGCTCGGTGTACGGGCTCTGCCGCCCGCCCGGGCATCACGCTCCCGCGGCGCTCTACGGCGGCTACTGCTTCTTCAACAACGCCGCCATCGCAGCTCATCACATCGCGTCCACCACCGGCTCGAAGGTGACCGTGCTCGACGTGGACTACCACCACGGCAACGGCACCCAGCAGATCTTCTACGGCCGCGACGATGTGCAGTACGTCTCACTGCACGGCGACCCCGAGCGTGCCTATCCCTACATCTCGGGCTTCGGTGACGAGACTGGTGCGGGGCGCGGTGTCGGGGCCAACCTCAACGTGCCGCTGCCTGCCGGGACCGACGATGTGGCCTACGCCAGAGCGCTCTCGATGGCGTGCGAAGCGATCGGGGCGTTCGGGTCGGAAGTCGTGATCGTGTCACTCGGTGTCGACACGTTCCACAACGATCCGATCTCGGATCTCGCAGTGACCACCGAGGGGTTCCGCGAACAGGGCGAGCTGGTTGCCCAGCTCGCCCTGCCGACGGTTGTCTTGCAGGAGGGTGGCTACGACGTTGCGGCCATCGGCGACAACGTCAAAGCCTTCCTCCTGGGTGGGACCACACGAGTCTGACCCGTGTGGTCACGAGTATTCGGATCACGCCTGGGGTCTGACCCCTGGCGTGATCAGATGAGGCCGTTCGCTTCCAGCCACTCGGTGGCGACCTCGTCGGATTCGCGGAACTCGATGTCGGTCTCGGTGTTCCATGCCAGCAGATCGTCGGTGGTGATCGCTGCGCTGAGCTCGTTGATCGCGGTGGCGAGCGCGTCGCCGTAGGCCTCGAGTACCTCGGTGGAGATGATCGGAGCGATGTTCTGTGCCGGGAAGAGGCCCTGGTCGTCTTCGAGCACCTTGAAGCCCTGCTCGGTGATCTGCGGAGCAGTGGAGTTCCAGATGACGCCGTCGACCTCGTTGTTGGCCAGCGCCTCGCCGAGGAGCGGACCGAACTCGAGGGTGATGAAGTCGGCAAACGTGATCCCGTAGATCTCCGGGTCCTCGAGACCGATCAGGCACTGCGGGCGCTCCGGGCACTGCGACGATCCGCCGAGCACGTAGTCGAGACCGGCCACATCGGAGATCGTCGTGGCTTCGGAATCGCCGCGGACCACGAACGCATCGCCGTCGACGGCGGGGGCGTAGTCGAGCAACGTGGCACCGAGTGCGCTGAGCGGCTCGGTGATGTTGGTGACGATCACGTCGGCGTCGGCGGACGCCTCGGCATCGGGAGCAACCGCTGCCTGCGTGCCGCCGATGTAGTCGACGATCAGGTTGAAGTCACCGTTCTGGAGGCCGTCGAGGGCCTCGGTGCGGAAACCGGCAGGCGTGAGGATCTCCACCGGAAATCCGTTCGCCTCGAGATACTGGCCGTAGACCTCTGCGATGGTGATCGCCTCGCTGAAGTCCTGGCCGCGGATCTGAATCGTCGGCCCGTCCTCCATGTCGCTCGTGTCGTCGGCCGCGGTGGTCGCGGTCGACTCGGCCTCGGTGGTCTCTGTCTCGGCCTCGGTGGTCGCGGGTTCGGCGTCGCTCGAATCGTCGTCGCTTCCGCAGGCAGCGGTGACGAGACCGAGGACCGCGAGCGGCGCCATGAGGCGCACGACACGACGTCGAGTAGTGGATGTGGTCATGGTGATGTTTCTCCTTGTTGTCGAGCAAGTCGGCGGATGCCGTTCGGCAGCACGAGTCGTTCCAGCGCCACGAATGCCAATCCGGTCAGAGCGGCCAGGCCACCGATGAGAACGATCCCACCGACGACGAGGGTGTTGTTGTTCTGTCCGAATCCATCTCGAACATAGCGTCCCAAACCGTCTCCGCCGAGGAATGCCCGGATCGGCTCGGTTGCAACCACCTGGATGGCAGCGACGCGGATGCCACTGAAGATCAGCGACGAGGCCAACGCCATTTCGATCTTGGTCAGGATCGAACGTTCGCTGTAGCCGAGTGCACGCGCCGCGTCGACCGGGCCGTCGGGCAGCTGCCGAATCGCCGTGTACGTGATCAGGTAGATCGGGACCAGGGCCAGCAACAGCAACGCAATGAAGATCGGCCAGGGCTCGAAGCCCCAGCCACGTTCGAGCGACCAGGGAACCAGCAGAGCTGCGATCGCGAAGGTCGGGATCGCTCGGCTGATGCTGACCAGCCAGGTGCTCGACACCTCTGCGCGGCGGAAGTGGGCGAGGATCGACGCGGTCGGTACCGAGACCAGCACGGCCACGACGATGACGACCGAGCACAACACGACGGTGTCCACCAGCGAGGTCAGGATGCCCGCGCTCCCGGTCCAGGTGTCGGTGTCGAACAACCAGTCGAAGAAGCCGATGTCTCGCGGTACTGCAGTCTGCGCAGTCAGATCTGCGTCGGGCATCGACGAGCGCGTCGATCGGGGTGGCTGCGGAGGCGATCATCGCGAGCCTGCCTTGCGTCGCCGTTGCCATGGTGCCAACCACAGTCCGATCAGCAGGATGATCGCGTCCAGGACCAACGCGAGGATGATCGACAGCGATGCACCAACGGTCATCGGCGTCCAGAACGCGCGTCGAAGACCGCTGAAGATCAGCCGCCCGAGGCCACCCTGGCCGATGATGGCGGCAACCGTCACCAAGCCGACCGTCGAGACCGTGGCGATGCGGATACCGGTCACGATGTACGGAACTGCGAGGGGCAGGTCCACCGTCCACACCCGCCGGGCCGGGCTCATGCCCATGCCGTCAGCCGAGTCGCGAACCGATGCCGGTACCGCTTGGAAGCCGGCGACGATGTTGTTGACCAGGATCAGCAGCGTGTAGGCGGCCAACGGCAGCACCGCGGTCCAGCGCGAGAGGTTGCCGAACACCGGCGCGAGCAAGGCGAACAACGCCACGCTCGGCAGTGTGTAGAGCAGGCTGGTGCTGGCGGTGATCGGCGTCATCGTCCATCGGAAGCGCAGCGCGATGGCGGCCAGCACGAACGACACCACCAGACCCAGCGCCATGGCCAGCATCGTGAGGATCATGTGCTCGACGATCGCGGACCAGATCTGATCCCATTCTTCGACCACCCACTCCCAACGGATGATCGGATTGGTGGCCTCGGCGAGAAGGGAGGAACCACGTCGACCCGAGGTCATCGGTCTCGTCGCCTCAGACCCAGCCGTCAGCGGTCTCGGTGGCGGGATTCGCAAGGGCTCGGCGGATGTCCTCGAGGGTGACGACACCGCCAAAGCCTCCGTTGTCGTTGACGACGGCAACGGACGAGTTCGACGACATGATCAGTTCCATGGCGGCGCGAAGGGTGCTCGAGGGTTCCACCTGCGAAATCGGGTCGAAACGCTCGACGTCCGACAGGGGTACACCCTCGGATCGTGCGCTGCGTACGTCGTCGATTCTGCTCCAGCCTGCGAAGCGGTCGTCGATGGTGATGCCGAGCCACTCGGTGCCTTCCACGGCGACGACTCGTTCGGCCTCGTCGTACGTCGCCTCGACGTCGACGACCGGCCCCTGATGGAATCGGAGCGCGGAGACGGTGTTGAGTGCGAGACGTCGCAGGCCACGGTCCTCGCCCACGAAACTCCGAACGAAGTCGTTGGCCGGCGCGCGCATCAGTTCGTCCGGCGTCGAGAGTTGCTCGATCACGCCGCCGACGTTCATCAGCGCAATGCGGTCGGCCACCCGCAACGCCTCATCGACATCGTGGGTGACCAACACGATGGTCTTGCTGACCTTCGACTGAAGGTCGAGCAGTTCGTTCTGCAGACGCATCCGTACGATGGGATCGACGGCGCCGAACGGTTCGTCCATCAGCAACACCGGGGGATCGGCTGCGAGTGCTCGGGCAACCCCGACGCGTTGTTGCTGTCCTCCGGAGAGTTCGTCGGGGTAGCGGGTGAGCAGTTCGTGATCGAGGCCGACCAACGTGGTGAGTTCCTCCACACGTTCTGCGATGTCCGGCTTGTCCCACCCGAGCATGGTCGGGACCGTCGCGATGTTGCTGGCGATCGTTCGGTGGGGGAAGAGCCCGACCTGCTGGATGACGTAGCCGATGCCTCGCCGCAACTCCTGAGCTGACTGGCCCATCACGTCGGTTCCCTCGATCTCGATGGTGCCGCCACTGGGCTCGATCAGGCGGTTGATCATCCGCAACGTGGTGGTCTTGCCGCAGCCGGACGGTCCGAGCAGTGCCATGATCGAGCCGCGCTCGATGTCCAGCGAGAGATCGTCGACTGCGGCTCCCGACGCACCGTCGAAGTGTTTGGTGACGTTCTGCAAACGGATCGCGGTCGCAGACGGCACAGGTGCGGCGATGGGGGATGATGGGGCTGGTTCGGTCATGGTGTGATCGCCGATTCAGTCGGGGCTCACCAACCACTCTGCCCCATCGGGGGTGTCTCGAACCTCGATACCTGCAGAAATCAGTTCGTCGCGGATCGCATCCGACACAGCGAAGGCCTTCTCGGTTCGGGCGACGACACGGGCGGCCAGTGCGGCCTCGACGACGGGCCCGAGCACGTCGCGTTCGTCGCGAAGCCCACCGGTGGCCGCCTCGCCGAGGCGTACCACCATCGATCGCAGTGCGGCTCGGGCCCGGTCGACGTCGTCGGATTGCAACGTGTCACGGGACCATTCGACGATCGCGGTTTCGAGTTCGAGGATGGCGGCCACGGCGCGATCGGCGTCGCGTTCGGCGAGGGCCGTGGTGAACGCGGCTTCGTGGGCCTTCGAGGCGGCGGCGAGTGACGTACTCGGGTCTGCGCTGGCTGCGTCTGCGCCCTCGATGCCGCCTACGGCGTGGTCCGGGATCGTTCCGAGGTCGGGCGCCGATGTGCTCGAACTGATGGCACCGGTTCCGGAGGGTCCGGCGCGGAGCGTGTCGATCGGAACCGTCTGGCCGGCCTCGATGCGGACCGACACCCCGTCGCGGCGCAACGTGACGCCGCCCTTGCCCACGATCTCCGCGGTGTCGGCGTCGAGGTCCATCACCACGCCCGTGTGCTCGTCGATGCCGAGGACGAACGCTCCTGGAGGCAGCAACGGCTCGAGCATCGACAGGCGCCGCTCGCCGAGATAGCAGAAGTGCGTGTCGTGATTGCCGCCTTCGGCGTTGTCGTAGTGCGGGATCACGGCGACGTTGAGCCCGATTTCCGACAAGACGTCCAGGCCGTCGAGCCAGTGCGGCGCGCTCCCCACCTTGTAGATCTCGTACACCGGAACCGTCGCCGCGCCGAGTGTGAGCGCTGCCGCCGACGAGAACACCACGGCGCCTCCGGTCCGCAGCTTCTCGGTGATCGCGTCGGGGACGGCGGTGTCGGTCCACTGCTCCAGGGCGTACGTCGGGCTTCCGGGCCCGGCGAACAGCCAGTCGGCGTTGCGGACTCGGGCGATCCCACGCTCGACGGCCACCGTGTCGTCTCCGTCGGTCCGGGTGAGTCCGGCGGCAACGACCTCACGTCCGATGGCGTCGCCGAAGTACTCGATGGCCTTGGTGGCCAAGATCGGTGCGTTCTCCTGGAAGCCGAACGGGGTGTCGAGCAAGACGGCGTCGACGTCGGGTCCGAGTCGGTCGAAGATGCGACGGTGCGGGCCCTTCATGGTCGGCGCGGTCTCGCCGGATCCCATGATGGCGAGGATGCGAGGTGTGGTCATCGTGGTTCCTCCGTCGGTGGTTCAGCGAAGATGCCGGTGCTCGTGGTGGCGCCGTGCAAGAGGTCGCCGACCGCTTCGGGTTGTTGGGCGTGGACGTCGTGGTGGGCCGGGCTGAACCAGACGGCTCGGCCGACTGGCAAGGCTTCGAGTGCAGCGTCGACCGCGTCGTGCTTCGAGTGGCTCCAGGCCACGTCGCCCGTGTCGGCGCCGATCAAGAGCGTCGGTACCTGCACAGTCGGGTAGCGGCTCGACGGTTGATGTTCCCACAATCCGTGGAGCACGGTGAGGTGGCGTTCGAACGTGAGCCACGGAGCAATCGTCGCGTCGTCGCGCACCTCGAAGTTGGCGAGAGTTCCGGCTCTGCCGCTCTCGGGCCAGTCAGCGGCGCTGGCTGCCACCCATCGTTGGATGTCGGCGAGCGGTGTCCCGGCCAGACGGGGTGGCGCAAGTGCTTCCGCCGCGTCGTCCCAGTCGGGAAAGCGGCTGGCAAGGTCGATGAATCCGCCGTCGACGCAGGCGATCATCGAGACCGCCTCCGGATGGGCCCACGCCAACTCCAGCACGACATTGCCACCCCACGACTGGCCGGCAACGGCAGGTCGGTCCCAGCCGAGGTGGTCGATCAACAGCCGAAGGTCGTCCGCCACCGTCGCCATGTCGTAGCCATCATCGACTTTGCTGGACAGCCCGTGACCGCGCTGGTCGATCGCGACCACCGGGTGGCCGAGCGCTGCCAGATGATGTGCCACGCCGTCCCAGAGCCGGGCGTTCGAGGCGAGCCCGTGCACGAGCAGGAACGGCGTGCGCTCGGACTCCACCGCTGCCGGTGGGTCCCAGTGCACGGCGTGCAGGTCGATGCGTTCAGTGCCCGGACCGGCTGAGCCGTCGCGCACCGTGTGCCATTCGTGGCGCGGCTCGACCGCGATGGGATCGGCCGTCACTCGCAGGCCTGCGCGATCCGCTCGATCAGACCGAGGAGTTCGAGTGTGTCCGACATCGTGCGAGGAAAGGGTGCGTCACCGCGGACAGCCCGGGCGAACGCATCGACCATACCCAAATACGGGTCGGAGGGGGTCACACGCTCGACACGGCGACCGCCGTTCGCGTCAGCGACGATGAACGATGCAGCCGCAGTGCCGCCGGTGTGTGCGTCGGCGTCGACGACGAGCGCCGCTGCATCCCCGACGATCTCGATGCGCTGCTCTTCCGGGTCGACGAATGAGCATCTGATGCGAGCCTCGCGGCCGTCGTGCCACGACAGCGTTGCCTCGGTGCGTGCGTCGACGCCGCTGGAGTGCCACAGCGCAGTTGCGTCGACCACGTCGGGAGCGGCACCCCACAGCTCCACGATCGGGCCCAGGCAGTAGATGCCGACGTCGAGCAGTGCACCTCCGCCCTGCTCGACCGACCAGCGGTAGTTGTCGGCAGCCTCAGCGCCGATGGTGAAGGTGAACGACGAGTCGACGTCGATGGGTGTGCCGACGCCCCCGCCGAGCGCGTCGTCGATCGCCGCTCGCCAACGAGTGCAGAACGGGGTCATCCATGCCTCGGCGAGCACGACACCGGCATCGGCGCACGCCGCCGCCATCGCCGCCCCATCGGCCGCGTTCGGTGCGAGCGGCTTTTCGCACAGCACGTGTTTTCCGTGGGCTGCAGCCCGCTCGACCCAGTGCCGGTGCATCCCGTTGGGGAGCGGGACGTAGACGGCCTCGACATCGGGGTGCTCGAGTACGTCGTCGTAGGTCTCGACCGACAGCGCGGCCCACGGTTCGGCCACGGCGCCACCGACCGAACACACCGCGGCGATACGCGCGTGCTCCGAGCGGTCGATCGCCGGCATCACTGCACGGGTGGCCACCATCGAGCGGGCGCCGATCACGCCGACACCGATGCGTTCGATGCTCACCCGAGTTCGATCAGTTCGCCGCCGTTGCGACCGGAACGGTGCCCGGCCTCCAGCACCGTGACGACGTCACGCGACTGTTCGGGCAGCACTGCGAGCGCCTCGTCGAGCAGCAGGTGATCGGCGAGGTTCCGGTGGAATCCCCACTCGGGGCGCACCGCTGGACCCACGACGGACGTGCGAAGCCCGACGACGGGATCGTAGGTGGCCACGGTGAGGTCGACGGGTGCCTCGGCGTGGTGCGAGACCTCGGCGACATGGCCGCGACCCGGCAGCACGCGGTCGGTCTGCAACGGCCGGTAGTAGCCCTCGATGGTTCCGCGGGTGCCTTCGACGTGGAATTTGGGCCGCCGGATGGCGCACACGTCGCTCTGTCGGAAGGTGGCCTCTCGTCCGTCCGGCCACTGCATCCAGAGGCTCAGCTGGTCGGCGTTGGTGCTGTCATGCCAGACGCGGGTGTGCGTCGAGCACAGCACGCGCGAGGGCGACGACCCGTAGAGCTGGAGGATCCAATCGATGTGATGTGAACCCCAGTCGTAGATCGCCCCGCCGGAGATCGATTCCTCCGAGTGCCAGGCGCGGCAGGGGTGCTCGAAGCCCCCGACGAACGTCTCGATGTTGAAGACCTCGCCGATGTCGCCGCCAGCGACCACGTGGCGCAGCGCCAGCCAGTCGGTGTCCCATCGTCGGCTCTGGTGCACGGTGACCGTTCGGTCGTGTTCGAGTGCCGTGGCGATGATCCGATCGGCGTCGTCGCGGCGCAGGCACATCGGTTTCTCGATCACCACGTGCTTGCCGGCGCGGAGCAACTCGATCGCCAACTCGGCATGGAAGACGGGCGGTGTCGCAATGATCGCGATGTCGACGGCGGGGTCGGCACCGAGCGCCGCCGCTGAGTCGTGTCCGGTGAGTTCGGGGAAGTCGGCCCGGGCGGCGACGAGGCGTTGGCTGGCGGAGTCGGCCGCGGCGACGAAGGCGAGTCCGTCGGTCTCGGTGGCGGCCAGTCCGTGGAGGTATCCCATGCCACCGAATGGGCCGTAACCGACGACGCCGACGCCGAGATCGCGCGTGTCGCCCGGTGACACGGGGTGCAGCAGCCTCGTGACGAAGCTGGACAAGGTCGGGTGTGCTCGGAGCGCATCGAGATCGGCGATCCCGGTCGCGACGATGCGCCCTGCGCCGAGCGTACGCACCGTGACGGTGGGGTGGTGGCTGAAGTGGACGCTCGTGGTCGCGGCGACCGCGGTGTCGTCATCGAGGGGCTGCAGGGGTCGCAGGGCGCTGGTGATCGGGACCTCGGTGTCGAGGCGAGCGGCCGCATCGGCGTCCAGGAGCGTCACGAACCACTCGGTGTGTGGGAGGTCGTCGAGCACCGTGACTCCGGCGAGCGCGGCAGCGGTCGGATCGTCGGGTTCGATGGCGATCAGGACGGAGCATCCATCGGTCGCGATCCGTTCGAGGCGCTCGGCGCGCTCGGCGTCGATGCGACCGGTTGAGAGGTAGGCACGGTTCCACCGGTCATCGACCATCCGGGGGACCATAGCGATGCCCTCCTGCGGGTGCGTAGTGGTCCGCGAAGTTCCTGGTCGGAGGACTTTTCGGGCTCGACGCTATTTGCAACCAGGTCGCAACTACAGTGTGCAACCATGCTGTTCACTTCAACAACTCGGCGCCTCGTCGCCGGTGCTGCATCCGCCGCCCTCGTCCTCGCCGCCTGCGGAAGCGACGACGGCGACTCCTCCGCATCCGAAAGCGACACCGACTCCTCCGCATCCGACACCGACACCGGAACCGACACTGTCCAGGTCGTGACGACCGTTGCTCCGATCACCTCGATCGCGGCGAACGTGATCGGCGACTGCGCCGAGATCGTCGGCATCGTGCCAGAGGGCACCAACTCCCACACCTTCGAGCCCCCGCCATCGGCCGCCGAGGTGATGTCGACGGCCGACGTCGTGTTCATCAACGGTCTCGTGCTCGAGGAGCCGACCAAGGAGCTGGCGCTCGCCAACGTCGGCGACGGCGTCGAAGTGATCGAACTCGGCGATCGCACGATCGAGCCCGACCAGTACAAGTACGACTTCTCGTTCCCCGAGGACGGCGGCAAGCCGAACCCCCACCTGTGGACCGATCCGACGCTGGTCAAGGTGTACGCCGACATCATCCGCGAGGAGATCGAGCGCGGTCGCACCGGAGTGTGCCGAGCAGTTCGACGCCAACTTCGCCGAGTTCGAGACGCTCGTCGACGAGTTCGATGCGGCGATCACCGAGACCTTCGCCACGATCCCCGAGGAGCAGCGCAAGCTCGTGACCTACCACGATGCCTACGCCTACTTCGCCGACACCTACGGGTGGAACGTCATCGGAGCGGTGCAGCCCTCCGACTTCGGCGACCCGACGCCGGCCGAAGTGGTCGATCTGATCGAGCAGATCGAGGCCGAGAACGTGACGGCCGTCTTCGGCTCGGAGGTGTTCCCCTCTCCGGTGCTCGAACAGATCGCCAACGAGACCGGCGCCACCTACGTCGACGACCTGCGCGACGACGACCTGCCCGGCGCACCCGGCGAGGTCGAGCACTCGTGGCTCGGGCTGATGAAGTTCAACTTCATCACGATGACCGAAGCACTCGGCGGCGATGCCTCGGTGCTGGAGGCGTTCGAGGTCCGCGACGTCGTTCCCGACAACGCCGAGTACCCGCAGTGACCGCACCGTTCGCGATGAGACGCAACCGGTGAGTCACGCGTGATCGACGACGGGCGATCGGCAGCGGCGGGCGGGCTGATCGTCGTCGACGACCTCACGGTCAACTACGGCGGCGGCGCGCCGGTGCTCACCAACGTCGATCTCACGATCGAGCCCGGCGACCTCGTCGGCATCGTCGGTCCATCGGGCTCCGGCAAGTCGACCCTGCTGCACGCGATGCTCGGCACGGTGGCGCCGCTGTCCGGGTCGGTGCGTCGGACGCCGGGCCTCGCCGTCGGCCTCGTGCCACAGGTCGAGTCGATCGACTGGAGCTTTCCGGTCACCGTGTCCGAGTGCGTGGGCATGGCTCGTGCCCGTGGACTGCGGACACCGTGGATCACCCGACGCGAACGCGCCGAGATCGCGGAGGTCCTCGACCGGCTCGGGATGCACGACCTCGGCAGTCGGCACATTCGAGAGCTGTCGGGTGGGCAGCAGCAGCGGGTGTTCCTCGCGCGGGCGCTGTTCACGAACGCGCAGGTGATCTTCCTGGATGAGCCCACCTCGGGGCTCGATGTGCGCACACGTCACGACGTGTTGCATCTGCTCGACGATCTCAACGAGCAGGGCCTCACGATCGTGTTGACCACGCACGACCTGAACGGCATCGCGGCGCACCTGCCGACCGTCGTGTGTCTCAACCGGGCGGTGATCGGGGCTGGCCGCCCCGACGACGTGCTGGTGCCCGACGTCCTCGAGCGCACGTACGGCTCGCCGATGGAGATCCTCGAACACGGTGGGATGCGCGTCGTGGTCGATGCGCCGGTCGACAACACCGTGACGCAGTTGCGCGGACGCAGAGCGGCTGGCGGCGGGGGAGCGGCGTCATGACGCTCGACGAACTGTTCCGACCGTTCGAGTTCGAGTTCTTCCGAAACGGCGTCTACGTGGCCACGATCGCGGGGGCGCTGTGTGGCGTCGTCGGCTGCTACGTGGTGCTCCGCAACATGAGCTACATCGGCCATGGTCTGTCGCACTCGATCTTCGGCGGCTATGCGGTCGCCGGGTTGATCGGTGTCAACCTCTTTCTCGGCGCCGGCATCTGGGGCGTGGTCACCGCGCTCGCCATCGGGGGCATCGTTCGGCGGCGCCCGATCGGGTCGGATGCTGCGATCGGGGTGGTCACCACGGCGTCGTTCGCATTGGGTCTTGCGCTCGTGCAGCTCTATGGCTCGCCGGGGAGAAACGCTGACGCACTCCTGTTCGGCAACGTGCTCGGGGTCACCAACGCGGACGTACTCCTCATCGTGGGTGTCTCGCTGGCCACGGCCCTGATCATCTTCGTCTTCTACCGGCAGTTGCTGTTCACCACCTTCGACTCACAGGTCGCGGCGGCGACGGGCGTACGAACCGCGTGGATCGATGCCCTGTTGATGGTGGTGCTCTCGGCGACGGTGTTGGCGACGATGAACGTCATGGGCGTCACGCTGATCGCTGCGACGTTGGTCGTCCCAGCGGTGGTGGCTCGGATGTTGACGGACAGCTTCGGCAAGATGCTCGGTCTGGCCGGTGTCATCGGTGCGCTCAGCGGATTCATCGGGATGAACGCCAGCTATCACCTCGACGTGGCGTCGGGCCCGACGATCGTGCTCACGTCGGCGCTGTTCTTCATCGTCGCATTCGGCGGTGGCGGTCGTGTCCGTCGCCGTGCCAGCGCCGTCGGCCACGCCCACTGACAGCGCAGCCCTGGCGACCTCACGCGGCGCGTAGTGCCGCCATCACCGCCGACCAGCGGTCGGGGTCACTTGCATAGGGGGCATAGAAGTTGATCCGGGAGATCACATCGCCGTAGCGGCGCGACAGCTCGGGCGCGATGTCCTCCGGTGAACCGACCACGGCGAACGTGTTGAGCATCTCGTCGTCGATCAAGGTGCCCATGCGCTCCCACTCGCCCTGCTTCGACAGGCCGTTGAGTTCGTCTTGCAGGCCGCCCCAACCGTGGATCTCGAGCACGTTTCGATAGGCAGGGGTGGAGCCGTAGAACGCGATCTGCTGGCGTGTGCCGGCGGCGGCCGCCGAGAGTTCTTGATCGTCGACACCGGTGACCACGAACGACGGCCCGACGATCTCGAAGCCCTCCATGGTCTTTCCCGCCTTCGCCCGTCCACGTTCGAGTGCCGGGATCGTGACCTCGCGCAGGTACTTCTCGGTGGTGAAACCGTGGCAGAGGAAGCCGTCGCAGACCTCGCCGGCGACCTCGGTCATCAGCTCGCCGACGCCGGCCAGGAACACCTTGGGTGGCCCGAAGCCGTCGAGCTCCTTGGCGTTCGGTGTGAAGAACGGCGTCATCAGCGTGTGGGTGTAGAACTCGCCACGGAAGTCGAGCCGTTCACCGGTGAGCCACGTGTTCCAGATCGCTCGCATCGCCAAGACCATCTCGCGGATCCGCGCAGCGGGTCGGCTCCATTCCATCGAGAACCGCTTGGTGATGTGTGGTTTGATCTGGCTCCCCAGCCCGAGGATGAAGCGGCCCTGTGAATACGCCTGCAGATCCCATGCCGTGTTGGCCAGCGTCATGGGGTTGCGGGCGAAGGCCACCGCGATCGAGGTGCCGATCTCGAGCGTGTCGGTGTGTTCGGCAGCGAGCAGCAGCGGCAGGAAGGGATCGTGTGCCGTTTCAGCGGTCCACGCCCCGGAGTAGCCGGCAGCCTCCACGTCCCGTGCGTTCTGCGGGATGCTCCGCAGGTCGGTTCCGATGTTGCCGTCGACCTTCATGGCCCGAAGGTACACATCGTGCTACGGGGCCACCGAGCCCGGGGGTCGTCGGTGGCGGTGTGGCTCAGTCCTGGTCGCGCAGGAACGCCTGAATCTCGTCGGCGAGTTCGTCGCCCGAGCGCATCTCGATGCTGGGCCCACCGATGTCGCCATCGTCGGTGGCTGCGTCGTGCAACTCCTCGAGCTGGCGCAGCATCGCGAGGTGTTCGGCGTTGCCCTCGATCGTGGCGTCGATGCGGTTGCGCTGGGCCGGCACGGCGGTGCGCAGCTCGGCAGCGCTCAACTCGATCCCGGTCACTTCGGTGAGGCCATCGAGCAGCGCCACCGATGCAGCGGGGTAGGGCATCGCAACCACGTAGTGCGGTACCTGCGCCCAGATGCCGAGCGTGGGGATCTTGCGGGCGTGGAGCGCATGTTCGAGCACCGCGGCGATTCCGGCCGGCACGTCGACCGAACTGCGTGCGAACGTCACGTTGGCGAGCACGTCCGTGGACGGCGACGAGCAGGACAGGCGGGGCGTGCGGGTGTGCGGCGCAGCGAATGGATATGCGCCGAGCGCGACCATCTGGGTCACGCCGAGCTCGACCGAGATGTCGCCCACCAGTTGCGCGAAACGCCGCCAGGCCATGTCGGGCTCGGGGCCGACCAGCACGAGCACATCGCGTCCGGAACTCGACCGTCCCGCTCGCAGTTCGATCGTGGACCACGTGAGGTCGGTGTTGACGCCGTCACGCAACGCCATCACGGGCCGACGAGCTCGATAGTCGATGAAGGTGTCGTCGTCGAAGCGCAGGATCGGACTCGTCTCGCACTCGCTCGAGAACGCATCGGCAGCGGCTGCGGCGGCACCGGCGGCGTCGATCCAGCCGGTGAGCATCACCAACAGCACCGGTTCGTGCAGCATGGGCTCGGTGACGAGCCACTCGTGGTCGGCGGTCACGGCAGCGCGCTCAGGTACTGCTCTGCGGATGCAGCGGCATGCTCGACCTGCAGCTTGAACGGTGCGAGCTCCTCGGGCGGACGATCGCCGAGCGCGCCGCCGAGATATCGGGAGTAGACGCCCTCGATGATGCACGCCAGCTTCCAGAATGCGAACGCGACGTAGAAGTCGAGCTGCGAGATGTCGCGACCGGAGACGTCGGCGTAGCGTTCGGCCAGTTGGCGGCGGTCCCAGAAACCCGGTGCCGAGGTCGAAGTGCCGCTCCAGGCGCTCTCGGCGTCGTTGGGGCCGTTCCAGTACACCTGCAACAGCCCGACGTCGGCGAGCGGGTCGCCGAGCGTGCAGATCTCCCAATCGAGCACGGCGATCACGTTCCCGTTGGCATCGACCATCGAGTTGTCGAGGCGGTAGTCGCCGTGGACGATCGTTGCGGGGCCCTGGTCGGGGATGCGCTCCAGCAGTCCCTGATGGACTCGATCGACCGCCGGCAGCTCGCGGGTCTTGCCCTGGTTCCACTGGCCGTACCAGCGCTTGAGCTGCCGCTCGATGTAGCCCTCGTGGCGGCCGAGCTCGCTGAGGCCGACAGCGTCGATGTCGACGGCATGGATGGCGGCCATCGTGTCGACCAGAGAACGGCTGGCGGTGCTGCGGGCCGACTCGGAGAGGGTCCGCTCTGCGCTCTCTCGGTCGCGGAGCACATGGCCGTCGACGAAACCCATCACGTAGAACGGGGCACCATTGATCTCGAGGTCATCGCAGAACCCCTTGACGGGCGGGACCGGCACGTCGGTGTTCTGCAACGCCGCAAGGATTCGGTGCTCGCGACCCATGTCGTGGGCGCTGGTGAGCACGTGTCCGAGCGGGGGGCGGCGGAGCACCAGGGCTGGGCCCGATGCACCGACCACCCGATAGGTGAGATTCGAGTGGCCACCGGCGATCACCTCGAATCCGAATGGTCCAACGGCGCCGTCGACGTGTGCTTCGAGCCAGGCCGTGACGGGTTCGGTGGCGATTCCCGGTACTGCATTCATGTGAACTCGCTCCCACTCATGTTGGTTCGAGGGTAGCCATCGATGAGCCAGTGGATGCCATCGTTGTCGGAGCGTCGCGGGCGCGGTGTTGTCGTCGGGTTGTCTCGGTGGTGAGATCGCACGAGCGGTAGCGTTGGGCCAATGGCAGCACTCGACGTCACCGACGCCACGTTCCAATCCGAGGTCATCGAGAAGTCGCAGGAGGCGGTGGTCGTCGTCGACCTGTGGGCTCCGTGGTGTGGCCCCTGCAAGACGCTCGGCCCGATCATCGAAAAGGTGGTCGACGCCACCGACGGCAAGGTCGTGCTCGCAAAGGTGAATGTCGACGACAACCCGGCGATCGCTCAGGCGTTCAAGGCGCAGTCGATTCCGGCGGTCTATGCACTCCGAGATGCCGCCGTCGTCGACGGGTTCGTGGGCGCTCTTCCCGAACACGAGGTGCAGCGATTCGTCGACTCGCTGCTGCCGACGGACGATCAGATGGCGGTGGCGCAGCTGATCGAGGCGGGCGACGAAGCCAGCCTGCGTTTGGCATTGACGCTGGAGCCGGCGAACGAGGATGCGATTGTCGCGCTGGCCGAACTGTTGATCGCCGACGCAAACAACGACGAGGCCCTCGCGCTGCTCGAGCGGATCCCCGAGTCCGACCGCACGCGTCACGTCGCTGCCCTCGCTCGTGTGGGCGACGCGCCGACGGACGACTACGACTCCCAGCTCACCGCGCTGCTCGATCAGGTGAAGTCCGACGACGATGCGCGTCAGCAGTACGTCGATCTGCTCGAGCTGATGGGCCCCGCCGATCCGCGAACCGCCGAGTACCGGCGCCAGCTCACCGCCCGGCTGTACTGACCGCGTCGGGCGAGTTGTTGCCCGCGAAGAAGGTCGCCAGTCGGCCCTGGAACCGCTCGACGACCTCGCCGTAGGCAGCGCGCACTGCAGCGCCGGCGGGTGGCGGGTCGACCTCGGCGGGGAGTTGTGGCTCGACACGTAGGAATCGCTGCGCTGCTGCCAGAGCGGCGAAGACCTCGGCGAGTGTGTTGTCGCCCCCTCCCTCGAGCTCGACCGCGGATCGTTCGAGCTGGGCAAGATGCTTGTCGGCAGTGTGCCCCAGTGCGTCGAAGTGCCAGAGCCGGCGCGCCAACACGTGGTCGTCGCCGGCGAGCAGGGTGCTGCGCGTGACGACGACATCGTCCTGCTCGAAGGTGTCCGGCGGGAGCTCGATGTTCGCCGGGCGGAACCACACGTCCGGCCGCAGTTCGCCAAGCCGGGCACCCGCGGCCCGGGTGCGAAACGCGCGACGCTCGGCGACCGGGCGTCGCTCGGGGAGGACGGTCACGGACCACCAGGTTCGGTCCCATCTCGCCGGTGGATCGTCGCGACCGCTGTCCTGCTCCGCTTGACGGATGAGGAGTCGACCGGTGAGCTGGTAGGCCCCCTCGTCGTTGTCGACGTCTCCGGTCGCCACGAGTCGCGACAGCGCCGTGCGCACCGCGCCATCGCTGAGTCCGAACAGCGACGTGAACTCGAGGATCCGTCCGACGGGCATCTTCGGTGGGTGCGAGCCGAGCAACAGTGAGAGCACGATCGAGCGGGGCGTCAACGGCCGGGACTGCGTGGCGGCATCGGCCCGGCTGGCATCACGGTGTTTGTTCGCCACGATCGTTGAGTGTAACATTGGGACATGACCTCCATCGCGGAGCCGACCGATCGCTCACCGCTCGTGGCGACCGTGCCGGGTTCGATGGTTCCGGTGCCAGCGCTCCTCCCCGACGTGCTCCCCACCGAGCGACTCAACGAGCGCGCCAAGCCGACTCGGGAACTACGCGACGAGCTTCGTCGCATCTCGAACCCCCGCAATGCGGTCACGGTGCTCGGTGCCCTTGCGCAGTCGTTCGGTGTGGTGATCGCCGCAGCGTGGGTGAACACCTGGTGGTCGTACCTCGCCGCCTTCGTGCTGATGGCGCGCGGCCACGTCGGCTTGAACATCCTCGCCCACGAGGCAGCGCATCGCCTGCTGTTCACCAACCGTCGAGCCAACGATCTGGTCGGTCGCTGGCTGCTTGCCTACCCGACCTACCAGTCGATGCTTGCGTATCGGCGAGTCCACTTTGCTCACCATCGCGACGAGATGGGTCCGGACGAGCCGGATCTCGGGCTCTATGCGGGTTATCCGGTGCCGCGGGACTCATGGCACCGCAAGCTCAAGCGAGACGCAGTCGGCATCAGCGCAGCCAAGAACTTCCGTGGGCTCTACTACTCGCTGCGCAACGGCAGCATCGAGGCTCGCCAGATCCTCGCGGTGCAGACCGTGATGCTCGGCGCGTCACTCGTGTTCATGCGCCCGTTGGCGTACGTCGTGTGGATCCTGTCGTGGTCGACGCTGTGGAAGGTGTCGAATCGGTTGCGCTCGATCGCTGAACACGGTGGCATGGTTCGCTCGCGGGATCGGCGTCTCACCACTCATGTGATTCGCCAGTCCCTGTTCGCTCGATACTGGATCGTCCCGTATCACACGGGATGGCATCTGGCCCACCATGTCGACATGGGAGTTCCGTGGCGAAATCTCCCACGTCTGCATGCCGAACTCGTGCGATCCGGTTGGGTCGTCGACGGCATCGAGTACCCGAGCTATCGAGCGTTCTGGCGCGCTGCGTCATCGGGGCCCCCTCGCTGAGTCGAGCCGCATCGCAGCGCGTGGGCAACGCGCGGCGATAGCGTTTCAGCTACCGACTTCCTCCTGGTGTTGCTGCGCGGTGCGCGCGAACTGGTCGAGGAGGTCGATCGTGGAACCGTTGTCGAGGCCCGGGCCGCCTCGTTCGCTGGCTGAACGCGTTGGGGCGTGGGTGGGGTGGTTCGGCGTCGGCCGACTGCTCGGCGTCTCCGTCGCTGTGGTCATCGTGTGCGCCGGTGGCTACTGGTTGGTGCGGATGCCGCCGCCGGCCACCGAGGCGTCACTCCCGCGAGCGGCCGGCATCGACACGACGATGCCGCACTCGGCCACATCGGTGCGCCCGGAGTCGACGGCACCCAGCACCCACCTCCAGCCGCAGGTGGTCGTGCACGTCGCCGGGGCCGTGATCAACCCTGGTGTGTACGAACTCTCGGCCGGAGCAAGGGTCCGGGACGCCGTCACCGCTGCCGGAGGGCCGACCGCCGAGGCGCAGTGGGACGCCCTCAATCTGGCGGCTGTCGTCGTGGACGCATCGCGCGTGTACGTGCCAAGGTTCGGGGAGGAGAACGTCGCCTCCGTGGCCGCTCCGGTCGAGGGAGACGCCGAGCCGGCCGGGCCGGTCGACGTCAACGGTGCCGACACCGAGCTGTTGGAAACGCTGCCGGGAATCGGCCCGGCAACCGCTGCGGCCATCGTGCTCGAACGCGAACGCAACGGACCGTTTCTGGACGTCGACGACCTCGACCGCGTGCCGGGCATCGGCCCGGCGAAGCTCGCTGCGCTCCGCGACCTGGTGGCGACATGACCGATCGATCGAGTCGGCGTCGCTCTGGCGTTCGCCGTCGAACCGTCAGAACAGCGAGTCGGAGATCGCCAGCGCTGCGATACCGAGCGCAGCGCCGACGCCGATCCAGATCCCGGCACAGAGCCAGGCGTAGTGGCGCCAGTAGTCGCCCCACGTGGCAACGGGGTTGCGGGTGGCCCTGCGGGAAGCGACGAATCCGACCACGAGCCACAACACGGCCGACGCGGCCACGGCCTCGGGGTACTGAGCGCTGTCGCCGAACGGTGCGCCGACCGCCAAGAGCGCGGGTGCCGCGGCAACACCGCCCACCAACCCGATGGCACCGCTCGCCGGTCCGTCGACGAGGCGCAACGAGATCAGTGCGATCACACCGACGATCGCCGGAACCACGAGCCCCACGAACGGACCCCACCAACGGATCCGCGAGCGATACCACCGCGGCCCATCCTCGAGCGACGCGTGGGTGCGTTGGCGGCTGCGTTGAACGCGAGGGGGCACGGGGGTGAGCGAAGCCACGAACCCCCGAGCCTATGGCACGATCGGTCGCTCGTGGGGCCATCTCGGCGACGGTGGGGTCGCTGGTGTGGCCGACTGGACCATGGTGGCGGTCGCTGTTGCGGTGTCGGTCGGGGTGTGGACCGGCTCGCCGCTCGCGGGGGTCGTCGGCGGCAGCGTGTGTGGCGTGGCTGGCCGGTCGCCACGACTGGCGCTGGTCGCCGTACTGCTCGCGGTGGGCGGTGCGTTGCGGTCGACGGCGGCGTGGGACTCGCTCGTACCCGACCAACTCGGCGCGTTCGAGGGGTGGGTGCGTGTGATCGACGATCCGCAGCCCTACCCGACGAGCACGAGGCTGATCATCGAGGTCGATGGTGAGCGATTCGAAGTCTGGTCGCGTGGCCGTGCACAGCAGGAGCGGGTTCGCTCGTGGCGCGGTGGCGAGTGGGTCACGGTCAGCGGGCAGCGGCGGGCGCTCGACGTCGAGCGTGCCCGACGGGTTGCCTGGCAACACGTCGTTGGTGAGTTCGAGTTGCGGTGGTCGAGCGATGTCGACCCCGGGGGACCTGTGGCGAGAGCGTCGAATCGTGTGCGTGCCACCGTCGAGCGCGCCGCCGAGTCGCTTCCGGCGCCGTACGGTTCGCTGTATCGCGGCCTCGTGATCGGCGACGACCGAGACCAGCCGCGCGAGATGATCGAGCGCTTCCGTGCGAGCGGGCTGTCGCACCTCACTGCGGTCTCCGGGCAGAACGTGGCGTTTCTGTTGGCGGCATGCGCTCCGCTGCTGGTTCGGCTCAGACCGACGGCCCGATGGGCGCTGACGGTCGGGTTGATCGCCTGGTTCGTGGCGTTGACCCGGTTCGAGCCATCGATTCTTCGAGCGGGAGTGATGGCCGGCCTGTCGGCGACCGCCTACGCGACCGGTCGCGAGCGCACCCCGATCCGCATCCTCGCGCTCGCGATCGTCGGCCTGGTGCTGATCGATCCGCTGCTGGTGTGGTCGATCGGATTCTGGCTCTCGGTCGGGGCCACGGCAGGGGTCTGCACGCTCGGTCCGTGGCTGGCTGCGCGCATGTCGCTGCTCGGCCCATTGGCGTTGCCGCTCGGGGTCACGCTCGGCGCACAGGCCGGGGTGGTGTTGCCGAGCGTGCTCGTCTTCGGGCGCTTGCCGCTGGTCAGCGTGGTGGCCAACCTGCTCGCTGTGCCCGTGGCCGGCTTCGTGATGCTCTATGGCCTGCCAGCGGGCCTGGTCGCCGGCTGGATCCCCGGCCTCGCTCCACTGCTGATGTTGCCGGCCCGGGTCGGGACACGTTGGGTTGACACCGTTGCGCTGTTGGGTGCCCGGCTCGAGCCCGGGCCTCCGTGGGTGTGGCTGGGATGGGGAGTGGTCGTCTTCGCGGTGGTGGTGTTCCTGGCGGTGACGGGAGGCCGGTCTCCAGCCGCAGTTGACGGGTTTGTCGGAGACGGCCCCCCACCCGGTAAGAATCGAGGGCGACATGGCAACCCACCTCTTGAGCGGCAATGACGAATCGGTGCTCCGGACCGCAGTGCACGAACTGGTCGACCGGTTGGTCGGCGACGGCGACCGAGCGATGATGGTCGACGAATTCGACGGCGACGAATTCGAATTGCGTTCCGTCGTCGACGCTGCACAGACCCCGGCGTTCCTCACCGACAAGCGTGTTGTGGTCGCACGTGGAATCGAGCGGTTCGCTGCGGCGGACCTCGCTCCGATGCTGGCGTATCTGAGCAATCCGCTCGACACATCGGATCTGGTGCTGGTGGTCAACAGCGGCAGCACGCCGAAGAAGTTGGGCGATGCCGTCAAGGCCGTGGGGGCGGTCACGAACACCTCGCCTCCGACGCGGGCGAAGGATCGACAGAGTTGGATCTCCGACCAGGTCGCTGCCGGAGGACTTCGCATCAAACCCGACGCCGCAGCGCAGCTCTCGGCATGGCTCGGCGAGGACGCCGGTCGTCTGGACGGCATCCTCGCCACGCTCGCGAGCACCTATGGCTCCGACCATGTGCTGTCGTTCGCGCAGATCGAGCCGTTCCTCGGTGATGCCGGGGGAGTGCCGCCGTGGGACTTCACCGATGCCGTCGATGCCGGCAACACCACCAAGGCCCTGACGCTGCTGGGACGGATGATGCATGCGGGCGGGCGGCACCCGCTGCAGATCATGGCGATCCTGCACAGCCACTACGCGAACATCGCAAAGCTCGACGGGGCTGACGCCAGGTCCGAGCAGGACGCGATGGCGGCAACGGGGATCAAGTCGGCATTCCCCGCGAAGAAGGCGCTTGCGAACTATCGGCGTCTGGGGCCGGGCTCGACGCGTCGTGCGATCGAGTTGCTCGCGCAGGCCGATCTCGACCTGCGCGGGGCGAAGGACCTCGAGCCGGAGTTGGTGATGGAAGTCCTCGTCGCGCGGCTCTCCAAGCTTCGTCGCTGAGCCGGTCCGAAAAGCAAAAATGCGCCGAACCGTGCACGAGGTGCACAGATCGGCGCAGATGTCGGGATGGGTGGGTCAGGCCGAAGCGTTGACCTTCTTCATCAGGCGGCTCTTCTTGCGGGCCGCGGCGTTCTTGTGGATGACACCCTTGGATGCCGCCGTGTCGATGCGCTTGACCGCCGCACGCACGGCTTCGTCGTTGTCGTCGGCGCCAACGGTGGCCTCGGCGCGCTTGGTGCGCGTCTTCAACTCGGCGCGCACCGACTTGTTGCGCTCATGACGCTTCGCATTGGTGATGTTGCGCTTCTTCTGGCTCTTGATGTTGGCCATGGCCTGAAACCCTTGCTTTCGTCGAATGATGTGCGCAGCAGGGCCCGATGCCCGCGCTGAACAGCCGTGTGACTCTATCGGTCGCCCACTCGGAGCGGCAACGTGCCCAGATAGCGTGGGACTGGACATGGAACTGTCCCGGATCCGCAACTTCTCGATCATTGCCCACATCGACCATGGCAAGTCGACGCTGTCCGACCGGATCCTCGAGATCACCGGAGCGGTCGACGCCCGCGACATGCGGTCGCAGTACCTCGACTCGATGGATCTCGAACGCGAACGTGGCATCACGATCAAGGCACAGAACGTCCGGGTCGACTGGAACGATCACGTCTTCCATCTGATCGACACCCCCGGACACGTCGACTTCGGCTACGAGGTCAGCCGCAGCCTGGCTGCGTGTGAGGGCGTGGTGTTGGTGGTCGACGCCGCGCAGGGGATCGAGGCGCAGACGCTCGCCAACTGCTACCTGGCGCTCGAGAACGACCTCGAGATCGTGGCGGCGCTCAACAAGATCGATCTGCCAGCGGCCGACCCCGAGCGCTACGCCGCCGAGATCGAGAAGATCCTCGGTATCCCCGCCGAGGAGATCATCTGGATGTCAGCCAAGACCGGCGAAGGCGTGCCCGACCTGCTCGATGCCGTCATCGAGCGGATTCCGCCGCCGGTCGGCAATGCCGACGCGCCGCTGCAGGGTCTGATCTTCGACTCGCAGTTCGACCAGTACCGCGGCGTGGTGTCGAGCGTGCGGATCATGCACGGCACGATGACGTCGGGGTCGAAGCTCACCTTCATGCAAGCAGGTGCCAACCACGAGGCAATCGAGATCGGCACCCGCAAGCCCGTTCCCACACCGGTGCAGGAACTGGGGCCGGGCGAGGTGGGGTACCTGATCGCAGGGATCAAGGACGTCGGCGACGCCCGTTCCGGCGAAACCGTCACCACGGCATCCGGCGGGTCGACCGAGGCGCTGCCCGGCTATCGCGACCCGAAGCCGATGGTGTTCTCGGGGCTGTTCCCGATCGACGGTGACGACTTCGAGAGTCTGCGCGAGTCGCTCGAGAAGCTCAAGCTGAACGACGCCTCGATCACCTATACGCCCGAGTCGTCGGGTGCGCTCGGGTTCGGCTTCCGTTGCGGATTCCTCGGACTGCTGCACATGGAGATCGTCAAAGAACGACTCGAGCGGGAGTTCGGACTGGCGTTGATCGCCACGGCCCCGAGCGTCGAGTATCGCGTCAAGCGCACCGATGGCACGTTTGCTGTGGTCGACAACCCGGCGGACATGCCCGAGGCGCAGAAGATCGACATGGTCGAGGAGCCGTTCTTCCGGCTCTCGATCATCACGCCGACCGAATACACCGGTCCGCTGATGGAGCTGTGCCAGAACCGTCGTGGCGAGATGAAGAAGATGGAGTACCTCTCGCCCGAGCGGGTCGAGCTGGTCTACGAGGTGCCGCTCGCCGAGGTCGTCGTCGACTTCTTCGACCAGATGAAGTCGCGCACGAAGGGCTACGCCAGCCTCGACTACGAACTGTCCGGCTACCGACGGTCGAATCTCGTCAAGGTCGATCTGCTGCTGAACGGGCTGCCCGCCGACGCATTCTCGATGATCGTCCACCGAGACAGCGCATATCAGTACGGCAATCGGATGTGCGAGAAACTCAAGGAACTGATCCCGCGCCAGATGTTCGACGTGCCGATCCAAGCGGCGATCGGCGGCAAGATCATCGCCCGTGAAACCGTGAAGGCTCGGCGCAAGGACGTCACTGCAAAGTGCTACGGGGGCGACATCACCCGGAAGCGCAAGCTGCTCGAGAAGCAGAAAGAGGGCAAGAAGAAGATGAAGTCGATCGGTCGGGTCGAGGTGCCTGGCGACGTCTTCATCAACGCTCTCAAACTCGACGACTGATCGACACGGACGGGTCGGACGCGCGGCTTCGGTCGTGCGACGACCGGTCACACCGACCACGATGGAGATGCTGTGTCGTCGACGTTCCGTTCACTGAAGTACTACAACGCCCGCTTGTTCTTCTCGGGGCTCGCGGTGTCGAACGTCGGCACCTGGTTGCAGATGACGGCGATGTCGCTGCTCGTGTACCGGATCACGGGTGAGGCGACCACCGTCGGGATCACCCTCGCCTTGCAGATGCTGCCGACACTGCTCCTGGGCGCGTGGGCCGGCGTGATCGCCGATGGCCGCGACCGACGGACGATGGCGATCGTGACGCAGAGCGCCCTGGCCGCGCAAGCGTTGTTGCTCGGTGGACTCGACTTCGTCGGCTGGGTGAACCTGCCGGCGGTGTACGTGTTGTCCGTGGTGCTCGGCGTGGTGAACGCCTTCGACAACCCGGCTCGCCGTGGTCTGGTGACCGAATTGGTCCCGACCGCCGACATCGCGAACGCCACGTCGTTGAACACGGCCGTGATGACGGGGTCGCGCATCTTCGGCCCGGCGCTCGCCGCCGTGCTCGTGGCGACGATCGGCACCGCCTGGTGCTTCCTGCTGAACGGTCTCACCTTCTTCGCGATCATCTTCTCGCTGACGGCGATCCGGCGCGACGAGATGTTCCCGGCACCACATCGACCCAAGGGCGGCAAGCCGATCCGGGAGGCGCTCGGGTTCGTGATCGGCCACCGGGACATGCTGGTGATCTACTCGTTGTTGATCGTGATCTCGACCGTGGCGTTCAACCATGCCACCGTGCTCCCGAAACTCGCCGACGTGCGGTGGGGGGACGAGAACGCATACGGCTTCCTGCTCGCAGTGATGTCGGTGGGGTCGTTGACCGGATCGTTGCTCACGGCCCGCCAGCACGTGGTGACGATGCGATGGTTCTTCGGTTCGATCGTGCTGATGGCGGTCGCGGGATTTGGTCTGGCGTGGGCGCCCAACCTCCCGCTGGCGTACGTGTGGTGCGTACCGTTCGGTCTCGGGGGAGCGGCATTCATCACGGGCGCGAATGCGATCACGCAGCAGGAGTGCCCTGCCGACATGCGCAGTCGGTTGTTGGCGCTGCAGGCCGTTGCGTTCCTGGGGTCGACGCCCATCGGTGCGCCGATCACCGGTCTGATCGCCGACAACATCAGCGTCGAGTGGGCACTCGCCTACGGCAGCGTGATCAGCCTCGTCGCGGTCGGGATCGCGATCGTCTTCTGGCGCTCGGGCGCACGAGTAGATGTGCCTGATCGCGACCCGGCGTCGGTGTGAGCCCCTACACCGAATTCGTGCGTTGTTGCTGACGCAGACGGCATCCTGAAGGCATGGGTCGGCGCGGCAGGATCCTGGTGACCGTTGGGGTGTTGGCCGCGCTCGTTGCGCCGGTCGCGTTCGATCGCGATGGCTTCCCGCTGTCGACGTACCCGATGTACTCACGGGTTCGGGCGCAGGAGGTCGACTTCGTGACGGCGCAGGCGGTGGCCGCCGACGGCGAGGTGATCACGCTGACGCTCGGTGTGATCGGCGACAGCGACGACCCGCTGATCGTCGCGGGAGAGTTGCGTGACGCGATCCGCGACGGTCGGGCGGGGGAGCGTTGCATCGACATCGCTGAGCGAGCGCGCGGTTGGTCGGGCTTGCCGGCAGCGGCGATCCGGGTCGAGGTGGTCACGGAACGGCGCGACGTGGTCACACAGGTGCGCAACGAATCGAGCCTGGTCGATCGAACCATTCACGCGAGCTGCGAGATCCCATCGTGACGGCGACTGCCGACGACACGTCCATGGCGGGGTCGCGATGGCGGCTGTGGCCGATCGTCGACGTTGCGGCGCCGCCTCAGCGTCTCGCGATGCTGCGGATCCTGGCCGGCGTGTTCACGTTGAGCTACCTCCTGATCCGGATGCCGGTGTTCCTGCAGCTTCGGCGTCGCGAGTCCGGCTTCGAGGGAGTCGGACCGGCGTTGCTGCTCGATGGTCCGGTCCCCGACGACGTGATCACGGGTGTGATCGCAGGCACGCTCGTCGCAGGGGTGGGATTCGTGGTGGGGTGGCGTTTTCGGATCACCGGGCCCCTGTTCGCGCTCGGGATGCTGGCGCTCGGGAGCTATCGAGGGTCATGGGGCCAGTTGCTGCACTTCGAGAACCTGATCGTGCTGCATCTGCTCATCATCGCGCTGGCCCCGTCGAGCGATGCCTGGTCGCTCGATGCGCGCCACCACGGGCGCGGCGCCGCGGGTGGCGCATCGAGGTCCTCGACGGCGTACGGCTGGCCGATCGCCCTGGCGGGGCTGGTGACGGTCACCACCTACGTGATCGCAGGAATCGCCAAGTTGCGCTACGGCGGGTTCGACTGGATGCTCGGCGACACGCTGCGCAATCACGTTGCGTACGCCGCGACGAGGGCCGATCTGCTCGGAACGATGCGTGCACCGTTGGCCGGCTGGACGGTGCGTAGCGACTGGGTGCTCCCGCTGGCCGCAGCGTCGACGATCGTGATCGAACTGATGGCTCCGGTGGCGCTGCTCGGTGGTCGAGTGCGCACGATCTGGGTCGTTGCGGCCTGGCTGATGCACGTCGGCATCCTCGCCACGATGTTGATCGGCTTTCCGTACCCCTTGGTGCTCCTGGCGTTCGCTCCGATGTATCGGGTGGAGCGGCTCTGGACCGATCGTCCGAACTGGCTTCGAGGCCCGCAGTCGAAACGGTCACGAGTGTCGGCGAACCGGTAGCGCGAGACTGTGGCGATGTTCGCGACGGCCGACCAACTCGATGCACTCGTGGAGTCGATCGCCGACGCCCCGTCGGTGATCGGCACCGTTCGCCCGGGCGACTCGGACCGCGTGGCCTGATGCGTACGATTCGTCGTCGACCGGACATGCGATTCGCCGTCGGGCGGAGTGGACGCCGGTGCTGCTGGGTAGCACGCTGAGATGGTGACATCTCGATCGATCATGTGGTTCCGGCGCGATCTGCGTCTTGCCGACAACCCGGCACTCCTGGCCGCCGCAGCTGACGGCGCCGAGGTGATCCCGGTGTTCGTCGTCGACCCCACGTTCACTGCGTCAGGCGCCCCGCGCCGTGCCGCGTCTGCACGATGCCCTGTCGTCGCTCGACGAATCGATCCGCGAGCGTGCCGGCATCGGACTCGTGATCCGGACGGGCGACCCGGTCGAGGCGGTCCCGGCGCTTGCCGCCGAGGTGGGTGCCGACACGGTGTTCGTCGCTCGCGACTACGTGCCGTACGGTCGCAGCCGCGACGCCGGCGTCAAGGCAGCGCTCGCCGAATCTGGTCGCCATCTGACGGGCGTCGGGTCGCCCTACGCAGTCGCGCCGGGCGGTGTGCGAAAGGACGACGGCGATCCGTACGCGGTCTTCACCCCGTTCTCGAAGCGCTGGCGGAGCGCGGGCTGGGAACAACCGCACGACCTGCCCGGCGACGAGACCCGATGGCGCGGCGCCGGGTCCGCCGGCGCGTCGATCGCCTCCGATGGCCTGTTCGATCGGCCAGCACCCGGTTGCGAGGTGCCGCCGATCGGAGAAGGAGCGGCGCTCGATCGCTGGCGGGACTTCCTCCACGACGGCGTGGGCGCCTACGACGATCGCCGCGATCTGCCCGCCATGGATGGCACGAGCCGTTTGTCGCCGGCGCTCAAGTGGGGCGCGATCCACCCTCGTCAACTGCTCGCCGACCTCGACGCGTCAGGTGCCGGGACCACCGGTCACACCGTGTTCTCCAGTGAGCTGGCGTGGCGAGACTTCTACGCGGATGTGTTGTTCCAACAACCCGAGACGGCGTGGGAGAACCTCAACACCAAGTTCGACCGCATGCCGGTCGACACCGACGTCGACGCACGCAAGCGGTTCGATCGGTGGACGGCAGGGGAGACCGGCTTCGGCATCGTCGACGCGGGCATGCGTCAGCTCGCTGCGACCGGATGGATGCACAACCGGGTCCGCATGATCGTGGCCAGTTTCCTGGTGAAGGACCTCCACCTGCCGTGGCAGTGGGGGGCTCGCTGGTTCATGCAACACCTCGTCGACGGCGATCTCGCCTCCAACAATCACGGCTGGCAGTGGGCAGCGGGCACCGGCACCGACGCCGCGCCGTACTTTCGGGTGTTCAATCCGATGCTGCAGCAGGAGCGCTACGACCCGGACGGCGACTACGTCGCCCGATGGGTGCCGAACCCGGTGGAGCCGATGCTCGACCACAAGGCCGAGCGCGAAGAAGCGCTCCGTCGCCTCAAGTCCCTCTCCTGACGGGCGTGTGCCGGATCGACCTCGGGAACAGCGCAGCACGAGGTCGTTGGCAGTCGGTAGACTCGAGTGCCAGATGCTGGACGACCGCAAGACCGCGATCCTGAGTGCCGTGGTGCAGGAATACATCGCCACGGCCCAGCCCGTCGGGTCCGGGCACATCGCCGAGGCCCCGACCGTCAACGTGTCGTCGGCGACCGTCCGCAACGAGATGGCACACCTCGAGCACGACGGGTACCTGGTCCAGCCGCACACCTCGGCGGGGCGCATCCCCACTGACAAGGGGTACCGATACTTCGTCGATCATCTCACCAAGCCGGGGCCGCTCGATCGTGCCACCACCAAGCAGGTCGGCGAGTTCTTCTCCGCAGCCCACGGCCGACTGGAGGAGATGCTCCACCAGACCTCGAACCTGCTCGCCAACCTCACCAGCAGCGCCGGCGTCGTCGTCGGGCCCAGAGCCGAGGCGATTCCGGTTCGCAGCGTGCAGGTGGTGTCGCTGTCCGCAACGGCCGCAACGGTGGTGGTCGTGTTCGCCAACGGCACGGTGGAGAGTGCATCGATCGAACTCTCCGACGGCGACGATGACCTGAAGCTCAGCGCATGTGGGGTGCACCTTTCGGCAGAGCTCGACGGACGTGTGCTCGGCTCGGTCATCGACGTGTCTCCCACGGGCGATGCCGCGGTCGACCGGCTCTGCGCCGCTGCGCTGACCGCGCTGCACGGGTCCGCCGCTCCCGAGCAGGTGTTCACAGGTGGCGCCGCGGCGGTCGCGAACGCGTTCGACGCCGTCGAGGTGGTGCGCTCCGTGTTGGCCACCCTCGAGCAACAGTTCGTCGTCGTCACGCTGGTGAGCGACATCGTCAATCGAGGAATGTCGGTTGCCATCGGGGTCGAACATGGTGTCGAGCCGCTCTCGGCGTGCTCGGTGGTGGTCGCTCCGGTGGTGGTCGATGGCGAGCATCTGGGCTCGGTGGGGGTGCTGGGGCCCACCCGAATGAACTATCCGCAGGCCCTCGCAACCGTCGAGGTCGTCAGCGAACAGCTCGGCCACCGCATCGAAGAAGGCTGAGGCCCCGTGACGATCTCGCGGCATGATGGAGGCCGCCATGGCTGACTACTACGAACTTCTCGATGTTGCGCGCACCGCGTCGGCTGACGAGATCAAGAAGGCGTACCGACGCAAGGCACGCGAGTTCCATCCCGACGCCAATCCTGACGACGCGTCCGCCGCGGAGCAGTTCAAGTTGGTGGCCCGTGCCTACCAGGTGCTCTCCGACGATCAGTTGCGCGCCCGGTACGACCGCTACGGCGAGGCCGGCGTCGGCGGGAACGCCGGCGGAGGCGGCGGTCCCAGCGCCGAGGACCTGTTCGGCGGCGGCCTCGGCGACATCTTCGAGACCTTCTTCGGTGGCTCAGGTGGCGGGAGTCCGTTCGGCGGTCGCTCCCGTGGGCCGAGCGGCCCACCTCGTGGCCAGGACATGGAGGTCATCGCCGACATCTCGTTCGAGCAAGCCGTGTTCGGCGCCGAGGTCGATGTCGAACTGAAGCTGCCGACTCCATGTGACGATTGCGACGGGAGCGGCGCCGGCGAGGGCACCAAGCCGATCACCTGTAGCGACTGCGGCGGTAGTGGGCAGGTGCAACGAGTCCGCCAGAGCATGCTCGGCCAGATGGTGACCGCCAGCCCGTGCAGCCGCTGCGGCGGCCTTGGCCAGGTGATCACCACGCCGTGCGCGACGTGCCGCGGCGAGGGTCGTGTCACCTCCGACAAGCACTATCAGGTCGACGTTCCCCCCGGGGTCGACTCCGGGTCGACGCTGCGACTCACCGGCCGCGGCGCTGCAGGTCCGAGAGGTGGCCGTGCCGGTGATCTCTATGTCCACCTGCGGGTCGCGCCGCATCCGATGTTCGTGCGCGACGACCACGATCTGGTCACCGAGGTGCCGATCTCGATTGCGCAGGCGTCGCTCGGCACGCAGATCGAGCTCGAGACCCTCGACGGCATGGAGCACCTCGTCGTGCCACCCGGGACCCAGCCCGGCAAGGAGTTCACGTTGCGTCAGCGTGGTGTGCCGCACCTCCGCGGACGGGGTCGCGGCGATCTGCGTGCGCGCGTCCGGGTCGACATCCCGACCAAGCTCTCAGACGACGAGGTCGATCTGCTCACGACGTACGCGCAGGGTCGAGGAGAGACCGTCGGCAACGGCAAAGAGGGCATCTTCTCGCGCATCAAGTCGGCGTTCTCCTGACGGCGCCGTGGATCGCTCGGCCCTGCGCCACTCGAATGCGCACGCGTTCGTGGATCCGGAGACGATCGATGCCGACGGCGCCCTGACACTGGCCGACGACGTCGAGCATCACCTCCGACGTGTGCTGCGGCTGCGTGACGGCGATTCGGTGAGCATCACCGATGGTGACGGTCGCTGGCGTCTCACCCGGGCCGTGGTCGGGTCCACGTTGTGGCTGGAGCCCACCGCCGACGTGCAGGTCGAAGCCGTTCGATCGCCCCCGATCACCATCGCGACGGCCATCCCGAAGGGTGATCGTTTCGACTGGCTCGTGCAGAAGGTGACCGAGTTGGGAGTCGATCGATTGGTGTTGCTCGATGCGGAGCGGTCGGTGGTTCGCTGGAAGCCGGACAGGGTCGAGCGCCAGCTCGGACGGGCTGGGCGCATCGCCGAGGAGGCAGCCCGCCAGAGCAGGCGGGTGTGGCGGTTGCGTATCGACGGGCCGGTCGGCGCCAGCACGGTGCTCGGCGAGTACAAGGTCGCCGAGCCGGGCGGTCGACCGATCGGCTCCTCGGACATCGCCGTCGCCATCGGGCCAGAGGGCGGGTGGAGTGAGGCGGAGCTCGCATCTGCCGAGGATCGCATCGATCTCGGCCCGACGATCCTGCGCACCGAGACCGCAGCGATCGCAGCTGCGGTTCACCTCGTGACGCAGAGGTGACCACTTCGGCCTGCAAGCGGTTGACTGGAGCAATGTCTGCGTTCGGGGTGTACGTCCACGTTCCGTTCTGCGCTTCGAAGTGCGACTACTGCGCATTCGCGACCTGGACCGATCGACGCCATCTGGTCGCTGCGTACCTGGACGCGTTGCGCACCGAGGTCGAGCGGGCGGTCGGCGATGGGATGCCCCCTGCCGACACTGTCTTCGTCGGCGGTGGAACCCCGACGATGGTGCCACCGGAAGCACTCGCACAGGTGATCGAGGCCATACCGGTCACCGCGACGGCGGAGGTCACCGTCGAGTGCAATCCCGACGACGTCACGCCGGAGATGTTGGCCACCTACCGAGGTGCTGGCGTCAATCGAGTCAGCCTCGGGGTGCAATCGATGTCGGCGCACGTCTTGGTGGCGTTGGGGCGCACGCATGACCGACGCAACGTCGAGCGGGCCGTCGCCGCGATCAAAGCATCAGGGCTGGAGTCGTTCAACCTCGACCTGATCTACGGCGCCGCAGGGGAGTCGGTCGCCGACTGGCGAACGACGGTGGAGACGGCGCTGGCGTTCGAGCCGCCGCACATCTCGGCGTACGGTCTCACGGTCGAGGCCGGCACCCCGCTGGCCACGCAACCCGATCGCCATCCCGATGACGACGACCAGGCCGACAAGTACGAACTCGTCGACGAGTTGCTCTCGGCGGCCGGTCTCGTCAACTACGAGGTGTCGAACTGGGCGCTTCCCGGCCACGAGTCGCGTCACAACCATCTCTACTGGGACCAGGACGACTACCGCGGCTTCGGTTGCGCCGCTCATTCACACCGAGATGGTCGTCGATGGTGGAACCTGCGAACCCCCGAGCGCTACATCGCTGCGGTTCGCGCCGGCGAATCGGTGGAAGCGGCATCGGAGACCCTCGATGAGGACACCCGCCGGTTCGAAGCGCTGCAACTGGCGCTGCGGACACGTGATGGCGTGGAGCGGGACGCGTTCGCAGAGGAGACGATCGCGCTCCTCGACGGGATGCTCGTGGCCCATCCGACCGACGCGAACCGTGTGGTGCTCACTCGCTCGGGTCGGCTGATGGCCAACGAGATCTCACTCCGGTTCCGTTGAGCCACCGGAACGCTTTCGATGCCAGTTTCAGTATCAGAGCAGGGGCGGTACACTCACGGATCCATACCCGACTGTCAACAGCTCGGGCGCGTAGCTCAGTTGGTTAGAGCGCTACCATGACACGGTAGAGGTCCCGGGTTCGAGTCCCGTCGTGCCCACGAAATACCAGGTCAGGCCACATATTTGCCCGATCTGAATGACCAGTCCTCTCTACCACAAGGCTTCCTACAGCGCTACCCATAGGGGCCTTGTGATGCAGCCCATACCTGGGTTTGGCCCGAGCCAGCCCCCTAACACCGACGACCTTGCGTTGTTGGACGAGTGGTATGACGACTGGCTCGCAGCCGATCGTTCGGTCGAGAGCGCCCAGACCTATCTGCGGTTCCTGACCCACCTGGCGAAGGTGCTCGCCGCTGAGGACAAGACGCTCGCCGACGCCACGCAGGCCGACCTCAAGAAGTTCCTCCGCCACATCGGCGAAGACCGCAGGGCAGCGACTCGGACTGATCACACGCAAGTGATCCGCTCGTGCTGCAACTGGCTCCAAGACGAGTACGACATCGACTCCCCGGCCCTGAAGTTCTCAAGCTGCCCAAGCAGCCGCTCACCGAGGTGCGTTCGATCAGCGACGAGGATCTCGACAAGCTGCGGAAACTGCTCAGTCCTCGCAAGCCGACGTGGACGGATCGACGTGACCTCGCCGTCATCGAGACCCTCGCCGCCAGCGGCATGCGAATCGGCGAATGCGTGGCGGTCCAGATGGAGCACCTCGACCTGGAGGCAATGACGATCTACATCTCCAAGGCCAAGAGCAACGCCGGGGTGCGGACGGTAGGTCTGCAGAGACCGTCGAAGGCACGGCCAAGACATCCCTGGCAGGGGTCGAAAACGTTCGAGCAGGCCCGATCGAACAGTTCGCTGTGTCTCAGAGGGCTCAGCGTTGGTCGTGGTCGTTCGCGGTCTGGGAGGCTTGTCCGATGTACGCCATCGCAACCTTTTTCGTCGTAGCGGTCATCTCGGTGGCTTTCACGAAGCTGGCAGGGGGAGCGCTGATTGCCACGGGTGTTCCGCCCGAGAGCGCAGCGTTTCAGGCCCGGTCTGCGTTCAGCGGTGCCGGTTTCACGACGACGGAAGCCGAGAATGTCGTGAACCATCGAGTACGTCGACGAATCATTGGTACGACCATGTTCGTGGGCAGCCTCGGCACACCGACATTGGTGCTCACCGTGCTCGTCGGGTTCATCGCTCCTGGACCGGGAGCCACCACCGAGCATGTGCTGGTCGTGATCTCGGGAGTACTCCTCCTGCTGATCATCGTCTTCAATGGGCCGGTCCAGCGTCGGTTGGAGAACGTCGGCCATCGATATGCGCACCGTCGTCTCATCCCGGTGCTGTCTTCGAACCGGTTGGATCTCTTGACGCTGTCGGAGGAGTTCTCGGTTCAGGCGGTCAAGCTCGAGGGCACACCTGCGGAATCGCTTCGGAGTCTGCGAGGGCTCGCCCTCGCCTTTCCGGATGTCACAATTCTGGGCGTCCGACGTGGCAAGACCTACTTTGGTGCCCCACCGGTCGATGTCGGACTGCTCGCCGGCGACGAACTCATCATCTACGCCCACCGCGAACACGAGTTGGTGAGCTGACGTCCAGGCGGATCGTGCGCTGCCACCGACAACTCCGCTCAAGACCGAGTACGACGTTGCCGCGCCAGCGCCGAGGATCTCGACGAGCTCAGCAGGTTGCTCCGAATCGCTCCTGCAGCGGCCTGGCGTCGTGCCAGCGGTCGGGCCGTGGCTCATGGTGCAGCTAGGTCGGCTGACGGGATCCTTGGCCGAGAAGATGCTGACGTCTACAATGATCTGACATCCGTTCTCGACGCTCTGATGCCGTCTCCGACAGCCCGCCGTTGTCGGCGAGCCCAACCCCCCCTGAAGGATCCCGTCACTACCGCACCATCATCGGCACGATCGTCGCCGTGCGCATCGGCGCCGTCTGATCCTCATCCTGATCGACTGGATCATCATGCTGATCGTCCCGAAGAAGCAACCCGTCTGATGGCCAAGCGCCTACCCAACGAAGGACCACTCCGCATGACCAACCAACGTTCCCTCATCGGGCGATGTCGCACGCTGACCGCACTGCCGGTCGTCGTGGCGCTGCTCGTCGTGACCGCCTGCGGCAGCGATGACGCCGACAGCAGCACCGACACGACAGCGGTCGCTGCCGACACCACTGCGGCGCCCGCTACGACGGCACCTGCCGACACCGAGTTCTGGACCGCGACGCCGCCGAACATGACACCGGTCGATGATGCGACCGCCGCTGAGTGGCAGGAACTGGCCGAACTCACCCTCCAGATCGCTGAGGGAACGCCGGGGGCCATGATCGCCGTCTCCCACCCCGAGCTCGGGTTCTGGTCGACGGCGATCGGTGACGCTGAGATCGACGTCGACCCGATGACACTCGACCACCACAGTCGCATCGGCTCGGTCACCAAGACCTTCACCGCCGTTGCCATCCTCCGGCTGGTCGACGCCGGCGAGCTGTCCCTCGACGACACGGTCGACGATGTCGTCCCCGACGTCGCCGAGCAGTTCCCCGAGACGGCTGACATCACCGTCGAACACCTGGTGTCGATGACCAGCGGCCTGCCGGACTACGCAAACGTCGCCGGGTCCGCCACCGCGCAGGCCGTCGAGGACCCGACCAAGGTCTGGGCTCCCGAGGAGCTGATCGAAGCGGCGCTCGATGCGTCCGAGGTGGAGCCGATCGGCACGCCTGGCTACTCGACGACGAACTTCATCATCCTCGGCTTGATGTACGAAGCCGTCACCGGTGAGACGATCGAAGCGGGCATCGCGAGCGTTGCGGAAGACGCTGGTCTCACCGACACGGCGTTGCTCCCCGCCGACGAGAACGAAATGCCCGACCCGTCCACCCACGGCTACATCGACCCTGGCGGTGTCAGCAGCCTCGCTGACATCGGGGTCGAGGCCGAGGCAGGCACCGACACCACCGACTGGTCGATCTCGTGGGGCGGCGCGGGCGGTGGCGCCTACTCGACGATCGACGACCTCTTCCTGTGGGCGTCGACCGGTTCCGGCAACACCTTGCTGTCGACCGAACTCGGCACGCAGCGCCTCGAAGTGGCCCCGATCGAGGGAGACGAGCTGCAATACGGGCTCGGGATCCTGCAGCAGGGCGTGGACGGGTGGTACGGGCACAGCGGGCAGGCGATCGGCTGGGAAGCGCTCGCGTTCTACGACCCGGAGACCGGTGCGACGTTCACGGTGATGATCAACTCCACTGCCGGAGCGCAGGCGTTCATCGTGTTGTGGAACGAGCTGTTCGACCTCGGCCTCGACGTCCCCAGCTTCGATGAGATCGAGGCCGCGCTCGCTGCTCAGTCGCCAGGCGACGGCGCCGGTGAGTCGGCTGGCGGCGAGGAAGCCGGCCAGGCGTCGGGCTCGGCGACGCTGTCCGTCGGTGACGTCACCATCGATGCCGACATCGTCAGCTGCACGCTCGATCCCAGCGAGTTCGTCGCGCAGGGTGAGACCTCACAGGTCATTCTCTTCATGCTCACCGACGGCAGCGGCGATGCCGGCATCGTCGTCTCGGGCGGCCTCCAGTTCGAGGGGCGCGGCAGCATCACCGTCGATGGCGGTCAGGTGACCGTCGTCGGATCGGGCGCTGCACCTGACGACAGCGCACCGGTCGAGGACTTCACCCTCGAAGCCACCATCGAATCCTGCTGAACAGCTCACAACTCGATCACCGACCGCTTTCCACTGGTGACTGCTCGGAGCCGCAAGCAGGATGCCGACCCACGAGTTCGGTGATTCTGAGCGGCCGATGTCGGGCGGTCGCAACGGTCCGTGGCCAGCAGCTGGCAGCGTCACCCGGTAGCGAGAAGCGCTGCCATTGCGGTGTCTGAAACCGCCTTCCCACGGCGATTACTAACGGCCTGATCCGTGCCAGCACGACCGCCTCGCAGGTCGGTACTCGTACCTCGTCGGTATCACACGAAACGACCTGTGAAAGCTGTGGCGCTATCGTAGTGCTCTTGATACACGTGTATCAGGCCCCGTGGTAGAGATCTGCCGTGTGATAGTCGAGTCCATGACACGGTAGGGGTCCCGGGTTCGAGTCCGACGTGCCAACTCCACACCTGCTCGATGGCCACAATTGGCCTCGTGCTTCGCCAGAAGCATCAACCACCACAGTCGACCGGTTCAGCGGGACCTCGATGATCGCTTCGGACGGACTGACCGTGGTGGTGGAGTGGATCCGCTGGTTTCCCCGTCGCAGCAACGACGCCTCCGTGATCCGACTCGTCGGCGTCGTGCTCGCCGACAACACGAGTGCTCAGCGCTCTCCGAGCGCTCGATCAGACCTCGGTCCAAGTGACGTCGATCGGCTCGAAGTCGGTCGGATCCAGTTCGATCGCCGTCACGCGATAGGTCTTCGTCGTCGACGACACCACATCTCGCTCGACCGCCCCGTAGCTGCACCGAAAGGGGACCTCCAGTGTCATCGTGAGCTCGTCACCCACTTGCCAGTCGTCGTCCCTGAATGGGGTTCCCTTGACTTCGTCGATGAAGAATGCCCACGGTGGGAACACGACCGTCCCGGCAGCCACGTTTGCCGTGAGGGTCGACGCTGACTCGGTGGCCGAGGTGTCCCCAGCGTTCGGCCCACGCTCCGACGGCGGCCCCAGGAAGGCCGAAGTCTGCACCGACGCCTCCCACCTTCGATCCCGTCAATGGATCATGGGGCCTGTGGCCGCTCAACTCGAGCAAGAGGTCGTGCCGACGAGGTGACCGTGGCGACGCCGTGCGCGACACCCAGGGCGTGATCTTCGACGAGTCGGTAGGCAACGTCGGGATTGATGGGGTCTTCGGTCCCCAGACCGAGCGTCTCGTCGAGGACCTTCAGCGTCTGTTCGAGATGACGATCGATGGGGTGGTGGCGCTCGCATGTGGCGGGTCATCGACGACCTCGCCGGAACGTGATCGTGTCCGCTCATCACCGGCATTCGAGAGGGCTCGCATAGCCACGTCGGGCCGATGGACAGACATGTCCTCCGACGAGCGTCCGGCTCTCGAACACATTGCAGCCAGTGAATGTCGGTGCTCGTTGTGGGCCCGACGGTGATCGATCCTGCGGGCGCTTCGTTCGGAAGTGCCGTTGGACTCTGTCACCCAATCTGCAACCCGTCGGATGTTGGACGCAGAAAGGCGCGAGACCAGGTCGATACCCACGACGACGAGGGACGCGTCACTGACGAGTGGGTGATCTATCCATACTCAGACGACGACGTCGAGGAAGCGGTTCTTGGCGACGGGACGCCAGTGTCATGGATCTGGGAAGACTGATCGGTCGCGGAACCTCTCGGTAGATCCGCGGGCGTGCGCGCCCGTCGGCGGGGCACCCGCCATGTGCTCTCCGGCCCACAGGCTTGTTGCTCGAGAGCCTTGACGACAACACCCTTGTGCGTGAGTGTGAGTGCCGCTCGCGGGTTTCGCCATGCAAGGCAGAGGCCCCGGCTCGGAGTCCCGTCGTGCCGGCTCAACCCCTGCACGATGGCCAGACCTGTCCTCGCACGTGCGACGTGGGGGACGTCGAACATCACCGTTTGTTGGGATTTGTCGAACGCATGTTGCATGATAGTCATTTCGCCAGTACTATTGTTCTTACCGACTCCCCTCCGTTCACCACCGTTCGCTGGAAGGAGGAATCATGAAGCGTGCCGAACTGCTCGCCACTGTCGAGCGTCTCTGCAGTACCGATGTCGACGCACTCGATCGCGACGAGTTGGCCGATGTCATGGCCGCCGGTGCCAGCGTGCGTGGCTGGCTCGACGCCCTCGATCTGCGCTGCACCCGCCAGGGTCGGGCACTTGCCGAAGCCGGCCGAGCCGAGTCGGCCGCCGACATGATCGTTGTCAACTCCAACCGGTCGAGCCGTGAAGCCGTCCAGATCGCTCGCCGCGGCGACGTCGCCGACGCGATGCCCGTCTTCGAAGATGGCCTCGACGACGGCACCGTGTCTGCCGGCCACCTCGACGCCATCGCCAACGCGACCCGCACCGCCCCGACCGAAGTGCGCACTGCGTTCGCCATGCACGACGACGAGCTGGTCGCCCACGCCAGGGCAGACACCATCGAGGCGTTCACTCGCCGCTGCCGAGCCCTCGTCGCTCGGCTCACCGATGACCTCACCGGCAACGACTCCTCCGAGCTCGACCGCCAGCGAGCCGCATCACGCATCCGCCGCCGAGTCGACCCCGCCGACGGCATGCATCACACCGACATCTCGCTCGACCCGCTCCGCGACGAAATCTTGTGGAACACCCTCAACCGGAAACTGCGCTCGCTGCAGCAACGAGACGGCAACACCCGGACGCCGTGGCAGCAGCTCCAAGTCGACGCCTTGATGTCCAGCGTCGTCGGCGACTCGGGCAGCGCGTCCTCGACGGCGTCCAACTCAACAACCGCCGGCCCGACGGTGATCGGGGCAGGAGCGGGCGCGACGACAACGACGCCAAGTCCAGCGGCCGGCATCGCCCGAGACCTGGCTGCCGCCGTCGACGCGGCGATGCCCGGCTGCGCCGGCATCACGTCAGCAGCCGATCTCCCCAACCGGGTGTCGGCACCCGACGGCAGCGTCGACGGCAGCGTCGAGGACAGCGGCGAACGCGAGCCGCAGCCAGTCGACCGCCAGGTCACCCCGATCACCGAGGTCAGTCTGCTCATCGACCTGACCACCCTGGTCGACGGCCTCCACGCCAACAGCGTGTGCGAAACCGAAGACGGCCGCGCGTTGCCCGTGTCGACCGTCCGGCGTCTGTGCTGCGACGCCGAGATCATTCCCATCGTTCTCGGCGGCAACGGGGAAGCACTCGACGTCGGCCGATCGAAACGAACCGTCAACCGAGCTCAACGCCGAGCACTGCGGGCCATGCATCGCACCTGCGCCCATCCCCTGTGCACGGTGCCGTTCTCGAGCTGCAAGATCCACCACGTCCGATGGTGGTGGCGAGACCGAGGCGCCACCGACATCGACAACCTGCTGCCACTCTGCGAACCTCACCACCACCTCGTGCACGAAGGTGGCTGGACCCTCACCATGACCCCCGCCCGAGTGGCAACGTGGACCCGACCCGATGGCAGCGTGCACCATCAGGGGTCAACCAACGACCGCCGACCCGACTCCCAGCCATCCGGGACGGAGGCGACCGACATCCCGAACAGGGGCGGGTAGCGCAGAATCGTGTTCGCTACGGTTCCTGCCGTGGGCATGGCGTCCCTCGGGCGGGCGGAGCAACGATGAACGGGCCTGGGGCGGCATCCTCGACAAATGCGGATGCGGCCCCGCTGCACCAGCTGATCGGCATCGCCGTCGTGCTCGGTGCCGTCGGTGCCGTCGCCGCGCTGGCGTTCGTCGCCCTCGTCTCGGCCGGACAGAGCGTGCTGTGGCCCGACTCGATCGACCCAGGCCCCTTCTCCGGATCGATTCGGGTTCCGATCATCATGACGATCGGTGGTCTGCTCGTCGGCGTCACCCACGCCACGGTGTCCAGCGCCGCCGAGGGAACGTGTTCGTCGCCTTGGCGACCGGGAGATCAACGCCAAGGCGATCCCTGGGGGAGTGTTGGTCGCGCTCGCGACGTTGGTCGCCGGGTTCAGCCTCGGTCCCTCTGAGCATCTCCATCCTGACGATTCTGATCGCCGGAGTCGCTTCGAGCGAGGCGACGGCCGTCTTCACCGCCGCCTTCGTCGGCCTGATCGTCGGCCGTCTGATCGAAGCTGCCCTCCCGGGACCCAGAGCGCCCGCACCCACCGCGCCCTGAGGAGGCGTCGGGCGAACCCGACGCAGCGCCTACGGGTTGAGGAACGAGGTGAGTCCGGACCGAGGCACGGCCACGATCTTCGCGAAGGTGTCGGTGAGCTGGGCGTCGCTCATCGGGGGGTCGTCTCCGAGCAGGAAGAGCGAGGCGTCGTAGGTCACGCGGGTTCCACCGCTGACAGGTTCGAACGTCACGGTGTCCTCGGCCCGGAACTCCGGATGGGTGCCGACCATGGTGAAGGTGCTCGGCGCATCGACGGAGGTGAGCTCGTAGATCACCGTCGTCGGCTCGCCGTCGAACCCGGTGACGGTCACCTCGTACCGAGCGCCGATCGAGCCGGCGTTGCCCTCGACGAGACGCGACGAACGAATTCCGCGATCCCATTCGCCGACCCGCGCCAAGTCGATCACCGTGGTGAACGCCGCGTCCGGCGACAGCGTGGAATCGATCACGAACGTCTCGGTGGCCATGCTGCGGAGTCTTCCAGACCGGTGAACGTGACTGCGGACTGCAGGGCCTGAGCACCACGCTGCGCCAGAGTTCGACATCCACGTGATGCAGTAGCGTTGAGGCGTGTCGCAATCGCACGAGTCCGAACCGGACACACCGAATGCCCCTCAGGCGACCTCCGCGGCAGCCGTGCGATGGGCTGACCGACTGCAACGGTGGGCGATCCCCGACGAGATCCTCGCTCAGGCGCCCAGGTCCCCATGGCAGCACGACACGGCGACGTTCGCGGTGGACGACACGCTCGACCGCAACACCCCAGCTGCCGAGATTGCGCGCGCCGTGCTTCCCGCCAAGGGCGGCTCGGTGCTCGACGTGGGTTGCGGCGGCGGGCGTGCCGCACTCTCGTTGGTCCCGCCTGCCGAGTTGCTGACCGGCGTCGATCAGAGCAGTGCCATGCTCGAGTCGTTCACGAGCGCTGCCGCCGAGGTCGGCGTGCACGCGACCACGCTCGAGGGGTCATGGCCCGACATCGCCGACCAGACCCCGGTTGCCGACGTCGTCGTGTGCCACCACGTTGCGTACAACGTCGCCGAGATCGAGCCGTTCCTGCTGGCGCTGACCGAACATGCGCGTCTCGCGGTGGTGCTCGTCCTGCCACCACGGCACCCGCTGTCGGCATGGAACGAGGCGTGGCGGCACTTCTGGGGGCTCGAACGTCCCACGGAACCAACCGCCGACGACCTCGCCGAGGTGCTCACCGACCTCGGGCTCGACGCCGAACGATGGGACGTCCCGCGCCCGCCACTTGCCCGAGCGACGTCGGACGTCGCTGCGCAGGTGGCCTCGGCCCGCCGGCGGCTGTGTCTGACCGAAGACCGTGACGATGAGGTCGCCGCCTATCTCGATGCGCATGAGCCGCAATGGTCGGGCACCAATGTGGTGTTTCGCTGGCCTGGTGCCGCAGGCGACTGACCGCCCGACATCGGCGGGTCGTCAGGGTCGGAAGTCGAAGCGCTCGAAGTCGGCGCGGTAGTAGCGGTGGATGATGTCGCGGGTGCGTTGCGCGATGCGCTGCTCGGCGTCGGATGGCCTGGGCGACGAGTTGGCGTGAACCAGGGCGCGCTCGATGCCGTGTCTGGCGGAGAATGTGGACCAGTCCTCGCGGAGGTGCTCGAAGCGCAGGAGTTCCTCGACCAGGAGTTGCTGGTCGGCATCGCCAAGCCACTCGACCTGAGAAATGAACCAGATCAACACGTCGCCCACCAGGTTGTGTCGGTTGTAGGGGACACCGGTGCGCTCGAAGAAGGATCGGGTGCGGTACTGGTCGCCCTCGTACGTCGCGATCACCCAGTCGTCGAACGACAGATCGAGGTTCATCAGGTGCGGGTTGTTCTCACCGGAGTTCCAGCGTCGCCGGCGGTAGTGGTATTCGGAGAGCACTCGGTCGTAGGGGTGGCGAATGACGCTGAACAACGGTGCATCGGCGCCGTACTCGGCGACCCAACTCGCTGCGGTTCGGTGACCGGCGTTGGTGATGGTTTCGCCAGCCGTCGACACGATGCTCGTTCCCGCGTTCTTGCTGATGTGAATGAACACCGGCTTCATCGGCGGGCTCCGTGGAACTGTGCGAGTGGGTCGCTCCGATCTACTCTCGGTGTGGAGGGCGATGTCCGCCTGCGCTTGCGACGACCTTGATTGATCACGTGCCTGTCTACCGAAACCATCGTGTCGCTCATGTTCACATACCGAAGACCGCGGGCACGACGATCGAGCAGCAGTTCGCCGATCTCGACGACATGCAGTGGAACGCTCGAAGCTGGTACGGCCGGACCCGGCGGCCGGACCGCTGGTACGAGGACCACCACCTGTCGTTGGTCGAACTCCACGAGCTCTCCCGCGGCGACACCGCTGGGCTGGACACGTTTGCGGTGGTCAGGAATCCGTACCAACGTCTGATCTCCGAGTACCACTGGCGCCGTCGCCTCGTCGTCGACGACCACGCGCCGGACCTCACCGCATTCGAGACGTTCGATGCACTGGTGGCGGCGATCCCACTGGATCTGGCACACAACTGGTCGCGCTACATCTCGCTGGCCGACCGAGACCACGCCAACGTGCTGATCCACCTCCGCCCCCAATGGCAGTACGTGTGCGACGCATCGGGCCAGCTCGACCCAGCGGTCGAGATCGTCCGGTTCGAGCGGTTGCGCGACGACCTCGAGCCGCTGTATCGCCGATGGCATGTGCCGAGCCGACCGTTTGGTGAGGCGCGGAAGCCGTTGGACCTCGCCGACTACTACACGGATCAAACGCTCGCCGTGGTCAACCAGGTGTACGACCGGGATTTCGAGTGGTTCGGCTACGAACGGATCCAGACGGTGCCGACGTGAAGCGGATTGCGGTCGTGGTCATCGCGGCCACGAACCAGCCGGTGTACCGCCACTACATCGCGTCGTACTGGACCGACCTGATCCGTCACACCGCGGCCCAGGTGCCGCACATCGATGTGTATCTCCTGACCGAGCACGGTTGCACCACGGCTGCGTATGACCACATCGTCGACAACGTGATCGAGGACCCCGAGCCTGACGCCGGCCGCCTGGTGCCCGAGCCCTTCCGGACCGTCAATGTGCCGGGGATCCTGAGCAAGACGATTCATGCGTTCGACGTGCTCGGTGGCCGGTACGACCTGTTCTTCCGCACGAACCTGAGCAGCATGCTGATGCTGTCGGCGTTCGATCGGTTCGTGCAGTCGAGCGCCGACATCGGCTACTCGGGCCAGCTGGTGTGGGGCGATGCGCTCCGAGCGAACCTGCTGCATCACGGCCATGTGGGCCCCGGCCGAAGCGTTGCCGATCTGTCCGAACTCGATCGCTACCCGGGCAACTCGTTCGTGTCGGGGTCGGGCTATCTGTTGAACGCCGACGAGGCCAGGCGCCTCGTCGAGCGTCGGGACCAATTGCGCTATGACCTGCCCGACGATGTCGCCGTGGGGCTGATGCTCGAGCACCACCGCCAGCTCGCCGGCTTCTCCGAGATCATCACGCCGGACCTGTCGATCAGCGAGGCCCTCGACCGGATCACCACGACGTCGGCGGCCCACCTGCGTCTACAGCACTTCCCTGTGGAACGGGCGACAGCACTGTGGCGATACGTCGATCGTCGCCAGCTGTGGATGTAGTGCCGGACGATGGCGTCGATCAACGTCGTGCAGCGGCGACCTGATCGTGGATCCACGCATAGGTCTGCTCCAGACCGGCGCGGAGCGTGATCGACGGCTGCCACCCCAACGACGCCTGGATCTCGGTGTTGTCGCTGTTGCGGCCGCGCACACCCTGAGGCGCAGCGGTGACGTACCGACGTTCGAGCTCGACGCCGGCGATCGACGACACGATGTCGACCAGCTGATTGATCGACACGAGCTCTGAGCTGCCGATGTTCAACGGTCGATCGATCGCGCTCGCGGCCAGCCGCCTGGTTCCCTCGACGCCGTCGTCGATGAACATGAAACTTCGGGTCTGCTCCCCGTCGCCCCAGATCTCGATCTCGTGACGCCGAGACAGCACCGCGTCGGCCACCTTCCGGCAGATCGCAGCCGGAGCCTTCTCCCGGCCACCGTCCCAGGTGCCGTTGGGTCCGTACACGTTGTGGTACCGGCCGACCCGGACCGGGATGCCGTAGTCCTCGCTGTAGTTCTGGCACAACCGCTCGCCGAACAGCTTCTGCCAGCCGTAGCCGTCCTCGGGGTCGGCCGGGTAGGTGTCGCCCTCCTTGAGTGCGGTGACGGCCGGGTCGTTCTGCAGCGAGCTGGGATACACACACGCTGTCGATGCGTAGAAGAACGAGTCGAGTTGTTCGTCACGGGCTGCCTCGAGCAGATGGGTGTCGATGAGCACGTTGAGCATGCAGGCGGCCTTGTTGCTCTCGATGAACCCCATGCCACCCATGTTGCAGGCGAGGTTGTACACGGCGCTCGTGCCTCGGACGGCGGCGAACGCATCATCTCGCAGACGCAGGTCGGCGACGACGTTCTCGACGTCGGAGTGAGTCTGGTACCAGCGCTCCAGTGGCTTGATGTCGACCGCTCGCACGGTGTACCCGTCCGCGAGCAACGACGCCACGAGGTGCCCGCCGATGAATCCGCCTGCCCCGGCGACGAGCACCGGCCGAACGCTGCCCGCGGTCATCTCGACCCTCCGACCGGATCCGGTACGAGATGTCGTCCGCGGCGAATCGGCCGAACCGTGATCTCGCCGACGAGGCCACGGCGCGTGATGGCGAGCACGACGTAGTGCTCTGCGTCGGGTGCAGGGTCGCGCAACCGGACCGTCGCGCACGACAGATCGAGCACGTTCGGGGCATGGATGTCGTGTCGTTGCACTTCCTGGCCCGAGTGATCGAGGAGGACGACCACGAAGGCGAGGTAGTCGTCTCGCGGCTCGATCGCCGATCGGTCGATGGTGATCGTCAACGACCCGTCAGCGGCGATGGGGTTCGCCCCGAGGTCGATGCCCGCGAAGCGCTCGAAGTCGACGAGCGACCGCTTCGAACCGAGGCCGTACCTGCCGAGCGAGGCCGCGTCGCCCTGGAAGAGCGTGCGGAGCCGCACGACGGCGTCGGCATGGGCGTCGGTGTGGGTGCGGTGGTCTTCCCAGTGCTTCGGGTGATCGTGGTCGTAGAGATGCCAGACCAGGGTCTCGTTGGGGTGGAACAGGTCGTAGCCGCTCGTGAACGCTCGTGCGGCGAGGCTGATCTCCTCGCCGGCGAAGTAGATCTCCGGGTCGTAGTCGACGTCCCTGCAGAAGTGCCCGCGGGTGAAGATCAGGCCGGCGGCGAGCGTGGGGGAGGGCCCTGGGCGGGAGAGGTCGGCGACGGGGCTGGTTCGCTGCACGGTCGTGAGATCTGGCGTGACCTCGTCGACGTACAACCGTTGCACCCCGGAGTGGGTGTCGTAGACGGTGTCGCCGCCGTCGTCGACGGTGTATCGGGAGGGATAGGTCGTGAGGACCGGCAGGTCGGAACCCGTGGACTCGAGCATGTCGATGAACCGGGCATCCCAGCGAGCGGCGAACCGTGTGTGCGCATCGACCTGCAACAGATAGGGCTCGTCGTCGAACATCGCAAAGGTGCGATTCCGTGCCCAGCAGCACCCGAGTGACTCCGAGTGGTGCACCGCATCGATCGTGAACCGAGGGTCGTCGGCCCAGGGTTCGAGCAGGCCTGCAGTGGCGTCGTCGAACTGATGGCAGATCGCGAACCGAAGGTGTTCGGGGTACGCCGCCTGCGTGATCGCGTGCGCGATCGTCGTGGGGAGTTCCGGGTCCCGATAGGCGGCGATCGCCACCAGAATTCGCCGGTCGTCGAAGCGGCCGAACTCGAACTCCGGTACGGTCGGTGCTGCACGAGAACGTGTCGACCGGCGTCGGCGCTCGGGTGACTCGTCACGCAAGGTCGTCGGTGGTGCATCGATCACCAGCTCGTTGCGGCCCCGCTCGAGATGACCGAAGTGACGCCAGGTGCGCCAGGAACCTTCCGCGTCTCGACGCTCGACCACCACCGAACGCGCCCAGTGTCGGCTCGGCTGATCGAGCACGATCGTGTCGACGGGGAGGTCACCGAATGGTGCAGCGACGGTGATGTGGAACCGCCCGGTCTCGTCGGGTCGGCCACCCCACACCAGGCCGTCGTCGCTCGCGGTGTTGCCCACGCCGAAGGCCTCCCCGGCGTCCCCCGACGCCGTGAGCACTCCCGTCACCTCCTCGTTCTCGTGAAGCAGGCGAAGGCGGCGCAGATCCCAGGCGAATCCACCCGCAGTCGCCTTCGTGGTGAGGCGCCAGGCCGTCGGTGACCCCGGCTCCGCGGCATCGGGTTGTGCACCGCCCCTGACCATCGGCGACAATCTAGTCGTCGTGACCGCAACCGACCAGCGAGGCCAAAGGATCGACGGCCGAGTACGACGCTGCTAGGGTTTCGAGCTTGTCAGCGCTCACGGTCTGAAAGGCGAATCACCATGGTTGCAACACGACGCGACGATCTCTCGGTCGAGGTCATCAACGACGAAATGCTGGTCTTCAATCCCGCGCGGAGCGAAGCCACAGCGCTCAACCGGAGTGCGGCCCTCGTGTTCGAGATGTGTGACGGAACGAACTCCGTCGAGTCGATGAAGGGCGCACTCGAGGCGGCAGGTCTCGGACCGTCCAGCGACGACGCGGTGTGGTTGGCGCTCGGCGAGCTCGCAGACGCCGACCTGATCGAACTCCACGTGGCGCGCCCGAAGAGCCTCGGTCGCCGCGACCTCATCACCCAGTTCGGTGTCGGAGCAGCCGCCCTGGCCGCGCTGCCGGTGGTGGAGACGATCAAGGCCCCGTCGGCCGCCGCACAGGGTTCGCCCGTTGCCCCGACCACCTCCTCGACGACCACGACGACCACGCAGGCCACCCCGTCGCCGACGCAATCCACCACGACCACCACCCAGGCAACGCCGGCTCCCGCCGTCACGCCGTCGCCGACGCAATCCACCACGACCACCACCCGGGCGACGCCGGCTCCCGCCGTCACCCCAGCTCCCGCTCCGAGCATCACGCCGTCGCCGACGCCGTCAGAAGGATTCCCTTCGCCCACGGCCTGACTTCCTGGCCGGTCCTGTCGCTGCGCACCAACATGACCACTGCGGCGCCTGTCACGTTTCGGTTCGTCGGCGGGGCGCTCATCGGGTTCGACCTCTCCGACCGGACGCTCGAACGCCTCACTGGCCGTCTCGACTTCGCCGCACCGTTGCCGAGCAACGCCACGCCGACGCTCTGCTATCGGTCGGTGCGGGGCCGAGATGGCAGCGAACGCTTCGAACGTCACGACACGCAACGAACGCGGCCGATCGAACGAATCGGTACCACGGTCGACGACCTGATCGACGACCTGCATCTGAGCATTGCGCTCCACGCACCCGATGATGTCTTCGTCCACGCCGGTGTCGTCGCCTGGCGCGGTCGTGCCATCGTCTTGCCCGGGCGGTCTCACGCCGGCAAGTCGACGCTGGTGCATGCGTTGGTCAGCGCGGGAGCGGTCTACTACTCGGACGAGTACGCCCGCATCATGAGCAACGGCGACATCGCCGCCTACCCGCGGCCCATCCAACTCCGCACCCCGACCGGCCGCCGGATCGTCGATCCGCGTGCGATCGGCGACGTCGCGGACGGCCCCATCGGAGCAGCGTTGGTCGTCTTCACGCACTACCGGACCGGTGCCGTCTTCGAGCCGACCACGGTGTCACCCGCGCAGGCGGCGCTCGAGTTGTTCGACAACACCGTGGTCGCCGAGATCGCACCGGGGCGCGCTGCACAGGCTGTCGCGTCCGTCGCCCGGTGTGCAGCGACCGTCCGATCCGACCGCGCCGAAGCCGACATCGCTGCCTCCAACATCCTGGGAGTGATCGACAGTATGGTCGTTGCCTCATGAACGAGGGCCCGACGCCACACCTCGCCATCGAGGGGTTTCTCACCGAGGACGAACACGACGCGATGCTTGCGTTCGTTCGCAGCCGCAGCGAGTTCACGGCGGCGCACATCGATCGCCCCGATGGCGCCGTCGACACCGCCGACGAGTCCTTCCGCCGCGCACGTGTCGCCAGCCCGGACGACGAGGTGGTCGAGATGTTCGAGAGCCGGCTGCGAGCGATCCTGCCCCACGCTCGTCGTGAGACCGGCGTGCCCCACTTCCGTCTCGGAACCCTCGAACGGCAGATCACCGCTCACCGCGACGGCGACTTCTTCGGCGTGCACGGCGATCTGGGCATGCCATGGCAGAACAGCTCGGGTCGACGATTGAGCTACGTCTACTACTTCCACGAACAGCCGAAGCGGTTCGAGGGCGGCGAGCTGAGGCTGTACGACCACCGGTTCAACGACGATGGCCAGTACGAAGCCGCCGACACGTTCCAGACGATCGAGCCCGCCGACAACATGATCGTCTTCTTCCCCAGCGATGCACTCCACGAGGTGCGTCCGGTTCGTGTCCCAGGGGACCCCGACGCACCGGGTGCCACACGGTTCACGCTGACCGGCTGGTATCACGACGCGAACCATCGCAAGGCGGCCCCGCCGATGGACCGCGAGATACGCACCGCGCTCACCGAGCGGTACACACCGAGTTTCACGGATGTCGGATTCGTCAAGGTGACGACGCCATCCGCGGTGCATCGAGCGCTCCGAGCGGCCTACGACGCACGGATCGACCGGCACGGTGTCGAGATCGCCGATGAGGTGCACATGCCGACCGGCACACCGGACTTCATCGACATCGAGGACATCAAGGGCCAGTTCTCCTTCGCGCTCCAGTCGATCCACGAAGACTGGTCCGGCCAGGAGCTGGTCCCCTCGGCGGTGTACGGCCTGCGGGTGTATCGCCACGGCCAGACCCTCTTGCCGCACACCGACTCGCTCGAGACCCATGTCATCTCCTCGATCGTGCACATCGCACACGACACCGGTGAGCCGTGGCCTCTGTGGATCAAGGATCTCCAGGGCAACGAGCACGAGGTGGTGCTGGAGGAGGGCGAGATGTTGCTCTACGAGAGCGCACGATGCCCGCACGCTCGACCCGAGCCGCTCGATGGGAGCGCGTACTGCTCGCTGTTCGTGCACTACCGCCCCGTCGGGTGGGACGTCGACTACTGGACACTGATCGAGCAGGCTCGCGCCGACGGCGCCACCGAACTGCTCCCCGAAGCGCTCCGCCCATGACGGCGGGGGTGCTTCGGCTCGAACGTGATGTCGGTCTGCTCACCAACGTCCGCATGGGCGTCGAAGTGGCGGTCGGGTTGGCGTTTCTCACCGGTCGGCGGTTGTCGCTCCCGTTCGAGCAGCCGATTCCTCCTGCCCCGCGATCGTCGATCCCGTCCGAGGCGCAGGGCCGCCCAGCGGGAGTGCTCGACTTGCTGGAGCTTCCCATCGACGTCGTCCATCCCGAGGAGTGGGCGTCGCTGCAGCACACGCGCACCGAGCAGCTGGAATGGCCCGGATTCGGGCACCTCGTCATCGTGTGCGACGGTGGGATGGACCTTGCCGACCCGCAACTGTCCGACTTCGCCAACGGACGAACCCGATTCGTGCGACCGCCCGACTCCGATGCTCCCGTCGTTGCACTCCACGGTCGCCCGCTCGGCTTCTACTCCTACCTCTTCTTCGCGCAGCCGGCGCTGCGTCGGCAGTTGCACGCGGTGATCCGCGGGGTGCGTCCCCGCCGGCCATATGTGGAGCTGGCGGCGAAGATCGCAACAGGCCTCGGTGCATTCAACGCGGTGCACTTGCGCCGATCCGACCTGACGATCGGCATCCCGGCCTACGGCGATGTGACGCCCGACGATGTCGCCGACACGGTCGCCTCGATCCTTCCCAATGATGAGCTGCTCGTGATCTGCAGCGAGGTCGACGGCGCCGACGAGCTGTTCGACCCGCTGAAGGCGCGTTTCCGCAACGTCGCGTTCGCCAACGACGTGATCCTCGGTGACCATCGACTCGACTTCTTCTCACTGCCGCGGCACGAGGACAACGCGCTGGGGCTGGTGACCCAGGAGGTCGCCGCCAGGGCAGGTCGTTTCGTCGGAACGATCGGTTCGACGTTCACTGCGATGATTCAGCGCCAGCGTCTCCTCCGCGACCCGAATGAGCGTTTCGTGTACACGGCGGACTTCACGCCGGACGGGCCGGTGTTCCGCGGCGGCGAGTTCGTCGAGCGCGCCGAGGGTTGCTACAGCTGGAATCGGATCGGGTATGCGATGTCGCCAGATGTGCTGGCGTGGTTTCGCGAGTGGCCGGAGGCGGCATGATCGACGATCCGCACGGGCCGTTGTACTCGGTGGTGTGTACCGACACGAACCCGTATGGCACCTGGCAGACCGAGTTCCTCGAACACACGTGGCTTCGTGCGCACATGCCGGGCGAGCTGCTGCGCCTCGTCGGGGCGCCGGGCGGGGATCCGCTGCCGACACACCACACCGCTCGGGTGGTCCGCACCGGAGCAACCAACACCCACCCCCGCCTCGACCACGACTACACCGGCATGAACCGGCTGCACTCGCTCGCCGAGTGGCTCGAGGAGGAGCGCCCGGTCGGGACCGTGCTGATCCTCGACTGCGACTTCGCGTTCCGGGCACCGTTGGTCCGACGCGCTGAACCGGGTCGGCCGATCGGCCAGGACTGGTGCGACTTCACCTGGTCCGGCCGCGTGCAGGAACTGGCCGAGGAGATCTCGCCCGGGGTCGGCCCATCCCTGCAGGCCGTGACCTGGCCGCTGATCATCCACACGTCCGACCTTCGTCGAGTGATCGATCGTTGGGTCGAGGTGACGGCCCGAATCCGTGCCGAGACCGGCGCGTGGGAGAGCGACATGATCGCGCTCCCCATCGTGCTCGCCGAGGACCAACTGGTCTGCGAACTCGAGATGCTCGCTGCGTGGATGCCGTGGCCCGACGACGTGGTCGGTGACGCACCGATCATCCACTACTGCCAGCCGGTGCTCGACGCTGACGGTGACACCCTCTGGTACAAGCAGCAGTACACCCCATGGGAGCCAACCGGCGTGTCACCGCCTGAGGTCGCGTTGGGCTACTGCGCCGAGCTGCTCACCATGTTCGATCGCTATGCGGCGCTCCGCCGCCGAGCAGACGCACGCTGAGGAGGTGCTCGGTCACCAGGGCGGCACGAACACCGGCGGCGTCACCCCGGTGCGGGCGTCGTCGGTGACCGTCCAGTGCTCGGGGTCGACCCCGGCCCACCGGTGGTACTCGGCAACGCTGCGAGCGGTGCCCGGGCCGTAGGGCAACAGCAGGCGACTGGGGTCGCCGCGGTGGAGGGCTCGAAGTCGTCGATAGGCACGTTGGTCGCGCATCGACACCTCGGCGGTGTCGCCGTCGTGGATGAATTTGCGGTTGCCGTCAGGGTGATGGCGGGTCCAAGCAACGTTGCGGGACGGGTTGAAGAGGTCGTAGCCGTGCGTGAACGACCGGATGGTGAGCGCGAGTTCTTCACCCGTGTACAGATGTTCGGGGTCTTGGCGAACCTCGTCGTTCCAGATGCCGAGTGTGAAGAGGAACATTCCCGAGAGTGCCCGTGTGGGCCGAGGCGCAGTCAACTCCTCGACGCGTTTCACTCCCGGGTGCCAGATCCAGCCGACCTCGGTGATCTGCTCGAACACCGTCACCGGGACGGGACCGGGTTCGGGGATGACGTCGGTGTCGTCGACCACGTTGTACAGCGGGAGGTGCGCTGAGATCAGTGGCTTGGGCACCTCGACGTCGTGCATCATGTCGATGAGCGAGCGGTCCCATCCCTGGGCCATGCGGGTGTGCGAGTCGATCTGCAGGGTGAATCCCTCACCGGCGAACAGTCCCTGCGTCTGGTGGCGAGCCCAGCATCCGCCCTTGCTTTCGGTCCAGTCGAAGGTCAGTACGGCCACGTCCGCATCGATTCCGTCGAGGCAATCGGGCTGGGTCTGCGGCGGGCCGGAGCGGTCGTACTGGAGGCAGACCCCGAAGCGCAGCCGGCCGGGTTCGTCGGCCATCGCGACACAGCTCTCGATCGTTCGACGGAGCTCGGGGTCGCGGTACGAGGCGATCGCCACGAAGATCTGGTCGTTGGCCACGTCGATCACGGGCCCACCGTACGCCGACGGCCGGCAGCAACCAGCCGGGATCCTGCAGCCGTCAACGATCCTCGAAGCAGGCGGCGTTGGTCTGCGTTCGGGAGCAGCCAGGTGGGCAGGTAGCGCAACCGCTGGCCTCGCGGGACCTCGCGATATCGACCGAGGTGGTCGAGTACCAGTCGCCGATGAGCGATCAGGCGAGTGTTCCGCTCGAGCCAATCCGGTTGCTCCCACCGGTCGAGGGCGTCGAGCACGTCGCCGCGTCCGCTCAGTTGTGCCTCGACCCGGATCCCTGCGCCGACGAGCCGCTCGACACCGATTGCGGCTGCGAATTGGCGAGCCTCGTCGAGGTCGAGGTCCTCCCGGCGAAGCAAGCGCGAGATGTCCAAGACGCCGGACATCCGCCGTCTGCCCGGTGGAGCGATGATGAAGTGACCTGCTGCGTGCACCAGCCGGTGCTCGGGACGAAGCGCCTGCCCCGGGAGCGATCGGAGCTGTTCGCCGCCGTCGGCGAAGAGTTCGCCATCGAGCGGACTCCGGCGGAACAGCCGCGTGTGGAGGTCGACCTCGACCCCGTCGGGGGCATCGAGGGTCCATCCGTAGAGGAGCACCGGGTGGAATGGCGTTGGTTGGTCGCGGTGTCCGTCTGCGATGAGGACCTGGACCGCGCGATCCAGATCCTCTGGGCGGACCGCAAGATCGACATCGCCCGTGTGGCGAAGGTGACGGTTCGGGTAGTCCAGTTCGGCTGTCGCAAGCCCTTTGAGCACTCGGGTCTCGATCGCAGCATCATCGAGGAGTTTCAGGATGCGTGTTGCTGCTGACCGGAGGCGAAGCTGGGCGGCCGCGACCTCGAGGTGTTGGGCTCGGAGCCAAGGGCGGTGCGGAGCATCGACGAGCTCGAGTGGGAGCACGGTCGTGATGCGGTGCTGTTCGAGGATCCGCCGCACCAGCGGCGATTCGATGTCGATCGCTCGATCGAGTGTCCAATCGCTGTTGACCAGGTCGAGCATCTGTGCGAGCGCAGTACCCACCTCGGCCTCCGCCGCCTGTGGCTCCACCAGTTCCCACAGCGGGCTCCGAACGGGGCGGTGAGGGCTCACGTACTCGAACCCGCTGACGCGAGAGTCGCCTCGCGGGGCGCCGTCTCAGGGATCGAGGAGCGGTGGCGCCTCCAGGAGGGGTGAAGCAGGTTGCTCAGGTGCTCGACCGTTGCGGCTTGGGGTCCCGGTGGTCTCGGTAGACGGGGATCATGAAGCTGACGTTGGCGGCCAGAAACGCTCCGGCCCCGGCAGCAGCAATCCAGCTCCCGGAGCGGATCGAGGACCACAGGAACAGCAGGGCCGACGCGACGAACAACCACCACCCGAGCTTGACATGGCGTACGGAGGACATCGGCTGCGAACGTACCCGCTGCGAACGGCGTCGACGAGGTCAGGGTGGCGCCTCCTCGCCGAATCGGACGAGACGCGATGCCGCGACGTACGGTCGGGGCATGCGAATCTGGCGTCTTCAGGAACTCGGTGAGCCATCGGAACAGCTCCGGCTGGTCGATGAGGCAGCTCCGACCCCCGGCCCGGGTCAGGTGCTGATCGACGTCGAGGCGGTCGGACTCGCGTTCCCGGACGTCCTGCAGTGCCGTGGCAAGTATCAGGTGAAGACCGGCCCCGGTCACACGCCGGGTGGGGAGTCGTCCGGTCGAATCGCTGCGCTCGGGGAGGATGTCGCTGGCCTCGACGTCGGCCAGCGGGTGGTCTTCCTCGGCAGTGGCGGTCTCGCCGAACAGGTCGTCCACCCCGCTGCCGCCGTGTTCGTCGTGCCCGAGGGCGTCTCGGCGGAGACCGCAGCGGCGATCCCCATCAACTACTGCACCACCCTGTATGCGCTCCACGACCGTGGTCACCTGACTGCCGGCGAGACCCTGCTGGTCACCGGCGCGGCCGGGGGCACCGGAACGGCGGCGATTCAACTGGGCAAGGCGGCAGGTGCAACGGTGATCGCCGTCGCAGGCGGCTCGGCAAAGACCGAGCTGGCCCGCACCGTCGGTGCGGATGTGGTGATCGACCATCAGGAGACCCCCGACTGGGTCGACGTGGTCCGAGACGCATCGGGCGGTGGTGTCGACGTCGCCTACGACCCGGTCGGCGGTGACACCTTCCATCAGGTCCGTCGATGCATGGGCTGGGACGGCCGGTTGCTGGTCATCGGATTCGTGGCCGGGATCCCCGAGGTGGCCACCAACCATGCGCTGCTCAAGAGCTACTCGATCGTGGGGGTGCACTGGGGTGCATCGCTCGCCCGATTCCCCGAGTCGCTCCGCACTCAGATGTCGACGCTGCTGGAACTGGCGGCCGCCGGCACCGTCGACCCACCGCTGTATCCGCCGTACCCGTTCGACGAGGCCGCCACTGCGTTGCAGGACCTCGCCGACCGCAAGACGTACGGCAAGGTCGTCGTCACACGCTCGTCAGCGAGTTGACGTCGATGGCGTCGAGGACGTCGATGGTGTGGAGGACGTCGACGGTGTGGAGGACGTCGACGGTGTCGTCATCTCGGTGAGGACCGCTGCGTGGTCGCTGGGCCACACGGGGGCACCGTCGACGTCGACCGGCTCGCACCCGGCGAGCCACGACCGCACCGGGTTGCCGATCGGCTTCGGACGCGGCCAGCTCACCAGGATGTAGTCGAGGCGGCGATCGGGCCAGGCCGAATCCGAGCAGTGCGGGTTCTCCCGTCGCCAGGTCCGGCCGTCGCCCTGGCCGGTCTGCTCCCAGACGTCGGAGAACACGACGCCCTCGACGCCGGCGCGGCGTCCGGTCAAGAGGCGGACCTCGTCACTGTCGGCCACCGCGTTGATGTCGGCGCCGACGATCACCGGGAGGTCCGACGTGGGGTCGCCGCGCCACGCTCGAGCCAGTTCGAGCAGCCGTCGACATTGGCGCTCCCGAGTCGATGACGCATCGAATCGGTGATCGAGGTGGGTCGACGCCACCGGCCAGTCACCCCACGGCGTCTCGACGGTGGCCGCGACGACGCGGCGGTGACCAGGGGTTCCGTCGGGGCCGGGGAGGGCGTCGTCGGCGAGTGGACTCGAGGGCCAGCGCGAGAGCACCGCGTTCGTGAATCCCACCTCGTGGCGGCCGACTCGGGTGCTGCTCACCTCGCGGAATCCCAGCTGGTCGGCGAGCTCGGCGGCCAGGCCCCCGGCCGCGTCGGCCCAGACTTCCTGCAGACACAGCACGTCTGGATCGGCACGTCGGATCGTGTCGATGATCGCGTGATGGCGTTGCTCCCACGGACCGAACCGCCACCACAGGTTCCAGGTCATCACGCGTATCGTCACGGCTGCCATCCTGACCCACGGAACGTGCCCGAGGCCGCAGCGAGCCGGTGATCAGCCCCCGAGCTGCTCGGGCTCGAGGCCGCACTCCTCGATCGCATCGATGAAGGCCTGCTGGGCGGCGTCGTCGAACTGTGTACCGACGGTGTCGAGATCGATCAGCTCGCCATCCTGGAGGAGCTGATCGGCGCCGATCGCGTCGACGAGCAGTTCGGCGGTACAGGTCGCCTGGGCGCCCTCGATCGGAAGGTTCGATTCGACCTCCTGGGCCATCAACCCGACCGCGAGATCGCGATCGGCCGACCCGCTGTCGCCGGCGCCGGCATCGGCGCCATCGAGCATCGGGACGATGATCGCTTCGAGGTCGTCGCCGGGCAAGCCGACCAGGATCATGTGCGTTCGGGCACCGGGCCCACCGTCGACGGTGAAGGGACCGCCCACCGTTGGGTCGACGCACTCGCGGTCGTCGTTGCCGTGAACGGTCCAGTCGACCGAGTCGCCGGCGTAGGCGAATGCGGGTGTCTGGTTGCCGCCGATCAGGATGTTGTCGAGGTTGAACGGTTCCTCGCAGACGCCGGCGCCGTCGACGGCGAGCCGCAGCCCGAAGTCGGTGTCCTCGACGGCGATCGCGGTGACGACGGCGAATCCGTTCGCTGGGTCGGGCGCAGGCATTGCGTTGGCGCTGCCTCGAGCACTCTCCTCCGGCTGCTCCCAGAGGTCGAACGCCCTCGGACCGTCGAACGCGTCGTCGTAGAGCACCACGGTGTGGACCGGGCCCTCTCCGGGAAACGCAGCCAGCTCGGCGATGAAGTGGTCACACCCGGTGACGCAGGTCGGATCGCCGGCGCCAGCTTCGGTGACGATGAACGTCCCGTCGGTCGGTGGGTACGCGAGCTCGGTCACCGCGCCGGGCTCGACGCCCTCCGAGACGACGAACGCCTCGACGAGCCCGGTGGTGCGCACGTAGAGGTCGACAGGCTCGTCGAGGGTGTTGACCACGCGGAACCCGGTGTCTCCCTCGTCCCAGGTGTCGGCGACAGCATCGGTCGTCGAGACCGCGGTGTCGCTGGCGTCGGACTCGGGGTCTGCAGGCGTCGCCTCGCCCTGCAGCGCCGTGGTGACGGCGCTGCTGTCGCTACGGTCGCTGTTCGGTTCGTCGTCGCCGCCCCCGCACGCAGCGAGGAGCCCAAGGCAACAGCACATCGCTGCCCAGGTGCGCGGCCGTGGGTGCACGTTGGTCATCATGGTCGCCGATGTTACGTGACGGCGTAACGCTACGGTGTCATCGAGGCCCGGTGGGGGCAGAATGTCGGTGATGCCACGCCCTCGCGATCCGGACATCGAGGCCCGTGTGCTCGAGGTCACCCGGGATCTGCTGGCGCGTGGTGACGCCGCCGATGTGACGATCGAGGCGGTTGCTGCCGCGGCTGGCGTGAGCCGACCAACGATCTATCGGCGCTGGTCCAACCGTGCGGTGTTGCTCTTCGTGGCGCAGACGCAGGCGAGCGTCGTCCAACCGTTTCCGGACACCGGCTCGCTTCGTGGCGATCTGGGCGTCGCGTGTTCCTGGCTGGCGAGCGCCATGGAGCAAGCCGAGCGGGCAATCGTCGGCGAGCAGTTCGGAGAGATGGTCGTCGATCGAGCGTTTGCTGAGCAGGTGTGGGCGACGCGATGGAATCCCGACCGAGAGACGGTGTATCCCATCTGGCAACGGGCGCTCGATCGCGGTGAGGTCGACACGGCGATCGACGGCCGTGCGGTGATCGATGATCTGGTCGCTGTCTTTCTGTTCAGGATCTACTTCAGCCACCAGCAGCTGTCCGAGCACGACGTCGCAGCGATTGTCGATCGAGTGCTCGATGGCGTCATCGCTCAACCGCCCTCGCAGGCCTGCGCCACCTGACAGGAAAGGAACGTCAGCGCGGTTCGCGAGGCAGTCCGAGGACGCGCTCGCCGAGAATGTTGCGCATGATGTCCGATGTTCCACCCATGATCGTGTAGCCCGGCGCGTAGACCAGCCCCTTGGTGACGTCGTCCCAGACGAGCGCGTCGGCGCCGAACGTCCGAGCGACGAACTCGGCAACCTGGACCTCGTGCTCAGTGCAGAAACACTTGGTCGCGGCCGAGAAGCCTGCAGGGGCCTGGCGCAGCACCTCGCGTGTCACCAGGATCCGGCCGATGCGATACCCGGTCTCGAGTTGTGCGATCTCCTGTCGCACGCGCGGATCTGCCCGGTCGGCCCGCTCGAGCGCGAGTTCGTACAGCGCGCGGTTGGAGACGAGGCGATCGATGCCGCCGCGCTCGTGCTCGAGCTGGCCCATCGTCTGCTTGAAGGCGTTGCCCTCGACGCCCACGAGGTTGGCAACCGGCACTCGGACATCGGAGAACCAGACCTCGCAGAAGTGGCGATTGGTGGTCATGTCGGTGATCGGGCGGACCTCGATGCCAGGAGTGTCCATCGGGACGATGATCTCGCTGATGCCACGGTGGGGCGGTCCGTCGGCGTCGGTGCGACAGATCAGGTAGCAGTAGTCGGCCAATTCGCCGAAGCTCGTCCAGATCTTCTGGCCGTTGATCACGAAGTCGTCGCCGTCGCGGATCGCGCTGGTGGTGAGTGACGCGAGATCCGAGCCGGAGTCGGGCTCCGACATGCCGATGCACCACGTGGTCTCGCCCGACAGTATCCCTGGCAGGAACTCCGCTTGCTGGTCTGCGGTGCCATAGTGGATGAGTGTGGGGCCCATCTGGCGGTCGGCGAACCACATCGCGGCAATCGGGGCGCCGGCCGCGATCAGTGCTTCGCCGACGATCAGGCGGTTGATCGCCGGTTGTCCGCCGCCACCGAATTCGGTGGGCCAGGTCATCCCGATCCATCCGTGGGCGGCCATCTCGGTGGCGAAGTCCTTGGAGAATCCGTTGATCCAGGAGTCGTTGTGGCGTCCGAAGCGTTCGACCGCCTCGGTTGCCACCTTGCGGGCATGTTCTCGAAGGGTGATCTGCTCAGCGGTCCAGTCGAAGTCCATCGATGTGGAGGTTAGGGCCTGGCGCCGGTGGGCCCAGTGTGGAGCGGGTCCGCGTGTCGTTGGCGCTCGCCTCCTTGGAGCCGTCACGGGGCGTTGCTACGATGCAGACAAGTTAGAGACAAGTCGACCCCAGCGAGCAGGACCCATGACCGACACCACCGCAGCCACGAACGCATCCACGATCATCTACACCTTCACGGACGAGGCCCCCGCGCTCGCCACCTACTCGTTCCTCCCGATCATCGAGGCGTTCGCCGGCGTGGCCGGGGTGGGTGTCACCACCCGCGACATCTCGCTCGCCGGCCGGATCATCGCCACGTTCCCCGAGCGTCTCACCGATGAGCAGCGTCTGGACGACGCACTCGCCGAGCTGGGCGAACTGGCGCTGACCCCTGCGGCGAACATCATCAAGCTGCCGAACATCTCGGCGTCGGTTCCGCAGATGAAAGCGGCAATCGCCGAACTCCGAGCCAAGGGCTACGACCTGCCCGACTATCCCGACGAGCCGTCGACACCCGAGGAGCTCGAGGTCCGGGCCCGCTACGGGACCGTGATGGGGTCGGCGGTCAACCCGGTGCTGCGTCAGGGGAACTCCGATCGGCGAGCGCCCAAGGCGGTGAAGGACTACGCCAAGTCGCACCCGCACTCGATGGGGGCGTGGTCGTCCGACTCGAAGACGCACGTCGCCACGATGGGCGAGCGCGACTTCCGCGCCAACGAACAGTCGCTGACGGTCGCTGCCGATGGTGCTGTGCGGATCGAGCACGTCGCCGACGACGGTGCCGTCACCGTGCTGAAGGAGTCGGTGCCGGTGCTCGCCGGCGAGGTGATCGACTCGACCGCGATGGATGTCGCCGCACTGCGGTCGTTCCTGGCCGAGCAGATCCGCGATGCCAAGGAGCAGGGCGTGCTCTTCTCGATCCACCTCAAGGCCACGATGATGAAGGTGTCCGACCCGATCATCTTCGGCCATGCCGTCGAAGTGTTCTTCGCCGACGTGTTCGCCAAGCACGGCGAGGCGATCGCCGCGGCGGGCGGCGACCCGCGCAACGGCTGGGCCAGTGTGCTCGATGCGGTCGAGTCGCTCCCCGCCGACCAGCGTGCGGCCATCGAAGCCGACATCACCACCGCCTACGAGAACGGGCCCGATGTGGCGATGGTCGACTCCGACAAGGGCATCACCAATCTGCACGTGCCGAGCGACGTGATCGTCGACGCCTCGATGCCCGCGATGATTCGCACCTCGGGTCAGATGTGGAACGCCGCCGGCGACCAGCAGGACGCCAAGGCGGTCATCCCCGACAGCAGTTACGCAAGCGTGTACCAGGTCGTGATCGAGGACTGCATCGCCAACGGTGCGTTCGACCCGGCAACGATGGGCAGCGTGCCGAACGTCGGCCTGATGGCGCAGAAGGCAGAGGAGTACGGCAGCCACGACAAGACGTTCGAAGCGCCCGCCGCCGGTACCATCCGCGTGGTCGATGCTGCGTCTGGCGATGCGCTGATGGAGCAGCCGGTGGGTCCCCGCGACATCTTCCGGATGTGTCAGGTCAAGGACGAGCCGATCCGCGACTGGGTTCGGCTCGCGGTCGACCGGGCCCGAGCCACCGGTGCCCCCGCAGTGTTCTGGCTCGACTCGAACCGTGCCCACGACGCGCAGCTGATCGCGAAGGTGAACCAGTACCTCGGTGACAACGACCTCTCGGGGGTCGAGATCGAGATCCTGTCGCCGGCCGCAGCGACCCAGTTCTCCGTCGAGCGCGTGCTCGCCAAGGTCTCGACACGATCTCGGTCACCGGCAACGTGCTGCGCGACTACCTCACCGACCTGTTCCCGATTCTCGAGCTGGGCACCAGCGCGAAGATGCTCTCGGTCGTGCCACTGCTCAACGGCGGTGGGTTGTTCGAGACCGGCGCTGGCGGGTCGGCGCCCAAGCACGTCCAACAGTTGGTCAAGGAGAACTACCTGCGATGGGACTCGCTCGGTGAGTTCCTGGCACTCGCGGTGTCGTTCGAGCACCTCGCCAACCTCACCGGCAACGCGAGGGCCCAGATCCTCGCCGACACGCTCGACACGGCGACCGGGCAGCTGCTCGAGAACGGCAAGTCCCCGGCGAGGCGACTCGGCCAGATCGACAACCGGGGCAGCCACTTCTACCTCGCGCTCTACTGGTCGCAGGCGCTCGCCGCGCAGACCGACGACGCCGATCTGGCCGCCAAGTTCGCGCCGATCGCGGCCGAACTGTCGGCCAACGAGGACACCATCGTCGCCGAACTCCTGGGGGTCCAGGGCCAGCCGGCGGACATCGGCGGCTACTACGCGCCGGACCCCGCCAAGGCCACCGCCGTGATGCGGCCGAGCCAGACCTTCAACGCCGCGATCGACGCCATTTGACCGACCGGGAGAACAGGGGTCTGACCCCTGTTGTCCAGGTGGTCGTTCAGCGGTTGACGATGGGGACGTAGTTGCGCTCGTCGGGGCCGGAGTACCACTGACGAGGCCGCGAGATCTTCTGAGCCGGATCGTTGAGCAGCTCCTGCCAGTGCGCCAGCCAGCCCGACATCCGCGGAATGGCGAACAGCACGGTGAACATGTCGACCGGGAACCCCATCGCCTGGTAGATCAGGCCCGAGTAGAAGTCCACGTTCGGGTAGAGCTTGCGGTCGACGAAGTAGGGATCGGACAGTGCCGTCTCTTCGAGTGCCAATGCGATGTCGAGCAACGGGTTCTTGCCGGTCACCTCGAACACGTCGTAGGCCGTGTTCTTCACGATCGTGGCCCGCGGGTCGTAGTTCTTGTAGACGCGGTGACCAAAGCCCATCAGGCGGCCCTCGCCGGCCTTGACCGACTCGACGAACGCTGGAACGTTCTCGATCGATCCGATCTCGGTGAGCATCCGAACCACGGCCTCGTTCGCTCCACCGTGCAGCGGCCCGTACAGCGCAGCGGCGGCGCCGGCGGCTGAGGAATAGGGATCGGCATGGCTCGAGCCGATGACGCGCATCGCGGTGGTGCCGCAGTTCTGCTCGTGATCGGCGTGGAGGATGAACAGCACCTCCATCGCCCGTTCGAGGATGGGATCGACCTCGTAGTCACCGACCTTCCACATCATGTTGAGGAAGTTCGCCGGGTACGACAGGTCGTTGTCCGGATAGTTGAAGGGCAACCCCACCGAGAACCGGTAGGCCATCGACGCGAGCGTCGGAGCCTTGGCGATCAACCTCAGGATCTGGCGATCGCGTTGGGTCGGATCGTCGATGTCCTTGGAACCGTCGTAGAACGTGCCGAGCGCGGCGACCGACGAGATGAACATCCCCATCGGGTGGGCGTTGTAGTGGAAGCCGTCGACGAACCGCTTGCGCATGTTCTCGTGGATGAAGGTGTGATTGGTGACGTCGTGCACCCAGGTGTCGAGCTGCACCTTGTCGGGCAGCTCGCCGTTCAGCAACAGATAGGCGACTTCGAGATAGCTCGACTGCTCGGCGAGTTGCTCGATCGGGTAGCCGCCGTAGCGGAGGATGCCGGCCTCACCATCGAGATAGGTGATGCCTGACTTGCACGATGCGGTCGACAGGAACGCCGGGTCGTAGCAGTACAGCGAAGGATCGAGCTCGCGAAGCGCAGAGGAGGGGAACACACCACCTTCGATCGGAACGGTGACGGTCTTACCGGTGCGGTCGTCGGTGATGGTGATGGTTTCGGGCACGTGGCTTCCTCTCGTGGCGCGAACTCGTGGGGGCGGTGCGGTCCAAGGGTGCTCCCCAGCCCGCAGCGACACGTTAGTGCCCAACTGGCCGGGCATCCCCAACTGGCCAGCATCCGGACAATCGGGGCGGGGTCACAATGGGCTGTTGCCGTGTTTGCGCCCGACGAGCGACTCTCGTTTGTCGTCGAGCATCCGCAGCGCTGCGATGATCTCGACACGCGTGTCAGCGGGATCGATCACGGCGTCGACCAGCCCTCGTTCGGCGGCGATGTAGGGGTTGAGGAGTCGTTCGGTGTAGTCGGCCTCGAACTCGGCGCGCTCCTCGGGTGTTGCCCGCCGCTGGAGGATGGCCGCGGCTTGGCCTGCCCCCATCACGGCGAGTTCGGCCCAGGGCCACGCCAAGCAGAGGTCGTTGCCCATCGTCTTGGAGTCCATGACGATGTAGGCGCCGCCGTAGCTCTTGCGCAGGATCACACCGACTCGCGGCACGGTCGCCCGGGCGTAGGCGTAGACGAGCTGCGCCCCGTGGCGGATCATGCCGCGCCATTCGAGGTCCTTGCCCGGATAGAAGCCGGGTGTGTCGACCAGGGTGATGATCGGCAGGTTGAACGCATCGCACATCGCCACGAAGCGGGCTGCCTTCTGCGATGCCGGGATGTCGAGCGTGCCCGCCAGCACCATTGGTTGGTTGGCCACGATGCCGACGGGACGACCGTCGATCGTGGCGAAGGCCGTGACGAGATTCGCAGCCCATCGTTCGCGCAGCTCCAACAGCGAGCCGTCGTCGACGATCGCCGCTGCGACCTTGCGAACGTCGTAGCTGCCGGTCGATGCAGCGGGGATCAGCGCTCCGGCCTCGGGGCAGCGACGACCGGGGTCGTCGTCGTCGTCGACCCTGGCGGGCATGGAGTCGGTGTTGTCCGGGAGATAGGAGAGCAGGTCGCTCACCAGGTCGACCGCGGCAACGCGATCGGGCACCACCGCGGTGGCCACGCCCGTGTGGCGCGCATGATGGGCGGCACCCCCGAGTTCGTCGATCGGGATCTGCACGCCGGTGAACTGCTCGACCATCGTGGGCCCGTTCACGAAGGCGTAGCTCGACTCGGTCATCACCGTGAGATCTGCGAGACCGAGCAGCAACGCAGGGCCCGACACCGCCGGGCCGGAGACGATCACCGCCGTCGGGACGATGCCCGAGCATGCCGTGAGTGCTGCGGCGACGCGCCCCCACGCATGAAGTGCCGGGACCCCTTCGTTGATGTCAGCGCCCGAGGTCGACAGCACGAGCACGAGCGGAAGGCGACGCGCCAGCGCAGCGCGTGCTGCGGTGACGAGCTGCGCTGAGCCGGTGCTGCTCAGGCTGGTGGGTTGGTCGTCTTCGTCGAACTCCGCCCAGAGCACCCGGCGTCCGTCGAGGTCGCGCACCGATGCCCGCACCTCGCTGGGTGTGAGGGTGCTGAGCGAAAAGCTGCTCGGCTCGTCATCGTCCATCGGTGCGGACAGTACTGCGCCGCCGGGCGTTCAGCTGCGGCTCGGCGGAATCGCTGCCGCATCGGGATCGATGCCGTGCTGGGCGGGGCCGTGCGTCTTGATGACGTCGCGCAGCGTTTCGAGCGCTGCCATCGTCGGAGCGCTCGCACTCGGGCGCCGCCGGCGGGCGAATGCGACCACGCGGCGGGGGAGTTCCGGCACGGTGATGCGATGGAACGATCCCTCGAGCCAGTCGGGGACCGCGGTGGCCGGCACGACGGCGGCCCCGAAGCCGCTGAACGCCAGCGACGCAAGCAAACGAACGCCATCGACCTCGGCTTGGGCGCGCAGCGTGATGCCCGCATTGGATGCGGCGCGTTCCAACACTCGACGAAGTGCAGAGCCTGGGGGAGGCAGCAGCAGGGGAACCTGGTCGAGCTCGGCAAGGGGGATCACCGCGCGGTCGGCCAGCGGATGACCGTCGGCTGCCAGGAGGAGCAGGTCCTCGGCAAAGAGCGGTTCGATCATCAACTCCGGCTCGTCGACGGGCAAGTGCACGATCGCAGCGTTGAGTTGGCCGGTGAGCACGTTGGGTACCAGCGACGACGTGGCGCCCTCCTGCACGATGACTCGAACACCCGGGTGCCGTTCGCCGAGTTCGCCCAGGAATCCCGGCATCAACCATCGCGCAGTCGTGCCGATCACGCCGATGCGCGTTTGGCCGGAGACGGACTCGTTGCGGCTCGACATGTCAGCGGAGATGTCGTCGATCTCGTTCAGGATGCGTCTGGCCCGCTCGACCACCCGGGCGCCGTCGTCGGTCAGGCCACCCTGGGCGCGGTCGACGAGCGTGACGCCGAGCTCCTTCTCGAGCCGAGCGATGTGGCTGGAGACGTTCGACTGCACCGTGTAGAGCGCACGGGCTGCGGCCGAGAACGTGCCATGATCGGCAATCGCCACGAGTGTCGAGAGCTGGCGAACATCCATCTCTGCGAACGATAGCAAGTATCTGTTTGTTCTACTTGCACGATCGCTTGTTCACGTGCATACTTTCACAAGCAATTCGCAGTGAGAACACCCCCCATGTTCCACTCGGAGGGAAGTCCAACAACCGGTTCCCCCACCGGAGGACTTCTCAGGTTGAGAGACCCGGATCCCCCATCCGGGTCTTTCCCTTTTTCGGGTGCCGTCGCTGCCTGTGCCGAGCGGGTGCATGGCGATTCAGCGCTCGCCCGGCTGGGAGGCGCGAACCGTCACGTAGTCTCGGCCTGTGACTTCATCGGGCGCTGCCTTCTTCGACCTCGATCGCACGCTGCTCTCGGGCGCCTCGGGAGAGGTGTTCGCCGACGCCATGCGCGCGGCTGGACTCACCGGGCCCAACCCGGTGCCGGGGGAGCGGTTGCTGTTCCGCCTGTTCAACACGATTGGCGAGACGCTGCCGTCGATGGTGCTCGCGCGCCAAGCGGTGTCACTCGCCGCAGGTCGGACTCGCGCCGATGTCTGCGCTGCGGCCGAATCGGTGGCCGACGAACTCTGCTCGATGGTGCAGCCGTTCGCCGAGGCTGCGTTCTCGTCGCATCGTGAAGCAGGCCGCCCGATCGTGCTGGCCACGACCACGCCCTACGACCTCGTCAAGCCCTTCGCCGACCGGCTCGGCCTCGATGACGTGATCGCCACCCGGTATGGGGTGACCAACGACGGCGTCTATGACGGCACACTCGACGGTCCGTTCGTCTGGTCGGCAGGCAAGTTGGCGGCGATCGCGGAGTGGGCCGACCGCCACGACGTCGACCTCGCCGAGAGCTACGCCTACTCGGACAGCGTCTACGACACGCCCATGCTCGCAGCGGTTGGACACCCGATCGTGGTCAATCCCGATCCACGGATGGTGCTGGTGGCCGCGGCGCGGCGGTGGCCCACGCTCAACCTCGACGTCTCACCGGGTGTGCTCAAGATCCCGGTGATCGGTCTGGAACTCCAGCAGGTGGCGCTTCGGCTCGCCCGCCCATCGGCGTACCCGTACGCACGGTTCGACATCGACGGCGTCGAGCACATCCCGTCGTCGGGGGCAGCGGTGCTGGTCGGCAACCATCGCAGCTACTTCGACGTGGCGGCGATGTCGCTCACGATTGCCGAGTCCGGACGACCAGCACGCTTCTTGGGCAAGAAGGAGGTGTTCGATGCGCCGATCGTCGGTCCGATTGCGGCAGCGATGGGAGGTATCCGTGTGGATCGTGGCACCGGCTCGGACGAGCCGCTCGCCGCCGCCATCGCTGCGATCGAGGGGGGCGAAATGGTGACGATGATGCCGGAGGGCACCATTCCCCGCGGACCGGCGTTCTTCCGCAAGCCGAAGGGACGGTGGGGTGCGGCGCGGTTGGCGCAGGCGACCGGGGCCCCCGTGATCCCCGTCGGCCTGTGGGGAACCGAACGAGTGTGGCCACGATCGGCGCGCTGGCCGAATGTGCTCAACGTGACCGACCCGCCCACCGTGCGAATTCGTGTCGGCGAGCCGGTCGAGCTGAAGGGCCGATCGCTCGAGGCCGACACCAAGCGGATCATGGCGGCGATCGTCGATCTCCTGCCGGCCGATGCGTACCGCAGGCGCACCCCGACCTCGGACGAGCTTGCCGCCACGTACCCGCCCGGGTACGCCGGTGACCCGGATCGGGAGGGCGACCGGCGTCCGGGAACGGACTGAACGGCCCACGCGAGGCTGGCGCAGAAATTCTTTTCGGGAATTCTCATCCGGATTCGAACCGGTGTCGAACATCTGGTACTCCGCTTCGTTGCGGCGTGAACAGCACAACACTCCACACCCGTTTCCAGAGAAGGATCTACATCATGCGCAAGTCCCCCACCCGCATCGCCGCCGCCGCAGCAGTCGCCGGCCTCGTGTTCGCCGCCTGCGGCAGCGACTCGAACGACGCCGACGACGCCACGCCGGCAACCACCGAAGCAGCCGCCGAAGACGACATGGCCGACGAGCCCGGCACGATCGTCGACGTCGCCGTCGCCAACGGCTCGTTCGAGACCCTCGTGGCCGCCGTGACGGCCGCCGACCTCGTCGACGCGCTGTCGGCCGACGGCCCGCTCACCGTGTTCGCTCCGACCGACGATGCGTTCGCCGCACTGCCCGAGGGTCTCGTCGACTGTCTGCTGCTCGAAGAGAACGTCGACGCGCTGTCGGCGATCCTGACGTACCACGTCGTCGACGGTCAGGTCATGTCGACCGATCTCGCCGACGGCGAAGTCACGACGCTGCAGGGTGAAGACGTCACCGTCGCCGTCACCGACGGCGTCCTCCTCAATGACAGCGCCAGCGTCGTGATCGCTGACGTCCCGGCCAGCAACGGCGTCATCCACGCCATCGACGGCGTGATCGTGCCGCCGAGCATCGACGTCGCGGCGTTCCTCGAGACCTGCCCCGCCTGATCTTCAGGTGACAACGACCGGCGCAGGCCGGTCGAACATCTCCCCTTCGGATGAGGGGCCGGTCCGCTGGGCCGGCCCCTCATTCGCGTACGGTGCATCCCGTGGAGGGTGACGAGTCGTGTGAACTGTGCGAAGCCACGGTCTTCACCGAATGGTTCCACAGCGACGAGCTCTGCTGGATTGCAGACTGCGACAGCTGTGGTGTCCCGATGGTGGTCTGGCGTCGCCACGATGCGTCACCGCCACCGGACGTGCGCGAGGAATTGCACACACGACTGACGGCGGTCATGGAGTCTCGAGGATCCGAACGGTTCTGGATCGATGACGTGCTTCGCTCGATCCCGGATCACTACCACGCTCACGCCCGCCACCGACCCGATTGGACCTGACGATGTCGCCCCGCGATCCCAACGCTGCTGCCCTGCCCCGACCCGAGGACCTGCTGCCGCACCGGCCACCGTTCCTGTTGGTCGACGAACTCACGTCGATCGTGCCCGGGGTGTCCGCAGCGGGTGTCTGGCGCCTGAGCGGCGAGGAGTACTTCTTCGCTGGACACTTCCCCGGGCGCCCGACCTTGCCCGGCGTGCTGATGTGCGAAGCGATCGCGCAGGTCGGCGCTGCCGCCGTGCTCGCGGACCCGGCGTTCGCCGGCAAGCTCCCGCTGTTCGGCGGCCTCGACCGGGCGCGGTTCCGTCGCCAGGTCGTCCCCGGCGATGAACTCGTCATCGAGGTCGAATTGGGGCGCATGTCGGCGCGCGCCGGCAAAGGATCAGGCCGTGCACTGGTGGGGGGAGACGTCGCCTGCCAGTGCGACCTGCTCTTCGTGCTCGCCGACGCCTGAGCGCCGCCTCAGCTGGGCGGGGCGATGATCACGCTGCCGTTGTGGCCGCCGAAGCCGAAGTTGTTCGAGATGACGGGACCCGGCGTCCACGGTCTGGGCGAATCGACCACGAGGTCGATCGTCATCTCCGCATCGGCGGCGGTGGTGTTGGCTGTCGGTGGGATCAGCTCGTGGCGGATCGAGAGCAGTGATGCGGCCGCTTCGATCGCTCCCGCTGCTCCGAGCGCATGCCCGGTGACGCCCTTCGTGGAGACCACCGGCACGCCGTTGGGGCCGAAGACCTCGCTGATCGCGGCCGCCTCGGCAGCATCGTTCAGCGGTGTCGACGTGCCATGAGCGTTGACCTGCTTGATGTCCGACGGATCGAGCTCGGCGTGGTCGAGTGCGATGCGCATGCACGAGATGGCACCGACACCGCCGGGCGAGGGTGCGGTGATGTGGTGCGCATCGGCGTTGCTCGCCATCCCGACGATCTCGCCGAGGATCGTGGCGCCGCGAGCTTCGGCGTGCGACCACTCCTCGAGGATCATCACTGCGGCACCTTCGCCCATCACGAATCCATCGCGTTCGGCGTCGAATGGCCGGCTCACTCCTGAGCTGGAGAGTGCGGTCATGTTCCCGAAACCAGCCAGCGCTGTGACGGTCGACGCTGACTCGCTGCCTCCGGTGGCCACTGCATCGACGAGACCCCATTCGATCAGTCGAGCTGCGTAGCCGAGCGCGTGGGTGCCAGCGGCGCATGCGGTGCAGATCGTCTCGAGCGGGCCTTGCAGTCCGTAGCGCATCGAGATCGCCGCGCCGGATGCGTTGACCATCATCATGGGCACCAGGAACGGCGAGACCCGGCGATCGCCCTTCTCGGAGCGTACGAGGACCTGTTCCTCCAGGGTGTGCAGTCCACCGACGCCGGTGGCGAAGATCGTGCCGAATCTCGACGGATCGACACCGATCGAGTCGGTGCCTCCGGCCATGTCGAACGCCTCGGCGGCCGCGGCGAGCGCGAACTGCTCGACGCGGTCCGTGCGGCGCGCGTGCTTGGGGGAGTCGAAGTACGGGCTCGGGTCCCAGTCGTCGATCTCCGTCGCCGTGGTGCCGGTGATCCCCGGGCCGAGCAGACCCGACCAGAAGTCGTCGACGCCGATGCCGGCGGGTGCGACGACGCCGAGGCCGGTGACGGCGACCCGACGGCCGCCGGCGCTCACAGCTTCGCGGTGACGATGTCGAACGCCTGCTGGACGGTCTCGACGCCCTCGAGTTCCTCTTCAGGAACCGACACGTCGAATTCCTCTTCGAGGGCCATCACGAGCTCGACCAGGTCGAGGCTGTCGGCGTCGAGGTCGTCGCCGAAGTTGGCCTCGGGCACGACGGCGCTCTCCTCGACGGACAGCACCTCGACGGCGCACTTGCGGAAACGGGCGAACAGTTCTTGATCCACGGTTTTCTCCTTGTCAGTGGGTGTTGAAGTGTGGCACACCGAGAGTGGCGAGCCGAGGTTTGCGCATCGTCAGTGACCCATGCCGAGGCCACCGTCGACCGGGACGACCGCGCCGGTGATGTACGCAGCGTCGTCGGATGCCAGAAAGGCCACCACGCCGGCGATCTCGGCTGGCTCGGCGACACGTTGCAGCGGCACCATGGCGGCCAGCGCTGCCACTCGGTCGTCGCCGAGCGACGCGGTCATGTCGGTGGCAACGGGCCCGGGCGCCACGACGTTGACGGTGATCGAGCGGGAGCCGAGCTCGCGTGCCACCGACCGGGCGAAGCCGACCAGTCCCGCCTTCGACGCTGCGTAGTTCGCCTGCCCGGCGGAGCCCAGCAGGCCCACCACCGACGACACCAACACGATTCGTCCCCGTCGGGCTTTCAGCATCGCACGGGCGGCGCGCTTGACCACCCGGTACGACGCGGTGAGGTTGGCATCGACCACCGACGAGAAGTCGTCTTCGGACATCCGCAACAGGAGCCCATCGCGGGTGATGCCGGCGTTGGACACCAAGATCTCCACCGGGCCCCCGAAGTGCTCCTCGATGGCCGTGAAGGCGGCATCGACGTCGTCGCTCGACGTCACGTCGCAGCGGATGGAGAAGAACTGCTCGGGCGGTGGAGACGAGTGGTACGTGACCGCAACACGATCACCGAGCTCGGCGAACCGCTCGGCGCACGCGAGGCCGATGCCCCGGGCGCCGCCGGTGATCAGCACGATGCGACCGTCGCTCGACTCGTTCGATGTGTCGCTCACGACCGTGCCTCCAGCGGAGCTCCGCCCCATTGCACCACCGCACTCGCAGCGGTCATTCCTGCACCGAATCCGACGAACAACACCAGATCACCTTGGCACACTCGATCGGTGTCGAGCGCGTCCGCCAGCGCGAGCGGAATCGACGCCGCCGAGGTGTTGCCGGTGCGGTCGAGCACGATCGAGGCTCGGTCGAGGCCGATCCCCAAGCGCTCCAACGACGCCGAGATGATTCGGATGTTCGCCTGATGCGGTACGACGAGTGCGATGTCCTCAGCGGTGACTCCCGCGGCAGCCAGGGATTCGGTGGCCGAATCGACCATGATGCGCACGGCCCGGCGGAACACTTCGCGTCCCTCCATCTGCAACTTGCCGCCGAGCTCGGCGTACAGCGCGTCCTCGGCGCTGCCGTCGGCGCTCAGGTCCCAGCCGAGGAGTTGGCCGGGGCCCTCGACCGCCTGGAGCACCGCGGCGCCGGAGCCGTCAGCGAACAGGATCGCAGTGCTGCGATCGTCCCAATCGGTGATGCGGGCCAACGTGTCGGTGCCGATCACCAACACGTTGTTCGCCCCGAGCGCGATCATGCCGTGGGCGGCCACCAGCCCGTAGACCCAACCGGAACACGCGGCGTTCACGTCGAACGCACCACACGAGAGGCCGAGCAGCTCCTGGACGGTCGACGACGTCGCCGGCACCGCACGATCGGGTGTGGTGGTCGCCAGGACCAGGGCGTCGATGTCGCCCAGCTGGAGACCGGATCGTTCGATCGCCCGGCGGCCGGCCTCGACGGACAACCCGGCGGTCGTGCCGCCGATGTGCCGCTCGCTGATGCCCGTTCGCTCCTTGATCCAGGCGTCGCTGGTGTCGAGTGTGAGTTCGAGATCGTGGTTGGTCACCACCCGCTCGGGCAGGGCGGTGCCCCAACCGGTGATCGCGGCACCACGCACCCCGTTCGGAACGGACGGCATGTCAGCGCACCCCCGGATCGGTGCCGGCGCCGTGGACGATCATGTGCCGGTCACTCCGTTCGAAGCCAAGCGATCGGCTGACGATTCGTGACCCGTTCGGTGTCGACGGCGATGAAGCTCTGTACCACCCCTGCGAATGGTGAGCGCACCTCGACGTCTCCGACGTGGCCGACCACGGTGCCGACCTCGATCGTGGCACCGTCGCCGAGGTGGGGCAGTGGTGTGAAGATGCCGGCTGCGGGGCTGACGACCAGCCGTTCGACGGCGAAGAGGTGCTCGCCTTCGAGTACCGGGCTCGACGTGGTGCCCGCTCCGACCCACTCGAGCAACTTGTCGAGGTCTTCGGGCGTGGCGATCGAGATCGTTCGGCTACCGGCCACGGTGCGTTTGGCCATGCCGGTCAACACCGCCCCCGGACCCAGTTCGGCGAAGTCGTTGACGCCTGCGCCGGCAAGGGTGAGCAGGGAGTGCTTCCAGCGCACCGGGTTCGACAGCTGTGCCGACAGCAGGCTGGCCCATCCGGCGCCGTGCTGGTGGGCGATCGCGTCGATGTTCGACACCACCGGGACGTCGCTGTCTCGAGGGTCGGCCGCTGCGAGCGCGGTCCGGAGCCGTTCGCGGGCCGGTGTCATGAACGGCGTGTGGAAGGCGCCAGCCACCTGGAGCGGCATCACCTTCTTGGCACCGAGGTCCTTTGCGATGCCCGCAGCGGCGTCGACGGCCTCGGGCGACCCGGCGATCACGACCTGGCCGGGAGCATTGAAGTTCGCCACCCACACGTCGGCGTCCGCGCGACGACAGGCCACCTCGACCTGGTCGTCGTCGAGGCCGAGAACGGCGGCCATCGTGCCGGGCTGCTCGTGACCCGCGTCATGCATCGCCGCACTGCGTTCCGCCACGAGCCGGACGCCGTCGTCGAATCCGAGTGCGCCGGTCGCAGTGAGTGCGGTGTACTCGCCGAGACTGTGGCCAGCGCAGTAACTCGGCTCGATCCCGAGCCGGACCACCGCATCGAGCACCATGAGACTCGAGACGAATGTGGTCATCTGGGCGTTGCGGGTGTCCTTGAGCTCATCGGCCCCGGCACTGCAGAGCAGGGCCCCGATGTCCCGGCCGGCGATCTCGTTCGCTTCGTCGACGAGTTCCCAGCTCTCGTGATCGCGCCAGGGAAGGCCCATGCCGGGGCGTTGCGAGCCCTGGCCTGGGAAGGTGAATGCGAGCATTCGAAGCAGGCTAGACCTCAAGATGCCGGCCCCGAGGGCTACCGTTCGGTAACGAGGAATGAGGCGGCGCGGAGGCTCCGGTCCGGTAGCCTCGCCGTCGCGTCAGGCCCCGGTAGCCCAATTGGCAGAGGCAACGGTCTCAAACACCGTCAAGTGTCGGTTCGAGTCCGACCCGGGGCACCAAGGCCGGAGCGCCAGCCGTCACACTTGGTGTCAGACACCAAACGTGACGCCGGCCGCGCAGGTGTTGCAGTGGTCGCTCGGCGTCTCGCGGTATCTTGGCCATGTATGGGTAACTGGCTCGTCGAGCGGCGACTGTCGCAGGTGGCCAAGCGACTCAGGACCTTGCGTGCCGAGTTGGCGGTGATCGACGAGCAGATGATCTACCTCGGCGATGACGCCGACGACCAGGAGATCCGCGCGTTGGTCTCCGAGACCGCTGGCGCATCGTTCGAGGCGCGCGACGCACGACGACATGTCGACGCCCACGCCAAGCATCGCGTCAAGGTGGTCGAAGAAATCGCTGCGCTCGAAGCTCGCCAAGACGAACTGCTCGACCGGTTGTAGCGGCGCTCCTCGCCGGCGCCGGCTGCGCCCGACAGGGCCTCGAGGACGTGCCAGCTGCAAGTCTCGTGTGATGGATCCTGTGATCGCACGCAAGACCTGGCGCACACTCGAGCCGATTCACGGGGCGATCTACTTCGCGTCGGAAGCCCGCGAGGAGTACCGGGCGATCGGGCTCGAAGACCGCATGACCGGCTACTTCACCTCGCGGGCGGCGCCGATGGGGCCCGTGCCCGCCGACGTCGTGATCGCCACGTTCTTCAACTTCGACCACGACCTGGTTCGACGCAGCATGACCGGGGTGTGGGACCGCGTGTCGCCGACCGAGGTGCTGGCTGCTCGCCTCGCTGGGGCCGACCGCATGATCCGCCACCATGCCGGTGATGCCGTTGGCTCGCTGGGGATGGTCGAAGCGGCCGAGCTCGCACGCGAAGCCGCACTCGCCGCGTGCGAACGACCGGAGGGTCGACCGTTGTTCGCCGGGCATGCATCGCTGCCGTGGCCAGACGAGTCGCATCTGATCCTGTGGCACGCCCAGTCGCTGCTGCGCGAGTTTCGCGGCGACGGCCATCTCGTCGCGCTCGCCGTCGAGGGCCTCGACGGGTGCGAGGCCCTGGTCACCCACGCGGCCGCCGGCGACGTGTCGGCAGAGATTCTGCGGGCGACCCGTCAGCGAACCGGCGACGACTGGCTGGCCGCCGAGGAGCGGCTACGAGAACGCGGCTGGCTCGACCCCGACCTGGCGTTCACCGACCTCGGGCGCGAGCGTCGCAACTGGATCGAGCAACGCACCGACGAACTCGCCGCCGCACCGTACGACGCCATCGGCGTCGACGGCTGCACCCGCCTGCGTGAACTCTGCCGCCCGATCAGCACGGCGATGATGGCCGCATTCGGCTGATTCGCCCCCGCCATGGCCGCCACTCCTGGAGGTGTCACGAGCCGAACCGGGGTGTCACCTGCTAGATAAGGGGCATGCCATTGCGTGTCGTGATCGCCGAGGACGAGGCCATCATTCGCATGGACCTGCGCGAGACCCTGGAAGAGGAGGGTTACGAGGTCATCGGAGAGACGGGACGAGGTGATCAAGCCATTGAGCTGGTGCGGAGTCTGCAACCCGACCTCGCCATCCTCGACATCAAGATGCCGGGAATGGACGGTCTCGAAGCCGCTCGAATCATCAACGGCGAGAAGATCTGTGGCGTGCTGATGCTCACCGCCTTCAGCCAACGCGAGGTGGTCGAGCAGGCTCGCGACGCCGGAGCGCTCGCGTTCCTCGTGAAGCCCTTCCAGAAGAGCGACCTCATTCCCGCCATCGAAGTGGCGATGGGTCGTTTCCGGGAACTCCGCTCCCTGACCGGTGAGATCGACGCGCTCGGCGAGCAACTCGAGTCACGCAAGGTGATCGACCGTGCCAAAGGCACCTTGATCGACGAGGTCGGCATGAGCGAGACCGATGCCTTCGGGTTCATCCAGCGCACGGCGATGAGCGAACGAACTCGGATGCGCGACGTCGCCGACCGCATCCTCGACGGATCACTGCGCCCGGGCGCCGACTGAGCCTCGATGGGCACCTACCTCGTCGTCGACGGCAATTCGCTCACGTACCGGGCGTTCTTCGCCCTCCCCACCGACATGGCCACCGCCAGCGGGCAGGTCACCAACGCCGTGTTCGGCTTCACGTCGATGCTGATCAACGTGCTCAAGGATCACACTCCCGACGGCGTGCTGGTGGCGTTCGATCGGCCGGAGCCGACGTTCCGGCACGAGGCCGAGCCGCTCTACAAGGCTCAGCGTGAAGCGGCCCCCGACATTCTTCGTCAGCAGATGGGCCTCGTGCGCGAGGTGCTCGACGCGGTCGGGATCACGTCGATCGAACTGTCCGGCTGGGAGGCCGACGACATTCTCGCCACCGTTGCCGACCTGATCGTCGACGCCGGCCATCAGGTGATCATCGTCACCGGCGACCGCGACAGCTACCAGTTGGTGCGTGACCCCGACGTCAGGGTGCTCTACAACAAGCGTGGCGTCAGCGACTACGCCCTCTACGACGAAGCTGGCATCGAGGAACGCACCGGCGTGAGCCCGGCGCTGTACCCGCAGTACGCGGCGCTGCGCGGCGACAACAGCGACAACCTGCCGGGCGTGCCTGGGGTCGGGGAGAAGACGGCAGCGAAGCTGATCAACACCTACGGCGGCCTCGACGGCATCTTCGCGCACGTCGAGGACCAAACACCGAAGCTCCGCTCGAACCTCGCCGAACACGAGGAGCGGGCCCGCCGCAATCTCGACCTGATGCTGCTGCGTCACGACGCACCGATCGACGACGTCGGAATCGACGACCTTCGTGTCAGTCCGGATGCCGACGAGCTCAAGCGGCTCTTCGACTTCCTCGAATTTCGCACGCTCGCCGCACGCCTCGACGAGGCGCTGTCGGCGATGGGGACATCGGTCGACCTCGGTCCCGCAGACGATCGGGCAGAGATCGTGGCAGAGGTGAGCACCGCCGGATCTGCAGTCGACGCAGCAGCAGCGATCGCCGCCGCGTCCGCGCTCGACGTCGCAGCCACCTGGGTCGGGGAGCCTGGCCGCAGCCCGCTGGCGGGGATCGCCGTGGTCACCGATCCAGCGATGGCCGAGGTGTTGTGGGTGCCTGCCGACGTGCTGGCCGATGACGTGGTCCGGTCGGCCCTTGGTGCACACACCAACCTGCGGGGGCACAACGTCAAGCCACTGATGCGGTCGTTGCTCGAGTTCGGTGTCGAGGTGCGTGGGCTCACGCTCGACACCGCCATCGCCGCCTACCTCATCGACCCCGCAGAAGCTCGCTACACCCTGGCCGATCTGATCGAGAAGTACACGCAGTACGCCCGCCCGTCCGACGACGCTGCCGGAAGCGGTCAACTCGATCTCGACGGCACGTCGCTCGGCGACGCCGAACTCGCCGCTCGAGACGCGCTGGCCGTCAATGCCCTCGCCGAGCCGATCGTGGCGAGCATGCAGGCCCAGGGCATGGCCGAGCTGTATCGCACGATCGAGAACCCGCTGGTGCTCGTGCTCGCCAAAATGGAACACGTCGGCATCGGCGTCGACGTCGACGAGTTGCGGGCCCTGGGCAAGCGCCTCGCCGATGAGGTGTCCGCGCTGCAGGAGCAGCTGCGAGAGGAGGCCGGCCGTGAGGATCTGAACCTCAACTCGCCCAAGCAACTGCGTGAAGTCCTGTACGACGAGCGCGGTCTATCGCCGGGCAAGAAGACCAAGACCGGTTACTCGACCGACGCCGCCACGCTCGAGAAGATCAAGGATCAGTGGCCGGAGTTCCTCGGGCCGTTGATGCGGTACCGCGAGGTCGAGAAGCTTCGCAGCACCTACGGCGAGGGCTTGCTCGCCGAGGTGGCCGACGACGGGCGGATCCATGCCACGTTCAACCAGACGGTGGCGCGCACCGGACGGTTGTCATCGGACCAGCCCAACCTCCACAACATCCCGGTTCGCACCGACGAGGGCCGGCAGTTCCGGCGCGCCTTCGTGCCGGCGGATGGCACCACCCTGCTCGTTGCCGACTACAACCAGATCGAGCTGCGGTGTATCGCACACCTCGCGCAGGACCCGGGGCTGATCGGAGCGTTCACCAGCGGCGAGGACATTCACAACGCCACGGCGGCACGCGTCTTCGGCGTCGACCCGGCCACCGTCACCGTCGAGCAACGGTCGAAGGCAAAGATGGTGTCCTATGGGCTCGCCTATGGCATGGAGGCCTACGGATTGGGTCAGCGGTTGAACATCCCCACCGAGGAAGCTGCCGTGATCCTCGACGCCTATTTCGTCGCCTTCCCGAACGTGAAGGCCTACATGGACCGCACGGTCGTGGAGGCGCGCGAGCGGGGCTACACCGAGACGCTGTTCGGCCGCCGACGCCCGATCCCCGAACTGATGAACTCGAACTTCCGTGTCCGTCAGGCAGGGGAGCGGCAGGCGATGAATGCTGGAATCCAGGGGTTGGCCGCCGACATCTTCAAAGTCGCGCTGGTGCGCATCGACCAAGCGCTCGTCGGGGGGCACTTCGCCAGTCGTGTCGTGCTGCAGGTGCACGACGAAGTGATCGTGGAAGTGCCAGACGACGAACACGACGCGGTCGGCGATCTCGTGGTGCAGCTCATGCACGACGCAGCCGACCTCGACGTGCCACTGGAAGTGAACGTGTCATGGGGAGAAACATGGGCATCGGCAAAGGGATGAGCAACAGCGACGAGTGGGCCGTCAGGTCCGAGGAGGGGTTGGCGGAGCTGTATCGGGCGCCGAGTCAGCTCGCGGCAGCGAAGAAGACGGCGGTGCTCGACGAGGCCAGCGCCGGACTGCTGGCGCGCTCGCCGTTCGTCATGATCGGTACCAGTGGTGCCGATGGTGACCTCGACGTGTCACCACGTGGCGGCCCTCCGGGTTTCGTTCGTGTGCTCGACGAGCGCCATGTCGCCATCCCCGACCTCAATGGCAACAATTTGATCGACAGCCTTCGTGCGGTCGTGGCCACCGGTCGAGCCGGCCTGCTCGTGGTTGTTCCGGGCAAGGACGAAACCTTGCGCGTCAACGGTCCGGCATGGGTCACCACCGCCCCCGAGGTCCTTGGCCTGTGGAGCGACGAGCTGCGACGCCCGACCACCGCCATCGTGGTGCGCACCGACGAGGTGTTCATGCACTGCGCCAAGGCGTTTCGTCGCGGCCGGGTCTGGGACCCGCCGAGCTGGGACGAACTCGCCGATGCGCCCGACGGTCTCGACATCCTCAGCGCGCAGGGTGTGGTCGACACCAACGACGACGCGACCCGTGGCTTTCTCGAGCAGGTCTACGTCGACGATTTGGCCCGCGACGCCCCGGAATGAGTGCACGCCGATGACCGGGCGCGATCATTGGTTCGAGGACATTGCCGATCACCTCGGTGCCGCGTACGACCGGTACGCCCACACGAAGGGCACCGTGCAGGAGGTCGACCACGTGGTGGCAGCGCTCGGATTGCGGCCGGGCGAGCGGGTGCTCGACGTCGGCTGTGGCACCGGTCGGCACGCGATCGAGCTCGCCCGGCGAGGCATCACCGTCCACGGGATCGACATCAGCGAGCGATTCATCGATCTCGCGCGGTCTGCCGCGATGAGCGACGAGCGGCACCCGCAGACACTGGACGCTCGCTCATCGCTGGCCACCTTCGAGCGCTCCGACGCCCGCTCGATGGGCTTCGACGCCGAGTTTGACGCCGTCATCTGCCTCTGCCAGGGGGCGTTCGGCATGATGACCGCTGGTGGCGAGGACGCTGCGATCGTCGCGGGGATCGCCGAGCGCGTTGCGGCCCGGTGGACGAGTCGCCCTGAGCGCATTCAACGCCTATTTCGCGGTGAAGTATCACGACGACGCCGAGTTCGACGCCGATTCCGGTGTGTCGCACGAACTCACCGAGGTGCGATCCGAGTCGGGCGAGGTGCGCACGGTCGATCTCTGGACCGGGTGCTACACGCCGCGCGAACTCCGGCTCCTCCTCGACGCGCATGACGTGGTGGTCGACTCGATCAGCAGCGTCGAGCCCGGCGCCTACGGGCCAACGCCGGCCACCACCGAGTCGCCGGAACTCCTCGTGATCGCCCACCGATCCCCGAAATTGCCCTGATCCGTGACGGTGAGCGTCACAGCTCCGGGCAATTTCGGGGATGTCGCGCGAAATTGGGGGGAAGTCGATGGGGCGTCCGGCTGCTACCATGGATGGCTGCGTCACGCCAGTGTCGCGCCTGCGATGCAGGTCCTCATCCTATTCAACGTCCGTTTCGAAAGCAGTTCGTCCTTTGTCCGACACCGCAACCACCTCCGAGTCACCCACCAACCAGATGGGAACCTTCGACGACGAGGGCGTCTACACCCCCCGTGAGATCGTGTCCGACGATCTCGGCATGTCCTTCGCTGATGCGATCGACGGCACCATGGTCACCGTCGAAGATGGCCAGATGGTCAACGGCACCGTCGTCAAGATCGACAAGGACGAAGTCCTGCTCGACATCGGCTACAAGTCCGAAGGCGTCATCCTCTCGCGTGAGCTCAGCATCCGCAATGACGTCGATCCATCCGAAGTCGTTTCGCTCGGCGAGCGGGTGGAAGCACTCGTGCTCACCAAGGAAGACAAAGAAGGCCGCCTGCTGCTGTCGAAGAAGCGTGCGCAGTACGAGCGTGCCTGGGGCGACATCGAAGCCAAGAAGGAAGCCGACGAAGTGGTGTCCGGCCCGGTCATCGAGGTCGTCAAGGGCGGCCTCATCGTCGACATCGGCCTGCGTGGATTCCTGCCCGCATCGCTCGTCGAGCTGCGTCGGGTGCGTGATCTCGCTCCGTACATCGGCGAGACCGTGCACTGCAAAATCATCGAACTCGACAAGAACCGCAACAACGTGGTCCTGTCACGTCGCGCCTACCTGGAAGAGAACCAGAAGGAGACTCGCGACCAGTTCCTCAACAACCTCAAGGTCGGCGAAGTCCGCGAAGGCACGATCTCCTCGGTCGTCAGCTTCGGTGCCTTCGTCGATCTCGGTGGCATGGACGGGCTCATCCACGTCAGCGAGCTGTCGTGGAAGCATGTCGACCATCCCGGCTCCGTCGTCACCGTTGGCGACCCCGTCAAGGTCCAGGTGCTCGACGTCGACTTCAGCCGCGAGCGCATCAGCCTCTCGCTGAAGGCCACGCAGCAGGACCCGTGGCAGGAGTTCGCCGAGGGCCACCAGGTCGACCAGCTCGTGTACGGCCGGGTCACCAAGCTCGTGCAGTTCGGTGCGTTCGTCCAAGTCGGCGAAGGCATCGAGGGGCTCGTACACATCTCGGAGATGTCGGCGCACCATGTCGACAGCCCCGAGCAGGTCGTCACCCCTGGCGAAGAGCTGTGGGTCAAGATCATCGACCTCGACCTCGCTCGTCGTCGGATCTCGCTGTCGATCAAGCAGGCCGCTGAGGGTGGCGAGCTCGCCGCCGAGTACCGCGAGCACTTCGACGTCGACGAGGCGGGCAACTACGTCCAGGGAGAGGCATCGGCCGAGGCCGAAGCTGCTTGGTCGGAGTACTACGGCGAAGGTGGCGAAGGTGCGGCCGAGGTTGCCGCTGCCGACGGTCCCGCCGACACAGCGCCGGTTGCGGAAGCGACCGAGGCAGCCCCGGCAGCCGATTCGGCTCCTGCAGCGGAGGAAGTCACCGAAGGGTGATCCTGGTTGGATTGACCGGCGGCATCGGCGCCGGCAAGTCAACCGTGTCCACACTGCTCGCCGAACGGGGGGCGGTCATCGTCGACGCAGACCAGATCGCTCGCGACCTCCAGTCGCCGGGCAGTCCGGTACTGGCGGCGATGGCGGCTCGATTCGGCGACCACATCCTGCTTCCAGACGGTGCGCTCGACCGTGGCGCGGTCGCCAAGATCGTCTTCAACGACGAGTCGGCGCTGAAGGATCTCAACGGAATCGTCCACCCGGCGATGCAGGACGAGATCCAGGGCCAGATCGATGCCCAGCGCGGCACCGAGTCGGTGGTCGTGCTGGATTTCCCGCTGCTGGGAGAGAACCCACGCGATGGACTTGCTGCCACCATCGTCGTCGACATCCCGCCCGACGTGGCGGTGCAGCGGCTGGTCGAACAGCGAGCGATGAGCGACGAAGACGCGAGCGCGCGGATCGCAAGTCAGATCAGTCGCGAAGATCGACTCGCGAGCGCCACGCACGTGCTCGACAACAGTGGAGATCGGTCGTCGTTGCAGGCCCAGGTCGACGCGCTGTGGCCGCAGCTCATCTCGCTGCCGCCGTCGGAACCCCGGTCGACCTGAGGGTGGCCGCCAAGGGTGCAAACCGACGTCGGTTCCAGTGTCCGGCTACTCGTTGACATCGGCGAGCAATTCGTCGAGGTCCCGCAACTCGTCGAGTTCGTCGGCATCGGTCACGTCATCAGGTCCAGGGGCGGCGTAGCCGAGTGCAAACCCAATGACCGTGGGGATGGCGACGAGGGGGAGCCACGCCGAACCGGGAAGCGGAAAGACGCGCAGCACCGAGAACGCAATCGCCAGCACGAGACCGATTCCGAGGCCGGAGAACGCGAATTGGAGGCCGCGGCGAAAACGATTCGCCGGCAGTGTTCTGCGGCTCAACGCGACGAGGTTCACAGCCACGGAGAGCGCCGTGACGACGGTCAGCAGCACGGCGAACAAGGCCATCGTTGACGTGGCGCTCCCGCGGACATCCACGGCGAACGCTTGGGCGCCCACGACGTTGCGGGTGTCATCGGCGCCGTAGAGGGCGAGTTGCGCTCGAAGATAGCCGTGAGCCTGTGACTCGACGTCGAAGAAGTCGAGCGGAACGATGACGGTCCGCTGTTCCTCGGGAGCGAGTTCGAACTGGACGCGAGTCGTGTAGGTGAGGAACGTCAGTCCGAGCACGTCTCCCTCGAGCCGGAGGTATCGCACGTCCTGTGGCTCGTCGCCTCTGTTGGTGACGGTCATCTCGAGCACCGACTCGTCATCGCTGATCCTCACCGGATTGAGCGGTCCGGCCTCGGCCAGCGCGACGTCGTCGATCGTTGCGACCACCTCGAGTTGCGGATCAGCCTCGGTGCTGCACGCCGCCGCCAACAACGCCATCAAGGCGACCGCGATGAGCCACTTCACCTGCTGTGTCGATTGCTTCGTCATCGTCTCATGCCCCTCTCCGCTGACGCGCGTCGCCAACAGCGTACGCTCTGCGGTCGTGATGCCGAATACATCGCCGCCGACCGTGATCATCGAACCTCCGGAAGGGGTGCCGCTCTACCTCTCGTTGCGAGGACCGATCGAGGTCGGTCGTGAGTGCAACGGCATCATGCTCGCCGATCCACAGGTGTCACGCCGTCACCTGCTGCTCGAGCCGGACGACGCAGGCAATGTGATCGTGACCGACCTGGGGAGCACCAACGGGTCCACGATCGACGGTGTCGCGATCCGTGGGGCGACACCGTTCGGCACGTCGAGCTCGGTTCGCTGTGGTGGCACGACGATCCGCATCGAGAAACCAGCGGTCGCTCCCCGTGCTGATCCAGGCAGCCGCCCGATCGCTCGTGGTGGAACCGTCGTTGCCGGGGCAGCGGATGCTCACCGCGGGTCCGACCCGACGATCGTGCGACCTCGGGACGCGAATCCCGACAGTCGACGCACGTCCATCGACGCGGTGGCCGACGCCGCTGCGCAGGCCCCGGTGGACGTCGCTGCGCTTCGGGGAGACCAGAGCACCGTGACCATCGTGTTCTCCGACATCGAATCGTCGACGGAACGAAATGTCGCGCTCGGCGATCAGGTGTGGTTCGACGTGCTCTCCGCTCACAACGCCGTCGTCGCACGCCGCGTTGGCGAGCACGGTGGCACCATCATCAAGAACCAGGGTGATGGCTTCATGTTGTCGTTTCCGGGCGCTCGACGGGCCCTCGACTGCATGGTCGCGATCCAGCGAGACCTCACGATGCAAGCAGGGGCGAATCCCGAGCGGGCCGTGCGGGTCCGCGTCGGTGTGCACACCGGCGAGGTGCTCGTCGACGATGACGGTGACCTGTTCGGACAGCATGTGGTGGTGGCGGCTCGCGTCGCCAACCTCGCACTGGGCGGCGAGATCCTGGTTTCCTCGCTCACCCGGGAGATCGTGGCCTCGCGGGGGGACGTGGTGTTCGGTGAGCCACGGGAGGTGGTGCTGAAAGGCATCGGTGAAGCCACCGTGTATCCGATCGACTGGGCTCGTAGCTGATCCTTCGCTGCGGATCAGCGCGAGTTCAAGGTTGCGAGCGCGGCGTTGCGAGTGTTGCGCCGGCTGATCGTGCGGCGCCGTCGGGCGGCTCGAGTGGTGAGGCCGAGGAGAACGACGCCGATGGCCACCAGTGCGGCGGGCCCCGCAACGCTGGTGAGATCGTGAGGCCGCCCGAGCACAACGGTGGAGCCGACGGCGAGTGAAGCACCGAGGAGTGCTCCGCCGACGATCAGTCCGACGGCGGCACTCACCGGACCGCGACCGCGCCGGACGGCCCGAAGATTCGATTCGATGATGGCGAGTGCCAGGAGTGTTGAGATCACGACCCCGACACCGATCGCGGTGAGGTACCACGGGTTGGTGGCCGTGAATTCGGTCTCGCTGGTGAACGTCCCGTCTGCCGTTTCGGAGGTGGCGGTCATCGATCCGGACGAGACATTGCTGATGATCCCGGGGTCGACGATGGCGGCGCCCTGGGCATCGACGTCGACTGTCTCGGTCGATCCGAGATCCACCCCGAGCTGGTTGAAGGTGATGGTGAGCGCAGATCCCGGTGGAGCGTTCTGGATCACCAATGGCGCCGACAGGTCGATCTCGATCACCTCGGTGGTCGGCTGCGCGTCGACGAGCAGCGTGTTGGCGGACGGAGCGGCGGCTCCTGCACCGAGCACCGCCCAGATCGCGCCGGCGACGAGGACACCGAGCGCAACGAGGAGCGTCGCAACAGGCCGTCGCGGCACCTCGGTGAGTCGGGCGATGTCGACGAAGTCGCGCCCACTGGCATCGTCGAGTCGACCGAGGTCACGGTCGCTGGCGCCCGGCGTCACCGACACGGTCGCCGAGGACGGTTCCGGCTCTCGCGGTGTCGGCACCGGCTCGCTGGGTGCTGTCTCGCCGGGTGCTGTCTCGCCGGGTCCGGCCCCGTTGGCTGCCGGTGCTTCTGCTGGTCCTTCGGTCGGTGGTGCATCGGCCGGGGTCGAGACACCGGGGACCACCGTGGCATCGGCGCCAGGAAGCCGCGACGTCGCGTCGCCGCTGACGATCGTCGAGTGTCCGGTCGTCGGCCTCGGGCGGGCCGGGGTGACCGTCGAATTGGTGGTACGTGCAGCGCGGTCGATCGGCGTCGAGCCCCGAACGGTGAGTCCCGTCGAGTCGATCCAATCAGGTCCCCACTCCGAGGCGGCTGCGGCCGCGAGCTCGGTGCCGAACTGTTCGGGTGAGGCAGTGCGGTGATCGAGTTGGCGTGCCAGACCTCGCATCGTGACTGCAGCGATCGAGGGTGGCACGCGATCGGCAACCTCGCGCAGCTCGACTGGATCGGTGCCGATTCGCGCGGCCAGCATCTCCACGACGGAGTCGGTGGGAGCGAACGGCAGAACACCCGAGGTGAGCTCGTAGAACATGGTGGCGGTTGCGTACACGTCGGCCGCCGGACCAATGGGTCGTCCGGCGGCTTGTTCTGGTGCCATGTATGCCGGCGTACCGAGCACGGAGCCATCCATCGTGGCCTTCGTCGACGAACCGTTCACCATGCGGGCGATACCGAAATCGGTGACCTTGAGCGCTCCGTCCGTCGCAAACATCAGGTTCTCCGGCTTGATGTCGCGATGCAGGATGCCCTGGGTGTGAGCGTGCGCGAGGGCAGAGCACGTTGCGAGCGTGATTGCTGTTGCCTGCGAGAGCGTGACGCCGTGCTCGGTGAACCGATCCCAGACCGTGCCGCCGGGCAGCTGCTCCATGATCAGCACACAGTGCCCATCTCGCTCCACGTAGTCGAACACGGGCACCACGTGCGGGTGGTCGAGCAGCGCAAGTGCCCGTGCTTCCACGGCGAATCGTTCGCGGGTGGCCGGGTCGGCTGCCAGTACCCCTTGGAGTTCCTTGACGGCGACGAGGCGGTCGAGTCGTTGGTGACGGGCAAGGTGAACGACACCCATCGCACCACGCCCGAGCTCGCGCTCGATGAGATACTCCGGCAGCAGGCTCTGCAGCTGCGCTGTTGATCCCTCGCCCGCCACCCTCGCAACGATAGTGCGGAGTCCTGCGCCGTGGTGTACCCCGTGTCACCTCGGTTGTGCTGGCATGATCGGTCGCCATACGCCATCATGTTCGGGTGCGCAGGGGGAGAGTGAGGAGGCGGGTTCGGGCCACCGGGGGCCGGTCGCTCGGCCGGATCGCCACGGTGGCCGCGATCGTGGCGGTCGGCGTTGCGAGCCCTGCGTTGGTCGCAGCCAACGGCCCAGAAACCACGCCGACCACAACGACCACGACGGAGCCGCCGCCGACCCCGTCGACCACAACGACGTCCCGACCACAACGACGTCCACGACCACGACGTCGACACCACACGACGTCGACGCCACACGACCGCACGACCGTCGGCGACGACGAACCCAGCTGTCCCGTCGACGAGCACGCCGGCGGTTGGCGCCCCGTCGACGACCACGCCTGGCACCGATCCGACAACGACGTCGGCCAACGCCACCTCGACCACGGTCGCTGCCGGGCCGACCACGGTTCCCGCAGCCGCCACGACGACCACGACCACAACACCACGACCACTACGACCACCACGACCACCACGACCATGCCGCCGGCGGTTCCGGGGCTGTTGTCGTTGGGTGCTCTGGCTGCACCGCTGGCTGGACCAACACAGACCGACTGGACGATTGAGTTCGCCGTGCTCGGCGGCACCAATCTCGAGCGAGACTTCCGCTTTGTGCTGGCCCGCCCGCTCGGCGTGCCGACGTCGGTGGAGTTGGCCGATGGCGAGACCTCTGCGCCGATCACGAGAACCCTCGGCGCCGAGGTGTCGATCCGGTTCGACCAGCGATCGGGCGACATCTTCGACTTCGCGTGGCGATGTCGTGGGAGCGGGCCGTCCTCGGTGGATCAGACCTCGAACTCGGCGAGGTTCACCCCCGAGGTCAACGACGACGACGGGGAGATGAACTGCCGCTTCGAGATCGACAATCGGAACCCGCCTCAGGTGACGATCGAGACCGAGGTGCTCGGTGACGACAGCGGTTCGATCGCCTACGACTACTCGGTCGACTACGCGGTGTGGGGGGCCAACAACATCACGTTCTACGAAGCCAGAAACGCCACGACGCAGACGATCTCGGCATTCCCTGGTTCGTCGATCGACGTCACCGCGACGGCGCAACCTGGGGTTCCCGGCGGTGTGACCACCACGAGCAGGTGCGAGCGGTCCGGCGGCGTCTTCGTGGCGTCCGGCTTCAACGAGTCGTTGCGCATCCCCGGCAACCAGCTCGACGCTGGAGTCGACGTCACCTGTGTGGTCACCCACCGGGTGCCGGCGACGTTGACGATCATCGAGCAGGTCACACCTGATCCCGGCGACCCGGCCGCGCTGACCGCCAACTACTCCAAGAACGGCCGTACCACGACGGAGACATTCAACGACTGGACGCTCGCCGACGAGGAACGCCAGACGTTCGAGTTGGCCGACAGCTTCTTCTTCGCTCGGTTCACCCGGGCAGAGGTACCGGGTTGGGACGTCGACTCGGTGACATGCGTCGAACGACTCGCCTCCGGGGGAACCGCACCGTTCGGCGAGGTCACTGTCGATCTCGGCGCGACCCGTGCGGAACTCCAGTTCTTCACACCGCCGGGGCCGGGTGTCGACCTCGAGTGCACGTTCAACGTCGTCCCGGCACCGCCGCCTCGGCTGGACGTCGGGCTGCTCGCCAACGTCTTCGACAGTACTGTGGTCACCCCGGTCGCCGTCGAGTTGCTGAGGGACACCGGTTCGGGCGACGAGGTCGTCGCCACGCTCCCACCGATCCCGGAAGACGAATCGGCGACCATCGAGCTGCCGGGGGCAGGCGACTACCGGCTTCGTTTGCTCGATGCGTTCGGCCTGGAGATCGCGTGGTCGTGCGACGGCATGTCCTCGACGACTCCGGTGATCGGCTTCACCGCCGTGCTCGGTGAGGTCGTCGACTGCTCGCTGCTGCTCTCCGATCGGTTGCCCTCCGGCTCGACCACGCTCAGCCTCACCAAGAACGAGGACCCGGACAGTTTCTGGCAGTACGACGTCACCGTCGAACTCGATGGGTTCGTCGTGGCCGCGGACACACTGCTCGACGGGGCCCAATTGGTGGTGAACGACCTGCCGGAGGGCGACTACCTCGTGACCGAGAAGGGCGTCTCCGACTATGAACTGACATCGGTCGAGTGCAGTGCCGGGGTGTCGGTGTCGCCGATCAGCCGCAAGGTGCTCGACACCGGAGACGGCGCGCTCAGGGTGGGAACGTTCACGCTCACGGTTCCCGACGACGCCGGTGTCGGCTGTACCCTCGTCAACGAACCGGCGACCGCGCAACCGATCGTACGGGTCCGGACCGAGACGGTGCCGGCCGGTCTCGGTCAAGTGTTCGCCTACGAGATCACACCGAGCACGTCGGTGGTGTCGGGCGTCACGAACTTCACGCAGCAGCACGCCGGCGAGCGCAGCTTCGGCCTCGAAACGTTCGAGGACGTGGTGGTCACCCAATCCGCCGTGGCCGGCTTCGACACCACCGTCGAGTGTTTTTCCACCGCGGCCGGTCCCAGCGGCGACGGCAGTGTGGCACTCCAGGCGTTCCCACCGACCTTTGCGCTGGGACTCGACACGACCTGCCTCTTCGTGAACACCTCCACCGCTCCACCGACATCGGAACTCACGATCAGCGCCGCGGTCGATGTCGGTCCGATCGTCGAGCGGGCCGAGTTCAGCGACCTCGCTGACCTCTTCGACTTCGACGTCACCGTCACCGGCGACGGGGTCGCCGACCCGGACACCGGCACGACGCGCATCCTGTCCGACCTCGCCGGCGACGCGACGGAGGTGGTGGACGTCGAGTTCGGCACCGCGGTGACCATCGACGTCGACGATGCGCTCGCCGGCCTGGACGGGTTCGAGTACGTGATCGACTGCGGCACCCCCGGCGGGACCAACAACGCCGTCGATGTCACCCTGACCACGGACACCACCTGTGCGATCACGTTCCGGGCGCGCACGGTGACGATCAACAAGTTCGCCGACCCGACCCCGCCGTTGGGCCGGGCATTCGAGTTCGAGGTCGACGCCGACGTCGGCGGGTCGATCGCTTCGTTCTGGTTGGCCGATGGCGAGTCCGAGACTCGCGTCGTCCCCGTCGGACGGGTGGTCACCGCGGCGGAGTACGACGACTCGCCGTACTACACCGCGGACGACCCCTGGGCGGACACCTTGTTCGACTGCACCGTCCTCGACGCCACGTCCGGCCTGCCGATCGAGAACCCGGATCCTCCGTTCCGAACCGGGCCGTTCGGCGGCAACTTCGTGGATCTTGCCGTTGGCGCCACGTCGTACGACTGCAATGTGTACAACAGCAACGATGAGGCGATCGAGATCACCACGGTCACCGACTTCGGAACCGTGGCGGTGCCGACCGACTTCGGAACGTTCGACATCTCCGTCGCCGCGGAACTCCGCTACGACGGCGACGTCGTCGCGTCCTTCGACCAGTCGCTCGAGCTCGGAGCGGCCGAGCGCCGGTTCGTGGTTGCGTATCAGGACGCAACGGTGACGATCGACCCGGGGCGGCGAAGTGCGTCGTTCGAGACATCGATCAGCTGCGATGGCTCGAACGTGGTCATCGACGGACCCTTCACGATCGATGCAGTGCCCGACGGAGGCCTCGACTGCGTCATCACCAATCGGGCCGCGAACATCACGGTCGAGAAGACCACTGTCGGTGGGATCGATCCGGGAGACACCTGGCTGTTCGACGTCGACGACCAGCTCGCAGTGACGGGGTCGCTCGAGCTCGGTCCCGGCGACTCGTTCACGGTCGCGGTTCCCGTGAACACCGACATCGTGATCACCGAGCTCGACCCGGGCGCCGGTGTCAGCGTGCGCCACGCGTGCGGCACTCCCGTGCCGCTGGGCGATGTTCCGTCTGCACCGTCACTGGGCGGACCGGCGACCACCACCGGCGCGCAGCTGTCGGTGTCGACGACCGGAGCCACCGCTCGATCGTGTGTGTTCGAGAACGCCGCCTCCGTGCCGCCGACGACGGTGCCGCCGACGACGGTTGCCGCCGACGACCGCTCCGCCGACGACCGCTCCGCCGACGACCGCTCCGCCGACGACGGTTCCGCCGACGACCGGGCCGGGAGTCACGCCAGCGCCGGTTGCGCCGATCGTCCCGGTGGCAGCTGCCCCGACCCCTGCCACGACGGCACCGTCGGTGTCACCGCTCGTGCTGCCGCCTTCGACCAGCACCACGTCGACCAGCACCACGTCGACCAGCACCACGTCGACCAGCATCGCCACCACGACCGTGCCGACCGCTGCGCCGGAGCCCGATGCGCCGGAGCCCGATGCGCCGGAGCCCGATGCGCCCGAGCCGGTGACCGTCGTCCCCGAGTCGGGCGACGACGTCTTCGTCGAACTCAATCAACCGTTCGTGATCGACGCGGAGTGTGCCGGTGAGCTCGCAGTGGCGATCGACGGAATCGCACGCAACGTCGAGGCGCCGATCGACCCGACCGGTCTCGGGGTCGGGGACCACCTGGTCGAGGTGACCTGCGACGGGGTCCAGCAGGCGACGTTCCGTGCCGTGGTGTTCGACCAGGAGGAGTCCAAGCCGAGTGGCACGAACATGGTCGTGATCGTGCTCTTCGTGATCATGGCGGCAGGCGCACTCTTCTTCATGCCGGTCGCCAGCGGTGCTCGACGTACGGCGATCTGACCAGGACCGTCATCGGCCTCGCTGGTCCCTCACGCATCAGCGGAGGACTGACAGCACCATCTCCACGACCGGTACGTCGGGTGCTGGGGTCGCCTCATACCGGTCGTGGTGGTCGCCACCCAGGTCGGCGAACGCAGTCCTCACCAGCTCCCAGTACGACTGTCGAATTCCGGCGCGACGGTGGTCGCGAGCATCGAGATACCGCTCGATCGCACTGGGTCGAGGCACGTACGTCCACACCGGGGCGGAGGTGATGGCGTCCTCTCGCCGGATCAGATCGGTCACGTCGGTGCGTTCGTAGTCGCGTTCGCGCCAGTCGAGGGCTGCGAGTTCGCCTTCGGTGACCCGGACGACCACACCGTTGCAGGATTCGTTGGCCGATGCCTCGAGGCCGAGAGAGATCACCAGACCCGAGGCGACGTCGACGCCATCGTGGTGCCAGTCGCCACGGAGGTGCATCGAGCCGTAGTTCCACCGGCGACCGAACCCGTCGAGATGGGCGACCGCGGTGTCGGAGCTGTCGACAGGGCGACCGATCGTGGACGCCATCGACGCCGGCGAGACCAGCGAGCCATAGCCGAAGACCCAGGAATCGCCGTTCATCCGGTGGTCTGAGGAGCTGCGAACCAGCGCTCGACGGTTGCCACCAGCAGCCGAACCCCGACCTCGATGGCGCGCTCGTCGACGTCGAAGCGTCCCACGTGCAGATCGAGCGTCGGACTGTCGGGTGCCCGGACGCCCAGGCGCACGTAGCTGCCGGCGACTTCTCGGGTGAACCAGGCGAAGTCGTCGCCACCCCAGCTCTGCTGCACCGCTTCGATCGACTCGACGCCGAAGGCCCTGGTGGCGGCGGCGCGCACCACCGTGGTGACGCGGACGTCGTTGACCACCGGTGGCACGCCATGGGTGTAGTCGAGATCGAGCGTGGCTCCGGTGCCGTCGACCAATGCCCGCAACTCCTCCTCGACGACGTCGGGAAGACGATCCCACACGGGCAATGACGGCGTCCGGATCGAGGCCTTGATGATGCAACGTGTGGGAATCACGTTGGCGGCATCTCCGGCACGAACGGATCCGAAGACGAGTTTGATCAGATTGGCCTGATCCTGGTCGAGGTACGCCACGCGGGCGGCCACACGGCCGGGGAGCTCCCCGATGATGCGTGCGGCGAGTGTCACGATGTCGACGGTCAACTCCGGTCGTGCGGTGTGGCCGCCCGGGCCGGTCAGCGTGATCACCGCCATGTCGGCAGCAGATGAGATCGGACCCTGTTTCAACCCGATCGTGCCGACATCGAGCTTGGGCTCGCAGTGCAGTCCGACGATGCTGTCGACGCCGTTGAGTCCGTCATCGTTGATCACGTCGAGTGCCCCGCCCGGCACCCGCTCCTCGGCGGGTTGAAAGATGAATCGGACCGGGCCGGTGAGTTCGTTGCGGTGCTGGGCGAAGTAGAGGGCAGTCCCGAGCACGATTGCGGTGTGCACGTCGTGGCCGCAGGCGTGTGACACCCCGGGAACCTGGCTGCGGTAGTTGACGTCCTTTTCGTCGGCCATGGCGAGCGCGTCGAGGTCGGCACGAAAGGCCAGCCTGCCACCGGTCTCGCTGTCGCCGACCGGACCGTCCGGGGAGATGTCGCAGACCAGCCCGACACCGACGGCAAGTCGTCGAGGCGACAGCCCGGCGAGCTCGAGCCGCTCGCTCACCAGGTCGGTGGTCGCGTGTTCCTGACCACTCAATTCCGGGTGCGCATGGAGGTTCCGGCGAAGCGCGATCAGACCGTCACCGTGCTCGTACAACCAGTGATCGATCGCCCCAGAGGCAGCGCTCGGTTGGGCTGGGGCCAGGTGTGTCATCGGGGCGCAGGCGCACCGGTGATCGCGTCGGTCGCGAGTTCGGCGGCGAGGTGATGGACCACGTCCCCGAGGGTACCGCCGGCTTCGACGACCTTCCGTTGGCGTTGGGCGCCCGAACCGACCTCGAGCAGCAGTTCGAGATCGGCGAAGTGCTCGAGGTTGCCGAGTTCCTCGGCCACCGGCCGCAGTTCCTCGAGCAGGTCGCGGACCAGCTCGCGTACTGGTCGGCGGTCCGGGTGCCCACTGTCGGGGTGCTCGACGATCAGCTCCGCGTCGATGCCGTATCGCGAGGCGAGCCAGCGGTTCTCCCGGATGGTCCACTCCCTGGGGGGAACGGGCAAGGTGTCATCATCGATCTGGCGGTCGGCCCATTCGACGAGTGTCTGGGCGAGTGCAGCAAGTGCAATCGTTTCACGCACGGTGTGTACGGCGTCGCACATGCGGAACTCGACTGTGCCGAAGTCGGGGTGGGGGCGGATGTCCCACCAGACCTCACGGATCGAGGAGATGCACTTCGACTCCAGGAGGGTCGACATGAACATCTCGAAGTCGGCCCAATCGGTGAGCAGCGGGGGCAGTCCGGCGGTCGGCAAGCCCTCGAAGACCTTCGTCCGCGCGGAGGCCATGCCCGAATCCTCGTTCTCGAAGTACGGGCTCGATGAGGACAGCGCGAGGAAGAGCGGGTGGTGGCGCAGGAGTTCGCCGATGATGCGGACCGCCCGGGCGCCGTTCTTCACCCCGACGTGGACGTGCATCCCGCAGATCAGCATCCGTCGAGCCGGCCACTGGAGGTCGTCGATCAGCTTGATGTACCGAGCCTGTGGGCTCACCACCTGCTCGCGGGCCAGTCCGAACGGATGGGTGCCCGCGCTGATCACCGTGAGACCCCGCGTCTCGGCGCATGCTCGCAGCTCGGCCAGGGTGATGCGGAGGTCGGCTGCCGCCTCCGCCGGAGTGTTGCAGACACCCGTGATGATCTCGACGGTGCTCTGGAACAGCTCGTGCTTGGCCTTCGGGTGCTCCCCACCGGGATGGCCGGCGCCCATTTCGCTCAGGATGTCGTTGGCAGCCGACGCCAACTGACCGGTGGCGGCGTCGATGAGATGCAGTTCCATCTCGACGCCGATCGTCGGCTTGGCGTTCTCGGTGAAACTGATCGTCACGTCAAGCCCTCGGAACCCTTCACGCCGTGGGGCGCCTGTTCAGCGGTACTTCCCGATGGCGTCGGCAACCTGCTCGGGCGTGGTGGTCGGCGCAAACCGCTCGACGACGTCGCCGTGCGGATCGACGAGGAACTTCTCGAAGTTCCAGGTGATCTCTGCGCTGTCGCCGTCTCCGGGCTGTTCCGACTTGAGCCACGTGTACAGCGGCGCGGCACCGTCACCGTTGACCTCGATCTTGTGGAACATGGGAAACGTGACCCCGAACTTCGACGTGACGAATTCGAGAATCTCCTCGTCGGTGCCGGGCTCTTGGCCGGCGAACTGGTTGCACGGGAATCCGAGCACCACGACGTCTTCGTTGTCATCATGGAGCGCACGCAGACCTGCGTACTGAGGTGTGAGGCCTCAAGCGCTTGCGACGTTGACGACCAGACAGAACTGGTTCTGGAACTGATCGAACGACACCGGCTCGCCAGTGATCGAGGTCATCTCGAAGTCGTGGAACGTTGACATCTTCTTCATACTAGTGCGTGCGGTCAGAGCGCATCCGGTGGGCGGTACTGGTGGGCGGCATCGAGCGCGAGGCGATGGCATGTTGCGGTTCGGCCGACCGCGTCGAGGAACTCGGCCCGGTCGAGCACGAGCAACTCGCACGCCCCGGTGGCCACGACCGTGGCGGTGCGTTGACAGTCGCGCAACAGCGCCACCTCGCCGAACCACGCCGGTGCGGACAGCCGCCGTGCGGCGTGGCCGCTGACGGTGACGTCGACAGCCCCATCGACCAGAACGAAGAACTCTCGGCCGTCGTCTCCCTCGGTGATGATGCGTTCGCCCGAGGCGGCGGTCCGTCGCTCCGCAACGAGGCCGAGGCGCTCGATCGTCGGCTGTGGCAGCGGACGAAGGAACGGCACCGAGCGCAGGCCGTCGATGAGGGTCGCGTCGGGAGTGGGGAGCGATCGTTCGACCCGACCCAGACGCAGCGATGCGAGGAGCAGTACGACGGCCCCGCCGACGCCGATGGCGAGCACGGTGGCGTCGAACGCTCCAGCGTCGATCAGTCGGCCAGCGCCTGCCGCGCCGATCGCCGCTGCGATCATCGAGGTGGAGTCGAGGACGCCGTACACGCGACTGGTGATCGTCTCGGAACACGATCGCTGCAGCATCGTGTGTGCTGCAACCTCGACGAGCCCGTTGCCGACTCCCAACAGTCCGGCGACCACGAGCACGATGGCAAGCGTGGTGGCGTCCTCGAGCGCGACGATCGGAAGGGTGAAGAGCAGCGCGCCAACCCAGAGCGGTCGCCCGAGCCGCACCGGCGGGCGTCTGCTGGCGGCGGCGCCGGTGCCGAGCGTGCCGGCGGCGAATGCCACCGCGAACAGCGCCACCACGCTGCCGCTGCTCCCGAGCCGGTCGAACGCCACGGTGACCACCACGAGGTCGACCGCCCCGAGCAGGAACTCGGTCGCTCCCAGGAACGCCACGATGCGTCGCGGGGCTCGGCTGGCGACCACGTACCGGAGGCCGCTCGCGGCGTCTGCGAGGACGGCGCGGGCAGAGAGTTGCGTCGGCAGTCGGTCGTCGGCAGGAAGTCGGCGGCCGGCGACCACGGCGCTGGAGGCGAGCGCAACGGCGATGGCACCGAAGACCGCCGTTGCATCTGCCGAGGCAAGGACGACTGCTGTCATCAGGGGGCCGACGAGACTTCCGCCGGCTCGGGCGACCGACCGTGCGACGTTCCACCGGATCAGCTCCTCCGGCGAACGGGCGTGGTGGACGAGCAGGCTCGCAACGGTCGCAGGGACCGCGACCGACGCGATCGTGAACAGTGCTGCGAGCGAGTAGACCACGTACAGCGGGGCGTCCCTCAGCAGCGCCGCCCAGATGGCCGCGATCGCACTTGCCTGGACGGCGAACGACACCGCCACCACGCGATGTCGCGCGAAACGGTCGCCGGCTGCGCCGACGATCGGCGCGAGCAGCGCTGCGGGGATGAGTTGCACTGCAGCTGCAAGGCCCGCCGCCGAGGACCCGCCGCGCTCGAACGCCACCACGAGGACGGCGATCCAGACCGAGAACTCCGCCGCCGTCTGCACGAAGACGCATCCGAACAGCGCTCGGCTGCGCTGGTGGACCGGTGTGTCTGGAGCCATCGCTGTGAGTGTCGCACCAACGTGGCGCTCGGTGAGGGACGGGGCTCGATAACATCTGTCCACCCATGTCTGCCGACCGAAAACGAAGTTGACGCCGTGCTGACCGCTCTCGGGCTGATCGGCGTCGTCGCCTTGATTGCCGCGAATGGGTACTTCGTCGCCGTCGAGTTCTCGTTCGTCGCTTCGAGGCGTAGCCGTTTCCTGGAGCGCGCTGACGAGGGCGACCGCCGTTCCCGACGGGCGATTGCCGTCCACAAACGCCTGAGCTTCATGCTCTCGGGTGCGCAACTGGGCATCACCGTGACCACGCTCGTGTTGGGGTTCATCGCGGAACCGGCGATCGCGTCGATCCTGCAGCCCGCGCTCGAGACGCTCGGTGTTCCGGACTCGGTCTCGTTCGGTCTCTCGCTGACGCTGGCGCTCGTGCTGGCCACCATGGCCCAGATGGTGTTCGGTGAACTCGCGCCGAAGAACCTTGCCATCGCCAAGCCCGAACCGGTTGCGCGGGCGCTCGCGCCGTCGACGTTGCTGTTCTTGCGTGCCGCCAAGCCCGTCATCCGCCTCTTCGACGGTGCTGCCAACCGACTCCTGCGACTGATCGGTGTCGAGCCGGTCGAGGAGCTGCGTGGAGCGGTCTCGACCGAGGAACTCGACCTGATCGTCGACTCATCAGCGGAGAGTGGTCATCTCACCGCAGGCCAGGCGGCACTCCTCGAACGAGCGATCGATTTCGGTGAGTTGGAGGCATCCGACGCAATGGTGCCGTGGAATCGGGTGGTGACCATCGATGTGGACGCAACAGCGGCCGACCTGCGCGACCTGATGGCGTCGACGCACTCGCGGTTCCCGGTGGTCGACGCTGACGCGCAGGTGCAGGGAATCGTGCATGCCAAGGACCTGCTCGGCGTCGATCGTGGCGCCTACGAGACGACCTCGGTGTCCGATCTGTTGCACGACGTGCTTGCAGTGCCCGAGGCCGCTGGGCTGAACGTGGTCTTGGCGGAACTGCGCTCTCGTGCCACCGAGATGGCGATCGTGATCGACGAATACGGTGGGCCCGCCGGCGTGGTCACACTGGAAGACGTGGTCGAGGAACTCGTCGGGGACATCGAGGACGAATACGACCCGAGTGCGCCAGGCGACCATGTCGAGGGGCAGCCGGGGGTGTGGTCGGTGGCCGCCTCGTCTCGCCCGGATGAGATCGAGCGCATCACCGGGTTCGATCTGCCCGACGGTGAGTACGACACCGTGGCCGGGCTGGTGCTCGATCGGCTCGAACGGATCCCGACGGTCGGTGACGCCTTCACCGTCGACGGGGTTCGGATCGAGGTGCTCGAGGTGGATGGCTACGCCATCGGGCGCATCGAGCTGCGAGTCGATCCCGACGCACTCAGCGAGGTCGACGGGCACGACGCCGAATCGGGCGGCAACAGCAACGGCAACGGCGAGATCGCCGACGGCAGCGACGACGTCGGCCAGGAGCGCACCTGATGCTGGCGGCAACCGAAGGGATTCAGATCAACTGGGGCGGGCTCGCCGTGGCGTGTCTGCTGCTGGCGCTGAACGGGTTCTTCGTCGCATCGGAATTCGCGCTGCTCGCGGCGCGCCGGTTGCGCGTCGAGCAACTCGCGGCCGAGGGGGACAAGCGGGCGCATCACGCGCTTGCGGGAATTCGCGAGATGACCCTGATGCTCGCGGGAGCGCAGCTCGGCATCACCATGTGTTCGCTGGGTCTCGGCGCCGTGGCCGAGCCCGCCGTTGCCGGGATCATCGAGGGAGCCCTCGGCGACGCATTCGCCCTGTCGGACACCACACGTCACATCATCGCGTTTTCGATTGCGTTGACCGTGGTGGTGTTCCTCCACATGGTGGTCGGCGAGATGGCTCCGAAGTCGTGGGCGATCTCTCACCCGGAGGACTCCTCGCTGCGCCTGGCCCGGCCGTTCCGGCTGTTCGTCAACACGTTCCGCCCGATCATCTGGCTCCTCAACGGTGCCGCAAATCTCGTCGTGCGAGCAGTGGGGGTGACCCCGCAGGACGAGCGGGCGATGGCGCACACCCCGACCGACCTGCTGTTGCTGATCGAGGAGTCGGCCGGCCATGGCGGCATCGCAGCCCAGGAGCACGAGTTGCTCGCTCGTTCGTTGGAGCTGTCCGGGCTCACAGCAGCCGATGCGATGACCGTGCGCCGCGACATCATCGCCGTCGGCGCCGACGTCACGGCCGACGTCGTCGCTGCAGAGGCACACCGCACCGGCCGAACGCGAGTGGTGGTACACGAGGACGACCTCGACCACGTTCGGGGTTTCGTCCACGTCAAGGATCTGCTGCGACTGCCCCACGGCGCCTGGCCGACCACGTTGGCGGGATCGGTCGTTCGTCCGATCATGGTCACCCCGGAGCACCATCGTCTCGAAGACCTGCTCTTGGAGATGCGAACCGAACGACAGCACATCTCCCTCGTCGTCGACGAGCACGGGATGGTGCTCGGACTCGTCACGCTCGAAGACGTCATCGAAGAGCTGATCGGCGACTTCGACGACGAGTCCGATCGCCGGCTCGGCGACTTCGCGGAGTTGCCCGACGGGCGACTCCGGATCAGCGGCGCGATGCGGGTGGATCTGTTCGAGGAATGCACCAACGTTGCGCTGCCCGAGGGCGACTGGCAGACGGTTGCCGGCTACGTCATCGACGCAGTGGACGAGATCCCCGCCGAAGGCGAGCGGATCGCCACCGAACTGGGCGAGTTCGAGGTGGTGGAGATGGACGGCTACGCCATCGAGACGCTGCACGTCCGCCTGCACGTTCCGAGCCTCGACATGGCCGATGCGGGCGTCACGAGCGAGCACGACGAACCGGGCACCGACTGAGGCGTCGGCGACGTCGTGGCCTACCCCAGTCGACTGCTCGACGACGACGAGTCCGTCATCGTCGATCTGCATCCGCACTGGTGGTACCTGGTCCGGCCGATGGCGGCGGTGGTGGTCGCGATCGCTGCCAGTGTGCTCACGTTGGTGGCCACCGACGTGGGAAGCGGAACGCGAACCGGAGCGACCTGGCTGTCGTTTGCCGCGCTCGGCGCGAGCGCGATGTGGCTCATCGCCAGGTATGCACGGTGGGTGACCACGTACTTCGTGGTCACCAGCAGGCGGGTGATCTTCCGGGCCGGGCTGATCCGGAAACGAGGCATCGAGATCCCGCTGGATCGCGTGAACACCGTTCGATTCGAACAGGGGCTGCTCGAGCGCATCGTCGGCGCGGGGGACGTGATCATCGAGTCGGGCGGCGAGTCCGGGCAGCAATCGTTCACCGACATCGGTCAACCCGCTCGCATCCAACGGGTGATCCACGCCGAGATGGAGTCGCGTCAGGCCCGCCGTGGCGGCGTCGACGTCGCTGCGCAGCTGGAGAAGCTCGAGTCGATGCTGCATCGCGGCACGATCACCGTCGAAGAGTTCGATCGCCAGAAGCGTCGGTTCCTCGATCGATGAGGCGAGCGCCCGACACCGGCGGGGGTGCGAGGGGCGTCGGTGACTCGGAGTCAGCAGCGGTGAGCACCAACGCTCGCACGGACGCGCCATCCATCGCTGATCGCACCCGGCTCGCTGAGGGCCACGATGCACCCGCCGAACCCGCCCCCGGTGATCCGGGCCCCGAACACACCCGGCAGCGACATGACATCGGCAACCGCGGCGTCCATGGCCGGCGTGGAGGTCTCGAAGTCGATCGAGAGACTGCGATGGCTCGCTGACATGATCGTCCCGGCGGATGCGTACTCGGCGCGTTGCAACGCATCTGCGAATGCCCGTACCCGTTGATTCTCGGTGACCACGTGCCGCCCTCGACGGCGCGCCACGTCGTCGAGCTCTGCACGCTCGATGGTGTCGATCGAGGCCAGACGGAGCGGGCCGACCACTTCCTCGGCGCGTGCGCACTCGGCGACCCGGTCGGCGTAGGCCGAACCGACGAGCGTGCGGTGCGCCACGAAGATCACGACGACATCGATGTCGTCCGGTACCGGCACGTGCGAGACATCGAGCGTGTGGCAGTCGATCATGGTCGCATGGCCCTCGACAGCCGCAGCGATGCACAGCTGGTCCATGATGCCTGTCGGAACGCCGGTGGCGGCATGTTCGGCGCGCTGGGCCGTCAACGCCAGTTCGGTCGGCGAACCGTCGAAGCCGAGCGCCAACCCGACCCCGCATTCGAGCGCCGCGCTCGACGAGAGCCCAGCGCCGGCAGGGATGGTCGAGCGAACGTTCCCGGTGATGCCGCTCGCCGCGTTGAGTTCCCGCGCCATCGCAGCCACGTAGCGACCCCAGGCGGGACTCATGCTGCGCGGATCGCCGCGAAACGGCAGGTCGATGGCGATCGCGTCCGCCTCGGCGTCGGAGGTGAGATCGATCCTGGAGCCGTCGACGGCGACGTCGATCGTGAGGCCGCGATCGATCGCCATCGGGAACACCAGGCCACCGGTGTAGTCGGTGTGATCGCCAATGAGGTTGACCCTCCCTGGTGCGTGCACTCGTTGTCTCCCCGCCACGGCGAGCAACGGTACCCGGTCGTTCGCAACGGACGCCGGGCCAACGGCGGGTGGCTCCGTTTGACGATCCGCAGAACGGCTCTGGCACACTCGTTGGATGCCACGCGCTGCACTGCCGTCGGGGATCGAGCTCGAGTACACCACGGTCGGCGACCCGACGGATCCTCCCCTGCTCGTGGTCAACGGGTACACCTCGCAGCTGATCTCGTGGCAGCAGGGCTACGTCGACCGCCTGGTCGACCAAGGGCTGTTCGTGATCCGGTTCGACAACCGAGACGTCGGTTTGTCGACCAAACTGGACGGTCAGCTCGTGTCGCCAGGCGAGGTGCTGACGGCGTCGTTGAACGCAACGGCACTGCCCGCCGTGCCCTACACGCTGTCGGACATGGCCGCCGATGCCGTTGGGCTGCTCGACCACCTGGGCATCGATCGGGCGCACATCGTCGGGAACTCGATGGGTGGCATGATCGTCCAGACGATGGCGATCGAGCATCCAGCACGGATCGCCAGCGTGGTCTCGGTGATGAGCAGCACCGGCGACCCCCGTGTGGGCGCCCCGACGCCCGAAGCGCGTGTGGCCCTGCTCGCACCGCCTCCCGAGGATCGCAACGACTTCATCGAGGCATCGCAGCGCTCGCTCGTCTGGGCATCGAAGCGCTTCGCCGACCCGGGATGGCTTCGAGAGGTTGCGGCAGCGCAGTACGACCGCTGCTTCTATCCCGAAGGGGCCACTCGTCAGCTCGCTGCGATCTACGCCTCTGGAGACCGCAGCGTGGCACTGTCGGAACTCGACGTCCCGATGCTGGTGATCCACGGACGCGACGACACCTTGATCACGCCGGAGGGCGGCGAGCGTACCGCTGAACTGGTGGCGGGCTCGCGGTACCTGCTGCTCGCAGACATGGGCCACGATCACCCCGAGCCGCTGTGGCCCGTCCTCGCCGAGGCGATCGGCGGCCACGTTCGTGCCACGCTTGCCTCGGTTGCCATCGCAGCCGACGCCTGATCACCTGCTGCACGCCCGCAACGCCGACGCAACACCGACCAACACCCGCCCGACCCCACTGACGACACGGAGAACACCATGGCTGGACCACTCACTGGCTACAAGATCATCGAAATCGCAGGCATCGGTCCCGGTCCCTTCGCGGCGATGATGCTCGCCGACATGGGTGCCGAGGTGATACGCGTCGATCGCGCCGGCGCGGTGCGCGGTCCGGCGCCCGACACCCCGCACTACGACGTGTTGCTGCGTGGCCGCAAGAACGTCGCGATCGACCTGAAGCACCCTGACGGCGTGGAGGCGCTGCTCACGCTGGTCGAGTCGGCCGACGCGTTGATCGAGGGGTTCCGTCCCGGGGTCATGGAACGACTCGGTGTCGGTCCTGACGACTGCCTGGCGCGCAACCCGAAGCTGGTGTTCGGCCGGATGACGGGCTGGGGTCAGGACGGGCCGTACAGCCAGGCGGCGGGGCACGACATCAACTACATCGCACTCGCCGGGGCGCTGGCGCACTTCGGGCGGGCCGGTGAAGCACCCGTTCCGCCCCTCAACATGGTCGGCGACTTCGGCGGCGGTGGCATGTTCCTCGCGTACGGCGTCGTGTGCGCGCTGCTCGAATCGCAGCGGAGTGGGCAGGGCCAGGTGGTCGACACGGCGATGGTCGACGGTGCTGCAACGCTGATGTCGATGTTCTGGGCGTTCTCTTCGATCGGCATGCACGACGAGAACGCTCGGGGGAGCAACCTGCTCGACACGGGTGCTCACTTCTATGACGTGTACCGGTGCAGCGATGGCGGATACGTCTCGATCGGATCGATCGAACCGCAGTTCTACGCCGAGCTGCTCCGTCTGACCGGTCTCGACGGCGACGAGGAGTTCGCCAAGCAGATGGACAGGACCCAGTGGTCGGCGCTCAAGACCAGACTCACCGAAGTGTTCGCGCAGAAGACCAGAGACGAGTGGTGTGAGCTGATGGAGGCCACCGACGTGTGCTTTGCCCCGGTGCTCACCATGTCGGAGGCCGCTGCGCATCCACACAACGTCGAGCGTCAGACCTTCATCGACATCGCCGGCGTCACCCAGCCGGCGCCCGCGCCCAGGTTCAGCCGCACCACGGCCGAGGTTGCCAGCGCCCCGGCACACCCAGGGGCCGACACCCGCGAGGTGTTCGAGGCCTGGGGGGTCGACGCCGCGCAGCTCGACGAGTGGGCCGAGTCCGGCGCGATCCGTCAGGCGGGTTGAGTTCCTCGACATGGGAACGCTTGTCTGCTTTCATGCCCATCCCGACGATGAGGTGATCAGTACCGGGGGGACGATCGCGAAGGCTGCCGCCGAAGGCCATCGGGTGGTGCTCGTGGTGGCCACCAACGGCGATCACGGCGAGGTGCCCGACGACCTGGCCGATGGGGAGACGTTGGTCGATCGTCGACGGGTCGAGACCGATGCATCCGCTCGTGCGCTGGGCGTGTCGAGAGTGGTCTGGCTCGGCTATGCCGACTCGGGCATGACCGGATGGGAGCAGAACGACCACCACGACAGCTTTCACCGCGCCGATCCCGACGAGGCCGGCGCCCGACTCGCCGACGTGCTGCTGGAGGAATCCGCCGACGTCTTGACGATCTACGACTGGCACGGCAACTACGGCCATCCTGACCACATTGCGGTGCACCGAGTCGGCGTCGCTGCCGCTCGGCGCGTTCCCACGGTCAGGGTGCTCGAAGCCACCATGAATCGGGATGCGTTCGTCAGGATGGTGGCTGCTGCTCGTGAGGCCGGCACGCCAATGGGACGTCCCGACTCGGAGCAGGACGAGTTCGACCCGACCGGGCCCGCCGATGACGGCAACCCGATGGGGATGCCCGAGTCCGAACTCACTCTGTCGGTCGACGTCACGGCCCACCTCGATGCCAAACGTGCCGCGATGCGTTGTCACGCCAGCCAGATCGAGGACACCTCGTTCTTCCTGCAGCTGCCCGACGACGCATTCGCCCTGGCGTTCGGCACCGAATGGTTCATCGAACACGGCGTCCAACCACCGGTGCGTGCGGGGTGGATCTTCGACGATCTGCGCTGAGATCCGCCGATCTCCCACGAGAGTCCGACAAGATGTCGGCCATGCATCGTCGATTTTGGGCACTGCTCGCCGCATCCGGTCTGGTGCTCGGCGCCTGCGGAGGATCGGACGACTCCAGTGCGTCCACCACCGAGTTCACGCTGCCGATTCCGACGACCACCACGTTGCCGCCGACCACGACGACCACCACCACCACGACCACCACCACGGTGGCGCCGACGACGACCACCACCACCACGGTCGCCCCGAGCACCACGGTGGTGGATCCGGCAACCGAGGAACTACTCCTCAGCGGCGACGGCATCGGCACCGCAGGGTTTGGCGCGGATCCGGACGGAACCGTCGAGTACATCAACTCGTACCTCGGGCCGCCGAGTGACGACACGGGATGGATCGACCCGCGCTCGATCGGGCTGTGTCCGGGCGACGAGTTCCGTCAGGTGAACTGGGGGGTGCTCGTGTTGCTCTTCGGCGACGTGTCGGAACTCGTCCAGGGCCGCCGACACTTCTTCGGCTACACCTACGGCGAACAGAGCCAGATCGATGGCGCTCCGGTCGGCCTGCAGACAACTCGCGGCGTGATGATCGGTTCGCGAGTGATCGACCTGCGGGCCGCGTACCCGGCGGTGACCATCCAACCGGAGGACGAGTTCTCGCCTCCGTTCTTCTTCGTCAATGACAACCTGCGCGGATTCCTCACTGGTGTGGAGGACGACGCCACCGTCACCGCCATCGTCGGCGGCGGCGACTGCGGCGCGCTCTGACCTCGTGATGCCGAACGAGCCGGGCTGAGCTCCGTGGGTCTCTACGACGCGCATCGCTACCTGGCCTGGTTCGTGGTGTTCTCCAACGCCGCGGTCGGTGTCTGGGCCTTCGCCGCGCACGTGGTGCCGGCACTCCGCGTACGCCCGTTCTGGTGGGCGGTGATCGTGGCCCAGTTGTCGACGTTCGTGATCGCAATCGGAGGCGTGCTGATCGTCAATCGCTACGGCCTGGAACTCGACCAGTTCCATGCGCTGTACGGGTTCAGCTGCATCGTTGCCGTCGGCATCCTCTACAGCTATCGCGGCAGCCCATTCGTGAAGGACAAGGTGTTTCTGCTCTACGGATTCGGGAGCCTGTTCATCATGGGGCTCGGGATTCGAGCGATGTACATCGGCACCCACTCGCCGTTCGCGCTCTGAAGCGACGCAGCCCGAGGAGGCGATCGGTTCAGATGCCCGACACCCCGATGCCGCGAGGCAGCTTCGCGGGGTCCCATGACAGATGGGCGAGTCCCTCCTGGCAGGCGAATCGGTCGGTCATCCCCCCGACATAGGCCACCGCCGCACGAAGCGCATCGGCGCTCCCTGCATCTGCGTGTGCTGCTCGCTCGCCGAGCGCTGCCTCGGTGGTCTGGCGTGGGATGGCATGCGGCCGATCGGCGTAGTGCTCCACCAGTGCACGCAGCAGCGAGATCACGGCGGCAGCCTGCTGCTGGCTCGCCGGGCGCAGGTACACGTGCTCGTAGTTGAATCGGCGGAACTCGGCGAGTGCTTCGGCGATGTCGGGTGTCATCCCGATACGCCCGGTCGCCGTGATCGCTGACACCATCGCCCGTACGAACGTGCCGAGTTGGCTCGATCGATCACGGCCGCACCGTTGGGCGACGATGTCGGGCAGCATGTCGGCGGTGACGATGCCCGCGGCGACGGCGTCCTCGAAGTCGTGACACACGTACGCGATGCGGTCGGCCCAGGAGACCACTTCACCTTCCGGGGTCTGCGGCGCCGGAAGACTCCATGAGTGATTGCGGATGCCGTCGAGCGTCTCGGCGCAGAGGTTCAGCGGGCGAAGCGTGACGTCGGCGCCCCACGGTGCGTGGTCGAAGCCGCTGTCGAGGTACGGCGACAGGGCATCCTCGCTGGCATGTCCACCGGGGCCGTGCCCGCAGTCGTGGCCAAGCGCCATCGCCTCGACCAGCGGGACGTTGAGGCTCACGGCCTGCGCCACGGATCGCGCGACCTGGGCCACCTCGAGGGCATGGGTCATGCGGGTCCGCTGGTGGTCGTCGGGAAACACGAACACCTGGGTCTTGCCGGCGAGGCGACGAAACGCCGAGTCGTGCAGGATGCGGTCGCGGTCGCGTTCGAAACAGGTCCGGAACGGGTCGGGCTCCTCGTCGATGGCTCGATTGCCTGCGCCGACCGAACGGGTGGCGTTGGTGGCGAGGAGCTGGGACTCGAGTTCCTCGCGGGCTGCTCGGGTTCGGACCTGTGCTTCACCGACGGTTGCGGCGGAGTCGGCATGGGCGACCACGATGTCGTCGCTCCCATGCCCGGTCATCGTCGCCGCCCACCGTTCGGCGCGTTCGGACGCCGTGTTTGCCAACCGAGGTTCAGCCATCTCGAAAACGATAGGAGATGGCGTCGCGTCGGGGGCGTTAGCCTTCGAGAAATGTCGCAGTTCGTCGACGAGTGCCAACTGAACGTGCGCGGTGGTGATGGCGGCGCGGGCTGCATCAGTTTCCGGCGGGAGGGTCCTGAGTCCATGGGCGGCCCGAACGGCGGCGACGGCGGCGATGGCGGTGGGGTCTGGCTGGTGGCCGACCACAACGTGTCGTCACTGCTGGCGTTTCGTGATCACCCGCACCGGCGCGCCGACAACGGCGTGCACGGCAAGGGCAAGGACATGCACGGCCGGCGCGGCGAGTCGCTCGAGATCACCGTGCCGATGGGCACCGTCGTCCACGACATGTACTCCGGTGACGTCCTCGCCGAGCTCGTCAACCACGGCGATCGTTGGTTGGCAGCGGCTGGTGGCCGTGGCGGCCGCGGCAACGCCAAGTTTCTGTCGAACAAGCGTCGGGCGCCGAGCTTTGCGGAGCAGGGCGAGCACGGCGAAGAACGTTGGCTGCGCCTCGAGTTGCGTCTCATGGCTGACGTCGCGCTGGTGGGGTTTCCGAACGCTGGCAAGTCGACGTTCATCAGCGTGGTCTCTGCGGCGAAGCCGAAGATCGCCGATTATCCGTTCACCACACTCGAGCCGAACCTGGGCGTGGTGCGCGTCGACGATGCCACCGAGTTCGTGATGGCCGACATCCCCGGCCTGATCGAGGGTGCCAGCGAAGGAAAGGGGCTCGGACATCGATTCCTGCGCCACGTCGAACGGGCCCGGGTCCTGTGTCTGTTGCTCGATCTCGCCTCGACCGATGGGGTCAGCCCGCAGGAGCAGGAGCGAGTCCTCCTGCACGAGCTCGGCAGCTACCGTCCGGAGCTGTTGGAGCGTCCTCGCGTCGTGGTCGGCACCAAAGCCGATGTCGTGCAGCACGCCGAACTCGACGCGCTCGGCTGGGATGGACCGGTGATGTCGTCGGTCACCCGTCAGGGCGTTGCCGATGTCGTCGGCCAATTGGCCCAGCGGGTCCACGATGTCCGCCAGGCGATCGAGTGGGAGGAGGGCGTCGTCGTCTTGCGCCCGGACCCCAGTGGTGCAGCCGTCGAGCGGGTGGCGGACGGCGAGTTCCGGCTCCTCGGACGCGACGTCGAGCGTGTTGTTGCGCTCAACGACGTCACCACGCCAGAGGCACTGTCGTACATCGATCACCGGCTCGACCGGCTCGGCGTCCCCAAGATGCTCTCGAGGGCCGGAGCCAAAGAAGGCGACATCATCTGGATCGGCGAGTTCAGCTTCGAGTACTCACCGGACCTCTGAGGCGTCCGCATGCGTGTTGTTGCCAAGATCGGCACGGCCTCGATCACCGACGACGGGGGAGTGATCGACGCTGCGGCGCTCACCAAACTGGTCGACGAGGTCGCGTCGCTTCGATCGGCGGGCCATGAGGTGATCGTCGTGTCGTCGGGAGCGGTGGCTGCCGGCGTCGCCGCCATGGGCATGGCGAGTCGTCCCACCGACATCCAGACCCTCCAGGCGATTTCTGCCGCGGGTCAGAGCCGGTTGGTCGAGGCGTACAACCACGAACTCGCACGCCACGGTCTCGTCGGCGCGCAGGTGCTGCTCGATCCGCACGACTTCGTCGATCGGCGCCAGTATCTGCATGCTCGCAGCACGATCGATCGGCTGCTGGAACTCGGTTGTGTGCCGGTGGTGAACGAGAACGATGCGGTGGCCAACGACGAGTTGCGCTACGGCGACAACGACCGCCTCGCCGCGCTGTTGGCCAACAGTGTGCACGCCGACGTGCTGGTGCTGCTCACCGACATGGATGGGGTCTACACCGCCGATCCCCGGCGCGATCCCACCGCGACGCTGATCCCACTGGTTCGAGTCGGCGACCCGTTGTTGGCGGTTCGAGTCGACGCAGGCGGCAGTGGCCGTGGCAGCGGTGGCATGGCATCGAAGCTGACGGCGGCTCGGATGGCGTCGTGGTCGGGGCTTCGCAGCGTGATCGCTCGGGCATCGCGGCCCGACGTGCTCGCTGGCGCCGTGTCGGCCGAACTGGTCGGCACCACCTTCGAAGCGCATCATCGCACGCTGTCGGCGCGCAAGCTGTGGATCGCGTTCGCGTCCGAGGTGTCGGGTTCGATCATCGTCGACGACGGTGCGTCGCGGGCGCTGATCGAGCGGTCGACGAGCCTCTTGCCTGCCGGAGTCACCGCCGCACGGGGAGCATTCGTCGAAGGTGACACCGTCGACATCGTCGACGCGAGCGGCCGAGTGCTCGCACGGGGGCTTGCGGCCCTCGATGCCGGCGTCGTTCGTAGCGTGCTCGGTCTGCGCACGGGTGATCTTCCCGTGGGTGTCAATCACGAGGTGGTCCACCGCGACGATCTCGTCGTGCTCGCCCCGACCTGACGGCGGCGGCTCACGGCTCAGGAGCGGCGCAGGCGGGCGCGGGTGGCGTCGAGTTCGGGGGCTCGGAGCACCACGAGGGCGGCCAGATAGACCGCCGCGCCGACCACGGTGCCGACCGCGAGGCGCAGCACGGCGTCCACGCCGGTGTTGCCACCGATCTGGGTCGTGGTGAGCCACACCGCCTCCGCCATCAGCACCGCTGCCAGGATCATGCGGGCGATGCTCGACAACACGGGTCGAACGGCGAATCCCGGCACCTTGTAGCTGAGGATCTGCATCGCCCACAGCGACGAGATCACGTACGCGAGCGCAAAGGCAAGGCCGAGTCCCAGGACGCCGTATCGGTCGACGAGGACCACCGCCAGCACGATGTTGATCGCGTTCTCGACCACGTTGATCTTGAAGGGGGTCTTGGTGTCCTTGTGGGCGTAGAAGCCGCGAAGCAGGAACATGTAGACCGAGAACGCACCGAGGCCGAGGGCCAGGCCGGCGAGGGCGCGTTGGGCAGCGTCGGCGTCGTCGACACTGAACTCGCCGCGTTGGAGCAGGGCGCCGATGATCGGCTGGCGAAGCACGAAGATCCCGACGCCGGCCGGGATCGTGAAGAGCGCGGTCATCCTGAGTCCCAGTGACGCCTGATCGATGAAGCCCGATCGATCGGATCGGGCCACCGAGCGCGACATCTCGGGTTGGAACGTGGTGGCGATCGACACCGCGAGGAGGCCGTGGGGGAGCACGAAGAACGTGAACGCAACGATGTAGGCCGACGCATCGCTCGACCCCGGTTCTGCCAGGTTGCGAATCACGATCAGCGCGACCTGGTTGGCGAGGACGAAACCGATCGTCCAGAACGAGAGCGAGAGCAGCTTGCGGACGGCGGCGTGGCGAAAATCCACCTTGGGTCGGAACGCGAATCCGGTGCGGGCCATCGCTGGCAACAGCACCAGCGCCATCGACGCGATGCCGATCGTGGCGCCGAGCCCGAGCGTCCACATCAACCGGTCGTTGGTGAGCACGTCGTTGAGCGTCCAGTCAGCCGACCCGGGCTGTGGCAGCGAGAGCAGCGTCGCGATGATGATCAGGTTCGGCAGGATCGGGCTCCAGGCGGCGGCGAAGAACCGGCGCCGGCTGTTCAAGAACGCATTGGCGAGACCGGTGAGGCCATAGAACAGGATCTGGACGAGGAAGATGCGAGCGAGGGTGACGCCGACCGAGCGGTAGACGTCGGCGTCGACCTCCTCGGCGACGTTGAACGAGTAGAGCCCGAAGATGAGCGGTGCTGCCGCGACAGCGACGACGGTGAGGCCGCTCATCAACACCACCGACACCGACAACACCACATTGGTGGCCTCGTCGTCGTCCTGCTCGACGAACGTGGAGAACAGCGGCACCAGTGTGGCGGAGAGCAACCCGCCGAGCAGCAGGTCGTAGACGATGTTCGGTGTCTCGTTGGCCAGGAGGTAGGCGTCGCTCAGCGCGCTCTGGCCGAGCACGTAGGTGAGGACCCCGATTCGCACGAAGCCGGTGATCCGTGAGATCGCTGTGCCGCTGGCAACGACGACGTTGCTCCGCAGCAGTCCACTCATCCAGGCGAACGCTAGTGCGCAGCACCGGGAACACCGTCCACCGCATCATCACGCCTGGGGTCAGACCCCAGGCGTGATGGTGTTCGCCCGACGGTGCGCCAGACGGCGAGCGGGTGACGATTGCGACGCAGACGAGGACGGGTCGGGTCGGGGAGCGCACGCAGGGCGTCGATCACGGGGACGACGACGGTGTTCCAGGCGTGGTCGTCGACGTCGAACAGCGACGAGTAGATCCGTCGCTCGATCGCGTCGGCCTCGTCGGCCGGCGCCGTCTCGACCTCGTCCCACGGCGTGAAGCCTTCGTGCACCAGATCGAGCCCGGGCCGACTCGCCACCACCATCGTGTGGTGATCCAGTCGTGTCTGACGCAGCGGGGCGAGGCGGTCGATGATCGGCGCGATCTCGTCGTCGTCGGAGTAGGTGCTCTCCGAGGTGATCGTGGCGACCACGCCGCCGGGCCGGACGATGCGGGCTGCTTCCTCGAGCGTGGCGGCTGGATCGTGGACCAGGTGCAGCACCCACACGAAGTAGGCGGTGTCGATCGACTGCTCGGCGAACGGCAACCGGTCGACATCGGCAACCACCATTCGGGGACCGAGGCGGGCCACCGCGTGATGCATCATCGCCGCGCTGAGATCCGCGCCGATCGCCTCGATGCCGTGACGACGCAACCCGTTGGCGATCACGCCGGTGCCCACACCCAGCTCCACGATGCGCGGCCCCTCGAGCCATGGGGCGAGGGCGTCCGCGAAGTGGTCGCCGCGGCGTTGGCCGCCTCGGGTGGCTTCGTAGATGTCGGCAACTCGATCGAACGACGTTCCGGGCATGGTCGGCCACGGTACGGCATTCCAATTGACCCGCGGGTCAAGAGGGCGGGTAGCGTCGGCTCCATGACGACCACGGATGCCGGGGCGCCCGGCAGCACCACCAACCGTTTCGAGAGCGTGCAGTCGGTGCGTGACGCGCTCCGCAACGTCAACTACCTGGCCGATGAGGGCATCGCCGGCGTGGCGTACCTCGCTGACCGGCTCGCCAAGCCGGTCCTCGTCGAGGGGCCAGCCGGCACCGGCAAGACGCAGCTCGCCAAGTCGATCGCCGAGATCACCGACGCCCGCCTGATCCGTCTGCAGTGCTACGAGGGGCTCGACGAGAGCAAAGCGCTCTACGAGTGGAACTACAAGAAGCAGTTGCTGCGCATCCAGACCGAGCGCGGCGAACAGGGAGAGGACTGGACGGAGATCAAAGACGACATCTTCTCCGACGAGTTCCTGCTCACCCGGCCACTGCTCGAGGCGATCACGGCGACCGACCCGGTGGTGCTGTTGATCGACGAGGTCGACCGCGTCGAGGTCGAGACCGAGGCGTTGCTGCTCGAGATCCTCTCCGACTACCAGGTGTCGATCCCCGAGTTGGGCACGATCACGGCCACCCAGATCCCGTTGGTGTTCCTCACGTCGAACAACACCCGCGAGCTGTCCGAAGCGCTCAAGCGGCGCTGCCTGTACCTGCACGTCGACTACCCGCATCTCGACCGCGAGAAGGAGATCGTGCTCGCGAAGGTGCCCGACATCACCGAGCACCTCGCCGACCAGGTGGCCCGCATCGTTCGCTCGATCCGCCAGCTGGATCTGAAGAAGGCGCCGAGTGTGTCCGAGACGCTCGACTGGGCTCGCACGTTGATGCTGCTCAACATCGACAACATCGACGAGCAGACCGCGAAGGACACGCTCAACGTCCTGCTCAAGTACCAGACCGACATCGCCAAGGCGGCCAAAGAGCTCTCCGTCGACGAGTGACGGACTGACGCCTGATGCTCGATCTGCTCAACGGCTTCGTCGTCGAACTTCGCAATGCGGGGCTCCCGGTGAGCCTCACGGAGAACCTCGACGCCATGGAGGCCGTCCAGCACATCCCGATCGAGGATCGGGAGGCGTTCAAGTACGCGCTCGGTGCCACGCTGATCAAGAACCATGCGCACTGGCGCAGCTTCGAGACGGTGTTCGAGGTGTACTTCAGCCTTCGTGGCCCTGAGTACAAACTGGTCGAAGGCGGTGACGACGACACCGACATCGATGACCTGTGGCGCGAGCTCCAAGAACAGCAGAAGCAGGAGGGGCAGGGCGGCGCTGGCGGTCTCGACAATCTGACGCCCGAAGAGATCGCGCAGATGCTGATGTCGGCGTTGATGAACGGTGATCAAGGGATGATGCGGGCAATGGCCAAGCAGTCGGTCCAACGCTTCGCCGGGATGGAGCCGGGTCGCCCGGTCGGCGGGACCTACTACCTGTACCGCACCCTGCGCAATCTCGACCTCGACGGCATGCTCGACAAGATGATGGAGCAGGCTCGGGAGGAGGCCGACGGCGACCTCACCTCGCTCGAGGAGCGACTCGAGAAGGAGGAGTTCGAGGACCGCATCGAGAAGTTCAAGGGAGAGATCGAGTCCGAGATCAGACGCCGACTGGTGGCCGACCGTGGCGCCGAGGCCATGGCCAAGACACTCCGCAAGCCATTGCCCGAGGACGTCGAGTTCATGCACGCTTCGCGCGACGAGATGCAGGCGCTCAAGAAGTCGCTGTATCCGCTCACTCGCAAGCTCGCAGCCCGGTTGGCTCGCAAGCGCCGCCACGGTCGAAAGGGCCCGCTCGACTTCCGCAACACGGTGCGCCACTCGCTCAGCTACGGCGGCGTGCCCGCCGAGCCGAAGTTCAAGTACCCCCGCCCGGCCAAGCCCGAATTGATCGTCGTTGCAGACATCTCAGGGTCGGTCGCTGCGTTCGCGCGGTTCACGCTGATGCTGGTGTACGCGATCCAGAACCAGTTTTCGAAGGTGCGCTCGTTCGTGTTCATCGATGGCATCGACGAGGTCACCGACTACTTCAAGGCAACCGAGGACATCACCGAGGCGATCCATCGGGTGAATACCGAGGCCGACGTCGTGTGGGTCGACGGCCATTCCGACTACGGGCACGCATTCGAAGTGTTCTGGGAGCGGTACGGCAAGGACATCGGCCCGAAGTCGACCGTGCTGCTGCTGGGCGACGCCCGCAACAACTACCACGCCAGCCAGGCGTGGGTGGTCAAGGAGATTGCACAGAAGGCGCGTCACGTCTACTGGTTGAATCCCGAACCGCGCAGCTACTGGAACACCGGCGACTCGATCGTCGGCGAGTACGGAACCCATACCGACGGCGTCTACGAGTGCCGCAACCTGCGCCAGCTCGAAGCGTTCGTCGAAAAGCTCGCCTGAACCACCCGTCCCCGCGATGGCGGGGTCCGATCGAGCAGAATGGGCTGGTCACCGCACGCGGTTGCGACGGCTGCGCCTGCTCCGTGCCAGCCGCCCACGGGACATGGCGACCCATTCCCGGGGGAGTGACGGGTAGGTGACCCGGGCGAACTCGTCGGCGGCCTGGCGGACGATCTCCGCGTGCGAGGGGTACGGGTGCACGGTGCCGAACAGCTTGCGGAGCCCGATGCCCTGATCGATCGAGATCGTGAACATGCCGATGAGGTCGCTCGCTCCCGGTCCGACGATCGCCGCTCGCATGATCTTGCCGGTGTAGCGCTCGACGTCGACGACGAGGCGCCCATCGGCGATGTCGTCGGTGTAGCCCCGGTCGACGTCGGCGTGGTCGACGACGATGCGGCGCCGCGATCGCTCGGGGAGTGCGGCAACGGCTGCGAGGCTCATCCCGACCGAGGCCACCTCGGGGTCGCCGTACACCGCGTTCGGGACGGCGCGCAGCCGACCGGTCTTCGGCAGTGTGGGCAGTGCAACCGCCCGCACGACCCGCCGACCGACCGCATTCGCCCCGTGGGTGGTCAGCGTCCGGCCGGTGATGTCGCCCACCGCCCAGATCCCGTCGACCGAGGTACGCCCCCAGTCGTCGGTCACGACGCCGATCCGATCCGTGGCGACGCCGGCCACATCGAGGCCAAGGCCGTCGAGGCGCGGGAGGCGACCCACCGCCATGAGCACACGGTCGACCCCGTCGATCGTCGTACCGTCCGCCAGGCGGGCTGTCGACCCGGTCACCCGTTCGATCGTTGTGGCGAGATGGAGGTCAACGCCCCGGGCCGTGAGCGACCGTTCGACGACCTCGGTGATCAGCGGGTCCTCGGTCGAGAGCAGACGATCCCGCAGTTCGACGATGTCGACGCGGGTGCCCAGCGCAGCGAACGCAGTGGCCATCTCGATCGCGATCGGCCCGCCACCCACGATGACGAGCGACGCCGGGGGATCAGGGAGTTCGAACAGTGCGTCGTTGGTCAGGACGCGGGTCGGGTCGAGGCCGTCGATGTCGATCGAGACCGGCGTCGAGCCGCCGGCGACGACGACGTGGTCGGCGCGCACCTCGCTGACCGTGCCATCGGGGCCGGTCACGGCGACGACGTGGGGGTCACGTTGCCCAGTCAGTCGTGCCCACCCGCGGACGAGGTGGATGTGGCGGTGCTCGGCCATCTCGTGGTCCTCTCGGACGGCCAACTCGTCACGCTTGGCGCGAGTCCACCCGAGCGGGTCGGCGATGCCGGTGCGAGCGGCGTGCAGGAGCGCCTTCGAGGGAATGCATCCGACGTTGGTGCAGTCGCCGCCCACACGGTCACGTTCGATCAGCACCACGTCGTGGCCGAATCCGGCCAGCCCGATCGCCGCCGTCAGGCCGCCGGAGCCAGCGCCGATCACGGCTGCTCGGTAGATGCGGTTGGGGTCGTGTCCGATCATGGCGTGAATCCTTCGGCAGGTGATGGGTCGGGTTGGCGCTTGCGCAGCAGGCGGGCGATCAGCAGGCTCACGGCGAAGATGAAGATGCTGGCGACCAGCGTGGTCGCATCGATCCCGCCGAGGCCGTCGTCGATGCGGTCGAGCGATGCCCCGAGCAGGACGAACGACACGGTGCCGGGGAGTGACCCGAGTGCGGTGGCCAGCAGAAACGGGAGCCACCGGAGACGGAGCACGCCGGAGAGGTAGTTGACGAGGTCGTAGGGCAGGAACAGCAACCGCATGATCAGGACGGTCTCGAAGCTGTTGTTGCGCATCCGGTTCGACCACCGCTTGGCGAAGGACAGCTCCTCGGCATCCGGCTCGGTCTCGTCGGCCCCTGGGGTCCGCCCGAGGAGCCGACCGACGCCGTATGCGAGCATCGCCGATGCGTTGGCGGCGACGACGACGACGATCACGCCGAGCACCGGACCGAACAGGACCCCGCCGACGATGGTGAGGATCGACGCCGGGAACAACACGATTGGACGGGCCAGGTAGACGAGGATGTAGGCGAACACCCCCCACCAAGCGCTGCCGACGGTGTCGATGAACCGTTGGGCGGTCTCGGTCGTCGACAGGTCGTTCGACGATTGATACACCTGCCAGCTGATGATCGCTCCAACCCAGATGGCTGCGATGACGCTGCGCTGTATCCAGGTGATCGCCCGGGGCTGGGCGGCGTCGATCTCAACGGGGGCGGTCACGCCAGCGCCTTCCGGGCCCACCACAGTCGTTCGACGATGGTGAGGGCGACCGCCGCCGCCATGACGGAGAACACCACCGGTGCGGCCGAACTCCACGCCAGCGCAACCGTGAAGAAGATGATCGTTTCGGTGCCCTCGACCAATCCGCGAGGCATCACCGTGCTCGTCGAGGCACCGCGTGCGATGGCCCCGTGGGCTCGTTTCTCGAGCAGGGCCGCGGTGTAGGTCCACGAGACCGCATTGACGTAGAAGGTGGCCAGCAGGACGGCCACGACGATCCACGCCGTGCGGGTGTCGAGTCCGGCAGCGACCCCGATCGGGACGGCGGCGTAGCCGATCGTGTCGACCACGATGTCGACGAGGCCGCCGTGATCGCTCGCGCTGCCTTGTTGCCGGGCGACGGTTCCGTCGAGGCCGTCGGCGAGTCGGCTGAGCAACCAGAGCGCCACGGCGAGGAGCGGGAGCGCCTGCCACGCCGCGGCTGCCGCTCCGAGCGCGGCCAGCAACCCTGCCGAGCTGAGTGCCAGTGGGGGAACCGTTCGCATCGGGCCCCGGGCGAGCGGACCCAACACACGGTCCTTCGTGGGTCGCAGTGGGCCGTCGAGCATCGAGTGGACTCAACCAGAGGCGTTGGGCGGCCGTTCCCAGGTCGCAGCGAGTTTCTCATTTGGTCACCGGGGATTTCCAGGTCGGCCCCTCGGTGGTGTGGCGGCGTCTCTACAGTGCAGGGATGCCCGACGTGCCGATTCAGCGTCTGCTGGCCGGGAGTGCCGACGGCGCCCCGGTACTCGTGCTGGGAACGGGTCGGTGGACGGTGACCGAGATGCTGGTGGCCGGCGGAGCGGCCGCCGACATCGTGGTGGGGGATTGGCCGAGCGTGCAGCTCGAGCGTCGCTACCCGCTGGTGGTGATCGAGCCCATCGGCGACATCGACACCGCCGCCGTCGTCCACTGTGCGGCGCAGCACCTCCTGCCGGGCGGCCGGATCGCACTCGTTGGCGGGTCTGACGACGGCTGGTTGGAGCGTTTCGATCTCGCGGCGGTGACCGAGGCTGCGCTGGACGGGGAGCGAATCGTGGTCGCCGAGCGTCCGGACCGCCGCACGATTCACGACATCGTGTTCGAGGCCCGATCGCGCCTGACCCGTACGACCGCGGACGAACTCGCGGTTCGGCTCACGGGAGCGAACGCGCCGACGGTGGTCGATACCCGGACGTCGGTCGACCGTCAGCGCTTCGGTGCGATCGCGGGCTCGATCCACGTGCCGAGGACGCTGCTCGAGTGGCATCTCGATCCCGCCAACGGCTACCGCCACGAGGCCGTGGTGTCATTCGACCAACCACTCGTGGTGATCTGCAACGGCGGCTACAGCTCGTCGCTGGCTGCGGTGTCGTTGCTCGACCTCGGATTCGGCGACGTGAGCGATCTCGTTGGCGGCATGCGTGCATGGATCCACGACGGGTATCCGGTCGTCGTTCCCGACCACTCTCACCTCGACATCTGACAGCCCGTACTGTGCGCAGCATCGTGCGCTGGGCGCCCTTGGGCGCGCGCATTTGTCGGGTGTCGCAGTCAGGAGCGCTGGTAGTTCGGGGCTTCCTTCGTGATCGTGACGTCGTGTGGGTGGCTCTCTTCGCGCCCGGCGGTGGTGACGCGCATCAGGCGGGCGCCGCGCAGTGCCTCGAGGGTCGCGGCGCCGGCGTAGCCCATCCCCGAACGCAGTCCACCGACGAGCTGATAGGTGACCTCGCCGAGTGCGCCGGCATATGGCACGCGCCCTTCGATGCCTTCGGGAACCAGCTTGTTCGAGCCGGCTCCCACGGCGGTCTCGCCCGGGGACGACTGACCGGTTGCATATCGGTCCTGGCTGTCGCCGGTCATGGCACCCATCGATCCCATGCCTCGGTAGCTCTTGTAGCGACGCCCCTCGAACAGTTCCATGTCGCCCGGGCTCTCTTCGGTGCCGGCGAGCAGCGATCCGAGCATCACCGTCGACGCTCCGGCAACGATCGCCTTGACGATGTCGCCCGAGAACGTGATGCCACCATCGGCGATCACTGGGATACCGAGTTCACGGCCGCGCTTGGCGGCGAACCAGACAGCCGACAGCTGCGGCATTCCGGCGCCGGACACGACGCGGGTCGTGCAGATCGACCCCGCACCGACGCCGACCTTCACCGCATCGGCTCCTGCTCGTGCGAGCGTTTCGACGCCGTCCTCGGTGACCACGTTGCCGGCGGTCACCGGGAGATCGGGCCAGGAGCCCTTGATGCGCTCGATGGTCTTGACGACATTGGCAGAGTGACCGTGGGCGGTGTCGATCGACACCGCATCGACGCCCATCGCCACCAGTGCCTCGACGCGTGCCTCCACGTCGTCGCCGACGCCGACTGCAGCAGCACACCGGAGCCGTCCGCCTGGGTCTCGCGACGCGTTGGGGAAGTCGAGGCGCTTCTGGATGTCCTTGACGGTGATCAGGCCCGCCAGCCGACCTGCGGAGTCGACGAGGGGGAGCTTCTCGATTCGGTGCTGCTGAAGAATTGCCTTGGCCTGGTCGAGCGAGGTGCCGACCTCGGCGGTGATCAGGCTGTCGGCGGTCATGAACTCGGTGACCGGGCGAGCGAAGTCGGCCCCCTCGCAGAAGCGGATGTCGCGGTTGGTCAAGATGCCGACCAGACGACCGTCCGGGTCGGTGATCGGGACACCGGAGAACTTGAACTGATGCATCAGGTCCTCGGCATCCTGGAGGAGCGCCGATGGTGGCAGTGTGACCGGGTCGGTGATCATGCCGGACTGTGACCGTTTGACCTTCTGCACCTCGGCAGCCTGATCGGCGATCGACATGTTGCGGTGGATCACACCGATGCCTCCGTGTCGAGCCATCGCGACGGCCATTCGACCCTCGGTCACCTTGTCCATCGCCGCCGAGACGAGGGGAACCGCCAGGTCGATGTCGGCTGCAAAGGTTGCGGTGGTGTCGACGGCATCCGGGAGTGTTTCGGAGTAGCCCGGCACGACGACGACGTCGTCGAAGGTGAGCGCCTCGAACCGGTCGAAGAACTCGTCGTTGGGGCTGGTGCGAATGGGATCGCTCATGCGGGAACCTCCGTGTTGGGGCGCGGGACAGCGGTGCAGAGATCGCCGAGCGCGGCGACCAGGAGTTGGTGTTCGGCTGCGTGCATCTGCTCGGCGAACGCGTCGAACCCTGCAGCAACGTCGATGTCGACGGTGGCGGTGGCGAGGACCGGACCATCATCGACGCCCTCGTCGGGGACGAGGTGGATCATCACACCGGTTGCGGTGCGCCCGCCGCTGAGCGCCTCGTCCCAGGCTCGTTCGATGGCGCGGGTACCGGGGAGTTCCCCTGGTAGCGCCGGATGCAGGTTGACCACTCGGTTGGGGAACCAACCGAGGAAGCTCATGGTGAGGATTCGCATCCAGCCGGCCAGCACGACGAGATCCGGGTCGAAGCCGGCCACGACGTCGGCGAGGCGGGCGTCGTAGTCCCCACGTTCCTCGCCAGGATGTCGACCCACGTGGACCGCCGGCACGCCGGCGGCATCGGCACGTTGCAGTGCGAAGACATCGGGCCGATTGGACACCACGGCCACGACCTCGGCGGGCAGGGAGCCATCGGCGCACGCATCGATCACCGCCTGCAGGTTCGAGCCGGATCCGGAGACGAGCACCACCAACCGCTTCGGTCGGTCGGGTGTGGTTCCCATGCGTCGAACCTAGCGATCGTCTTCTGGACGATCCGACTGCATGAACGAAAAATCCATGATCGCGCGAGCGGTCGCCTCGGGCTGTTCCAGGTGCACGCTGTGGCCCGCACCGGGCACCACCACCAGCGAGGCGGTTGTCAGGCGATCGGCGAGCCGACGACCGACCGCGGTGAACTTGTGGTCGTGCTCGCCAACGAGCACGAGCACGGGCGCACCGATCTCACCGAGACGATTCCACAGGGGTTCCTGGGTGCCCGTGCCGGTCGCCCGCAGGCTGGCCGCCAGTCCGGCTGCGGTGTTGCGCAACCGATCGCTCCGCATGGCGCTGGCGTCGGTGAGACCAGCGAACAAGGGGTTGGCAAGCCATTCGTCGATGAAGACGTCGACGCCAACGGCTTCGATGTGGTCGGCAAGCCGGTCGTCGGCGCCGCGTCGTTCGGCACGTTCATGATCGTCGTCGATGCCGGCGGTGGCGCCGATGATGACCAGGCGCTCCACCTGGTCGGGATGTGCCAGCGCCGCGTGGAGCGCCACGCGGCCGCCCATCGAGTACCCGACGTACGTCCCGATTCCCCCAGCGCTGACCAGGCGGTCGGCGCTCGACCAGAGATCGACGTCGTTCGGCGGAGCGGCATCCCCGTGCCCCGGCAGGTCGACCGCCACCACCTCGATGTCCGGCTTCGATGGATCGAGGAGCCCAGTGATGGTGTCCCACGATCGTGCGGTCTGCGTGAACCCGTGAGCGAGGACGAAGCGCTGCGCCATCTGCTGGTGCCCGCTCAGCCCAGTTCGGCCACGGCCTGGGCGCCCATCTTGGTGAGGACCTGCGCGAACGTCTCCGGCTCTTGCGCTCCTGGAATCGCCCATCGCCCGTCGATCACGTAGGTCGGCACCGCGGTGATGCCGTTGTCGTGCGCGTGGGCGAGTTCGGCCTCGACCTCCGCCTGTCCGGTGTCGGACGCGAGGAACGCAGCGACGGCTGCTCGGTCGGCGCCGATACTGCAAGCGCACTCGGCGAGCACGTCGGGGTCACCGATGTGGAGACCGTCGACGAAATACGCCTTGAGCAGGCGCTCGTTCATGTCGTCCTGGCGTACCGGTGATCCGGGCTGCCCTGCCCACCAGATCAAGCGATGAGCGAGCAGCGTGTTGGCTCTCAGCGCCCGGGCCATGTCGAAGTCGAGCCCGGCCTCTGCAGCGGTGGCGCTGACGTTGGCGATGATGGCCTCGGCGCGTTCGATGCCACCGAATTTCTTCGCATAGGCGTCGACGACCGGGCCGGACGCGCCCGGGGCCGCCGTCGGGTCGAGCTGGAACGGGTGATAGGTCACCTCGAACTCGACGTCGACGTCGGACGCGGCGAGCTGTTCCCGGGCTTGATCCAGGCCCGTGGCGAATCGGCGCTTGCCGATGTAGCACCACGGACACACGACATCGGACCAGACTTCGACGCGAACGACCGGACGGTGGTTGTCGGGCGGCGCTGATGGCGAATCGTCGACGGACATGACTTCCACGGTACGCGCCTATCGTCTGGAGTCCATGACTCTGGCGCCGCAGGACACCCAGGCCACGTACTGTGCAACGCTCGTCGACGAGTGGGTGGCGCTCGGTGTCGCCCATGCGGTCATCGCGCCGGGCTCACGTTCCACACCGATGGCACTCGCCATCGTGGAACGTTCAGAGATCCGCACCCACGTGGTGCACGACGAGCGGTCGGCGGCCTTCGTTGCGTTGGGTCTGGGCCTCGGCGGTGTGCCCGCACTGCTGTTGTGTACGAGCGGGACGGCAGCGGCCAACTTCTTCCCTGCGGTGGTCGAAGCAGGCCTCTCGGAGGTTCCGATGGTGGTGCTCACCGCGGATCGTCCCGACGAGCTGCGCGGGGTCGGCGCTCCGCAGACGATCGACCAGCTCGACTTGTTCGGTCGTCATGCTCGCTGGTTCGCCGACCCTGGGGTGCCGGAGGAGTCGACATCGTCGACGTGGCGTGACCTCGCCGTCGATGCCTGGAGCCACGCTTCCCGCGGTCCGGTACAACTGAACCTGGCCTTCCGGGAGCCACTGATCGGGAACGCGGCCGATCTGCCCGCAGCCCGACGAACGTCCGCTCCGGGCAGGGACTCCGGCGCTGGCCTCGTCGACACCAGGTCATTGCCAGGCGTCGACGTCGAGCGTGGCATCATCGTCGTCGGCGGCCGAAGCGGGGTGAGCCCGGACGATGTCGTCGCCGTGCGAGCGCAAACAGGCTGGCCGATCGTGGCCGACCCGTTGTCGGGGATACGGCAGGTCGAGGGGGTCATCAGCACCGCAGATGCACTGTTGCGCAACAGCGAGTTCGCAACACAACACCTTCCGGCAGTGATCGTGCGTATCGGTCGGCCGGCAGCGTCGAAGGTGCTGGCACAGTGGACGCATCAAGCTGCGATCGCAGGAGCGACGCTGCTGCAAGTGGGCGGACCAGGGGTGATCGATCCGGATCACGACGTGTCTGACGTGTGCACCATCGACGAGCTCCTCAGCGCCGTCGATCGCGGCGCGGCGCGGAACGCAGACCGGCAGCGCTCGAGCACGTGGAGAACGAGCTGGGAGGATGCCGACCGCCTGGCCGACTCGGTGATCGCTTCGACGCTCGCGGAGTTCGACGAGCTCACCGAACCGTTGGTCGCTCGGACGGTTGCCGAGCATCTTCCGGCCGGAGCGCAGCTCACCGTGGCGTCGTCGATGCCGGTGCGCGACCTGGAATGGTTCGGAGGGCGGTCGGCGCGAGCGCATGCGAATCGGGGTGCCAACGGCATCGACGGTGTCATTTCGACTGCACTCGGGATCGGACTCACAGGGCGTCCGTCCGTGGTGTTGGTCGGAGACCTCGCAGCGGTCCACGACAGCAACGCGCTCATCGCACTTGGTTCGCGGGGCGCCGACGTGCGGATCGTGGTGGTCGACAACGACGGTGGCGGCATCTTCTCGTTCCTGCCGCAGGCGTCGGCGCTGACGCCCGAACGATTCGAGCAGTTGTTCGGCACGCCCCTCGGTGTGGACATCGTCGCGCTCGCTGCCGCCCACGGAGTGGCGTCGCGCTCGGTGCAGACCACGGCGGACTTGATCGCGCAGCTCGAGTTGCCAGGTCCGTGGCTGGTTCGTGTCCGGTCGGAACGGCGACGGAACGTGGTGATCCACGATGCGATTCACGCCGCAGTGATCGACGCCGTCGGCCGCCGTGGAGTGAATTGACAGGTCTCGGAGCACCTGCTCCGACGCCGCGGTCGGTCAGGGCCGCACGATGGCACTGAGCATCGCCTGGAACTTCGCCTGGGTCTCGGCGAGCTCGGCGAGCGGGTCGCTGTCGGCCACGATCCCGCCGCCCGCCACCAGGCGGGCCGAGCAGCGATCGTCCGACAGTTCAGCACAGCGGATGGCCACCGCCCAGGTGCCGTTCCCCGAGGCATCCACCCACCCGACCGCCCCGCCGTAGCGTCCGCGTTCGAATCCTTCGACACGTTCGATCAACTCGATGGCGGCGTCGCGGGGGTGGCCACCGAGTGCCGGGGTCGGGAGGAGGGCCCGCACGAGTTCGAGCACGTTCGGCCCTGGCTGGGACAACATGCCCTCCATGCGGGTGCCGAGGTGCTGCACGTTGGCCACGGTGACGATCGACGGCTCGGGTTCCCAGTCGAGGTAGCTCGACCACGGCAGCAGCGCATCGTGGACCACGTCGATCACCACGCGGTGTTCGATCTGATCTTTCGTGCTGGCGATGAGATCCGCGGCGATGCGAGCGTCGTTGTCCGCATCGCCGGTACGTGGCGCTGTTCCGGCGAGCGGGTGCGAGCGGACGAACGGTCCCTCGACCTCGACCAGCAGTTCTGGCGACGCACCGACGAACCCGTCGACCGAGTACCGATAGCTCGATCCGAAACTGGCTCGCAGCCGCCGGAGGACGGCATGGACGTCGATCGGGGTGCTGGCGCGAACGTTGATCGGTCGGGCGATCACCGCTTTGGTGAGTTCGCCACGACGGACGCTGTCGCGCGCTGCGGCGACCGCAGTGAGGTACTGCTCGACATCGACACTCGGTTGGATCGTGTACGCAGACGCGGTCGCCGGGCCAGGCTCGCGCTCGCTCAGCATCGCCCGCACCGTGCCGACGTCGAAGTCCTCGTCGTGTTCGCCAACGATCGTCACCGTCGTGTCGCTGGATGCGTGCTTGCGCACGGTCACGTGCGGAACGATCATCTCGCCTGCAGCGCCGGGGGAGAACGGCACCACACCGATCGCGATCGGGCTGATCCCGCCGAGCCGGTCGGAGTCACTGCGATGGTCGAGCGTGGCCAACAACGCCGGTGCGGCGTCGACTGCACACCGAGCTGCGACACCACGGCCAGCGAGCCCGATGGCATTGCGGACGAACAGGACACCGTCGCTGCCCGCGACGTCGTTGAGATCGACCGTTCCGGCCACGAAGTCCGACAACGGTCGAGTGACGGCCCGCAACGATGTCACTGCCTCGTGGCCACCATGAGCTGCGTCAGCCCGCCGGAGAGCTGCTCGTGCGTCGCATCGACGAAGCCCGCATCTGCCAACGATGCGAGCATCTCGTCGGGGCTGGGAAGATAGGCGACGCTCTTGGGGAGGTATCGATATGCGGCGCCGTCGGACAGCACTGCGCCGATGCGTGGCACGATCTTGCCGAAGTAGATCCCGTTTCCCCATCGGACGAGCCGGTTGCTCGGCACGCTGACGTCGAGCAGCGCGATCCGCCCACCCGGTCGCACCACCCGGCCGAGCTCGGTGAAGAACGTGGGGAGGTCGAGCAGATTGCGCAGCGCGAACCCGCAGGTGACGCCGTCGACCGATCCGTCGGGTACTGGGAGACGCAGGATGTCGGCCTGGACGCGTGGTGCGCCGGAGCGATCGGCGCTGAGCATCCCGAAACTGAGATCCATCGAGATCGGACGGATGCCGACGCCGGCAAGGTCCAGGCACAGGTCCCCGGTGCCGCTGGCGAGATCGAGCACCACACTGGACGGGGGCAGTGCGAGATCGCGCACCGCACGCTTGCGCCAGCGCACATCGAGGCGAAACGAGATGATGCGGTTCAGCCGGTCGTACTTCGGAGCGATCGCGTCGAACATGCCCTGGACAGCGGTGACCTTGGCGTCGCCTTGGGGCAGCTCCTCGGTGTCCCACGACGACGGCGCGCGATCGGACGTCTCGTTGCTTCGTTTGTTCGGGGCGTCGCTCACCGGGCTGTTCACCCCGTCGAGGCTACGGTGCGGTGTCGGAGGCCGCGACCCGCTTCGCCCACCGATAGTCCGCTTTGCCGCTCGGCGATCGCACGATCTCGTCGACGTAGCGGATCTCCTTGGGCAGCTTGTACCGGGCGATGTGTTCGGCAGCGGCAGCGCGCAACCCCTCGTCGTCGACGTCATGACCAGCGCGTACCCGCACGATCGCGACCACCTCATTGCCCCAGCGCTCACTTGGTCGCCCTGCCACGATGCAGTCGTACACGCCCGGGTGCGATTTGAGGGCGGCCTCGACCTCCTCGGCGAAGATCTTCTCGCCTCCGGAGTTGATCGTGACCGAGTCGCGTCCGTGCAACTCGACGATGTTGTCGTCGAGCAGCCGGGCGCGGTCGCCGGGAATGGCATAGCGGACCCCATCGACCACCGGGTAGGTCTGGGCGGTCTTGGCCGGATCCCCGAGATAGCCGAGTGCCAGGCGTCCGGTCTTGGCCAGCCAGCCGATCTCCGGGTCGCCGGGTGTGAGCACCCGGTCGAGGTCCGCCGACAGCACGACGTTGCCGGGCGTGATCTCGAACGTCCCGGTGGTGGCTCCGCCGCCGGTGGAGACCTGCGACACCTGACCACCGGCCTCGGACGAGCCGAGTCCGTCGACGATCATCAGCGTCGGGAGGTGCGAGAGGAACTCGTCTTTCAACTTGGCCGACAACGGCGCGCCGCCCGACAGGACGACCGTGAGCGAACTCAGGTCGTATCCACCGTCGATGGTGGGGTGTTCCAACTCGTCGAGGAGCGGCCGGGCAAAGGCGTCGCCGACGATCAGCAGAAAATTGATTCCCTCCCGGTCGATGAGCGACCAGATGTCGACGGGGTCGAGGCGTTCGGGTACCGACTGGACGAACACCGTGCCGCCGCCGAGCCAGGTTCGAAAGCTCATCCAGTGCCCCGCGCCGTGCATGAACGGTGGGGCCAGGAGTGCCTTGAGCCCGGTGTTGGCCTCGGCGACGAACTCCTCGATCGACGTCGCGGTCTTCGAGCCGCCGAAACACTCCACCATCGCGTCGCCGTTGCGCCACATGACGCCTTTGGGCATGCCGGTGGTGCCTCCGGTGTAGAGCATGTAGAGGTCGTCGGGGCTCCACTCGACGTCGGGTCGTTCGGGTGAGGCTGCTGCGAGCGCGTCCTCGTACCAGACCGCACCGGGCAGGAGCGGATGACCGGATTCGTCGGGGACCTGCAGGATCACCCGGAGTTGCGGGAGCTGCGGCAACACGTCGGCGAGCGTCGGGGTGAACACCGAATGCACGACGACTGCGGTGGCTTGCGAGTCGTCGAGCAGATACAGCAGCTCCTCGGCGACGTAGCGGTAGTTCACGTTCAGCGACGCAACGCGTGCCTTGAGCGCGCCCAGCATCGCTTCCAGGTACTCGTTGCCGTTGTGGAGGTAGATGGCGAGATGGTCGTGAGCGCTTTCGTGGCCGGCGAGTTCGGAACGCTCCGTGCTCACGCCGAGCCCGGCGGAGATCAGGTGATTGGCGAGGCGGCGAGTGCGCTCGGTGACGTCACTCCAGCTGTAGCGGCGGTCACGGAAGACGAGGCAGTCGGCATCGGGCTGGGAGGCGGCGATGGCCTCGTGTACCTCGGCCAGACTGAGCTCGATCGGCGGCTGACCGTTCCCCAAGAGATCCACCGAGGCACGGTACGGCTCCCAGCGGACAACACTCAAATCGGGCGGTGGCGGGCAGTGCAGCTCAGTCGGCGTCGGGGTCGCCGTCGTGCAGGACGGCGGCGATCGTGGCCACCACCTCATCTGCGGTGGCGCCGGGGGTGATCACCGCGGCGATGCCCGCGGATCGGAGTTCGTCGAGGTCGTGGTCGGGCACGATGCCGCCGACCACCACGGGGATGTCGACACCTCGGGCCCGCACTTCCTCCACCACGAGCGGTGCGAGTGTCATGTGCGCGCCGGACAGCATCGACAGACCGATCGCGTCGACGTCCTCGTCGACCGCGGCTGCGGCGACGGTGGCGGGTGTCTGGAACAGCCCGGTGTAGATCACTTCGTAGCCGGCATCACGCAGGATGCGCGCCACGACCTTGACCCCTCGATCGTGGCCGTCGAGGCCCACTTTGGCAACCAGGATTCGCTGACTCATGTGTGCTCACTCACTCTTGCGGAGGCCCGTCGTCGCGGGGCTCAGATCGTCGGGGTCTCGACGTGACGGCCGAACACGTCACCCATCGCGCGCATCATCTCGCCGAGCGTGGCGTAGACGCCGGCGGCGTCGATCAACGCCGGCATGAGGTTGACCTCGGGATCTGCTGCCTGGGTGCGCAGCAGCGAGAGTGCGGCGTGGACCGCCTGTTCGTCACGTCGCTCGCGCACCGTGTCCAGCCGCTTGCGCTGGCGGGCCTCGTCCTCGTTGGTGATCCGAAGGAGGTCGATGCCGTCGCCGTTGCCGTCGGTGAACGCGTTGACCCCGACGATCACCCGCTCGCCGGCGTTGAACTTTCGTTCGAGCTCGTAGGCAGAGTCGGCGATGCGACCCTGGAACCAGTTGTCGTCGATGCCGGCGATCACGCCGTCGAGCATCGAGCCGTCGCCGAGATCGTCGAGGTGCGCGAAGATCTCCTCGGCCTGGCGTTCGAGTTCGTCGGTGAGTTCCTCGACGAACCACGAGCCGCCCAGCGGGTCGGCCACGTGGGCGACGTTGGTCTCGTGGGCGATCACCTGCTGGGTGCGAAGTGCGATGCGTGCGGCCTTCTCGGTCGGCAGGGCCAGTGCTTCGTCCATCGAGTTGGTGTGGAGGCTCTGGGTGCCCCCGAGTACGCCGGCGAGCGCCTCGATGGCGGTGCGCACGATGTTCACCTCGGGCTGTTGTGCCGTGAGCGACACACCGGCGGTCTGGGTGTGGAAGCGCAGCTGGAGTGACTTCGCGGCCTGCGCGCCGTACCGCTCGCTCATCCATCGCGCCCAGATCCGCCTCGCTGCTCGGTACTTGGCGATCTCCTCGAAGAAGTCGATGTGTGCGTTGAAGAAGAACGACAACCGAGGGGCGAAGGTGTCGATCGGCAAACCGGCCTGCAGCGCGAGCTCGACGTAGGCGAATCCGTTGGCGAGGGTGAACGCGAGTTCCTCGGCGGCGGTCGAGCCGGCCTCGCGGATGTGATAGCCGGAGATCGAGATCGAGTGCCACCGCGGCATCTCGGCCGCAGTGAACTGCATCGTGTCGCGGACCAGGCGCATCGACTGGCGGGGCGGGAAGACGAACTCCTTCTGCGCCTGGTACTCCTTCAAGATGTCGTTCTGGAGCGTGCCACCGAGTCGGCTGCGGTGCACGCCGGCCCGCTCGGCCTGAGCCACGAACATCGCAAAGATCGGTGCCGCTGGGCTGTTGATCGTCATCGACGTGGTGATCTCACCGAGGTCGATCCCGGCGTACAGGTCCTCCATGTCGGCGAGCGAATCGATGGCAACGCCACAGCGGCCAACCTCACCGAGCGACATCGGGTCGTCGGAATCGAGGCCGAGGAGTGTCGGCATGTCGAACGCCGTCGACAGTCCGTCGCCGCCCGACCTGATGATCTCCTTGAACCGCCAGTTGGTGTCGTCGGCGGTTCCGAATCCGGCGAACATGCGCATCGTCCACAGCTTCGACCGATACATCGACGCGTACGGGCCGCGGGTGTAGGGGTACTGTCCCGGGAACTCACCGTCGTCGGGGCCGTAGACGCCACGAAGCGGAATGCCCGACATGGTCGAGAAGTCGGCGGCGCGCTCGCTCGACGAACCAACAGCGTCGTCCCAGATCTGGCGGGGGTTGGTCATGGAGCCGACACTATGCGGTGAGGTGTCGCCGACCCGGGTCGACCCGGCCTCACACGTAGTAACGGAAGATCACCTCGGCGACACAGGACGGCTTGCTCGCGCCTTCGACCTCGAAGACGAACTCCTGGGTCACCTGGGCGCCGCCGGCGATGTCGTCGACCGCGGTGAGGGTGACACCGAGACGGAGCTTCGAGCCGACCGGCACCGGCGACGGAAACCGGATCTTGCCGGCGCCGTAGTTGACGCCCATGGCGACGCCGGACACGCCGAAGATCTGTGGGGACAACATCGGGCCGAGCGACAACGTGAGGTAGCCGTGCGCGATCGGGCCACCGAACGGGCCCGCCTTGGCCCGCTCGGGGTCGGTGTGGATCCACTGATGATCACCCGTGGCGTCGGCGAAGGTGTTCACCTGTTCCTGGGTGATCTCGACCCAGGGGGAGTAGCCGAGGTGCTCGCCGACGAGCGTCTTGAGTTCATCGATGCCGTTGATCATGCGGGTCATGGCCCTGAGCTTGGCAAACTGGGACGATGAGCGACGAAACCAACAGCCCGGAGCAGGCGGATGCTTCGGCACCGGACACGGAGGCGACCGCCGATGACGCGTCGATTCGTTCCGGTTTCGTCACCTTCGTCGGCCGACCCAACGTCGGCAAGTCGTCATTGGTCAACGCGATCTGCGGACGCAAGATCAGCATCGTGTCGGACAAGCCCCAGACCACACGCCACCGGATCATGGGCGTGCTCACCAGGCCGGGTTCGCAGTTGGTGTTCGTCGACACACCGGGCTTGCACAAGCCGGTCACGGCGCTCGGGGAACGCGTGAACAGCACCGCGCTCGATGCGGTTGGGGATGTCGATGTGACCTGCCTCGTGCTCGACGCCACCCACGCGTTCGGGAAGGGCGATCGTTGGGTGGCCGATCGGCTCCGACTTCCGAACTCGATCGTGATCGTCAACAAGATCGACATCGCCCGGCCCCAGCAGGTGCTCAGGATGCTCGCAGCGGCCGGCGAGCTCGGGGCCGCCGAGTACTTCCCGGTGTCAGCGGTAACGGGTGACGGCATCGCGGCCCTGGTCGAGGAACTCACCGCTCGGATGCCACCCGGGCCGGCCTACTTCCCCGACGACGAGGTGTCGGACCTGCCCGACGAGCGCTGGGTGGCCGAGTTGGTCCGTGAACAGTTGCTCGCCGTCACCCGCGACGAGCTCCCGTACTCGATCGCCACACAGGTGACCGAATGGGAATGGCCCCGGGTTCGGGTCGACATCGTCGTCGAGCGCGACAGCCAGAAGGGCATGGTGATCGGCAAGGGCGGCCTCATCCTGAAGCGGGTCGGAGAACTCGCTCGCGCCCAGCTTCCCGACGGGGTGTACCTCGAGCTTCGCGTGAAAGTCGACAAGGACTGGCAGCGTCGCCCGGAACGAGTCGAGCGTCTCGGCTACTGAATTGGCGTGCGGTGGCGGTCAGCCATCGCCGTCGACGACCGCGGTGGCGGCGGGGTCGACCGGGTCGGTCGTCACCGCGGACGCGGTGGTGTCCGGCGGGTCGCCGGGGGGCGGCGGGTTGACGAGCAGGACAACATAGTCCTCGTACGACAACGGTTCGCCCACTTCCGAGAGCAGACTGTCGCCCTTCTTGACGGCGATCGGTTCGCCGTCGATGGTGAAGTTCACCAAGCCCACGCGGCTCAGGCTTTCGATCATGGTGAGCACGATCTGAGCAATCGCCTCGGTCTGCTGCGTGCTCGGAATCTCCTCGAACGTCGCGGCATCGAGCTCGACCGTGAGCACGGCACGCGATTCTGACGAGCTGACGATCAGGCCGTCGGTCACGAGCGTGTCGAGCGCAAGATCGGGCGGCGGGCCCTCTTCGAGGATGTCGGCGACCTGATCGGCGGAGAACCCTGTGGGGAGCTCGCGAACGACCGGTTGGAGACGTCCGCGCGTCAGGAAGTAGATCTCCACCGGGTCGAGACGGATCGGTGTGGTGGTACTCGGCGCCGTCGTGGTTCCCGGTGCTTCCGGAACGGTGGTGGTCGTGGTAGTGGTGGTGGTGGTCGTCGACGTCTCGGCCAGCCCGAGTGGCACTTCGGCTGGAGGAATCTCGGTGAACGTGTCGTCACCGGTCGGCACGCCGCACGCCGCCGCGAGCAGTGCGGTGACGACCACCGCACCCAACGCGCGCCAACCCTTGGAGCGTGCCGCGAACGTCATCGACGCTGCCCGTCCTGGCGTTCACGTGCGATCGGCGTGACGCGTGTCGGCAGTTCGACCACGAAGCGAGCGCCACCGCCCACTCGGTCCTGCACCCATGCCGAGCCGCCCATCGCCGCGCTGTGTTCCGCGACGAGTGCGAGGCCGAGGCCCGTCCCGATGCGGTGGCGGGCCGCGCTCCCGCGGGCGAAACGCTCGAAGATCCGCTCACGCTCTCCCTGTGCGACTCCGGGACCGCCGTCCTCCACTGCGATTCGAAAGCGCCCCGGGCCGGCACCGGTGAGTTCGATCCGGAGTGCGCCGCCGCCGTGGTGTCGAGCGTTTTCCAACAAGTTGCCGAGAATACGCTCGAATCTGACCTTGTCGAGCGCGACCTCGGTCGGCGCGCCGCTCACCGCCACGATCGGCACATCCGGCTCACCGAATCGAGCGGCGACCCGCTGGGTGAGATCGATCAGGGTGATCTGTTCGACGTTGAGATCGGTGGCACCGGCATCGAGGCGTGCGAGTTCGAGGAGATCGATCACCATGCTGTCGAAGCGCCGCACCTGGTCGACCACGACGTCGAGCGCCTGCTGGGTCCGGTCGGGGATGTCAGCGCGTCGGCCGTCGAGTACTTCCACCGCAGCCGTCAGCGCCGTGATCGGAGAGCGCAGTTCGTGACTGACGTCGGAGGCGAATCTCGCTTCGCGCTCGAGCCGGGTCTGAACGGCGTCGGCCATGTCGTTGAACGAGCCTGCGAGTCGGTCGAGGTCGGGATCCGACTCCGCTTCGAGTCGAGTGTCGAGCCCGCCCGAGGCGATCTCGGCAGCAGCATCCGCGACGTGGCTGAGCGGGCGGAGGAGTCTGCGGCTCGTGGCGAGCCCGAAGAGGGTGGCCAACACCAAGGTTCCCAGCGCGCCGAGCGTCAGTGCGGTGAGGATGGCCGTGAGGGTCGACTCGGTCTCGCCGAGCGGAAAGGCCTCGAAGTACCCCGTGTCGTACTCAGCGATGAAGACGCCGACCGTCACGTACGACGAGCCGTCGATCGTGGCGTTCTGCACCGCGCTGTCTCCTGCGCGAACCGAGTCGACGAGCATTTCGGGGAAGTCGGTGATCGGGTGCAGCAGGCTGGTGCTGGCGCGAGGCGCGCTCGGGTCGCCGGAGCTCAGTACTGCGAAGCCGTCGGCATCGGTGCGGAGTTCGTCGTCGAAGAACACCCCGATGCGGTCGGGGTCGAACGTGAGTTGCTCGCGTACGAGGTCGGCGTTTGCGAATGCCTGTTGCCGGGCGGCGTTCTCGTCGTCCGACAGCAGGTTGTTTCGGGTGAGGCCGTAGGTGACGCCGATCAGTACCACGCCAGCCAGCAGTGCGATGAACGCGAAGAACAGCGTGACTCTCGTTCGCAAACGAAGGGATCGACGCCGGGCCACCGGAGCAGTGTTGCAGGTCCGGTACGGATGGTTCACCCGCTGCCGGTGGAATGCCAGGGGGAGGAAGGCATCCCACCGGGGCAGCGTGAACAACAACGATGATGGCCCCCCTGTGTGACGGCTCGTTGCGGGAACTGTGCGATTTCGGTAACAAAACCGTTGATTGCTCGCTGGCGTGCGCAACACTGGACGCCCCCATGGAATCACTGCTGTTCATCGAAGACGACGACGGAATCCGCGTTGCGCTGTCGATGGCGCTCGAAGACGAGGGCTACGAGATTCGTCAGGCCCCCAACGGCGAGGAGGGGATCGCAGCGTTTCGACGGCGGACGCCCGACCTCGTGCTCCTCGACCTCCGGCTGCCGGACATGTCGGGGTTCGACGTGTGTCGGGCCCTGCGCTCGGAGAGCATCGTGCCCATCATCATGATCACCGCGCAGACCGACACCCACGACATGGTGGCGGGGCTCGAAGCAGGTGCCGACGACTACGTCACCAAGCCGGTGGTCCCCAAGGAACTCGCCGCCCGGATCCGCGCTGCACTTCGGCGGGTTCACCTTCACGACAAGGGTTCCGTGCCCGCCGCGTCGACGTTCCGGGACATCGAGCTACGACGCGAGCAGGGCATCGTGCTCAAGGGCGGCCGCGAGCTCAATCTCACCAAGACCGAGTACCGGCTGATCTGCGAGTTCGCCGACCACGCCGACGCCGTGTTGTCACGCGACCAACTGCTCGAGCGGGTGTGGGGGTACGAATATCTGGGCGACTCGCGCCTGGTCGATGCGCACGTGCGCCGGCTGCGGCTCAAAGTCGAGGATCACCCCGACGACCCGAAGCTGATCGTCACCGCCCGCGGGATCGGCTACCGCCTGATGTCCACGTGAGCCGACCGTTCGTCTACTCGTCGGTGAACACGCTCAACGAGCCGGCGTAGTTGGCCACCCACACCTGACGTGTGTCGGCGTCGTAGGTGATGCCGACCGGGTGATACCCGGAGTAGATCGTCTGCAGGATCTCCATGTCGCTGGTGCGGACCTTGCTGACGGTCCCGTCTTCGTAGTTGACGACGTAGAGGCTCTCGCCGTCGTCGGAGATCGCCATCGTGCGAGTCTGCGTTCCCGTCGACGCCGTGCCGACGACCGCGCCAGAGCTCAGGTCGATCTTGCGCACCGAGTTCTGGAGATTGTTCGAGACGTACAGGTAGCGGTCGTCTCCGGACAGCAGGATGTGGCGCGGGGTGTTGCCCGCCACCTCGGGGCCATAGGAGCGGAGCACCTGGCGCGACTGGAGCCCGATCACGTCGATTCGTTGTTCGCCCATCACCGTGACGTAGGCCACCTCGTTGTCGCTGTCGATCGCCACCCCCCGAGGGTGTCGACCGACATCGACGCGTCCCAGCTCGGTGTCGGTGTCGGTGTCGATGAACGAGACGTCGAACCCGCACCAGTTCGAGACGACCAGCGTCGAGCCGTCCGGTGAGACCTGGAGGAACTTGGGGACGGCCCCGGTCGGTACCACGGCGACGATCTCGAGGGTGTCGACGTCGATCTTGTAGACGAAGCTGTCGTCCCAATCACCTCGGTCGCAGCTGTCGTCGGCGACCGGGTTGTAGCCGTCGCCGTACATCTTGTAGTTCGACACGTAGACATAGCGGCCGTCGGGCGTGAACGCTGCTTCGACCGGTGAGCCCTGCACGGTGACGGGGTCGAACCCGAAGTCTCCCAGGTCGACTCGGTCGTCGACCAGACCGACCTTGGTGCCGGAGCGATCGTAGACCGAGACGTTGTGGCGGTACATCATGTTCTGCGCGAAGAAGAGCCCGTCGCCGGAGGCGACGACGCTCTTCGGCTGGAGATCGTCATCGGACACCGTGAAGGCTTCGATCAGCCGGCGCTCGCTGGATGTCTTGCCGTCGTCGACGGCGAGCGCGACGGTGCTCGTCGTGGTGGTCGGCTGCGTGGTGGCCGGTGCAGCCACGGGCGCGGAGGCGGCGGTCACCACGGTGCCTGGCGTGATCGTGATCGACTCAGCCGAGTCGTCGTCGCGGACGCTCCGGATTCCGAGCACGACGACGACGACGGCCAACGCGGCATAGACCGCGAGGACGGCGGAACGACGATCGATCGTCAGAACCTAGCAGCCGGCCCGAACCCGCCGGACCCGCACATCACTTGGCGTAGAGGGCTTCGATCTCGTCGGCGAACGTGGCGAGGATGCCGCGTCGCTTCAGCTTCGAGGTGGGGGTGAGCAGTTCGGAGTCGGGCAGCCACTCGTCACCGAGCACCTTGACCTTCTTCACCGCCTCGGCGTTGTTGAAGTTCGACATCACCTCGACGAGTCCGGCGTCGATCTCGGCGATCACGTCGGGGTTGTTCGCCAGTGCAGCCAAGGTGGCGTCGTCGCCGGTGAGCCCGTGGGCCGCAGCCCACGACGCCGAGGCATCGGGATCGAGGACGACGAGTGCCGACATGAACGGGCGTTGCTCGCCGATCGCACAGGCCTGGCCGACCAGCGGGATCATCTTCAATTCGGCTTCGAGGTTCGCCGGGCTCACGTTCTTGCCGCCGGCGGTGATGATCAGCTCCTTCTTGCGATCGACGATCTTGAGGTAGCCGTCGTCGTCGAGGACGCCGATGTCGCCGGTGTGCAACCAGCCATCGGCATCGATGGTCTCGGCGGTCTGCTCGGGTTTGCCGAGGTAGCCGACGCAGACATTGCCGCCGCGAGCGAGCACCTCGCCGTCGTCGGCGATCTTGATCTCGACGCCGGTGGCCGCTCGCCCGACACAGCCCGGCTTGGGGTCGTTGGCCCACGTGAGCACGGCGCAGTTCTCCGACATGCCGTAGCCCTCGGTGAGGGGCACGCCGATCGCCCGGAACCAGGTGAGGATCTCGGCGGGCAGGGGAGCGGCGCCGGTGATGCAGATCTCGGCCTCGTCGAGGCCGATCAGGCCACGCACGGTCTGGAAGGCGACCTGGTCGAGGAAGTTCCAGGTGTCGATCTCCTCCTGCGTGGCGGTTCCGCGCGTCATCTTCTCCACGATCGGCAGCGCAGCCTCGACGGCTTCGTTGAACGCCTTGGACTTCTCGGGGTCGGCGGCCAGCGCGCCGTTGACGCCTGCGTAGAGCTTCTCCCACACCCGGGGCACCCCGATGAAGACGTTGGGGTGCACCTCACCGGTGTAGGCGGTGAGCTGGGCGGTGTCCGGGCAACAGGTGACCTGTGCGGCGAAGTCGAGCAGGTAGTAGTGGCCGAGGAGGCGCTCGAAGATGTGCGCCATCGGGAGGTAGGACAGGTGCTTCTTGCCGGCGAAGTCGTCGATGTCGGTCTGTTCGACCATCGACTGGCCGACCGACTCGAGGGTCCACGCGATGTTGCGATGCGAGAGCATCACACCCTTCGGCGGGCCGGTGGTGCCCGAGGTGTAGATGATGGTGGCGATGTCGTCGAGTGTGGCGATCTCGGCGAGTTCCCCGAGATCGGCTGGGTCGGAGGCGGCGACGTCGGAGTAGGGCACCACGGCGTCGCCAGCGGTCTCCGACGGCTCGATGAGCACGATCGTCTCGAGTGTCGGCAGGGACTCACGCACCTTCAGGAACCGTTCGAGGAACGAGTCGTCCTCGACGACGGCGAGCTTGGCCTTGCAGTCGTTGACGAGATAGTCGATTTGGTCGGGTGCCGACGAGTTGTAGATCGACACCGGCGTGGCGCCGAGGAACAGCACGGCGAGGTCGAGCGCATGGAACTCCGGTCGATTGCGCATCATCAGCACGACGGTGTCGCCTTTGCCGACGCCCAGACCGGCGAGCCCCGTCGCCAGCCGTGCGGTGACGTCGGCCAGATCGGCCATCGACCAGCCATGCCAGGTGCCCTCGGCGTCTTTCCAGCGGACCACCTCGACGTCGCGGTTGCTCTCGAGGTTGGTGAGGAATCGCTTGGCGAGGTTCTGTCCGACGATGCGGTCGTGCAGGTCTTGGCTGGAGGTCATCCGGGCATTCTCCCATAGGTGTCAGGCGTCACGTCAAGACGCGCGGTGTCGAGGTGGTCGGCGACGGCTCAGGCGTTGGAGAGAAACGTGCTCACGGCGTCGGTGAAGACGTCGTTCTTGTCGCCGGCGATCATGTGGGCGGCGTCGGCGACGTCGACGTACTCGGCGTGGGGCACCATCGTCCGGAACTCGGCGACCTCTGCATCGGTGACGAGATCCGACAGTTTGCCGCGGATCAACAACACCGGAAGTTCCAGGCTTCTCGCGATCGTCTCGAGCTCGCCGTGATGGGCGTCGCGAGCATGTTCACTCGTGCCGCCGGTCCGCATGCTGATGAAGGCGGGGTCCCAGTGCCATCGCCACCGGCCATCGTCGCCGAGTCGGAGATTCTTCGACAGACCCGACAGATCGGTCGGACGGGGGCGGTGCGGTTGATACGCGGCAATCGAGTCGGCGGCGTCGTCCAGGGTGGCAAATCCATCGATGGCGTCCTTGGCCATGAAGTCGAGGATGCGGCTCACTCCGGCTGCGGCCGGCCGGGGTGTGATGTCGACGAGCACCAGCGACGAGAAACGGTCCGGTGCGGCGTCGACGGCGTGCAGCCCGGTCATCCCGCCGAGCGACGCGCCGACCCAGGCGGTTGGCTCACCGATCCACTCGACCACTGCGAGGGCGTCGTCACGGTAGGCACCCATCGAGTAGTCGCCGTCGCGATCCCACGCCGAGTCGCCGTGGCCGCGGAGGTCGATCGACACGACGCGGTGGCCGTTCGACGCCAGGACAGCCGCGGTGGCGCCCCACGAGTGACGTGTCTGCCCGCCGCCGTGGGCGAGCACGACCGCTGGACCATCGCCCGGCCATTCGTCGGCGGCGATGGTCATGTCGTTCGGCGCGTGAATCTCGATGCGTCGCTCGCCGGTGCTCACGAGGCGTCCGGCGCTGCGGCCGGGCTCCACGTCGGACGCCGCTTCTCGGCGAAGGCCGCCATCCCCTCGGCGGCGTCGGCGCCGTTGAACATCTCGTTGGACAACGTCGCCATCGCGTCGAATGCCTGGGATCGGTCCATCGTCGCCACGGTGTGGAGTACCCGCTTGGTGGCCGCAACGGCGCTCGGAGCCCCGTGCAGGATTCCTTCGCAGAGTTCCCGGGCCGTGGTGGCAACGTCGCTGCTGACGTGGGTGACGAGGCCGATTCGGCGAGCGTCCTCCGCATCGAACGCTTCGCCGGTGAGCATGGCCGCTGCGATCTGACTCGGTGCCACCCGTCGCAGGATCGGCACGGCGATGATCGCCGGTGCGACGCCGATGCGCACTTCCGTGAGCGCAAAGGTGGTGGCATCGTGGACGACGACGAGATCGCACGCTGCCATCAGCCCGATGCCGCCGGCGCGCACCGCCCCGTCGACGACGGCGATCGTGGGGCACTGCGCATCCATCAGCCGTTCGAGCGCGCGGACGAACGGCGTCGAATCGGCAGGTGCGCTGCCTGCCGCCGCTCGCTCCTTGAGATCGGCCCCTGCGCAGAAGGCCGGACCTCGGTGGGTGAGCACGATGGCACGAACCTCGGCCGCTTCGGCCTCGTCCAGGGCTCGATGGAGATCAGCGAGCAGTTGGCGCGACAGGGCGTTGCGATTGCGCTGTGAGTCGAGGGCGATCGTTGCGATCTGGTTCGAGATGGCACAGTGCACCACCCGCTCTGGGGTCGTCGGCTCCGGTGCGGTCATGGGGGTCGACCGTAGCGATCGGTGGGCCCTTGGTCCCGACTCCGGCAGATCTGGCAACGTGCGCGTCGCTCGATGACTACAGTCGGAAGGGTGAATGACGACATGCTGCAGAAGGTTCGTACCGGTCAGGGCTTCATCGCCGCGCTCGATCAGAGCGGTGGGAGCACACCCAAGGCGCTTGGGCTGTATGGCATCGGTGAGGATGCCTGGACCAACGATGACGAGATGTTCGACCTGATGCATGCGATGCGCAGCCGAATCGTCACCTCGCCGGCGTTCACGGGTGACCGGGTGCTCGGCGCCATTCTCTTCGAGCAGACGATGGATCGACAGATCGAGGGCATGGGTTCGGCCGAGTACCTGTGGTCGCAGAAGCACGTCGTGCCGTTCCTGAAGGTCGACCAGGGACTCGCTGACGCCGTCGACGGTGCGCAGCTCATGAAGCCGATTCCCGGTCTGCGTTCGCTGTGTGACCGTGCTGTCGGTCTCGGTGTGTTCGGCACGAAGATGCGGTCGGTGGTGCAGTTGGCGAACGAGACCGGTGTCAACGCCGTGGTCGACCAGCAGTTCGACGTCGCCAAGGAGATCATCGCGGCCGGTCTGATGCCGATCATCGAGCCGGAGGTCGACATCACCAGTCCGGAGAAGCAGGCTGCCGAAGGGCTGCTGCGCGATCGCATTGCGAAGCAACTCGACGCCCTCGCTGCCGACGAGACCGTGATGCTCAAGCTGTCGATCCCGACGGTCGACGATTTCTACGCCGACCTGATCGCGCACCCCAAGGTGCTGCGGGTGGTCGCGCTGTCGGGCGGGTACCCACGTGACGAGGCCAACGAGCGCCTGTCCCGTCAACACGGCATGATCGCCAGCTTCTCGCGGGCACTCACCGAGAGCCTCAACGTCGGCCAAAGCGACGAAGAGTTCGACGCCGCGCTGTCGGAGACCATCGACGGCATCTTCGCCGCCTCGATCACCTGAGGACAACATCACGGACAACACGGGTCTGACCCGTGTTGTCCCGGTCGTGTGCCTACGTGGCGCCGAGTTCGGCGATGTCGGCGAGGAATGCTTCGACATCGGCGCGCACCTTGGTGCGTTTCATGGGCGGCAGCGCCCTGATGATGTCCCAGCGATAGCGGGCGGTGCCCAGACGCGGATCCATCACGGCGACCACGCCGCGGTCGGTCGCCGAGCGGATCAAGCGCCCACAGGCCTGGGCCAACATCATCGACGCTCGCGGGATGTCGATCTCCGAGAACGCGGTGGGGCCGAGTTCCTCGCGCCGTGCACTCAGCAGCGGATCGTCGGGACGGGGAAACGGGATGCGGTCGATCACCACGAGCGACAACGTCTGGCCGGGAACGTCGACGCCTTGGAACAGCCCAGCGGTCGCGAACAGGCAGGTCTCGTCGCTCTCGGCGAACGCCTTGATCAAGGCCGGTTTCGGGAGGTCGCGTTGGGTGAGAATCGGTAGGTCGATGCGCTCGCGCAGCGCTTCTGCGGCCTCGTCCATCGAACGCCAACTGGTGAACAGTGCCAGCGTCCGCCCGCCCGCGGCGGTGATCAGCGCTTCGAGTTCGTCGTGCACGGCGGCCCGGAACCCATCGGAGTTGGGGTTCGGCAGGTGCATCGCGCAATACAGCATCGAGTGGTGTTCGTAGTCGAACGGGCTGCCGACGTCGGCCACGTCGACGCGGTCGGCTGCGATCCCCACCCTGCTCGCCAGCGAGGTCGGGATGGTGGCGCTGGTGAGGATCGCAGTGCGCTGCGACCACACGCCCTCGGTCATCGCTGGGCCAACGTCGAGCGGCGCCACTTCGAGGCGTGGGGAGTCGCGCGATCCGGACACGAACGCGACGTAGCCGGCACGTCCTTCGATGGCGATGTCGAGCTGTTCGATCGCCCTGCCGGTCATCGTTTGCGCCCGAAGCCGGCGTTGCTTGGCGTCCTCGTTCTTGGTGTCGATGGCGACCAAGGTTTCGTTGACGCGGCCGAGCCGGAGCCGTGCATCGGTGAGGACCTCCTGGACCGAGTCGGGAAGCGGGGTGGTGAGACGCTTGCCGACGTGTGCTGCGAGCGCATCGCGGAGTGCCTCGGCGATCTCGGCGATCGAGCCGACGAGCGTGGGGTTGTCGATGATTCGGCGCACGACGCCGGACAACGCAACGAACCGGCCTGGCGCGATCTCGACACCGACGGTGTCGCTCATGATGTCCTCGAGCACGTGGGCTTCGTCGAACACCACGACGTCGTGATCCGGCAGGATCGCGCCGCCGCTCGCGACGTTGAGGCCGTAGAGGTGGGTGTTGACCACGATCACGTCGGCGGCGGCCGCGCGCCGACGTGCCTGTTCGGCGAAGCAGGGGTCGCCGAGCGGGCAACGGTCGGCGCCGGGGCACTCGTCGCTGCCGACGCTCACCGCTCGCCAGGCGGCGTCGGACGGGGTCCAGTCGAGCTCGGCCATGTCACCCGTGGCCGAGGTGCCCGACCATTCGGCCAGCCGTTTGATCTCGACTCTGGTGGTGACCGCCATCGTCTCGAGCTCCAGTTGACCGTCGTCGCTCGCGCTCATCTCCCGCAGGCGTTGGAGGCAGACGTAGTTCGAACGGCCCTTCAGGATGGCGAAATCGAAGTCGCGACCGAGGTGTTCCGCCAGAAACGGGAGATCCTTCGTGGCCAACTGATCCTGCAGTGCCTTGGTGGCGGTCGCCACCACCACCCGCGCGTCGGCCTCGATCGCCGGAACCAGGTAGGCGAGTGTCTTGCCGGTGCCGGTGCCTGCCTGGACGACCAAGTGGCGCTTGTCGGTGATGGCGCTCGCCACCATCGACGCCATCTGTTGCTGGCCGACCCGTTCCTCGGCGTTGGCCAGCGCGGTGGTGACCCTGGTGAGTGCGTCGCTCATCGAGCGAGCGCCAAGGCAGCGTCGAGTTCGTGCTCGTCGAAGTCCGGCCAGGCAGCCTCGGTGAAGTAGATCGCCGCGCCCGCGGCTTGCCACAGCAGGAAGTTCGACACTCGTTGCTCCCCGCTGGTGCGAACGAGGATGTCGACCGGCGGCAGCTCGGGGAGGTACAGATGCTCGGCGATGTTGTCGACCGTGAGGCCGCTGGCATCCTGGCGGGCCGCTTCGACCGCAGCGACCAGCTCCGATCGGCCGCCGTAGTCGAATGCGACCGTGAGCACCATTCCGGTGTTGCTTGCGGTGTCGTTGATCGCCTTGCGGATCGCGCGCTGGACGTACCGGGGGGTGCGGGCCATCGGAGAATCGAACGGTCGCCCGATCCACTGGATCCGTACGTTGAGCTCGTTGAGCTCGGCGACTCTGCCGAACAGCTTCTCGTGGAGGCCGAGGATGTGACGCACCTCCGGGCGCGGCCGCTGCCAATTCTCGGTGGAGAAGCCGAACACGGTGAGCCACCCGATGTTGCGGCGGACGGCGATGCGAACCAGGCGGGCGAGGTTCTCTTCGCCCTCGGTGTGCCCTTCGGTTCGTGGCAGGCCACGTCGACCCGCCCAGCGACCGTTGCCATCCATGATGCATGCCACATGCAGTGGGTGTGGCGACGGGAGGGAGGGCTCGGCGGAGTCGGCGGGCACGAATTGCACGTTAGCCAGCCAGCGCCGATGGTGCGCGGCGTGGAACAATGGGAGGGTGCCACGCTCTGTCACCACTGAACGTCCGGGATCCGTCGAACGGCACGCGGGCGCCGTTGCAACGACCACGACGCGAGCCGGCGACCCCACTCGGCAGCTGCTGCGCCACATCATGGTGGTCGGCGGCACGCTTCGCGACTGGGACGACCTCGGTGACGAGCGCTGGGACCAACGAGTCGAGCATCTCGGAGCGGTGGCCGATCAAGCTGGAGCCACGTTCCTGACGCTACGAGCCTTCGAGCCCGGTGAGGAGCCGGTGGAGGTTCACTGGTGGGAACGCCAGGTCGGGTCGTGCCACGTCATGGTCGATCCCTGCGGTGATGGTCGTCAACGGTTCGCCGAGGCGATGCAGCGCCTCCATCCCGACGAGCCCGTCAACGAAGCAACCGTCGCCGAGGCGCTCTACGCACCCGCCGATTGCGAGCCCGATCTCATCGTGGTGCTCGGTGAATCGACCCGGCTTCCGCCGTCGCTCGTGTGGGAGCTCGCCTACGGGGAGCTGGTGTTCCATCCGATGGAGTGGCACGAGCTGTCAGCCGACCATCTGCTGGATGCCATTGCCGACTTCGCGCACCGTCAGCGCCGCTTCGGCGGCATCGATGACGATGGCAGCTGAGTTCGTGCGCCGATGAGCGAGCTCTACCGCGACACGGGGGTCGTCCTGCGCACGTACAAACTGCGCGAATCCGACCGCATCGTGGTGATCCACACGGCCGAGAACGGCAAGGTCCGAGCGGTCGCGAAGGGCGTTCGCAAGACCAAGTCGAAGTTCGGCGCCCGCCTCGAGCCGATGAGCCACGTTCGGCTCCTGCTCTATCGGGGTCGTGAACTCGACATCGTGAGCCAGGCCGAGGCGGTCGAGTCGTTGTCGCCGATGCTGTCGTCGCTTGACCGTGCCTCGCAGGGGCTTGCTGCGGTCGAGGCGGTCGATCAGCTCTCGCTCGAGCGCGAGCCGAATCCGCAGCTGTACCGGATGTTGGTCGGTGTGCTGCGCACGATCGCCACGTCGCCGTCGCCGCTCAACGTGGCTGCGTTCTACTGGAAGCTGCTCGCGAGCGAAGGGATGCGCCCCGAGCTCGATCGTTGTCTTCGCTGCGGCGAGTCTGGACTGGGGGTCCAGTTCGTTGCGTTCGACCTCAACGAGGGTGGCGTGTTGTGTCGATCGTGTCGGTCCGGGCAGTCGATCAGTCCGGGCGCGATCGAGGTGATGCGCGAGATTCTCGGCGGGCAATTGGTGTACGCGCTGGCACGCGACGAGTCGCCGATCACCCATGAGGTGGCATCGCTGGCGACGCGGGCGCTCGAGTTCCACATCGAACGCCGTCTGAGAGCCGTCGCCATGTTCGAATCGCACTGACGCATCCCGTTTGCGTTGCAGTTTCGGCGGGGCGGGCCACCGAAACTGCAACGCAAACGGAATTGGGCCGTCGGTAGCCTGGCCGCCTATGCCTGCCACCGACCTCGACCAGATCGTCAGCCTCTGCAAACGCCGCGGCTTCGTCTACCAGTCGGCCGAGATCTACGGCGGTTTCCGCTCGACGTACGACTACGGGCCGCTGGGTTCGCTGCTGCTGCGCAATGTCAAGGATGCCTGGCTACGCGCCATCGTGCAGCAACGTGACGACGTGGTGCTGATCGATGCGGCCATCCTCAGCCCGCCGCAGGTGTGGCAGGCGTCGGGGCACCTCGCGAACTTCACCGACCCGCTCGTCGACTGCACGAAGTGCAAGCAGCGATTCCGCCTCGACAAGCTCGACGATCCCGACGTCTGTCCGAACTGCGACGCCAAGCACAGCTTCACCGAGGCTCGCGAGTTCAACCTGATGTTCAAGACACAGGCCGGTCCGGTCGAGGGAACGGGCGCCGATGCGTATCTGCGCCCCGAAACCGCACAGGGGATGTTCACCAACTTCTCCAACGTGCTGCAGACCTCGCGCAAGAAGCCGCCGTTCGGCATCGCCCAGGTCGGCAAGAGTTTCCGCAACGAGATCACGCCGCAGAACTGGATCTTCCGCACACGTGAGTTCGAGCAGATGGAACTCGAGTTCTTCGTGCCACCGGAGGAGTCGGCGACGTGGTACGAGTATTGGTGCAACGCTCGGCTCCAGTGGTACGTCGAGCATGGCATTCCGGAGTCGATGCTGCGGCTGCGGGCGCACGACGACGACGAGTTGTCGCACTACTCCACCGGGACGTCCGACGTCGAGTTCGAGTTCCCATGGGGGTTCGACGAACTCGAAGGCATCGCACAGCGTTCCGACTACGACCTGACACAGCACGCCGAGCACTCCGGTGAGCGGCTCGACTACTTCGATCCGCAGACCAACGAGCGCTACGTGCCGCATGTGGTCGAGCCGGCCGCCGGTGCCACCCGCACCATGGCAGCGTTCCTGCTGGCGGCATACGATGAGGACGAGGTCAACGGCGAGTCGCGTACCGTGTTGCGCTTGCATCCGCGCCTCGCGCCGTACAAGGTGGCGGTGTTGCCACTGTCGAAGAAGGACACGCTCACCCCGCTGGCCCACGAGGTTCGCAAGCTGCTCGCCGACCGGTACATGGTCGACTACGACGAGACGCAGAACATCGGCAAGCGATACCGGCGCCAAGACGAGATCGGCACGCCGCTCGCAGTCACCGTCGACTTCGACTCCCTCGACGACAACGCGGTCACCGTTCGAGACCGTGACACCACCGAGCAGGTCCGGGTGCCGATCAGCGAGTTGCTGGCAACCGTCGGCGATCGGCTGGGGTTCTGAGCTCACCCAGCCGCTACGGTCGGCGCCCATGAGCCAAGTAGCAATGATCGCCAAGTTCACCTGCATCGACGGAAAGCGCGATGACCTCTACGCCGGGCTGGCGCCGATGATGGACCACGTGGGGTCGGAAGACGGCACCCTGCTCTACCAGCTGCTCGAGGACCCGAATGACGCCAACGTCGCCTACATGTACGAGCTGTACGCGGACGGCGACGCACTGCAGGCCCACAGCACCAGTGACGTGATGAAGCAGATCATGAACGCGTTCGGTGGCATCCTCGCCGGTCGGCCAGAGCTCACCATGCTCACGCCGGTGCGCGGCAAGGGACTCTGACCGGCCCTGAGCCGAACATGGCGGCGACCTACCTCGACAAGATCCTCGATCACCATCGGGCGGTCGCCTCCGCCGATCGACGCCCGATCGAGCGACTGCTGGATCGGGCTCGGTCGATGCCCCCGACGCGGGGCTTCCGCTGCCGCGCTCGCTGAACGATCCGAGCTCGGCGTCATCGCGGAGATCAAGCGCCGATCACCGTCGAAAGGCGTCCTCCACGCGGATCTCGACCCGGCCGAGATGGCGGCGACGTACGAACGTGGGGGAGCGGCCTGCATGTCGGTGCTCACCGACGTGGATCACTTCGGTGGTTCGGTGTCTGACCTCCAGGTCGCTCGTGCCGCTTGCTCGTTGCCGGTCATCCGCAAGGACTTCACCGTCGGCGAACGCGATGTGCTCGACGCCCGCATCATGGGCGCCGACTGCGTCCTGCTGATCGCTGCGGCACTCGACCCGGACGAGCTTGCCGCGCTGCATGCGCTGGCCATCGACATCGGCCTGGACGTGCTGGTCGAGATCCACGACGAGATCGAACTCGAACATGCCCTCGCTGCCGATGCGACCCTCGTCGGCGTCAACCAGCGAGACCTCATCACGTTCCAGGTCGACCACGAGCGTGCGGTGCGCATGGCCGGCGTGATCCCCGATCACGCGGTCAAGGTGGCCGAGTCGGGCGTCCGCGGTGCCGCCGACGCCCGGTCGCTGCGAGCTGCTGGCTACGACGCGGTGCTCGTCGGCGAGACGCTGGTCACGAGCGGCGACCCCGCCGCGGCGATCACCGATCTCATCAGTGTGTGAGCGCTCGGGCTGCTCAGGCGACCGGGACCGGCGCCGGCTCCGGCGAGCGGTCGGACTCCTTCGCACCTTCGGTGCTCAGTGAGATCACCACGGCGCCGCCGAGCGCGAGGACGAGCCCGATGATCGCCGCGGCGACGTGCCACGCGGGCCGGCTCAGGCGCTCATCGAGCAGGAACGTGCCGATCATGATCGAGACGAACGGGTTGACCGTCGACACCGTTGCGACCGACGGGGCGAGGCGACCGGTGCCGAGCGAGATCTGCTGGAGGACGAATCCGAGGATGCCGACGACGGCGAGCACATACGGCTCCCAGTGCGAGAGCATCTCGTCGACGCCGTCGTCCAGATAGCCGAGCGTCGGCTTGGCCAGCGACGCCGACAACCCGAACAGCACGCCTGCGGCGGAGCCGTAGAGCGCAGCCTTCATCGACAGCCCACCTCGACCGGCGAAGCTGAGCATCGCTCCCGACACGATGGCGGCGAGCGCGATCACGATCAGCCAGTCGATGCCGGGAGCGTTGCCATTGCCCTCGGCCGGCTGTCCGAAGACGGTGAACAGCGCAAGGCCGACGATGATCACGAACGCCCCGATGATCTCCTTCTTGCCGACGTGTTGCCCGGTGAGGTAGTAGCCGAGCGGCAGCGCGAAGACGACGGTGGTGACGAGGAGCGGCTGGACGATCGACACCTGTCCCCGGTCGAGCGCAGCGGCTTGCACCACGTAGCCGACGAGCATGGCGGCCGTGCCGAGCAGCCACATGGTCTCTCCGAGAAGTTTGAGTAGCGACGACGGTTCGGCGAGCGACACCCTCGGCAGGTCGAGGGCGCCCTTCTGCTGGAGTGTCGCCGCCAACGCGAACAGGAATGCCGCCGCCAGGGCCAGAGTTGCTGCCACGCGAGGTCACCCTACGCCGCAGCGCCCGGGGGGGGAGCGGTACTGTTCGTTTCGACGCGATGGGCGTCGTTCACCGATTGCTGTCACCGATTGCTCTCGTGGTGTCCGTGTGGTGTCCAGGTGGGTGCGATACGTTCGGCCGAGTGCTCCGAGCGACGCAGCGACTGACTGTCGCCATCGATCTCATCCGGCGTTGTCTCGGGTGATCTCCGCCGCTGTCAGCGTCGTCTTCTACGCGCTCGTCGCCGCGGCCAGCCCGCTCGTGCTCGCAGCCACGCTCGTCGTGATCCGAAGCGAACGTCAACGCACGAACAGCATCGCGTTCCTGACCGGGTTCGTCATCGGGACGGCCCTTGCCGCCGTGTTGGGCTTGCTGCTCGGGCAGGCTGCGGTCGCACGCCTCGATGCTCACGAGACCCTGGAGGCGCTGCTCGCCCTGCTGCTCGGCATCGCACTGGTGGCCGCCGGTGTGCGGGAGCGTCGGAACCCGCGACCTCCCGGGACGGGGAGCGGCCGCGAAGGGGTCATGCTGGCGAGGCTGAGCCACGTTCGACCCGGCGCCGCAGTGTCGATCGGAGGGCTCCTCGGCTTCGGTGGCCCGAAGCGGCTCGTCCTCGCCTTCCTGGCGATGGCCGCAGTCAGCGCCGCCGATCTCGGCATCGTGGAGGACCTGACACTGGTCGTCGGCTATGTCGCAGTTGCGACCATCCTCGTGTCGGTGCCGGTCGGCGTCGTGGTGGTCGGCGGGAGTCGTGCCACCGCGCTCATCGGCCGAAGCGAGTCGTGGCTGCGGACCAACTCGTCGCTGCTGAGGGTCTGGCTCGCGATCGTGCTCGGCGTCGGGCTCGTGATCGACGGCGTGCTCCGCCTGTTCTGACGCCTCCGATCGACGTCTCGGGCGATTGGGGCGTCAACCGGTGGGCGTGTTCAGCATCTCCCAGCGGGCGATGCCGTCTTCGATGCGCTGATTGAGCGTCTCGAGCACCGTGACACGAGCCCACTTCTTGTTCTCGCCCGACACGATGTCCCAGGGTGCCAACTGGTGGTCGGTTCGCTCGAACATGTCCTCGGCGGCCTCGATGTACTGATCCCACTTGTCCCGGTTGCGCCAGTCCTCCTCGTTGAGTTTCCACTTCCGCAGCGGATCGTCCTTGCGGGATTCGAATCGTCGGAGCTGCTCATCGGCGCTCACGTGGAGGTAGAACTTGACGAGGATCACGCCCTCGAGCACCAGGCTGCGTTCGAACTCGACGATCTCGTTGTAGGCGCGGGTCCACTGTTCGATGGTGGCGAACTTCTCCACTCGCTCGACCAGCAGCCGGCCGTACCAGCTGCGATCGAACACGCACATGCCGCCGAGGCCGGGCACCTTGGTCCAGAAGCGCCACAGGAAGTGGTGGCGCTTCTCCCGATCGTCCGGCTTGGCGTAGGAGTACACGCTGAAGTGTCGGGGGTCGAGACGCTCGACGATGCGTCGCGTTGCGCCACCCTTGCCGCCGGCGTCGGCTCCTTCCATCACCACGAGCAATCCTGGCCCTGGTTCACCGTCACCGATCTGCCCACCGAGCTTCAAACGAAGCTCGACGAAGTGCTGTTGCGCGGCAGCAAGGCGCTTTTCGTATTCGTCGCTTCCGAGGCGGTCTGAGAGGTCGATGTCGTCGAGGCGTCCCATGCACCTCTGACGTTAGGCGCTGATCAGGCGTCGAACTGCAATCGCCGAGTGCCGGCGGCTTCGACGAGGACCGCGCACAGCTGCCCGGCAGGTCGTAGGATCGGCTCCGATGTTCGTCAAGATCTGCGGGATCACCAACGAAGACGACGCGCTGCTCTCGGTGGCGATGGGCGCCGATGCCGTCGGGTTCAACTTCGTGAGCGGGTCGACCCGTCAGATCGCAGCTCAGGTGGCCTATGACATCACTCGTCGCCTCCCCGCCGAGATCCTGACGGTCGGCATCTTTCGCAACGAGCACCCTGCTCGTGTGATCGAGGTTGCGAACAACGCAGGAGTCAAAGCCGTCCAACTCCACGGTCGGGAGACCGCCGCCGACACCCGGCAGGTCGCCGAATCGTTCCGGTGGGTGATCAAGGCGTTCGGTGCCAGCGATGCGAATCTCCCGAACGCTGATCGCTACGGCACGGACATGATCATGATCGACGGACCCGAGCCTGGCTCCGGCAAAGTGTTCGACTGGTCGCTTGCCGGCGACGCCCCCGACTCGATGAAGCTCATTCTCGCTGGTGGCCTCACACCGGAGAACGTCGGCGCGGCGATTGCCGAGGTGCAACCGTGGGGCGTCGACGTCGCCACCGGCGTCGAGAAGTCACCCGGCCGGAAAGACGCCCTGCTCGTGAAGCGCTTCATCGAGAACGCACGTGCCCATGCGTCCGAGCCGTACATCGGCGACGACGACCTCCCCTACGACTGGGACTTCGAATGACCACCACCGAACACCACACGGAACAACACATCGCAGGGCGCGCCGCGCCAGAACGCCGAGCGGAGCCGACGTTGTCTGCGCCGCCCGACACCACCGGAAGGTTCGGCGAGTTCGGTGGAAGGTTCGTGCCCGAGACGCTGGTGCCCGCTTGCCAGGAGCTCGAAGCGGCCTTCGACGATGCCTGGGCCGACCCGGAGTTCCGCGCCGAGCTGACCCGGGTGCACAGCGAGTACTCAGGTCGTCCGTCGATCATGACCGAGTGCCACAATCTCGGTCGGCAACTCGGCATCCGGTTGATTCTCAAGCGCGAGGATCTCAACCACACGGGATCACACAAGATCAACAACGTCATCGGCCAGGCGCTGCTCGCGAAGCGGATGGGCAAGAAGCGGATCGTCGCCGACACCGGTGCTGGCCAGCACGGCGTCGCCTCCGCGACGGCAGCGGCTCTGTTGGGCCTCGAGTGCACCGTGTACATGGGGGCCGTCGACGTCGGGCGCCAACAACTGAATGTGTTCCGCATGAAGCTGCTCGGGGCCGAGGTGCATTCCGTCGAGTCGGGCAGTCGCACGCTCAAGGATGCGGTCAACGAGGCGATGCGGCACTGGGTTGCCAACGTCACCGACACGTACTTCTGCCTGGGTTCGGTCGTCGGGCCGCACCCGTACCCGTACATGGTGCGCCAGTTCCAGTCGGTGATCGGTGACGAGGCGCACCGCCAGATCGGCGAGATGACCGGTGCACTGCCCGATGTCGTCGTCGCCTGCGTGGGTGGCGGTTCCAACGCGATGGGGATCTTCAGTGGCTTCGTCGACGAGCCGGGTACCCGCCTCATCGGCGTCGAGCCGGCGGGTGGCGCCGCAATCGGTCGCGGAACACCCGGCGTGGTCCATGGCATGCGCAGCAACCTGATGCAGGACGAGGTCGGTCAGGTCGAAGAGGCGCTGTCGATCTCTGCCGGATTGGACTACCCGGGAGTCGGGCCCGAGCACTCCTACCTCGCGTCGATCGGCCGGGCCGAATATCCGTCGGTCACCGACGACGAGGTGATCGAGGGCTTCCAGTTGCTTTCGCAGACCGAGGGCATCATCCCAGCGCTCGAGTGTGCCCACGCCGTTGCGTGGATCTCGCGAGAAGCACCGAACATGCAGGGCCAGACGGTGCTGATGAACCTGTCCGGTCGCGGCGACAAGGACGTCGATCAGATGATGGACATCCTGGCGGATCGCCTGTGACGGTGATCGACACCGACCACGGTCGGCTGGAAACCGAGTTCAGGGCAAAGCGCGACGCCGGCCGCAAGCTGCTCGTGCCGTACATCACCGGTGGCTACCCGGGCTGGCAGGCAGCGATTCGGGCGTGCGCGGCGAACGGCGCCGACGCGGTCGAAATCGGCATCCCGTTCTCCGATCCGGTCATGGACGGCCCCGTGATTCAGCAGGCATCCCAAGCCGCGCTGGAGCGCGGCGTGACACCGACGTCGATCCTCGACGAGGTGCCGTCGCTCGATGTCGACATCCCGCTCGCCGTGATGACCTACTACAACCTGGTGCACCACCCGGGCCCGACGCGCTTCGCGTCGCAGCTGCAGCGGGCCGGCATCAGCGCGGCGATCCTGCCGGACCTGCCACTGGAGGAATCCGGCCCATGGTGTGATGCCGCCGACGCCGCAGGCATCGAGACGATCATGTTGGCGGCACCGACTGCACCCGACGAGCGGCTGCCCCGAGTCGCGGCGCGGTGCCGTGGGTTCGTCTACTCGGTCGGGCTGTTGGGAGTCACCGGTGAGCGGGCGTCGCTGGCCGAGACGGCCACGGCGCTGGCGGCACGGTTGAAGGGCATCACCGACACGCCGGTGTTGGTCGGTGTCGGCGTCTCGAACGCGGCGCAGGCCTACGAGGCGACGCGAGTCGCCGACGGCGTGATCCAGGGGGCCAGTGTCGTACGGCGCCTCATGGACAGCGGCCCCGACGCCGTTGGTGACTACGTCGCCGAGGTGCGCGCCGCCATCGACGCCGAGTGAGCCCGGCGCAGCGACCAAGGTCCGCCCCCACGCGCCATCTCCGAAGCGATGAGTCTTCGCGCGAACGGGTCGCGCGAACACTCATCGCTCGGGTGGGTGAGTCGCGTCGGGAGGGTGAGCCGCGTCAGGGGAAGGGCGGACCGTCGAACCGGTTGCGCGTCGTGAACGCCTCGACCGGATCGCGCTTGAGCTTGGTCGGCTGGTGGACCGGGTGGCCGAGAAAGATCGTGGTCACCAGCGCATGGTGGTCGGGCAGGCCGAGCGCCGGGGCCGCTGCTGGCTCGGCGCGGCTGAGGAACGTGGTCATCACGCCGCCGAGACCGTGGGCCCGCGCCGACAGCATCAGGCTCCAGCAGAACGGGTAGACCGAGGCGCCGCCGGTGACGGGCGCCCGGTCGAGTTCGGCGTCCATCATGGCCAGCTTCGACAGATCGGCGGCGACGGCGAGGACCACCGGAATCGACTCGATGCTCTCGAGCAGGGCGTTGGCCTTGTTCGGCGTGATGGTGTCGGGCTTCACGTAGTCGACGACGTTGAACGGGTTGCCGCCCGCGGCCGCGGTCTCCATGTACTCGTCCCAGACCGGTTGCATCAGTGTCGCCAGCTCGTGTCGTAGTGGCCGGTCGTCGACGACGGCGACCTGCCACGGCTGACGATTGCCGCCCGATGGGGCGAACCGAGCATCGTCGAGGATGCTGGCGATCGTTGCGTCGTCGACCGGCTGGTCCGTGAAGCTCCTGACCGTGCCGTTGGTGCGAATCGCCTCTCGTATCTCCATGCGAGGAACGTATCGGGATGACACGGGTCAGACCCGTGATGTCCCGTTCAGCCTCCGGCGGCGACCTTCTGGCGGACGATGTTGAGCGCGCTGCCCGCCTTGAACCACTCGACCTGTTCGGGGCTGAAGGTGTGTACGGCCTCGAAGTCGATCGTGGTGCCGTCGGGCTTGACGATCTGACACTGGACGTTCTCGCCAGGGACCGGAGGCAGACCGCTCACGTTGATGCGGTCGTCCTCCTCGATCAGGTCGTAGGTGTCCGGGTCGGCGAACGTCAGCGGCAGCAGACCTTGCTTCTTCGCGTTGGTCTCGTGGATGCGGGCGAACGAGCGGACCAGGATGACGAGACCACCGCGGAATCGGGGCTCCATCGCTGCGTGTTCACGCGACGAACCCTCGCCGTAGTTGCGGTCGCCGACCGCCACCCAGTTGATGCCGGCCTCGTGGTAGCGCATTGCGATTTCGGGGTACGGGCGGGTCTCGCCGTCGGTGATGTCCTTGCCGGTGCCCGCCTCCCCAGTGAAGGCATTGATCGCCCCGGCGAAGAGGTTGCCCGAGATGTTCTCGAGGTGACCGCGGAACTTGAGCCACGGGCCGGCCGCCGAGATGTGGTCGGTGGTGCACTTGCCCTGCGCCTTCATCAGCACCGGGAGGCCCTCGTAGTCCTTGCCGTCCCAGGCGAGGAACGGCGCCAGGAGCTGCAGGCGATCCGACGTGGGCGAGACGGCGACTTCGACGTTCGAGCCGTCCACAGGGGGAGCGGTGTAGGTGTTCTCGCCAGGGTCGTAGCCGCCATCGGGGAGCACTTCGCCGATCGGCTCGGCCAGGGTGATCTCGGTGCCGTCGGGGGCAGTGATCGTGTCGACCGTCGGGTCGAAATCGAGACGCCCGGCCAGCGCAATGGCCAGGACGGTGTCGGGCGACGTGACGAAGCTGAGCGTCTTCGGTGAGCCGTCGTTGCGCTTGGGGAAGTTGCGGTTGAACGAGTTGACGATCGTGTTCGGCTGACCCGTGACCGACGCCGGACGCGACCATTGGCCGATGCAGGGACCACATGCGTTGGCGAGCACGGTGGCGCCGATCGCCTCGAGGTCGGCGAGGAGCCCGTCGCGCTCGATGGTCGCACGCACCTGCTCGGAACCGGGGGTGATCAGCAGCTCGCACTTGGCGGTCAGGCCAGCCGCTGCCGCTTGGCGAGCGATCGATGCCACTCGGGTGATGTCCTCGTACGAGGAGTTGGTGCACGAGCCGATCAGGCACGCCGACGGCTCGAGCGGCCAGTCGTTCTCCCGGGCGGCAGCACCGACGCCCGCAGTGCCGACCTTGTGGGCGCGGTCGGGGGAGTGGGGGCCGTTGATCAACGGCTTCAAGTTGTCGAGGTCGATCTTGATCACCTGGTCGTACACGGCGCCGTCGTCGGCGCGGAGGTCGTCGGCGACTTTGTCGGCAGCGTCCGCAATCGCTTCGCGGCCGGTGGCCTTGAGGTACATCGCCATGTTGTGGTCGTAGGGGAAGTGGGAGGTGGTGGCGCCGATCTCGGCGCCCATGTTGCAGATGGTGGCCTTGCCGGTCGCCGAGATCGAGTCGGCACCCGGACCGAAGTACTCGACGATCGCGCCGGTCCCGCCTTCGACGCTGAGCACGCGGGCGACTTCGAGGATGACGTCCTTCGGGCTCGACCAGCCGCTGAGGGTGCCGGTGAGTTCGACGCCGATGACCTTCGGCCAGCGCACGTTGAACGGAAAGCCGGTCATCACGTCGACGGCGTCGGCGCCGCCCACACCGATGGCGATCATGCCGAGCCCGCCAGCGTTGGGGGTGTGGCTGTCAGTGCCGATCATCATGCCGCCCGGGAACGCATAGTTCTCGAGCACGACCTGGTGGATGATGCCGGAGCCCGGGCCCCAGAAGCCGATGCCGTACTTGGCCGACACCGATCGCAGGAAGTCGTAGACCTCCTTGTTGGTGTCGATGGCCACGCCGAGGTCGATGTTGGCGCCGACCTTGGCCTGGATCAGGTGGTCGCAGTGCACCGTGGACGGCACCGCTGCCTCGTCGAGCCCTGCGGTCATGAACTGCAGCAGCGCCATCTGAGCGGTGGCGTCCTGCATGGCGACGCGGTCGGGACGGAAGTCGTTGTAGGTGCCGCCGCGCTCGAACTCGGCGGTCGGATCGGCGAGGTGGTTGATCAGGATCTTCTCGGTCAACGTCAGGGGCCGGCCGAGGCGCTCGCGGCCCGCAGCGACGCGGTCGGCCAAGCTGGCATACACGCCCTGGACGAGTTCGATGGGGGTGGTGGCGCCGTTCTGGCTGGGGTCCTGGGTCGCATCAGTCATGTAGACAACTATAATACAAGTGGCCACGATTTCAAGTTGCCGCACTCCGACACATCGGGCCGCGCGGCGAGCAGGAGCACCATGAGACACATCCGCTATCAGGAGATCGCCGACGCACTCCGCGAGCGTGTACTGGCTGCGCCGTCGGGGTCGGTGTTGCCGTCGGAGGCCGAGATGTCCGAGGAGTTCGGGGCGTCGCGAGTGACGATCCGGCGCTCGCTGGAGCTGCTGCGCGAGGAGGGTTTGCTGGCTGCGCGACAGGGGTTCGGCTGGTTCGTGGCGACCGAACCGGTGCCGCAGTCGCTGCAGTCGTTGGCCACGATCGAGTCGCATGTCGAAGGCGTCGGCAAACTGTCGGAACGCAAGATCGAGGAGTTCGCCTACGTCGAGTCGCCAGATCGGGTTCGACGGGTGCTCGGCTGCGACCAGGTCCTGCGAGTGAAGCGGGTCAACCTGGCCGACGGTGAGCCGTTTGCGGTGGTCACGGTGTGGTGTCCTGCGGAGCTCGGAGCGCACCTGTCACGCAAGGACGTCGAGCGGCGCCCGTTCTACGAACTGCTCGATGTCGAACTGCTCGGGGCGACGCAGCGCATTGCGGCAGATCTCGTCGACACGCCCGACGCCAAGCTGCTGGGTGTGCCGCCGGGCTCGCCGGTGCTGCGATGCCAGCGCGTCACCACCGATCGCTCGGGCGCCCCCGTGCTGGTCAGCGAGCATGTGTTTCCTGCTCACCGCACGGAGTTCGTGGTCGATCTTCCCCAGGCCGAACCATCGATGACCCCGAGCGGCCTCCGCATCGTCGAGTGAGCACCATCTACGATCTGGTGAATGGGGATGATCAACACCGTTCGCTCGGTCGTGCAGTTCGATCGCATCACGCTCGACCCGGTCGAGCGGCGCCTGAAGTCCGCAGCGTCGGTCGAGGACTTCCGCCGCATCGCGAAGCGCCGGCTGCCGCACGGGGTCTTCGACTACATCGACGGCGGCGCTGAGGACGAGCGGACGCTGAAGCGCAATGTGGACGCCTTTGCCGACCATGAGTTCCAGCCGCGGATCCTGCGCGATGTCAGCCGACTCGACACCTCGACGACCATCCTCGGGCGCCATGCGGACCTGCCACTGATCCTGGCGCCAACGGGATTCACACGCATCGCCCACTCCCAAGGTGAGCTCGCCGTCGCTCGCGCCGCGGCTCGCGCAGGCATCCCCTGGTCGCTGTCGACGATGGGGACCCGGTCGATCGAGGAGGTTGCGGCGGTGAGCAGCGGCGACAAGTGGTTCCAGGTGTACACCTGGCGTGACCGTGCGTTGGTGAAGGAGTTGCTCGACCGTTCGAAGGCGGCTGGTTACACCGCGGTGTGGCTCACCGTCGACACCGCAGTGCTGGGGCGACGCGAGCGCGACGTGCGGCGTGGGATGACGCTGCCGCCGAAGATCGGGCCCGGCACCATCGTCGACGGGGCGATCCACCCAGCTTGGACGTGGGACTTCCTTCGCAACGAGCCGATCACGTTCGCGAACGTCGTCGGGCTCAGCGACGAGGATGGCAGCAGCGCGGTGACGTTGTCTGAGCACATGGCGCGCCAATTCGATCCGGCGCTGTCGTGGGACGACGTCGACTGGTTGCGCACCGTGTGGGATGGGCCGATCGTGCTGAAGGGCGTGCAGAGCGTGGCCGATGCGAAGCAGGCGGTGTCGATGGGCGTGGAGGGCATCGGGTTGTCGAACCACGGCGGTCGCCAACTCGACGATGCACCCGCGCCGATCGAACTGGTCGAGCCCGTTCGCGACGAGATCGGCGACAGTGCGACCATCATCTGCGATGGCGGTGTGCGGCGCGGGAGCGACATCGTCAAGGCGCTCGCCCTCGGCGCGGACGCCGTGTCGATGGGCCGCCCGTACCTCTACGCGCTCGGCGCGGCCGGCGAGCGGGGTGTCGATCAGTTGCTGGCCTTCATGCGCGAGGGGATGGAACGCACCATGGCGCTGAGTGGCGTGCGCTCTGTGGCGGAGATCGACCGCTCGCTGGTCCGCCGCCGGGTTCGCTGACCCGTGACACCGCGCTGAGCAACGCCACCGGTTCGGCGACCGGTCCGTTCGTCGGGGCCGCCGGCCGAATGCGAGACTTGCAGCCATGTCTGACCGCGTCCTCATCTCCATCAACGACGGCGTCGCCGACGTCGTGTTCAACCGTGCCGACAAGCGCAATGCGCTCGACAACGCCATGTTCACTGCAATCGCCGAAGCCGGAGAGCAGTTGAAGTCCGAGCCCGCTGTTCGTGCCGTCGTGCTGTCCGGCGATGGCGCGTCGTTCTGCGCTGGTCTCGACTTCTCGTCGTTCCAGGCGATGGCGGGTGGCGACGACGCGGCGAGTGCGGCAACGCGAACCGACGGCAACCCCGGACAGATGGAGGATGGTCGGATCACCCATCTCGGCCAGCAGGTCTGCTGGGTGTGGCAGGAGCTGACGGTGCCGGTGATCGCGGCGGTGCACGGCCATGCGCTCGGCGGGGGACTCCAGATCGCGCTCGGCGCCGACATCCGCATCGTCCATCCCGACACCAAGATGTCCGTTCGAGAGGTGTACTGGGGACTGGTGCCCGACATGACCGGGACGTTCGTGTTGTCGAAGCTGGTACGACCCGACATCGCCAAGGAACTCACGTTCACCGCTCGGGTGTTCTCCGGAACCGAGGCTGCCGAGATGGGTCTCGTCACCAAGTTGAGCGCCACTCCGAAAGACGATGCGATGGCCATGGCCCACGAGATCGCCGGGATGAGCCCGGGTGCGGTGCAGGGAGCGAAAGCGCTCTTCAACCGCCTGGCGAGCGACGGTGCCGCCGAGCAATTCGCCGAGGAGCGCCGGCTGATCGGCGCTCAGATCGGCACCCCGAACCAGGTCGAGGCGGTGATGGCCGGCTTCGAGAAGCGGCCGGCGGTGTTCGCGGACGTCTGAGCGACTCCGGCCGTCGCATCTGCGCCCGGGGCGTCCCGGAATCCGGGACGTATTCGGCGCAGATCGTGCGGTGGGACGTATGTGGCGCAGATCGGGTCAGCTGTTCCAGAAGTCGGCGAGGCGGGCCACGAAGCGGTCCGGGTCGACGAGATGTGGGTAGTGGCCGAAGCCCTCCCAATACTCGACAGTGCTGTTCTGGATGCGTTCGCCGAGCCATCGGTCGTATCCATCGCCGGGGTCGATACCGAACAGCGCCAGATAGGGCACGTCGTTGTCGACGTAGCCCGCCAGCGCCGCGTCGACGATCGCCGCGATCTGCTCCTCGGGTTCGGTGAGGAGCAACTCCCAGACACCGGCGACGACGTCGTGCTCGGCGTGCCGGAGGGCGTTGACACGGTCGATCTCGTCGTCCGTCAACCGGTCGCCCATCATCGTCTCGAACATCGCGTCGACGACGAGGTGGTACTGATCCGGGTCGCGCAGCAGTGCTTCGGCGGGCATGAGGTTCGCCTTGAAGGCCGCCAGCTGCAGCGACTGGTCGATGTTGGTGATACTGGCGAACGGCACCACTGCGCCCGCAGCGGTGGCGACCATGCCACCGAGTGAGTGGCCCACCACATGGGGGCGAGAGATCTTGGCGGCCGCGATGACTGCGGCCACGTCGCCAGCCATCGCACCCAAGTCGTACGTGGCGGCGAGAGCCGACTCACCATGCCCGCGGAGGTCGAGGGTGATCACCTCGTTGGTGGCCGCCAATCGCTCGGTGACCGGATCGAACGATGCCGCAGACTCGGTGATGCCGTGCACCAGCACCACGGGCTCGCCGTCTCCGACACGGCTCCAGGCGATCGAGGTTCCATCTGGCGATGAGGTGGTGTGGGGATGCGTCATGGGGGGAGATTCTCGCACGACGGCCCCGACCGACCGCAGGAATCTGTGCCCATTGCGTCCCGGAAGCCGGGACGCATGGGGCGCAGATCGTGCGGTGGGACGTATGTGGCGCAGATCGTGGACGGGCGGAGTTCACGAGGGAACGATCTTCCGCGTCGGCGCGACCAGCCCCTATGATGTGGGTTCGCCCCGGGCCAGCGCTGTCTCGGGCACCCCGTGTGAGCAGGTCACCGTCGATCGCTCACTGAGGTCATCGTCGACCGAGTCCAACACGGGGCCGTGCAACTACGAGACACGCGGATGTGATGATGCTGCAGCCCCCTGGCCAGATCGGCCTGTACGACCCCAGGAACGAGCACGATTCGTGCGGCGTTTCCTTCGTTGCGAACCTCAAGGGTGTGCGCTCCAACGAGTTGGTGCTCACCGGTCTCAAGGCGCTCACCAACATGGAACACCGGGGCGCAACCGGCGCCGAGCCCGACACCGGCGACGGAGCGGGCATCCTGCTCCAGGTGCCCGACGCGTTTCTGCGTGCGGTCGTCGATTTCGAGCTGCCGGCCGCCGGTGCCTACGCGGTCGGCACCGCCTTCCTGCCCGCCGATCCCGGTGCCTGCGAGAAGGCGATGGCCGCCATCGAGGCAACCGTGGACGAGGTCGGCCTCGACGTGCTCGGATGGCGCGAACTCCCGGTCGCCCCCGACTGCCTCGGACAGACCGCACGCGCCGCGATGCCGACGTTCAAGCAGCTCTTCGTCAGCGACCCCGATGGAGCGACCGGCATCGACCTCGATCGCAAGGCCTTCGTCGCGCGCAAGCGCAGCCGTCGCGAACTCGAAGGCGACCTCGACACCTACTTCGCGTCGCTGTCGTGTCGGACCATCGTCTACAAGGGCATGTTGACCACCCCGCAACTCAGCGAGTTCTTCCCCGACCTGCTCGACCCACGAGTCGAGTCTGCGCTGCTGCTGGTGCACTCCCGTTTCTCCACCAACACCTTCCCGTCCTGGCCGCTCGCTCACCCCTACCGATTCGTGGCCCACAACGGTGAGATCAACACCGTGCAGGGCAACCAGAACTGGATGCGCGCCCGAGAGGCGATGCTCGAGAGCGATCTGCTCCCGGGAATCGACCGGGCCTTTCCGATCTGCACCCCCGGTTCGTCGGACACGGCCCGATTCGATGAGGTGTTGGAGTTGCTCCACCTCGGTGGCTATCCGATTCATCACGCCATGCTGATGATGATTCCCGAAGCGTGGGAGAACCACGAGACGATGTCGCAGGAACAGCGCGACTTCTACCGCTTCCACGCTGCGATGATGGAGCCCTGGGACGGGCCAGCCAGCGTGGCGTTCACCGATGGCGACATGATCGGTGCGGTCCTCGACCGCAATGGGCTCCGTCCGAGTCGCTACTGGGTCACCGACGACGACCTCGTCGTGATGGCCTCGGAAGTCGGCGTGATCGACGTCGACCCGGCCAAGGTGGTCGCCAAAGGTCGACTGCAGCCGGGCAAGATGTTCTTGATCGACACCACGGCGGGCCGCATCGTGAGCGACGAGGAGATCAAGTCCGAACTCGCTGCGCTGCACCCCTACGGCGAGTGGCTGGCCGACGGCATGGTCAACCTTGCCGATCTGCCCGACCGCGAGCACATCGTGTTCAGCCACGACAGCGTGCTGCGTCGCCAGCAGATGTTCGGCTACACCCACGAGGAACTCAAGATCCTGATCACCCCGATGGCCTCCAGTGGCGGCGAGGCGCTCGGCTCGATGGGCACCGACACGCCGCTCGCGGTGCTGAGTGAGCGACCACGGCTGCTGTTCGACTACTTCAAGCAGCTGTTCGCCCAGGTGACCAACCCGCCGCTCGATGCGATCCGCGAGGAGGTCGTCACCGCGGTGTCGTCGTCCGTTGGCCCCGAGGCCAACCTGCTCGAGCCGGGTCCCGACAGTTGTCGTCAGTTGGCGTTGCCGTTCCCGATCATCGACAACGACGAACTCGCGAAGATCATCCACATCAACGACGACGGTGGCCAGCCCGGCCTGCAAGCCGAGGTGCTGTCGGGGCTGTATCGAGTCGCCGACGGCGGCCCGGGGCTGCGCACCGCACTCGATCGACTCTGCCAGCAGGCATCGGACGCCATCGAGGGCGGCGCCCGCATCATCGTGCTGTCGGACCGCAACGGTGACAGCGTCGAGGCGCCGATTCCGTCGCTGCTGCTGACCGCGGCAGTGCACCATCACCTGGTGCGCACCAAGCAGCGCACGATGGCCGGACTGGTCGTCGAAGCCGGCGATGCCCGCGAGGTGCACCACATGGCGCTCCTGATCGGGTACGGCGCTGGTGCGATCAACCCCTACCTGGCGTTCGAGTCGATCGAGGACCTGATCGCCGAGGACATGCACGGCCTTGGCAGCACGGACCCGATCACCGCGGTCAAGAACTACATCAAGGCCTGCGGCAAGGGGGTGCTCAAGGTGATGTCGAAGATGGGTGTGTCGACCGTGGCGTCGTACACCGGTGCGCAGATCTTCGAAGCGATCGGCCTCGGAAGGGGCGTCGTCGATGCGTACTTCACCGGCACCACCTCCCAACTCGGCGGCATCGGCCTCGACGAGATCGCGGCCGAGGTCGCGGCCCGCCATGCCATGGCGAACCCGACCCGTCCCGAGGAGCGCGCCCACCGCAAGCTGGAACTCGGCGGCGAGTACCAGTGGCGCCGCGAAGGCGAACTCCACCTGTTCAATCCCGAGACCGTGTTCAAGCTGCAGCACGCCGCGCGTGCCAAGCGCTACGACATCTTCAAGGAGTACACCTCCAAGGTCGACGACCAGTCGGAAGAGCTGATGACGTTGCGCGGCCTCTTCGAGTTCCGCGACCGGCAATCGGTTCCGATCGACGAGGTCGAGCCGATCGACGCGATCGTGAAGCGCTTCTCGACCGGTGCGATGAGCTACGGCTCGATCTCCGCGGAAGCGCACGAGACGCTGGCCATTGCGATGAACCGTCTGGGTGCCAAGTCGAACACCGGCGAAGGTGGCGAGGACGTCGATCGTCTGTACGACCCGGAACGACGCTCATCGATCAAGCAGGTCGCCTCCGGACGCTTTGGTGTCACCTCCGAGTACCTCACCAACTCCGACGACATCCAGATCAAGATGGCGCAGGGTGCCAAGCCCGGCGAAGGCGGCCAACTTCCCGGCCACAAGGTGTACCCCTGGATTGCCGGGACCCGCCACTCCACGCCGGGCGTCGGGCTGATCAGCCCGCCGCCGCACCACGACATCTATTCGATCGAGGACCTCAAGCAGCTGATCCACGACCTCAAGAACTCGAACCCGTCGGCGCGTGTCCACGTGAAGCTGGTGGCGGAGACCGGGGTCGGCACCGTTGCCGCAGGCGTGTCGAAAGCCAAGGCCGACGTGGTGCTGATCTCCGGCCACGATGGAGGGACCGGCGCGAGCCCGCTCACGTCGCTCAAGCACGCCGGCGGACCATGGGAACTCGGACTCGCCGAGACCCAGCAGACGCTGCTGCTCAACGGATTGCGCGACCGCATCGTCGTCCAGGCGGACGGGCAGATGAAGACCGGTCGCGACGTGGTGGTCGCCGCGCTGCTCGGTGCCGAGGAGTACGGCTTCGCAACCGCTCCGCTCGTCGTGTCGGGCTGCATCATGATGCGGGTCTGTCATCTCGACACGTGCCCGGTCGGCATCGCGACGCAGAACCCCGAACTTCGTGCACGGTTCAGTGGCGAACCGGAGTTCGTGGAGACGTTCTTCGAGTACATCGCCACCGAGGTGCGCGAGCTGATGGCCGAACTCGGCTTCCGAACGATGGACGAGATGATCGGCCACGTCGAGGCGCTCGATGCCCGCAAAGCGATCGAACACTGGAAGGCATCCGGGCTCGACATCAGCCCGATTCTCGCTGTCCCGCAGAATCCGTACCGGCAGACGCTGATCCAGAGCGTCGGTCAGGATCACGGCCTCGACGAGGCGCTCGACCAGCAGTTGATCGAACTCGCGCAACCAGCGATCCTCGATGGCCACCAGGTGTCGATCGATCTGCCCGTCCGCAACGTCAATCGAACGGTCGGCACGTTGCTGGGCCATGAGGTCACCAAGAAGTGGCGAGGAGCGGGCCTGACGGACGGGACGATCGACATCACCCTCACCGGCTCTGCCGGCCAGAGCCTGGGGGCGTTCCTCCCTGCAGGCATTCAGATCCGGCTCGTTGGTGATGCCAACGACTACGTCGGCAAGGGCCTCTCGGGTGGGCGACTCATCGTGCACCCGGACCCCTCGGCCACGTTCGTCGCGGAGGACCAGATCATCGCCGGCAACGTGATCGGCTACGGCGCCACCGGCGGGGAGATCTTTCTTCGAGGCGTCGTCGGTGAACGCTTCTGCGTGCGCAACTCAGGTGCGATCGCCGTCAGCGAAGGCGTCGGCGACCACGGCTGCGAGTACATGACCGGAGGTCGAGTGGTGGTGCTCGGCCCAACCGGGCGCAACTTCGGCGCCGGCATGTCCGGCGGCATCGCGTACGTGCACGACCCGAGCGAGGTGTTCGCCAGCAAGGTCAACTACGAGATGGTCGCACTCGAACCGCTCGACGACACCGACCGGGAGTTCCTGGTCGACACGATCCGCCGGCATCAGGAGTTCACGGGTTCACCGGTGGCCGCCCAGATCCTGGACAACGTCGACACGTCGCTCGGCTCGTTCCGAAAAGTGATGCCGAAGGACTACAAGCGAGTACTGACGGTGATCGCCGAGTCGAAGGCCGCCGGCCTCGACGATGCGGCAACCGTCGACAAGATCATGGAAGCAGCACGGGCATGAGCCACGGGTCGTCGACGAGGAGGGAACGCCAAGATGGGTGAGCCAACAGGATTTCTGCAGTGGGACCGCGCCTTGCCGGAGCGGCGGCCGGTTCCTGTACGCCTGCGTGACTGGAACGAGGTCTACGAGGACTTCGACGGTGCCGAACTGAAGCACCAGGCGGGGCGCTGCATGGACTGCGGCATTCCGTTCTGCAACAATGGCTGCCCGCTCGGGAATCTGATTCCCGACTGGAACGACCTCGTCTACCGAGACCATTGGCAGGACGCCATCGAGCGTCTCCACGCCACGAACAACTTTCCCGAATTCACGGGTCGCCTGTGCCCGGCCCCGTGCGAATCGGCGTGTGTGCTGGGGATCAACCAGAACCCCGTCGCCATCAAGCAGGTCGAGGTCGAGATCATCGATCGGGCGTGGGACGAAGGGTGGGTGACCCCACACGTCCCCGCGGTCCGCACCGGCAAGCGCGTTGCCGTGATCGGGTCGGGCCCCGCCGGTCTGGCCGTCGCCCAGCAGCTGACGCGCGCCGGCCACGAAGTCGTCGTGCTGGAGCGCGCCGATCGCATCGGTGGCCTCTTGCGCTACGGCATCCCGGAATTCAAGATGGAGAAGCGTCACATCGATCGCCGGATCGCACAGATGGAGGCTGAAGGCACCGAGTTCCGCACCAATGCGGTCGTCGGTGAGAACGTCGACATCGAGGTGCTCCGAGCATCGCACGACGCGGTGGTGCTCGCCTGTGGTGCCACCTCATGGCGTGATCTGCCGATCCCGGGCCGAGAGCTCGGCGGCATCCACCAGGCCATGGAGTACCTGCCGTACGCCAACCGCGTGCAGCTGGGCGACCTGGAGCACTCGCCGATCGACGTCAACGGCAAGCACGTGGTGATCATCGGAGGTGGTGACACCGGAGCCGACTGCTTGGGCACCGCACACCGGCAGGGAGCGGCGTCGGTGACGCAGCTCGAGATCCTCCCGAAGCCGCCGGACCAGCGGGGGGCGAACAACCCGTGGCCGCAATTCGCGATGACCTACAAGGTCACCTCCGCCCACGAAGAGGGCGGCGACCGGATGTACAGCGTCAACACCGAGCAGTTCCTGGACGACGGCAACGGCCGGGTGAAGGCGCTGCGCCTCCACGAGGTGGAGTTGCTCGACGGCTCGTTCGTCAAGGTGGAAGGCAGCGACCATGAGATCGTGGCCGACTTCGTCTTCCTCGCGATGGGCTTCGTCGGACCGGAGAAGGGGTCGTGGCTCGAAGCGCTCGAGGTCGACTTCGACGCTCGCGGCAACGTCGCTCGCGACGCGAATTACATGACGAACCAGCACGGGTTGTTCGTGGCCGGCGACATGGGGCGCGGACAGAGCCTGATCGTGTGGGCGATCGCAGAAGGCCGAGCGTGTGCGGCAGGCGTCGATGCACACCTGATGGGCGAAACACGATTGCCGTTCCCGGTCAAGCCGACCGATCGACCGCTGATGTAGCGAAGTTGGCGGGGTTGACGACACCTTGCGCTGCAAAGGTTCTACGCTGGTCTCCATGCAATCTCGTCCATCGACATCGAGCGCGCCGCCTCGGCGCCATCGTCGGCCCGGCGATCGCCGGCGTATTCCTCCTGGCTTCATGCGGCGGCACCGAATCGAGTGCCACGCAATCGACGATCAACCTCGACGCCGAATCCACCGCCTTCGTGGTCCGGCCTCCTGCCACCGCGGAGCCAGCGGAGGGTGAAGCAGCCACGGTCGGCGAAGACGGTCGCGTCCAAGGAACGCAGGACTACACCGTGCAGCAGGGCGACTACCCGTTCCTGCTCGTCGAGCGGTTCGACGTGACCCTCGACGATCTGGTGGCGGTCAACAGCTGGGCCAGCCCGGATGACTTCCCCGGGCCCGGAACCGTGATCATGATCCCACCCGGAGCCCTGCCCGTCGACGCGACCCCTGCGGCTGCCGCCGAGGAGGACACGGACGTCACCGAGGAGGCTGACGGCGAGGAGGCCGGCGCCACCGAGACGATCCCGGACGCAGGCGACAACTGCGCACCGGGGACCTATCCGATCGAGGCCAACGACTTCCCGATTTCGGTTGCGGAGAAGTTCGACGTCACGCTCGAGGCGCTGAATGCGGCCAACGCCGACACCGAAGGCTACGACGCCTTCTTCGTCGGCCTCGAGATCGTGATTCCGGCCAAGGCCGACTGCTGATCTCGCGCTGGCGTGATCGCCAGCGCCGCATCACTGGAAGACGAAGTTCGTCTCCTTGACCACGTCCATCGTGGCGCTGCTCGCCATCGAGTAGCGGTGCCCCGGGAACAGCACCGTGCTGTCGGGGACCTCGCCGAGGCGCCGCAGGCTCTCCACCATCTTCGCAGGATCCGAGCCGGGGAGGTCCGTCCTGCCGCACCCCTCGAGGAACAGGGTGTCGCCGGCGATCAACCGGTCGTCGACGAAGAAGCACTGGCTCCCGGGCGTGTGGCCCGGCGTATGCAGCAGCGACACGTCGATGCCGCCGACGGTGACGATGTCGCCCGACTCGTGGCCGACGAGGTGGTCAGCGGTGACCGACGTCGTCTTGGCAACCCACTCGACCTCGTCGCGCTGCACGTGCACCGGGCAGTCGATGTGGGCGAGGAGCTCGCTGATCCCCTCGATCGAGTGTCCCATCATCGAACCGCCGACGTGGTCCGGGTGATAGTGGGTCGCCAGCACGCCGGTGACCGTCATCGAATCGGCACCGACGAGGTCGACGAGTTCCTTCACGGCGTACGCAGGGTCGACCAGGAGGCATTCTCCGGTGCGATGGTCACCGATCGCATAGACGAAGTTGACCATCTGCGACGCCAAGGGGTCGCCAACGGCGAAATCTCGTCCGGACAACAACTGACGGAAGTAGAGCGGGGATGCAGGCACACGCCTACGCTAGTGGGGTGTCGTCGGCCCCCCAGCTCGCAGCGCTCACTCAACTGACGACGGGGCAGCCGATTCCGTTCGGGGGCAACCAGCTCACCCATGTCGATGCCGATCTGGCGCACCGCTTTCGTGCCGGTGACCGCCTCGTGGTGGTGCAGTCGAGCGGTGCGCTGCTGCACATTCCCAGCGACGTGCACGAGGTGGTCGACACTGCGGTGTCCGACGCCGGCCGCGGGTTCGCTGCCCTCGCAACGTGCAGTGACGATCAGATCTCCGAGTTCTTCGACCGCTTTGCGAACTTGCTGGCCGATGACGCATCGTTCGCTCCGATCGCTGCCGCCAACGACGCCGACGTCGTCCGGGCGCGAGAACGTGGTCGTTCGACCACCAGATTGGTGCTCGACGACTCGATGCGCGCCGGCATGATCGACGGGTTGCGCGGGTGGCGGGACTCGCCGAGCCGTCGCGACACTCCGATCGAGCGCATCGAGCACGACCAGTGGTCTGTCGAGTCGCGTCGTGCACCGCTCGGCGTGGTCGGGTTCGTCTTCGAAGGGCGCCCCAACGTGTTCGCGGATGCCTGCGGTGTCGTACGAACCGGGAACTCGGTGGTGTTCCGCATCGGCTCGGACGCGCTCGGCACGGCCAGGACGATCGTGGAGCGTGCACTCGAGCCGGCGCTGCGCGATGCCGGGTTGCCGGTCGGTGTTGTCCGCCTCGTCGATTCGCCGACCCACGCTGCGGGCCATGCGCTGTTCGCCGACCAGCGGTTGGCGCTGGCCGTTGCGAGGGGTTCCGGGACCGCGGTGGCCGAACTGGGGGCGGTGGCCTCTCAGTCGGGTACCCCGGTGAGCCTGCACGGCACTGGAGGCGCCTGGATGGTGGTCGGTGCCTCGGCCGATGCCGCGGTGCTTCGCGACGCCGTTGAGCATTCGCTCGACCGCAAGGTGTGCAACACCCTCAACGTGTGTGCCGTGGTTCGCGATGGCGCCAACACACTGGTGCCGGTCGTGCTGGAAGCGCTCGACGCCGCCGCAGCTGCGCGAGGCGTCGCGGCACGGCTCCACGTGGTCGAGGGCAGTGAGTCGTTCGTGCCGAGCGGTCGATTCAATTCCATCGTGCCGATCGAGCGAGCCGACGGTGTCCACGACGAACCGGCAGCCTCGACCATCGACCTGCAAACGCTCGGGCGGGAATGGGAGTGGGAGCGGTCGCCCGAGATCACGCTCGTGGTCGTCGACTCGATGAGCGACGGCGTCGACCTGTGCAACCGGTACAGCCCTCGGTTCGTCGCGTCGCTGATCAGCGATGACCGTTCCGAGCACGAGGCGTTCATGGCGGGCGTCGATGCCCCGTTCGTCGGCGACGGATTCACTCGCTGGGTCGACGGTCAGTACGCGCTCGATGCGCCCGAGCTCGGGCTGTCCAATTGGCAGTTCGGGCGCATGTTGGGACGCGGCGCGATCCTGTCCGGCGACAGCGTGTACACGGTGCGGTACCGCGCATCGGTGACCGACCACACGGTTCGTCGATGACGTCGTTGCCCCCGCCGATCCCCGGCACTGCGGTCGGGTATGCCGACCAGGCGGTGACGCGACCGGTGCCCCAGCCGCTTCGATCCGGTCGAGATCCGGCACCCACCCTGCCGATCGTGGCGGCGTGGAGCGCCATCGCAGTGCTCACCGCATCGTTGATCGGTTCGAAGTATCTGCTCGACGCGATCGTCGGGTTCGGTTGGCCGGTCGCGGTGTACGTGGCGCTGCTCGCCACCGTGGGGTACGGCCCGTCGCTGTGGTGGTGCCGGTACGTCAGCCGTCGTTGGGGCACGGGCAGCCTCGGCCGAGACATCGGACTCACCCCGAGGTTTGCGGACCTCGGGTGGGGCCCGGTGATCTGGCTGGGAGCGATCGTCGCCCAGATCGGTGTCGGCATCGTGGTGGTGGCGTTCGACATTCCCGTTGCCAGCAACACCGAAGGCATCAGCGAGATCAGCGCTGATCGCACCTACGTCTGGGCGCTGGTGATCTCCGCCGTGATCGCTGCGCCGCTGGTCGAGGAGATGGTGTTCCGAGGCGTGGTGCTGCGCGGTCTGCGCAGCCGGATGCCGGTGATGATCGCCGTGATCCTGCAAGGTGTGCTGTTCGGCGCGGCCCACGTCGATCCGGTCCGCGGCGTCGGCAATGTCGGCCTGGTGCTGGTGCTGTCAGGTGTGGGAGTGGTCTTCGGCGTGGGCGCCACACTGCTTCGTCGGATTGGCCCCTCGATCGTCGCGCACGCCATCTTCAACGGCGTCGTGCTGGCGTTGCTCCTGACAGGCGTCAGCGAGCGTCTGCAGGACCTCGAATCAGGTCCCGAGCGCGCTGGCCTCGTCGAAGAGGTTGGCGTTGTCGATGAGGCGCACCTCGCCGATCCTCACGGCCAACGCGATCCGAGTGCCGTCGACGCTTCGTCGATCGCGACCGAATGAGTCGAGCGGGGCCAGCGTGGTGGGGTCGAACACCCTGACGTAGTCGAGGGTGGCGGTTGGCTCACGGCGGATCACCTCGGCAGCGACATCGGCAGTGCTGGCGGGCGTGGCGTCGGGATGCATGGCGTGGTGCATCGCTGCGGCGATCGCGGCAGGGACACATCGGGCGGCGGTGCGCTCAGCTGGATGCAACCGTCGATTGCGGCTCGACATCGCCACTCCGTCAGCCTCTCGAAGCGTCGGGTGTCCGACGATCTCGACACCGAGGTCGAGGTCGGCCACCATCCGCCTGACGATGGCGAGCTGCTGGTAGTCCTTCTCGCCGAACACGGCGAGGTGTGGGCGGCTCGCTGCGAGCAACTTGGTGACGACGGTGCACACTCCAGCGAAGTGGCCAGGTCGCGATGCGCCCTCCATCTGGTCGGTCAGGCCGTCGACATGGACCATGGTGGCGAACTGCGCTGGATACATCGCCGATGCGGTCGGCGCGTACACCACCTCGACGCCGCGGGCGTCGCAGGAGGCGATGTCGTCGTCGATCGGGCGGGGGTACTGCTCGAAGTCGGTCGACTCCCCGAATTGCAGCGGATTGACGAAGATCGACACCACCACCGAGTCGGCGTGCGCTCGGGCGGCGTCGATCAGCGCAAGGTGGCCCGCATGCAGCGCCCCCATCGTCGGCACGAGCGCGATCTTGCGACCAGCGGAACGCTGTGTGTCCGCCCAGCGCTGCATGTCGGCGGGCTGGTCGATGAGGGTCACCACTGGTGCGAGGCTAGTTCGCTGCCGGTTCAGTGACCGGGGGGTCGGGCAATCCCCGACGGGCAGAGGTCGCGGTAGGCCGGAGCATCGCCGATCGTGGTTGCGGCGACGACCGCATGGGTACACGCAGCCGCGAACGTCTCCGCGGCAGCCTCCAGCAGGAGATTGAGCGCACGCTGGCGTGAGGGTGTCGATCGCGTCCCTGCCGGCTGCTCCCCGATGTGGTGCGTGCCAGCGGCGAGGCCGAAGATCGTGTCGCCATCGAACATCGAGTGTGCGGGGCGAATCGCGCGGGCCAGGCCATCGTGGGCGACGCCGGCCATCTTCCCGACCTCCGACTTGGTCAGGGCCGCGGTCGTGGCCACCACGCCGATCGTGGTGTTCAAGCTCGCCCCCTGCTGGCCGCTGGCGCGCGCAACACGGCGGCGGTCGCGCTGGTTCGGGGTGCGAAGCGTCGAGTCATCGGCGTGCCAGGGGAGGCCGGTGGTGACATCGACCGCGCTGCCGACGCAATTGACCACGGCGATCGCTCCCACCGTGACCACGAACGGCGCATCGTCGGAGGGGTCGGCGCCGCGTGCTTCGGCGGGGATCGTGACTCGAGCGCTCGCGGTGCCCACACCCCCTTGGAGTCCGCCGGCTGTGGCGCCGGTACCCGCACCGACCGACCCCCATGACCGTTGGGCCGGGGTGGCCGATGCGATCGCCCGGTGCCCGAACGTGGCGTCGGGACGATTGGTGAAGCGGCCACCGCGGCCGAGGTCGAACACGACTGCGGCCGGCACGACGGGAACCACGCCCTGCAGGTCGGGTGCACGGCCGATGGGGAACCCGAGTCCGCGCTCCTCCAACCAGGCGACGACGCCATCTGCTGCGGCGAGGCCGAACGCACTCCCACCTGTGAGGCAGATCGCGTGGATGCTCTGCACCAGATTCTCGGGGTGGAGTGCGTCGGTCTCACGGGTGCCGGGACCGCCGCCGCGCACCGACACGCCAGGTGTCGCCCCGTCGGGAGCGAACACCACCGAGGTTCCGGTCTGCCAGCCCCGCCCGCGTCGCTGGTGGTGGCCCACCCGAACGCCGTCGACGTCGGTGATCGAGCCGAACGGCGTCGATGGGTGCGCTGGGGCCTGGCTCATCGCCACACTGTAGGAAGAACGACCGGTTCCGTTCGGCACTATCGTCGACCACCGTGTTCGACCGGCCAGCTGTTTCCGATCGCGGCCTGCAGCGGGCTCGCACGGGGCTGAAGCGAGCTGCGGGCGAACTGGTCATCCGAGCGCACGAGGCCGCGGTGGAGTTGGGTGCGATCGGACCGGACACGCGTCGAGGCAAGCGATTCGGGAGTCTCGGTGCCGGCAGCGTGATCTGCTTTCCGGCCAACGCGTTGTTCAACGAGCGGTACATCCACATCGGCGCGGGAACGATGTTCGGCCCGCAGATCACCCTGTCGGTGGGCATGGTGCCGGGTCAACAGATGGTGAGCGACGCGGTGATCACCGTGGGTGACCGGTGCTTGATCGGCAAGGGGAGCGGCATCGTCGGCCACCTCGAGATCGTTGTCGGCAACGATGTGTGGACCGGTCACCACGTCTACATCACCGACCAGAACCACGGCTACATCGACCGCGAACTCCCGATCTCCCAACAGGTGATGCCGGAGCGTCCGGTGTCGATTGGCGACGGTTCCTGGTTGGGACATGGCACGGTCGTGCTGCCGGGAGCCACGATCGGTCGTCACGTGGTGATCGGAGCGAACAGCGTGGTCACCGGCGAGATCCCCGACTACAGCGTCGCCGCCGGTGTGCCCGCCCGCGTGATCAAGACGATCGACTGAACCAGGTCCGTGGGGTCACGCCACTCGGCGGGGGTGTGGTGGGTCAGACGATGGAGCCGCGGGGAGGAGCGCAGGTCGGCATGCGGTTGTCGAGGGCGAACTTCTCGATGCGCTCGGTGATCGGCACCCCGCTGACCGCCGTTTCCGTGAACGGGACGTTCTGACCCGAACGGAGCTGGTCGGCATAGCGATACCGATCGGCGAGCAGGATCCGGTAGTCCGCCTCCCAGTCGGGCACGATCGCCTGCCCCTTTTCGTCGGTCGGCATCACGGCCACGATCTCGTCGATCATCTGGGAGATCAGATCGGTGGAGTCGTCCACGAGCCCGGCGCGCACATCGAGATCCCCCGAGGCCTGTGCCTCGAACGCTCTGATCTGGGGGTCGTAGGCGACACAGATCGCCTCGGCGCGCTCGGCCCATGCTCGATCGTCGACTCGGTTGATCGATTCCCTCGATGCGAAGAGCAACGCCCAGACCCAGAACACCACCAGCAACACGACGGCGCCCCACAGCAACACCCGACGAACCGGGGACTTGCGCCAGCGACCTGGTTGCGCCCCGGGAATCCAACTCGGCGGCTGGGATTCGACACGGGGCGGTGTGCTCACAATGCCTCACGATATGTCCCGGCTCGGCTGGTAGAAACGTCAGGTGACCGCTGTCGACCCGCACGCTCAGACTGACACCGCGGGCGCCGACGCCCCCGGTTCCGCCGGAGGCGGCGGTCAGACCCGTCGCAACGCCCGTTTCATTGCTGAGATGGTTCGCGTCCACCCGAAGCTGTTCGCCGTGGCCGTCGTCGGCGCGGCCGTGTTCGCACTGCTGACGGTGGCGTCGAGCGTCGTGATCGGGCGGGTGATCGACAACTCGATTCTGCCGGCGTTCGACGACGACGGGGTGTCGGTCGGCACCGTTGCCGCCGGGCTGGGCATGGTCGTCGTGGTCGGTGTCCTGCGGGCCGTGGCGATCGTGATCCGTCGCAGCTATGCGTCGATGACGATGTGGCGCACCGCACAGACGTTCACCAACCGGGTCGTCGGACGGTACGTCGACCAACCCGTGAGTTGGCACAACCGACGGCCCGACGGCGATCTCGTGCAGCGCGCGGGTGTCGACTCCGAAGCGACGGTGAGCGTGCTCGCCCCGATCCCGTTCGCAACCGGCACCGTGGTGCTGTTGGTGGCGTCGGCCGCCTGGATGCTGCTGATCGACCTCCCGCTCGGCGCAGTGGCGGTGATCGTGTTCCCGTTGCTGGTGGGCACCAACGTGATCTACGAGCGGTCGGTGTCAGTCCACTTCGCCAGAGCGCAGGACCAGCTCGGTGAGTTCTCCGCCGGTGTGCACGAGAGCTTCGAAGGTGTGCAACTGGTGAAGGCGTACGGTGCCGAGATCCGCGAGACGGAACGTCTGGCTGGTCTGGCTGACCGCGTTCGCGCGTCGAGGGTCCAAGCGATCCGGCTGCGGAGCTGGTTCGAGGCGGTCCTCGATGTGATGCCGTCGTTGACGAACATCGTGCTGGTGGTGATCGGCGCGCTGCGGGTGCGCTCGGGCGACGTCACCGTCGGCGAGTTCACCAGTGTGATCTTCCTCTTCACGTTGCTCGTGTTCCCGCTCCGGCTGATCGGCTACACGCTGTCGGAACTGCCACGATCGATGGCCGCCTGGCGGCGAATCCGCGCCGTGCTCGACGAGCCGATCGAACCCGATCCGGTCGATCGTCTCGGTACCGCAGGCGACGGGCACGGCGTCGAGTTCCACGCGCTGTCGTTCGCTCACGAGTTCGACGGCCCCCCGACCGTGAAAGAGGTCGACCTCTCCGTTCGGCGTGGCAGCGTGACGGCGCTGGTCGGTCCGACCGGGTCGGGCAAGTCGACTCTTGCGCAACTGGCCGTGGGACTCATCGGGCCGACGACGGGCGATGTCCGCGTCCAGCCCGGCGTTCGAACGATCGTGTTCCAGGAAGCGTTTCTCTTGAGCGGTACGGTCCGCGACAACATCGAGATCGGTGCCAGCTTCTCCGATGACGACATCTGGGATGCCCTCGACCAGGCCGCGGCGACCGAGTTCGTCAGCCGGCTCCCGCAGCAGCTCGACACGGTGGTCGGCGAGCGCGGTGTCAGCCTGAGTGGAGGTCAACGTCAGCGGCTGGCGCTGGCCAGAGCGCTGGTGCGTGCACCGAGTCTGCTCGTGCTCGATGACACGACCTCCGCACTCGACCCGTCGACCGAGGCGATGATCCTCGAGAGGCTGCGCGAGCGTCTCACCGACTCGACGGTGTTGATGGTGGCGTCGAGGCCATCGACGATCGCCCTTGCCGACGATGTCGTCTTCGTGGTCGAGGGGCGGGTGAGGGCCCATGGGGCCCACGACGACCTGCTGGCCTCGGATGCCGACTATCGGGAGTTGGTCGAGGCGTTCGAGGCCGACCGTGCCACACCGCCGACGACTGAAGCGACGGCGCCGACGGGGGTGTACGGCACATGAGCATCGATCCAGCCCTCGCGGCGCGAGCCGGCACGTTGACACCACCGAGTCAGGACTCGGCGGTGCGAACGATCGGGCGTGGTCTCGAAACCGCCCCGATCCTTCGCCAGGGCCTCGGCGTGACCTGGATGTTCGCTGCGGTCGGAGCGGCGGGCCGGGTGGTGGTGCCCATCCTCATCCAGCAGGCGATCGACCGTGGCATCACCGACGACGGCGTGCAGATGGGTGTGATCGTGCAGATGGCCCTGCTCGGTGCCGTCGCGGTGATCATCTCGGGCTTCGCCTTTCGTCAGGCAGCGATGCGCCTCGGCGAGCGGAGTGAACGAGCACTGCACGACCTCCGCGTTCGCCTCATCGGGCACATCCACCAGTTGAGCCTCGCCGACCACAACGACGAACGTCGCGGCGGCCTCGTGGCCCGCGTCACCAGCGACATCGAGACCCTCGCACGGTTCTTCCAATGGGGTGGCCTCGCCTGGCTCGTCGACGGAACGCTGATGGTGATCGTGGCCGGGGTGATGCTCGCGTACGACTGGTTGCTTGCGCTCGTCGCGTTTGCCGTCGCGATCCCGCTCATCTTCGTGCTGCGCGCCGTGCAGTCGCGCCTGCTGGTCGCCTACGACCGGGCGCGTCATCACAATGGGCAGTCGCTCGGGGCGATTGCCGAGCTGGTGTCCGGCGGCCCCACCGTGCGTGCGTACGGCGCCGGCGAGACCATTGCCGATCAGGTCGAGGAGTCGGTCGAGACCACGGCGGTTGCGCAGATCCGCGCCGCGCTGATCGGGGCCTTCCTGTTTCCATCGGGGGAGGTGTTCTCGGCGTTCACCGTGTCGGCGGTGGTCGCCGTCGGCATCTGGCGGGGGCCCGAGAGTGGCCTGACCGCTGGAGCACTCGTCGGGTTCGTCTTTCTGACGTACCGATTCCTCGAACCGATCGCCGAGTTCACCGAGGTGCTCGACACCACGCAGATGGCCGTGGCGGGTCTCCGTCGTGTGCTGTCGGTGCTGGACATGCCGATCGGCCCGCCCGACCCCGACGATCCCATTGCGCTGCCTGATGGCCAGCTCCAGATCGACATCCGCGAGGTGACGTTCGCCTACCGCAACCGCAGTGACGAGGGTGCCGACGTTGCGGTGCTCAGGGACGTGGACGTCACGATTCCTCCCGGTCAGCAGGTGGCGATGGTGGGTGCCACCGGTTCCGGCAAGACCACGCTCGGACGCCTGATCGCTCGGTTCGCCGACCCCACGATCGGTGAGATCGACGTGGGTGGTGTGCCGCTGCGGCAGGTCGACCGCTCCGAGCTGCGGCGGCGACTGGTGGTGGTGTCGCAGGAGCCGTTCCTCTTCGACGACACGGTGGCGGCCAACGTCGCGTTCGCCGATCAGCGCTCCGACATCAGCGACGTCGAGCGTGTCGTCGACGATCTGGGTGTGCGCGACTGGGTCGACTCGTTGCCTGACGGCCTCGCCACGCACGTCGGTGAACGCGGTGACCAACTGTCAGCCGGCGAGCGACAGCTCGTCGCGCTGCTGCGAGCCGGTCTGGCAGATCCGGACATCTTGATCCTCGACGAGGCCACGTCGTCGGTCGACGCGCTCACCGAGGTCCGGATCGCCAGGGCCCTCGACCGTCTGGCTGCCTCACGCACCACGATCGCGATCGCACATCGGCTGTCGACTGCGGCTCGCGCCGACCGAGTGCTCGTGCTCGACAACGGCCGGTTGGTCCAAGACGGGCATCACGACGACCTCGTCGAGCAGGCGGGCGTCTACCGAACGCTCTACGACGCCTGGGTCTCGGCCACCTCGCTCTGAGCGGGGCGTCAGGCGCAGGCCTGATGTCAGTCGACCTCGACGCCGAACGGCAGCGGACCGTTGACCTCGATGATGATGCAGTCGATGCCATCGAGTTCGACTTGTCGCTGGGCGTCGAAGGTTCGGCGCTCGCCCGGTGCCACATCGTCGAGGGAGATCCGGACCGTGCCATCGGGATTGTCCGTGCCGCTCCGCACGAACCCGATCAGGATCGAGAAGTCGGCGTCGTCGGACCCGAGGTTCTCGATCGTCCCCGTGGTGCTGGCGCGTGAGCCCGCGAGCGTGCAGTCGTCGATGATCGCCTCGTGTGGTGCTGGTTCGGCGTAGTCCTGGAAGGCGCTGAAGACGATGATGCTGAGCGCCACGCCGATGACTGCCGCCGCCAATGCGCCCGCCCCGGTTGCGATGCCGATGATCGCTCGGCCCCTGCCGTCGCCGTGCGCGCCGGCCCGGCGAACGCCGGCCCAACCGAACGCGATCGCCAGGATCGCCGCCACGACGCCGAGCACCACCACGAAGGGCATCCACGAGATCGCAACCGCCACGATGCCGAGCGCCATGGCGGTGGTGGCGGCCGAGTTGCTCGCCGTCGGCCCCCGGGAGCGGTGGGCACCCGCCGCGGCTCCGGAGCCCTGCTGTGTGCCGGGTTCGAGCCCGAGTGGGTCGACGAAGCGATCGCCGTCGTTGACGACATCGGCGGTCCACGTGCGCCCGTTGAACCATCGCAACTCGAAACGGCGCAGCGGATCGGCGTACCAGCCTGGTTGCACCCCCTCGTCAGTTGCCACGGTGCGCAAGCTACCGCCGGTCGACAACGAGTGTCGCCGGACATCTGTGCGCTCGCTGATCGGCAGCCATACAGTCGTGCGCCATGGAGATTGTGCTGATCCGTCATGGTGAACCCGAATGGGTCAAGGACGGACGAGCGGTGGTCGACCCTCCCCTCACCGATCGGGGAGTGCATCAGGCTGCGCAGTTGGCCGAGTCGCTGCGCGGGCAGACCTTCGACGAGATCCTCGTGTCGCCGCTGGTGCGCGCACGCCAGACCGCGGCACCGTTGCTCGATGCGTTGGGGTTCACCGAGACCATCGATCCCTGGCTGGAGGAGATCCGAGACCCGATGTGGCACGGCACTCCTGCAGAGAAGGCAGCGGAAGCGTTCGCCGAGCTGAAGGGGCGAGTGTCCCACGAGCGGTGGAACGGGCTCGAGGGCGGCGAGTCGGTTCGTGACTTCGTGACGCGGATCAGGTCGGGGGCATCGTCGTTCCTGGCTGATCGGGGGGTGATCCGCTCCGATGCCGAGCTGCCCGTGTGGACGATCGCCGAACCCGGTGCACGCATCGCTCTGGTCGCCCACGCTGGTACGAACTCGGTCACGATCGGACATCTCCTCGGGCTCGAGCCCACGCCATGGGAGTGGGACCGGTTCGTGCTCGGGCACTCGTCGGTGAGCCGGGTGGAGGCAATGGAGTTGGAAGACGGCTTCTCGTTCTCGCTCACGAAGCTCAGCGATCTCGAACATCTCCCTGCAGACGAACGCACGCGCTGACGATCCGCGGCCGTCGGCGATCTACCGTCGAGGCCATGGCAGACGTAGCTGATCCCGATCGCTTGAAGTTCTATTCCTTCTCGGTGTTCACCCAGCTCAGCGGGGCGGTCACCGCGGGCATGATCCACCTGGGCGACAAGCTGGGCTTGTACGCCGCACTCGCAGCGGCCGACGAACCGATCACCACGGTGGAACTGGCCGAGCGCACCGGACTCGACGAGCGTTGGGTGCGCGAGTGGGTCTACAACCAGGCCGCCGCCAAGCTGGTGGCGGTCGACGGGATCGACGACGACACCGGCGCCGATGTCGAACGGTTCTGGCTCACGCCGGAGGCCGTTGCGGTGCTGGCGTCACCCGATCACCCAGCGTTCGGTATGGGTATGTTCCACCGCTTTCCGCAGACCATGGCCGCGTTGGAAGCGATGCCCGACAGCTTCCGGACCGGCCTCGGCCACGACTACGACAGTCACGGACCCGAAGGTGCGGTCGGTATCGAGCGGAGCTTCGAGCCGTGGAATCGTCATCACCTGATCCCCACCGTGCTGCCGACGCTCGACGGGATGGTCGAGCGGCTCGAGGCGGGCATCACGGTGGCTGACATCGGGTGCGGCGCCGGGGGAGCGATCCTGTTGCTCGCCGACGCGTTCCCGAACAGCCGGTTCGTCGGTTACGACATCTCGCAGTACGCGCTGGAGCGAGCCGAGCATCGCCGACTGGAGGCGGGTGCCGACAACGTGCGCTTCGTCGATCCGCGCGACGAGCCGCTGCCCGACGACCACTCGGTCGACTTCGTGACCACGTTCGACTGCATCCACGACATGACCCACCCGCAGGAGATGATCGATGCGATCGCGCGCTCGCTGGCGCCTGACGGTACGTGGCTGCTCGTCGACATCAAGGGTCGCGAGACCTTCGCCGAGAACGTCGCCAAGAACCCGATGGCGCCGCTGATGTACGGCATCAGTGTGCTGTCGTGCATGTCGTCTGCGCTGTCGGCTCCGGACGGGGCGGGCCTCGGCACCCTGGGGCTGCCCGAGTCGCGGCGAGGGAGATGGCGTCGGCCGCAGGATTCGGTGGCTTCCGCACGCTCGACGTCGATCATTCGGTGAACTCGTTCTACGAGGTCAGGCCGTGAGTACGGTTCGGTCATGAGCGACCGGACCAGCCTGCCCGAACGTGTGAGCCTCGACGAGGTGAAGCGGTTCGCCACCGCGCTCAGCCCGTGGGCGCATCTCGCCTCGGTGGGCGCCGACGGCAAACCTGACGTCGTGCCGGTGCACCCGTGCTGGGAGAACGACACCTGCTGGGTGATGATCGGCGCCACGTCGGTCAAGGCACGCAACGTGGCTCACCATCCCGACATTGCGATGCACTGGCAGGTCACCGCTGCGGGTGACGGAGTGGAGATCTGGGGCGCATCGACCCTGTTCACCGACCTCGACACCAAGCGGCGGATGTGGGGCGGGGTGTTCGACTACGACCTCGACGCGTTCGCGCCCGGAGGCCCGGAGCATTCCCCAGAGACCGCCTTTCTTGCGATCACGCCCGAACGAGCGCTGATCCTGCACGCGTACGGCATGGGCGGAACGCAGCGCTGGTCGGCGAGCTGATGGCCGGCACCCGCCGCCTGACGTCGCTGTCTCGGTCGATCGCCGACCGCGTCGCAATCGTCACGGGAGCGGCCAGTGGCATGGGTCGTGCCACCGCCCACCTCTTCGCGGACGAGGGTGCTCGTGTCGTCGTGGCCGATCTCGGAGCGGAACGGGTGGGCGTCGTCGTCGACGAGATCGCCTCCGTACACGGAATCGATGCCGTCGTCGGGGTCGTCTGCGACGTGGCCGACCCGGCGCAGGTGCGGACGCTGGCCGAGGACGCCGCGTCGTGGGGCGGGCGCCTCGACATCGTCGTCAACAATGCCGGAGTGTCGTTGGTCAGCTCAGCGTTCGGCGACGAGGCCGAGTTCGAGGACCATTGGGCGCGGACGATCGACGTCAACCTCACCGCCCACGCACGCCTCGTTCGTGCGGCGCTCCCTCACCTGATCGAGTCCGGAGCGGGACGGGTGGTCAACATCGCGTCCACCGAAGCCGTCGTCGCCACCGGCGGTCTCGCTGCCTATGCCGCATCGAAAGCGGGGGTCACCGGTCTCACACGCAGCCTCGCCGTCGAGCTGGGACGGCACGGGGTCACGGTCAACTGCATCTGCCCTGGTCCCATCGACACCGGGATGACCGCCGTGATTCCCGACGACGCGAAGGCCACCTACGCCCGTCGACGGGTCCCGGTGCGTCGCTATGGACTGCCGGAGGAGGTTGCGCACATGACGCTCAACTTGTGCCTGCCGAGCTCGAGCTTCGTCAACGGGGCCACCATCGTCGTCGACGGCGGGATGAGCATCCGTCACACCTGAGTCAGCCGCTCCAGCCGTCGAGCATCCCGCTCAGGCCGGTCGGGTCGTGGCGCCCGATCGCGAGCTGTTCGAGGATGCCGATGCCGCGGTGCTCTCCCATCCCGCCCGACGTGGTGGCCCGCACGATCGACTGCACGTGCAACCGATCGATCGCGGTGGGATCGTCGACCGGCAGGTCCCAGCGTTCGCCGCCAACCTCCATTTCGCCCTTCCACACGCCATGGCCCCATTCGGGATGGAGGTAGCCCAGCCCGGCCATCTGGAACTCGAAGAGCGGTTCGAGGAGGATGGTGGTGGCGTCGCCATCCCATGGGGTCATCGTCATCTCGAAGGACTCAGCAGTGCGTGTCCCCGGGCGCCAGTGCACTCGATAGTCGACCGTGCGCATCGCTTCGGTCGGGCCGGTGCCGTCGGGCCCGACCGCCGGAGCGATGAAGGCACTCTCGTGCCAACGCTTTCCGTCGAACAGCTCGTTGACGTCGAAGTGTGTGGCGAACGTTCCGAAGTTGACCGGTGCCCAGAGCCAGAAGAACTGTGGATCGGCGACCGGTGCGCCCGTGGCCGAGCGTTCGCCCACCTGGCGAACGCCCCACGAGCGATCCCGGCAGCCGAGGGTGTCGCCTGGCACGAGCTCGTGACGGACACCGTCGACCTCGAGCCAGCCTTCCCAGGAGCCGAACTGGGTGAGACGCGTGTAGTCGAACGTCACGCGCATGCCCACCTGCTGGAAGAAGTGTGGTTCCTCGATCGGCACCGTGCGACGCACGAAGGTGAGATCGGCGCGGAGACCCTGCTCGGGAGCGTCGACGGTCAGGCGCAGCGCGTGGAGCGGGTCGAGCACCTCCACCTCGATCGGGCCGACCTTGTTCGCGTCGGCTCGATCAGCGGGGGCGCGACCCGAGGCGTGCACGCTGATCTGACGCGCCGAATCGGTGCCGCCCTCGACGACGACGCTGAACGACGCATCGACCACGTGCCGGTTGGGGTACAACCCGACGGCCGCTGCGAAGAAGAGACTGGCGTCGCTGGTGCATCCGTTGAAGAAGTACCGGTCGTAGTGGTTGATGTCGCTGGTGGCCGTTTGCGCGACCGGGTGTGACGTCTGATGGATCGGAAAGTCGTCGAACGAACTCAGCACCAGGCCGACGCTAGTCATATCCTGGGGCCACCATGGAACACGAGGGTCCCTCTCGCCCGAGGCTCACGATGTCGCTGCGGCGATATCGACAGATTGCAATCATCACGGTTGCCGGTGTCTGCTTCCTCACGGTGGCCGGCGCAGTCGTGCGACTCACCGGGAGCGGTCTCGGCTGCGATGACTGGCCGAACTGCAACAACGAACGGTTCATCGATGTCTCGAGCACCCACGCCGCCATCGAACAGATCAATCGCCTGATCAGCGGTCTCGTCGGCATCCCCACGATCTTGATGGCGATCGGTGCGTTCCGGGTGCGGCCACGCCGCACGGGTCTGAAGGTGCCCTCGATCGCCGTGCTGCTGTCGGTGTTCGGCAACGGTGTCGTCGGGGGATTCGCCGTGATGGGTGATCTGCACCCGTTCCTGGTCCAATCGCACTTCCTGCTGGCGATGGTGTCGATCGGATTTGGCCTGCTCGCCATCCGTCGTGCCCGCCCCGAACCGGTGATGCGCGGGCGAGCGGCTCGTGCGTCCGCTGGTGTCACCCCGATGCTGAGCTGGCTGCTCGCAGCGTTCGGGGCGTTGATGGCGGCTGCACTGGTCACGGGCACCGTCGTCACGGGAGCGGGACCCCATGCTGGTGACGAGACCGCCCGCCGCTACGGCTTCGACATCTCGACGGTGGCCGAGATCCACAGTGTCACGGTGTGGGTTGCGGTGGCGGTGTTCCTCGCAGTCGTGGTGGTGGTCCGTCGGGACGCTGTACTGTACGCACGCCTGTCGGGCGTGATCACCACGTGGATGTTCGTCGCGGTGCTGCAGGGCGGGATCGGCTACGTCCAGTACTTCAACAACATCCCGGCGACGCTGGTCGCAGCGCACGTCGCAGGCGCCACGGCCCTGTGGGCGATCACGGTGCAAATGATCCAGCGAGCCATCGAGCCGACCGTCGCCGGGACAGTTCACACAACGGAAACAGGCGGAGACCCGGCAATAGCGTTCGCAGCCGGGCAAACGATCTAAGCTCGCAGCCTTATGCGAGAACCCAGGGAAGGCGGGCGCCGGAGACTTGCGCTGTTGGGCGTGCTGCTCGCAGTTGTCGGCATCTTCGCGTTGGTGCCATCACCGTTCGCGTCGGCGCAGTCTGGTGAATCGGTCGAGACCACGTTGCTGGCCAGGCCCGAGGACCCGACAGCGGAACGTCTGCCGGTCGAGGGCACAGAAATCCGTGTCTTCGAGGCCGTGATCGTCGACCGCGAGATCGAGACGATCGGCGACGAAGTCGGTCGAGCCACGTCCGACGCGACGGGTTTCGTGAGCGTGCCGCTCCCGGGACCTGGTTCGTACGCCGTCGAGATCGAGATCGACACGCTCCCGGAAGGGATCGAGCTCGTCCGGGCCGACAAGCAGCAACTGCCGATCGAAGCTCGTGCCGATCAGCCAACGAGGGTGCTGTTCAACCTGGCTGAAGGTGACGCGGCCAGCGCAGCACGCGACAAAGAGAGCGATGGTCTGCTCACGAGAGCGACCCGGTTGCTGTTCGAAGGCATCATCTTCGGGCTGATCATCGGCCTGTGTGCAATCGGACTGTCGCTGATCTACGGCACGACCGGCCTGGTCAACTTCGCGCTGTCGGAACAGATCGTGTTCGGAGCGTTGGTCGCCTACTTCTTCAACGCAATCCTGGGGATCAGCCTGATACCGGCGGCGCTGATCGCCTTCGTCGTGGGTGGACTGGGCTCCGCCGGACTCGACATCGGTCTGTGGCGTCCGCTGCGGAAGCGGGGCATCGGCCTCACCGCGATGATGATCATCTCGATCGGCCTGGCGCTGTTCCTGCGGTTCTTCTTCCTGTTCCTGTTCGGTGAGCGCTCGCGACCGTACGAGCAGTACGCCGTGCAGACCGACATCCTGTTCTCGATCGGCCCGGTCGACGTGCTTCCCAAGGAGCTGCTGATCATCATCATCGGCAGTGCGCTGCTGGTCGGCACGGCGCTGGCGCTGCGGATGACCAAGATGGGCAAGGCGATGCGCGCCGTTGCCGACAGCAACGACCTTGCAGCATCGACCGGTATCGACGTCGATCGCGTGGTCACCACCGTGTGGTTCGTCGGCGGCACGCTCGTGACCGCCGGCGCGATCTTCTTCGGTCTCAACAGCCAGATCAACTGGCTGATGGGCCAACAGCTGCTGCTGCTCGTGTTCGCCGCGGTCACGCTCGGCGGTCTCGGAACCGACTTCGGTGCGATGGTCGGCGGTCTGGTCATCGGCGTGTTCACGTTCATGGCCACGCTGTGGGTCGCTCCTGAGCTGAAGAACGTCGGGGCCCTGTTCGTGATGATCGTCATCCTGATGGTGCGACCACAAGGCATCTTCGGGCGCAAGGAACGGATCGGATAGCCATGGATTGGGATGCAATCATCTCCAACGCCTTCCGGTCGGGCATCTCGCAGCAGGCGATCATCTTCGCGCTCGCCGCAATCGGGCTGAACCTGCACTTCGGGTACACCGGACTGCTGAACTTCGGGCAGGTCGCGTTCATGGCTGCGGGCGCCTACGGCGTCGGTATCACCACGTCGACCATGGGTGCGCCGCTGTGGGTCGGCATCATCGTCGGCATGCTCGCCGGTGTCGTGCTCGGCATCCTGCTCGGGCTCCCCACCTTGCGACTTCGAGCCGACTATCTCGCGATCGTCACGATCGCAGTCGGTGAGATCATTCGATTGATCGTGCGCGCCGCCACGCTCAGCGACATCACCGGTGGATCGAACGGCATCAACGGATTCGCCAACAGCTTCCAGGACTGGAACCCGCTCAACAACACCGCCACCTACGGGTTTCGGCTGTTCGGGCGGATCAATCTCGAGTTCAGCGGCGCCGACCTCTGGGAACTGATCGTCGGCTGGGGCCTGGTGCTGCTGTCGGTGCTGCTCGTCTGGAAGCTGGTCACCAGTCCCTGGGGTCGGGTGCTTCGCTCGATTCGAGAAGACGAAGACGCCGCGACCGCACTCGGCAAGAACGTCTTTCGGTTCAAGATGCAGTCGCTGATCTTGGGCGGCTCGTTCGGCACGCTGGCCGGCATCTTCTATGCGGTCCAACAGAACTCGGTGCAGCCCGACAACTACGCCACCCAGCAGACGTTCTTCGCCCTGACTGCAGCCATCCTCGGTGGCCTCGCACGCGTCTGGGGCCCCGTCCTGGGGGCCATGCTGTTCTGGGTGATCCTGTCGTTCGCGGAGAACATCCTGATCGAGCTGATCGACAATGGCATCATGCCCGACTGGCTGATGGACCGCTCCCAGGTCGGTCCCGTACGCTTCATGCTGGTGGGACTCACCCTGGTGCTGCTGATGGTGTTCAGACCCCAGGGCATACTCGGCGACAAGAGAGAGATTGCGATCGATGACCGCAAGTGACCACAGCAAGGATCTCGGCGCTGATGGCGCCGGCGGCGTCGAGTTGGGCCACACGTCAGGCGGCGGTGGGGCATCGACCATGCAGCGTGACTGGGACAACCCGGCGCTCGGCATGTTCGACGATGTGGAACGCACACCCGGAGCTGCCAAGCCGGATCCGATCCTGGTCGCCACCGACGTGAGCCGTTCGTTCGGCGGGCTCCGAGCGGTCGACGTCGAGCACGTGGAGGTGCAACGTGGGGCGATCACTGCGCTGATCGGGCCCAACGGGGCCGGCAAGACCACGTTCTTCAATCTGCTGACCAACTTCGACACACCGGACAGCGGCATCGTCAACTTCGACGGTGCGACCACGACGGGGGTGCCTTCGTACGAACTCGCGGCGCACGGAATGGTGCGCACGTTCCAGCTCACCAAGGTCCTGGCGAAGATGACCGTGATCGACAACATGATGCTTGCGGCACAGGCGCAGACCGGCGAGTCGATGTGGCGAGCGCTCCTCAACGGCTGGCGAGGACAGGAGCGCGGTGTGGAAGAACGAGCGCTGCAGGTCCTCGACGAATTCAACATGACGCACATGAAGGACGAGTTCGCCGGAGCGTTGTCCGGCGGCCAGCGAAAGCTGTTGGAGATGGCCCGTGCGATGATGGCTCAGCCGCGTCTGATCATGCTCGACGAGCCGATGGCCGGTGTCAACCCAGCGCTCACGCAGTCGCTGCTCGGCCATGTCAAGCGGCTGCGTTCCGAGGGAATCTCGGTGGTGTTCGTCGAACACGACATGGATGTCGTGCAGGACATCTCCGACTGGGTGATCGTGATGTCCGAAGGAACCGTGATCGCCGAGGGTCCGCCGCAATCCATTGGTGAGAACGCTGCGGTCGTCGACGCCTATCTCGGCTCGTCCCACGCTGCGTTCGCCGCTGAGCCGAGCGCCCCGGAGGTGTCGGCGGCCGACGCCGAGCCGGCCGCCCAGGACGAGGCAGGTGACACCGATGGCTGAGCCGCTGATCCACGTCGACGAGGTGATCGCCGGCTACGTGCCCGGCGTGAACATCCTGAACGGCGCCAATCTCGAACTCGCCGACGGCGAACTGATCGGCATCATCGGTCCCAACGGCGCCGGCAAGTCCACGATGTTGAAGGCGTTGTTCGGACTGATCAAGGTCACCGAGGGCAAGGTCTGGTACCGGGGCGAGGACGTCACGGGCAAGAAGGCGAACTTCCTCGTCGCCCGAGGCATCGGATACGTGCCGCAGAACAACAACGTGTTTCCTTCGCTGACCATTCGCGAGAACCTCGAGATGGGCGGCTATCTCCGCAAGTCCGGGGTCGACGCCATGATCGACACCGTGGTCGACATCTTTCCTCGCCTCGGCGAGCGCATCGACCAGCGTGCCGGATCACTGTCCGGCGGTGAGCGTCAGATGCTCGCCATGGGTCGGGCGTTGATGATGGAGCCCTCGGTGCTGCTCCTCGACGAACCGAGCGCAGGATTGTCGCCGGTGCTCCAGGATCAGGTCTTCGACCGTGTCAAGCAGGTCAACTCCACTGGCGTGTCGATCATCATGGTCGAGCAGAACGCTGCTCGCTGCCTGTCGATCTGCGACCGCGGGTACGTGCTCGACCAGGGTCGCAATGCGTACACCGGCAGCGGCGCCGACCTGCTGAAGGACCCGAAGGTGATCGAGTTGTACCTCGGCACCCTCGCCAAGGCTCGCTGAGCACACCCGCCAGCCCCATCGCGCCACGGAGCGACCCGAGCACGCGCCTACCCACCCACGGGAGGCACTTGCGTCGTTGCCGCGCCTGTCGAAGGCAACCGGGACGCGAAGCGGGACCACCCGAAGGTGGCCCCGCTCCAAGGTTCTCTTCATTCAGGCTCGCACGAATCGAGCCTGATGTTCAGGCGTCGTCAGATCAGATCTGTGCGAAGCGGAACTCGGTCGGGACACCAGCCTCGACCATGTTGTCCGAGTCGTACGTCAGGATCTTGAAGCTGGCCTCGGTCGGCTCACCTTCGGGGCCGAACTCCTGCGGGCCCGAAGGTCCGTTGTAGTCGATGTCGGTCCCAGCGTCGATCAGCTCCTTGCACGATGCGAAGTCTTCGCACGCCTCACCGTCGCGGGTCACGCCGTTGATCGCTGCGGCGATCGCCGCCGGGTTGTCGCTCCCGGCGATCTGGGCGGCGAGTGCCGTGATGATGATGGCGTCGTAGGTCTCGGGACCGTAGCTGAAGTCGATCAGGTCGCCGTCGACGGCCAGGAGGCGATCCTGGAAGTCACCGGTGATCTCGGCGGCCGGGAGCGTGCCCCGGATGCCCTCCATCGACCCGGCGGGCAGCTGCTCGCCGAGTGCGTTGCCGACGTTGCCGTCGACGAGGAAGATCTGCTTGCCTGCTTCGGGTGTGAAGCCGGCTTCGAACAGCGACGTCAGAATCCTCGAGGTCTCCTCGAAGCCGATGATCACGAGCGCTTCGGGGTCACCCGACACGACGAGGTCGACTTCGGCCGAGAACTCAGCGGCCTGCGGGTCGTAGGTGAACTGCTCGACGATTTCGCCACCGGCATCCGCGAACGGCTCGGTGGAGTACTGCAGCAGTCCTTCACCGTACGGGTCCTGCAGCGCCATGAACGAGGCGGTGGTGACGCCCTCTTCGACCATCAGGTCGGCAAGGACGCGGCCCTGGAGCACGTCGGACGGAGCGGTACGGAAGTACAGGTCGTCGTCGGCGTACGTGGTGAAGTCCGGCGACGTGTTGGCCGGGCTGAAGTGGATCTTGCAGTTCTCGACGAGCTTGTCGATGAACGTGAACGACACGCCCGACGATGCGGCGCCGATGAACGCGTCGGCGCCGGCAGCGAGCTGACGGTCGACGGTCTGGTTGGCGATGTCGGTGGTGGTGTCGCCGGAGTCGCCCTGGTCGAGGGTGACGTCGGCATCGAGGACACCGCCGGCTTCGTTGATCTCCTGGATGGCGAGTTCGGCGCCGGCGAATTCGGGCGGGCCGAGGAAGGCCAGGTTGCCGGTCTCGGGCAGGACGGTGGCGATGTTCAGAACGCCATCGCCTTCGCCCTCGCACGTCGGGGCGGCCTCGACGGTTTCGCCTGCGCCCTCCTCCATGTCGTCGCCTGCTTCGGTGCTCTCGGGAGCTTCGGTGGACTCGGGAGCTTCGGTGGACTCGGGAGCCTCGGTGGATTCGCTGGCTTCGGTGGTCGCTGCGCCGTCGTCGCTGCTGCTGTCGTCGTCGCTGCCGCAGGCGGCTGCAACGAGGGTCAGGCCGACCAACAGCGCACCGACGCGCTTTGTGCGTGATGTTCGCATGTTGTGGGTTTCTCCCCCTTGTCAGGATGTGGGCGGGATGCCCACATACATAAGGAAGTCGCATTGTACGTGTCGTCGGTCACGAATGGAAGCAACTACCGTGACGGGACTGTGAACGAACCACGGGATCTGCCGGCATGAGCACCGACGAAAACGAGCGCCCAGCTGGCGACTCGGAGGTGCTGTACGAGGTCGCCGACCATGTCGCAACCCTCACCCTGAACGCTCCCGAGCGGATGAACACCATCTCGGGACCCATGCTGACGCAGATCAGCGAGGCGTTGTTGCGCGCCGACCACGACCCCGATGTGCGTTGCATCGTGCTCACCGGATCGGGCCGAGCGTTCTGTGCCGGCCTCGACCTCAATGCGCAGATGGCCGGCCCCAAGGGCGGTCTTGGAAACCTCGGTGGCGGCGACGGCAGTGTGAGCACCGAATTCGACCTGCGCTCGGCGCCGCCTGTCGTGCTGCACAACATCGACACCCCCACGATCTGTGCGCTCAACGGTGGGTCGGCCGGCTACGGATTCGACCTCGCGCTCGGCTGTGACATTCGCATCGCGTCCGAAAAGGCCAAACTCAATCCCGGATTCGCCAAGCGCGGCATCGTGCCCGAGAGCGGCGGCACCTGGCTGCTGCCTCGAATGGTCGGCTACGCCAAAGCGGCAGAAATTGCTTTCACGGGGCGAACCCTCACCGCTCATGAGGCGCTGGAGTTGGGTCTCGTCAATCACGTGGCAAGCACGGACGACTTCGCCGACCGGGTGGCGTCGATGGCTGCTGAGGTCGCATCGAACGCCCCACTCGCCGTGCGAGCCATCAAGCGCATGATGCGAGCCGCCGAGACCGAAACGTTCGAGCAGAACGTGCACCATGTCTACCTGCAGTTGCTCCCGCTGCTGCGTACCGCCGACTTCTCCGAGGGCGTTGCCGCCTTCATGGAGAAGCGCGAGCCCGAGTTCCACGGCAGGTGACCGCTGCGGGCGATCCGCCGATCGGGCTGCTGGAGGCGCTCGCCACCACGCGGGCGATCCGCCGCTACACCGACGAGCCGGTCGCGAAGGACGACCTCGCATCGATCCTCTGGCACGCAGGACGAGCGCCGTCCGGCTCGAACCGACAGCCGTTCCGGTTCCTCACGCTCACCGACGGCCCACGTGCCGTCGAGGCCAAGGCGCTGCTCGGCGAGGCGTTCCGGGCCGGCTGGAACGCCAAACGAACAGGCGACGGCTACCGACCGTCGCGGTTCGCCGACTCGATGCAGCGCTATGTCGACCGGTTCGAGGACACGCCGGTGGTGGTCCTGGTGTGCCTCGAGCGCTACCGGGATCCCTCGCCGTACGAGGGAGCGTCGGTGTATCCCGCGTGCCAGAACCTGCTGCTGGCGGCTCGGGCGCTGGGCTATGGCGGCGCACTCACGATGTGGCACCTGGGGGTGGAGACCGAGCTTCGAGCGTTGCTCGAGGTTCCCGACCACGTGGCGCTGTCGGCGTGCATCACGATCGGGGTGCCCGAGGGGCGTCATGGTGCGCTGAAGCGGAAGCCGCTCAGCGATGTCGTCTTCGACGACAGCTGGGGCGCTGGCGCCGACTGGATCACCGACGACGACGAGACCTGACGCCGATGACCGCGGACCCGTTCGAACTGCTCGGTGTCGGTCGCGACGCCACAGCGGATCAGGTCCGCGCCGCTCGCCGGTTGCTCGCCAAGGATCATCACCCGGATCACGGTGGCGACGAGCATGCGATGCGTGTCGTCAACGAGGCCGCTGCCACAGCACTGCGCGCCATCGAGCAGCGGAGCCGGGGGCTGGACGAGCCCACGATCCACGCCGAACCAGCGGGTGCGGCCGAGCAGGAATCTCCTCGGCCGAGCGACCTCGCAGCTGACGCCCGCGGACGCGTCGTACGCGACACACCATCGTTCACGGTGGAGGCGCTCCCGGTGGAGACGTTCGAAGCGCTGCTGGTGGTCGCGTCCTGGCTCGGCGAAGTGCTCGACGACGAGCCTCCGTACCGGCTCGACACGTACCTCCACGAGCCCTTCGACTGCTGGTGTGGGCTCGACGTGGTGCCCGACGCGGGCGGTTCGACGGTGAGCTTGGCGGTCGCAGCCGTCGACGGCACCTCAGCGCCCGACGTGCTCGACGTTCGCGACGCGTGGATCGCCAACCTCAACCTGGTCGACTGGGACTGAACGCACACTCGGCGGCGAGGTCGAACCGTTCGCCGAACGGTGCGCGGTGTACGGGTCAGGCGTCTGGTTGTTCGATCGCGTCGAGGAAGGCGTTGACGTCGGGTTCTTCGCCGCCGACCAACCAGATCGTGACGTCGCCGTCGCTGTCGTCGTCGTCCTCGTCGTCTTCCCACGGCAGCACGCCATCAACGAAGTACCGGTCGACGGTGATGTCGTCGGAGCCCTCCTCGACGGGGGCGATCACGGCCAGCTCCACCTCTGCGTCGGCGGGTTGGTCGCTGAGAATGTCGATCAGTTCATGAACTCGCATGACTCTCCAGGTGACGGTGGTGGGACGGTTGATGAGGTGGTGGTCAGAACTCGTCGAGCCACGTCGGCGCGCCCTCGAGCAGGTACAGACTGACATGTTTGCAGCGGTGCAGCGCTGCTTCGATCGCCTCGTCGACGTTCATGTAGACGTCGGCGAGATCGACGGTCATCTTGGCCACGATCGACAGGCTTCGTTCCGGCGCATCGGTGACGCTCGGGAACGAATCGATGGCCGACACCTCCACCGGGAGGTCGATCCCGCCGATGCCTGCCAGGTCGGTGGCCAACACGAGCAGATCGGGTGGATCGGGCAGGGGTGGCAGGGTCCAAGTGAACAGCAGCGGGAACGTGAACCCGGTCGGTGGGGGGTCGTCGATCTCGTCGAGCTTCATCACCTCGTCTTCGAATCCGAGCATCGCCCGCGGGTCGACATCGAGCGACAGATGGAGGTCGATCGGTCCGGCGCAGGCTTCCTCTGGGTGGAGGTCGACCTCCCAGAGCTGCCGCAACGAATAGGTCTCGACGAAGTGCCGTTCGTCGTGGACGTGGAACCCGTGGTCGATCGCCTGACTCTTCACATCGGCGACAAACCCTGCTACGTCGATCACTGCCATGCAGATCGGACACTACCGTCCCTGGTGATGCCCTCCGCCAAACCATTCAGCTCGGTGCTCGATCGGTTCGCCTCGATTTGCGACGCGACGACGCGCATTGTGGGCTCGACGACCGAGTGGGGTGAGTCTGGCGTCCGACCCGGCCAGTATCTCGTCGATCTCGACGTTGACGACGTGTGCGTCGCCCCGTTGCTGGCCGACGGGTATTCGGTGCTGTCGGAGGAGAGTGGCCTGCAGCACCCGCCCACCGGACCATCCGCCGACGGCGTGGTCGTGGTCGATCCGCTCGACGGTTCCACCAACGCCAGTCTCGGGTTGCCGTGGTGCGCCACGTCGTTGTGCCTGGTGGTCGACGGGGCCGCCGTCGCGGCGATGGTCACCAACCTGGCGACTGGCGATCGCTACACGGCCACTGCGGGGGGTGGTGCGAGGTGCAACGGCGAGTCGATTCGGATCGGGTCGGCGGTGTCGCTCGATGACGCCATCGTGGCGATCAGTGGGCTGGCCGATCATCACTATGGCTGGCGCCAGTTCCGTGCGATGGGGGCATCAGCGCTCGACATCTGTGCGGTCGCCGGCGGCTCGTTCGACGGGTTCGTCGACATGAGCCCGGACGCACACGGTGTCTGGGACTACCTCGGCGCGATGCTCGTGGTGCGGGAGGCCGGGGGAGTGGTGGTCGACGCGCTCGGGCGGGATCTGGTTGTGGTCGACCACGCCGCACGGCGTACCCCGATTGCTGCGACGAACCAGCAGCTGCTGGACGACTTGCTCGATCACCGCAACGGACGGCGCTGACCACAGTACGGTGCCGGAGGTGGGGGCCGATGGGGTCATGCGTCTTCGTGGCCTGCAACGCCGTGCCGCGCTCCGATGGCTTGCTGTTGCGTGGTCGGGGTGGTCGCTCGCTGCCGCGCTGGTCCTCGCCTTTGCCGCTCCGGTGTTCCTGGTCGGTTCGGTCGACGTGTGGCGCACTGCGAGTGCCGACGACCTGACACGCCGATCGGTCGCCGACGTGTCGCTCAGCCGAAACGGCGTCGACATCGCGATCGAGGCCGAGTTCTCGTCGAGTACCGCAGCGGCCGCTGACGCTGCGGTCACCGATGCGCTCGGCAAGATTTCCGACGTTGGCTCGGTCACTCGCAGCGCACACACCTTCACTGGGGCGATCTCGGTCGGGCCGCCGCCGCTCGACCGAACCGGACCGGTCGCACGGCTCTTCAGCCAGCAGGGAGCGATCGAGGCAGCAGAGATTCGCGCGCAACTCGACGACACGTCGGACGGAGTCTGGATCAGCACGTGGTTTGCCGACCGTCTCGGAGCCGAGTTGGGCGATGTCGTCGTCTTCGACGCGGGAACCATCGACGATGCGGCCTGGGACGACCTCAGCGATGGAACGAGCGGTGACGCCGGGTTCCGAGTGGTGGGGCTCTACGAGCCACTCTGGTCGGTCGACCCGGACGCCGTCGTCGGCGACTACTGGTCGTCGGTCCCACCCGAACTGCTGCCGCTGTACGTTGCTGCGTTCAACCAGCCGAATGCCGAACTGATCCTCACCGAGGAGCGGACCCTGCTCGAGAGCGATCTGTCGGGCGTCCTGCGCTGGAGGGCGCCGCTCATCTCGACCCCGACGACATTCGGCGAATTGATCGGCCTCAGCGCAGAACTGCGCGAGCTGGAACGTGCGCTCGTCACTCCTGGACCACTGGCCGAGGCACTGGCGGGGGTGGCAACCGGCGAGCAACGCCGAGCGGTGCTGGCGACCGACCTCTTCGAGACGACGGCGGGTGTCGAATCTGCGGCCAGACGGCTCGAGGCACCGCTCGCATCGTCGCGGGCGCTGGGCCTGGCCGTCGGGTTGGCAGCGGTGTTCGGAGTGGGTGCCTTCTTTGTCGAGCGGCGACGTTCGGAGTTCCGTCTGCTGGCCAGCGAGGGGGAGCGCTGGCTCGCGATGACTGCCCGCGTCGCTGCGCAACTGGCGCTCCCGATGGTCGTCGGTGCCGGGATCGGGGCAGCGATGGCGGTGCTCGGACCCTGGTGGCTCGGGCCGGCGACGGGTGCTGACGCTTCCGTCCTGCCGTGGACTGCAATCGGAGTCACCGCGCTGGGATCGCTGTTGGTGGCATCGGTGACCGCCGGCGTATTGGGGGCGCGCACGCTGACATCGCTGAGTCGCGAGACCGTCGGCGCCGTTGGACGCGTTCTGCTGGCGGTGCTCGTCGTGGCCACGGCGATTTCGTGGGCGCAGGTTCGGCGCACGACCGCAGCTGGTGACACATCGCTCGACCTGGTCGTTGTCGCGCTTCCGGTGCTGGTGATCGCCTCGGTCGTTCTGGTGCTCGTCGCCGGTCTTGCCTGGCTCGTGCGAATCGGGGCGCGTGGTTTCGATCGGCTGCCGGTCGAGGTCTTCTTGGCCTCACGACGGCTGGGGTCGGGGTCGCTCGCCGTCCGACTGGTCGCCGGGTCGCTCGGACTCGGCATCGGGTTGATCGTCTTCGCATTGGCGATCATCTCCACCTTGGACCGCACGGTGGATGTGAAGCTCGCCACCAGCGTCGGCGGAGTGTCGTCAGCGGTCCTCCTCGATCCGCTCCCGCCCGGGTTTCGGGCGCCAGGTTCGACAACGCTGATCCGGGAGTCCGACACTCGGCTGACGCCGGGGAATGTTGCCGCACGCATCATTGCGATCGATCCATCGAGCTATGCCGATGCCGTGACCTGGTCGGACGAGTTCGGCATCGATGTCGACGATGCGCTCGAGTTGCTCGCCGGACCCTCCGATCAGTCGATTCCGGTGATCGCAATCGAGGGTGAGGCGGTCCCCGAATCAGGCGGCTTCGGACTGGGGCGGACGTACCCGTACCGCGTGGTCGCGACGGTACGCGGCTTTCCGGCGGCGGGAAATCGCAACATCAGCGTCCTCGCGTCGGCTGATGCCATCGACGCCCATGTGTCGCTCGGTGACGAGGAGGCTCGTTCACCGCTCGAGCGGTTCCGCAGGATCGCCGTGTCGCAGGCGACGGCTGAGGAGCTGACGGCATCGTTGGAGCGCGCGGGCGTGCGCGTTCGCGACGTCGTCTCCGAGGTGGAACTGCGGCAGAGCCCGTCGATCGTTGCGACCCGTTCCGCGCTTGGCTTTCTCGGTGTGATCGGGGTCGCTGCGGGCGCTGCTGCGCTTGTCGCCATGGGCTTGTTTCTCGCGGCCCGCCGACGCAGTAGCGCACTGACCGGCGTGATCGTCCGATCGATGGGGTTGTCGACGGCTCGTGCTGCGCTGGTGTCTGCGCTCGAGTTGGGGGCCGTGCTCGTCGTGTCCGTCGGCGCAGGGCTGATCGCCGCACCGCTCGTCGTGCGGGCGCTGGCGCCGCGATTCGATCCGGCACCGGATCGCCCCCCCGAGGTGGAGGTCGTCGTCGACTGGACGCCGCTGGTGTCCGGGGCGCTCGCCGGAGTCGTGGGGGTCGCGGCGCTCGTTTGGCTGTCCGAGTGGCGCAGCAGCCGGCGGCCATCGGGGGCGGTGGTGCGCGATGGGGGCTGATGTGCTGCTGCGATGCGAGCAATTGGTCAAGCTCTACGAGACTGCATCCGGTCGGGTACAGGCCGTGCGAGGTGTCGATCTCCAGTTCGACGAGGGCACCACGGTGGCGATCGTCGGACCCTCCGGCTCGGGGAAGTCGTCGTTGTTGCGGATGCTCGCTGGGCTCGATCGGCCCACTGCCGGGGTCGTCACGCTCGACGGGGTCGATCTCTGGAGGCTCTCGGAGCGCCGGCGGGCCACGGCGCGAGCGTCGATGATCTCGCACGTGTACCAGCGGCCGAGCGACAACCTGTTCAGTCACCTGTCAGCCGAGTTGCAGCTCGCACGAATGGTGCCCGACCGTGGCGACGTCGACCTCGTCAACCGTTGGTTGGAGGCCCTCGACCTCGACAGCCGGCGGAGACTGCGACCGGCACAGATGTCGGGCGGCGAACGTCAACGCCTGGCGTTCGCACGGGCGGCGGTCGCAGGGCACCGATTGGTCATCGCCGACGAACCGACTGCGCAACTGGACTCGATCAATACCGACGCCGTGCTCGACGCCATCGACCTGCTCGCTGCAAACGGGATGACCACGATCATCGCCACGCACGATCAACGGGTGCTCCGACGTGTCGACGAGGTGGTGGAGCTTCGCGACGGTGCCGTTGCCACGGTGGCCGCCGGAGGCGACCCGCTGTCGGTGATCGACCGATCTGGTCGACTTCAACTCCCGCCCGAGTATCGCGACCGCTTCCCTGGCGGCCGCGTTCGCCTGCGATGGAATGCCGAGTCCGATCGAATCGAGATCGAGCAACCATGAACGACTCGACCGAGCCGGTGATCGCTCTTCGCGCGGCGTCGCGCTGGTTCGCCACACCCGCCGGTCGGGTGAACGCCGTCGACGAGGTGTCGCTCGAGGTCGCTGTCGGGGAAGTCGTCGGTCTCGCAGGTCCCTCTGGCTCTGGAAAGACCACGCTGCTCAACCTGCTCGCCGGCTGGGAGCAGCCGGACACAGGAGTGGTCGAGCGGGCGGCCGCCCATGCACGTGGATGGAGTGAGTTGGCCGTGGTGCCGCAGGAACTCGGGTTGATTCCAGAGCTGACCGCAGCGCAGAACGTTGCGCTGGCAGTTCGACTGAGCGGTTCGAGGGGCCTCGCTCAGCGCCAGCTGTTCGAGGACCTCGACCTGGACGAGCTCGGCGGTCGTCTCCCGGTGGAGTTGTCCGTGGGGGAGCAGCAACGGGTGGCGGTTGCCCGAGCGGTGGTCTGCGCTCCAACATTCCTGGTCGCAGACGAACCAACCGCGCACCAGGACGAGCGCCATGCGGACGATGTGATGGAGCGCCTGGTGGGCGTGGCCCGAAACGGTGGAGCCGTCCTGGTTGCCACCCATGACGAGCGTCTTCTCGATCGGGTCGATCGTGTGCTGCACCTGCTCGACGGGCGACTGCTGCACTGACCCATCGCGGTCTCGACACCCGTAGCGTGCCGGGATGAAACGGGCAGAGAAGGCCGAACGAATCGGCGAGATCCTCGACGAGCTGTATCCGGAGACGCCGATCCCGCTCGACCACACCGACGCGTACACGCTGCTGGTTGCCGTGGCGCTGTCGGCGCAGACCACCGACAAGAAGGTCAACCAGATCACCCCGGCCCTGTTCGACGTCGCCGGCACGCCACAGCAGATGGCAGCGCTCGATCCCGATCAGATCCTGGCGTTGATTCGCGAGGTCGGTTTGGCGCCGACCAAGGCGAGGAACCTCTGGTTGGCTGCCAACATGATCGTCGACGCAGGAGGCGAGGTCATCGGTGACTGGACGTTCCTCGAGTCGTTGCCGGGCATCGGCCACAAGACGGCGAGCGTCGTGATGTCGCAGGCCTTCGGTGTTCCGGCATTCGCCGTCGACACTCACGTGCACCGCCTGGCCGAGCGGTGGGGACTGTCGAACGGCACCACCGTCGAGCGCACCGAGGCCGACCTGAAGGCGGTGTTCCCGATCGAGACCTGGAACGACCGCCACCTGCAGATCATCTTCTTCGGCCGCGAGTACTGCCCGGCGCGCCGCCACGACCTGGCCACGTGCCCGATCTGCAGCTGGGCCGCCAGCAAGAAGCGCATCCGCGACGAATCCATGCGCTGACCCCGCCCCCAAAACCGTTCTCGTGAACTCGTGTCGGAACTATTCCGACACGAGTTCACGAGAACGGCGGGGAACCGGGAGGGCTCCTCACCTCCCGATCACCGTGTCCGATGTGCCGTTCCACAGCGAACTACCGTGATGCGATGATCGACCCCGATGGCCTGCTGACGGTCGACGAGCAACGATGTCGAGCGCGAGTCGGTGTGAAGTGGACCAGGCACGGCCCGTCGGTCACGCCGGCGTGGGTGGCCGACATGGACTTCGACCCACCCCAGGCGGTACTCGATGCGATTGCGGGTCATGCGAAGCGGGGCGACCTGGGCTACGGACCGTTTTCCGGGGAGCTGTTCGAGCCGTATGCGAACTGGCAGCACCGTCGGCATGGGTGGCGCCCCGACGTTGCGGGATTGCGGGCGTTCACCAGCGCCTTGCACGCACTCGAAGTGGCGTTGTGGAACACCACGGATCGTGGCGACGGGGTCGTGGTGTTCACGCCGATCTACTACCCGTTCCTCGATGCGATCGCCGACAGCGGCCGGCGGCGAGTCGACGTGCCGCTCGACTCCAACGGTTGGCGGATCTCGCCGGATCGTCTCGAGGCAGCAATCGATGCCACCACGAAGGTGATCCTGTTCTGCAATCCCCACAATCCGACTGGTCGCGTGTTCGACGACGAGGAAATCGCCGCGGTCGCCGATGTCGCAGATCGCCACGACCTGCTCGTGATCACCGACGAGATCTGGGGCGAGCTGGTTCATCCCGGGGCTAGTGCATCGCCCGCTCGCGATCGCCGACGAGCGATTCCGAGGTCGTCTGGTCACCCTCGGCTCTGCGAGCAAGACGTTCAACCTGGCTGGGCTCCGCACGGCTGTTGCACACATCGATCACGCGCCACTACTGGAGCAGCTGGCCACGATGCCGGGCCATCTGCACGGTTCGCCGAGCACGCTCGGAGTCGTCGGCTCGATCACGGCGTGGACCGTCTGCGACGACTGGCTCGAGGCGGCTCGGCGCACGATCCGGGCGAGATTCGAGCAACTCGAGCGCCGCCTGGCCGCCGATGCGCCAGCGGTGCGCTTCGAGACGCCCCAGGCGACGTACCTCGGCTGGCTGGACTTCGGTGCGACGGGTCTCGGTGACGACCCGGCGGCACACTTGCTCGAACGGTATGGCGTTGCGTTGTCGAGCGGGCCTCAGTTCGGGGCCAACGGTGCAGGATTCGCCCGAATCAACGTGGCGACGTCCGAGCAGATCCTCGACCGGGTGATCGATGCGATCGTGGTGGCGGTCGATCAGTCGTCGATGGCCTGATAGACGAGCGACCGGAAGTCGCGTTCGGGGAGCAGCATGCCGGTCATGTACTGCGACATGAACACGCCCACGAGTTCCTCGGCAGGATCGACCCAGTAGTAGGTCTTGGCGGCACCGGCCCATCCATATTCGCCCACCGACCCCGTGCCGGCGGATGCGGCAACGTCGACCATCACCCGTGAGCCGAGTCCGAAACCCATGCCCGGCACCGGAAGGCCGAGCAACTCGTACGGGAGCAGTTCGGTGGGGAGGTGGTTGGTGTGCATCAGTTCCAGTGTCTTGCGTCCGATCACACGGTCGGTGCCGTGACGTCCGCCAGCGGCGAGCATCTGCGCAAACTTCATGTAGTCGCTCGTGGTCGAGAACAGCCCGAGCCCGCCTCGCTGGAACACGTCGGGGGAGTCCGTGGGGTAGGTGGCCGACACGTCGATGCGCTCGTTGAACCCAGCGAGCGCCGCCTCCATCAGTTCGACGGCCGAGTAGTCCCGGCCGACCAGGTCGGGCAGGCCGTACATCGCCGAGAGGCGCCCGAGTTGGTCATCGGGCACGCCGAACCCGGTGTCGAGCATCCCGAGGGGCCCGAACAGTCGAGCCTGCAGGAAGTCGCCGAGCGATTCGCCGGACAGCAGTTCGACGAGGCGGGCCGCCACGTCGATGCCGACGCTGTAGTGCCAGCGGGTGCCGGGTTGGAAGGCGAGGGGGAGTGTCGCCAGCTCGTCGATCAGGGCCCCGAGCGAGCGTGTGGCGTCGTTCATGATCCTGGCGTCGCGGTACGCAGCGGCGGCCGGGTTGTCGGCCATGAAGTCGTAGGTGAGACCGCTGGTGTGCGTCAGGAGGTCTCGGATCGCCATCGGTCGGGCCTGATCCTCCAGTCCGTCGGGTCCCAACACCTTGGTCGCGCCGAACGCCGGCAGGTACTGGGCGACGGGGTGCTCGAGCTGGAACCGACCCTCCTCGTGCAGCAGCATCAATGCCGTCGACACGACTGGCTTGGTCATCGAGTAGATGCGAAAGATCGTGTCGGGTGCCATTGCGACGTTGGCTTCGGTGTCCTGGAAGCCGAACTGCGCTGCGTGAACGACCTCGCCGCGTCGGCTGACCATCGTGCTGATCCCGGCCACACCACGTTCGGCGACGTACGACTCCATGACCGGCCCAATGCGGTCCAAGCGTGCGTTGCTCATCCCGACGGCCTGTGCGCTGGTGACGTTGCTGCTCATCGATCGCTCCTCTGGCCGTGGCCACCCGTGTGTGGCTGTGTCAGGGCCCGATCTTCGCATGCTGCGGCGACGGCATCGAGCGTCGGAGCGAGCCGGACGGCCGGAGCTTGCGGGAGTTCAGCTGCGCAGTGGTTTGATCGGTGTCTGGCGTGGCGGGCTGAGCTTGGGCGGCGTGGCCTTGACCGGCGTCTGCTTCATCGGGGGGCGGTCGGTGTCGAGGGTGCTGTGGAATGCCATCCCCCGAAGGTAGGGACGCTCTGTTCCCGCGCCGTTTCTCGTGTGTGAACAGTTGCGCCACCGTGGCGCGCTCCTCGCATCCGGTGTGGTGATTGCGTCTTGGCCGCGACCGGGTAAGGATCACCACATGACGACGATCGCGATGTTCTCGGCGAAGCCCTACGACCGACGCTCGTTCGATGCGGCCAACGCGGGCGCTTCGGAGGATGACGTCATCGAGATCCAGTACCACGAAGCACGGCTCAATCGCTGGACAGCCGGCTACGCGGTGGACGCCGACGTCGTGTGTGCGTTCGTCAACGACGACCTGTCCGCACCGGTGCTCGAGGCGCTGGCCGAGTCGGGCACCAAGTGTGTTGCGCTTCGCTGCGCGGGGTTCAACAACGTCGACCTCGAGGCCGCCGAACGTGTCGGCATCACGGTCGTTCGTGTGCCGGCGTATTCACCGAATGCAGTGGCCGAACACACCCTGGCCCTGATGCTCACGTTGAATCGCAAGATCCATCGAGCCCACAACCGGGTCCGGGACCGCAACTTCTCGCTGGATGGTCTCGTTGGGTTCGACATGGCGGGCAAGACCGCAGCGGTCATCGGCACGGGCCAGATCGGGGCGATCGTGGCTCGTCTCCTGTGGCATCTCCGATGCGAGGTGGTCGCCTTCGACCCAGTGGTCAACGAACCACTCGTCGAGCTCGGTGTGCGGTACGTGGACCTCGACACTGCGTTCCAAGTTGCGGACATCGTGACGTTGAACTGTCCGCTCAACGAGCACACCCACCATCTTGTCGATGCGACGACCGTCGCCTCGATGAAGCCCGGAGTGATGCTGGTCAACACCGGACGGGGAGCGCTGGTCGACACCGAGGCGGCACTCGCCGGGCTCAAGTCGGGTCGCATCGGATCGATGGCGCTCGACGTCTACGAGGAGGAGGGGGACCTGTTCTTCGAAGACCGCAGCGACGAGATTCTCGATGACGACAACTTCGCCCGCCTGCTCACCTATCCGAACGTGCTGATCACGGCGCACCAGGCCTTCCTCACACACGAGGCCCTGAATGCCATTGCGGAGACCACATTGGCGAACGTGTCGACAGTGCTCGCCGGTGGCTCCTGCGACAACGCTGTTGTCGCGCCGTGATGGGGGCCGAGCGGTGATGGTCTAGCGGAGCCAGTTGTTCGGGATCGCCCGCTCGCACCACGAACCGAACCGCCTCCAGAACACGCTCATCGCGCGGTTCCAGAGGCCCGTGGCGCTCGCCCGGACGTAGGTGTCGAGCCGCAGATGGAGCAACGTCACCGGACGATCCGGGGTCGAGCCCGGTGCGTCATCGAGCCAGAACTGGAGGCGGGTCGGGCGAAAGAGCGCATGGCTCACTGCGTAGCTGCCATAGCAGTACTGCAGGTCGCGGTAGCGCTCTGCCTCGATCGTGCCGAGCACACCGGAGAACGACATCAGGGGACCGACATGAGCGTTGTAGACGCCCTCGGTGAATCCGGTGTCGCCCTGTGCGTTGGTCAGGAACTCGACTCGGAAGGGCGGGATCTGCCCGTCGGTGAACGTCGACGGGTCGCAGAGCCATGCCCAGACGTCGGATCGTGGACGTTCGATCTGCCAGTCATGCTCGTAGACGGAGGTGACGAAGCCAGGTGGTGGCTGTGATGGTGCCAGGGGCACTTCGAGGATCGGCCCCGAGAGTCGCGGAGCCGAGGCGAGGTGTTCGTCGTGGTGTGTCGTCACGGTTCCAGTGTGGAGCGCACGCGCCGGTGAATCCTGCGTCGAGCGCAACGTGGGCCCTGGCACGGCCGATGGGCGTCTAGGGTCCACAACGCATGTGCGGTTGTTTCGTGTTGTTCCTTGGAGCGGCCTTCCCACGGTTTGCCTTGGTGCTCGTGCAGTTGTTCTCGAACTGGAACGCCGAGGCGTTCGACAGCTTTTGGGTCGGCTTTGCCGGATGGGTGTTCCTGCCGTTCACCACGGTTGCGTATTCGGTGATGAACGCATGGGGCGATCCGATCAACGGGTTCGGTTGGGTCTTCGTGGTGTTCGGCTTCATTGCCGACCTCGCCAGTTGGTTCGGCGCTGGCACGCAGAGCCGCCGCTAGCCTCGGACCGTTCGGGCGCATAGCTCAGTTGGCTAGAGCGCTTCCCTTACAAGGAAGATGTCGGGGGTTCGAGTCCCTCTGCGCCCACCGATCTACCAGGTGTTATGTACTTCGAACGGCGATCGAGTTCCAACCGGTCGTCGTGTTCGCTGATCCAGTTGGCGCGGACCTGCTCTCGCTGGAGTTCCTTTTCGGCTCGTCGAAGGGCAACCTCGATCGTGGGTGGTTCGTCGTCGCCGCGTTCTCGTCTCGCGGCTCGAGAGGACACCAGAGCTGAACGAATCGCTGGGACGCGTGCTTGCGGGCGTCGGCCGGAGTTCACGATAGGGGAGCGATGGAAGCGGAGGGTGATACCGCGAATCACCC
>CAWBZS010000008.1:0-14609 GCA_963793335.1 Ilumatobacteraceae bacterium | reverse complement strand
CCAGGTGCGACTCCACGGCAACCTGCTCGCCGGCGGGGCGCCGTTTGAGGATGGCGAGGAGTCTGTAGCCGAGGTCGATCAGCGCCACCATCAGGCCGTACTTCTCGGCGATGCTCATGTGTCGAGCGTTGGAGCCCGCCGGCCGGGCCGAACAGAAGGTCTGCAGGATCTCGCCGACAGGCGACACCTCGATCCGCCCGCCACGTCGGCAACCACCACGAAGACTGGTTGACGCCAACTCGGTAGGGCTAGCTTGGGGTGGAGATTCACGACCGAAAGATCACTGCGCTTGCCCTTCAGAAACCGAACCTTCCACCGACGACCGGCGACGCCGATCGTCGCCGCCATCGTGCTGAGCCTCCCGGTACTCTTCGTCACAGTGGCAGCATCACCGGTCCGAGCCGACGTCGAGGCCACAACCACGACCGAACCGGCGCCAGCCGCCGTCGAATCCACCACGACGACCACGACCGAACCGGCGCCAGCCGCCGTCGAATCCACCACGACCACTACCACCGAACCGGCGCCAGCCGCCGTCGAATCCACCACGACCACTACGACCGAACCGGCGCCAGCCGCCGTCGAATCCACGACCACTACTGCGCCGCCTCCCGCAACCAACCAGACCGTCCCGACGACGACCCTGCCCCCGCCCCCGGCGACGACCTCGCCTGCGCCGGCGGCGTGCTCCATCGGTTTCAGCTCGCTGCGCCACACTGCCCGAGGCACCGCGGTCAACTGCCTCGAACGAACCCTGCAAGCACAGCGGCTTCCAAACCAGCTACATCGACACCTACTTCGGCACCGTCACGATCACCGCCGTCAAGAACTACCAACGCCGCCACGGCCTCTACGTCGACGGCATCGTCGGACCCCAGACCGGCAAACACCTCGGCATCTGGGGAGGCGCCACTACCTCGAACGCACCGGGTCCGACGCCCCCGGCGACGACCTCGCCTGCGCCGGCGGCGTGCTCCATCGGTTTCAGCTCGCTGCGCCACACTGCCCGAGGCACCGCGGTCAACTGCCTCGAACGAACCCTGCAAGCACACCGGCTTCCAAACCAGCTACATCGACACCTACTTCGGCACCGTCACGATCACCGCCGTCAAGAACTACCAACGCCGCTACGGCCTCTACGTCGACGGCATCGTCGGACCCCAGACCGGCAAACATCTCGGCATCTGGGGAGGCGCCACTACCTCGAACGCACCGGGTCCGACGCCGGCCCCGGCTCGCAGGCCGCAGGTCTGGAGCGGACAGGACGGCAACTGTGACATGCACCCGTCGGGCGACGCCGTTGCGGTGAACCGCCAGACCCAGCGGGCGTGGATGTGCCGCAACGGTAGGGCCGTCAGCGGCCTCATGCCGTTCACCGCCGGCCCGGTCAACGACGCACCGAAGGGGACATATCGGGTCTTCTTCAAGAGTAACCCGTGGTGGGGCGGCGGATTCACGCTGCGCCACTTCACGGCATTCAGCGCGGTGACCAGGGTGGACGTGTGGCTTTCCACCGATACGTCAACATGCCCGCGTCACAGGTCGGATCGGAGCGATACCGCAACGCCTCGGCAGGTTGTCTACGGATGAGTGCCGCACATGCGTCGGCGATCTACAGCTTTCTGCAGCACGGCGAGGCCGTACACGTCCTCAACAACGGTTGAGGCGTCCGAACCTGAGATCGCGATGCAGCTGTGCCCTCGGCCAGCTGGTCGCCCCAAGGCCCCATCCGCGAACACTGTGACACCCCCCGCGTCATCATGGGATACATGGAGATCGCACTACTCATCGTCGTCGTGTTGCTGGCCATCGGGGCTGCCGTCGGCGGCTACCTGTTCGCCGTCCGTCGGGTGGCCGCCGACACCGAGGCACGCGCCCACGAACTGGCCGCATCGAACGAATCGCTGCAACTCGCGATCGACTCGGCCGTGCGAGGCGCTGTGACAGAAGCGCGGTTGCAGGCTTCGGCCGAGCGCGACGCGGCGGTCGATGCGGCGCTGAACCAAGCCGCCACGCTCCAGCGTGAACAATTCGGCGCCCTCGCCACGGCCGCTCGCGAACAGACCACGTCGGAGTTGACCTCGAAGAAGGACGTCATCGACGCCCGCCTCGACCAGGTGCACACGGAGATGCGAGCCGAGCTCACCAAGCTGAGCGAGATGGTCACCACGCTCGGCCGATCGAGCGCCGAGAACTTCGGCCAGGTCACCAACTCGCTCCAAGCACACGCCGAAATCGCGAACACCCTGGCCGACTCGACCCGAGCGCTGCGCGAGGCACTCGCCAACCCGCAGGCCCGCGGCCAGTGGGGTGAGCGGATGGCCGAGGACGTCTTGCGCCTCGCTGGGTTCGTCGAGAACCTCAACTACGTCAAGCAGACCCAGATCGAAGGTGGCACCGGCCGCCCCGACTACACGTTCCCGATGCCCAAGGGCCATGCGCTCTACATGGACGTCAAGTTTCCAATGGCGTCGTACCTGCGCTATCTCGAGGTCGACACCAATGCCGAGCGGCGAGGTGCACCTCAAGCGGTTCCTCGCCGATGTGCGGCTGCGTGTCCGAGAGCTCGCCGAGCGCGACTACGCCGGCGAAAGCGACACGCCGTCGGTCGACTACGTGCTGCTGTTCATCCCCAACGAACAACTCACCGGATTCATCCACGAACACGACGGCGGGCTGATCGACGAAGCGATGGGCCAGAAGGTCGTGCTGTGCTCACCGCTCACGCTGTTCGCGTTTCTCGGTGTGATCCGTCAGGCATTCGAGAGCTTGATGGTCGAACAGACCAGCCACGAGATCCTGCAGCTGCTCGGCACGTTCTCGGCACAATGGCGCAAGTACAACGACCAGGTCGACTCGGTGAAGAAGAAGTTCGATCAGGTCGACCGTGCATTCGAGCAGCTCACCGGCCCCGGCGGCGTCAACTCGAAAAGCCACTTCGCCAGCTCGACGAGCTGCGCCTGCAACGCAATCTCCCGGTCGACGGGGAACTCTTCGCGACACCGATCGCCTCCGATGACGCCGCCGACGACACCGAGACACCACCCGGTGGCACCGTCCGGATGTTGGGCGCATGAATCACGCCAGGGGTCAGACCCCAGGCGTGATCGCGCCGGTAGTCAGCGACGCTGCACGCCGATGCGTCACCGACTGATTGAATCGGTCCCGTGAGCCAGCCTGCGTTCGACTTCGGCGACGACGAACTCGACGACGCCGCGAACCCCACCTATACCGTCGGCGAACTCGGCGAGGCCATCAACGACGCGCTGCGGCGAGGGTTCTCTGACGGGGTGTGGGTACGCGGCGAGATCACCGGATGGAGCGACCGGGGCCAGCACGCCTACTTCACCCTCGTCGACGAGGACGAGGGAAACGCGCAGCAAGGCCGTGGTCAACGTCCAGTTCTTCGCCAATGCCCGCATGCGGCTGCGGCCGATGCTGCAGAAGCACCGGCTCCGCCTCGCCGACGGCATGAAGGTTCGAGTGTTCGGCCACCTCGACTACTACGCGCCCAACGGCCGGATCGGCCTGAAGATGTCCGGCATCGACCCGGCGTACACGATCGGCGACATCGCACAATCGCGCGACGAGATCCTTCGTCGATTGGTCGCCGAAGGCCTGCTCGATGCCAACAAGCAGCGCCCGCTGTCACCGATCCCACTACGAGTCGGTGTGGTCACCAGCGTGGGCACTGCTGCCTGGCACGACTTCCACGACGAACTGCATCGGAGCGCCCTCGGCTTCTCGCTCACCGTGATCGACACCAGGGTGCAGGGCGACGTCGCCGAGCGGTCGATCGCCGCCGCCGTCACGACGCTCTCGCGTCGTATCGACCTCGATGCGCTGGTCCTCATCCGGGGCGGCGGGGCACGAAACGAACTCGCGGTGTTCGATGCCGAATCGATCGCCCGCTCGATCGCAGCATCACCCATCCCCGTGCTCACCGGCCTCGGCCACGAAATCGACCGCAGCGTCGCCGACGACGTCGCGCACAGCGCCCTCAAGACCCCCACGGCCTGCGCCGGCGAATTGATCGCCCGCGCCGCTCGGTACTCCGCCGACAGCGAGGCCGCGTTCGAGGCCATCGTTCGCCAGAGCAGCCACGCGCTCGGTACCGCAGGCGCCGAGCTGTCAGACACCGCACATCGCATCGCCCGCCGAACCCACGCCGCGGTCGAACGAGCCGACGAACGCCTCACCATGCGAATCGACACGCTGGGTCGTGCGGCCCCGGCAGGACTCGCACGCGCGGAACAACGCCTCAGCGACACCCATCGACGACTCCTCAGCCGCACCGATGCCACCATCGAGCGAGGCAGCAACCACCTGAATCTCAGCGCAGCACGCCTCGCTGCGCTCGACCCCGCCGTGCAGCTCGCTCGCGGCTGGAGCATCACCCGCCGACTCGACGGAACCGTCGTGAGGTCCGCCGCCGACCTCGCACCCGACGACATCGTCACCACGGCGCTCGCCGATGGCACCGTCACCAGTACCGTCACCAGCACCCGACCGAAGGACTGACCCATGGCCGAAGCACCCACCCCCGGCTACGCAGACGCACTGGCCGAACTCGACTCGATCCTGCGCGAACTCGAGGGCTCCGACGTCGATGTCGACCATCTCGCCGATCGCGTCGCCCGCGCCGCAGAACTGATCACGCTCTGTCGCTCCAAGATCTCCTCGGCGCAACTGCGCATCGAACAGGTCACCGCCGACCTCGATGCCATCGCCGACCCCGAGTGACCCCGCCCGAGCAGCAGCAGTCGCCGCTCGCAGGCGGATCGAGCAGATCGGGACAGGCTGCGCAACACGGCAGTAGCCTTCGCTGAGATGCCCGGTACCGCCCCGACCAGTCTCCGATCCATCGCCGACCGGGTCGAAGCACGCCTCGACGAGTTGCTGACCGCAGAACGCGACCGTTGGGCCACGTTCGACCCCGATCTCGCCCAACCGATCGATGAGATCCGCAGACTCGTGCTCTCCGGTGGCAAGCGCCTGCGCCCCGCCTTCTGCCACTGGGGCTATGTGGGTGCCGGTGGTGGCACCGACGACCAGATCGACATCGACGCCGGCGCCGCATTCGAACTGATGCACGCGTTCGCGCTGTTCCACGACGACGTCATGGACGACGCCGTCACTCGTCGTGGCCAGCCCACCACCCACACGCTCGCCGCTGAAGAACACGCCGCCAGAGGCTGGGTCGGCGAATCGAGGCGCTACGGCGAAGGCGTCGCGATCCTGGTCGGCGACCTTGCGTTCGTCTACGCCGACCGCCTGATGGAGAACGCCACTCCGGAGGCGATGCGCATCTGGAACGAGCTGCGTATCGAACTCAACATCGGCCAGTACCTCGACATTCTCGGTTCGGTGCAGAGCATCCGCGACGTCGACAAGGCAGAGCGGATCTGTCGGTACAAGTCCGGCAAGTACACCATCGAGCGTCCACTCCACCTTGGCGCCGTGCTCGCCGCACCCGAGCGTGAACAGGAACTGCTCCCTGCGCTCAGCGCATACGGTCTTCCGCTCGGTGACGCGTTCCAGATGCGCGACGACGTGATGGGGGCGTTCGGCGAGGAGAGCCTCACGGGCAAGTCGGTCGGCGGCGACCTCCGCGAGGGCAAGCCCACTCCGCTGCTGGCACGGGCGGTGCGTTCGGCCAACCAGGCCCAGCTCGACGTGCTCGCCGAGGTGGGCGCCCCCGGCCTCGACGGCCACGGCGTGGCGCGCATCCAACAAGCGATCGTCGACACCGGTGCGCTCGACGAACTCGAAGCTCACATCACGGCGCTGACCACCGCCGCCATCGAGGCGATCGAAGCTGCGCCGATCGTCGACAACGCCAAGAACGAACTCGTCGCCTTGGCCAACTACGTGAGCTGGAGGAGCGTCTGATGAAGGTTGTTGTTGTTGGTGCAGGTCTGGGAGGGCTCTCGGCCGCTGCCCACCTCGTCGGTGCCGGCCATGACGTCACCATCGTCGAACGTGACGCGATTCCCGGCGGCCGAGCCGGAATGATCACCGAGGGCGGTTTCCGACTCGACAACGGGCCGACGGTGCTCACGATGCCGAACCTCCTCGAGACCGCGTTCAACGCTGCGGGTGCCGAGATGAAGGACTACGTCACGATCAACCCGGTCGACCCGATGTACCGGGCGGTGTATTCCGACGGATCCACGCTCTTCGTGCGCCACGGCCGCGAGGCGATGACCGAGGAGATCCGGCAGTTCTCGGGCGACAAGGACGCCGAGGCGTTCGGTCGCTTCTGTGTCTGGCTCGAGAAGCTGTACCGGGCGGAGATGGATTCGTTCATCGACGCGAACTTCAACACGCCACTCGACCTGATCAAGCCGTGGAAGTCCGGCCTCGAACTCGTCAAGCTCGGCGGATTCGGCAAGCTCGGCCCCAAGGTGGCGTCGTTCTTCGACGACGATCGCCTGCAGCGCATCTTCAGCTTCCAGTCGATGTACGCCGGGCTCGCCCCGTACGAAGCGCTCGCGCTGTACGCGGTGATCACCTACATGGACTCCGTCGAAGGCGTGTTCGTGCCCGAAGGCGGGATGCACATGATGGCCGCTGGTCTCGCGAACGCCGTCACCGATGCCGGCGTCGACATTCGATACTCATCGCCGGTCACGCGCATCCTGCGCAAGCCCGGGGGAGCGGTCACCGGTGTGGAGATCGCCGGTTCCGAACGAGTCACCGCCGATGCCGTGGTCTGCAACGTCGACCTCCCGGTCGCGTACGACGAACTGCTCCCCGGTATCCGTGCGCCGCGCGCTGCTCGGACCGGCAAGTACTCGCCGTCGTGTCTGTTGTGGGTGGCCGGCGTGAAGGGCACGCCGCCCGATGACGCCAGCCATCACAACATCCACTTCGGTGACGACTGGGACGGCTCGTTCAAGGCACTGATCGATGATGGTGTGCGGATGCCCGATCCGTCGATCCTCGTCACGCTGCACAGCCTCGACGATCCATCGCTGGCCCCGGAAGGCCACTCCAGCATCTACGTGCTCGAGCCGACCCCGAACCTGAGCGGCACGATCGACTGGTCGAAGGAACGCGACACGATCGTCGACAGCCTGCGCGGCGGGTCGACTCGCTCGGGTACCCCACCGAGGTGGTCGTCGAGGAGATCTACGACCCCGAGGACTGGAAGCGAATGGGCATGGAGCAGGGCACACCGTTCGCACTTGCGCACACCTTCTTCCAGACGGGCCCGTTCCGTCCGAACAACGTCAACAAGAAGGTGCCCGGCCTCGTCTTCACCGGCTCGTCGACGCTTCCCGGCGTCGGCGTGCCGATGGTGCTCGTGTCGGGCAAGCTCGCCGCTGAGCGGGTGGACCAGTACGCGAAGTCGCGGGCCACGTGAGGCTGCCGTCTCGGCTGCGCCGTACGCCGCCGACGCCCACCACGCACCTCCTTCCGGAGGGCCCCGTCACACTCGACGAGAGTTACGAGTTGTGTCGCGAGTTCAACAAACGTCACGGCACCACCTACTACTGGTCGACCAAGGTGCTGCCGAAGGTCAAGCAGCATCACGTGCACGCGCTCTACGCATTCGCCCGCTACGCCGACGACATCGTCGACGAGATCCCGTCACAGGGCGGTCGCGACGTTCCCACCGAGGTCCGTGCGGCTGCGTTGGCCGACTTCGGCGACCGATTCTTCGCTGACCTCGACGCCGGACACTCCGACGATCCAGTGCTCAAGGCCGTCGTCCACACCGTGCGAGCCTTCGACATCGATCCCGGCGGCTTCCGTCGGTTCATGGCGTCGATGACGATGGACCTCACCGTCGAGCGCTACGCCACCTGGGACGACCTACTCGTGTACATGGACGGCTCCGCTGCGGTGATCGGCGAGCTGATGCTGCCGATCCTCGAGCCGACCGACTACGACACCGCACTTCCGCATGCCCGCGACCTCGGCAACGCATTCCAGCTGACGAACTTCCTGCGCGACATCGACGAAGACCTCGACCGCGGGCGCCAGTACGTGCCCCAGGAGGACATCGCACGATTCGGCGCCGACCTCACCCAGCGCACCGTCACCCCCGAGTTCATCGCGTTGATGCGCTTCGAGATCGACCGGTGCCGCGAGCTCTACCGATCGGCACAGGTCGGCATCGACATGCTGCCTGAGCAGTCGGCCAAGTGCGTCGGTGCGGCGCACGCGCTGTACGGGCGCATCCTCGACAAGATCGAAGCGAACGACTACGACGTGTTCTCCTCACGGGCGAGCGTGTCCACGATCGAGAAGGCCACGATGGTGGCCAAACTCCTGCTCCCGTGAACCCAGGCCCCACCATCGACCGACCAGTTGCGTTCTCGTGAACTCGTGCGGGAATAGTTCGCGCACGAGTTCACGAGAACCACGGTGGGCTGGATGGGTCGCCACGGCGTCCGGCGCGATCACCGTGGCGGGCATGATCGCCACCCCACTGCTGCCCCAGGGCGGGCGAGCGCGACGGGTGCTGTCGACGGTGGTGGTCGTGGGATCGTTCACCACCACCGCAGCGAACGCCGTGCGGCACTGGGGTACCCGCCAGGCCGCACTCGCCGGCTCCGCCACGGCGGTCGGCACCACGATCGTCGAACGGGTCGGCACCGCGACAGGTGTGCCGTTTGGGCGCTACGCCTACACCTCGGCGCTACAGCCCCAGATCGCCCACGTACCCGCGATCGTGCCGCTGGCCTGGTTCGCGCTCGGCCTGCCGGCTCGGGAGACCGCCCACGCCGCGCTCGGTGAGCGATCGACACCAGCCACGCGCATCGTGGTCGGCGCAGCGGCCCTCACGGCCTGGGACCTGTTCCTCGACCCCCAGATGGTCGGCGAGGGATACTGGAAGTGGGCCACACGAGGTGTGTACCGCGGCATCCCGCTCAGCAACTACGTCGGGTGGTTCGTCACCGGCCTCGGGGTGATGGCCCTCCTCGAAGCAGCACTGCCACCGAGCGAGCGGGCACAGGACGCCGACGGGACGCTCATCGGCGAGTACGCCTACATGGGCGTGATGGAGACGATCGGCTTCGCCCGCTACTTCCGGGACCCTGTGGTCGCCACCGTCGGCGGCGCGGCCATGATCCCGCTCGCAACCGCCGCCGTCGCCCGCAAGCTCGGTGTCACGAATGGTGTCTGACACCAAACGTGACGTCGTGGTGATCGGGAGCGGCGTCGGTGGGCTGGCCGCGGCCATCCGGCTGCAGGCCGCCGGGCACCGGGTGACGATGTTCGAGCGCAACGACGTCGTCGGCGGCAAGCTCGCCACGTACACGCGCAGCGGCTACACGTTCGACATCGGCCCGTCACTGGTCACGTTGCCCCATCTGTTCGACGACGTGTTCCGCGCGGCCGGGACCAGCCTCGACGAACAGGTCGACCTCGTTCGCCTCGATCCGCAGTTCGTGTACCGCTGGCCCGACGGTTCGTCACTCACGGTGCCCGACGGCGATGACGACACCGCCGCAGCGTTCGATGCGTTCGCGCCGGGAGCAGGCGACCAGTGGCGCAGGTTCGATGCCCGCGGACGGCGCATCTGGGACGTGGCCGATCGCACCTTCTTCGCTGGACCGATGGCCAACCCCATCGCGCTCGCACGCCGGATGCGATCACCGCTCGACCTCACCGCCATCGACCCGATGCGCACCCTGCAGCGATCCGCCGAGTCGTTCTTCGACGACCCTCGACTCGTGCAGTGGGCCGGCCGCTATGCGACCTACTCGGGCTCGTCGCCCTACGGTGCACCGGCCACGCTCGGCTGCATCCCCCACATCGAATCCCGCTACGGGTGCTGGTACCCGACCGGTGGCCTCGATGCGATCCGGGCCGCGTTCGAGCGGGTCGCCCGAGCGGCTGGCGTCGAGGTCCACACCGGCACCGAGGTCGCCCGGGTGACCAGCGCTGGAGCGGGAGCCGTGTCTGGGGTCGAGTTGGCCGACGGGTCGGTCGTCGACGCCGACATCGTGGTGGCCAACGTCGACGCCGAGTACCTCTACGCCGATCTCCTCCCAGATGCGACGGCGCTGAAGCGGGTTCGCCGGGCGAAGCGCTCCACGAGCGGCTTCGTGCTGTGCGCAGGCGTTCGGGGTCGGACCCCGGTGCTTCACCACCACAACGTGTGGTTCTCGAGCAGCTACCGAACCGAGTACGACCAACTCGACGCCGGACAGCTCGCCGACGATCCGACGATCTATGCCTGCGTGTCGTCGGTGACCGACCCGAGCCAGGCGCCCGACGGCAACGAGAACTGGTTCCTCCTGGTCAACACCCCGCCCGATGTCGAGGTCGACGCCGACGCCTATGGCGACCTGGTGCTCGATCGGCTCGCGGACCGGGGTGTCGAGCTGCGGTCGCGCATCGAGTTCACCCACACGATGACGCCCGCCGACATCGCCAACCGATACCGCTCACCAGGCGGGGCGATCTACGGCACGTCGTCGAACGGCAAGCGGGCTGCATTCGTGCGTCCCGCGAATCGTGGCGCACGGGCCGGCCTGTACCTGGTGGGCGGGTCGAGCCATCCCGGCGGGGGTCTTCCGCTGGTGACCACGAGCGCCAAGATCGTCGCCGACATGATCGCCGAGGACCTGGCGTGAGAGACCGGAGCTGATCGTGCGCACACTGGTTCGATCGTTCACACGGCTCCTGCTGGTGGCGCGAGTTGCGGCTGGTGTGGTGGCGATCTCGCGCATCGCCAAGGCCGCCAGGGTCGCGCCGCCGGTGCGGCCCACACTCACCCCGGTTCAGTCGATCGCCGTGGTGGTGCCCGCTCGCGACGAAGCCGCGCGCATCGGTCCACTGCTCGACGCGATCGTCGGCGCACCCGGCGTTCAGGAGGTGATCGTGGTCGACGACCAGTCGAGCGACGGCACCGCTGACATCGCCACCGCCGCGGGGGCGCGAGTGGTGCCGGGCGTGGCGCTGCCGGACGGATGGGCGGGCAAGGCGTGGGCGTTGCAGCAGGGCATCGAGGCGGCAGCATCCGACTGGGTGGTCACCCTCGACGCCGATGCCCGACCCGACCCTCGTCTCCCGACCGCCGTGGTGGCGCGGGCCGTCGGGGACCGGCTCGATCTGCTGACCGTCGGCGGACGATTCGAATGCCCCACCGCCGGGAGCCGCTGGCTGCATCCCGCGATGCTGACCACGCTCGTGTACCGATTCGGTCCGCCCGGCGCAGCACCGAGCCGGCCCGACCGCACGATGGCCAACGGGCAGTGCATGGTGTTCCCCCGCACACCGTTCCTGGCGAGCGGCGGGATGGAGCGTGTACGCAACGACGTCGTCGAAGACCTCGCACTCGCTCGGCACCTCGCCACCGACGGTCAGCGGGTGGGGTTCCTCGACGCCAGCGAGCTGCTGACGGTGCGCATGTTCGAGTCGTTCGGGGATGTCTGGAACGGGTGGGGCCGCTCGCTCGCGCTCCCCGGTGTGGAGCCTCGCGACCGCCAGCTGTTCGACCTGGCGATCGTGGTGCTCACCCAGGTGCTGCCGCTGCCCCGGCTCCTGCTGCGGCGCGGCACTGCGGCCGATGCCCTGGTCGACGTCGTGCTGGCCGCCGCACGTCTCGGCACCCTGTTCGGCACCCGCCGCGCCTACGACCGCGTCGACGCTGCGTACTGGGCGAGCCCGCTTGCCGACCCGCTGGCTGCGCTCGCGATCGCCCGCGGATCGCGCGGCGAGGGCGCCAGACCTGGCGGGGCCGCAGCTACACCTGATGCGCTACTCCTCCTCGTGGCGCGTGATGCGACGATCAGCCAGCGCCGCCATCGCGAAGCGCACGCCGATGAACGTCATCAGCACCCCAGTGGCAGCAGTGCGATACGGACCCTCGATGGCGATCTGCACCACCGGGAACGCAACGAACCCGACGCGGGCGGCGACCGCGAACGAGCGACGAACGACGAACGTGAGCAGGAGGAGCCCGATCGAGATAGCGAACGGGATCGGGGCGAACACGGCGGCGCCACCAGCAAACGTGAGAATGCTCCGCCCGCCACGGAAACGCGCGAACACCGGGAACGAGTGCCCGACCATCGCGGCTCCACAGCCGACGTACGGCATCCACCAGTCACCCGACTGAGCGAGGGCCACGCCGACGAGCGCAGCGACGACCCCTTTCAGGCTGTCGCCGACGAACACTGGGATCGCCGCCGTGCGGCCAAGCGTCTCGCGGGCGTTCCAGAAGCCAGGGTTGCGGTCACCGACCTCTCGCAGGTCGATGTGCGCACGCCGGGTGGCAACCAGATTCGCGATCGGGATCGATCCGACCAGGTAGCCGACCACGATCGTGACTGCCACATCCGCGCTCATCGGTGACAGCATGGCCGATGCATGGGTCGTATCGCATCGTTCCACCTCATCGACGAACCCGCGTGGAAGACCCCCGTCGTCCTGTCGAGGCTCGGCATCGATCGGTTCCGACTCCGCAACGTCGACGGCCTGGTCTTCTGGCGCCTCCTCGGCACCGGCAGCGGCAGCAACACCGGACGCGGTGCCGACCTCTCACGGAGCGCCCTGTTCGCTGTCTGGGACGACGAAGTCCACCTCGACAGGTTCCTCGCCGGCAGCAGCGTCGCTCGTCGGTGGCAGCACGCCGAGCAGAGCTGGCACACCCGGCTTCGTTCGATCGGCGGACACGGAACCTGGAAGGGGTTCGACCCGCTCGATGGCCTCCAGCCGGGCAGCAAGGACGGCCCCGTCGCGATCATCACGCGGGCCGATGTGCGCCGACGATCCTGGCGGGCCTTCGGCAGGGCCAGCGAGGTGGTCGACGTCGAGTTGCACAAGGCGCCCGGCTTGATCGACGTCGTCGGCATCGGTGAGACGCCCGTGGGGAGCCTCGCAACGTTCAGTCTCTGGGAATCGCTCGCTGCCGCCCGCGCCTTTGCCTACACGATGCCGCAACACCGTGAGGTGATCGATCGCACCCGCGACGAGGACTGGTACGCCGAAGAGATGTTCGCCCGATTCGAGCCGTATGCCGCAACCGGCACCTGGGACGGTCGCAATCCGCTCGCCATGTAACGTTTGGTGTCAGACACCAATCGTTACATCGGTCGTGACGGTCGGGGCCCACCGATAGCATCTCGATCTGCGCTCACTGCGCGCCCAGATAGCTCAGTCGGTAGAGCAACGCATTCGTAATGCGTAGGTCGCGAGTTCGATTCTCGCTCTGGGCTCCACGAAGGCTCGACAGGATCGCGTCCCGTGGTGTGGTGGAAGTAGGTCTGTGACCCTTGGCTTCGTTGGCCGATTTTAGGCGGCCGGGAGTTCGGGTTGTTCGGTGGTGGTCACCTCCTGGAGGTGTTGGTCGATGAGGGCCATGGATTCTTCGGAGAGGTAGCGGCGTTCGGCGACGGCCCATTCGTCGTGTTGTTCGAGCAGGACGGCGCCGACGAGGCGGATCACCGAGGCGTCGTCGGGGAAGATCCCGACCACGTTCGAGCGGCGCTTGATCTCTTTGTTGATCCGCTCGAGCGGGTTCGTGGACGAGATCTTGCGCCAGTGCGCCCGCGGGAACGCGGCGTAGGCGGTGACGTCGCCCTCGGCGGCGGCGAGGATCTCGGCGGCCTTCGGGAACCGGTCTTCGAGCATGCGCGACCACGGTGTGCAGCTGGGCTCGGGTCGCGTCGGCGTCGGGTTGGGCGTGGATCGTGCGCACGGTGGCGGCGACCATGTCTTTGTGGGCGTGGTTGACCGTGGCCAAGATGTTGCGGGCGAGGTGGACCTTGCAGCGCTGCCACGTGGCGCCGGCGAACACGCGGGCGATCGACGCCTTCAACCCGGCGTGTGCGTCGGAGATCACGAGGCGCACACCGTCGAGGCCGCGGTCGCGCAGCGTGCGCAGGAACGCGGTCCAGAACACCTCGTCTTCGGAGTCGCCGACGTCGACGCCGAGCACCTCACGGTTCCCGTCGATCGTCACCGCGGTCGCCACGACGACGGCGCGGGAGACGATGCGATGGTTGTTGCGGGCCTTGATGTAGGTCGCGTCCAAGTAGACGTAGGGCATCGCCAGATGGCCGAGCGGTCGGGTGCGGAACACGGCGACTTCGTCGTCGATGCCCTTGCAGATCCGACTCACGGTCGACTTCGACACCCCCGACTCGCAGCCCAGCGCCCGGACGAGATCGTCGACCTTTCGGGTCGAGGTGCCGGTGATGTAGGCGGTCATGATCACCGCCCACAACGCCTGATCGACCCGCCGGCGCGGCTCCAACAGCGATCGGGAAGAACGACCCGACGCGCAGCTTCGGGATCCGCAACTCGATGTCACCGGCCGGCGTCGACAACGTCCGCTCCCGGGCGCCGTTGCGCTGGTTGGTTCGGGTGTCGGTTCGTTCGTGGAGCTCGGCGCCGATCGTCGCGGTCAGCTCGGCATCGATCAGTTCTTGCATGCCGCGTTCGAGCAGCCGACGGAACAGATCCTTGGTGTCGCCGTCGCCGAGGTGCGCGAGCAGGTCGTCCAAGCGGGCATCATCATGGTGGGTCATCGCGTGTTTCTCTTTCTCAGTGAGTACTTGGTCGTTCTCACCAAGAGTCACGCGATGGCCCACCTCACAGGTGGACCACCTCCACTACTTCCACCACCTCACGGGACGCCAACC
>CAWBZS010000007.1:0-15816 GCA_963793335.1 Ilumatobacteraceae bacterium | reverse complement strand
TTGGTGGCGGGGGCAGGATGTGAACCTGCGACCTTCGGGTTATGAGCGCAGAAACGACCTGGTAGATTCTCGCCCCGATCCCGCGGCCAGCATGATCAGCACCACCACCGGGATCGCACGCCATGACTCCACCCGTCGCATCACTCCTGCCTTCCACAATCCGACCCACCGATTGGACACTCCACGGCGGGCGAAGCGTGCACTCACAGCCACCTCCGCCTTCAGCTTCCGTCGAGGCACCGACCTGTGAAGGGCCATACGTACCCAAGCGACGTCTCCGACGAGCCGCTACGGGGCACGCAGATCAATCGAGACTCCTCCGGACGATCACCCGTTGCGGTTCGGCATGTCGGAGTGCGGGGCTCGCTCGGAATTGCGCATCGAATTGGATCTATTGGAACGAGCGATGACGTACTCGACCAGCGTGTTCACTGCGGTCAACGGCGGTGCGAAGGGCGATTGCGACGCTCCGCGCTGGTTCGGCGACACACCTCGCATCCGGCGTCCCACATCGATCCGCCCGGAAACCGGCGCACTGTGAGACCCTGCCACTCGTGTTGACCCGCACGTAATCCCGGTCACCATCGGCGGCTGACGACGCGGGCGACGCACGGGATTTTGCGGTGCTCGACTTGGGCCGCAGTGCAGCGCCTCGGGTGCACAGATTGCTGCGTTACCGAGCGCGCGTTATGCGCTCATGATGTTGCGAAGAACTGAAGCTCGTAGGGATGTCAAGGTCTGATTTGCTGGTTCTGTCGTCGGCCGTGTTCTTGCGGTCTGTGGCGGGTGGGTATGGCTGCTTGGGCGTGTCGGTGTAGGGCTCTCGTCGTGTTGGTGTTGGCGGTTTCGGGCGCGACTGGGAAGAGACATCGTCGGGGTTCGACGAGTCACGCTCGTAGGAAGCCACGATCACCGCAGGGGTCCGCCCGCTGGTCGGGTGGCAGGTCAAAGGTCGCACAACCCCGAGGGGTGTGAGCCGGTTAGCAGCGGGCCAGAGCCCCGACCGTTTCGGTCGGGTTCAGGTCATGGTGGTGGGCAGGTGGTGGTAGATCTCGCGGGCGATGTAGCGCTTCAACATGCGGCTCGTTTCGCCGAGCGTCTTGCCGTCTTTGGTGCGTTTGGTCATGTAGGCGCGGGTCCGGTCGTCGTAGGCCATGCGGGTGACCATGATTTTGTGGAGCGCCGAGTTTGCTTGGCGGTTCCCGCCGCGGTTGAGGCGATGTCGTTGGGTCTTGCCCGATGATGCGGGGATCGGAGCGACGCCGCAGAGGTGTGCCCATGCGGCTTCGGATCGGATCCGGTGCGGGTTGTCGCCAGCTGCGATCAACAGCGTGGCGGCGACGTGGTAGCCGACACCGAACACGGCGATGAGGCCGGGAGCGATGTCGTCGATCAAGGGTTTCATGTCGGCATCGAGACGCTTCTTCTGCTCACGCAGAAACAGTGCGCGCCGGCCGAGTTCGCGCAGTGTGGACAGCGTGGTGAAGCGGACGATGTCATCATCGGAACGGCGAGGTTTCAACGCAGCGCACGTCTTGACCAGGGTGATTGGGGTCAGGTCTTGGAACCGCTGGCGCAGCTCATCAGGCGCGGTGAAGCAGATGTGACGCATCTGGTTCAAGATCGCCGTCCACTCGCTGGCAGCTGAGCGGCGGGCAACGGTCAGCACCCGGATCGCTTCGATCGGCCCGGTCCTGGTCTTTGGGACGCCGGTCGCTGTTCCCGACAGCGCAGCTCGCGCGGCAGCGATCGCGTCGACAGCGTCGGTCTTGCCGGCCCGATGCCGTGCCTGGCGGTTCGGTCGGTCGACCTCGACAACTCTGATGCCTTTGCCGGTCAAGTGTCGGGCGATGCCAGCACCGTAGGACCCGGTGCCCTCGACGCCGATCAGATCGATGTCGCCGAACGCGGCGAGCCACGCAACGAGTCGTCGGTAGCCGCCGGTGGTGGTGTCGAACGTTTCGACTCCAAGGAGCCCTCCGTTCGGATCGACTACGGCAGCGACGTGGAAGTCGCGGTGGGTGTCGATGCCGCCCGTGACGGACAACAAATGGTTCTCTACGATGGTCATGGCCATCCCTTTCTCTCTTCAACGTGGGTAGGGGTGGCACGCATCTGCCGGGACGGCGACATCGCTGCGAGAACTGCTCCAACAGTTCTCGAGTCCAGTCGTCGCCCGACCGGTGGGTGCCGTTCCCGAACACGGCCGACCAGTCATTACGAAGACAGCCAAAGCGTCAGCCGGTTAGCGAGTCAGACCAGGTCGGGAACAGCTACCGAACCTACGCACCACACCCGACGGTGATCGAGCGGGACGCAAGCTCAGCGCACCCAAGAACGATCCTCCCAGCCGGCTATGTGCGGCTTGTCAGCGTCCGTCTGACGAACATTTCCGAGCGGGCGTAGCACGCAGTGCTACGATGGGGGGATGAGTCAGGTCGTGAGCCAACGAGAACTGCGGAACGGCAGCGGAGAGATCATGCGTCGCCTCGACGAGGGCGAGTCCTTCGTCGTCACACGCAATGGAGTTCCCGTCGGCGAACTCACCCCGCTGCGTCGTCTTCGCTTCGTGACTGCGGACTCCATCGCAGAGGTCTTCCAGGCAGCTCCGCCCATCGACGCCGAACAATTCCGACGAGACCTCGACGCCGTCGCCGATCAGAGCATCGAACCCCGTGCCTGACCAACGCGTCGAGCGCGGCGTGCTCGACACGTCCGTCGTCATCGACCTCGACACCATTGACGTGAGCGTGCTCCCGTCGGAGGTTGCCGTGACCGCGCTCACCATGGCCGAACTCGCAGCAGGTCCCCACGCTGCCACGGACCCGGCGGAACGAGCGAGACGCCAAGACCGACTGCAGCGAACCGAGGCAGCGTTTGCGCCGTTGCCGTTCGACGCAGATGCGGCTCGTGCGTATGGGCGAATCTACGCCGCGGTGACGGCTGCGGGCCGCAAAGCCCGAGGCGCACGTGCGGTCGACCTGATGATCGCAGCAGTCGCGTGCTCGGTCGAGCTCCCGCTCTACACGCGGAACCCCAGCGACTTCGCGGCTCTGGACGGGCTGGTCGACATCGTCGCCATCTGACTTCGCGCTCGTGATCACCCTTGCGGTCAAGTGGGTCGACCTGCACTGGATCGGCACGTACGCGATCGGGTGCCCGCTCCAGATCATGCAGAGAACGCGTCGGGTTCGCGATCACCCGGCGGGCACTCTCCAGAGCGGTTGTCGGGCTGAGCAACTCGGAACTGCGAGTGCGCAGGGCGGCGCTGATGCCTCTCAGAGAATCGGCGGTGTCGGTTCACCGTACGCGGCACCGAGTCTGACCGAAGAAGCTGTTGCCCCAAGCACTCGACAGCGAGTTGTCATCGATGGCTGGCCGCCAACTTGCGGCTGCAGAAGGGACGACAGGCCCTTGCCCCTGACCGATGGCAGCGCGAACCATGAAGTGAAGCGAGCTAGGAGGACCTACGATGCGCACGTTACGAGCATTCACACTGCTGGCCCTCGCACTGACGAGCGTGACGAGTTGCAGCGACGACGACACGGCAGGCTCGAGACCCGCAACAGAGACCGCCACACAAGATGACGCCGATCATTGCGACTCCGTTCCGTCGATCGAGCCTGGCCAGTACGAGCAGACCCACACCCACGACGGGGTCGAGCAGATGTACGGGGTCGTCGTCCCCGAGAGCTACGACCCCGGGACAGCTACCGACCTCTACATCGTCGTACCTGGCGGTTCCGGAAGCGCCCAAGCCGCACTCATGGGCTGGGCACCCTCGCTCGTCGGACTGGACGCACTCGTCGTGTTCCCGAGCGTCGCCAGCGCGGACACCCAGACGGTACCGATGATCCGTGCAATGATCGACGACATCGCCGACCAGTACTGCGTCGACACTTCCCGCGTCTACGCGACGGGAGGCTCCGCGACCGCTGGGTTAACTGCGCGGCTGATGGCCGACGCTTCGGATGTGATCGCTGCGTTCGCCCCGGGAATCGGATCATTCAGCACCACCGGGCTTGACCCGATCGGGCCGGTGCCGTTCATCGCCTGGTCCGGGGACCCCGATCGCGGGCAGGTCGAGAGTTCCGTCGCGGAATGGGCAGATTCGAACGGTTGCGAGAGCGACCCGATCGTCTCCGATCTGGGATCCGGCGTGGCTCACCACCACTACGAGGGATGCGACGCCCCGAGCGAGTACTACTACTTCGAAGGCATGGGGCATCAAGTGCCCAATCACGATTGCAGCGAAGTCAGCGCCCAATTCTGCGCTGAATACGAGGAGTTCGATTTCTGGGATGACGTTGGCGGGTTCTTCGATGCCAACCCGCTCTCCGCCGCGTGACAATCCTCAGTTGGCTGGGAGCGGGTTGTCGCCCGGGACCGGTGCCTCTCTCGTGGGGTTGCCGAGTCTCGCACTACGGAAACCCGAACGAGATGAGCGTCGCAACGGCGAGGTCACGCTTGGTCGGGTCCGCCGTTCAGTCCAGCAAGCAGGCTGACGCCGATCAGCTGGGCGGCGAACGTCTCTGCGGGCGGTACGTAGCCGGGCTTCGTCCCGCCGCGGAACGAGCACACGGAGTCCTCTCGGCACGATCTTGAGCACGAGCGGCGGCTCGAAGGTCAATGCCTCGCCGTCGAGTCCGGCCAGAATCGGGTTGTCCGATTCGAGCACAAGTTCCTCGGCCTCCCAATGGCGTCCGCCCTTCGTTGCGACACCGGCGGCGTCGGTGCCTCGGGCAATCGTGGTGATCCCCATCACGCCGGCGTCGAGCCGCGTTCGCCGGCCGTAATCCGGGGGACCCGAGTACACGTACGGGTTGTTGGAGACGAGGGTGAGCGCCGTCTGCTCGGTCTGCTCGCCCTGCGGGGTCGCGAACCGGATCGTCGCACCGGAACTCCCATCGGCCTGCATGTCCCGGATGACCGCAGCGATCGTCTCCTCTTTGCTCTCGCGGTACTCGGGACGATGCACCGCCTCGGCATAGATCCCGAAGCTCACGTTGTTCAGGAAGGGGCGGTCACCCGCGAGCCCGTAGTCGATGTCGATCTCCTCGCCGTCGCGGATCGCCTCGAGAGCCGTGAGCGGGTTGTCCCGATCGAGGCCGAGGTCGAGTGCGAAGTGGTTGCGGGTACCGACCGGGACGCAGAAGAACGGGACGTCTCGCTCGATCGCGACACCTGCGACGAGGCCCAGCGACCCGTCGCCGCCGGCGGCACCGATCGCATCAGCCCCCGCGTCAACAGCGTTCGCGGCGAGCTCGACGATGTTGTCGCCCCGCTCCAGCATGATGACGTCGATGCCCGCCTCCCGGGCGACTTCGGCGAGGCCGTAACGCTCGGCCTTGCCATCGCCACTCCAGCGGTTCACGATCAAGGCCGGGTGGGACGCGCTACTGGTCCGACGTGCATACGGCACTGCTCGCGCGGCGAGCGCGGCAACCTGGCGACGAAGGAGGAACGCCGTGACGGCACCACCGATCACTGCACCGACCAGCCCCGGGCGCTTCAGGCGCGAGCTGGACCCGCTCGGGGTTGTAGCGGAGGCGTCAGACATGGTGGCCGCCTCTCATCCGCAGGTCTCTTGGAGCTCGGTGACGACATCCTGGCCCGCATTGAGCTGGCGCATTGAAATACCTCTTCACGTGGATCATTCTGCCCGGTGCGGGTGCCCCGTGTGACACTTGGTTCCGCAACGCAAGGTGAGTGGCCACGGCCGACCATCCTCGATGTGTTCAATCGGGGACGCTCTTATCGCTCCGTGCTCCCGCCCGTAGGACCCGTCCGGGATCGGCACGTACGCGAGCGGCTACCAGCGCGAGAACGCGCGAGCGAGATCGATCCCGAGACAGTGCTGCCGAACGAGGCGAGGCGAGTCCGGACGACTCGGCCGGCGCATTACCCATCGAGTCGGAACCGTCTTCGACACCCAGGCCACCGTCGCCTGATACTCCGACCAATCCGGTCAACGGGGTGCGGGCAGACCCGGTCGTGAACTCGTAGGGTCGAGTTGTGGAAGTGGTTGCCGGTCGAGTTCTGGAGAGTGACTCACCGGGGTACGCGCAATGAGACTGCTCGTCCTGGGGGGTTCTCACTTCGTGGGTCGCGCCTTGGTCGAGGCGGCCGTGTCGGCCGGCCACGACGTCGCGACCTTGAATCGTGGGTTGACGGGTCGCGTGACCGACGGCGCGGAACTGCTGCGTGCGAATCGCACGAAACAAGACGAGCTCGTCGCCGCGATCGGTGATCGGTCGTGGGACGCAGCGATCGACACGTGGGCGGGCCCTCCCATTCACGCCTCGTTTGCCGCCGAAGTGTTGGCGCCGCGTGTCGCCCACTACGGGTACGTGTCGAGTCGCTCGGTGTACTCGTGGCCCATCGAGATCGGCCTCGATGAGTCGCACCCGGTGGTCGACGGCGACGCCACCGACACCCACGACGATGACTATGCGCGCACCAAACGCGGCAGCGAACTCGGTGTGCTGTCCGCCAAGCCCGACGCCCTCATCGCGCGGGCCGGACTGATCCTCGGTCCCTATGAAGACATTGGTCGTCTCCCGTGGTGGCTGCAACGACTGAACCGCGGCGGACAGGTCATCGCTCCTGGTCCACCATCGCGTCCGCTGCAGTACATCGACGCACGCGATCTCGCTGAATGGATGCTGCACTGTGCCGAAACACAGGTGGGCGGGATCTTCAACACGGTGTCCCCGGTCGGTCACACCACCATGGGCGAGTTGCTCGACGCCGCATTCGACACAACGACGTCGACTGCTGAGTTGGTGTGGCTCACGCCTGAACAGATTGCCGAGGCTGAGATCGCTCCGTGGAGCGAACTTCCGATCTGGGTTCCGCCCGACGGTCCGCTAGCCGGTCTCCACAACTGTGACGTCACCGCCGCCATCGAAGCCGGCCTGCACTGCCGACCGATCATCGAGACCGTCACCGACACCTGGTCATGGCTCCAAGCCGAAGGAACGCCAGAGCGACGCGACGATCGTCCAACGCACGGCATCGACCCTCAACGCGAAGCCACGATCATTCACCGACACACATAGCGGCAGGCGACGGTGCGGTCGTCTCGCCCCGCCCAGAATGTGCGCCTGAGATTGGCTTCCAACGTGCTCGTGACCGGCACGTCCGCGGGCGGGTCTGTGCACGAGAACGCGCGTGCCGGTTCAGTGGGCGGATGAGGTTGTTGTGCAGTGCAAGAATGCTCTCGATGGTTCGAACGCTCGACGAGCAGGCTCTGACCGATGACGTTGAGTTCGCACTTCAGTTGGTCGCACTCGCAGCTGAGATTGCGCGCCCATTCTTCGAGAGTGGCGTTGCCGCAGAGTCGAAGGCTGACGGAACACCGGTTACCGTCGCCGATCTCGCCGTTGAACGCGAGCTCATTCAGGCACTCCGTCATGAGCGCCCTGACGACGCAATCCTGAGTGAAGAGGATGGACCCTCGGGGCGGTCGAATCGGCGGTGGCTCATTGACCCGATCGACGGCACCGAGAAGTTCGTGGCCGGTCACTCCTCGTGGGGAACACACCTAGCGTTGGAGGTCGACGGGGACATCGTCCTGGGAGCGATGAGTCGACCGGTTCACGAACAGAGATGGTGGGCGGCCCGAGGACGGGGAGCGCACCGATGCGGCGAGACCGGCGCATCGTCGGGTGTGGTGCTGCAGGTCTCTGATGTGGCGGACTTGGCCGGGAGCCAAGTCAGTGTGTGGTCAGAAGGCCCAAGTCTGGTCGCCGAGCATCTGGCGTCGCTGACTCGGCTCGTCGAGCCGGCCTACGACGACTACATCGACGTGATTGAAGGCCGCCTCGAGGCGCTGATCTTCCCGCACCCAGGCATCGCGTTCGCGTGGGACCATGCGCCATCGGTGATCCTGATCTCGGAGGCCGGCGGCCACTTCCGTGATCCAGAGGGCGGAACCCGTATCGACACTGGTCGTGGAGTGTTCACCAACGGGATGGTCGACGCTGAACTCGACGCCGCCATCAGCTGGCGCATCACAGACGAACACGACCACGATGGAGACTGAACGCACGCAATCCGACCCACACGATCGTCGCTACGGCATGGCCACGCTCGATCTTGCTCATCGCAAGCGGATGTTCTGACCACTCCTGAACGGCACGTCCGCGATCGGCGAACCGCTCGGAACGTTCTGACCGTGCAATCATCCGGTGCGTCTACCGTTGTTGGCAATGCGAGTGTCCCGTCTCCATCTCACCGACGTCACGCCCTCGCAGGAGCTGTCTTGGGCGCGGCCAACGTTTGCGGTGTACGCCTTCCTGGTCGAGCACCCTGACGGGCCGGTTCTGATCGACACCGGCGTCGGGCTCGGCAACGAAATCATCAACCAGATGTACTCACCCGTGCACCACGACCTCGACGCCGCGCTCGCCAATCACCACATCACGACCGACGACATCACCACCGTGATCACTTCGCACTTGCACTTCGATCACTGCGGTCAGAACAACCGGTTCGCCCACGCTCGAGTGCTCGTTCAGAGAACCGAAGTCGAAGCAGCCAGAGAACCGCTCTACACGGTCCCCGACTGGGCGTTCCCAGACGGAGTCGAGATGACTGAGATCGACGGCGACCACCACGTCGCACCGGGTATCGAGATCATCGCAACACCCGGCCACACCGCGGGTCATCAGTCAGTGCTCATCGACAATGGCAACGGCCAGCGAACGATTGCGTGTTGTCAGGGTTCGTGGAACGCCAAGAGCTTCGATGTCGCCGACTTGGGTGATGACGGCTGGGACCAAGCAGCCGGCGCCAGGTCGATGAGGCGGCTCCACGCACTTGCGCCGACCTCTGTCCTCTTCAGTCACGACTCCATCGTCTGGAAACCGTCCGACCTTTCCACCACGGTCGAAGGCCGCGCTATCTGAGGCCACCAGCGACGCGAGTTCGACGGCACGCATATCACCACCGCAGACAAAGGCCTCCCTCTGCGCCGAAACGGCACATCGGATCGGAAACGCCAGCGTGGCTCCGATGACTGCCGTACCGCCGAACCTGATCAGCCACCGGCAGGTGTCGCGTAGCGTGCGAGGCGATGTCGATTGAAGCAGACCGCAATCGCGTCTTCGATCGGGCTGCGGAGTTCGTCCGTGAGATGTGGAGCGAGAGTGGCCCGAGTTCCGAGATGCACGTCGGTGACCTTGCCTGGGGAACGTTCCGCTGCTGGCCGAGCGCTCTCGGAGCATTGCGACTCTGGTCAGACAGCACGGGACGAACTCAAGTGCTCACGATGTTCGACGGGTCGGGCGTCTGCGATCTGGTGATGCGCCCCGGAAGCGCTGGGGTGGAGGCAGCCACCCAGGCGTTGGAGTGGGCTGAGACGAAGCGCCGCTCGACCGCGATCGGATCTGAGCCGGTCGAATTCCACATCGGCCGACGACTGCAGTCAACTGAACTCGTCGACCTGCTGCAGGCGAGGGGCTACGAACGCCGCTCGGTCGGTGCTCCCGCGATGAGTCGAACGATCGCGACCGCCGACGTCGTCCCACCTTCGATTCCGAGTGGGTATGCGATTCGAGAGCTCCACACGGACGATGTCGCGTCGCGTGTCGTGGCCTTCAATGCGACCTTCCCAGGAGAAGAACTCTGCGTCGACGCCTACCAGGCGCTCCAGGGTTGTTCGCTGTACGTTCCGCGCTTGGACGTCGTCGCTACCTCATCGTCGTCATCGGTCGTCGCGTTCGCAACACTCTGGCTCGACCCGCACAACGGCGTTGTTCAGATCGAACCGGCCGGCTGCCACCCTGACCATCGTCGCCTCGGCCTCACGCGAGCAGTCATCCTCCAAGCGCTGAGCTGGTCGGTTGAGCTCGGCGCTACCGACGCGCTCGTTCGACATGTCAGCACCAACGTCGCCGCTCAAGCGCTCTACGAATCCTGCGGATTCACAACGGTCTGCGAGCAGACCGGCTTCGCCAAGACGATTCCGCAAACGGTCATCCGATAGCGCATCACGACGCGCCCAGGCACGGCCCAAAACCGAGCAGAACGGCACATCTTCAAACCGAGCAGTACGTCACATCTTCGCTCGGCTGACGGAGCGTCGCTGGATGCAACCCAAACGCCAGCACGGGGGACTGCGCGAAGATCGGTGTCGTGCCATCCTCTGTCGAGATTTGCGTTGTTTGTCACCGATTGCGCAGTAGTGGTTCGCGTAATCACGATGGCGACGTCTTCATTTGCGCCCAATGCGAGGCGAATGCCGATCAGCTCTTCGAGATCCAGGACGCGATCTGGCCCCCAGCCGTCGCTGCGGGCGAGCCAACCGACGACGCCGCCATGCCGGCACAGCCCTGACCGCCCACTCACTGCGCGCGCGTTGACCAGATTGCCAACGTGGTGAACCGCTTGCGGATGGTCAAATGTGAGGGTCAACGTTGATTCGATCAAGGCCGTCGCCGTGGTTGCGACGATTACTGTCGTTGATGGATGGACACTGCGGCTTGGTATCGATGGTTCGCTGAGAACGAAGCTCGCGGGTCGTCGCCTCAGTACGAGCGCCTCGCCAACGTGGTTGCCGACAGCGAGGAACTGTTGGAATGGCTGTCGCGGCTTCCGGGGGCGAAGCGGCAACCGAATCTGTTGTTCGCATCGGTCAGATTTCTCGGTGGCGCAACCGACACCGTCGATGGATTCGTCGAGTTCATTCGATCGAACTCCGACGAACTCGAAGCAACCATGCTTGCTCGATCGACCCAGACGAACGAGGTCGCACGATGTGCTGCCTTCGTGCCGCTCCTCGCGGACCTGGACGCCGAGCTTGCGCTGATCGAGGTTGGTGCGTCAGCTGGGCTGTGTCTCTTCCCCGACCGCTACGCGTACAGCTACGACGGCGAACAGATCGGCGATTCGGCTCTCGAGATCGACGTCGAGACAGCCAACACGGTGCCAGTTCCTCAGCGAGTTCCAACGGTCGCATGGCGGGCCGGTCTCGATTTGAACCCGCTGTCGGTCTCTGACGACGAGGATCTCGCATGGCTGCGAGCGTGCATCTGGCCCGAGCACACTGAACGACGACGACGCCTCGATCTCGCAGCAACGATCGTCGCGACAGATCCGCCGTGTATCGATCAAGGCGATCTACGCGACGCAACGCTCAACCTGATCAACGAAGCCCCTGGGGATGCGACCAAGGTCGTGTTCCATTCTGCTGTTCTCGCCTACCTCGACGAAGCCAGCCGGCTCGACTTTGCAGCGACCATGCGAAGCCTGGTGGACAATCGAAGCGACGTCGTCTGGCTCTCCAATGAGGGTCCAGCGGTCATCGCCGGGATCGAAGCCGCTGATCCAATGCTCGAGCCACCGGGCAATGCGCAGTTCCACCTTGGCCGAGACGGCACCGAACTCATTGCAGTCACCGACCCTCACGGTCAATGGTTGAGATGGATGCCACCACGCTGACCTGCCCATCGACCAGCACGTCACTTGCCCGAACGCCTCGAAAGGTGCTCGATATTCGCAGTCCCACATAGGCAGTTGACCCGTCCGAGAACGGCACATACGCGCTCGGCGACCCGCTCCAGATCGTTCGTCGCTCGAAGCAAACGTCGGCTCGCTGGAGAGGTTGATCGTTGCCGGAGCGCGGGGAGGTGGCGTTACTCCGCACCTTGGTTGTCGGCCTGGTTGGCGGCCGCTACGTCTGGTCGTCGACGAGCAGACGTGCGCCGAGTTCGGATCGCCAGTCGTCGAGTTCGAGGGCAGTCATGCTCGCCGCGATTGACCTCACGACGTCATCGCTGATCCCCCTCGCGGTCCAGTCTCACGAGGCAACAGTCCACCCGGAACACCAGTTCAGCGATGTCACCATCACGGGCGATCGGTGTGGCGTTGCTGTACTCCCCGATCAGCAGAGTCGATGATGCCGAGGCATCGGAGAACGCAGGCCAGTACACGTCTTCGTAGTAGCGGGAGCCGACGTTGATCCAGAATGCGGGGCCATCGCGATCGACATTGGAACGATCACGTCCAGCGCTCTCCTGGGGAACCCACAAGATGGTGTAGTCCCCGAAACCGACAACTTCACCACCCGGGATTTCACCCTGTTCGACGTGTTGGGTGGCAACTCCAAGCGTCCACCCGGCCGGAATCTCGGCCGGGAGCACGTAGACGGCGTCTTCGATTGACCATCGCTGTTCGCCGATACTGGCCGTGTCCGGCGCCGCGGTTGCTGCTACGACATCATCTTCCGCTGGCACTGACGTGCTGACGCTGGAGTCGGAGATCGAATCCGAGGATCCACACCCCGACGCGGTCAGCAACGACCCGACAACGAGTGCGGTGGAATGAAGACGCAAGCGGCTCGTCTGCGGCACGTCTAGCGACGGTAGTGCGTCGGATGCCTCGATTGTGGACTCGCTCGCGCCAGGTGATGAAGGGCCCACAGCTCAGCAGCGTCCATGTCCGTACACGAGGCCCACCCCGTTTCGGCGGTGGGAACCGACGTGGGGAGTCGCCCCATCTCAGCGTGTGTGAGGTGCTGCGGCCGATCAGAACATCGGCGGATCAGATTCCCTTGACCCACGCGAGATCGGCACGTACGCGAGCGGCGACCCGCTCGGAAACGCGTGATCTGGCAGCCTGACTCAGCGGCCGAGCGGTGGCGCGAGGCCGACATGGTGGGGAGCGATTATGCGTTGCGAAGTGTGCGTCTCACGACCAAGGTCTCGCCGCTCACCGTGACGACCGAGGGGTCACACACTACGGGTTCCCGAGGGTGCGTTCGAGTGTGCGAGACATGACGTCGCCGAGCGGGTGCCGACGGGGTACGTGGTACAAGACACCACCGACGGCGTGTTCAACTCGAACGTTCGGCCGTGCAGCCAGGCCGCGTCATCAGTACCGAGCGGCTCTCGGAACGCGGGCCGTTCGGCCGCTGTCAGCACTGCCCACGCAGGTTGCGAGGTCCTGTGCGGTGTCGCCTCGACCAGCACCACCCCAATCGATGATGGCGGTGAGACGGCCTTGGTCGATGAGCAAGTTGCCGGGAATCAGGTCCGCCGTGAACGAATCCTTCGATGACTGGTTCGACCGCGACCTCGAGCGCTTCAGCGGCAAGCAGTTGACCGCAGCGACGTCGATGAGACGCGGAGCGTTCCACTCCGGGTTGTCCAACCACCCATCCAGACGCTTCGAGGAGCGGCCGGAGCGGGCCGCCTCGGGGTGCGATCAAGCACGAGTGTCCCTGACATGAGAGATGCCAGGTCACCCGACGTGACCCGCGCGACCCCTCCCTGGCGGTCCGGTAGACATTCCACCCGTGATCGCTCAGTCCCACGGTCGCACGTCATTGTCTCTGAACCCTCATCCGCGCCGGAAACGCAACGCCTGCCGCGGCTGGGCAGCAGTCCGCGCCACTCGGTCTAACCTCACAGCGTGAGGCTGAGCCTGCTGTTTCGTTCCCGTCGGTGCGACTGTTGATCGACCTTCTCGTCAAGACCTACGAGCGTTGGCGAGACGATCGAACCATTCGCCTTGGGGCCGGCGTCGCCTACTACGGCATCTTCACCGTCATCCCACTCGTCACCTTGTCGATCGCTCTCGCCCAAGCAGTGTTCTCCGAGGCGCAGGTCCAGTCGTTCCTCGAGAACGCCCTCACCTCGCTGTTCGGGTCCGACGCCTCCCAGGTCGCCGACACCGTCGTCGAGAAGTTGAGCTCGTCGGCGACGGCCTCCGCCGTCGGTCTCGTCGGAATCCTCTCGTTGGTCGGCGCCACGTCGATCCTCTTCGTCGCCGTCCAAGACGCAATGAACGTGATCTGGGGCGTGCCGCCGACACACGGATTTCGTAACGTCGTTCGGCGCTATGGCCTCGCCTACCTCCTGGTACTACTCGCCGGGTCATTCCTGTTCGGGGCTCTCGCCGTGCAGGCGATCGGTGGGCTCGCCGAGCAGCTGATACCCGGCCAATTGGTCGTGCTCGAGGGCCTGGCTGGCCTCATCAGCGTCCTGGCGTCGTGGGCACTCGGCATCGGCGTGCTGGCCCTGCTCCTTCGCATCTTGCCACGAGCGACCGTGCCATGGCGTGCAGCGCTGATCGGCGCCGCGGTTGCCGCGGCGTGCATTGCCGTGAGCACCTGGGCGTTGGGTGAGTACATCCAGCGAGTCGGAAGCGGCTCGCTCGCGGGCGCCGCCGGCGCCGTGGTGCTCATGGCAGCGTGGATCTACGCCGTCGCCCAGATCTTCCTCGCCGGAGCGGTGATGACGATGGTGCTTACGGGCGAGATGACACCCGGAGACGCTTCGCGTCAAGCGGGGGCGGAGCCCACCTAAGGCCGACGCTTGTCACGATCCCTCCCAACCGTTGGGCTCCTCGATCAGAACAACGGCTGCCAGACCCTGTCCACATCGCGCCCTATCGGCACATCTTCCTTACTCTGACCCGATCAGAAAATCGGCAGCGCCGTCTCGGTTGCCCTCATCGGACACTCGGCGCTCCGTGAAGCGATCACGCTCGATCCGGACATCCTTCAGGTGTGAGCTACGGCGAACTCTCCCAACGGATCGTGTTGCTCATCGTGCTGCGCCGAATCGTTTCCGACGCGGGTTGGCCGATCTGCGATCGAGGCGCGAGCGATCGCGCGGCCGTTCAATCTTCTCCAATGGCGAGTCCGACGCGTCCATCGGAGGAAACGCTCACACTGCCGGACATGTCGTCGTCGTTGGCAATCGTGAACAAGCGATCGTCGACGACATTTACATCCCAACCCAGCTCCGCGGCGATGGCTGCAATCTCCACCTGCGAGAGAGCGCTTCGGTCGGGCAAGTCGACGCCGCGGAATGTCGGGGCAACTACTCGGGACCGGACACGAGGAATCAGCAGCAATCACAGTGACCTCGGTGCCGGCGATCGCTTCACCGAGCTCCTCGGCCGATTCGGCCAACTCGTCATAGCGGTCGTTGTCATCGGCGCACCCCACCAACGCGGTGACCGCCATCGAACAAGCCGCTGCGCCAAGCGCTCGACGCAGGTACTTCACTCCTCCAAACTACGGACCCACCACGGCACCGGGCGCTCCCACACCAGGATTCTCGGCCTGACCGACGCCGCGGAAGTCGCAGGTCACCGAGCGTCGAAAGCCCCGACGATCACCTGGTGTTCGGCGGCTGACATGGAGTTGGGTGGAAGCTGGCTCCAACCCTGGGGTGACGCTGACCACGGCAGCCCTCGCAAGCCGCTCAGAAAAACGACACGTCGAACGCCTCCAGACCGCTCCTGATCGGCACGGATGCGCTCGGCCGCCCCCAGACTCACAACTCGATAATCACGGACGCGAACGCTCCGGTCCGCGTCGCAGTACCGGCGCACTGTTGCGGCTCTCCACCCGAGTTGACCCGCCCGTAATCCCGGCCACCGTCGGCGGCTGACGAACTCGGCTGGTGGACGGGATTATGGGGTGCGCTACTTGGGCCGCACTGCAGCGCGGTGAGCGACCGATGTCGGTGATTCTGCGTGGCACAGTGTGCGTGCGCCGAAGGCATGACGGAGCCGTGAACTGCCTGTTCTGAGTCGGTCCTTTGAAGGCGAGGCTGGAGCGTCGTTCGTCAGCGCCAGATCTGCCACTTACCGGTAGCGGTCTGATCTGCTGTGATCGCCGGGGTCGGCACGCCGGGTAAGGAGTAGTTGTCACGGTGACGGCGCCCGGCACTGCCAGGCAGGAGGTGAGCGGTCAGTCCCCGCCTGACACGGGTTGACACGACGCCCTCAAGACGCGAAGAAGCCCTGGCAGATCTTGCGATCTACCAGGGCTTTCGTTGGTGGCGGGGGCAGGATTTG
>CAWBZS010000006.1:0-4049 GCA_963793335.1 Ilumatobacteraceae bacterium | reverse complement strand
CTGAACTCCGACCGGCGAGTTCGCCCCGCGCTCGTGCGCCCAGGGCGGTGGAAGTGGATCAGCGTGCCGCCGCAGTGCACGGCGCTGCGTTGCAGACGTCGAGCAGCTGATCATCGAAGAGGAATGCGGCCTTCTGGCGCCGGACCTCGGCGTCGTTGCGAGGGTCGTCGTGTGGATCGCGGCTGGTGCTCGGAGGGATGGCCTCCACCGGAATGGGGTCCGAGCCCGAATCCCAGATGACGAGCGCAGACGAGTCGACGCCGTACTCGAGCGATTCGATGCCCCAGCCCGGATCGACCTCACGACTGCGGCCGTCGACGGCGACCGGTCGGTGGATCGGCACCCCCATCGTGCGGGCCGCCGCCATGGCGGTGAGCTCCGACACCTGCCAGTCCCCGAGCGCCACGTGCATCAAGACGTCCTTCGGCGGTGTGCCCGGGAGCGGATCGTCGACGACGTGGCGGACGTAGCCGGCACCATCGGCGCGATCCCAGAGCATCTGAATCACACCGAGCACGATGGCGCGGTCGACCGGGTCGGGATATGCCGGCACGAAGACCAACTCGAACACATCGAAGTCGACCGATCTCGGCAACAGCGTCGAGTAGTTCATGCCGACGACGCCGAGTACCGCGCGCTCGAAGTCCGTGGAGATGGCCGCCAGCGCCATCCCCATGATGCCGCCTTGGCTGTTGCCGTCGTAGACGAGCTCTGAGTTGTCGAGCATCGTCGAACCGTCGGCACGAAGGAACGCAGGCTCGCCGACCAGCCCGTTGTCGGCGAGCATCAAGCGACCGAGCACGAGTTGGTTGACGAGCCCTTGGCTCATCCGGTCGATGAACGTCGGGAAGTCGGACAGGTCCTGGAGTGCAGCGATCGCCGTCGGGATGTCGTCATCGCTGAACCCCGCCCACTTCGTTGCGCAGTACAGCGCGTCGTGCTCGTTCGACATCGCGACGATGTTCCCGGCGTCGACTTCGAGGTGCGACCCGAGCAGACCGTGGCCGTAGATGACGGCGCGCGCCGGCTCGGTTCCTTCGACGACGGCATCGGCGATCCCGCAGGCGAACGGTGCTTGGAGGACGCCATTGAGTTCGGGCTGGCCGTCCTCGTCGCGGTTCAACGTGGTGCCCGGTCCGCCGCCGAGCGTCATCCAGTTCGGTGCCGAGTAGGTGCCTTCGACCAGCCGCGCGAGGCCGGGCTCAGGGTTCTCGGTGACGGTGGTGATCTCGAACTCCGGTGCGAAGCGATCGAGCCCGGTGAGCGTTTCGCTTCGCATCGCCAGGATGTCGTCGGACGTGTTCTCGGTGCTGGCGGTGGTGAAGGTCCACACGAGCTGGAGTCCATCGCGTGCGACTCCGCCGGCTTCGAGTGAGGCGAAGGCTGCGTCCATCGAGTCGCGCCGATCCTCGATCGCATCGATGTCCGTGGCCAGGTTGTCGCGTAGTGCCCGGAAGGCCGCCGTCGGCTCGATCAGCTCACCGGTCGCCGTCGCCAGGTTTCGTAGCCCGATGGCATACGTGGTCGCCGCCGCGAGGCTGATCGCCGGGTGGATCACGAGCAGGTGACCATCGGGTGCCGCCGAGGCGACGTCGAACTCGGCCCACAGCGGGACACGTTCACCCGATTCGACGTCGACGAGGGCCACGGGTGCGTCGTTCTCCATCGACTCCTGCAGGTCGGTCCACGGTGGAAGATCGGAGACAGCGGGGTCGAGGTCCGGGATCCACGTGAGGATCGGCGTGTTGGGGCTGAATCCGTCGTTGCGGTTCCAAGCCGCGGGGTCGATCGGGACGCCCTCAGCGTTGGCCGGCAACCCCTGTTCGGGGAAGGCGACCTGACGACCCGTGATCGAGGAGGAGTCGTCGACCGTGGTCGCATCGCTGGGGAACGGCAGCACGCATGAACGGGTGTCGAGCGGGTCGCATCCCGGCGCCGACGACCCGAGCTGGAGCGCGATCGCCTCGATCGTCGCGTCGTCGGCGGGCACCAGGGCGGTGGTCGTCGGGGTCGTCGTGGGGGCCAGCGGGGTCGAGACATCTGCCGTGTCCTCGTCCGTACCAGCGACATCCAGGGTGATGGTCGGCCCGGTCGTCGGATCACTGCTCGAACTGCAGGCGGTGAGTGCGATCGACGCAGCGGCAATGGCCACGATCGGACCTCGACAGCGCACTGGCATCGACGAAACGGTAGCTGCCGGTCGAAACGAAGGGGTTGCACGGCCCCTCAGGGGACATCGCTCAAAGTGCTCGTGTAAACACGGAGAGTGGTTTCGAGCAGTGGGTCGGCACGCTCCGCGGGATTGCAGTCAAGAGTTGATCAGTCGTGCCGAATGCATCCAACCACGGCGGCGCCCGGCGTCGTGTACCGGTTGTGACCATTCGGCGCGCACCCATGGACAGGCCATGACGGACGATCGCTCCGCTGCTCGCCTCGAAGCGCTCCGCGCCCGCCGCGCTGCTGCCGCGGACCGTTGGACTCGCTCCACCGGTCGGTGCTGCTGTCGATCTTCCGGCACCATCGACGTCATCGAGCGATGCGGTTGCGTTGGCGCAGACTCGGCGCCGCCGGTCGTTCCCGGCCCGGCGGGCACGCATCGGTGTCACCGTGGCCGCTGCGGCGGGATTCGTCGCACTCGTCCCGGTGATGGGGCCATTGACCGCAGCCCCGGCCGACGACCCAGAGTCGCCGGACTTCGACAGCGATCCGATGTCGGATGAAACGGTGCCGAGCGACTCCGTCGACACGACGATCGAGCTGACGCCGCCGACGGATTCCGTCGTCGAGTCCACCGTGGTCCCGGACGAGAGCATCGTTCCCGACGACAGCGTCGTCTCGGTCGACACGAGCATCGTTGCGGCTGCACCCGAGCCGGCTCCGACCGGATCCCCGACGCCTCCCCCGGCAGCGCCTGCCCCGAGCCCTGCACCCGCTCCCGCGCCGGCAGCACCCGCCCCTGCGCCGGCAGCACCGGCCCCTGCACCGGCACCTGCCCCGACGCCGGCCGTCCCCACGACCGCTGCCCCGCCGCCGCCGACGCCCGCCCCGACCCCGCCACCGCCGGTACCCACCGCGCCGCCCACCACCACGCCGCCACCACCCACGACGTCGCCACCGCCGCCGACCACCTCGCCGTCATGACAGTGCCATGGGCCGCGGTCGAGTTCCGGGCGATGGGCACGTCGTGTCGCGTCGTTGCGCCGGATCGGGACGCAGCCGAGCATGCCGTCGGTCTGGTCGACCAACTCGAACGAGCCTGGAGCCGCTTCCGGCCGGACAGCGAGATCAGCGAGCTGAATCGCAGTGACGGCCGAGTCTGCATCGTGTCGCCGGTGACGTTCGAGTTGGTGTCGCGTGCGGAGCGGGCGCGTCGGGTGACGTGCGGCGTGTTCAACCCGTTGCTCCTCGACCAGCTCGAAGCGCTGGGCTACGACCGCACATGGGAAGCCATGCACGACGCAGACGACCCGGCCGAGTTCACGCTCCCCGGTTCCGAGCGGCCGATCGAACTCTTCGCCGACGCCAGCGCCGTGCGACTCCCCGAGGGCACTCGCTTCGATCCGGGCGGGATCGGCAAGGGTCTCGCCGGTGATCTCGTTGCTGCGGCGCTTCGCAGCGCTGGCGCGGACTCGGTGCAGGTCGAGCTCGGCGGTGATGTTCGCGTCGACGGCCCTGCTTGGAGTGGAGAGCGGTGGGGAGTGTGTGTCGACGACACCGATCACGACTCGGCCAACGCAGCAACGGTGTGGCTGACGACCGGGGGCGTCGCCACGAGCAGTGTCGTCCGCCGCCGCTGGCGCCGTGGTGCGGTCGAGCTGCACCACCTGCTCGATCCGACGACCGGCACGAGTGTGTCCACCGACCTCGACGCCGTCACCGCTGTTGCCGGTGAACTCTGGTGGGCGGAGGTTGTTGCGAAGGTTGCCCTCGCAGCTGGGTCCCGAGGCGCTCGCAGCACGATGGAGCGGTTTGGGACGACGGGTCTCCTCGTTGCGCCAGGACCGAGCTATGAGCCCGTCACGTTGTGCGAGGTGGCGGCATGAACTCCC
>CAWBZS010000005.1:0-216126 GCA_963793335.1 Ilumatobacteraceae bacterium | reverse complement strand
GCGCTCGATGTAGTGATGAGCGACACGTCGAGTGGAGAGCCGACCACGATCGAAGACCTGTTCGGCCCGTTGACACGCCGACCACGCCACCGGTTGGCGCTTCGCCCCCTGCTGCCTGCTCACGATTGATCGGCGGTCCCCGATGGCGGTTCGTGGGATCATGTTCGGGTGGGAGTGGTCGTCGGGGCGTTCGTGATTGGTCTGGTGTCGGCGGCGCCGCTCGGCCTCGGTGCGCTGACTGCTCGGTTCTGGAAGCCGACGAACTTCGTGCTCGGGTTGCTGACGGCGTTCGGGGCGGGTGCGCTGCTGTCGGCGGTGACGATCGACATCGTTGCTCCGTCGGTCGAGTTGGGCGAGTTCGGTTGGCTGGCGGTCGGTGCGGTGATCGGCGGGTTGGTGTTCGAGGGATTGAACCGGACGATCAACGCCCGTGGTGGGTTCCTGCGCAAGGCGTCGACGTCGATCACGTTTCTCCGCGACCGTGAGCAACGCCGCCGCCGGCGGATCCTGGAGGGGTTGGAGCGGATCGACATCTTCGATGGGCTGCCGGACCGCGAACTCGATGCAATCGCCAAGGCCTTCCGCACCGTTCGCCTCGACCCCGGTGAGGCCCTCTATCGGCACGGTGATCCGTGCGAGCATCTCAACGTCCTCGCCACGGGTGAGGTGTCACTGACCACTCCGGATGGGACCGTCGTGCTGCACCCGTTCGAGGCGTTCGGTCACCAGGCGTTCGTCAGCGGCCTCCAGCACCGATCGTCTGCCTCGGCAGTCGACGACAGCGAGGTGCTTCGGCTCAGCCGCAGTCGACTGCGGAGCGTCCTCGGCAGTTGCCCGGTGTTCGGCCGTCGCCTGCGCGAGCGGGTTCGCAGCGACGATCTGGTCGGCTATCTACGCGAGCATCATCCCGAGATCAGCGAGGCGGACATCGCATCGTGGATCGAAACGGTCGACAACGAGGGCGTGGAGCGCCTCTCGCCGATTGTCGAGCCCGCCGGGACGACGCGGACCGAGCGAATCACCGATCATCTCGAAGACGTCGGCCCGTTCCGAGGTCTGCCCAGGGTGGTCCTGGACGAGGTCGCCCGGGTGATGTTCCCCGAGGAGCACGAGGCAGGCTACGTCTTCTTCCGGCCGGGCGAGGCCGGCGAACGGCTCTATGTGATCGTCGACGGCGACGTCTCGCTGATTGACGCCCCTGGCGACTCCGACGAGAGTGCGCTGCTCCACGACGGCGACGAGTTCGGCCTGCATTCCTTCGTGACCGGGCTCCGCCACACGGCCACAGCGGTTGCCCACAGCACCTGCGACGTGTGGGTGTTGCGCCGCGCCGACCTGGCCGAGTTGGTCGACCGTGAGCCGATGCTGCGATCGACGCTGGCCAGCTTCATCGACAGCTCGCGCATCGCCGAATACCTCGAACGCGACCAGGAGCTCGACCATGACGCGGTGGTTTCGGTGCGCAAGCAGGCGCACTCCGCAGTGAGCCACGGAGCCATGCCGGCCGCGCTGAGCACCGGGGTCGCCCATGGCGCCCCGCTCGCGATCTGGCTCGGACTACTGCTCGATGGCATCCCCGAGTCGTTGGTGATCGGCGCAACCGCCGGGGCGATCCGGATCTCGTTCGTCGTCGGCATCGCCCTCTCGAACTATCCCGAGGCGCTCGCCAGTTCGGTTGGCATGCGCGAGCAGGCGCTCGCATGGCGCAACATCGCGCTGCTGTGGGGCACGGTGATCCTCGTGACTGGCCTCGGTGCCGCCGCAGGCAGCGTCGTCTTCGAGCGGGCGCCCGAGCAGGCGTTCGCTGTGGTCGAGGGCCTGGCCGCGGGGGCGATGCTCACGGTGATCACCCAGACGATGATGCCGGAGGCACTCCATCGGTCGGGCGGATTCGTCGGCCTCGCGGCCCTCGCCGGTTTCCTCTTCACCACCACCCTGGGCGCCTGAGCGTCCTGCGCTGGTCGCTGCGACAAGCGTTCCCGACCGAACGTGCTGTCAGGAGTTCTGGGTGACGCGATCGATCCAGGCGATCAGCTCCGAGGTGACCTCGTCTCGGTTGGTCTCGTTGAAGATCTCGTGGCGGGCATCGGGGAAGATCATCACCGTCACGTCGTCGATGCCGGTGTTCCGGTAGCGGCCGGCCACCAGTTCGATGAGGTCGCCGCCGCCGGCCAACGGGTCGGCGGACCCCGACAGCAGGGCGATCGGGAGATCGGAACGGATCGCGGCCAGACGGTCCGGGTCCGCGCAGACCGCCAGCGAGTCCAACATGCTCGCCGCTGCTGCGGCATCGAGACCGAACCCGCAGTACTCGTCGCCGATGTACCGATCGACTTCGTCGGGATCGCGGCTCAGCCAGTCGGATTCGGTGCGCGCCGGCTCGAACGGCGCGTTGAAGGCGGAGAGGTCGACCTCCTGCGTCGGATCGATCCCCGCAGCGATCACGTCGATCGCTGACGTCCCCGACAGCACGGCCCCTGTCAGCTCACCGCTGTGATCGAGGAGGTACTGCTGGAGCGCGAAGGACCCCATGCTGTGACCGACCATCACGAGTGGCAGCCCGGGAAACTCGCTGTGGGCGACGTCGGCCAGGAGACCGATGTCGGACATCAGGCCGGGCCAGCCGCCCGGCCCGAGGTCGCCGAGGCGCTCGACTGCGCCGGCCGTGCGACCGTGCCCGCGGTGATCGGCGGCGTAGACCACGTAGCCAGCGTCGGTGAGCGCGCCTGCCAGCCGTCGATACCGGCCGGCGTGTTCGCCCATGCCGTGGGCGATCTGCACGATGCCACGTGGCTCGTCGTCGCGCACCCAGCGGTAGGCGGCCACGGTGTGGCCGTCGTCGGCTGTCAAGGAGAAGGTCGTCTCGTCCATCGCGCCATTCTCCCAGACGGTGCGCTGACTGGAAAGCAACCATGCCGCCGGACGACGTGGCGCAGTCAGTCGAACGTCACCGTCACGTCGCGCCAGCGGGCGAACGGGCCCTCGTCGGCGACCTCGTTGGTCCCGAACGAACACGTCGTTGCTCCAAGGGCGAACGCCGCCCGCGCCGCGCACCGCAGGTCGAGACGGACGCGGTACTGCTGCCCGCTTTCCACGGGGAACGTCAATGCGCTGGTGAGCGAATCCTCGAAGTCGAGGCTCGTCACGAATCGGATGTCCTCGGCAGCGAGTTCCTCGTCGAGCACGACCTCGCGTGCGACTCGTGCTCCCTGGGACGATCCGTCGAGCTCGAAGACGCTCACCGAAATGGCGACGTCGGCTGCAGAGCCGCCAGATGCCAAGACGGTGAGGTTTCCCTCCCAGCTCACGGTGTACCGAACGGTGGCCTGTTCGCGCTGGGCAGTGAAGTCGGAGTACAGCCATGCTGCAGCCCACGGAGCCTGACCCGTCGCCCCGACGCCCACCCCGGCGCGCGTGTGCAGATTGCCCGCTGTCCACCAGCTGGCCACGTTGACACGGAACGGCAGCTGCGTCCGGCCCTCGGTGTCGCCGCCCCCGCCGCTCGGCCGCGTGATGTCCAACGTGATCGGCGCATCAGGGGGCGGGTTCGTGGTCGTGGTGGACGTCGTCGTGGTCGTGGTGGACGTCGTGGTGGTCGTCGAGGCGGCGCCGGTCGTGGTCGGAGCGATGGTGGAAGTCGACGTGGGCGCAAGTGTCGTCGTGACGACGGCGCTCGTAGTGCTGACCGCCGCGCCGGAGACGTCCGCCGTGAGGACCTGATTGATCGTCGATCCGCCCCGATCGGCGGCTGCAACGACGATTGAGTAGGTGGCGTCCTCGATGTAGACATGCGATGCCTCGACACCAGGAAATCCGCTGGTCACCGACGCGCTGGCACCGTCGCCCCAATCGATCGTCACTCGCTCGACGGCGCCGCTGACATTGCCGACCACGGTGGTCTGCCCGCCGGTACCGACGATCGCAGTCAGTCCATCGAACGCGATCGGTGATGGCTCGGACGCACTCGACGTCGAGCACGACACACCGATCAGCAGCAACACGATCGCCAGCGCCCAACCGGCCGGGTGACGGCGCTCGCTCTTCGCCCGCGTGACGGCAGCGGTCGATGTTGCGTGCATCGAAAAACGGTAGCAGCGGGCCGAATCGTCGGATCGAGTCGGGCCCTCCAGGGGGCGTCGGGAGCTAGGAGATCACCTCGATGGTGGATGGCTGCAACAGGACGATCGTCGAGCCGTCAGGGGTGCTCGCAATCCGGTCGCCCGAAGCGAGCGAAGGTCCGTCGACGAGAAGGTCGCCGTACACGTTCTCGAGCCTTGGTGGCACCTCGCCGACCGGGCCGATGGCGGTCAGCGTCGCCGGGTCGACAGCGATCGCCGCCGGTGCGCCATCGGCGCCCATCACCGTCGCCACCAGGCTGCCGTCGGCGGCGTACTGGATCGAGCTGTTCGATCCGACTGCGCCGTCCAGCAGGTCGTCGGCGGTGGCCTCGACCGTGGCCCCGGTGGACAGGTCGACTCGGCAGAAGCCGCCGGGCACCACGGTGTACGCAACGTTCTGCGTCGGATCGACGGTGCCGCTCAGAAACTGCGCACACGCGTCGGAGGCGGCCACGGTCGAGGTGTCGGTGTCGGTGAACGTCACGATCTGCGAGCCTTCGAGATCGGTCTGGTAGAAGCTGACCCCGGCGGTCGTGAACATCAGACCGCCAAGACCGAACGCCCCGGCATCGTCGATGGAAGCACGCCACGCCTCGGCACCACTGGCAACATCGAAGACGACGATCTCGGCGCCGGGTTCCATCGACGAGAAGCCGACGACGACCTGGTCGCCTCCGGGAGCCACCGCCATCGTCGATGGGTTCATGCCATCCGGCGCCGTCCAGGAAATCGACGCCGCCACGCCGGTCGGTTCGTCGGCACCCTCGGTCCCATCGCCCTCTGCTGCGCTGTCGGCATCCTGCTCGGCTGCCTGATCCTGGCCGTTGTCGGTCTCGGCGGCGTCATCGCTTCCGCAGGCTCCGGCGACGAGCACGAACGCCAGAGCGACCGCCGGAATCCCTGTGGACCTGTGGGTGTGTCTGCGAATCATGGCGGTTCCTCCTGCGGTGGGGCGATGGGTCACCGTAGCCGCATGCGAACCGGCCATCCGACGGAGGGGAGCGAGTCGCCGAACGGTCACCAGTGGCGGAGGTCGATCGCCCAGCAATCGGTGACGGTGTCGCCATCGACGAGCCAGAACTGCTCGTGGCGGGCGACGGTCGGGTCGACGTGGGCGGGCCAGATTCGCACTCGGTCTCCGACCTTCCAATCGCTGAGCTCGCGTGGGGCCAACGTGATGTGTTCGTCGGAGCAGAAGAACACCTCGCCCTCGTCCCACGACGGGTTGCCGTGGTCCATGCCGAGTGCCTTGAGTCCGCAGTCGGCGATGATCCAGCCCTTCGCGTTCACCGAGATCACGGTCGCCAACACCGACAGCGCCTTCTCGAACGGCATGTTCAACTCGTCGTACTGGGTGTCCATCAGCGTGTACGACCCGGCCTGGATCTCGGTGCACCAGGTGTTGGTGTCCCAGGTGCCGGTGCCACCACCGGAAACGACGTCGCCGCCGACCCTCGCGTGGGCCTGCAGCAGGATCGCCATTGCCTGCTCGACCTGTGCTCGCTTCTTGTCTCGATCGTGGACCATCATCAGGTGGCCCTCGTAGCCCATCACGCCGCGGACGTCGAGCCCGGCCGCCCGTGCCCGATCGGCGAGGCGACCCGCGTCGTCAACGTCGCATCCGCAGCGGGGCAGGCCGACGTCGATGTCGACGAGCACCGACCGCACCCCACCGGCGATCGCAGCATCGAGTGTTTCGTCGGAGTCGATCGCCACGGTGATGTTCGCGTGGTCGCTGAGCGCACCGAGCCGCCGCGCGTCGAGCGTTTCGTTGGCGAGCAGCAGATCCTCGGTGAGCCCGGCGGCCACCAGCCCCTCGATCTCGCGTGGTGTGGCAGCGCAGAACGAGTGGTGGCCATCGGCGTCGAGACGCTTGGCCATGGCGGTCGACTTGAACGCCTTCACGTGCGGGCGCAACTCGGCACCGGGGCGGAGCGCGTCCATCGCTGCAAGGTTTCGGTCGAACGTGGCGGTGTCGATCAGCAACGCCGGTGTGGTCAGTTCGTTGATGCTCGATGGTTCGCTCGACATCACCCCATCATTGCGTCCCCCCACCCCGAAACTGTGCGCGATCGTCTCGCTCACCGTCACGATCCGGGGCAATTTCGGGGTGGGGGGGTGGGCGGTACGGTGGGTTCGTGGAGCTCGATCTCGAATTCGTCCGGTCCAACTTCCCTGCGTTTGCGCGTCCGATCAACACCGGCGTGTCGTTCTTCGAGAACGCGGGCGGATCGTTTGCGTGTGCGCAGACGATCGACGCGCTCTGCGAGTACTACACCGACTTCAAGGTGCAGCCCTACAGCGAATTCGACTCCTCGCGACGCGCCGGCGAACAGATGGACCGCTCGCGATCTCGGTGGGCCGAAGCACTCGGGGTGGAGGAGCGCGAGGTGGTGTTCGGGCCGTCGACGTCGGCGAACACCTACGTGCTGGCCAACGCGTTCGCCGCTGTGCTCGAGCCAGGCCACGACGTGATCGTCACCAACCAGGACCATGAGGCGAACACCGGTGCCATCCGTCGCGCCGCAGAACGGGTTGGGTGCACGATCCTCGAGTGGCGCATCGACCCGCAGAGCGGCCTGCTCGACGTTGCTGATCTCGAAGCGTTGTTGAGCGAACGAACCGCACTGGTGACGGTACCGCACGCGTCGAACATCATCGGTTCGGAGAACGACGTCGCCCGAATCACCCACCTCGCGCATGCCGTTGGCGCTCGCGTGATCGTCGACGGCGTGTCCTACGCGCCGCACTCGATCCCCGACGTCGGGGCGATCGGCGCCGATGTCTACCTGTTCAGCCTCTACAAGACCTACTCGGTGCACCAGGGACTGATGGTGGTGCGTGCCGGTCTGATGGCCGAACTCCCGAACCAGAGCCACTACTTCAACGACTCCGTTGCCGACAAGCGACTCAATCCCGCCGGCCCCGACCACGCCCAGGTCGCCGCGGCCGGCGCAGTACTCGACTACATCGAGGCATCGCACCGGCACCACGGCGGATCCTCCATCGAGGATCTTCCAGCCGCAACCGCATCGGTGTCGGCGCTGTGGCGTGCGCACGAGGATTCGCTGACGCCGGTGTTGCTCGACGTGCTGGCCGACCGCGACGACGTACGGCTGCTCGGACCGGCTGCGATCGGCACCGTCGACGGTCACCGATGCCCGACGATCGCGTTCAGTCCGCTGGCGCACGACCCGCTCGATGTGGCGCACGGCCTCGTCGAGCGAGGGGTGCAGACGAGTTCGGGGCACTACTACGCTGCTCGGCTCCTCGATGGCCTCGGCCTCGACCCCGACCGCGGTGTGGTTCGGTTGTCGTTCGTGCACTACACGTCGCCCGCCGATGTCGAGCGTGCTGCAGCGGCACTGGTCGACGTGCTCGCCTGACGGTCGTCGGCGATGGGCCGACACGGAGCGACGATCGTGTGTCATCGAAGCGTTGACAACGGTGCACGGTGCGCCATGATTGGCACGTGACGACCACCCCCGACGGCGACGCGACCGACCGCGTCGAGGTCACCATGAGCGAGTACGACCGTCGTGACTGGCGGCGCCACCCGGTGGATGTTGCCCGTCTCGTGCTGCGGCTGTTGGTGCTGGGCCTCGTCCTCGGGGTCACCGCGGCATTCCCCACGGCGCTCACCAACCTGTCGGCGGACCTCGTGCGCATGTTCGTGCGGATGCCGCTCGGCCTTCGCTACCTGCTGGTCGGCATCGCGCAGCTCGCGGTCGTACTCATTCCACTCGTGGTGGTCGGGTGGTTGCTGAAGCGCCACGCCCGCCGGGCTGTTGCACTGGTCGTCGGCGCCGGTGTCCTGGGTGGGTTGATCATGCTGGTGCTCACCGATTGGCTCCAGCGCGCCGCGCCACCCACCGACATCGGTGAGCTGCCGTCGAACTCGTTCCTGCCCACCGACGTTCCGTCCGCGGCCTACCTGGCAGCACTCGTCGCCGGGGCGACCACGGCGTCGCCGATGATGGAGCAGTCGTGGCGGAAGATTGCATGGGCTGCTGTGTGGACCGCTGCGGTGGTGCGGGTGTTCACGGCGACCCAGGCGCCGGTCAGCATCGCGGTCACGCTGGCGCTCGGCAGCGTGATCGGGTCGGCGGCGTTGGTCGCGTTCGGTTCGCCGCAGCGGCGACCTGGCTCGGCGACGCTCCGGGCCGGGCTCGCAGCGGCGGGATTCCGTGTCGACGTGCTCGGTGACGAGTCCCGTGCGGATGGTGTCCGTGGCTACCGCGGGAGATCGAGCGGCGAGCTGATCGATGTGTGGTTCCTCGACCAGGACGATCGCGACGCCGAGGTGTTCGCTCGACTGGTCAGGTCGATCCGCGTACGCGACGTCGACGAGCAGCGGCTCTCGGTGTCGCCGCGCATTCGTGCGGCCCAGCTTGCGACGTCGACGTCGATGGCGCGGCGCTCGGGGGCGCGCGTGCCCGAGGTGCTCAGCGTCGCTCCGGCCGATCGGAACAGTGCGATCGTCGCCACTCGTGCGCCGGCCGGCATCGCGCTCCGAAACGCGTCGCCCGAGGCGGTCACCGATGCCACGCTCGATGATCTCTGGAAGCAGGTCGACCTGCTGCACACGTCGCGCATCGCCCATCGGTCGCTGAGCCTCGACCACTTGTACGTCGACGGCGACACGGCGACGGTCGCCGGGCTCTACACCGCGATCCTCGCATCGAGCGTTGAGGCGCGAGCGGTCGACCGTGCGGAGCTGCTCGTGTCGACGGCGCTCGTCGTCGGTGTGCCGCGGGCACTGGACGCGGCGGTGCGATCGGTGTCGAAGCCGGATCTGGTCGACACCTTGGCGTTCATCCAACTCCCGGCGCTGCCACCGCACGCCCGCAAGGACGCCAAGCGACCGAAGCACTTCGTCGACGATCTGCGAACCGCGCTGCAGGAGCGCCTCGAGGTCGAGGCGGTCGAACTCGCCGAGCTCGAGCGCATCAGCCTGCCGAAGATCCTGACCTGGGTCGGGTTCGCCGTGCTGGCGTTCTTCGTACTCGCACTGGTGACCAACTGGTCGGCGATCGTCGACACGATGTCGGACCTCGATCCGATCTGGATCGTTCCGATCCTCGTCGTGACACTGGTCGGCACCGTCGGCGGCGCGATGTCGCTGTCGGGTTCGGTCGTGCGCCCGATCGCGCTGGGCGAAGCGACCATCATCATGTTCGGTCAGTCGTTCCTCAACCGGTTCACACCGATGAATGCCGGCGGCATGGCGATGCGGATCCGCTACCTCCAGAAGGGTGGAACCGACGGAGTGGTGGCGACGGCCGCGATCGGGTTGACGTCGGCGGCAAGTGGTGTGGTGCAGGTGGTCTTCTTTGCGTTCTTCGTGCTGCTGAGCAGCTCCGACCCCGCCAGCGGGCTGCAACTCAACTCCGGCGGTGGGACCGACGTCTCGATCGTTGCTGTCTTCGTGGTCGCGATCCGCGGTCTCGATCGCCGTGATCGCGCTCACCCCGAAACTCCGCCACTGGGTGGTCGACTTCCTCCGTTCGACGTACGCCAAGATCCGCACCGACTTCGGCGACCTCGCCCGGCGTCCGTCGAAGCTCGGCATGCTCTTCGGTGGACAGGCCGTTGCCAAGTTGTCCACGATCATCGCGTTCGTCTTGTCGTGCTGGGCTTTCGACGTCGACATCGGCTTCATCGAACTCGGCGCGCTCTACATGGTGGCCAACACGGTTGCGTCCGCCGTCCCCACCCCTGGCGGCGTGGGCGCGATCGAGGCGGCGTTGGTGTTCGTGCTGATCGGCAACGGCGTGGACGAGGCAACGGCCTGGGCGTCGGTGCTGCTGTTCCGGTTGATCAACTACTGGTTCCCCACCATCCCCGGGTTCGCCGGTCTGCGCATCAGCGAGCGCCGCGAGCTCATCTGAGTGGGCGCTGGTTGGCCTGGCGGGCGCGCCTACGCTGTGCTGCGTGGCCGAAGCAGCTCCCGTCGTCGGTGTCGTCATGGGGTCGGCCAGCGACTGGCCGACCATGTCGAAGTCGGTCGAGACACTCAGCTCGTTCGGCGTTGCTCATGAGGCTCGCGTGGTGAGCGCCCACCGGATGCCCGACGACATGTTCGCGTATGCCGAGGCGGCATCCGACCGGGGGCTCCGTGCGATCATCGCCGGTGCGGGCGGCGCAGCGCACCTGCCCGGGATGCTCGCCGCGAAGACCACGGTGCCGGTGCTGGGCGTACCCGTTGCGTCTCGTCACCTCTCGGGCCAGGACTCGTTGTATTCGATCGTGCAGATGCCTGCGGGCGTTCCGGTCGCCACCTTCGCGATCGGCGAGGCGGGCGCGACCAACGCGGCGCTGTTCGCTGTCGCGCTCCTTGCGCTCGACCAGCCCGACCTCGCCGCTGCACTCGACGTCTACCGCCAGCAGCGGCGTGACCAGGCGGCTGGTTCCGTGCTGCCGCCCGAGCCGCGATGACACCGATCACGCCACCAGCCACGCTCGGGATCCTCGGGGGAGGACAGCTCGGTCGGTACGCCGTGATGGCCGCAGCGTCGATGGGGTATCGCACGATGGTGCTCGATCCCGACCCGTCAGCGCCGGCGGGCTTGCTGGCCCATGATCACCTCGTGGCCGCCTACGACGACCCGGCAGCGCTGCGTCGGCTCGCATTCGACTGCGATGCGATCACCACCGAGTTCGAGAACCCGCCGGCGGCGTCGCTCGACGAGTTGGCGGAGACGGTGGTCGTCGCACCGTCGCCGTCAGCTGTCAGGATCGCGCAGGATCGAATCGCCGAGAAGCGGTTTCTCGTCGAGAACGGGTTCCCGGTCGGTCGATTCGACGTGATCGAGGACGACACGCCGACCATCGACGCTGCGCTGGTCGATGGCGGTGCGATCGTCAAGACCGCACGGCTCGGCTACGACGGCAAGGGACAGCGGACCGTCGGCGGTGTTGCCGAGACGCTGGCAGCATGGGCCGAGCTCGGTGGTGTCGCCTGCGTGGTGGAAGAACGTCTCGACCTCGACACCGAGTTGAGCGTGATCGTCGCCCGCACCGCAGACGGCGACATCGAGGCGTGGCCGGTTGCGGAGAACCGCCATGTCGACGGCGTGCTCGATCTGTCGGTGGTGCCGGCGCCCGTGGTCGCCGAGCTGGCCGACCGGGCCGTCGGTCTCGCGATGGCGATCGCCGACGCGCTCGACTATGTCGGGGTGCTCGCCGTGGAGCTGTTCGTGGTGGGCGGTGAGGTGCTGGTCAACGAACTCGCCCCCCGACCGCACAACAGCGGCCACTGGACGCTCGATGCCAGCGTCACCAGCCAGTACGAGCAGCAGGTGCGCGCGGTGTGCGGGCTCTGGCTGGGGTCGACGGCGATGACCGCACCCGCGGTGGCGATGGTCAACCTCCTCGGTGATCTGTGGGAGGGCGGCGAGCCGGACTGGACCGCCGTGCTGCATGACCCGAATGCAAAGTTGCACCTCTACGGCAAGCGCGAGGCGCGCCCCGGTCGCAAGATGGGCCATCTCACCGTCACCGCTCCGTCGTCGCCCGTTGCCGCCGCGCGGGCGATCGAACTCCGAGCAGCAGCGACCCGCTGACCGACCCCCGTCAGGCGGTGGAGACGGGCTCGACGTCGAAGGCTTCGACGCGGCCGTCGGCGTGGCGGGCGAACCGACGGGCCTCGGGGCCGTGGTTCGGATCGTCGGCACCCCATGGCCAACCACCGAACTGGGTGCGGCGGTAGTCCTCGAAGGCCTGCTGAATCTCTGCCTGGGTGTTCATCACGAATGGTCCGTACTGCGCCACGGGCTCGGCGATCGGGCGGCCCTGCAGCACCATGCATTCGACTCCCTCGTCGCCGGCGATCAACTCCAGGGGCCGGCTCGGGTCGATGGCGGCACCGTTGCCGGCGTCGAGACGCTCGCCGTCGACGGTGAGCCACGAACCGGAGAACGCGTACAGCAGGCGGTGCGATTCGGCCCCGGCGGCGGGGATCGTCCAGCGTGCGCCCGGGTCGAAGCGGAGGTGCCAGATGGCGACGTCGGCCTCGGCCTTGGCGGCCCACGAGTTCGGCGGTGGGCTCGGTGCCTCGGCGTTGTCGAGCGACCCGGCGATCACCGTGATGTCGACCAATGCGTCGCCGTCGCCGGAGGGGACGACCACGGTCGGGGTGTCATGGCTCCAGAGCATGGTGAAGTACGGGTCGACCATCTTGTCGGCCGCCGGCAGGTTGAGCCAGATCTGGAACAACTCGAGCGGGTTGGGGGCCTCGGAGTCGAGCAGCGGGAACATCTCGCAGTGCACGATGCCTTTACCGGCCGTCATCCACTGGGTGTCGCCGCGTCCGAAGCGGGCGGTGGCGCCGAGCGAGTCGCTGTGGTCGCAGAACCCGGTGCGCACGTAGGTGACGGTCTCGAACCCGCGGTGGGGATGTTGCGGGAAGCCGGGCACGGTCGAGCCGTGGTACATGTTCCAGCCGTCGACGCCGGCGAAGTCCTGGCCCATGTCGCGTCCGACGAGCGGAGCGTCGGGGCCGAGGTCGACGGTGCCCGTCGGGTAGTCGTCGCGGTGATGCGCACAGAAGAGGAACGGGTCGATCGTCGGCCACTGCGTGCCGAGGGGGAACGTCTGCAGGAGTGCTCCGGTCATGACGGTGAGTGTACGAGCGAACCGGGATTATTGCGACCGCAATGATCATGCATCGAGCCTGCTGCCGGAACCGACCGCCGCTGTCGACCAGTGCCCCCGACGGCGACCCTGCGGGAAGCGTGCGGCCACGGCGTCGCTAGCGTGCCCCGGTGGCCAACGCACGTGAGGTTCTGCAGTACCCGGCGGTCCGCCGGTATCTGCTGTCGACCGCGCTCGCGGCCACAGCGCGGAACCTCCTGGTGACGGTGCTCTTCAAGCAGACATTCGACACGTCGGGCAACGAACTCGACATCGGCTTCATCGGCCTCGCGCAGTTCATCCCAGCGGTGCTGTTGGTGTTGGTGAGCGGATGGGTGGCCGACCGGTTCGATCGGCGTCGGGTGAGTGCGCTGTTCATCTTCGCTCGGGTGTGTTGTGCCGTTGCCTTGGTCGTGTACAGCCAGATCTCCCCCGGCACGGTGTGGCCCCTGTTCCTGATCGTGTTCGTCTTCGGCGCCGCCGACGCGATGCTGGCGCCGTCGCGTCGCTCGATCGCGCCGCTGCTCGCTCCGCCGGAGTTGTTCCCGCAGATCATCGCCCTCTGGACCGCCACGTTCACGGCTGCCTCGATCGTCGGCCCGGTCATCGGCGGGTTCCTGTACTCGGTGGGTCCGAGCGAGGCCTACACGCTCGCCGCGATTCTCGAGTTCGCGGCGATCATCCCGATCCTGATGATCGTGTACGCCCGCGAACCCGAACGCATCACCGACCGGCCCACCTTGCACGCAGCGATGGAGGGTCTCCGGTTCGTCCGCCGTACCCCGGTGGTGCTCGGCACGATCTCGCTCGACCTGTTCGCCGTGTTGTTCGGTGGCGCGATCGCATTGATCCCGGCGGTGGCCAGCGACCGGCTGGGCGTCGGCGACATCGCCTACGGGTGGTTGCGAGCGGCGCCCGGCATCGGCGCAGCGGTGATGGCGATCTGGTTGGCGACGCGTCCGATCACGCGTCGGGTCGGGCCGACGCTGCTGTGGGTCGTGTTCATCTTCGGTGCCGGCACGGTCGTGTTCGGCCTGACCCGGAGCTACGCGGTGGCGTTCATCGCGCTCGTGGTGATCTCGGGGGCCGACATGGTGTCGATGTTCATTCGTGGCTCGATCGTCCCGTTGGTCACACCCGACGAGCAGCTCGGCAGGGTCAGCGCGGTCGAAGGCGTCTTCATCGGCGCGTCCAACGAACTCGGCGCGTTCGAGAGTGGTGTCGCCGCTCGCATGTTCGGCGTGCCGTGGGCGATCGTGGGCGGCGGTCTGATCACGATGGGCATCGCGGCGAGCTTCGCCGTGGTGTTCCCGTCGATCCGCAAGATCGACACGTTCGACGAGTTGCGACCAAAATCCCCGACCCGCGCGTCGGCGTAACGTTTGGTGTCAGACACCAAACGTTACACGCGGGTGTAGAGCAGGTCGGTGGGGGAGCGGCCGGCATCGAGGCCGCGTTGTTCGAAGCGGGTGAGCGGGCGCCAGCCGGGTCGATCGATGACACCGCCTGACAGCCTCGGTTCGGCGTCGCACACCCGCTGCATCTCGATGGCGTAGTCGGCGATGTCGGTGGCGAGGTGTAGTTGGCCTCGCGGCTTCAGGCGGTCGACGAGGGCAGCGACGACGTCGGGGCCGACGAGGCGTCGATGGAAGTTCCGGCGCTTCGTCCAGGGGTCGGGGAAGTAGATCCGCACGACAGCCAATGACTCGGGCGCGATGCGGTCGAGGAACGGAAGCACGTCGCCGTGCACCACCCGGATGTGGTGCAGGTGACGGTGCTCGATGGCGTCGAGCACCGTGACCACCCCGGGGGTGTGGACCTCGACGCCGATCACGTCGAGCTCGGGCTGCGCCGCTGCCATCTCGATCGTCGATTCCCCGTGGCCGAAGCCGACATCGAGCACGACGTCGCCGTCGCGTCCGAACGTCTCGGCCCAATCGAGCGCCGGCCCGTCGAGGTCGAGGCCCCAGGTGACGATCCAACGGTCGAACTCGTCCTGACGCTTCGGCGACAGCGAGCGTCGGCGCACCTTGAACGACGCAGCAGGTCGCCGCACGGAGCGAGCACCGTCACCACCCGTCACGAACACGTCGCCGGACGCTACCGGGACCAGACTGCAGCACCGTGGGCCGGCGCAAACGAGACGACGTGAGCAACACCGACGCTGCGCACCGCCGGGCGATCCACCGGCAGGCCGCGTCGATCGTGACGGCGGTGGCTCCGTTTGGAATCGTCTTCGGCGCGTCGGCGGCGACATCGGGACTGTCGTTGCTCCAGGCGATCGGGTTCTCGGCGCTGGTGTTCGGCGGGAGCAGCCAGTTCGCCGCCGTCGAGATCCTCGGCGACGGCGGCTCGGTCGCCTCTGCGGCGATCGCCGGGCTGCTGCTCAACGTTCGCTCGCTGGCGTTCGGCGTGATCATGGCGCCAGCGCTCGTTGGGGCGTGGTGGCAACGCGCCGCGATGTCGCAACTGATGATCGACGAGTCGACCGCCGTCGGTGCAGCCCAGCGTGAGCTGCGTTGGCGCCGCTACGGGTATCTCGTCGCTGGCATCGGCGTGTTCGTCGTGTGGAATCTCTCGACGGTGGTCGGCCACGTTGCGTTCTCCGGTGCCGGAGATCTGATCACCGATCTCGGCCTCGACGCCGCCGGCCCCGCGGCGTTCCTGGCGTTGCTGTGGCCCCGACTCGCCACGCCGACACAGCTGCGAACCGCCATCGCCGGTGCGGTGATCGCCGTCGTGTTGATTCCGTTCACCCCGCCGGGCGTGCCGATCCTGGCCGCGATGCTTGGCGTGGCAGCGGCGCGACTTCCGTGGCCTCGCGTCGAGCCTGAGCGTGATGCGTCGGGGGCGGCGCGATGAGCAATGCGACCGTCGTACTGATCGTGATGACGATCGGTACCTTCGCGCTCAAGTCGGCCGGCCCGCTCGTGCTCGGCGAGCGCGAATTGCCGATTCGTGTGCAGCGAGTCGTGGCGCTGCTCCCAGCCGCGCTGCTGGCGGCATTGGCGATCGTGTCCACCGTCGGCGATGGACGCGAGGTGGTGCTCGACGCCCGCGTGGTCGGGCTGGTCGTTGCCGCGCTGGCGCTTTGGCGGCGAGCCCCGTTCGTGGTGGTGATCGTGCTCGCATCTGCCGCCACGGCAGCGGTCAGATTCATCGCTTGATTCGGTCGCTGAGCACTACAGTTCGCGTCATGCTCGGCGCCGACATCGAACTCATGCCTGACGAGACCATGATTCTCGCCTCGAACCCGCACTGGTTCTACTTCTGGAAGCAGGTGGCCGCAGGGTTCGGTCTGCTCGGTCTGGTCCTGCTGCTGTGGCTGGTCGATTCCGATTGGCTCAATTCGGTCATCGGTTGGTTGACCCTGGTGGCGTTCGTGGTCCTGATGGTCAATCTCGCCTACGAGTTCGTGCAGTGGAAGACGACCCGATTCGCGATCACCAGCGAGCGCGTGGCATATCAGAGCGGCGTGGTCAGGCGACGCGGCGTGTCGATCCCACTGAACCGGGTGAACAACGTCAACTTCAACCAGTCGATGATCGCCCGAATGCTCAACAACGGTGTCGTCACCATCGAGTCCGCTGGGCAGACGGGTGACTCGGTGTTCGAGAACATTCCCGATCCCGAGCACGTGCGGAGCCTCATCTTCGCTCAGGTCGAAGCAGACGAACAGCGCGACTCCGACCGCGACGCGGCGTCGCTCGCCAAAGCGATGCGTGAGCAGACCGACGTCTCGTCGCCGACGCCCCGACCGCCGTCGGCCACCGACCGCCTCGCTGCGCTCGACGATCTGAAGGAGCAGGGGCTGATCGACGACACCGAGTACGCCGTCAAGCGTCAGCAGATCCTCGACGAACTCTGATCTGACGGTCGCCCGGTCGACTCACGCGCGGGTGCGACGGTCACCCCAGTGGCCCATGGCGCCGACGCGCTGGAAGCGTTCGGGTCGGTCGTCGGGGCCGAGGACGTCGGTGGCCAGCCAGAGCCGCTTGAGCCACCGGACTCGACCGGCGTCGGGGTCGTCGACATAGCGGCGGCGCCCGTGCAGCACGTGGTAGTTGTTCACGAACTGGATGTCGCCCGGCTGCAACGCCATCTCGACCTGGTTGTCCGGATCGTTGATCAATGCGTCGTAGGCGTCCATCGCCTCGATCTGCAACTCGGTGAGTCTCGGCGCACCAGCGTGACGCTGCGATGCCTGGATGAACGGACGGATGTAGCGCACGAACAGCCGGTCGCCGGTCGGTCCGCGGTGGCGGGTGAACGCCGGCACCTCATAGAAGGGTCGGCCGCCGTCTCGTTGCTCGCCACGGAAGTCGTATGGCAACGGCTCGAACAGCGTCGCGGCGAGGTCGGGACGCGATCGGACGAGCGCGTTGTAGGCGCCGACCGCGTTGGCGATGAGGCTCTCGCCGCCGCTGACCCCGGAGTCGATGCACATGAGGCCGACGAGGTCGGAGCCATCGCTGTGGAAGCCGAGGGGGTGCCCACCGATCTCGTTGCCGCGAGCTGTGGGGTCGTCGGGGGCCTTGCCCTGGTCACGCACATCGCCGAGCAGATGGCCCTTCGCGTTCTGTGGCCACGGTTCGCCGAGGTGCATGCCGATGCCCCAGTACATCCACGAGGCATCCTCGGCGCCGAGCCGATCGACATCGAGGGCCGAGATCCGAGCGAACCCGCGGCCGTTCACCAAGGAATCGGCGATGCGGTGCAGCTCGGGCGCAAGTGTCGGCAGTGGGAAGTCGTCGGCCGTGATGTCGAGCACCTCGTCGGTGATCGATCGGGCGTGCGCAAGCGCGGCGTCGAGTTCGGCGTGGTGCGTATCGCTCAAGCGCAGGGTCCACTGTTCGACATCGCCGAGGTCGGTGGCGCGCCAGTCGGCATGCGTTTCGAGTTCGGTGATCGTCATTGGGTGGCTCCCCTCGGTGCGCCTTGGCCGCCTCGGATCAAGCGGCCCGGCAGCGCCTCGGTGGCGACGCCGTCGCGGTAGGTCTCGTGGCCGGCCACGATCGTGTGGCGCCATCCGTCGGCCCGTTGGAGGAGGCGCCGACCGTTCGCCGGGAGGTCGTGGACGATCGTCGGCTTGTGGAGCCGCAACCGTTCGAAGTCGACCACGTTGAGGTCGGCCCGGTAGCCGGGGGCCACGATGCCACGGTCGAAGAGCCCGACCGTGCGGGCGGTGTCGCGGCAGTGGCGTTGCACGAGGAAGGGCACCGGGATCCGGTCGCGAGAGCGATCGCGACCCCAGTAGGCGAGCAGTGTGGTCGGAAAGCTGCCGTCGCAGATCGTGCCGACGTGCGCCCCACCGTCACTCAGGCCTGGAACCGTGTGCGGGTGCACGAGCATCTCGTGACAGCCGTCGAGGTTGCCGTCGACGTAGTTGAGAAATGGCAGGTAGATCAGTCCGTGCCCGTCGTCGGCGAGTAGTGCGTCGAGCGCGACTTCCTCCGGGGTCAGTCCACGGCGGGCGGCTTCCGCAGCGATCGAGGTGTCGAGCGTCGGTTCGTAGTCCGGTTCGTCGGCCATCTCGAACAACAGATCGAAGCGCGAGATCAGGTTGCCGCCGAGCTTGTCTCGTGAGCGCTCGGTTGCCTCCGCGAGCAGTCGCTCGCGGAATTCTGTGGTACGCAGCGCGGTGACCCGATCGGTGAGCGGGAGGTCGGCGATCTCTCGGTACACGGCGTTGGTCAGGAACGGGTTGAGGGTGCACTCGAGCCCGAGGATCAGCCCGACCGCTCGCGGTGCCACCTGTCCGGTCATCGTCAGCCCCTCGGCGTTGGCGGCGCTGATGTGGTCGAGAATGCCTCGGAACGCGTTGGGCACCATGGGGTTGCGCGCCACCGAGATCGACATCGGTCGCCCCGACGTGGCGACCATCTGGCGCAACGTGGCGAATTCGGCGTCGACGTCGAGGAAGTCGGAGACCACCTGGAGCACACCGGTGCCGGTTGCCCCGACGCCTTGCGCGATGCCGATCAGCTCGTCGGGAGCGGCGGTGAGCGTCGGGGTGTAGGCGCCGGTGGACGTCTTGTGGTTGCGGGTGCGGCTGGTCGTGAACCCGAGCGCGCCAGCGACGATGCCCTCACGAGTGAGCTCGGCCATTGCGGCGATGTCGTCGGGGGTGGCGTCCTCGTGGTTGGCGCCCCGCTCACCCATCACGTTCAACCGAACGGCGCCGTGGGGCACCTGCATGGCGATGTCGATGTCGTGGGGGAGGTGTTCGACGGCGTCCAGGAACTCGCCGAACGAATTCCAGTTCCACTGCAGCCCCTCGTGCAGTGCAGCACCCGGGATGTCCTCCACGCCCTCCATCAACTCGATGAGTTTGTCGTGGTCGTCGTCGTGCACCGGGGCGAATCCGACACCGCAGTTGCCGGTGACCACGGTGGTCACGCCGTGCCACGAGGACGGTTGGAGGCGCTGGTCCCAGGTGGCCTGTCCGTCGTAGTGGGAGTGGATGTCGACGATGCCGGGGATCACCAGTGCGCCGTCGGCGTCGATCTCTTGGTCGGCGCCGGCTGCGACCTTGCCCACCTCGACGACCAGGCCGTCGCGCACGGCGACGTCAGCGGTGCGGGCGTCGGTGCCGGTGCCATCGATGACGGAACCCCCACGGACGATCAGGTCGTACTCAGCCATGTGTCAGTCTCGCGCTCGCCGTCGCCCCGGCAAGACCCGGGCGGTCACGCAGACGAACCGGTGCGGTTCTCTATGCTCCGCTCGTGACGGAGACCGACGACCCGAGCCTCGGCCTACATCGCAGCGCACATCGTCGCTGGTGGCATCGGCACCTCGACTCGTCCGAACGCCAGCGGGTGATGACCGAGTTGGCGATCAAGCGCCAGGATCACTGGGCATTCCGGTTCACGGTCATGATCACGCTGTCGGTGATCGTCGCGGTGATGGGACTGTCGGCGAACTCGGCCGCGGTGGTCATCGGCGCGATGCTGCTGGCGCCGTTCATGCAGCCGGTGCTGGCCACCGCGGCGTGCATCGCCATGGCGCTGTTCCGCAAGTCGCTGCGATCGTTCGGTGTCGTGGTGTTGGCCACGGTGTGGTCGATCGCGCTCTCGTACGTCTTGGCCGTGTTGTTCGTCAACGGAGAGCTCCCGAACGAGGTGACCAGTCGAACCGCTCCCGACATCCGCGACCTCGTCGTGGCCCTGGCAGCGGGAACCGCCGGGGCCTACGCAACGGTTCGCAAGGATGCATCGGCATCGTTGCCGGGCGTGGCGGTGGCGGTGGCACTGGTTCCACCGCTCGGTGCCGTCGGCATTGCGCTCGAGGCGGGCAACGCCACGTTCGCGTGGGGCGCGATGCTGCTCTACACCACCAACCTCTTCGCCATCATCTTCGCCGGCGTGCTGGTGTTCGTGGTGACTGGATTCGTACCTCCTCGGCGCCTGGCCAACACGTTCCGGCGCTCATCGCTGGTCGCTGCCGGTGTCGGTGTGGTCGTGTTCGCGATCGCGTTGCCGCTGTACGGCGCGTCGACCTCGGCGGTGGAGCGCTCCGAGCGGGAGATCGCCGCGCTCGACATCGTGTCCACGTGGCTCGGCCCCACCGATCGCCGATCGGCGCCAACCGTCACGTTCGACGATCAGCGCATCACCGTGGCCGTCCGAAGTTTCGACACCCCGCCTGACGCCGACCTGTTGGTTGCGTCGTTGCAGACCGCTTTCGGTGAGAGCCGGGTGGTGTCGATCGAATGGGATCGCGTCGATCAGGCGACCACCACGACCACCGCCCCGCCCGCGACCACGATCGTGTCCGATGAGGAGCGGCTGGCCGGCGAGGTCGAAGCGATCGTCGATCGCTGGCTCACCGATCTGGGTCCCGAGGCGCGGGGTCGTAGCGACGCGCTGTCGGTGACCGACGATGTGATCCGTCTCGACGCGAGCGGCACGGTCGATGCGCCGTCGATCGATTCGTTGACCACGTTGCTCGACGACGAACTCGGGCGCACGTTCGAGGTCCAGTTGACCTGGCTGAAGCGGCAGAGCGTGCTGGGCCAGCCGCCGACGCCGACCCCTGAGCAGGTGCTCGCCGATCGGGTGGATCTCCTCGCACGCGACTGGGCCCAGACCCAGGACGTCGCCGTGCTGTCGACCAGCTTCGACGGGTCCGATGCGGTGATCGAGGTTGCAGGACCCGTCGCCCCCGACGCCACTGACCTGGTCGACACCCTCACCGAGTTGCTCGAGGCCGATGACCGGGTGACCGTGTTGTTCGTCGAACGTCGCGACATCACCTCCACGACGATCACCACGACAATCACCACGACGACCACGACAATCCCTGGCTGAGCGGCGGTCTGCGAGACTTCGGGGGTCGAAAGGAGCAATCGATGGCATTCAAGTACGAGCAACTCCCCGGATGGCTGGTGACCCAGGCGCCCGGCGAGACCCTGGTGAGCTACGTCGCGACGGCGTTCGGGACGATGTCCAGCGCCGGTGTCGGCTCGAGTGTGACCCCGTCGTCATCCAGCGGCATGAGTCGCCGCGAGGCCTTCGCCGAGTCGCTCGACTCCGAGCAGACGTACCGCAGCGGGTACAACACGACGTTCTACGCGCTCACCGATCGTCGGCTGTTCCTGGGAACTCGTTCGAGTGTGCGCAATCGACCGAAGGACGTCCTGCACAGCGCCCCGATCAGCGGCATCACGGTGTACTGGTTCGACGACGACGAGGGTGGCGGCAACGTGTTCCGCCACTTCGTGACCGACTTCGGCGACGGCACGATCCGTTCCGACCGGACGGGCCTCAAGGTGCTCGGTCGGGCCACGAAGTCGAACGCCGAACACTTCATCGATGCGCTCGGCGATCGTGCTGTACGCATCGAGCCGAGCTGACGGGTTCAGGACAGGTCGAGGCCGGCGAGTTCGCCGGTGGCACGCCAGTCTTCGAGCACCTTGATGAACGCCAGCGACCCCGCGCCGTAGCTGCCGTTCTGGACACTGCGCTCACTGGGCTTGCCCTCGTTGTTGTAGTAGCCGGGGGTGCACGACTCGAGGAACTTCAAGCTCATCTGCGACAACTCGATGATCGTGTTCACCCAGGCGGCCTCGGCATCGGGGTCGGCCTCGATCAGGGTGACGTCTCGGTCGCGTGCCTCGCTGAGGATGTACGCCAGGTGCTTGCTCTGCTCGTTGAGCATGTGCGGAAAGTTGACCGTGAAGCCCGATTGCACGTTGGAGAAGATGAAGCAGTTCGGGAACCCGTGGCTGTGCATTCCGTGCAGTGTCGAGGCGCCGTCGCTCCACTTCTCGGTGAGCGTGAGACCGTGACGGCCGAACAGCTCGTAGCCGGCGCGACGTGTGTACTCGGTGCCGACCTCGAACCCGGTGGCGTAGATGAGGCAGTCGAGCTCGAACTCCTCCTCGACCAGTTCGCCGTCCGCGTTGCGTCGCTCGACCACCACACCGGCCGGTGTGATCCGCTTCACGCCGCGACCCTCGGTGTCGACGAGCTCGACGTTGGGCCGGTTGAAGGTGTCGAGGTACTGGTCGTGGAAGCAGGGTCGCTTGCAGAACTGGCGGTACCAGGGCTTGAGCGCCTCGGCGGTGCTCGGGTCGGCGACGAGTTCCTCGACCCGCGAACGGATCTGCTCCATCTTCTCGAAGTCGGCGAGTTCCATCGTCTTCATCAGACCCTCGGGCGTCATGTCGCCCTCGCCGCGACGGACGCGGATCAGCAGGTTGCCGATGATGTCGGTCCACCCGTCGTCGACGAGGTCCTCCGACTCGGGAATGCCCGACACGAGGTTGTTGAAGTTCTCCATTCGGCGTTCTTGCCATCCCGGTTCGAGGCTGGCCGCCCAGTCGGGATCGGTGGGCCGGTTGTCGCGAACGTCGATCGACGACGGTGTGCGTTGAAAGACCGAGAGCTGCTTGGCGCTGGCGCCGAGATGTGGCACGCACTGCACCGCGGTGGCGCCGGTACCGATGATGCCAACGCGTTTGTCGGCGAGGCGATCGAGGCCACCGTCGGAGCCGCCGCCGGTGTAGTCGTAGTCCCAGCGGCTGGTGTGGAACGTGTGTCCCTCGAACGAGGTGATGCCCTCGATGCCGGGCAGCTTCGGGCGATGCAGCGGTCCGCTGGCCATCACGATGTAGCGGGCCCGCATCGCGTCGCCACGGTTGGTGCCGATGATCCAGCGGCGGTCGTCGTCGTCCCAGCGCATCTCGGTGACCTCGGTCTGGAAGCACGCGTTCCGGTACAGGTCGAAGTGGCGTCCGATCGCCTGGCTGTGGGCGAGGATTTCTGCCGCTTGGGAGTACTTCTCCTTCGGCATGTAGCCGATCTCCTCGAGCAATGGCAGGTACACGTAGGACTCGACGTCGCACGCTGCCCCCGGATACCGGTTCCAGTACCAGGTGCCACCGAAGTCGCCGCCCTTCTCGACCATGCGGATGTCGTCGATGCCGGCTTCACGCAGTCGCGCCCCGGCGAGCAGCCCACCGAAGCCGCCGCCGATGATCAGCACCTCGACCTCGTCGGTGAGCGGTTCGCGTTCGATCGGTGCCACGTAGGGGTCGTGCAGGTATCGCTCGAACTCGCCGACGACTTCGATGTACTGCTCGTTGCCGAGGTCGCGCAACCGCTTGTCGCGTTCCTCCCGGTACTTGTCGCGCAGTGCGTCGGGATCGAACGTCGTGGTTCCGCTGCCGGCCGTGCTCATCATGGCAGCGTAGAAATTGCCGGCCCGTCGCGTCTCACCGGGGTGTCACCTGCGCGGTGTCACGTTTGGTGTCTGACACCAAACGTTACGTTTCGACGGCGGCAAAACGTTCGATGTCGCCGCGGTGCCCCGCGACCACGATCAGGTCGTGCTCGCCGAGGTGGGTGGCGCTCTCGGCGTAGGTGAAGGGCTGGCCCTCGGGTTTGATGCACACGACGGTGACCTTGTACTTCGCCGCGCAGATCGGTGTCACCGAGCTGCAGACTGGCGAGGTTGCGTGGCACGCGCATCTCCACGAGCACGAAGTCCTCATCGAGCGCGAAGTACTCGATCAGCGCACCGGTCAGCAGACGAGCGACGCGGTTGCCCATCTCGGCCTCGGGGTACACCACGTGGTGCGCCCCGACGCGTTCCAGGATCCGACCGTGCGGTCGGGTGAGGGCCTTGGCCCAGATGTTGGGGACGTCGAGGTCGACGAGAGCGCCTGTGGTGAGCACGCTCGCTTCGATGTCGGCGCCGATCGCCACCACGGCAGTGATCGCGTCGCCGACGCCGAGCTGACGCAGCGTCGCCTCGCTGGTGGTGTCGGCCTGCACGACGTGCGTGAGGTGCCCCGCGTGTTGTTGCACACGATGCTCGTCGGCATCGATGCCGAGCACCTCATGGCCCATCTCGATCAGGGTGTCGGCCAGCGCCGACCCGAACCTGCCGAGGCCGATGACCACGATCTCGCCGTGGTGTTCCACCGACGGCCGGAAGCCGTCGAGCATGTTGTGAAGAAAGTTCTCAGCCAATGATCGGTCGCTCCTCCGGGTAACGATACGCCCCGGATCGTTCGCGCAACGCGAGGGCGGTCACGAAGGTGACGGGCCCGAACGCGTCCAGCCAGCATCACGATCACGAGCACCATGTGGCCGGTGGCGCCGATGCTGCCGGTGACACCCGTCGACAGCCCGACCGTGCCGAACGCGGACGTCGCCTCGAACAGCGCCGGGCTCAGTGGGAGATCCTCGATGCTCATCAGCAGCAACGATGTTCCGACCACGAGCCCGATCGACAGCAGGGCGACGGTGAGCGCCTGGCGAATCAGGTTGGTCGGTAGGCGTCGCCTGAACACGTTGACGTCGGTGCTGCCCCTCGCCTCCGACCACAGCACGTAGCCGAGGACGGCGAACGTGGTCACCTTGATGCCGCCGCTGGTCGACGCAGGCCCAGCACCGATGAACATCAGGGTGGTGATCACGAGCAACGTCGGCTCGTTCATCCCGCCGATGTCGACGGTGTTGAACCCGGCGGTTCGCGGCGTCACGCCCTGGAACCAGCCGGCGAGCAGCTTGTCGAACGTGTCGAGCGGACCCAGCGTGTTCGGGTTCGTCCACTCGAAGGTGAGCACCACCAGCGGCCCGACGACCAGGAGTCCAGCCGTGGCGATCAGCGTGATCTTGGTGTGCAGGCTCCACGGCAATCGTTGCCCGGTCGCTCCGGACCGGCGGTGGCGCTCTCGTCGCCAGAGCTCGACCAGGATGGGGAAGCCGAGTCCGCCGATGATGAACGCGCCGGAGACGCCGAGCACCACGACGGGGTCGGCGACGAACCGCTCGAGGTTGTTCGAATACAGTGAGATGCCGGCGTTGTTGAACGCCGAGATCGAATGGAACAGCCCCGAGTACGCAGCGTGGCCGACGTTCGTCTCGTAGCCGCCCTGCCAGAAGCGCACGAACAGCACGATCGCCAGCGCACCCTCGATACCGATGGTGATCTTGGCGATCGCACCGATCAGACGTCGCAGGTCACCGATGTCGACCGCGCCGATCTCGGCCTGAGCGAGCATCCGTTGGCGAAGACCGACGCGATGCGACGCGATCAGGGCCAGGACCGACCCGATCGTCATGATGCCGAAGCCGCCGACCTGGATCAGCAGGAGGATCACCAACTCGCCGAACACCGAGAAGCGGGTGATGTCGGTGGATCCGAGCCCGGTGACCGTGGCCGCTGACGTCGAGGTGAACAGTGCGTCCTCGAAACCGACGTGGCCCGGCCCGTCGGCGGAGATCGGGAGCCACAGCAACGCGGTGCCGAACGAGATGAACGCCACGAACGCAGCGACGACGAGCTGTGCTGGATTCCTGATCGCGGCAAGCAGTCGGCCCCGTGGCACCGAACGAGCATAGGACCCGGCATCCTGGGGAGATGTTCCTCGGAGAAGATCTCCTCGCGTGGCTGACCTTGGCCTTCGGCGCCGCACTCTTCGTCGGCAATGGCCTGGCGGTGATCAAGCCACCGAAGCAACAGCTCGATGACGCGAACCTCGAACGTGCGCCGGTGCTGCGCAGTGTGATCTACGCCGGCATCGGCCTCGTTGCAGCGATCTGGGCGTTGGCCTCGCTCGTCAACGGCTGACGCGCACAGCGCGAGCCGGGTCAGCCCGCCGGGAAGATCGAGATCGTCGTCTGGTTGTCGCTGTCGGAACCGAAGAAGCCGACGTTCACCACCCACTGATCGTTGGAGTAGTTGTTGTTGATGGTGCCATCAGCGGTGAAGCTGGAGTCCTCCGTGAAGCCCGCACCTTCGAGTGCGCTGGCATAGGAATCCACGAACGACTCGCCGTCGCTCGAGCCGGCGACGCTGACCGTCAACTCGGAGTCCGAGCCGATCACCGTGGCGCTGTTGATCGACAGGCCATCCGGCGCGGGCACCTCGTCCGGCCACTCCTCGGGAAGATCGGTGGTGGCGCCGGTGCTGAAGCTGCCGTCCTCGCTCTCCATGTTGAATTCGCCGGTCTCGGCGTCGACGTCGCCCGTCACCACGTTGCCGTCTTCGTCGGTCACGACGAAGTTCCCGTCCTCGTCGATCGACATGCCGCCCTCCTCGGTCTGGATCGACAACCCACCGTCGCCGTCCAGATCGAGGTCGACGTCGCCACCACCCTGCGACTCGATGAGTTGCTCGAGCCCGGTCTCGGTGCTCGATCCGCACGCCGTGAAGGCGAGCATGAACCCGGTGAGGCCGACCACGGTGAGGCTGCGTCGTACGATGTGGCGTTCCATGCTGCAACAGTACGACAGCCCCCGACGCGGTTGCGAGGGAATCTCGACGCGTCGAACAAGTGTCATCGACGATGCCCTCGGCGGCATGTGCGAAGTTGGTGTGATGACCGGAGCGCGCCGATGAGCAGCCCCCTGCGCCTCACGTTCGTACAGTCGGCCAGTCGCGCCGATCAGTTGCGCGATGCCAGCGTCGAGGTCGCGTTCGTCGGACGGTCGAACGTCGGCAAGTCCTCGCTGGTCAACGCGCTCGCCAATCGGAAACAGTTGGCACGCGTCTCCAACACGCCGGGGCGCACGCAGCTGATCAACCTCTTCGAGGTCGACAGCCCCGGCGACGAACCGGCGACGATGGTCGACCTGCCCGGCTACGGCTTTGCGAAGGCGGCCAAGTCGATCACGCGCGACTGGCCCGAGATGATCGAGGGGTACCTGCTCGGGCGCGAGAACCTCGCGATGGTGTTCGTGCTCGTCGACGGTGCGATCGGACCCACGCCGCTCGATCAACGGATGCTCGACTGGCTGCGATACAACGGCGTCGCCCACACGGTGGTGGCTACGAAGTTCGACAAGGTGAAGTCGTCCAAGCGGGCGACGCGCAAGAAAGAACTCGCAGCCGGGTGCCAGCTCGATCAGGGCGACATCGTCTGGGTGAGCGCGTCCAAGGGTGACGGCATCGACACGTTGCGGTCGCTCGTGCGGACCTGGCTGGGCTGAGTTCGTTAGCTTCGGGCGCATGTCGCTCGTCGAACTGCCTGCTGTGTCGATCACCGGAACCGGGCTGTTCACGCCGCCCGAATCCATCACCAACGCCGAGCTCGTGGCGTCGCTCAGCGAGGCTGCGCTGAAGTGGAATGCCGAGCACGCCGAGGAGATCGCTCGCGGCGAGGTGGTCGAGCGAGCGCTGCCCGACGAAGAGTTCATCGTGAAGGCGTCGGGCATTCAACGGCGCTACGTGATGGAGAAGTCCGGCGTGCTCGATCCAGCTCGCCTGCGGCCGCGCCTCGACACGCGCACCGAAGACGAGCTCGGTCTCCAGGCGGAGATGTCGATGCCGGCGATCCACGAAGCGCTGGCGCAGGCAGGTCGTGCGCCCACCGATGTCGACGCCGTGATCGTCGGTTGTTCCAACCTGCAGCGTGCCTACCCGGCGGTGGCGATCGAGATCCAGAACGAACTGGGTGCCGAGGGGTGGGGCTACGACATGAACGTGGCGTGTTCGTCGGCGACGTTCTCGGTACAGGCGGCGGTCGACGCGCTCCGCAACGGTTCGGCGAACTGTGTGGTGGTCGTCAATCCGGAGATCACCTCGGGCCACAACAACTTCGAGATCCGCGACTTCCACTTCATCTTCGGCGACGCCTGCACCGCGTTGGTGCTCGAACGAAGCGACGACGCGATCGCTCCGGCTCGCTGGGAGGTGCTCGGCACCAAGCTGGCCACGAAGTTCTCCAACAACATTCGCAACGACTTCGGCTTCCTCAACTCGTCCGAGGCAATCGAGCGTGACCCGCAGGAGTTGGTGTTCCGCCAGAACGGTCAGATGGTGTTCCGTGAGGTGTGCCCGATGGTTGCCGAGCACATCTCCACACATCTCGCACAGCTCGATCTCGCCGCCGACGACGTCCGCCGATTCTGGCTGCACCAGGCCAACTTGAAGATGAACCAGCTGATCGCCAAGGGCGTGCTCGGTCGGCTCCCGACCGACGACGAGGCCCCGGTGATCCTCGACGAGTTCGCCAACACGTCGTCAGCGGGCTCGGTGATCGCGTTCCACCGTCACCGAGCCGACCTGGCGTCTGGCGACCTCGGGGTGCTGTGTTCATTCGGCGCCGGCTACTCGATCGGCAGCGTCATCGTGCGTCGGGTCTGAGCCGAGGGTGGTTCACTGGAGGGCATGACCTTTCACGTCGGCGTCCAACTCCATCCCCAGCAGACCTCCTACGTCGAGATCCGTGACGCGTGGCGTCGCGCCGAGTCGATCGGGGTCGACTCGATCTGGACGTGGGACCACTTCTTCCCGCTCTACGGCGATCCGAACGAGACCCACTTCGAAGGCTGGACCCTGCTCAGCGCAATGGCAGCCGACACCGAACGGGCCAAGCTGGGCATGCTCGTCACCTGCAACAGCTACCGCAACCCTGAGCTCCTGGCCGACATGGCTCGCACCGCCGACCACATCTCCGGTGGTCGGATGTACCTCGGCATCGGCTCGGGCTGGTTCGAGCGCGACTACACCGAGTACGGCTACGAGTTCGGCACGGCGATCGGTCGCCTCCACAAACTGCGCGACGATCTGCCCCGGCTGAAGGCCCGGCTCGCCGCGCTCAACCCGGCGCCGATCGGTGACCTGCCGATCCTTGTCGGCGGCTCCGGCGAGAAGGTCACGCTGAAGCTCACCGCCCAGTTCGCCGACGCCTGGAACTCCTTCGGCCCTCCCGAGACGTTCGCGCACAAGAACACCGTCCTCGACAACTGGTGCGCCGAAATCGGTCGCGACCCATCGGAGATCGAGCGCACCGTGGCGATCGGCCCCGACGCCGTCGGCGACCTCGATGCGTTCCTCGAAGCGGGTGCCACCCACCTCATCGTGATGGTCGGGCATCCCTACGACCTCTCGGCTGTGGAGACCCTGATCGCTCGCCGCGACGCCTGAGTGGTGTGGCCGGACGACTGGCTCAGGTGGCGCGAGTCGGGGCGTTGATGCGCACGAAGTCGTCGAGCACGGCGCCGGCGAAGTCGGCGGTGAACGGAGCTGGCGACATGAACCGCTGGAACAGGAAGCTGCCGAGCAGCGTGGCGATCGACCGGTCGGCATCGAGGTCGGCACGGAGTTGACCGTTGTCGATCGCCGTCTCGATCACGTGGCGGAACGTCTCGGTGAAGGCGCTGAAGAACTCGTCGCGAACCGTGATCACCGTCGCATCGTGCATCGCCCTGGCCATCATGTTGATGATCATCGGCGCCCGCTGATCGTCGACGAGATCGGCCACGAGCTGTGCGCACAGCAGGTCGAGGTCGGTACGCAGGTCGCCGGCGAGTTGATCGGTGCGCACGGGGACCTTGCCGAGCGATTCGATGGTGTCGCGGAGGAGGTCGGCCTGTGTCGGCCAGTGGTTGTACACCGTGGTGCGACTCATGTTCGCCGCTGCCGCGACGTTGGCGTGGGTGACCGAACTCGGCCCGTCGGTGGTGAGGAGCTCGACCGCTGCATCGATCACCGCGGCACGAGTGCGCTCGACGCGGGGGTCGTCGGCTCGCGGTGTGCCTGGGCTGGTGTCGGGGGAGTCGGTGTGCGCTGGCATGAGGAGGTTGCACGTCGAGCCGACGCGCGATGTGTCGTCGGACACGATTGGGGGCTGCTGTTGCGAATCGTCATTCTACTGGTCAGACTGTCCAATAATGAACATGACGTCCACTTCTCCGCCCGAGATCGATTCCGAGGTCGAATCCATCGTCGCCGACGACCTGGTCCCCGTCGACTCGGCGTGGGGCAAGCTCGGCCGGTTCGGCTTCCGCCGTCGTTGGGCCGTCCTGGGTGCATGGGTCACCGCGCTCGTCACCGTGATCGCGCTCGTCGGGACGATCGGCGCATCGAGCGACAGCTCGTTCTCGATTCCCGACTCCGAGTCGAAGAGCGGCTTCGACACACTCGACGCGTACTTCGGAGGTGCCGGCAGCGGACGTTCGGGCACGATCATCTTCCGTGCTGATCAGGGTGTCGACGATCCCGAGGTCACCGCCGCGATGACCGAACTCTTCGATGAGGTCGCCGCCATCGAAGGCGTCACGCTGACCAGCCCGTACTCCCCGCAGGGCCAGACTCTGGGGTTCGTCGCCAGCGACGGTCCGCTCGCCGGTCAGGTTGCGTACGCACAGGTCGACCTCTCCGAGAACCTCAGCGAGACGCAGACGGGCGAGATCGGCAGCGAGATCGCCGACCTGGCGCCGACCGACGTCGAGGGGCTGCAGGTCGAGATCGGTGGCCAGGCCCTCGGCGAGTTCGAACCGCCGGAGTCGGAGCTGATCGGGCTGGGCTTCGCCATCGTGATCTTGATCCTGTCGTTCGGGTCGGTGCTCGCGATGGGCTTGCCGATCGGTGTCGCCCTCTTTGGTGTCGGGATCGGCGCCGGCATCATCACGCTGCTCTCCAACGTCATGTCGGTTCCCGACTTCGCCATCACCCTGGGTGCGATGATCGGGATCGGCGTAGGCATCGACTACGCGCTGTTCATCGTCACCCGATACCGGGAGGGTCTGAAGGCGGGACTCGATCCCGAACAGGCGACGGTGGTCGCGATCGACACCGCAGGACGAGCGGTCGTGTTCGCGGGGTTCACCGTGGTGATCTCGCTGCTCGGCATGTTCATCATGGGGTTGTCGTTCATCAATGGCCTGGCCACGGGCGCCGCAGTCACCGTGCTCGTCACGATGATCGCCTCGGTCACCCTGCTGCCCGCACTGCTCGGTTTCGCCCAGCGAAAGGTCGAGGTGTCCCGCTGGCGCGGGGTGATCGCCGCTGGTTTCGTTGCGATCGCATTGGTGGGCCTGGGGCTCAGCATCCAACCGTTGCTGCTCGGCGTTCCACTGGCGGCCGTGGTGATGCTGGCCTCCTTCGCGGTGGCGCCGTTGCGCAAGGAGCTTCCACCCCGCAAGGAGAAGCCGCTTCGGCAGACCTGGGCGTACAAGTGGAGCCGGTTCGTGCAGCATCGCCCCTGGCCGATCGCGATTGCGACCACACTGTTCCTGCTGTTGATGGCGGTGCCCGTGCTCGGCCTGCGCCTCGGGTTCTCCGACGAGAGCAACTTCGCCGAGGGCACCACGACGCGCGACGCCTATGACCTCACCAGCGACGCCTTCGGTCCCGGCACCAACGGCCCGTTGTTGCTCACCGCCGAGCTCTCGTCGCCGCAGGACTTCGCGGTGCTGGCCGAACTGACCGGAACGTTGAATGGCACCGACGGCGTCGCCTCCGTTGCCGGACCGATCCCCGACACCGGCGACCCGGCCACTGCCGAGGCCGCGATCATCCGCCTCACCCCGACGACGGGGCCGCAGGACGAGGCAACCGCGGACTTGGTCAACTCGCTGCGCGACGAGGTGGTGCCATCGGTGACCGAGGGGACCGATGTCGTGGTCAACGTGTCCGGCTCGGTCGCGGCGAACATCGACTTCAGTTCGTATCTCGCCGAGCGAATCCCGTTCTTCTTCGCCGCCGTGCTCACCCTGTCGTTCCTGCTGCTGATGATGGTGTTCCGATCGGTGCTCGTGCCGCTCAAGGCGGTCATCATGAACATGCTGTCGATCGGAGGTGCCTACGGCATCGTCGTGGCGGTGTTCGGCTGGGGCTGGGGAGCATCGCTCTTCAACACCGCTGGTGGACCGATCGAGCCGTTCCTGCCGATGATGATGTTCGCCATTGTGTTCGGCCTCTCGATGGACTACGAGGTCTTCCTGCTGTCGCGAGTGAAAGAGGAGTACGACCGAACCGGTGATCCGAAGGGCTCCGTCGCCGACGGTCTCGCCGCCACCGCCCGAGTGATCACCGCGGCCGCAGCGATCATGATCGTGGTGTTCGCCGGGTTCGTGCTCGAGGACAACCGCATCATCAAGATGTTCGGCCTCGGACTCGCCTCAGCGGTCTTCCTCGACGCCACGTTTGTCCGCATGCTGCTCGTGCCCGCCACGATGGAACTGCTCGGTGCCCGCAACTGGTGGCTGCCCGAAGTGGCTCGACCGCATCCTCCCCACGCTCAACGTGGAGGGCGGCACGCACACCAGCGCGATCGCGCACGCTCACGACGAAGAGCGCCGCGAACAGGAACTCATCGACGCCTGATGTAACGCTTGGTGTCAGACACCAAGCGTTACATCTTTCCGAATCGAGAACGGACCGGGAACGATCTGCGATCGGGGGTCGTCGCGCGCAGGTGGCTCGTACCGTGCTGGGCATGACCTGGATTCGCCGCAACATCAAGATCCTCGCTCCCGTCGCTCTCGTCGGTGTCGTCGCCGTGGCCTTCCTCGCGTTCGGGGTCTTCGGGGTGCACACGTTGTTCATCGACGACAAGGTCGACGAGGCCGGTCCGGTGTTCGACTCCGGCGTGGCCGCTGCCGCTGAACCGGTCGAGACCACGGTCGCTCCGACCACCGCTGCGGAGACGGAGCCGACGACCTCGCTCGTCGACCCGATCAAGAACCCGACCAGAGCTGCTGCCGCACCGGCACCGACCACCACGCAGGCGCCCGTGGTGACCGAGCCGCCAGCACCGCAGATCGTGGCGCTCGCACAGGGTTCGTTCATCCCGCGCGGTCGCTACAGCGGTGAGGGCACGGCGACGGTGCTCAACGACGGCAGTGAGCAGCGATTCCTACGATTCGAGAACTTCTCCACCGACAACGGCCCCGACCTCCGGGTGTACCTGTCGGCCTCGAGCGCCGACGGCGACAGCGGTGCGTTCGATGACGACTTCGTCGACCTCGGAGTGCTCAAGGGCAACATCGGCGACCAGAACTACGAGATCCCCGTCGGCGTCGACCTCTCGGTGTACGACACCGTGGTGGTGTGGTGTGTGCGCTTCTCGAGCCCCTTCACCGCCGCCGACCTCGCCTGATCAGCGCAACCCGTAACGTTTGGTGTCTGACACCAAACGTTACGGGGCGAAGCTCATCGAGCCGGTCGCGCCGCGGATGGCCTCGATCGGATCTCGGACGTCGTCGATGTAGCCGAGCGCGTAGGCGCCGATCCGGTAGCCCATCAGCTGCAACAAGTCGTCGGGCAGCTCCGCAGCGATCGCTGGCGGGCACGACAGGTACTGGTTCTCCTCTTGGCGAAGCCAGCCGACGTCGTAGGTGATGTTCAGCCCCACGCGGGTGTCGTCGGAGGTGTTGGCGCCACCGCCGTGATACACCTTGCCCGTGTAGAGCAGGCACGATCCGGCGGTCATCTCGGCGGGCACGGTCTCGTCCACGGTGTGGGTGTGGCTGTTCGGCAGGTGCTGACTCCCCGGCATCAGTCGGGTGGCACCGTTCTCCTCTGTGAAATCGGTGAGCGCCCAGATCGTGTTGCACTGCACGTCGTAGTCGCTCGGGAACTCGAAGAAGTCGAATGCCCATTGATCCCGGTGGATCGGTTGTCCAGGTGAGCCGGGCCCGATCGAGATCACCTGAGTGAGGTGCAACTGGAAGCTCTGCGCCCGGTGCAACAACCGCTCGGTGACGCCGAGAATCGTCGGATGTTGGATCAGTGCGTGACTCGACGGCGACCGGGCGATCAACGCGCCGGTGCGCTTGGTGTTGCGGCCCGAGAAGTCGTCGCTCCCCGCGGGTGTGGCATCGATGAACGGCGCCATTTCGGCGCTGATCGCGTCGATCTGCTCGGGCGAGGCCAACCCGTCGATGATCAGTGCCGCATCTCGGTGCAGCACGGCGTGGATCTCGTCGACGCTGGCGGTGGCGGGAAGATGCACGATGCTCGTGACGCTCATGGCTCGACCGTAGCGACCAGCTCATGGTCGAGCCAGCGCTCGCGACGGTGGTCCGGTCACGGAGCGGTGGCCACGACGAGGAGGTCGGCGGCATCGCGGGCGTGGAGCGGCGCACGCATTCGGGCCGCCTGACCGGCTGCGGCCGCTGCGAGCTCCACCGCTGGTCCTGTGTTGCCGAGCACGTGGTGGAGGCGAGCGAGCGTGGTGTCGATCGGGCCGAGCGTTCCCGCCCCCGTCCACGACCATCGACCCGACCACGGTGTGAGCATGTCGGCAAAGCCGTGGGCGAGCATCGCCACCTCGCCGGCGACGCGTCCCCGTTCCATCATCGCAATGCGGGCAGTCGCCTCCGCGGCCACGAGCGCGACCGCCGACATCGTGCAGTCGGGGTCGATACCGCCGGGTCGGACGAGATCGACCAGGTGGTGGACGGCGTCGTCGCGGCGCCCGTGTCCGGCGAGTGCGAGGGCGAGGGGGGCCTTCCACGCCGCCAACAGCGGCTGGTCCTGCACCATCTGTTCGAGCATCGGGAGCAAGGACCCGACCGTGCCGTCGCTCAGGTGGCAGCCGAGCAGCAGTGTTCCGTACACCGCCAGCCGGCGGGCCTCGCCGACGGCGCTGCCGACCAGCAGGCTCTCGTCGGCATGCAGGCGCGCGTCGGCGAGTCGTCCGTCGAGATGGGCGACCGCCGCAGCGAGGTAGGCGACCTCCCAGTCGTGTCGGGACCCGTCGACCTCGGTGGTGACGTCGTCGAGCCGGCGAAGGGTGTCGCGAACACCGGGATCACCTCGTTGGAGTTCGTTCGAGAAGTCGAGGTGGACCGCTTCCCATCGAGTGTCCACACGACCCGTCCGGTCGGCGAGTTCGTGCAGACGGCCGGCGATCGACTCGCGGCGTTCGAGGAACCGCGGCGCGGCGAGCGAGAGGAACGCGAACGGCAGCGTGTCTGCGATGACGTCATCGTCCCCCGTCGCTTCGGCGTGAGCGAGTGCCCGTTCGTACAGGTCGATGCAGCGATCGGCGTCTCCGCTCAGGGCGTAGACCATCGTCGACGTGCCGAGGACGTGGGCGAGGTGGCGGTCCTCGGTCAGCATCGGCTCGACGCTCGACAGGATACGAACCGCCCCCTCGTCGACTCGACCAGCGCTCGAGCTCGGTCCGAGTTCGCAGTACGCCCTCGCTCCCATGGCGGCCTCGGCCGGGAGACCGCTGGCGATGGCAACCTCGGTCGCTCGGGCCACCGGTTCGAGACCGGTCGGATCACCGGCCGAGAGCAGTTCCCTCCCGGCGCGAACCGCCAGCTCGCAGTACCGGACCGGGTCGACGGTCATGACGACGTCGGCGGCGAGGAGCGAGATATCGGCGGCGGTGAGGCGATCACCCGTGACGGCGATTGCGTCGGCGAGACTGCTCATCGATGCTGCGGCCTCGATCTGGCTGCGGTCGGCCGCTGCCGCATGTGCTGCGTGGCGGCGGGCACGGAGGTGGGGAGCTTCGCGCTCGTACGCTGCCCTCGCGAGCAGCGTGTTGAGCTCGACCGTGCGTCGTGGGCTCATGCGATCGAGGAGGACGGCGTCGACGATGCGATGTCGCGTGGCGACTCGTCCTGTCGGCTCGTCCACATCGAGCAGGCGTCGAACACTGCCACGCCGGAGCAGATCGCGAAGGTTCGGCACGATGGCGGCAAGGTCGTCGTACAGGAAGGGGGTCGCGCTGAGACTGACGAGTTCGACCAGCAGGTGTTCGTCGGCGTCGAGTTGGGTGACCGTTGCGGCGACGAATGCTCGATCGAGACCGTCCGGCAACGATGCGATGACGGACCTCATCGCAACGATCCGCTCGAATTCCGCACGATCGGTCGCCGAGCCGGTGGCCAATCGAATCGCGTCGAGACAGGCACGGTTGGAGAGCCCCAGCCGGACCATGCCGTCCAAGGCGGTCTCCAGTGCCTGCCCATCCTGATCGCTCAGCTGGAGGCGACCGAGGAGGTCGTGGCGTTGGTCCCGAGTCCAGGACGTGAGCTCGATCGTCGCGGTCGAAACCGGTCGGTCGAACGCCGAACGCAGGCGTTCGACCCAGGCGCCGACTTCATCGTCGTCAGCCGTGAAGGCGAGTTTGAGGGGACGGTCATCGGGAGCCGCCAGCAGCCGATGGAGCATCCGAGCGGTGGAGTCCCCGATGTCGCCGAGATCGTCGACGACCAGGAGCCTCGGCCCTCGGCCGTGCCATGAGCCCGTCGGAAGCACGGGGAGTGCCGATGTCGTCGTGCATCGCAATTCGATCGGCTCGAGTCCGGCGTCGACTGCGAGGTCGCGAACCACGCGCAGGGCATGGGATCGTCCAGAGCCGGCCGGTGCACCGATCGCCAGGATCGACTCGTTGTCCCGAGCCAACCAGCGGCGTGTAGCGGCGATCGTCGCGTCCGAGTCGAACGCACCGATCATCAACCCGATGTCGATCCCCGTGTCCATCACCCCGGCGAGCCGCTCCGCTCGCTGTTCGCCATCGGCGACCATGCGGGAGAGGTCCGCGATCCGGCGGCCGGCGTCGAGGCCCACTTCGGCCAGCTCGGAACGAACGCGATCCAGGACCCGAAGCGCAGCATCCTGGTCGCCACCCGTCGCCAGGGCCACGACGAGATCGGCGGCGGCGTGCTCGTCGTGCGGGTGCTCGTCGACTCGACGGCGCAGATCGGCGAGCGAATCGTTCTCCGTCCGATCGGGCGGTTCGACCAGCGGGCGGACGTCGACACCCTCGCCGAAGCAGTAGTGGTCCTGCAGGCGGACGACGAGTCCCGGGGCTCGGCTGCGAAGCCGGGACAGGTGGTTGTGCAGGGAGGCGACCGCCGTGGCCGGTGCCCGGCCGCTCCATGCGGCGTCGATCAGTTCGTCGAGCGGGGTGGGAGCGCCCCGAGTGGCGATGCTCGTGACGATCCGTCGCTGGATCGGACTGAGGGACAGGTCGGTGCCCTCTCGGGTGACGACCACGTCGCCCGAGACACGGGTCCGGATCGAGTAGCGATCGTCGCGCCCGTTCATCGCGCCGAGGTGCCGGAGGAGTCGGATCGTGCGAGCAGCATCGCGGCCTGTGACGCCAGGTGTGGGGCGCCGACGGTGGTGGTCGACACGAGCGCCCGTCGTGCATGTTCGGTTGCGGCGTCGCGGTCCCCGGTCGCTTCGGCCCACCGTCCGAGCGCGAGGTCGACGGGTCCGAACGTCCCGGTGCCGTGCCACAGCCACAGCCCGCTGAACGGCCGCAGCGTGGCCGCGGCGGCATCGAGGACGATGCGGTCGTCGACGAGTCGTGCCGCCTCGCCGACGAGGAACGCGGTCGGCAGCCCGGTGAAGTCGTCGGGGACCACCACCGTCGTGCGGGGGCCGTCGACGACGATGGTACGAGCGAGTCGATCGCGGGCGATCTCTTCGTTGCCGGCAGCTGCGGCGGTGAATGCCCGAGCAGCGATCCAGGCCGGGAGGGTCGAGGTCACCACCTCGAGTTCTGCCATCATCGGGTCGAGCGAGGCGACGTCGCCGCGCAGCAGGTGCATCCCGATCTGGTGTCCACCGGCGGTCGACAGTTTGAGCTCGGTCGATGCCACCGTTTCCGGCGACAGGATCGCATCGATCCCGTCCTGGACCCGATCGGCGTCGCCGTCGAGATATGCAACGGTCGTCTGGAACGAGAAGAGTCCCCAGTTCCTGCTCCGCTCACCGAATCGGGCGTGCAACACCTCCAGCTCGCCCAGGATCGGCCTCGGGTCGCGTTCGCCGGCCTCCACTGCGATGGAGAAGTCGAGTCGGTGTGCCTCGTAGAGGAACGTGAGATCGTCGAGTTCGCGGCGCGGCTCGATGGAGGTCGGCGGCGATCTCCCGCCGCCGTGGGAGGTCGCCGGGCCGGAGCACGGCCATGTAGGCCGAGCGTTGGACGATCGCCTGAAGCTCGGGGTCAGCCGCTTCGGTTGCCCGTCGCAGCCCGGAATCGAGGAGGTGCTGAGCACGATGGCTGTCGGTCGCGATGCCGTAGAGCCCCATCTCGGTGACGTCCAATCTTGCCTGGTCGGCGAGCGTGAGCGGGAGTGCCCGACACGACTCGACCGCCTCGGCGATCGCAGCGTCCGTGCGTCCGACCGTCGACGCCGGCCCGACGCGCGACGCCTGATACACGGCATGTACCGCGAGGTCGCCGCGGTCGATCCGTGCGGCTGCCCGTGCGCACTCCAGCAGGATGTCGATGGCGTCCGTCCGCCCATTCGACACCGCCAGCGAGCCCAAGGAGAGGCTTGTTTCGATCCATGCCAGGTCCCAGAACGGCTCGTTGCGATCAGCGTGGCGCTCGATCAACTCGAGCGCTCGACGGTACAGCCGCTCGGCCTCGATGGGGTTCTGTCGCTCGACTTCGAGCGCGGCGGCCTCGGTCGTCGCCGTCACGGCCAACAGTGGGTCATCGTGGACGGCGAGCCGCGCCAACATCGAGCGCCGACGTGAGTGTGCGTCGTCGTCGAAGATCGGATCCCTGAGCGCGATCAGGGCGAGATGCGACTGGGCCGTCTCGTCCAGTGTGGCCAGCAGTTCGTCTCGGAAGACGTCGTGAGCGAAGGTGAAGCGACACCGTTCGCCCGGGACGGCGACGATGATCCCGTCGAGCCGGGCCTGGGCGATCACCGCGAGTGCGTCGTCGCAGAAGGGGGTGAGTGAGGCGAGGCCGAATTCGTGGCCGACCATCGATGCCCCACCCAGTGCTCGACGCGCTGCTCGGGTCGAGGCGAGCGATCCGGCGTCGAATCCACTCGATCGGTTCGCGACTGCGGCGCGGGACGAACCGTCCGTCGTCATCGGTCATGTCACGGCGTCGGCGGACGGTGTCGATGATCAGCTCGCGGACGGCGAGCGGATTGCCGCCGCTCTCGTCGGCGATCCAGTCCGCAGCCCCGTCCAGCCACGGCGACGGCGTGACGAATCGCGTGAGCAACCGTCCGACGGCGTTCGCGTCCCACCGGGTCATCTGGAGGGTGGCGGCCCGACCGAGGTCGTGCTCGGTTCGACTCGCCACGATCCAGGCGACGTGTCCACGATCCGCAGTTGCTTCGACGAGCCTGGCGATCGACGCCACCTCGTCCGTCGTTGCGTGGTGCAGGTCGTCGACGATGATCAGCCGTCGTCGATGGTCGTCGGTCATCAGGTGGAGGCAACGGGCCAACTCGTCGTTGGACTTCAGCGTGTCGGCGAGCGGATCGACAGTCGGGTGTGTGCCGCCACCTGGACGCTCCTCGAGTGAGCGGGTGAGGGCGTTGACGACACCGGAGTCGGCCGACGCGTGTGAGCGGGCTGCGACCCGATGCGTTTGCCACCCCACCACGGTGGCATGTTCCCGGGCCTGCTTGCACAAGGTCGTCTTGCCCGAACCGGCAGGCCCGGTGACGAGTGTGCACCCGGTCTCGCCGTCGTCGATCCGGCTCAACACCTCCGCCAGGACGCCTCCCGAGTCGACGAAGAGGTCGTGCTCCTCCGATCGATCATCAGGATCGAACGGGTCGGGCGGGGTGCTGTCGGCCGGAACACGGAGGAACTCGTCGACATCGAGGCGCGGATCGTCATCGAGCACCGCTCGCTCGAGTCGTTCGAGGCGTCGGACGTGGTCGGGTGCGGTCACGCCCTGTCGTGCGTCTCGGATGCGATGGAGCGCGTCGCGGCGGAGGCCCCGTCGCGCGAGCGCAAGCACGGCGAGGCGCCAGCGCTCGAACCGGTGCGGCTCGGCATCGGCCAACTCGACCAGCAGGGCGATCGCCTCGTCGTCGGGGCGACGGTCGAGCCGAGTGGCTGCCGCCCGTTCTTCATCGGCCAGGCGGGCGTCGCGGTAGCGAGTGCGGGCAATGGCGACGGTGGGATGATCGACCAGGTCGCGGAACACGTCGTCGGACGTCGGTGCGACGACGCGCACCGAGTCGCCGAGCCGGTATCCGTCGTCGGACGTCTCGACGAGGCCCCCGGCACACCGGCGGACGCGGGCGATGTGGTTGTGGATGGACTTGCGTGCGGTGGCGGGCGGGTCGGTCCAGACCAATTCGGTCAGATCAGCGACGCTCGATGTCTCGGGATGCGCCAGCGCGATTGCTGCCACGAGTGTGCGCTCCTTCGGTCGCAGCGGCGCCGGGACACCGTCCCCATCTGCGACGAGCAGCGATCCGCCGACGTCGACCACCCACTCCGACATGCTCTCAGATTGGCACGGCGTCGCTGGCGTCCGCCATACGAACCACGGACGTGTTGGTGCCCTGTTACCGCCGGCTGCGTAGAACGCTGGTGTGCGCCGGACACGAATCTCGATCATCGCGTCCGCCGTCCTTGCCGTCCTGGCCTTGCTTGCGGGGCTGCTTCCCTGGAACTCTGCAACGGTCGCTGCGATCACCCCGCCGGCGACACCGGAACCCGTGAGCGGCGCCGTCAATCTGCTGTTCAGCCGAGGCGGAACGCCTGCGCGCTACCCCGCGAATTCGGTGGTGCGGGTGGATGCCGGCAACATCAACTTCGTGAAGGGCTGCGTTCCCGGCACGGAAGGTCAGGGCTTCCCTGACTTCGTACAGGCGTCCGCCGACCTCTACATCGTGCCGAGCGGGCGGACCTTCAGAACCGGCGACACGTTGAGTGATGCCCTCGGGGCACCGAACACGGTCTGGGGTGGCATCGGGGGCACGTTCCTGTGGGAGCCGCTCGCGATCACCGGGGCTGCGGGGAGTGCGGAAGGTCTCCCGTCGGGCACCTACGACGTGGTGGTCGACGAGTGCCAGAACGGGCGGTGGGACACCGGTCAGGACTCGGTGGTGCGCGACGCCTTCGTGGTCGACATCGACCAGGAAGTGCCCGGCTTCGACTACGAGATCGAGGAGTTCCAGGCACTGAAGGCTCGCGCAGGCCGTCAGATCGGGCAGGTGTCGCAGGTCGAGAGCGTCTTCGTTCAGATGCTCGCGTTGGAGGCGAAGAGTCTGGCCGAGAACTACCTGTCGGTGGGCTTCGGGTTCATCGGTGGGCTCACCTCGACGATGAAGGCGTTGATCGGGCTGATCGACCCGAGCTCACAACTCAAGACCTGGGGCAAGACGTACATCAAGAACTCGATCCAGAAGCGCCGGGCGGCGCTCATCAACCTGCGTGACGATCCGCCGGATCCGAACTTCCAGCAGTTCGCCAGCCCCGTTCGGACCGCCGATGCGGTGGCGGCGCCGTTTCCTTCGCTCGATGAGGCGGCTGCGTGGGGCAACGTGACCGATGCAGTCGGTGCGGTCGAGGAGGCGTTCGTTCGAGCGTTGGAGCGATATCAGGGTGCGCAGGCGGTGGGGAACGTGGCGTGGGCGGCGCGTCATGCGCGCTCGCTGGACGAGTTGGCGTCGTTGCATGCCGAGTTGACGGCGGCGCAGCCTGCGTTCGTGCAGGATCTGGTGGATCGTTACGGCTTCGGTGGTGGGACCGTTGCCGATCAGAACGAGCTCACCCTGATCTGGCAGAGCATTGCGGGGTTCTCGCGCCTCTACGACAACAACGCGCTGTGGTGGAACACCGGGTTGAGTGTGGCGGAGACCGAGGCCGCGATCGAGGCGTTCATTGCCGAGGTGGTCACCACGCCGCCGTCTTCGGTGGACGCGATCGTGTTCCAGTTGCCGGGCCTCAGTGCGGCGGCGGTTGCTGACGCCGAGTTCTCGTCCGAGTTGCGGGCCTGGGTGGATGCTGCGGTGCCGGGTGTGTTGGCGGAGTTGGACGCGGTGATCAATCCGCTCGCTGCTGATCCGACGGTGACGATTTCGCCGGTGGTGGGCGCTGCCGCAGGCGCCACGATCACCCTGTCGGTCGACCTGCCGATCGACTACGTGCCCGATTCGATTCGGTGGGATCTCGACGGTGACGGCCTGTTCGACGATGCCTCTGGCGTGTCGCCGGAGTGGGTGGTGCCCGGCAACGTTCGAGCGGGTGTGCCCTATGTGGTCGCGGTGGAGGTCACGGGCGGTCTGACGGCGGACATCGCGTACGAGGTGGTCGTGCCCGTCGCCGGCAACCTGCCCCCGACCGTGGAGCTGGTCGCTCCGGTGCCGGTGGTCGGTGCGCCGGGTGCGACGACGACGCTCGAGGTGGGTGTGGCCGATCCGGAGGGTGGGCCGGTGTCGGTCGAGTGGTTCATCGACGGTGTCGCGACGGGCGCGACCGGGACGAGCTATGACGTGGTGGTCCCTGCGGGTTTCTACGGTCAGCTCGACGTCGTCGCGACCGCCACCGATGCTGCGGGTGCGACGGCGATCGAGATCGTCCCGGTCTCGGTGCGCTCGGGCGTCGACGACGATCTCGACGGGTTCTTCGCTGTCCCGGGCCCGGACTGCGATGACGGCGGGGTGTTCATCAACCCGAACGTGGCCGAGCGCGTCGGCAACGGCATCGACGACGACTGCGACCCGGCGACGGGTGACGACGGGTCGCCGATCACCACGAGCCTGCCCGGCCTCAGGCTCTTCAATGGCACGGAAGGGGACCGGTACACCTTCGAGCTGTCGAGCTGGAGCCACCCGAACCGGTTCCGCAACGAGGCGTTCACGGTGACCGTCGACTGGGGTGACGGAACGTCATCGACCCAGACCGTCAGCGGCGAAACAGGGCCGGACACGACGTTCTCGCTGTCGCACCGCTACGTCGATGAGCTCGCCGAGGGCGACGTGCGTTGGTGTGTGAGCAATGGCAGCGACCCCGACGGCTGCGGCGAGCTGATCGGCGCGATCGAGATCGACAACGAACCGCCGTTCGTGGGTGCCGCCGATCTGCGGACCTGGTCGGAGGACGACGCGAGTTCGAATCCGGACCAGTGTCTGGGCCCGCCGAACTGTGATGGACAGACCCCTGCCGGGAACGGCGGTGACTGGGCGGTGGACGCCGAAGGGGGCTGGGCGACGACGACCGCCAACGTGAACGACTACCTGGTGTTGCACTCGCCGCTGCAGCTGTCCGAGGGCGGCTACGGCCGGGCGATGGTCGAGTTGGGCGTGCTCGCCCCGAACGGCGACGACGACAACATCGGTCTGGTCGTGGGCTATGAGCCCGGTGATCTGCTGGGCTCGACCGGCGACGAGGACTTCGTCGACTTCGAGTGGCTCGGGCGGTCGCGGGGGATCCAGTTCGGAGAGAGCACCCTCTTCACGTGTCGAAACCCGAACGCGGTCGACCAGACGGACGACAACGACGTGCTGATCGACACGGCGACCATCTCGCGAACCCGGGGCCCGGCGACCACGTACGAACGAGCGTTCAACGTGGTGCTTGACGCAATCGACCCGGCGGGTGACCCCGTGAACCCGCTGTGTCAGGATGCGTTCGGTGTCGATGAGCTCGAGGTGCTCGCCTTCGAGTCGAGCGACCTCGACACCGACACGTCGGGTCGATGGCTGCAGCGCGCCACCGATCGCAGCTTCACAGGCCAACCGACGTTCGGGCCGATCAAGGGCCCCTACACCTTCACGGTCGACTACCGACCCGATCGGCTCCGGATGTGGACCGCCAACGGCTCACTCGTCGCCGACGTCGCCCGCGCGATGCGGCCGGTGATCCGTTCCCGCCGGGCGGGCTGGGTGTGTTCTCCCGGTCTCAGGCCGGTCTTCGTGCGAAGGGCACGGCCCCCGAACTGGAGTTCGCGTTCACGCAGGGCACCGCCGGGGAGATCACGATGCCGTTCACCGACGCCGGCGACGACGAGTGGACCGCCATCGTGAACTGGGGCGACGGCAGCAGCCAGAGCGTCGGCACGATCGGCAACAACCCGACCGGCGCCGGCTGGCACGACGTGGCCGCATCACACACCTATCTACGAGCCGGGACGTTCCGTGGCGAAGTCTGCGTGACCGATGACCTCGACGAGGGCTCGTGCTTCACGTTCCGAGCGGTGGTGGACAACCTGCCACCGGTCGTGGAGGCCGGTCCCGACATCGACGCGGAACCTGACCTGGTGTCCGGTGCGACGCTGTCGTTGGAACAGGCGACGTTCACCGACCCCGGAACGAACGACGACCACACCGCCACCATCGACTGGGGTGACGGCACGCCGCTCGCCACCGCAACGGTGACCAGTTCGCGCTCGAGTGGCGGCACGGTCACCGGGACCCACACCTATGCGGCCGACGGCATCTACGAAGTCGAGGTCTGTGTCTCGGACCAGGCCGGCGGCGTCGGGTGCGACACGCTCGACGTCGACGTGCGGGTCGTCAACCAGGCCCCGGTGGCGCTGGTCGAAGCCCCTGCCGAGGAGGTGATCAACGTCGAGGTGCTGCTGGGTGGCGGGTTCACCGACCCGAACCCCGACGACACGCACACGATGACCATCGATCCGGGCGATGGCACTGGCGTCCAGCCGTTGCCGCTCCAGTCGGGTGAGGGAGTCGGCAGCGGCGGCATCGGACACGTCTACGCCGATCCCGGCATCTACGACGTCACCGCCTGCGTCACCGACGCAGCGGGCGAAAGCGACTGCTCGACCACCCCGATCGAGGCCCTCGACGACGGCACGGCGAACCAGCCGCCGGTCGCCGATCCGGGTGGCCCGTACGTGGTCGACGAAGGGACCACCGTGACGCTCGACGCATCAGGATCGAGCGACCCGGAGGGCGGCGACGTCACGATCGCCTGGGACGTCGACGGTGACGGTTCCTACGAGACCCCCGGTGCGACGCTCGACGTCGACGCCGACGACGGACCCGGCTCGATCTCGATCGAGTTCGAGGTGTGCGATGCCCAGGCGCTGTGTGCGATGGGAACCGCTGTGGTGCAGATCAGCGGCCTCGCTCCGACGATCACGGCGCTGGCCGTCGAGATCTCGGGAACATCGGCCGACGCCTCGGTGAGCTTCACCGATCCGTCGCCGACCGACACCCACACGGTCGTCGTCGACTGGGGTGACGGCTCGCCGGCCGATCGTGTGGAGTCGTCCGCCCCGGGTGGCGGCACCGTGTCGCTGGCGCACACCTATGCGCCGGGGACCTGGACGCTCATGGCGACGGTGACCGACGACGACGGCGACGAGACCACCGACACCACCGAGGTGGTGGTCTCGACACCCACGAATTCCACCACCACCACCACCACCACCACCACGAGCACCACCACCACGACCACGAGCACCACCACGACCACCACCACGACCACACGCCCTCCGACGACGACGAGCTCCACGACCACCAGCGAACCCGGAACAACCACCACCACCGCCCCCAGCTCCACCTCTTCCACCTCTTCCACCTCGACGATCGAACCATCGACGACCACCAGCACCACGACGACCAGCACCACCACCAGCCCCGCCACGACCACGAGTGAGCCCGCTTCCACCAGCACTGCCGTGGCCACCGCCGGTTCAACGACCACGTCGACATCGACCAGCGCAGCTTCGACCGTGCCGACATCCAACGGGCAGACATCGACATCGACATCGCCGGGCATCGGGCTTCCCAGCACGGGCAGCGAGCCGAATGGGGCGATCCGGTTGGCGGTGTTGATACTGCTGCTCGGTGCGCTCGTGCTGGCGATCGCCCGGCGGCGCCGACATCACGTCTGACCCGACCGCCTCTCACGGTCTCCCCTCTGATTGGTGTTTGGGACTCGGGGGTCGGGTTGGGTTCGTGAGGCGCGGTGTGGCATCTCAGCTGCCAGACTCGGCGCCGTGACCTCGATCATCGAGACGAGCGGGCTGGTGATGCAGTTCCCGTCGACCCGCGCACTCGATTCGCTCGACGTGTCGATCCCCACCGGCGTCACCGGCCTGGTCGGCGCCAATGGTGCGGGCAAGACCACTCTGATCTCGTTGGTGCTCGGCCTGCTCACCCCGACCGCTGGGTCGATCTCGGTGCTCGGGCTCGACCCGTCCACGAGCGGCCCGGAGCTTCGAGCCAAGATCGGATACGGCCCGGAACGCAACGTGTTTCCCGACGATCTACGGGCCTACGACTTCGTTCGCCACCTCGCGGAAGTGAAAGGGCTGCCACGAGACGAAGCCCGCAGCCGGGCAAGCGATTCGCTGTACCTCGTCGGGCTCGGCGAGGAACGGTTCCGGGCGCTCGGCACGATGTCGACCGGGCAGCGCCAACGCGTGAAGCTCGCCCAAGCGATCGCCGCCGACCCTCGGGTGATCGTGCTCGACGAACCGACCGACGGCCTCGACCCGGTGCAGCGCGACGAGATGCTCAACATCATCGTGCAGGTCAATCGGAACTTCGGGATCGACGTCATGTTGTCGTCGCACGTCCTCGAGGAGGTCGAGCGGGTGTGCGACCACGTCGTGGCGCTGTCGGAAGGACGTCTCGTCGCGCAGGGGTCGATGGCCGATCTCGCAGGAGCGTCGGGTGGGATCGAACTCGAGCTCGTCGACATCGCCGATCGCCCCCGCTCGATCGACGACGTCGCCGAGCGATTGGTGGCCGCAGGTGCGGGCGTCCGACGGGCGGGCGCATTGCTGTCGGTCACGGGTCGCAGCGACGACGAGTTGTTCGACCTGGCGGCGCGCAGCGTTGCAGACGCCGGTGCCCGCGTGCGACGCCTCGGTCGGCACCGCCGCACCCTCGACGACATCTTCTCCAGCGATGGCGGTGCGGCGTGAGCATCCCGGAACGCGGCGACGCGCAGATCGTCGAGCGCGGCTTCCAGCGCTACGAAGGACGCCGATCCGGCGTACCCGGAGCGGTCCGCAGCGTGAGTTGGGAGAGCACCCGCGCCACGCTCGGTCTCGGTCGTCCGGCCCGCAACAAGATCTTCCCGGTCATCGCCGTCGTGATCGCCTACCTGCCGGCGGTGGTGTTCATCGGGATCGCGGTGCTGATCCCTGGCAACATCCTGGAGCCGGAGGAGGTCGCGGACTACGCGGGCTACTACGGCTTCATCTTCCTCGCGATCGTGCTGTTCACCGCGCTCGTCGCCCCGGAGGTCCTGGTCTCCGATCGACGCAATGGGATGCTCGCGATGTATCTGTCGACGCCGCTCGACCGACGCACCTACCTCATCGCCAAAGGGGTTGCGATCGCCGCGATGCTCGGCCTCGTCACGCTGCTTCCACCGGTCCTCCTGCTGATCGGCTACACGGTGGAGAACGCCGGGCCCGATGGGGTCGTCGCATGGATCGCCACCCTTGGGCGCATCCTGCTGTCCGGCGTGGCCATCTCGGCGGCGCTCGGCGCGGTCTCGATGGCGGCGTCGAGCCTGACCGATCGGCGGGCCTTCGCCGCGGTCGGCATCGTGATGCTGTTGATCGCCACCCCGATCCTCGCGTCGGCGTTGATCGAGGGCGCCGACATGTCGCCGTACGTTCGACTGATCGTGATCTCGGTGATTCCGTTCGAATTGGTGTTCCGGATCTTCGGCGATCCTGGCGAGTTCCCCGAACTCGCCACCTGGGCGGTCGTCGCGGCCAACCTCGCATGGACCATCGGTGGCATCAGCATCGTCTGGTGGCGCTACTCGAAGTTGGTGATCGCACGATGACGACCGTGCCGCGCCCCGACTCGTGGCCGCCCCCGGTCGCGACTCCGCTGCCGGATCCCCCTCGACCTTCCCCGCCGGTGCAGGGGATGATCGCCGTGCACGCGGTCTCGAAGTTCTTCGGCTCGGTCGTGGCGGTCAGCGACGTGAGCTTCGGCATCGGTCGGGGTGTCACCGCCCTGCTCGGGCCCAACGGTGCGGGCAAGTCGACGCTGTTTCGCATGCTGTGTGGTCTCACGCCACCCTCGCGAGGCATGGTCGAGGTGCTGGGCGCCGACCCGCGTTCGGATCGCGACGTGCGAGGTCGGCTGTCGCTCGTGCCGCAGCAGGACGCGCTGTTCGACCATCTGAGCGCCAGCGAGTTCCTCGAGTTCGCCGCCCGCACGCATTCGGTGGCCGATCCCGGTCGCGCTGCGGCCAGGGCGCTGGAACTGGTCGATCTTGCCGACGTCGGCACCAAACACGTCGGGCAGTTCTCCAAGGGCATGCGCCAGCGCGTCAAGGTTGCAGCTGCTCTGGTGAACGATCCCGAGGTGTTGATTCTCGACGAACCGCTCACCGGGCTCGACCCGGTGCAACGTCGCCGGATGATCGCGCTGTTCCATGCCCTCGGTGACGAGGGCCGCTGCGTGCTGGTGTCGAGCCATGTGCTCGACGAGGTCGCCAAGATCGGGTCGCGGGTGCTGGTGATCGCACAGGGGCGGCTGGTGGCCAGCGGCGACTATCGCGATCTGCGCGAGCTGATGGATGATCGAGCACACCAGATTCGTCTCGCAGCGTCGGATCCGCGCAAGTTGGCGAGTGCGCTCGTCGAACGCGGGCTGGTGAGCGGGCTGTCGATCGACGGTCAGCACCTGATGGTCGACACCCGCGATGCCGACGCCTTCGGTCGGCAGGTGGCGCAACTGAGCGTGGAGCTCGACGTTCGTCTCACCGAGGTCTCGCCGCTCGACGACGACCTCGAGTCGGTCTTCCGGTACCTGGTGGAGGGCCGGTGAGCGTCCCGACCCAGCCCGAGCCGCCACTGCAGGAGCGAAGTGTTCCGGCCGCCGGTGCGATCGCGTTGTCGTATCGGTTGGTGCTACGACAGCTCACCAGCGTGCCCCGCATCGTCGGGCTGTCACTCCTGGCGTTGATCGCCCCGATCTCGGGGTTTGCGCTCGGCAGCGCCGACGCGTCGCTCGACGACTCGGTGCGTCTCATCGCCAACATCGGGCTCGGGCTGGTGCTCCCGGTGGTGGCGCTGTTGTTCGGGGGCGCCGCCATCGGCGACCTCCGCGACGACAAGACGTTGGTGTACCTGTGGTTGCGCCCGATGGACCGTTGGCCGATCGTGGTCGGCGCTGCACTCGCAGCGGCAACACTGGTGGCACCGATCACCATCATCCCGATCGTTGCTGCGGCGATGCTCACCGGAGTGGGCAGTGGCATCGTGATCGGCACCGCAATGGCCTGCCTGGTGGGGCTCGTCGCCTACGTGTGCGTGTTCGTGCTGTTCGGGGTGTGGCTGAAGCGCTTCATCGTGTGGGGGCTTGCCTACATCTTGATCTGGGAGGGGTTCGTCGCCCAGGCCGGCCCTGGCGTGGCGCAGTTCGCGCTGCGCAAGTACACCCGGTCGATCCTGGTCGATCGCACTGGTGCCGGTCTCGATCTCGCCGACTTCGGACTCGCGGTCGCAGTCGCCGTGCCGCTCGTCGTGGCCGTCGCAGCGCTGGCGATCGCGTCGCGACGCCTGTCGAGCCAAGACATCGACTGATCCTGCACCTGCTCCGACTGGCTCGGGCCTAGCGTGGCGTCGTGACTCGACCGTTGCGTCTCGGCCATCAGCTCTCTGCGCGCATCGAAGGTGATCCGGTCTCCACGGCGGTTCGCGCCGAGGAGATGGGGTTCGACATCGTGCTTGCAGCCGACCATGTGGGCCCCGGTTGGGCGCCGATGCCGACGCTGGCAGCGATCGCGGCGAGCACCACCACGGTGCGGCTGGGCACGTTGGTGCTCAACCACGACATGCGCAATCCGGTGCAGTTGGCCTGGGAGGCCTCCACGCTCGATCGGCTCTCGGGTGGGCGATTCGAGTTGGGTCTCGGCGCCGGGCACACACCGCAGGAATACGCCGCGACCGGTATCGAGCTGTCGGATGCGACGACACGCAAGCATCGACTCGGCGAGAGCGTCGAGATCATCCGCGACCTGCTCGACGGCCGCATGGTCGACCACGACGGCGAGCACCATCGCCTCGAACGTGCTCACGTCGACCGTTCCGAGCAGCAGCATCTGCCGATTCTCGTGGGCGGCAACGGCGCCGGATTGCTCACGCATGCCGGCCGACATGCCGACATCGTCGGGCTGCAGGGGCTCGGTCGCACGCGCAACGACGGCCACAACCATGAGGTGAAGTGGTCGATCGAACGCCTCGACGAGCAGATCGAGCAGGTGCGCGTCGGCGCAGGGGATCGGTTCGACGACATCGAGTTCAACGCCATGGTGCAGGTGGTGCAGATCACCGACGACCGCGAGGCGGCGTTGACCAAGGTGTGCGAGCGCGTCGACGGCCTGAGCTTGGACGATGCAGCGTCGACGCCGTATCTGCTGATCGGTTCCGTCGACGAGATCGTGCTGCACATGATGACCTGCAACGAACGATGGGGGATCAGCTACTTCGCGGTGCGCGAGCTCGATGATTTCGAGCCCGTCATGCGAGCGCTTCACTCGGTCGTGCCCTGACCATGCCGACCTGTTCGAGTGCCCGGATTCGCTGGTGGTGCGGGCACGGCAGCGTCTCCACGGTCCGTGCCACTGTCCCTCGATCTATCATCTGATGGTTTGCGGTCGGAGGCCGGTACCGCCCCCACATCATTGGAGTTCTACATGGTTGACAATCGTGACTACCTCATCGTTGGGCGCGTGTTCACCGCCGACCCGGAGAATCCGGTTGCGGAGGCTGTCGTGGTGCGCGACGGATCAATCGTGTTCGTCGGTTCTGAGTCTGATGCCGTACCACTGGCCGACGGCGTGCACCGGATCGATGCCGGTGACGGGTTGGTGATGCCCGGCTTCGTCGATGGGCACACACACATTGCCTTCACTGGGGCGAACGCGTCGAAGGTGCAGTTGCGTGAGGCGTCGAGCGCAGAGGAGATCCAGGCGCTCGTGGCGGCACACGCTCGTGAACACCCCAACGCCGACATCGTGGGTGGGATTGGCTGGCGGTACGTGGCGTTGCCTGACGGCAAGCCGCTTGCGGCGCTCCTCGATGCGGTCGTTCCGGATCGGCCGGTCGTGCTCGAGGCGCTCGACCTGCACTCGTCCTGGCTCAACACCGCGGCTCTGGAACGTGTTGGCATCACCAATGAAACTGCAAACCCTGATGGCGGTGAGATCGTTCGAAACGACGCAGGCGTCGCGTCGGGGCATCTCCTCGAAGCCGCCCACTTCGCGCACGTGTTGCCGCTCACCCGCGCCGGAGGCGACTCGGCGATCGAGCGGCACCTCCTCGACGCGTTCGACGTGTTCACCCGTGCGGGCGTGACGACCGCCGTCGACATGGCACTTGATCCCGCAACGCTCTCCGTGCTCGATCGTTTGCAGGACGAGGATCGTCTCGGGATGCGAGTGGTCGGACACATGATCATCTCGCCGTCGGGAACGCTCTCGAACGATCTCGCGCAAGTGGCTGCCGCTGCGGACCTGCTCGGGAGGTACCAGTCCGACATGTTGCGAGTCACCGGCATCAAGTTGATCCTCGATGGCACCGTCGACGGTTGCACCGCTGCACTGCGCGAGCCGTACGTCAACGGATCGAATGGTGAGACGGCCTGGTCGGCAGCGGACCTCAACGAATTGATCTCGGTCGCCGATGCGGCAGGGCTGCAAGTGGCGGTGCATGCCATTGGGGATCGGGCGATCGCGATGACGCTGGATGCGTTCGAAGTCGCGCTCGAACGAAACGGGGCACCGTCGGTGCGGCACCGGATCGAGCACCTCGAGCTGGCGACCCCAGACGACATCGAGCGACTTGCGCTCCTTGGCGTTACCGCGTCGATGCAACCCGTGCACCTGGACCCCCTCGTCATGGACTACTGGTGGGCGATGATCGGCCAAGAACGAGGCAATGAGGCGTTCGCTTGGCCGAAGTACTTGGCCGCCGGCGCAACGCTCGCCTTCGGAACCGACACCCCGACCGCTCCTCACGAACCGTTGCCGAACATGTATCTCGCCGCCACGCGGCGGTCGCCTTCGCACCCCAGTTTGGAACCGCACCGTCCTGAATGGTGCCTTCCACTCGACGCCGCGCTCGGACACGGCACGCGTGAATCGGCGTACGCATCTCACCTGGAACACCTCGTCGGATGTCTACGTGTCGGCATGGCCGCAGATGTCGTGATCCTGAGTCGCAACCCACTCGATCTTGGAAACGACTCCATCCTCGAAACGAGCGTGATGATCACCATGGTCGCCGGCCGCATCGTGCATGAGTCCACGACAGGGAGGTGACCTGTTCGACTGGTGGTCGATCCGCCGCGATCTGCGGCTCTCTCGCCGGCTCACCAACGCCGTGTCACCCGATCGAAGCGGTCCATTGCTGATCGGCGAACCTCGCCGAGGTTGGAGGTGTCGACGAGTAGCGAGCGAGCCGACAGCGACGCCATCGCCTCGGCGAGCAACTACTCACCGGCGTCGACTCCCTGGACAATCAGCTCTCCCAGAAGCTTGGAGATCTCTGCGTACTGTTGGGCAGCCACCGAGAATGCAGGGTCGTTGAGCACGCCGGGCGTGGTGGTGCCGCTGAAGTCGAGGTCCGAGAGGAGAGAGCGGCGGAGATCCACGTACAGCTCGTAGTACAGGCGCTCGGCTGCACTTCCGGGAAGAGTCAGTGTCGAGCGGTACAGCTCCACCGCCGGTGTCAGATCCAGTTCTTGCAGGCACACCATGATCTCGGTCTTGGAAGCGAAGTGACGGAACAGCGAGGGCTGGCGGATCCCGACGACTTCGGCGATGTCGCGCGTTGAGGTGCCGTGATAGCCGCGTGTTGCGAACAGTGTGGCAGCGGCCCGCACGATCGCATTTCGGGTGGTCTCAGGGGGCTTGCTCGGCATGTGATTCCTCGAAGGGGAGATGCTGGCCTGGACAATGGACCTATCGATCGATGGTTCAACGGGGCCTGGCCATCAGTTGAACGGGACGAGACGATCGGGGGGACCGTGAAGATGAGACTGCGCACTGGACACTCTGAGACACGACGTCGAGCCGTGGCGCTGCTACTCGTTGGTGCGCTCGCCGCCGCGAGTTGTGGTGGCAGCGACGAAGCATCGGCACCGAGCAAGACCTGGAACGGGTAGACGTGAACATGGAGTACACCCCGTCGAAGAAGGTCTGACCTTCGGCCCTTGGCCGGAACGTTCCGGACCGACAGATTGAGGGTGTGGGTCGCCCGACGAACCAGTTCGAGCTGGTCGCGGCAGCGACCGGCGAGTTCGGTCGACTGTGGACTGCGGTCGGCGCGGCGCCAACGCAGGACAGCGAACTCCCCGGCGCCTGCGGGGCCTGGTCGGTCAAGGATCTGCCGGCGCTGAACACGACCATCGACGAGCGAACCCGGTTGCGCACAACGCACGCTGGGTTGATGACCGTGATCGACACCCATGACGGCGACGACCTGTTCACGAAGCGCCGCGCTCCGTGGACCCGATCGACATCGGTGGGCGCATACATGGTGTCGGCAACGTCGAGCCACGACGCCTGGGCGTCGAAGCTCATCCGCAAGTGGGCCAAGACATGCCAGAACCGGTGACGACCATCAGGCATCAGCCGTTCACGTCATCAGCACGGGAAAGCACACCCGATGATGGTGCCGTCATCGACTGGCTGTTGGCTGGTGACCCGGCCATTGCCTGGCAGACACGCCGGGATCTGCTCGATCAACCAGCTGAGGTGTACGAACTGGAACGCGCGCTGGTCGCCACCACAGGATGGGGGCGACGCCTCCTGGATCACCAAGACGCAGATGGCACCTGGGGCGGCGGCCTGTACAGCCCGAAATGGATCTCCACCACCTACACACTGCTCCTGCTCAGGCGATGTGGACTCCAGCCAACCGATGAACAGGCTCGGCGCGGTGTGGAGCTGATCTGGGACGGCGCACGCTACTTCGACGGCGGCCTCACCCCAGCGGCGTCAATCGCCGCGCCTGAGGCCTGCGCAACCTCGATGTACCTGTCATTGGCGCACTACTTCGGCGTCGACCACCCCAACGTCCAACCTGCCCTCGACTGGCTCCTGACCAACCAACTCACCGACGGCGGATGGAACTGCCGCGCCGTCCGCTTCGGCGACAGACACAGCTCGTTCCACACATCCATCCTCGCCCTCGAAGCCCTCGACGAAGCACGACATGTCCAACCGGACCGGTCCGAGATCACCACTGCGCTGAGCGCCGGGCGGGAGTTCTTCCTCCGACACCATCTGTACCAATCCCATCGCGACGGCAGTATGGCCAACCCGGCGTTCACCAAGCTCTCGTTCCCTCCCCGCTGGCACTACGACCTGCTCCGAGGGCTCGAACACTTCGCTGCAACCAACGCACCGACCGACCCTCGCTACGACGATGCGCTGAACCTCCTGCAACAGCGTCGTCGCCGCAACGGCACCTGGCCCACCCAGAACAGGCACAGCGGCAAGGTCTGGTTCGAGATGGAACAAGCAGGACGACCAAGCAGATGGAACACACTCAGAGCCCTCCGCGTCTGCCGATGGAACACCCAGTAGACCCCGTTCATGAGCGGGAGCCGTCATCGTCGGCGCCCCGAACGACTGCCCGCACGAGAGTCTTCACAGTGATGTTGGACTCCGGCGTGGAGCTGCGCGGATGGAACACCTGGGTGGATCAGCAGCGGATCCCCGCCCTCGATCGTGATGAGGCGCAACTGGTGGACCTGGCCGCCGGTCAGTTGGAGGTCTGTGGCGGTGCCGCCTCGACGCTGCTCGGATCGATTCTCGAGACCGTGTCGTCGCCGTTGTTCGCCACCCAGATGTAGGTCCCGTCGAAGGTCACGCCCCTGGGGATGCTGCCCGTGGGCACGTCCACTCGGGAGCCATCGTCCGGGTTCATCTTCGACACCGTGCCGTCGACCGAGTTCGTGATCCAGATGTCCTCGCCGTCGAAGGCGAGCCCCCACGGCTGGTTTCCGGTGGGGTAGTCGACACGGGAGCCGTCCTCGGGGTCGATCTTCGACACCGTGTTCCCGGCTGTTCGGCCCGGCAGCTAGAGCGTTGCGGAGTGGTCTATCGACGTGGACGGGGAACCCTCGTCGGTGATCAGTGCACGGCGACGCAGAACTCGTTGCCCTCGGGATCGGCGAGCGTCGTCCACTGGAACCCGAACTCGGCCTTCTCGTGGATGACGGTGGCGCCGAGTCCGACCAGCCGTTCGACTTCAGCCTCACGGTCGCTGGCTTGCATGTCGAGGTGCACCCGGTTCTTCGCCGACTTCGCCTCCGGCACCTGGATGAACATCATCAGCGGTTCGCCGCCGACGCTCGGGATGCGCGCGAAGTACTCGCTGGCGGCCATGTCGCCCTCGGTGTCGACAGGACGCCCGACGGCGCCGGACCAGAACTCGGCGAGTTGCTGTGCGTTGGCACAGTCGAAGGTGATGGCGGCAACGTGCAAGCTCATGTCATCAGTCTTGCACGACGTACGCACCCGTCAGGACGGCGCGAGTTCTGTCGCCTCAGGCAGCGGCGCGGGTCTTGCGGAGCACCGGGTCGGCGACGCCGAGGGCCTTGTCGGCGAGTGAGAGCACACGCCCGGCGGCACCCGGCGTGGTGTTGTCGACGAGGTTGCCCATCACGGCGAGGGTGATGTTGGCAATCGCGTTGGTGCTCACCGACAGGCGGAGCCCGGGCTTGAGGATCCAGGGGTGCCCGATCAGGAACGAGAAGCGACGGCCGGTGCGCAGGAACGCGTCGAAGCGTTCGCCAACGAGTTGGTCGTAGCGAGCCGGCGCGGTGGCGGGGTCGTCGAGGAACAGGTCGGCCGCGAGCATCCCCGACTCCAGCCCGTAGTCGATGCCTTCGCCGTTCATCGGGTTGACGAGGCCTGCAGCATCGCCGATCGCCACCCATCCGGCGCCGTGGCGACGCTGCGTGGACATCGGCAGGCGCCACGCTCGTGGGCGCTCGAGGTTGGGGCCGAGTTCCCAATCGTCCTGCACCAGGTGGCGGTACGCCTCGAGCAGGGTGTTCAGGTTGAGCTTCTTGAAGCCCTTCATCGTCGACAGTGCCCCGACGCCGATGTTGACCGTGCCGTCGCCGGCAGGAAACATCCAGCCGTAGCCCGGAATCGCCGTGCCGTGGTCGTCTTTCAGTGACAGACAGGCTTCGAGGTGCACGTCGGTGTGCCGAGGTGTGGCTGCGTAGGTACGGATTGCGAGTCCGAAGGGTTCGTCGGGCACGCGGACGGCGCCCAGCTTGCGGGCCACCGCACCCTGCGCGCCCGCGGCGATCACCGTGAGACCGGCATCGAACCGGCGGCCGCCTGCTTCCACACCGGTGACGCGGCCGTCGTCGCCGATCACGGGGGTGGCCTCGGTCTCGAAGACGATCTCGGCGCCCGACTCGGCTGCCGCGTCCATCAACGCAGCGTCGAGGCGGCGCCGCGGCCACACCGCACCGTGGTTCGGGAATCGGCTCGTGGTCGGCCAGTCGAGTTCGCGCACCTGCGTACCGGCGATCATCCGCAATCCGCGGATCTGGTGGGCGTCGTCGAGTGGGATCTTCAGCTCGTTGAGCGCACCGACGGCTCGAGGGGTGAGGCCGTCGCCGCAGACCTTGTCGCGGCCGTACGCGCTCTTTTCGAACACCATCACGTTGGCACCGGATCGTGCTGCCTGGATCGCGGTGGCCGCACCGGCTGGACCCGCTCCGATCACGGCGATGTCGATTGGTTTCGAACTCACGAGAACACGCTGCCCGAAGACAGCACGAAAAGCACCGTCGAGCGCCCGAAGTCACCATCCGACGGACGACGTGGCGGGCCGACTCGCGGCGTGGTCACGTCACCCGTGGGATGTGTCGGTTGGTGAGCGGGCCCGACACGCGATTGGAACATCGTCGATGTGTGGGCTCTGCGCATTGCGCGCTAGACCCCTGTCGTGACCACTGGAGGTCGTCGACACCCCGGCTGAACTGCTGGGACTCCGCTGTCAGTGAGGCTTCATGCACTACGACATCATCATTCGCAACGGCACGGTCGTCGATGGCACCGGAACCCCGGGTGTTGCCGCAGACGTGGGCATCGTCGGCGATCGCATCGCGGCGGTCGTGCGAGCTGGTGACGGCGGCATCACCGGGTCCGCAGCGCAGGAGATCGATGCGGTCGATCGCATCGTCACCCCCGGTTTCGTCGACATCCACACCCACTTCGATGCCCAGCTGGCGTGGGATCCGATCGGTTCGCCGAGCTGCTGGCACGGCGTGACCAGCGTGGTGATGGGGAACTGCGGGGTGACCTTCGCGCCCTGTCGTCCGGATGACCGCAGCACGCTGGCGGAGATGATGGAGAGCGTCGAGGACATCCCCGCCGATGCGATTCTGTCCGGGCTTCCGTGGGACTGGGAGACGTACGGCGAGTACTACGACTCGATCGACCGGATGCCCAAGGGCGTGAACACCGGCGGGCTGGTTGGACACTCGGCGTTGCGTACCTACGTGATGGGCGAGCGCGGACTCGACGAGACCCCGGCGTCGGCTGAGGACATCGCAGCGATGTCGGCGTTGCTCGACGAGGCCATGTCGGCCGGTGCGATCGGTGTCTCCACCAGTCGCACGTTCATGCACAAGGTTCCCGACGGACGACCGGTTCCTGGCACCTTCGCCGAGGCAGACGAGCTGCTGGCCTTTGCCGACGTGTTGGCTCGGCACGGTGCCGGCGTGTTCGAGGGGGCGATGCGCCTGGGCGAACGCGACAACGACGACTACGACAACACGCGCCGCGAAGTCGAGCTGATGGGCGAGATCAGCCGGCGCAGCGGCCGACCGTTGAGCTTCGGGCTCACACAGAGCAACCGTCGCCCCGATCTGTACGAACACGTCATCGACTGGGTGCGTCGGGAGAACGCCCAGGGCGCCCAGGTGCGCCCCCAGACCACCGCACGCGGCGTGGCAATGCTGTTCGGACTCGAGACCCGCACACCGTTCGACCGAGCCGAGTCGTGGAAGGAACTGCGTGCTGCCGCCAACGGTCGCAAGCTGCAGTTGGTCCGCGACTCCTCGTTCCGTCAGCAGCTGATCAGCGACGCCGACGTGCACGGCACACCACTCGACCTCAGCGAGGTCTTCGTGCTCCCCACCGACGGTGCCAGGTACGACTGCAATCCGGCCGATTCGCTCGCCGCCATCGCGGACGACCGGGGCGTGAGTCCGGCTGCAGCCTTCATCGAGTTGGTGCTCGAGACCAACGGCGAACTGGTGGCGACGATGCCCTTCCTCAACCAGGATCTCGTCGCGGTCGAGGCGATGCTCGACGACCCGCTCGTGACTCTCGGCCTCGCCGATGCTGGGGCGCATGTCGGCCAGATCATGGATGCCAGCCAGCCGACGTTCCTGCTCACCTACTGGGTGCGTGAGCGCGAACGTTGGACGTTGGAAGAGGCGGTTCGGCGGCTCACGTCCGACACCGCCGACCTGTTCGGCATCGTCGACCGTGGTCGCCTGGTCGAAGGTGCGTTCGCTGATGTGAACGTGATCGATTTCGATCGGCTGCACCTGCCGATCCCCGAGTACGTGCACGACTTCCCCGGAGGCGCAGGGCGCTACGTGCAGAGCTCGACCGGCTACGACTACACGCTGGTCAACGGTGAGGTGTTCATGGATCACGGCGAACACACCGGGGCCTTGGCCGGACGGATGCTCCGGTCGAACGCCAACGACGCCTGATCGCTAGGTTCGGCCTTGCCGACGGGGCATCGACCCGTCGCTGGCAGACGAGGAGGAGCACATGACCGCTGAGGCCGTCCCGGCGCTGGAGGTGCAGGTGCAGGAGGCACGCGACCTGTTCGCAACGTTGACTCCGCAGGAGTGGGCCGCGGCGTCGGGCTGCGACGGTTGGCGCATCCAGGACGTGGCCCAGCACATGGCCGCGGTGTTCCAGCAGATCGCCGACCCGGCGTCGATCGACACGGGCAACTCGGGCAAGGCCGAGTCAGCTGCCGAGGTGCCGGTGCAGGACCGCAAGGACTGGACGACCAGCGACGTGATCGCCGCCTACGACGAGTGGTCGGAACGGGGCGTTGCTGCACTGGCCGCACTGCAGGAGCCACCGATGTGTGATGCGGTGGTGCCGTTGTCGGACCTCGGCTCGCATCCGCTGCATCTGCTCGCGAATGCCATCGTGTTCGACCACTACTGCCATCTGCGCCACGACATCGGTGCGGCGATCGAGCGGGCCGCCCTGTTGCCGAAGGACGTCGACGCACTCACCGCCACACGCGACTGGATGCTCGCCGGCTTGCCACAGATGTGCGCCGTCGAGCTCGCCGGCGCGACACAACAGCCGGTCAACCTGGTCTTCGACGGGCCGGGCGGGGGAGTGTTCGCACTCGTGCCCGGCGACGATGACGGAACCGGTTCCTGGACGGTGGTCGAAGGTGCCCGAGCGGATGCTCCGACGGTGACCACGAGCGTGCACGACTTCGTGTCGTGGGGTACCAAACGCTCCGATTGGCGCACTCAGGTCACCGTGGCCGGGGCCGATGACGCGGCGGTTGCCAGCGTGCTCGACGCCATCAACGTGATCTGACGCGGTCTGCTCAGAGTCGCCGCCGCAGTTCGACGTACACCTCGTCGCCTGCGAGTGCGCTGAGCGAGTCGGCCATCGAGTCGATCACACGCTCGTTGCCGGAGTACGCCTCGGCTCCGTCGGACCGTTCGGTACAGCACCACGCCATCGTTTCGCCGTGGGTGCCCCAGTCGGTGCGGGTCCAGCGCCTGACCGTGGCCAACTCCGTGGTGTCGTCGATCTCGCTCCAGTCGATCCGCAACGGCAACTGCCAGCACACCGACGGCTTCCACTCGGTGGCCGACTCGCCGGACTCGACCGCGGCGATGTGGAGGGCGCATCCCTCGCCGCCGGGCCAACCCGGCCGATTGAGGAAGATGCATGCCCCGTCGACCACGCGTGTGTGGCTGCGATCGGCGTCGCCGTAGATGCCGTCTGGCCCCTCGTTCGCCAGTGCGTGGTACTGGAACTGCTCGGGCGTCAGCATCGCGGCGTACGCCCCGACGGTCATCGCCTCCGACTCGCCCGCGGGCCCGTCGCCGAAGTGCGCGCCGAGCGAGCAGCAGCCCTGGTTGAGCTCGGTGGCGTCATGGTCGAGGATGCCCTTGCAGCCCTGTCCGAACAGGCAGGTCCAGTTCGACTCGAGAAAGGCCCGTTCGAACCGCCAGACGGTTCCGTCGCGAACGACCTCGACGTCGTCGGCCGCTCGTTGGTGTTGTTCGGAGTCGGTGCTCATCGTGGTGCCGTCATGATCGTGTGAAGAAGACCGCGCGACCCTGGCGGCCGAGGTCGATGGGTGGCATCGGTGGGTCGGTTGCCAGCGCGTCGACCATCGTCAGGCGGCCGGCGCCGGCGAGCACGACCGTCGACGCGTCGGGTGCCAGTGCAACGAGCGTGTCGCTGGTCTGTACCGGCTCGCTGCCGTCCGGCGTGATCAGGTCGAAGCCCGACGATGTGGTGACCGCAATCGTGCAGCCCGACGCGTCGGCGTACGTCGGGGCGGACGCAGAGGCGTCAGCGACGATGCTGCCATCGGCCAGATCGACCACGGTGAGGTCGGGCTCTGAGTCGTCGCCGAGCGTCGCGAGTGTCACGCACTGCGACCCGGTCGGCGGGTGGCCGTCGTCGGTCAGGCCGGCCTCTGGGTAGGTGCCAACCGTTCCGGCGTCGTCGCCCACCACTGCGGTGCCGGCGGTGCCGGACACCACGAGTCGGTCGCCGCTCGTGGTGACGTCGCCCGATTCGACGGTGCCGATGTCGAGTTGCTCGCCTTCGTCGGTGTCGCCAGTCTCGGTGTCCAGGGTGACCACGAGGCCGTCGACGGTGATCAGGATCACCCGGTCGTCGACGATCATGCCCGCACGGACCGAGTCGGTTCGACCGGTGGTGAGTTGCTCGCCGCTGTGATCGAACACGCTGATGGTTGCGGCTGGACCGACGTTCTGGGCGGTGACCACGATGTCGTCGTCGACCGCGAGGCCCAGCCCGGAGAAGAACGACGGCTCGTCGCGGTCGAACGAGATCAGCACGCTCTGGAAGTTGCCCGAGTCGGTCACCAGCACATCGCGACCCGAGGCGGTTGCCTGTGCGCTGGCCGACTCGTATCGGGCGCCGACGACGGGAGCGAACGAATCGGTGTCGATCACGTCGCCACTCGGGCCGTGCAGGAGTACAGCGCGGCCACCGTCCGATCGCGATGCGATCAGTGTGAGCGCGCTGCCGGTCGGCGTGGTCACACGTTCGGCACCGAACGCGAATGCACTGGTCGCGCCGCCGTCGGCATCGCCACCAGCGCCGTCGGTTGGGACGCTGTCTGCCGAGGGACTGTCGCTGGTGACAGGTTCGCTGGCCGGTTCGTCGGACGCTCGATCGAGATCGAGGACCGCCACGACGTCGGGTGAGGCGATCAGCATCGAGTGCTCGACCACGCCCGCATCCGTGGCGCCAGCTGCGCCCGACTCGATGCGTCCGATCTCCTCGCCGCGTTCGTCGGTGACCGTGACCAGTCCGGAGCGCTCGTCGAGCAGGGCAACTCGGTTCCAGTCGGCCGGAACTGCACCCGACGACGTGTCGATGGCGCCGGAGCCCATCAGTTGTCCGATCACCACCGATGCCGTGGCCAGCACCGCCACCACACCACCCACCACGACGGCGCGGCGGATCAGGTAGTTCGGCCGGCCGGTCGGGGAGCGACGTGTCGGCTCGCCCGAGTGAGCCGGAGGCTCGGGTGCGTCGGCGAGGTGGTCGCCGCCGGTCGGGTCGCCCGCATCATCGAAGAGGCTGGGTCCGGACGGCATCGATCATGAGCGTAGGCGCAGTAGCGTCGCGTTGATGGAGTTCAGTTGTCCTCGATGTCGGCTCGACGTACTCGACGACTTCTACGGCCCCTGTGAGGCCTGTCGCACCGAACTGCGGGACCTGTTTCGTGCGGAGGGCCGGGTGGTGGAGCTCGTGGAGTACGAGCCGAAGATGAACGTCACCCCGAACGCCGTCGCCCTGAAAGACGACTGACCGCTTCGGTCTGCGTTGGCTCAGTCGGGGGACGCGGGGAGACCGCCGCCGGGGCGGAACTCGGTCTGTTTCGTTTCCTGCTCGGCGGCGGCCTGCGCAGCCTGTTCCATCGTGGTCTGCATCGCTGCAGCGGCCTTGTCGTTGGCGAGGATCTTGCTCACCACCGCCTTCGATGCGCCGGCCATCAGTTCGGCCTGATGGCGATGGAGGTACTCCTGCGACTCGCGCAGGCCGGTGAGGTGTCCGTTGAGTTCGGGGATCACGTAGCGGGCCACGAGGTCCCACGACCGCATCGTCGCTTCACGGTTCGCCCAGTCGTGCGCGAAGCCGAGCACCACGCCGAAGCCGCCGGTGATCTCCTGCAGGTGGCGGATCGCGGCGATGAGATCGTCGGGTGTGCCGATCACGCCGGAGCCAGCTCCGGGTGAGCCGTCGCCCACGGTCTGCGCCAGCAACTCCCACTTGTCGTCGACGTGGGTGGCGTTGGGGCGCCCGAGCGTCCAGACGTTGTATTCGTTGTGCCATCGATGGAGCCCGTCGACGGCCTCGTTGCGGGCCTGCTCGCGGGTCTCGGCGATGTGGAAGGCGAGCATCACCCGCCAGTGCTTCCGGTCGACCGTCTGGCCGTGTTCCGCTGCGGCGTCCTCCGCGAAGCCCCACTGGGTGGGCAACGCCTGGATCCCTGCAGTGGAGTTGGACGCGATCGACAACACCCCCATGCCGTACTTGCCGGCGAGCGTCATGCCCGACGGAGAGATCGACGATGCGGTCACCATCGGGAGGTCCTCTTGGAGTGGAAGCAGTTGGAGGCGGGCGTCGTGCAGCGTGAACCACTCGCTCTCGTGACTGAAGCGGTCGTCACCTCGTAGCAGCCGGGTGATCACAGCGAGGGCCTCGTCCTGACGGTCTCGCTGCACCATGGGATCGATGCCGAGGGTGCGTGCGTCGGAGGCCAACGCGCCTGGGCCGGATCCGAACATCGCACGGCCGCGGCTCATGTGGTCGAGTTGCACGATGCGCTGCGCGACGTTGAACGGGTGGTGATACGGCAGGCTCGTCACGCCGGTGCCCAACATGATGTTGTGGGTGCGCTGGGCCGCGCCCGCGAGGAACATCTCGGGTGACGCGATCGTCTCCCAACCCGACGAGTGGTGTTCGCCGCACCAGAACTCGTCGAAGCCGAGACGATCCAGGTGTTCGGCGAAGTCGAGGTCGCGTTGGAACTGCAGCGTTGGGTGTTCCCCGGTGGGGTGATGGGGGGCGAGGAATGTACCGAAGCGCAGGCGGGCCATCGCGCCGATGGTAGGGATGGCGTAAACCGGTGCTGGCACCGGAAGCGCCGGCTGACACGATCGACGCGTGAGCAACGAGATCGAACTTCGAGAGCTGTGCGTGGGTGACCTCGAGGCGGTCGCACGGGTCGTCGACGCGCAGGACACCGCCTGGTGGGGTTCGCCCGATGGTGACATCGACGACATGCGCGGCGAGTTCGATCGAGCCGAGCGAGCTGCCGGGTCGCTCGCGGCTGGTGGCCGGGTGGCGGTCGACGAGCGGTTGGGCGTGGTCGGCGTTGCGCTGGTTGCCGGTCACGGCCACACGTCCGTCGCCGTCGACCCGGCAGCACCCCACGGTCTGCTGGTGTTCGCCGACTTGGTCGGGTGGCTCGCCGATCACGGCGGCGACGAGTTCGAGGTGCCGGTGCAGGATGCCGAGCGCCTTGCTGTGTTGGCCGACGCGGGGTTCGTGCCGGTGCGATCGAGCTTCGAACTCGAGCGCTCTGGCGGCATCGATGACCTCCCAGACCCGCAGTGGCCTGACGATGTGGTCGCGGTGCCGTTCCGGATCGGGGACGACGACGAAGAACTGCACGACATGATCTACTCGTTCTGGACCGATGTGCCCGGGCACACGTCCCGGCCGATCGATGAATGGCGGGCATCGATCCTCGCCGGACCATGGTTCGAGCCCGACCTGATCGTGGTCGCCCGGACCCGTGTCGGCCTCGGCCCGATCGTTGGGTGTGCGCTCGGGCGCATGTCTGCGGGCGATGTCGGCTGGGTGTCGCAGCTCGGCGTTGCGCACTCGGCGCGAGGGTGCGGGTTGGGTCGGGCGATCCTGATCGAGGTGTGTCGGCGGTTGGGCCGGCGCGAGCCCACCGTCATCGGCCTCGGGGTGGAGGCCGTCAACGACACGGCGCTCGGGCTGTACCGCAGCGCCGGCTTCGAGATCGTTCGTCACTGGATGCACTGCGAGCGGCCTGACGTCTGACGCCGGGCCAGCGCCGATCGAATTTCATTACGGTGTTACGATACGACGACCGAAACCGTTGGGGGAGCTGGCCGTGTCATCGACGCACCGGAGTAGTCAGCGGTGGTCATCAACACACACAACACGCGGGCGGTCATCGGTTCCGCTCGCTCGACGAAGGGAAGCACCACCATGAAGCGACTCCTTGCGGTAGCAAGCGTGGCCATCCTCATCACTGCGTGCGGAAGCGACGATGACGGAGGGTCTGATTCCGGCGACGGAGCGCAGGCTGAGGTCGCCGCGATCGTGATCCAAGCCGCTGCGGATGCGGGCGCGACGCCCGACGAAGACTGCATCCGTGATGCTGCCGACCGGATCGACGACACCGATGCGCAGGCACTCGTCGACGCGGGTCTCGACGGCGATCCAGACATCAGCGCAGCGACCGGCGAGATCCTCGCCGAGATGTTGACCTGCTGAGCTGAGGCGATTCCGATGCTCGTGTCGACCTGTTGTCGGCGTCGGACTTCGAGGCGGTAGCGTGGGTGCGTCCTGGAAACAGGGCCACCCTTCGGGGACGTAGCTCAGTTGGCTAGAGCACCTGCTTTGCAAGCAGGGGGTCGTGGGTTCGATTCCCATCGTCTCCACCACCTGGGCCCCCGGTAGCGACGCTGCCGGGGGCCTTTTCATTGCTGAACTCGTGCGTCGCTCAGTGGTGGGCGATGGCGTCGATCAGTTCGTCTTTGCTCATCGTCGAACGCCCGTCGAGGTCGAGGCGCTGTGCGTATTCGTACAGGTCGGCCTTGGACATCGCCTGCATCTCGCGGCGCGTGGCCGGCTCGGGTGCTGCCGCCTCCGCAGCGTCTGCCAGTGCCTGACTGGTCTCGTCGTCGGCGACCTTTGCTGCACGCTCAGCCTGGGCCCTGGCCTGCCCGACGACCTCGTTGGCCCCTGATCGGGCGGTTCGGATCGAGCGGTCCCCGGCCGAGCGCGCCTGCCCGCTGACGGTTCGCGCTGCGTTGCCTGCGGTGTCGGCAACCCGTCCGGCGCGCTCGCTGATGTCGTCGAGGACGCTCGCGGCGACGCTGGTCGTTCGCCGAACCGTTGCTCGGCCGACCTTGAGCGTGTTCGCCGGGATGGCTGGGAGTGAGGTTTCCAGCTCATCGAGCCGCTCGGTCAGGTTCAGGGTGTTCATGGGGACTCCTTGGTGTTGAGTGCGTCGACGTGTGGACCCGTCGTTCGGACCTGGGCAGCGTTCACCTCTTCCGCGTCGCTGAAACCAGACAGCGGTGCGGCGTCGGTCACACCACCGGGCACCTTGTCGCTCCTGACCGGTGACGCGCGGAACAGCGACGACATGGCGGGACGTCGGCGATCGGTGAGATGACGACGCGAGGACACGCTGCTCATCGAACAGGTCGGGGCTGGCACGCTCGCGGAGGCTGCGGTGAGATCTCTGTGCAGACGTGACCGATGGATCTCACCGCAGCCGCCGTCAGCACCGCGCGTTCACTCGTGGTTGATGTGGAGGTCATTCGACGGTGCCATGACGCTCTGTTGATGTCCCGTTGACGGTCGTCTGGTTGGATGGCCGACCATGAGAGCGTTCGAGGTCGTGTTCGCAGGGATCGTCACGGTGTTGGTGGCCGGCTGCTCGGTCTCGGTCGGTGAGACCCCCGAGGGCATCGCCGAGGAGGCGATCGAGGGCGAACTCGGCGAGGTGCTCGGGCTCGAGTTGTCCGACGCGACCTGCGACGATGCCGCCTCCGACGAGCCGGGGGAGACCTTCACCTGCGAGGCAACTGCCGCAGGTGGCGAGACGGTCACGGTCGACGCGATCATCGAGGAAAACGACCGGGTCTTCGTCGCGGCGAGCAATGTGATCATCGCCGGTGACATCGAGGGCGTCGAGCAGGACGCGATCGGCTTCCTGGCCCCGGAGGTGGGACTTCCGCCCGAGCGGCTCGCCGTCGACTGTCCAGCCGGCCCGGTCGTGCTCGACGGCGATCTCCTGCTGTGCGAGATCAGTGACACCGAGACCGGTGAGCGGTTCGTGCTGGAGGCTCGCTTGTCCGGGTACGTGCTCCGCGAGGGGTATGCCGATCGCAACTACCTGATCGCTGCGCCGATCGAGTGATCCCTGGTCGCGTTCGTTCCGCGATCATCGTGACGGACAGGGCAGCTGCGATGCTGATCGAATGCGACTGCCGATTCTGACGCCTCGGTCGCTGCTCAACCGCAAGACGGTCAAGGACGACGCAATGGCGGGCCTGGTGCTCGGCGTCGAGAGTGTGCCCGACGGCCTTGCGAGCGGTCTGCTCGCCGGTGTCAATCCAGTCGCCGGTCTCTACAGCTATCTGTTCGGCCTGGCCGGCGGTGCGCTGTTCACGAGTACCGCCTTCATGGCGGTGCAGGGCACGGGGGCGATGGCGATCATCGTGGCCGATGTCGATCTGGCATCCCGCGACGATCCGACCAGAGCGCTGTACACGCTGTCGATGCTCACCGGTGTGGTGATGATCCTGGCCGGGCTGCTTCGCCTCGGTTCATTCCTCCGATTCGTGTCGAACTCGGTGATGACCGGATTCATCAGCGCAGTCGGTGTCAACATCGTGCTCGGCCAACTCGACGACTTCACCGGCTACGACTCCGAAGGTGGCAATCGGGTGGTTCGAGCCGTCGATCTCGTGTTCAACGTCTGGCAGATCGACATTCCGACGATCGTCGTCGGCTTCGCGACGGTGGCCTTGATCATCGGGTTGCAGCGCACCAGACTCGGCGCGCTCGGCCTCGTGGTCGCAGTGTTCGTCGGTTCGGCGGTCAGTGGGCTCTTTCGAGCATTCGGCGCCGACGTCAGCCAGGTCAGAGACATCGCGGATGTGCCGCGATCGCTCCCGCTCCCGGTCGCGCCGGTGCTCGGCGACCTGGTCGTGCTGATCGTGCCGGCGCTGTCGCTCGCCTTCGTCGGGCTCGTGCAGGGAGCCGGGGTGTCGGCTGGGTTTCCCAATGAGGACGGTGCCCCACAGGACGAGTCACAGGACTTCGTCGGCCAGGGCGCAGGAAACATCGTCGCCGGGGTGTTCCAGGGCATGCCCGTCGGCGGGTCGATGTCGGGCAGCTCGCTGATCGCCACCGCTGGTGCCAAGACCCGCACGGCGGCCTTCGTCGCCGCGGGGGTGATGGCGATCGTGATCCTGCTGTTCGGAGGGGTGATCGAGTTGGTCGCCATGCCGTCGTTGGCCGCGCTGCTGATCGTCGTCGGCATCGGCACGGTGAAGCCGTCGCAGATCATCTCGGTTGCCAAGACCGGGGCGGTGCCGTTGACCGTGATGACGATCACGTTCGCCCTGACGCTGGTGATCCCGTTGCAGTATGCGGTGCTCGTCGGTGTCGGTATCTCGGTGATCCTCTTCGTCATCCGTCAGTCGACTCGGCTGGTGACCAAGCGGCTGTGGTTCCACGATGATGGGCGTGTCGAGGAGGTCGAACCACCGTCGACGGTACCGGCCGGCTCGGTCGTCGTGCTGCAGCCATACGGCGCACTGTTCTTCGCAACGGCATCGACGCTGCTCGAGCAGATGCCCGCGGTGACACCCACGTCGCTGAACTCGGTGGTGATCCTGCGCGTCAGGGGTGCCGACGACGCCGGGGCCACGCTGATCGACGTCCTCGAATCCTACGCATCCGCACTGAGAGCCGTCGACAGCAAGCTGATGCTGGTCACCGACAACGAACGGGTCATCCGACAGCTGCGGGTGACCGGAGCCACCGACGTGATCGGTGCCCGCAACCTGTATCGAAGCAGCGCGTTCATCGGCGAGACCACCCGACAGGCGTACGACGACGCCCTCGAGTGGGTGGAGACGAACCGCTCGGATGACAGCGAACCAGTGGGCGAGCTGCCGCCGGATGCCCCCGAAGGTCGACCGAGCGTCGAGGGGGGAGAGCACGATGCGTGAGCCCACACGACGTATCGCTGGCGTTGTCGTGGGCGTGTTGCTGGCACTCGGGCCGGGGTTCGCCGCCGCTGCCGCCACCCCACCCGATTCGCTGTCGGCTCCCAATGCGGTACCGCCAGCGTCGACGACGCCGCCATCCGAATCCCCTGCGTCGTCCGAACCCGAATCGGCGGAGCCCGATGAAACCTTGATCGGTGCCGGTGACCCCGACGGTGAAGTCGACGGCACCGTTGCACTGGTTGCGGTGGTCGGATTCCTGGCGTTGCTCGCGGTGGCGAGCTGGTGGATGGTCCGGCGCTCGGATCCCGACGCGCAGCCCATGCCAGCAGGACGTACCGGTGGTCCGCCGCCGGGCGACCTGATCTGACCGCTCGGCGTCCAAGGCTCCAGGTGAGTTCGGGTCGGTCGGAACCCTTCGACGTGTTCGCGCGCGTCGCCGTCGATCCTGTGCAACCGTCCACGTTCGAGTTGGTGGCTCGTGCGAGACTCGCACCATGCTGCTCAGCCTCTCCGCCATCGCTGGCGCTGCTGCTCCGATGTCGGCCGGCGATGGTGAACAAACCGCGGTCGAATCCACGGTCGATGAAGCATCGAACGTCATCTCCGGATTCATCGAAGCGATCGGCAACAACGGCTATCAGACCGGCACGGCGCTGATCGTCGCCACGCTCGCGCTGGTTGCCATGGTCAACGTCGGCACCAACAAGATCGTCGCCGCCGGCGTCGCCATCGGTGCATTTTGGGCCGGCTGGCTCGGTTGGAACACGGTGACCGGCAACGACAACCAACTGTTCCCCGGAGACGTGCAGGCCACCCAACTGTGGGATGTGGCGTTCACGAGCGATCAGGGGTTCCTCTTCGTCGTCATCGTTGGCTGCCTCCTGGCGTTCTTCCTGTGGCGCAGAGGGCTGGGGTTGTTCACCCGCATCGGGCTGTTCCTCGGCGGCGTGCTCGGCGCGTCGCTGCTCTACAACATCTACGAGTCGGTGGTCGCGACGAGTTGACCGTCAGGTGGCGAACACCTGGCGCCAGTCGTTGCGCATGCTCACCACGTGCCAGCCCCGCCGTCGTCCGATGTCGGCGATCGGTTCCTCGCTCTCGAAGGATGCAGCAACGCTCGCATAGGCGTACTCGCGGTCGGCGTCGTCATGGTCGATCAGCATTGCGAACGACGCACCGCCGGCGCCGAGCGCGTAGTCGAGCATGTCGGCATCGCCGGCCGAGTTGCCGGCTGCGAAGATCGGACGCCGTCCGAGACCGATCTGGATGTTCGAGACCTTTGCGGGGCCTTCGTCCACGTCGCCGAAGAGGTCCTTCGTGCGGAGCAGCCGTGGCCGGCCGTCGTCGTCGGTTGTCACGTCGTAGCGCACCGACGACCCGACCACGTGCTCGCGCCCGACACCGTAGAACTCCTCACTGATTGCCCGGACGAACTCGGTACCGCCCCCGGTGACGATGAACACGCTGAAGTCGCGGGCACGCAGCTCCGCGATCAGCTCCAGCATCGGGAGGTAGCGAAGCGCGACGAATGGCAGGTCGAGGCGGTCGTGTCGGGATGATGCGACGAACTCGCGAACTCGTCGATCGAACTCGGCGGGCTCGATGCCGGCACTCAATTCCACGAGTGCCATCGCGATGGCCGTGATGCCGAGCTCGGCCTGGGCTCCAGTGTCGCGTTCGATCAGCGCTCGAAACTCGGGACGCTCGCCCAGCGAGGCGTCGACAGCGAGCGCCTGGCGCAACTGGTCGAGCATGAACAGCAGCTGGATGTACTGGGGTTGCTCACACCACAGGGTGCCGTCGTTGTCGAACACCGCGACGCGCTGCTCGACGGGGACCTCGTCGATCGAGTCGAGGAAGTCGATCACCGCCCGACGGGTGGAGCCGTCGTTCCACGACGGCAAGGGGTGGGTTCGCTCGTCCGACACGTTGTGCTCCGCGTCGGACTCAGCGTGTCTGCGGCCGACGGGCGACGAACGCCGCAGTGGCGCCGACGGCGAGCATCAGCATGGCGACCATCGCGACGGTTGCACCGGCACCCATGGTGTCGCCGCCGGTTGCAGCGAGCGCCCCGGCGACGGTCGTGGTCGTTGCCGCAGTCGTCGGTGTCGTTGTTGCCGCAGTCGTGGTTGCAGCACTCGATGTTGTGGTCGGCAGCGTGGTGCTCGACGAGATGGTGGAGGACGTTGACGACGAGCTGGACGACGAGGACGAGCTGGACGACGAGGACGAGCTCGAGGACGAGCTCGACGATGATGAGCTGGACGACGAACTCGATGAGGACGTGGTTGCGGGGGCGATCACCGTGAGTGTCTGCTCGTCGACTGCGGCCGGATCGCCCTGCGCTGGCACGTCGGTGGTGGCCAGGGTCCAGGTGCCCACGGCATCGGCGCTCGCCGTCGCCGTGGCAACGATCGAACCGGTGGGCCCGTCGGCGGTGTCCCAGTCGCACTCGATCTCGGTGGTGCTGGTCTGGGTGCAGTCGGCGGTGTCCGTCGCACCGGAGCCCGACACCAGCGTGAGGGTGGCGGTGCCCGTGCCAGCGGCAGCGGCAATCGAGAACGTGACGGAATCGGTGCCGGCAGCTTCTTCGGTGAAGTTCGCTGTCACCGTGGTCGAATCGCCCGACTCGATGGTCGTCGCGCCGAACACGATGTCGCCGGAGACCTCCGCTGAGACGCTCAGTGGGGCGACGACGAGCGCGGTAGCAGCGGCGGCAGCAGCGAAAAGTGGCACCTTGCGAGACATGACGAGGCGACGTTAGCAGACCGCCTGATTGCGGCGTCGAAACCTCCACGACCGAGCAGTCGGACTACTGTCAGCCGGGTTTGGCCGATCGAGGGGGAGCAGAGATGACAGATGATCGAGGGCGTTCGCGCGGTGCGTTGGTAGCGCTCGGCGTCGTGATCGCATTGGTGGCAGCCGCGTGTTCCAGTGACGGCGAGTCGTCGTCGGAGCCAAGCACCGCTGCCCCCGTCACCGACGATGCAACGGAGCCAACCCAGGCGCCGGAGCCGGAGAACTCGGCGCCGGCCACCACCGAACCTGCGCCCACGATCACCGAGGACCGGGCCTTCTACATCCTGCCGCCCGGCAACTTCGGTGGCCTGCCGGTCAACGAGAACTCCACGGACCAGCTCGGGCTGTACGACGGACTCACCCCGCTGCGCGGCGACGTCACCGACGCCGACATCGAGGAGTTCTTCCTGCCGGCCGACTTCGAACCGATCGGGGCCACCACCGACGAGGCCACCGGCCGCGATGGTGTCACGATCGTCTACGACGAGTTCGGCGTCCCCCACATCACCGGCGAGACCCGCGACGACGTCGCCTTCGGCGCTGGCTGGGTGACCGCTCGCGATCGCGGGCTCTACCTCGATCTGGGACGTGGCCCGGCGCGGGTGGCCGTGGCCGACGTGCCCGGCATCGATGCGTTCGAACTGGTGACGAGCGCGCAGGAGTTCATCCCCAGCGCGGCAGCCGAACAGTTGGTCACCGATCAGGTGCAACTGATCCTCGACACGTACGGCGAGGAGGGCGAACAGATCGTTGCCGACGCACAGGCCTACGCCGACGGCGTCAACGCCTACGTCGAAGCGAACGGGACACCTGGAGAGCCGTTCACCGTCAACGACGTGATCGCGGTCACCGCGTTCATCGGCTCGATCTTCGGAGCCGGCGGCGGGAGCGAGGCGGCGAACGCCGAGTTCCTGTCGGGGCTGCAGGCGTCGCTGGGCGAGGAGCAGGGTCGCGCCGTGTGGGAGGACTTCATGCCCACCGACGATCCCGAGGCGCCCACCACCATCGAGGAGCGATTCGAGTATCCGACACTCACCGGTGGCGAGGTCACGGGATCGGTCACGATCGATGCGGGTTCGCTCGTGTCGCTCGACCCTCGCACCTCTGACGCGGGCCAGCCCGAAGGCTTTGCCTCGCCTGGCGTCTACGGCGCTGCTGCCGGGCCACGGTCGCGCAACGCGTCGAATTGGCTCCTGGTCGACCCGGCAGCGTCGGAGAACCAGACCACGCTCGCGGTGATGGGCCCGCAGCTCGGCTTCTTCTATCCCGAGATCGTGCAGCAGATCCACCTCTCCGGCCCGGGCATCGAGGCCCAGGGCGCGGCGGTGCCCGGACTGGCGATGTACCTGTTGATCGGACGCACGCAGGACTATGCGTGGAGCCTCACGTCAGCCAATCAGGACGTGCGCGACGTCTACGCCGAGCTCCTCTGTGAGCCCGACGGCTCGGCGCCGTCGGTCGCCTCCACCCACTACGAGTACAACGGTGAGTGCACGCCGTTCGAGCAGTTCGACGCCGGTACGTTGGGCGGTGAGCCGATCAGCTTCCCGACTTCGGTGCACGGGCCCGTGGTCGGCACGGCGACCTCCGACGGTCGCCCGGTGGCGCTGACCAGCAAGCGCTCGACGTTCGGTCGCGACGGGCTGAATCTGGCAGCCCTCAAGGACATGACCGAGGGCGATGCGGGCACCCCGGACTCGTTCTTCGAATCCGCCGACAAGTTCGGCTTCACGTTCAACTGGGGCTACGCCAACCGTGAGGGCATCGCGTACTACGCGTCCGGCCTGCTGCCGGTGCGCGCCGAGGGTCTCGACCGTCGGCTGCCCACGCTCGGTACCGGCCAGTACGAATGGCAGGGCTTCCTCGAACTCGAGGACAAGCCGCACGCCGTCGCTGGACCCGACGATCGCCTCCTCAACTGGAACAACCAGTCGGCACCCGGCTTCATGCACGGTGACAACACCACATTCGGCTCGGTGCAACGAGTGGAGAACTTCGACCAGTGGCCCGAACCCGTGGATCTCGCCGGTGTGGTGAGTGTGATGAACCGCGCTGCGACGGAAGACATCCGCTCGACGGTGTGGCCGGTGATCAGTGAGGTGCTCGCCGGTGGCGACGCCCCGTCCGACCTGGCCGCCGAGGCACGGTCGACGCTCGATGCGTGGGCTGCCGACGACGCTCCTCGCCTCGATGCCGACGATGACGGCTTCGACGACAGCCCTGGACCGCTGCTGCTCGACGAGATCTTCCCAGCGATCGTCGGCGCCGTCGAGGCACCGGTGCTGACACCGGCGGTCGATTCGGGCGTCGAGTTCCGCGGGATCGACGATGCCAGCTTCGTCGACAAAGACCTGCGCGCGGTGCTCGGTCAGCCTGTCGAGGGCCCGTTCAACGTCGCCTACTGCGGCGCGGGTGATCTCGACACCTGCCGTACGGAACTGTGGGACGCGCTCGACGACGCCGTCAATGCACTCGCCGCCGAGCGCGGCGGCGACATCGCGACGTGGCTGCCGCCGGGCCAGCGGCTCACGTTCGTGCCCGGTCTGATCGAGGACGACTTCCGAGCGACGAATCGGCCCACCTTCCAGCAGGTGCTCGAGTTCGCACCGCGATGAGCTGACGACGTGTTTGCCGTGGCCTGAGGTTCACTCGGCTGGAATACCTGCCCCATCACACATATTTATTTGCACGAATCCCAGTTCATCTATTAGAGTTCGTCAAATGTCGACGCTCCTCTACGTCACGCTGATCGCTCCGGCGCTCGGTGCGGTCGCCACCGTCCTGCTCCGGATCGACGCCGTCCGGGCCGCCAGCGTCGCTGTCGCAGCGGCGGCAGTGGCGGTCGTCTCGGCGATCGGGTTGGCGATTGCCGTCGGTGTCGATGGCCCGGTCGAGTCGGTGATGACGCGTGACGACGGCGCCGCGCTGGTCGGTGTGTTCGCCGACCGCGTCGGTGCGGTGCTGCTGCTCCTGACGAGCGTGGTGGGACTGATCGTGCAGTCGTTCGCCGCCCGTTCGCTGCGTGCCGATCCCCGGGCCCGCCGCTTCCACGTCCTCGCCGGACTACTGGTCAGCTCCACCATGTTCGTGGCCGCAGCGGTCACCGCAAGTGGCCTCCTGCTGGTGTGGGTGGCCACCAGCGTCATCCTCGTCGCGCTGCTCGGTCACAAGGCGCCATGGAAGCCGGCAGTCGATTCGCAGCGTCGCACGGCGCGCAGTTTTGCGATCGGCGACGTCGCCCTGCTCCTCGCCGTGATCGTGGCGGCGTACGCAGTCGGCGACGTCGATCTTCGATCGATCGACGTGACGTCACTCGACGCCGAGCGCATCGGATCGATCCGCACCCTCGACATTGCGGCGGTCCTCCTGGTGGCGGCCGGTGTCGCTCGCTCGGCGCTGATTCCACTCCACCGTTGGCTGCCGTCCACCCTCGCCGCGCCGACCCCGGTCTCCGCCCTGCTGCATGCTGGCGTCGTCAACGGCGCCGGTGTGCTGCTGATTCGCTTCTCGCCGGTCTTCTCGGAGTCGGTCACGGCAATGGCGCTGGCCTTCGGGCTCGGCATCGCAACCGCCCTGCTCGCCACCTCGATCATGCTCGTGCGAACTGACGTCAAGGGCAGCTTGGTGTGGTCGACATCCGGTCAGATGGGCTTCATGGTGATGCAGCTCGGCGTCGGAGCATTCGCTGCTGCGTTGTTCCACATCGTGGGTCACGCCCTGTACAAGGCAGCGATGTTCCTCGGGGCCGGCGGCGCCATCAGCGCCCACACCCGCCAGATCAATCGTCCGCATCTCGGCAGTGCCGAGCGCTCGACACTCACGTCGATCACCGCTCGGGTCGCGATGGGTCTGCTCCTCCCGCTCGCCGCCTTCGAAGTGGCCCTGCTGGTGATCGACCCGCACCTCACCGCTGCTGCCACCATTCTGATCGTGGTGTTCGGAGCCCTCTCGGTTGGGCGAGCTGCCAACGGCTGGATGTCCGCCGCGCCGTTCGGTGTCGGCCGCACGGTGCTGCTCTCCGCGATCGGGGTGTTCGTCCTCGCCTTCGGCTACATCGGCGGCATCGCCATCTTCGAGGCCTTCGTGGTCGACGCCGTGCCGTACGAGGTGCCTGCTGCGGTCGGCCCCGTCTGGGTCGCAGTGGTGCTTGCGGCGATCGCTGCGCTGAGCGCGCTCGTTGCATTCCTGCCCGGGACGACCGGTGACAGGCTCCGCCGGAACGTCTACGGCTGGCTCGTGAGCACGGGCGCCACCACCTCGCGGCCCGTCGCAGTCGCGGGCTCGACGCCCGCGCCCTCCGTCGGCCCGGCCTCGAACACCATTCGACCGAACGAACTCGTCACCACTGGAGATCGCGCATGACCGACCAGCCTGCAACCGACCAGCCCACAACTCCGTCGCCTGCCGTCGACCGAGGGCGTTTGATCGTCGACGTGTCTCGGGCAGGATCGATCGTCGCTCCGTACTGGCCGATCACCGCCTTCGTTGCGGTGAACCCTCTCGGTGGCCTCACCGATCTCCCGTTCGGCGCCGCAACCGAGGCGGCGCGTCGCTGGTTCGGAGCTCGGACCCACCTCCCGCTGGGGGCCTTCCGCGCCGAACACGCTCGCGGCACGATCACCGATGCCGACCTCGACCACGTCATGCGGGATCACCTCGAGTCGATCGGGCGCAGCGATGTCGGACGTGATCTCGCCGTGCGATGGCCGGTCGTGGTCGCGGGGGTCAGCGTCGAGGCCATCGACGTGCTGCGCTGGGACCTGGTGCACGGGCCGGTGTCGCAGCCCCCATCGGTCACCGACGAGGGCTCGTTGTCGTCGGCGCTCGACGATCTGGTCTCCACCTGGTGTGCCGCCTACGTCGACGAAGCACATGTGCCATGGGCAATGCCTGATCGTGAACTCGGTCTCTACCGGTCGTGGCGTGCAGTGGCCTCGTCCGACCGCCGACTCGGCCAACTGCTCGACCGCACCGCGCGCTCGAAGATCGCATCGCTCCCCGACGACGCCGCCACGATGGTGGCAACCGCGCTGCGCGCCAACGGCATCGACGACGACGGTCGCGTTTCGGCGGTGCGCACCTGGCTGTTGCGCACACCCGGCTGGGCGAGCTTCGCCCGTTGGTGCGACGACTGGGCGCCGGCGGATCGACCTGGCGTGAAGCTGCGAACACTCGACCTGGCTGCCGTCCGCGCCGCGGTGGGACACCTGGCCGGCGAAGACCTGGACCTCAGCGCACCGCCCGTCGTCGCCGATGATCAGGATCTGCTGCAACGCCGAATCGACGCCGCCATCGCTGCCTTCGCTGGTGCGGGTGAGCACCCTGACTTCGACGCCGGCGTGGCACTGCTGCTGGCGGCCACACCCGACGCCGACCGCAGCGCACTGTGGCTGTCGGCCCACGAGTGGAACTTCCGCGATCGGCTCCTCGCCCGGCTGTCGCCCGCATCGCAGACGCCTGACGCCGTCGATGTCGGTGGGCCCACCGACGCCATTGATCCAACGGCCCGTCCGGACGCGCAATTGGTGTTCTGCATCGATGTGCGATCCGAGGGGTACCGGCGCCAACTCGAAGCGCTCGGGAACTACGAGACGTTCGGTTTCGCCGGGTTCTTCGGCGTGCCGGTCCGCTGGCGACCGTTGGGTTCCGATGTGGCCCAAGCGCGCTGCCCGGTCCTCGTGACACCGAATCACGAGATCGTCGAGGTCGCGATCGACGACGAGCAGTCGTACCTGTCGGCCTGCTCGGCCACCGCCGGCCTTCACGATGCGTTCTACGCTGCGAAAGGTGGCATCGCCTCGCCATTCGCGCTCGCGGAGTCGGCCGGCTGGTTCGCTGGTCCGACCGCCGCGCTGCGCACGCTGGTGCCGCCACATGCTGTGGTCGACCCGGCCTCGACCGACGGTGGACGCAAGCGCCCCTGGTGGCGCCGCCCGGCCACACCACCGCGCACCACTGCCGTGGTCGACCAGAACGCAAGTGAGACGGCACGCGCTGCGCTGTCGCTCGACGAGCGCACGCTGTTCGCCGAAGCGATCGTGTCGACGATCGGGATGGCCAACTTCGCCCCGATCGTGGTGCTGTGCGGGCACGGGAGCGTCACGGTGAACAACCCGCACGCGTCGTCACTCGACTGCGGCGCCTGCGGTGGCGCACCCGGTGGTGCGAGCGCTCGGATCGCATGCGCGATCCTGAACGACATGGAGGTTCGTGCTGCGCTCGTCGAGCGGGGCATCGAGATCCCGAACGACACCTGGTTCGTCGCTGCCGAGCACGACACCACCGCGGACACGGTGACGATTCTCGACCCCGATGCGCTGCCCGGTCGGGTTGCGACGCTCACGGCCGAGTTGCAGGCCGACCTCGACCGCGCGGGCGCGAGCAACGCAGCGGACCGGGCCGACCGGCTCCCGGGGAGCGCCGCCCGAGTGCGCGACCGGGGCCACGATTGGGCCCAGGTCCGGCCCGAGTGGGGCCTGGCTGGCAACGGCGCATTCATCATCGGGCCACGCTCGATCACCGCTGAACACGACCTGCGTGGTCGAGCGTTTCTGCACAGCTACGTGGCCGAGCGCGACCCCGACGGTGTGGCGCTCGAGACGATCATGACCGCGCCGCTCGTGGTGGCCCAGTGGATCTCGTCGCAGTACTACTTCTCGACGGTCGAGCCCGAGGTGTTCGGCGCCGGCGACAAGATGCTGCACAACCCGGTCGGCGGTATCGGTGTGGTCGTCGGACAATCGGGCGATCTCGCCGTTGGTCTGCCGATGCAATCGGTGATGCTCGGCGAGCAACGCGCCCACGACCCGCTTCGCCTGATGGCGGTGGTACAGGCTCCGCTCGACCGCATCGGCGACATCATCGAACGCAACAATGGGCTTCGCCAACTGGTGCGCGGCGAGTGGATCCACGTGGTGGCCCGCGCCAGCGAGCACGATGCCTGGTCGCGGTACACCAACGACGGCACCTGGACGCCGTGGCACCTCGCCGGCGGCGACGTTCCCGAACCCGTCATCGACGCCCGTGCCGATGCCGATCTCTCAATCCCACTCTCGACATGACTGGAGCCACCATGAACACCTGGACCGACCTGCCCGCAATGGTGAAGATCGAAGTGGTCGTCGACGGCGACGACGTCCCCGCCGTCCGCGACCTCTTCCTCGACGCCGGCTCGACCGGCTACACCGCCGTGACCGGGCTGTCGGGCTTCGGCCACGGGGGTCACCATCAGGGACGCTTGCTGTTCAACGACCGAGCGAGCCTGTCGATGCTGATCACGGTGGTGCCGATCGACCGTTCCGAGGGCCTGATCGCCGGGATCCGCCGACTGCTCGAGGACCGCAGCGGCGTGTTCTTCGTGAGCGAGGTTCGGGTCAGTAGGCCCGACTACTTCGGCTGAACACCTGCGAGACTGTGGGCCATGGACACCCTCATCGACATCGACGCCGTCAACCCCGTCTTGAACGAGATCATGAAGTCGGAACTGTCGGGGGTGGTCCGCTACACCCACTATTCGCTCGTGATCACCGGTCCCAACCGGCTGCCGCTCGTCGACTTCATGCAGGCCCAAGCCGCCGAGTCGCTGGTGCATGCGCAGCAGGCCGGTGAGATCCTCACCGGCCTCGGTGGCCACCCCGACCAGGGCATCGCACCGATCGAGGAGTCGCACGATCACGCGATCGACGTGATCCTGCGCGAGTCGATCGCACACGAGCGGTATGCACTCGACCTCTACCGCACCCTGCTGTCGCTGACCGAGGGCAAGTCGATCTATCTCGAGGAGTACGCCCGCAGCCAGATCGGCCAGGAGGAACTCCACGTGATCGAGATGAACAAGCTGCTGCGCGACTACTCCATCGGCTGAGCGCGCGCACCACGATGGCCAAAGGACCTCAGGTCGGTCTGTGTACCGGCAAGGACTGTCGCAAGGCCGACAGCTTCGACACCGTTGCACGTGAGTTGCGCCAGGCCCGTGAACTGGTCGAGGTGGCGTGCCTCGACGTGTGCAACGGGCCGGTCGTGGTGCTCGACGTCCTCGGTGATTCGCCGGTGGTCGTCGAGCGGGTGCGCAGCCGAGCGATGGCCGCCGAACTGGTCGACCATGTTGCCAACGGCGCCGCACTGTCGAGCCGTGTGCGCAAACGCACCCTCACGGGCTCCAAACGAGCGAAGGCCCGGCGCCGCCTCGCCCGCAAACCGTAACGTTTGGTGTCAGACACCAAACGTTACGGCACCCGTCATCGGCCCGAGCGGAGCACCAGCCCCGGCCGAGCACCGGTGGCCTCGCCGTCGGTGAAGGTCACCTCGCCCGACTTGATCGTGTGCAGGTACCCGTCGACATCCTGCAGCAGTCGGCGTCCGCCAGCGGGAAGGTCGTGCGCCATCCGTGGGGCGTGCAGCGTGAGGCCGTCGAAGTCGATGACGTTGACATCGGCGCGCAAGCCAGCTTCGATGCGGCCGCGATCGCCGAGGCCGTACACCTCGGCGGTGGCGGCAGTCTGCATGCGCACCACGCGCTCGAGCGGGATCTGGGGGCCACGGACGCGGTCGCGTGCCCAGTGGGTGAGTAGGTAGGTCGGGAAGCTGGCGTCGCAGATCAAACCGCAGTGCGCGCCGCCATCGCTCGCGCCCGGGATGGTGGCGGGATGTTCGAGCATCTCACGGATCGCCTCGTGGTCGTTGCCGAAGTAGTTGCCGAGCGGTGAGAACAGGAACGCCTCACCGTCACGCTCGGCCAGCCAGTCCATGACCACCTCGGCGGGATGGCGGCCGTTGCGTTCGGCCACGGCCGCGGCGCTGGCGTTCGCCGGCGGCTCGTAGTCGGGGACATCGCCGAGGCGGTACATCTGCGCCCATGCGGTCGCCAGGTAGTTGACGAAGCCGTCGCGGGTCTGCGGAGCCTCGTCGAGCATCGTCTGGCGGAAGCTCGGGTCGCGCAACAACGCTGCGCGTTCGCTGAGTGGGAGGTCGCGGGCGCGGCGAAAGCTCGGATGGGCGATGAACGGGTGGAACGAGCTCTGCAAGCCGTACAGCATCCCGGTGGGCCGAACCGCCACCTGCGGCACGATACGAGCGCCGGTCGCGTTGGCCGCCGTCGCGGCATCGAGCGCCCGCCGGTAGGCGAGTGGGTCCGCCGGTGTCTGAGCAAGGGTGTACGTAGTGGGACACCCCATGGCCTCGAGTGAGTCGAGCCAGGGTTCGTCGCCGCCCTGGCCGAGGTCGTCGGAGACGTACTGGAACAGCCCGTGCTCGGAGTCGCGCACTGCCTCGGCAATGGCGATCACCTCGTCGGGGGTGGAGTGGGTGCCGGGCACGAGGCCGTGCTTGGACGTGTGCAGGAAGGTGCGCGACGTGGAGAACCCGAACGCGCCGTCCGCGAGCGCCTGCCGGGTGATCGCGGTCATCTGGTCGATCTCCCCGGGGGTGACGTCGTACTCGTGGGCGCGCTGGCCGAGCACGTACGCACGCACCGCGGCGTGGGCGAGTTGCGCGCCGACATCGATGGTTCGGGGGGTGGCATCGAGGGCGGCGAGGTACTCGCCGAACGTCTCCCACCGCCAGTCGATCCCCTCGTGCAAGGCGGTGCCCGGGATGTCTTCGACACCCTCCATCAGTTCGATGAGGAACCCCTCGTCGCCGGCGCGCACCGGGGCGAAGCCGACGCCACAGTTGCCCATGATCGCCGTGGTGACGCCGTGGTGGCTCGACGGCGCCAGCTCGGGGTCCCAGGTGACCTGCCCGTCGTAGTGGGTGTGGATGTCGACCCAGCCCGGGGCGACGACAGCACCGTCCGCGTCGATCTCCCGACGTGCCAGCCCATCGACATCGCCGACATCCGTGATCAGGGATCCATCGATGGCGACGTCGGCGTGGCGGGGAGCGCCGCCGGTTCCGTCGACCACCAGTCCGTTGCGAATCACCAGGTCGTGCATGCTGAAGTCTCGCAGGACCCGCTCGCCGGATCGGAGGCGGAGCCCGCATGGCGCTGCCGGCTCGACAGGCCCCGAGACTCGGGCATGTCAGTGGCCGCTGGCATCTTTGCGATGATGCATGCGTGGACAGTGCAGCGGAGGGTACGTCATGAGCGTGGTGTCCTACACCGGTGGGCGAGCGCTGGTCGATGGTCGGCTCGCCCGCGTCGACGTGGTCACGAACGGCGGACGGATCGCGGCGATCGTCGATGACGCGACGCAACCGGGCGGTGCCGTCGAGGCGACCGAGTTCGTCGACTGCACCGATCAGATCATCGCCCCCGGCTTCATCGACATTCAGTGCAACGGTGCCAACGGTGTCGATCTCACCCGCTCACCCGAGCGCATCGCCGACGTTGCCGCCGAACTCGCACGCTTCGGGGTCACTGCGTTCCTTCCGACCGTGGTCACCTCGCCCGCCGCCACCAGGCGCCGTGCGATCGAAACGATGCGCGAGCTGGCCGAGTCGGCAACGGACGGACGCGTCGATGGCGGCCACGTCGGCGCAGTGCCACTCGGGCTGCACCTCGAAGGCCCGATGATCTCGGTCGATCATCTCGGTGCCCACACTCGGTCGTACGTCGATGCGGTCGACACCGCGGAGCTCGACGACTGGGTGCGCTCCGACGCCGTTGCGTTGGTGACCTTGGCGCCCGAAACTCCGGGCGCAGTCGTTGCGATCTCACGACTCGCTGCCGGGGGGATCGTCGTGTCGGCCGGGCACACCGCAATGACGCCCGACGACCTCGCGACGGCGCGCGCAGCGGGCCTGCGGGCCGCCACCCACCTGTTCAATGCAATGGCACCGTTCTCACACCGGGCCGTCGGCCCGATCGGTGCCGTGCTCGCAGACGACGAGGTCGTCGCCGGACTGATCTGCGATGGGATTCACGTCGACCCAGTCGCCGTCCGGATGGCGTGGCGATCGTTGGGGCCGGCGCGCATGTCGCTGGTTTCCGATGCATCGGCCGCACTCGGCGCCCCGTATGGCACGTTCCGGCTCGGCGACATCGAGGTCACGCACGACGCCACCGGGGTGCGCACGTCCGATGGGGTGCTCGCCGGCAGCGCGCTCGCGCTGGATCAAGCGGTTCGCAATCTCGTGGCCTTCACGGGGTGCGACCTGGCCGACGCACTCGCCACCGTGACGTCGACGCCCGCGGACCTGTTGGGCATTCGCGATCGCGGCCGACTCTCGGTGGGCGCTCGAGCCGACCTCACCGTGCTCACCGACACCGGCGAGCTCATCGCCACGGTCATCGCAGGAGCACACGCGTGGACGCGTGATGGCCCCATCGGCAGCGACGAGCACGGTCTGCGCGTGAACGGGACTACAGTCTGCGGTCGGGCGCAACGGACGAACTTGCGGCGTTGGCGGGCTTCGGATCGGGGATTCCGTCCCATACCGACGAGCGAGCAGACATCGACGTGGAAGACATCAGTGACGACATCTCGGAAGGACGTCTCGATCGACTGGTGCCGCGCATCGTTCTCGATTGGGTCACCGATGAACCGGAACGACGCTGGCGTGTGGTCGAGGGAACGATGGTGTTCGCCGACATCTCCGGCTTCACGGCCCTGTCGGAGAAGCTTGCCACACGAGGTCGAATCGGTACCGAGGAGTTGGTCGAGACCCTGAGCCGTGTCTTCGGTGGGATGCTCGGGATCTCGGCACAGCGGGGTGGACAGCTCCTGAAGTTCGGCGGCGACGCTCTGTTGCTGCTGTTCACCGGCCCCGACCATGCGCGGCAAGCGGCGTCCGCCGCGGTCGAGATGCGCAGCGAACTTCGACGGGTGAGTCAGATCCCGACCTCGGTCGGCAAGCTCAAACTGAAGATCTCCATCGGCGCCCACTCGGGGGCGTTCCACCTCTTCCTGGTCGGCGACCGATACCGACAGCTCGTCGTCGGTGGTCCCGACACGACGGTGGCGATGGAGTCCGAGTCGGCGGCGGTGGCAGGCCAGATCGTCGTGAGCCCTGTCCATGGCCGACCTGCTCGGGAACGGCAGCACGAAGCCGCGCAACGACGGTCAGCTGATGGTCACCTGGCGCAAGGGAGCTGTGGACACGGTCGGCGCACCTGATCGACGCGAGTCCGACCCCGAGGCCGCCGTCCGGGTGACGCCACCGATCATCGCTTCGGTACTCGAGAGCGGCACGCCGGACCCGCTGCACCGGATCGCCACGATGGCGTTCTTCAAGTTCAAGGGCACCGACCAGCGTCTCGCAGACGATGGGCCCGACGCCCTTGCCGACGACCTGCACCGGACACTCGAGATCGCACAGGCCGCCTTCGAGGCCGAGGACATCGCGCTGCTGTATGTCGATGTCGATGCGAACGGCGGCAAGCTGTTCTGCAGCTCGGGGGTTCCGGTCACCAGCGAGGACGACGAGGGTCGGATGTTGCGCGCCGCCCGGTCGATCGTCGATGCCGCAACCGCCGCTGCCGCTGCAGGTCGGGATCCATCGTGGTCATGTGTTCGCCGGTGAGCTGGGTGCCCTGGAGCAGGCCGTGTTCTCGATCATGGGCGACACCGTGAACACGGCTGCACGCATCATGGTGACCGCCCCACCAGGCGTGATCCATGCCCACCCGGCCGTGTTGGATTCGGCTCGGACGCGGTATCAGACCGAGGCGCAAGGACCATTCACGTTCAAGGGCAAGGCTCAGCCTCAGGTCGTCTACCGGGTGGGCGACGAGCTCGGGCCCCGGGAGTCGATCGACGGACACGGGCTTCGATTCCACGGGCGAGACGAGGCGCTCGCCGATCTCCGCGGGCGCATCGATGCAGTTGTCGAGGGGCGTGGCGGTGTCGTCACGCTCGTGGGGGAAGCAGGACTCGGCAAGTCACGCCTGATACGCGAGTCGCTCGGGACGGAGCACCCGCGTCTCATCGACATGCGTGCAGAGCCGTACGGGTCGAGCAACAGCTTCCGGTTGGTGCGAGATCCCCTTCGTGCGATGTTCGGACTCAGTGGTGACGACTTGACCGCGCTCGCAGCATCGCTGCGGCACCGCGTCCGCGAGGCTGCGCCACATCTCGAGCCGTACCTGCCCCTGATCGGCGACACCCTGCAGTTGCCCGTGCCGGCCACCGCCGAAGTCGACGCAATCGGGCCGCAGTACCGACCCGACCGAACGGCGGACGCAGTGCTCGAGCTGATGGACGCCGTCCACGACGGCCCGCTCGTGCTGATCGCCGAGGACATGCACTGGGCCGACGACTCCTCGGCGCATCTGCTCGGACGGGTCGCCGACGCGACGCGAACCCGTCCGTGGCTGCTGATCGTGGCGCGCCGAGACGAGGACGGTGGCTTCACCCCGGAGTCGGGGGACCGGATGTCGATCGATCCGTTGCCGGACGGCACGGTGCGGGCCCTCACGATCGATGCGACCGAAGCTGCACCGTTGCGACCCCACGAGATCGACCTGGTGGTCCAGCGTGCCGCCGGCAGCCCGATGTTCGTGGGTGAGTTGATCACCGCCGCTCAAGAACTGGGGTCGCTCGACGCCGTGCCCGAGTCGCTCCAAGGGACGTTGGCGGCACAGGTCGACGCACTGGACCCACTGTCGAAGCGCATGCTGTCGTACGCCTCGGTACTCGGCCGAAGCTTCCGACGCGCTGTCATCGACGAACTCCTCCGCCGGGAGGGACTCGAGCTCGATCAGGCGACGATCGCGCTGTTGGGTCGCTTCATCGAAGCTGACGGACCACGTCGCTACAAGTTCCGCAACGGTCTCGTTCGCGACGTGGTGTACGACAGCCTGGCCTATCGGGTGCGGGCGCGCCTCCACAGCGAGGCAGGCGAAGCCTACGAGGCACTCAGCTCGGGCGATGACACCGAGATGTCCGTGCTCTCGTTGCACTTCTCGAACTCGGGTGATCACGAACGGGCCTACCGCTATGCACGAGCCGCTGCGGAGCGAGCAGATCGGTCGTTTGCGGCGGCCGAGGCCGTGATCCACTACGAACGAGCCGTCGAAGCTGCCCGACATCTCAACGACGTCACCGACGCCGAACTCCGCCGCCTCTACGTTGCGCTGGGCGAAGCCCGCCAGGACGCCGGTCTCTACAACGGGTCGCTCGTCGCCTACCGACAGGCTGGTCGACTGGCCGGCGATGACGTGGTTGCCCGAGCCGAGATCCATCTTCGCCGAGCACGGGCCCGAGAGCGGGCGGGTGCACTCTCATTGGCGCTGGGCGAGACCACCCGTGGCAGCAAGCTCACCACGGACCACATGGAACCCGAAGGCCAGCGCGTCCACGCGCAACTGCTTGCCCACGCCGCGATCGTGCACTATCGACAACAGCACCTGGGTGAGGCGCGACGAATGGGCCTGATGGCGGCCGAACTCGCCGAACGGTGTGCCGCGCGTGAGGCACTCGCGACGTCGTGCAACGCGATCTTTCTCGCAGAGGTGCAGCTCGGTCGCCCGGGCGCCGAGTCGTGGGCCGAACGGGCTCTCGAGCTCTACGAGGAGCTGGGGGATCTCCAAGGGCAGGCGGCAACGGCGAACAATCTCGGTGTGATCGCGTTCTTCGAGAGCCGGTGGGAGGAGACACTCGAGCGATACCGCGAAGCGGTCGAATCCGATCGCCGGACGGGCCGATTGCTCGGCGCAGCACTCACGGAGGCGAACATCGCCGAGGTATTGGTCAGCCAGGGAAGGCTCGACGAGGCCGAACCCCTGCTCCGCAATGCGGTGCGCGTGCTCCGTGCGTCGGACGACGCAGGCGTCCCCTTCGTCGAGATGCACCTCGGCCGGCTGTTCGATGGCCCGGGGCGAGTACGAGGATGCCGAACGCCTCCTGCTCGGCGTCAACGACCAGTGGAGGACGATCGGGAGTGCCGCCTCCGTGTACGAGACCTCGATCCATCTGGCGGATTCCCTCGTGCGAGCCGGCCACGCGCAGGACGCGCTCGACGTGCTTGCGCAGGACTACGGTGCAGGCCCCGAGGAGACCACGATGTTCGATGCATCGAGAGCAGCTGTCGCTGCCAGGGCGCTCGTCGAGCTCGGCGAACTTGACGAGGCACGGGAGCGGATCTGCGCCGGGCTCCACACGGCACGCGAACGCGAGCTGACGTTCGACACCGCCAGACTCCTGCTGGTCGCCGCCCGGATCGGCCCACCCTTCGACGGGTGCCTCGAGACGACGGAGCCGGCCGAGGAGGCGTACCGCCTGCTCGACCGGCTCGGTGTCGTCAGCGACTCAGCCGCTGTGACCTAGATCGCACTCACCGGAACCGACCGTAGGGATCGCCCTTGCCGACCATGACCTCGGTCCGCACGACCTTGCCGTCGCCATTGATCACATCGGTACGGCTGACGACACACCACGGGACTTCGCCGCCGATGTTTCCGGGCCCGGTGTACTCCGGGAAGTCGACCGTGAAGACGGGGCCGTCGAGGCTCGGTGTCTCACTGAACGACTCGCAGAACTGTGCATCGACATAGCCGCCGGGGCCCTCCGCGTCGTAGTCGACCTCGGTGGGCTGGCCTGCGGAGCTGACATCCGTCGGCGCCCAGAAGATGGTGATCTTGCCCGAGGTCGCCTGGTCGCTCCCGTCCTCGACCGACGTGAACCCGTTGTTCCAGAACACGCGGTCCTCGTCCTCTTCTGTGGCCGGATCGTCGGTCTGGATCTCGACGGTGACGCCGACGTCGCTGCAGCTGACGTTCGGGTCCTGCTTGGTGGGGTCGTTGGCACCGCGGACGTAGATGGCCCGCTCAGCGATCTCGCCCGGGTCGCCCACATCGGTCACCTGTTCGCCACAGTCGACAGCTACTTCGAACTCGTCGGAGAACGAGACCAGCTCCAAAACGCTCGGCCCCTCGAGGGAAAGACCTCGTTCTGACCGGTTCGAGTCGGAGCCGATGGTGAGCGACGGCGTCGGGGTTGCAGGAGTCACGGAGATGGTCTGGCCACCGCGTGCCACGTCGATGGGGTTTGAGACGTCGCCGTCGGCAGGGTCGACGACGAGATCGCCGCTGTTGTTGAACCGCTTGCCCATTGCGAGTTCAGCGGAGGCGATGAGGACAGTCGGCGCGGCAGGGTCGGGGTTCAGGAACGCGCCCGGTTCGATCCTCAGCTGTTCGTTCGTGGAGATGACGCCGCCCGGATTGCCGCAGTTGATGCCGCTGTTGACGCCGATGCCGTCGTCGGGGAGCTGCACCGTGTCGTCGCTGCCCGTCGTGCCGTCGACGATCGGAGTGAGGACGAGCAGATCGCCCCCAGCGAGCTCCCCGAAGCCGATTTGCGCACAGGGCTGCGCCGTGATGATCGCTTGGGTGACATCCGGCCTGTCAGGGAACCGGGTGTCGTCGTAGTCCAGCGTGAGCAGGCCGTCACGACACATGACGCTGCGCTCGGCCTACGAGCGCCGACCAGCGTCGGCAGCCGAGGGCGCCGACGACGTCGCTGGCTACGGCACGTTCCGTGTCGACCTGGACATCGGCGATCGGGCCGACTTTCCCGACGGGTCGAAACTCGCACTGTGGTGCGCGATGCTGCTGCAGCCGACGGAGCAGACCGCCGCCCATGTGGTCGAGCGCCTCGCCGGGTACCTCGTGTTGGAGCCGACCGACTGGCCGTCGATCAGTGCTGCCGGACGCTGGACGATCGACGGGCTCACCGCCACCCTCCCTGCGCGTCACGCCAACGACGGCCCCGAGGCCGCGTACGTCATCCTCCCGTCAGGAGCCACCCGTGCCGTCGAGGTGGTCCCCTCGACCCGCGTCGTGGTTGCTTCGCCGAGCCCAGACCCCGGGCCCACCGACCGCTCCATCGAGGCGCAGTCGGATCCAACGGTGCTCGAAACGGTGCCACATCCCGTGCGGGTCGAACCACGGTCGGCGGACACCTCGCCGCTGCCGTTCCGCTCGATCACGCTCGCCACGCCATCGTCCGAGGTGGCCGCACCATGGGATGCGGTCCGCCGGCTCGCCGATCGCCTCGGCCGGGCCGTCGATCGCGACGTCGGGCCCGTGCTGGAGGTCGATGCGGCGATCGACGCGGCCGGCGACCAGGCGCCGGACGGGTACCGGGTCGAGTTCCACGACGGAGGCGCCACCGTGATCGCCGGTGGGCCGAGCGGTCTTCGGTACGCGTTCACCACGCTCGCCCAGTTGGTCGGAGACCCACCCCCTGACGATGGGGTCCGTCCCATGCAGACACGTGCGCTGTCGCTGATCGACGACGCTCCAGCGATGGCCTTCCGAGGGGTGCATCTCGATCTTGCTCGCCAGTGGTACGAATCCGACGTCGTGCTGCGGCTCATCGATCTCGCAGCGTGGCGAAAGCTCAACCGGGTGCACCTGCACCTGACCGACGACGAGGCGTGGCGGTTCGAGGTGCCCGCCCATCCCGAACTCGCACGGGTCGGCGCCACCCGCGGTCATGGTCTCCCCATCGGCCCGCTGTGTGCGTCCGGCCCCGAACCGTATGGCCGGGCGTACACCGACGACGAAATCGCATCGTGGGTGGCCCGAGCCGACGAACTCGGCGTGGTGCTCGTGCCCGAGGTGGACGTGCCGGGTCACTGCCACGCTGCGCTCACGGCACTGCCGTGGTTGCGTGACCCCGACGACGCGTCGACGGCATCGAGTGTGCAGGGATACCCGAACAACGTCCTGATCCCCGGACACCCGAAGACGATGGAGTTTCTCTCTGCGGTGTTCACCACGCTCGCCGAGCGGTTCCCGTCGTCGCCGGTGCTCCACATCGGTGGCGACGAGGTACCGATCGGCGCATGGGCCGGCTCACCGATGGTGGCGTCCTACGCGGCCGCCCGAGGGCTCGCCGGGCAGCGAGAGATCGAGACGTCGTTTCACCGCGAGGTGATCGCCATGATCCGCTCCACGACCGGCCGCGACGTGGCGATGTGGGAGGAAGCGGCGCTTGCTGGGGTCGAACCAGCGGGGTATGCGGTCGCATGGAGTTCTCCCGGGGCAGGTCGCCGGCTGGCAGCTGCCGGACACCCGGTGGTGATGTCGCCGGGGCAGGCGTACTACCTCGACATGGCGGCGGGCTCGGCGTGGGAGCTGCCGGGCGCGTCATGGGCGGGCAACGTGACCCTGGCCGACACGTGTGCATTCGACCCCGTGTCGCTGGGGGATCCGGCCCTCGCCGGCGACGCGGTGATCGGTGTGCAGGCCTGCATCTGGGGCGAGCACATCGACAGCATCGAGACGCTTGACGCCCTGGTCTTCCCGCGCCTCGACGCAATCGCGGAACGAGGCTGGAGCGGCACCGTCACCGGTGGCGCATCCAGCCTCGAACAGCGAGCGTCGCAACAGCCACGCTTCTCGTAGCGCCACCGGGTGGCCGGCAGCTCGGGGTTGGTCAGTGGGTTTCGGCCTCGACAGCGGGGCGCTCGACCCACGGGGAGCTGTCGATCGCCTCCTGGTAGCCCTCTTCGGCACTGAGCTTCTGGGCGATCGCCGCGAGGAGGACGCCGTAGACGGCCTTCGAGCTGATGTCGGCGAAGCTGTAGATGAGGTTGCGGGCGACCACACCGTTCGGGTCGTCCCAGATCTGCGGCATGAGGTACGCAAGCGGGTAGATCGACCACGACACGAGGAACAGGATCCACACGGCGCTGAACATCTTGGCCACGCCGGGCGACGACTTGGCCTTGGCGTCCCTGATGGTCTGGTAGGCCACGACGAGGAGCCACACGTAGAACACGGTGCTCACTGCGCCCCAGATCCAGAACTGTGCGCCTCCGTCGACCTCGTCGAACTGGCCGACGTAGCCGGTCCAGATCATGGCGAGACCGGCGACGACGAACGCCGCCCAGCGGCGGAAGAAGAGCGTTCCGGTGATGCCGCCGACGATCAGGAGCTGCGTGAGCAGCACCGGCACGTCGATCGACCAGTTCATGTACCGGAAGCCGTTGGAGAACAGGGCGTCGGCGAGCACGTACGACGACCCGTCCCACGTGAAGGCGTTGGACCATTGCAACGCGAGCAGGCCGAGCTCCAAGAACGCCGACACCATCACCACCCCGGTCAGATACGAGGTCAATCGGTATCGCGGTGAGATCGACTTGGCCGTGGCGAGCGAATACACCAGACAGGCTGCGAACACCGCCGCCGTCAGCGTGAACACGCTGAGTACGACCTCGAATTGGGCCGCTGAGTACGTGAAGAGGTTCTCGAAGGACATGGTTTGCTCCTTGGTGGGGGGTCCTGGGTCGCTATTTTAGCATGATTTAGTGCGAATAAATATCGACCCGTCGAGATTTCGCCACGGTGGATCGACGGGTTCGACTCGTTGCCGGTCGTGCATCTCACATGTGAGATACGGTCGAGTCATGGTGCAGGGAGACATCGGAACGATGGGCGCAATGATCCGTGATGCCCGAGAGCAGCGGGGATGGACCCAGACCGAGCTGGCAGCGGCACTCGACACGAGTCAGAGCGCGATCAACCGGATCGAGCGAGGCGGTCAGAACCTGAGCCTGAAGATGATCGGGCGGATCGCCGATGCCCTGGACAGCACGCTGCTCACCATCGGTCCGGCGGGCCCGATGAACCTCCGAGTGGTCGGCGGTCGGCAGCTGGGCGGCGCCATCGATGTGAAGACCAGCAAGAACGCCAGTGTGGCGCTGCTGTGCGCCAGCCTGCTGAACAAGGGCCGCACCACGCTGCGTGATGTCGCCCGGATCGAGGAGGTCAACCGCATCCTCGAGGTGCTGCAGAGCGTCGGGGTCGCCTGGCGGTGGATCGACGACACCAACGATCTCGAGATCACCCCGCCTGCCGCACTCGACCTGGAGCGCATCGATGTCGATGCCGCCCGGATGACCCGCAGCATCATCTTGCTGCTCGGTCCGCTGGCACACGACCACCCGACCTTCCGTCTGCCCCACGCCGGAGGTTGTCACCTCGGTATTCGCACCGTGCAGCCGCACCTGATCGCCGTGCGGCCGTTCGGCATCGACGTGCTGACGTCCGACGGGTTCTACGACGTCACGTCGACGGCGCTGCATGCGCCCGAGCGACCGATCGTGCTCACCGAACGTGGTGACACCGTCACCGAGAATGCGCTGCTGGTCGCTGCACGCCAGTCGGGGACCACCGTGATCCGCAATGCCAGCGCGAACTACATGGTCCAGGACCTGTGCTTCTTCCTGCAGCAACTCGGCGTGACCGTCGACGGGATCGGCACCACGACGCTCACGGTCACGGGGCGCCCCGAGATCGACGTCGACGTCGACTACTCGCCGTCGGAGGACCCGATCGAGGCGATGACGCTGCTCACCGCCGGCATCGTGACCGGGTCGACGCTCACGGTGCGACGAGTACCGATCGAGTTCCTCGAGGTCGAGCTCGCCACGCTGCACGAGATGGGCCAACGCTTCGACGTGTCCAGCGAGTATCCCGCGGCCAACGGCAAGACGCGCCTCGTCGACGTCACCACCCTGCCGTCCGATCTGATGGCTCCGATCGACAAGATCCACCCGCTCCCGTTCCCCGGGCTCAACATCGACAACCTGCCCTTCTTCGCCGTGATCGCAGCGATGGCCGACGGCTCGACGATCGTGCACGACTGGGTCTACGAGAACCGAGCGATCTATCTCACCGACCTCGCCAAGCTCGGCGCCGACGTGCGCTTGCTCGACCCGCACCGCCTCTCGGTCCACGGCCCCACCAAGTGGCGCGCCGAGGAGTTGATGTGCCCGCCGGCGCTGCGCCCGGCGGTGGTGATGCTGCTCGCGATGATCGCCACGCCCGGAACGTCGGTGCTCCGAAACATCTATGCGATCAATCGCGGGCACGAAGACCTGACGGACCGCCTCAACTCGGTGGGGGCGAACATCGAGGTCTTCCGCGGCGGGTGATCCAGGAGTGCTTGCGTTGTAATCATGTAATTATGGTCCTAGCATTCCGTGCATGACCGCCACCAACAACGCCATCTCCTCCTGGTTGGTCGGACGTCTTCCCGACGCCTGGACCGGCACACCCGCCACGATCACCGTCGATCGCGACGAGATCACGATCATGATCACGATCGACGAACCCGACCTTGCCGAGGATGCGTCCGATGCCGACCGAGCCGAAGCGGTCGCTGGACGTGCCACCGGCTTTCGCGAGGACACCCGCGACGCCAGGGTGAAGATCGCTCGGGAGGCCGAGCACCGCTTCGAACGAAAGGTCGCCTGGGGTGTCACCGTCGGTGATCACACCGAGCGCTTCACCCATCTCGCCGTCCCCGTGATGACGCGCCTGCGTCAGCCAGAACGCCTGGTGCTCGACACGCTCGTGGCGGCCAACGTCGCTCGCTCGCGGGCGGACGCGCTCGCCTGGTGTGTTCGGCTGGTCGGACGCAACACCGACGACTGGCTCGCCGAGCTCCGCGAGGCCATGGAGGCTGTCGAGCGCCTGCGCGCCGACGGCCCGGTCTGAGCTGATCGAACGCTCGGCGTCAGTCGGCGACGACGGCGGTTTCGTGCTCGGCGTCGTCGACGGCGTCGGCAGCGAGCGCGTCCAACATGGCATTCATGTGGTGGAACAGGATGCGCTTGCCTTCGATCCGGTACTCGTGCCCGGTCGAGTCATCGGTGATCACCGCGGTTCGCGTCGTGACTCGCTGGTGCATCTCGACGCTCAGGTGCTCGCGGTCGAGCGTGTCGATCAGCAGCAGGTGCTTCGCCAGGATGATGCCCTTCGCGTTGTTCGACGTGAGGAGGTACAGCTTCGTCGGCGACGCCGCCAGGACGATGACGGGTGGGAGCTCCCCCGAGGTGGCTGCGTATCGCCCGGCGACCGCGCCTGCGCCTGCGCCCGCGGCCTGGGCGACGTCGCCACCTGCGGCGTCGCCGAGGACCGATCCGGCAGCGGCGCCGGCGGCAACCTTCCACGTCATGCCCTTCGGCTGGAAGTCACCGGCGACGGTGATGGTCTGGTCACCGGTTGCCTCTCGGGAGAGGTCGATCAGCTTCTGTCGAAGGTCCATGGGGTCAGTCCTTTTCCGTGGGTGGTCGTCGATTGAAGAAGCTACTTGCCTGCGGAGCATCCCGGCGGTCTGTGCGCCGATTCTCGCTGGGTCGAGCGTCAGTCCTCGATCTCGAGCGCCTCGTCGATGGACACCAGCAGTTCGTCGAGGGTGATCGAGCCGTTGAGCCAGTCGGTGATCTGACTCCACAGGAGGTCGGACCCCACGTCGGCGGGGAGAGTGTCGGAAGCGTCGAAGCGAGTGGTCGTGTCGGTCTGCAGGAGCGCGGCCACGCCGGCATCGACATCGTTGTAGTAGTCGTCGAGGTCGACATCGATTCGTCGGGAGAGGAAGCCGCCGTCGTCGGCCCATGCCCGGCCGCCGTCGGCACTCGCGATGAAGGCCATGAAGCGGTTCACGTTCGGTCGGTCGGCGAAGGCAACTGCGGCGTCACCGGCAGCGACGATCCCGGCCTCACCGGCTGCCGCTCCCGGCAGCACGAAGTAGTCGACGTCGGCGTCCGGTCCGATCGTCGTACCGTCAGGGAACCAGTCCTCGGCGAAGCTGGCCTGCTTGTACATCGCGCAGCCCGGCGTGTCGGCGAACAGGGGGTCGCCTGCGCTCGACACCTCGGTCTGCAGCACCGCACGGAGCCCGCCAGCCGAGCGCCCGTCGTCGACCACGAGCTCGCGGAACTCGCGGAACGCATCCTGGATCTCGGGAGACTGCCACGAGAGCTCGCTCTGCGCCCACTGCTCGTACATGTCCGCCCCGGCCCGACGCAGCACGAGATCCTCGATCCAGTCGGTGGCCGGCCAGCCTGTCGACGACCCGGCGAACACGCTGAAGCACCACGGAGCCATGGTGCCAACTGCGCCGATGTCGTCAACGAGCGAGTACAACTCGTCGAGCGTCTGCGGCACCTCCCAGCCGTTCTCGTCGAAGACCGCCGGCCGGTACCACACCAGCGACTTGACGTTGCTGCGGTACGGCACGGCGAACCGCAGGTTCCAGGCTGTCGTCTCGAGGGCGGTGCTGCTGAAGGCCTCACGAACAGCTTGCACGGTGTCGATTCCGAGGGGTTCCAAGACCTCACTGTCGGCCAGCGCGTCGACGACTCCTGGTTGCGGAACGATTGCCACGTCGGGTCGCTGGTTGCCGACCGCACGTTGGCGAAGATCGGAGACGAAGTCGACGCTGCCGGTGTAGGCGACGTCGATGCCGGTCGATCGCTCGAAGTCGGCGATCACGTCGGCGAATCGGTCGGCATCGGCGCCGACGTATGGGCCGAACACGGTCACCGTCGAGTCGTCGACGGGCTCGGCGTCGCCCGCACAGGCGGTGGCGGCGATGCCGATGAGGCCGACGAGTCCCAACCATCCGTATCGTCGGAGGCCCGTCATCGTGTGCTCACGACGAACAGTTCGTTGCTCTGGTAGCGCACACGAAGGTCCACTGGTCCGCCGAACCGTGCGCCGATGTCCTCCGCCAGCTGGTACACGGGACGAGGATCGCCGCGACCAACCAACAGCAACGCGACTTCGGCGCGCCCGTTCGCCACGTCAGCTTCCTGGTCGAGGATCTCGATGTCCGGATCCCAGTTCTCGACGGCGGCGGTGACGGCAGTTCGCAACCGCAGGTCGAGGATCACCGACCGCGTGTGGAGTGTCAGTGGGATCGCCACCAGCATGACGGCGACCAGGGTGATCGTGAGTCGCACCCACAGCGACCTCCGTCCCTCGTCGTCGTGCGGGCGGAATCCGGAAGCGAGCAGAACGAGGGCGGCTGCAAACACGATTGCCGCGAGGTTCGTCAGGTAGAGCAGCAGCGCGTTGCGGCTGTCGGCGCCGAGCCCGAGTTCGAGGGTGATGCCGACCGTGGCGAGCGGTGGGACGAGCGCGACCGCGATGCCCACACCGGGCAGCGCAGAGATCGCCGAGCGGCGCGGTTGGATGTAGCCGGCCGCGGCACCGGCGGTGATCGCAATGCCGAGGTCGAGGAGGCCGGGGAACGTTCGACTCCGGATCTCGGTGGGGAGCGACCGCACGTCGATCACGCGTCCCGCAGCAACGAACGACACGAACCAGCCCACGACGATGGCCACGACCGTCCCCAGAGCGATGATCAGGACTGCACGGAGCAGGCGGCGGTTGTCGGCGGTGACCGTCGCTGCGGAGACACCGATGATCGGGGTCATCAGCGGAGCGACGAGCATGGCGCCGATCACGACTGCGCCCGAGTCGGCGAGCAGTCCGAACGCTGCGATCGACGCGGAGAGCGCGGTGAGCGCGGTGAATCGCCGGAGATACGGCCAGGTGTCGGATCCGGTCGGCAACAGCTCTTCGACGGCCTGGACGGCGTCGGCGTCGGGGTCGGCGGGTTCGAATCGGCCGAGCCATCCGGCGATCGTGCCGAGCGACGTCAGCCTCACTGGTTCGTCGGCCACGGAGTCGGACATTATCCGGCGGGGGTCGACGATGTCGTCGACCGTCGCAGCCGCGGGTCGAGGCCGAACACGATGACCAACACCGCACCGATCGCGATGCCGATCGCCCCGCCCCCGATGACGTCGAGTGGGTTGTGGGCCCCGAGGTACACCCGCGCGATTGCATTGAGGAACGCGATCACCACCGGGACGAGCTTCCAGCGACCCGGCAGCACCGGCCACAGCAGCGTGGCGACACCCCACGCGATGATGGCGTGGCCCGACACGAACGAGAGTCCCTCCAACGGGACGTCGCCCCTGAAGTTGCCACAGGTCGAATCGAATTGGTCCGGCGCCCCGCAGATCGTGGTGCCGGGCCGCTCGCGCTCGACGAGTTGCTTGACGATGGCCTTCTCCACGAACAGCTTCAACGGCACGAACACGATCAATGCCGCCACCAGCCGCCACCGCTGGAACACGGCTGCGCCGATCGCGACGACCAGGGGAACGAGGAGGAGCCCGGCCAGCTGGAAGACCCACATGGGTGGATAGAGCCAGTCGGGGAGATCGTTGATCGCGTGGAAGATCGACGCCTCCCACTCTGCGACGGTGCCCGACGAGGCGACGACACCTGCGACCACGGCGACACCGAGCGCGACAGCGAACGTGATCGTCCAGTTGCGCATGGCGCTGCTCGGTGACGCATCGAGCGGGGCCTCGGTGGTCACGAGGTCGGCTCCATCGTCGCCGATCGGCGCGAGACCACGTCGACGAGTCCGAGCGCTCCGAGGCCGATCAGGACCCCGAGCGCCCATCCGCCGACGATGTCGGCGCTGAGGTGGACCCCGTGCACCACCCGAGCGATTCCGACGAGAAACGCCAGTACCGGTGGAATCAGTCGCCATCGCCCGCGCAAGGCGGCCATCGCCATGACTGCTGCCGTTGCCGCGACAGCGCTGTGGCCCGAGACGAACCCCAGACCGGTGCCATCGCCCTCGCGGATGACGATGTCGGCGATGAAGCCGAGCGGACGGTCACGCTCGACGACCCGCTTCACCCCCTTGGCGCCGAACCAGGCTGCCAGACCGGCGAGCATGGTCGCCCCACTCAGGAGCCAATCACGGCGAACGGCAGCGATGCCGACGGCGACGATGGCCGGCCCGGCCAGGGTGCCGAGTTGCATGATCGGGTACAGCACGTCGGCGATCGCGCCGGGTGCGCTGTTGATCCACTCGGTGTGTTCGAGTTCCCACTCCGGCACCGGTCGTCGGACGGCGATCGCGTAGGAGCCGGCGAGCGCAATCGAGCTCGCAATCGCCAGGCCCCCAGGGTGCGCAAAGCCACCCCAGGCCCTTCGGACGACGCCAGACATCTCGGTAGTTCACCATATAGATGCGCAGATGAGAAACTTGCGGGAGTAATAATGGTCGCTTCATGGTCCGAGACCGAGGAGGCCGCATCCATGCCCACCACTGACGAGGCAACGGTCTCGCGCGACCTCGACGACCTCACCGAGGGGTCGGGAAGCGATCGCAGAGGCGACGGAGCGCACGAGGAGATCACGCGTCGCTACGTTCGTTCGCCTCAGGACGTCCTGCGATTGGTGACGTTCGCCGTGGTCTCGCTGGTCCTGGTGGGCCTGACGATCGGGCTCGAGGACGCGGTGATCGGACTCGAAGAGGACATCATCGCCCTGTTCGGCTTCTTGAGCCCGACGATCGAACGCGTCCTCCACGGCGGGGTCGAGGTCGTGTCGGCGCTCGTCCTGGCCTTCGTGTATCTCGTACCACTGTTCACCAAGCGGTACCGGCTCTTCGGCTACATCGCGCTGGCGTCGTTCACGAGTTCGGTCGCGATGCAAGCGGTCCGCTGGTTGGTCGAACGCGAGACGTCGCTCTCGGTGCTCAACGAACTCGCTGACCGAGCAGGAGTCACCGAGAGTGTTCCGTCGAGCACGATCGCTCTCGCCCAGGTCGCCGCCACGTTCATCGTGGTCGGGCCCTTCGTCGGCCGCCGCTGGCGACGCGCCGGGGCGGTCACCATCACCACCCTGCTCCTGTTGCGCCTGCTGGTGTCGGTACGACTGCCTGCCGAAGCGTTCCTGGCACTTCCCATCGGAGCATTCTTCGGGACCGCGGTACTGCTCGCGCTCGGTCGACCCGACCGCCGCCCGACGCTGGGGGCGATTCGCGTGGCACTCGGCGAGGCGGGATTGCCGGTCAGCGAGGTGCACGTCGCCTCGGTCGACGCGCGTGGCTCGACACCGTACTTCGCCACGCTCGACGACGGCACCGGTCTGTTCGTCAAGGTGCTCGGGTCGCAGGAGCGGGCCGCTGATCTGCTGTTCCGGGTGTACCGGTTCCTGCGTTTCAAGAACGTCGGCGACGACCGGCCCTTCTCGTCGTTGCGGCGGACGATCGAGCACGAAGCGCTCATTGCTCTGCTCGCTCGCGATGTCGGGATTCGCACGCCGCGGCTGCGCGGCATCGTCGATGTCGGAGCCGACTCGATGCTGCTCGCCTACGAGATGATCGACGGGTCCTCGCTCGACGGCGTTCCCGACGACCAGGTCACCGACGAGTTGATGCGCGCGATCTGGGAGCAGATCGGCGACCTGCGTGCCCACCGAATCGCCCATCGCGATCTGCGCCGAGCCAACGTGTTCGTCGGTGACGACCAGGTGCCCTGGATCATCGACTTCGGGTTCTCCGAGGTGGCCGTGCAGGAGACCATCCTCGACGCCGACGTGGCCCAGATGCTCGCGTCGCTCTCGGTCGTGGTCGGCGCCGAACGAGCGGTCCATGCGGCGATCGAGGTGCTCGGGACCGATGCGGTCGGCTCATCGCTGCCGCGGCTGCAGAGCAAGGCCCTGAGCGGCGCAACGCAGGAGTCGCTCAAGGCGCACCAGGGCCTGCTCGAGGAACTGCAGCGGGAAGTCATCGAGCGGTGCGGGATCGACGACGTCGACTTCGTTGCCCTCGAACGCGCGAACCGAAACACGATCATCACGATCGTCGCGCTCGTGTTGGCGACCTACTTCTTGTTCCCACAGCTGGCCGACCTGCCCGGCATCATCGACCAGATCGGCGAGGCCAACTGGGCCTGGATCCCGTTGATCCTGTTGGCGTCGGTGTCCACGTACGTCGCGGCCACGATGAGTATCGCCGGGTCGGTGCCGCCGAGACTGCCGGCCGGCCCGCTCTTCATGGCCAGCGTCGGATCGTCGTTCGCGAGCAAGCTCGCACCCGCCGGTCTCGGCGGGATGGCGCTCAACGTCCGCTTCCTCCAGAAGCAAGGTGTCGACCAGGCGGTCGCGGTGTCCGGTGTCGGCCTGAACACGATTGCCGGGTTCGTGGGTCACATCAGCCTGGTCGGCGTGTTTCTGATCTGGGCCGGCCGTGACGCCTTCGGCAGCTTCAGCCTTCCCGACCCGAAGTGGTTCGTGGTCGGGCTCGGCATCGTGGTGGCGCTGATCGTGCTCAGCATGGCGATTCCGACGACCAGGCGCCTCGTGTTCGCCAAGCTGCTCCCGATCATCGCTCGGGCCTTCGACGGGGCTTCGGACGTGATCCGGCGCCCCGGCAAGGTGACGATGCTGATCGGCGGCTCCGCGCTGGTCACGCTCTCGTACCTCACGACGCTGTACTTCAGTATCGAGGCGTTCGGCGGAGGGCTTCCGTTCGCCACGGTCGGCGCGGTGTTCCTCGTCGGCTCGGCGGTCGCCCAGGCAGCACCGACGCCGGGCGGCCTCGGTGCGATGGAGGCAGCACTGATCGCGGGCCTGGTGGCGGCCGGTCTGGACGACACGATCGCCGTGCCGGCGGTGTTCCTCTACCGCCTGTTCACGTTCTGGGTGCCGATCCTGCCGGGCTGGCTCTCCTTCCAATGGCTGGAGCGCCGCGAGTACCTCTGACGAGGAGGCGGATCGCGAACGGAGACTGATCGATCTCGGTCAGTCGTCGAAGTGGTCGAGGATCGACGCGATCACCGGTCGCAGCTCGCCGACGTGCGGGGCGATGTCGGTGGCCATGCGTTCGAGTTGGTCGACCCCGTCGGGGGTGAGTCGTACCGACACGCCCCGTCGATCGCCCAGCGTGCCGAACGAACGCTCGATCAGGCCGGACGTCTCCAGCCGGTCGAGGACCTTCGTCGTGCCGCCCGAGCTCAGACCGACCTGCTCACCGATCCGGGTTGGACGACTGGTCGCGCCATCGGCCAGCGCCATCAGTGCGAGCGCTTCGGTGACGTCGCCGCTCGCAGAGATCTCCTTGAGCACGTGGACCAGGCGGATGCCCGAGCGGGCCAGTGCGCCGCACAGCCCGACGTCCCTGGCGTCGTCTGGGCTGGTGGATGCCGGAGTCGGCCGCAGACCGTCGAGGCAGCGCATCGCCTCGTCGAGGTCGGGACGACTGGCGGCCTCATCGGCGAGTATGGCCGCCTCGATACGGCGGGTCCTCGTTGCGCCTGAGGGGGTGACCTCCACGGTCACGGCCCTCCCGTCGCCCTCGATGGGGTCATGGCGGCGCCGCACATCGCCGTTGTCCTCCATCTTGTCGATCACGCGCGACAGCGTCGGGCTCGGGAGTCCGAGGCGCTGCGACAGATCGCGGAGTCGAAGCGTGCCGCCGCCTCGGAGTTCGCCGAGCACGGCGATCGACGCGTTGTCGATGTACGCGTGTCCGACCGCACCGAGGACCGAATTGGTCGCCGTGATCCCGAATCGCCGCAGCGCCAGACAGAAGCCGGCGAGGTCGGCGACGTGTGAGCCGGTTTCGGGGAGCTGTTGGTTGGAGGTTGGCATGGGTCGTTGTGCGAGCGCTGTCGCATCGCGAACCTACTGTCTCCGGCCGTCGAGACAATCCTCGACGGCCGGCGGTCGGTGGTCAGTTCTGCTCGAAGAAACGGTCGGTGCGCTCGGTGCCGAACAGGATCCACAAGATCATCAGACCGAACGCTGTCGTGAACGCTGCGGCGAGCTGCTGCTCGCCGTGCAGTGCGAACAGACCCCAGATCCCGAAGCCGACGTTGAACATCGTGTTGACCCGACCGAGCACCATCAGCAGCGTGATGCCGCCCGGCCGCGAAACGTGTTGGGGTTGCATGGGGCGTCCTCTCTGTCCGGTCGTCCATCGATTGGTCCATTGAGAAGCTACTTCTCTGAAGCGTCGAGGAATCACACTTCTCCATCGCGTACGACTCCAGCAACCCACGCGAAACGCCAGACGCGGTCGCCGTGGCGAGCCCGAAGTAGCCGAGCACTTCGTTGATCGTCACGCTGCCGCCGAGCTCGGGTCCGACCTCGACCGCCAGCAGCAGTGTTGCACCGATGCCCGTGGCAGCGGCGATGATTGCGAGCACCAGTCGGTCGACCAGTCTGGTCAACAGCCGGGCATCACGCTCGTCGGACAGGAATGACACGTTTGCCGACAACTGGCCGGCGATCGCCTGACCGAAGAATTCATCCAAACGCTGCGGCACACGCCTGAGACGGGGGAGCTGCGAGATCACCTCCCGTTCGAGCGTGTCCTTGATCTTCTCAGGCGTCGGTCGACCCGCGGCGTGCTCGGCATGTTGGCGGGCCGCATCGACCAGGGAGAACTCCGGGTCGATCGTGGTGAGCGTTCCTTCGAGCGACACCATCGTACGGCTGAGCGTGCCGAACCAGCGCGGCAGGACGATGCCGAACGTACCGATCAGCGCCGCGAGGTCTTCGAAGGCCGTCGCGGTGATGCCTCCACCGGTGCGCATGTGGCGTCCCAGGAACGACTCGAGTGCAGCGTCGAGTCGGCGGGTGTCGAGGCGTTGATCGAACACGGTGATCCGTTCGAGTGCGTGCCGGAGTCCACCGGCATCCCCGATCGCAGCAGCGGCCAGCATGTCGAGCACCGCCGCTCGATGTCCTGGCCCGATGCGGCCGACGGCACCGAGGTCGATCAGCACGATCGTGCCATCGGGTTCGATCAGGATGTTGCCCGGGTGCGGGTCCGCGTGGAAGACCCCGGCATCGAAGATCTGATGCAGGAATGCCTCGATCAGGCGATCGGCCAGTTCCTATCGGTCGAATCCGGCCTGCGTCGAGTTGCTCGACGTCGCCGATGTTCGGCGCAGCGACGAATTCCTCGGTGAGCACGCGGCTGGTCGACACATCGCGGTAGATCACCGGGACCCGCATCCGATCGAGACCGTCGAGTTGCGCCGTGAGTTCGAGTGCGTTGTTCGCCTCGATCGTGAAGTCGAGTTCTTCTTCGACGCTCTCGAGGAACTCGTCGGCGAGCACCGCCGGCTGCACCGTCAGACCGAGTGGTGTGCGACGCTGGATCACGCCGGCGATCTGGCGCACAGCCGCACCGTCGAGGGCGAGCGTGTCGTCGAGGCCGGTCCGCTGGACCTTCACGACGACGTCGGTGGTGTGGCCTGCGGTCGTGAGCGTCGCACGGTGCACCTGGGCAATCGACGCGCTGGCGAGCGGCGTCCAGTCGAACGTCGCGAACACCTCGTCCGGCGAACGTCCGAGTTCGGCGGTCAGCCGTGCGCGCACCACCTCGGCCGACTGGGGCTCGGCGGCACTGCGCAGCAACGACAGCTCGTCGCACCATTCTGAAGGCAACACGTCGCTGCGCGTCGAGGCCACCTGTCCCAGCTTCACGAAGATCCCGCCAGCCGATTCGAGTGTGCGTCGCACGCCGGCGGGGAGTTGGTCGTGGGTGATACCGCTGCCGACCACACCCTCGCGCTTCGCGATCCGTATGACCTGCCGGTATCGGCGCAGCGGTGCGATCCGTCGGCGGGTGTCGGTGACGGGGTGCTTGACCGTCACCAGCCCGGCGGCGTCGCCGCGGGCGAGCGAACCGACGGGAGCGGCGAAGTCGCTGGCGAGCGCTGCGCCCATCGTGAACAACACCCCGAGCACGCAGGTGACGAGGATCATGTCGAGGGTGGCCCATCCCCACTCGGTGAGTTCTCCCGCAACGATGATCGCGCCGGTCCAGCCGATCAGGCCGGCGATCAGCAGGGCCACCCAGCCCCGACGTGCGCCGAGGAGCCGACCGGCGAGCACGGTCACGCCCAGCATCGCAGGCACTCCGAGAACGATCCAGCCAACCGCGGTGATGATCGGGTCCGCTCAGGTGCCGATGTGCAATGCGCTTCGCGCACCCCGATGTCTGTCCCTCGTGTCGAGGGCACTTGCGGGACGCACGACTCGATGGTCGACGTCGCCGACGGTCTCGTGGTCCTTGTGTTCGTAGTCCAATGCGGCCAGCACCGTGGCCAGACATGCCAGACGTGCGCGCTTCTTCTCGTTGGAGTTGATGACGGTCCAGGGAGCGACGGCGGTGTCGGTGGCCAGGAGCATCTCGTTGCGGGCCGCGGTGTACTCGTCGAACTTGTCGATGCTCGCCTCGTCGATCGGTGACAGCTTCCACTGCCGCAGCGGGTCGTTGCGCCGGCTGGCGAACCGTTCGTGCTGGTGCCCCTGCGACAGTGAGAACCAGAGCTTGAACAAGGTGATGCCGCTGTTGACCAACGACGCTTCGAAGCTCGGCGTCTGGCGGAGGAACTCGGCGTGCTCGCGCGGCGTGCAGAAGCCCATCACCCGCTCGACCCCGGCCCGGTTGTACCAGGATCGGTCGAACAGCACGATCTCACCGGCGGAGGGGAGGTGCTGAACGTAGCGCTGGTAGTACCACTGCGTCTGCTCGGACTCGGTCGGCTTCGCCAACGCGACCACACGCCCGCCACGGGGGTTGAGGTGCTCGGTGAAGCGCTTGATCGCGCCGCCCTTTCCTGCGGCGTCGCGACCCTCGAACAGCACGACGACGCGGCCACCGGTGGCCTTCATGTGGCGCTGCGCTTTGAGCAGTTCGATCTGGAGGGCTTCGAGCCGCTTCTCGTAGGAGCGGTTGCTCATCGGTTCGGGGTGAGGAGGGTGGTGCTCCATCTCCTCGATCGCAGTGGGCGGTTCCAGGGTCTGCTTCTTGCTCATGTGTTCGTTTCTCCCGTGGGGATCCGTCGCTCGAACACGAACTCGTACTCGAGGTAGTCGTTGAGATGCTCATTGCCGGGCAGTGGTGCGACCAGCTGCGATGATTGCAGCAGCATCCATCCGTCGCGCAGCGCAGCGACCCCGCTGGCGTAGGGAGGCGTGGTGTCGGGAACGGTTGGCCCGGAGCCGTCGGTGCCGTCGTGGAACGCCCAGCCGACAGTGCCCGAATCGAGCGCCGAGCCGTTCGCCCAGAGATAGAGAATCTGTTGGCGTTCGCTCGTCACCGCATCACCCTCACGATCGGTCACCGTCACGAGCCGACGAGCGCGGCCCGAGTTTCGAGGCGGGTGAGGTAGTGGTCGACGTCGTAGGTGTCGTCGCCGGTGAGGTACCGCCAGAGCTTGGCTCGCTGGACCTGTTCGTTGCGGTAGTCGGTGATGCTCATCCAGGGGTGCATGGTGCGCAGGACCTGGGCGACGCTGTCGGGCAGCATTCGAGCGAACACGTGGTCCGAGGGCGGGTTCTGGAGTTCGACGCCAGGTCGTCGGTGTTCCAGCAGGCGGACCTGTGGCACGGTCGGGTTGAGGCGCACCTTGTGCATCCAGCGATCACCGTCGCCCGGGTTCGGCTGGCCCGGCGTGCCAGAGCCCATGATGGAAGACCACCACGGTGCCGGCCGGGCCCGAGAACTGTTGCTCACCGGCGATGTGCTGGTACCGGTCGAGTCCGGAGCTGCGCACTCGTCGGAGGTGGCTGCCGGGCACGAATCGTGTACCGCCTTCGCCTGGTGCCACGTCGTGGGGGTACCAGAACAACTGCACGTCGAAGGTGGTGTCCGGCGAATCGGTGATCGCATCGACGTGCAACGGTTGGGTGTAGGTCGAGTGCGGCTGGAGGTGGTGGGTGAAGTCGTGATCGAACGTCGGGTTCGGACCGACGAACGATTCGATGATCCCTCGGATCTGCGGAAGGCGCAGGTACTCGCCGATCGCTGAGGGCGCCGGGTAGCACTCGGCGAGCGGGGTGCCGGTGTGCGGCGGCTTGAGACCGTCGGGTCCGAAGCGCTCGAGCTTCGAGGCGGCGCATCTCCTCGATGCCGCGCTCGTTCACGTCGGGCGGCACGATCGCCTCGAACCGGATGAACCCGTTGGCGACGAACTCCGCCATCTGGCGCGTCGTCAAGCGATGGTCGGTCCCCATCGCTGCATTCTGCCAGGTGGGACAACACGGGTCAGACCCGTGTTGTCCCACCGATGGGAGCTGGGCTCAGACCCCAGTTGTCACATTTCAACCTGCTTGTGCGTCGTCGCGGGCGAGGCGGACACGCACACCGATCGCTGCCGTGACCGGGTAGCCGGCCATGTAGCGATCCTCTTCGTTCTCGCCGCCCCAGAAGCCGTACTCGCGGTTTTCGCGAGCGGACTGTCGACAGGGCTGTCGCACCACGCAGGTGTCGCAGAGCTGGCGGGCCTTGGCCTCGCGTCGCTCCCGCGCCTGCGGTCGCTCGGCGACCTTGCCGAAGAAGAGTTCGAGGCGACCGACGCAGGCGGCGTATTCCTGCCACTCCACGCCACGAGGCAGCGGCAGCTCGATCTCGGGGAGCTCGACGGCGCTCATGACGCCGGGGTTCCCTGTCGCTCGGGTGGTACGTGGGACGAGGTCATCGGTGGTCCTTTCGATACTCCTTTGGCCCGGCATCGATCGGGGATCGATGCCGGGCCCGGGGGGAGGGAGGAAACGTCAGCTGGTCGACAGCTCGCTGGCGTCGTCGGGAACGACGAGGCCGGGGTCCTGATCGAGCGCCGGCTCGAAGCCGTCGTCTCGTGACTTCGCAACGGCGATGGCGAACACCAGGAGACCGAACAACGGCTTCGCCAGCACGTCGGCGATGGAGTAGCCGACCTGGCGGGCGACTTCGGCCGTGGCCTGGTTGTCGATGATCTGCGGGAGCAGATACGCAATCGGGTACACGCCCCAGGTCGCGAGGATGATGTAGCGCAGTCCGTCGACGAGCTTGCGCACACCGGCGCTCTGGCGGTTGAGCGACTTGCCGAGCTCGATGAACAACACGTACAGGATGTAGAGGAAGGGGATCGTCGAAGCGATGCCCCAGATCGTGCGGGCGGCGGTGTCCGGATCGGCGATCTCGCCGGGCCAGCCGAGGCCGATCATCAGGACCGCAGCGACGGTCAGCCGTGCGATCAGGCTGCGGGTGGTGCTCTTGTTGAGCTTGAGCACGATCACCAGCTCAGCCAGCAACAACGGCACCGTCAGGAGCCAGTCGACGTATCGATAGCCCTCGTTGAACGGGGCGATCTGGAGATACTCGCCGTTGACGAGTTCGAACGCTGAGTTCCACGAGTCGAAGATGCGGATGTAGTGGTACGCCGCGATCGCCACGACGATCGTCGAGATCGTGATCGCCAACTGGTGACGCGGCGCGACCTTCGAACGCGACAGCAGGAAGAAGAGGAACGCCGCGCCCATACAGGCGATGACGAAGGAGAACGAGTTGTACACCAGATCGAACTGGTTCTCGCTCAGTACGAGGTCCATGACTACTCCTAGGGTTTTGCGGATGCGTCGTTGCAGCCGGTGCCCCGAAGTTAGCGGTGTTTAGTCTTATTTAGCACAACTCAGCGTAAATTTATGTCGGGCGTATGATGTGCCGGTGCCGAACGTTGACTCAGTGGACCTCCAACACGCAGCAGGCGAACTCGGCGTCCACTACCAGACCGCCTATCGGTGGGTCCGCTCGGGGAAGTTGCCAGCCCAGTTCGTCGGCGGCCGGTACCTCGTCGGTCGCAGCGACATCGACGCCGCGATCGCCGATCGAGCGACGCCGCGAGCGCCCTCGGCGCCGAGCGCCCGTCGGATGGCGACGGCAGCCGAGCGGGCGCACCGTGCCCTGGTCGACGGTGACGAGGCGGCGGCCCGCCAGTTGATCGTCGGCTTGGTCGACGACGGCGCGCCGATCGTCGAGGTGATTCAACAGGTGATCGTGCCACCGCTGGTTCGCATCGGCGCCGACTGGCACGAGGGCAAACTGACGATCTGGGTGGAGCATCGGGCCTCGGCGATCGTCGAGCGGATCCTCGGAGAGCTCGCTCCCAACCCGCGGGGTCGTCGTCGAGGGAACGTGATGGTTGCCGCGGTCAGTGGCGACCATCACTCGCTGCCGACGTCGATGGCCGCCGTGGCCCTGCGCGATGACAACTGGTCCGTCGAACACCTCGGAGCGAACATGCCGCCCGACGAGCTCGTCCGCTTCTGCGCCGAGCACGACATCGACGTCGCGGTGTTGTCGTCGACCAATCCCGACACTGCAGCGCTGGCGGCCGAGACCGCCGACCGCATCCGCGCCGGCGGAACGTCGGTCGTTCTGGGCGGACCGGGCCGCACGCTCGCCGGGCTGATCGAGTCGGCACGCTCGGCCGCGATTTCATCGCGTCCCTGACGCAGTAGCGCTCAGGAGGTCTGGGTGCCGACCTTGAGGTCGCGGAATGCCACGCCACGGTCGACCGACGGTTCACGCGGCAGGCCGAGCACTCGGTCGCCGATGATGTTGCGCTGAATCTCGTCGGTGCCGCCGGCGATGCTCGACTGGAAGCTGTTGAGCACGATCCGCTGCAACTCGGCGCCGGACTCGTCCTCGGGGTCCCACGCAACCGAGCCGGGGCCGGCGAACTCGAGCGCCATCGTGCGCACCTTCCATGCGATGTTCGATCCGAAGAGCTTGCCGAGCGAGCCACCAGGTCCAGGGGTCTTGCCGGCCTTCATCTCGTCGCGGGTCTTCATCGCCACCAGCGACTTGGTGGTCTCCATCGACCAGATCTGCATCAGCTGATCGCGCACGACCGGATCGTTGATCTTGCCCGTCGATTCGGCGGCTTTGCGAAGCATCTTGAACTGCGGTTGGTTGATCTTGCCGGCACCGGCACCACCGATCGCGACGCGCTCGTACATCAGCATCGCTGTGGCGAGGTTCCAGCCGTTGTTGAGGTCGCCGATCAGCCAGTCCTTCGGGATGCGGGCATCGGAGAAGAACACCTCGTTGAAGTGCGAGCCACCGTCGATCTGATGGATCGGGCGGATTTCGACGCCGGGGCCGCGCATGTCCATGATGAACATCGAGATGCCGGCGTGCTTGACCTGGTCGGGGTCGGTGCGAGCAACACAGAGGCCGTAGTCGGACTTGTGGGCGAGGGTGGTCCACACCTTCTGGCCGTTGATCACCCACTCGTCACCGTCGAGCTCGGCCTTGGTCTGCAGGCTGGCGACGTCGGAGCCGGCGCCCGGTTCGGAGAACATCTGGCACCACATGGTCTTGCCGGAGATGTTGTCGGCCAGGAAGCGTTCCTTCTGCTCGTGTGTGCCGTACTCGGCGAGCATCGGCATGCACATGCCGTGGGAGATGATGAACTCGCTGTCGGGCATCGGGTAGTTGCCCTTCACTTCGCGCCAGATCTTCTCGTGGGCGAGGGTGAGCCCGCCGCCGCCGTACTCGGTGGGAACGGGGAGCCCGGCGAGGCCGGCCTCGGAGGCGGCGGCGAGAAATGCCTTCTGGTCGTCGAGGTTGGCGGCCGGCTTGGTGCCGTACTGCTCCATGAAGTCGACGCACTTCTGACGGAAGGCGGCCGCCTCGTCTGCGCTCAATCCGGTGGTGCTGGCGGTGTCGGTCATGGTGCTCCTCGTACGTCGAATCGATCAACAGTTGCAATACTGTATGGCATCGTACAATATGTGTCCACACCAAGCCTGACTGAACGGTCGGGCCGTGTCACTCCGAATGCCCGTGCCACCCCTCAGCCGATGAGCAACCTCACCACCCACGAACTCGATTCGCCACCCTGGCTCCGCGTCGAGTCGACGCTGATGTCGACGGCGCGCCTGCTGCGCGTGGCATTCGATGCTCGCCTCGCGCCGCTCGACCTCAATCTCACGCAGGCATCGTTGCTCGGCTACGTCGCCGAGTTCGGCACCACGACGCAAACCGATCTCGCCGACCACCTCGGCATCGGTCGCGCTGCGATCGGTTCGGTGATCGATCGGCTCCAGGCTCGCGGCCTCGTCGAGCGTCAGCCGAAGGAGCACGATCGCCGGGTGTGGCTGGTGGCGATCACCGCTGGCGGCCAGGACCTCGCCGCGCAGGTGGCCGAGGTCGACGCCGTGCTGCGAGCCGAACTGCGTCGCGGCATCGGCCGCGAGGAACGCCAAGCGCTGGCCTGGGTGATGACCCGGCTCCAGCAGAACCTCGGCGCCGCGATTTCCAAGACCCCAATCTCAACAACAACAGGAGAACCCCAATGACCGAAGCAGTGATCGTCGACGCCGTCCGCACACCGGGCGGCAAGCGCAATGGCAAGCTCAAGGACCAGCACCCCGCCGCGCTCGCCGCGCATGTCCTCAAGGCGCTCGAAGAGCGCAACAACCTCGACCCCGCCCTCGTCGAGGACGTCATCATGGGCTGCGTCATGCAGGTCGGTGAGCAGTCGCTCAACATCGGCCGCAACGCCGTCCTCGCCGCCGGCTGGCCCGAAGAGGTGCCCTCGACCACCATCGACCGCCAGTGCGGCTCGAGCCAGCAGTCGATGCACTTCGCCGCACAGGGCGTGATGGCCGGCGCATACGACGTCGTCGTTGCCGCCGGGGTCGAAGTGATGACCCGCACCCCGATGGGTGCCTCGATCGTGCAGGGCATGGGATTCCCGTTCCCGCAGGAGCAGCTCGACCGCTACAGCGACACCGGCCTGCCACCGCAGGGCATCGGTGCCGACATGATCGCCGTCGAGTACGGCATCACCCGTGAGGACCTCGACGCGTTCGGCGCCGTCAGCCAGCAGCGTGCCGCCATCGCCCGCGACGAGGGACGCTTCGAGAACGAGATCATCCCGGTCGAGGTCGAGATCGACGGCGAGACCGAGATCGTGACGTCCGATGAGGGCATCCGCGAAGGCACCACCGGTGAGACGCTCGCCAAGCTCAAGCCGGCCTTCAAGGAAGATGGTGTGATCACCGCCGGCAACTCCTCGCAGATCTCCGACGGCGCGTCGGCCGTGCTGATCATGAGCAAGGAGAAGGCCGAGGAGCTGGGCATGAAGCCCCGCGCTCGCTTCCACGCCTTTGCCGTCACCGGCACCGATCCGGTGACCATGCTCAAGGGTCCGATCCCCGCGACCAAGAAGATCCTCGAGAAGACCGGGATGAGCATCGACGACATCGACCTGTTCGAGGTCAACGAAGCGTTCGCCTCGGTCGTGCTCGCCTGGCAGAAGGAGACCGGCGCCGACATGAGCAAGGTCAACGTCAACGGCGGCGCGATCGCCCTCGGACACCCGCTCGGTGCCTCGGGCACCAAGTTGATGGCGACGCTGCTCAACGAGCTCGAGCGCACCGGCGGCCGCTACGGCATGCAGGTGATGTGTGAGGGCGGCGGCATGGCCAACGCCACCATCATCGAACGCCTCGACTGATCCCGGGCCTCGCCCATCCCACCACCCACCCACCCAAATCCGAAATTGCCCGGGATCGTGACGCTCACCGTCATCATCCGGGGCAATTTCGGTGGTTGGTGAGTCGTGTCGCTGAGCGGTGCTGCGGGTCGGCTGCCCGATGTGGGCGCATCCGCCGTGGGTCGGCCGGTTCCTGTCCGCCGGCAACCGCGGCCGCGAGCTGGCGGAGTACGCACGCTGGTGCAATGCCGTCGAAGGGAACACGACGTTCTACGCCGTACCTGCCCCACGGACGGTGGCGCGTTGGTCCGAGCAGGCGCCCGCCGACTTCAGGTTTGCCTTCAAGGTGCCACGCCACATCACCCACGAACTCCGTCTGCGCGGCGAGGCCGCGGTCGCTGCGCTGGCGGCGTTCCTCGATGCGATCGAACCGCTGGGTGAGCGAGCCGGGCCGGTGCAGCTCCAGCTTCCACCGTCGTTCGGGCCCGACATGCTCCCGACGTTGCGGACGTTCGTCGCTCGCCTCCCGTCGACGCATCGCTGGGTGATCGAGCTTCGTCACCCAGGCTTCTTCGACGGCGGTCCGGCCCACCGTGCGATCGATCGGGTGCTCGCCGAGGCCGACATCGGTCGGGTGGTGCTCGACACGCGGCCGCTGTACGGAGCCTCCCCGACGTCGGAGGCCGCAGTCGACGAACGACGCACCAAGCCACGGCTGCCGGTGCTCACCGAGGTGATGGGTGCAACGCCGATCGTGCGCGTGATCGGCTCCGACGACCTCGACGGCACGGCTGACGGGTTGCGGTCCTGGGTGCCACAGGTCGTCGCCTGGCTCGCCGAGGGTCGCGAGCCGTACGTCTTCGTGCATCAACCCGAGAACCTCGAATCGCCCGCACTCGCCCGGATGCTGCACGCCGCCGTCGCCGAACGGGTCGAGGGGCTTGCCGCATTGGCGACCCCACTCCCGGTTGCGCCGTCGTCGGAGGTCACTGGACAGGACTCGCTGTTCTGATCGCGAGGCAGACTGCCACCATGGCCCGCCGTAGCATCGTGATCGACACCGACACCGCCTCCGACGATGCAATCGCGCTGGTCCTCGCCGTGCGAGACCCGCTGGTGGAGGTGCGTGCGGTCACGGTGGTCGCGGGCAACGTGCCGCTCGACCTGGCCGTGCGCAACGCCCTCGTCACCCTCGATCTCTGCGGTGGTGCTGACATCCCGGTGCACGCAGGCAGAGGAGAACCGCTGGCCCGACGCTTGGACACCGCACAGTTCGTGCACGGCGAAGACGGGATGGGCGGCGCTGAGCTGCCCGAGCCGTCACGCTCGGCGGTGTCCGACGATGCAGTCGCCGAGCTGCTGCGGATCACCGCCGACGAGCCGGGCCGTCACGACCTGGTGACGCTCGGACCGCTCACCAACGTCGCCGCAGCGCTCGAGGTCGACCCGGACCTGCTCACCAAGTTCGGCCACACCTACTTGATGGCGGGTTCGCCAGATGGTGTCGGCAACGTCGATGCACTCGGCGAGTACAACGTGTGGGCCGACCCCGAGGCGGCCACCGCCGTGTTCGCAGCGCATGGGACCAAGACGATGATCGGCTGGAACATTTCGCGCATCTTCGCCGTGATGACCAGCGACGAGCAGGCGGCGCTCGCGGCGGTGGGGTCATTGGGCCGGTTCGCCATCGACATCAACGGCGACGTCGAGCAGTACTGCCTCGACACGGGCCTCGCTGGGTTCGACCTGCCCGATCCGATCGCGATGGCGGTTGCGCTCGACGACTCGATCGTGGTCGAGTCGAGCGAGGAATGGCTGGTCGTCGGCCTCGACGGCCCGACGCGCGGGTGCACGATCCCGGACCGCCGCTTCGGCCGACCCGACCCGAACGTGCGCGTGGTGTGGGCGGTCGACGAAGCTGCGTTCAAGCAGCGACTCCTCACTGCGTGCGCCGACTGAGCCGGCCCGCCCGCGCCGCCCACACTGCGACACGAACGTCGGGTCTGCCCGGTCAGCGGGGGAGTGGGCGGTCGCCGGGCTGGGGTCCCTCGGTGCGGGTGCGCTTGAGTTCGAAGAACGAGTCGATCTCCATCATCGCCACCAGCGCGTCCCACATCGCCACGCTCTTCTCGGTGGAGGGGATCCGTGAGATCACCGGGCCGAAGTAGCCCGCCCGGTCGCCGTCGGAGTTGTCCATCGCGATGATCGGTGTGCCGACGTCGGTGCCGACGAGTTCGAGTCCGGCGTCCATCTTCGAGCGGATCACGGCGTCCCACGAGTCGTCGTCGAAGGCGGTGGCGTGTGCGACGTCGAGGCCGACTGCGGTCAGTGCATCCTCGGCGGTGAAGTCGAAATCCTCGTCGTGATGGATGCGTGCACCGAGCTCCCAGTAGAGCTTGAACACGGCCTCGTTGCCCTCGGTGGCCTGCACCGACTCCATCACCCGCAGCAGACGGTGGGTGAACCAGACCGGCTCGTAGTACTCCGACTCAGGGTCCGGTTCGTTCTTGAAGAACAGGCTGATCGGCTGCCATGTGATGTTGATGTCCCGGTTGGGTTGCACCTCGTCGACTGCCCATCGAGCAGTGGCCCAGCAGAACGGGCACGCCGGGTCGACCCAGAAGTCGATGTCGGTTGGCGCGGTACCGCCGCTGGTGTCGGTGAGGGTGTCGCTCATGTCGATGATCGCTTTCGTCGATGGGGGTGGTCGAACGGATACAAGTCACTTGCGCCCACAAAGATTCCCTCGTCGGCACGGAACGAAACCGGGCGCGCGACGCAAGGCTGACGCGACGAGACTGAGTGGATGGCGACGCAGACCGGGGCGACCGGTGATCGTTGGCGTGCCCTCGGTGCGCTGCTGCGGCCCGACGTCTGGCGTTGGGTCGGCCTCGCCGCGCTCGTGGCGATCGGCTCGGCGCTCACGATCACCGGACCGTTGGTGGTGCGCCAGATCGTGGATGCCGCAACCGACGGCACGACCACTGCCGAGATCACGCGCCTGGCGCTGATCTTCCTGGCGATCGCCGTCGCGGCGCAGTTCATCGCCGTGATCGTCGCCTGGTTCGCCACGGTTGCGGCGTGGCGAACCACCAACGACCTGCGCCTGACGATGACCCGTCATGTGCTCAGCCTCGATCACGAATTCCATCGCACGCACACCCCGGGCGAGCTGATCCAGCGCGTCGACGGCGACATCACCTCGGTGTCCGACTTCCTCAGTCAGGTGGTCACCAAGGCGGCGGGCGCAGCGATGCTCGTCGGCGGCATGATCGCGGTCCTGGCGGTGCTCGATTGGCGCCTGGGGTTGGGGATGGCGGTCTACGTCGCGATGGCGCTGGCGATCATCCTGCGCCAGCGGCACCGGGCGGTGTCGGAGTCGTCCGACGAGATGGGCGCGCTGGGGCGGCTCTTCGGCGGGATCGAAGAGCGGCTCACCGCAGCCGAGGACCTTCGCGCCAATGGTGCTGCCGATCATGTTGCGTGGCGGTTCGTGGAAGACAGCGAAGGCGCGCTCGTGAGTGCGGTACGGCGCGAACGGGCGTTCTTGGTGATGTGGTGGTTCGTGCAGAGTGCCGTCGCCGCTGGCTGGGTGCTGTCCCTCGTGCTCGGCGCGGCGCTGGTCGGCGCCGGCACGATCACACTCGGTACCGCGTTCCTGTTGTTCCAGTTCGTGTTGCTCGTCGCCCGCCCGCTCGAAGAGGTGGTGCACGAGCTCGAGACGGTGCAGAAGGCCAACGGCGCCATGGTGCGCGTCGCTGACCTGCTCGCCGTCGAGGCCAACGTGCTCGACGAGGGTGCCACCAGTCCGCCCGAGGGGCCGTTGTCGATCGTCGCCGATCACGTCGATTTCGACTATGGCGATGATCGACCGGTGTTGCGTGACGTCGACGTGCGCATCGCTGCAGGACGCTCCGTGGGAATCGTCGGACGCACGGGAAGCGGCAAGACCACGTTCTCGCGACTGGTGCTCCGTCTGGTGGAACCAACCGGCGGACGGGTCGAGCTCGGCGGTGTTCCGATCGCGGAGATCCCCCTGGCCGAGCTGCGTCGCCGTGTTGCGCTGGTGCCCCAGGAGGTCGAGCTGTTCGCCGGCACCGTGCGCGACAACGTCACGCTGTTCGACGACCAGCCCACCGACGCTGCGGTGTTGGACGCGTTGCGCCGGGTCGGTCTCGATGCGCTCGCGGCGGGAGGCATCGATCGAGCGCTCGGCGCCGGCGGCGCCGGACTGTCCGCAGGCGAAGCCCAACTCCTCGCGTTGGCGCGTGTGTGGCTGCGAGATCCGGACATCGTCGTGCTGGACGAGGCGACGGCGCGCGTCGATCCCGAGACCGAACGCCGCCTCGAAGCCGCCGTGGTCGAACTGATGCGTGGACGGACCACGCTCGTGATCGCGCACCGGCTCTCGACGCTGCGCTCCGTCGACGAGATCGTCGTGTTCGACCAAGGGCGCGTCGTCGAACACGGCGACCGGACCGATCTCGTCGGCGACGACGACAGCCGATTCGCTCGTCTGCTGGTGCTGGCACTCGATGGGGAGGGCACGTCATGAGCACCAGCCTCGACGTGAACGCGCCCCAGCCCGACCCCGAGTTCGACCCGACCCAGGGTCCGGTCGCATCGATCCGCCCGCCTACTGACGTCGGCGGCGGTCATCACGATCCCGATCTGGACGCTGCGGTCGTGCCGGACCCGATGCCGCTCGCTGGCGTCGACAACGTGTGGTCGCTGTCGTGGCGTGTTGCCAAGCACCGTCCGAAGGAGTTCTGGATCGGTTGGTTGCTGTTCGTCGTGTTCTTCACGATGCCGGCGATCAGCGGTTACCTGCTCAGCCGCGGGTACGAGGCACTCGAACGCGGCGACACCCGTGAAACGGTGTGGTGGGCGGCAGCGATCGCGATCAGCGAGACCATTCGGATGGTCGCGATTCACCACGGTGCACTGATCTGGACGAAGGCCTGGATCCACATGCAGACGCTGCTGCGCGCCAACATGCTCAGCGCCCAGATGGCCAGCGGCGGCATCCACGCAGGCCAGCCGATCGGTTCGGCGGGCTCGGCGATCACCCACTTCCGCGATGACACCGAGGACGTCGCCAACCTGGTGGACGGCATCGTCGACATCTCCGGTGGAGTGGTGTTCACCGTGATTGCCGGGTTCGTGCTCGGCGCTGCCGACGCCAGCGCAGCTGCGGTGCTGGTGATCCCACTGCTCGGCGTGGGCATCGCAACTCGGGTGCTCGACACGCGTATCAAGGAGTACCGCGCCGCCGATCGGCTCGCGACCGAGGGGGTCACCGGCCTGCTCGGCGACGTGATGGCCGCGGCGACGACGGTCAAGGTCAACAATGCGGCCGACCCCATGCTGCGCCGCCTCGCAGTCCTGGTGGAACGTCGTCGACACACCGCAGTGCGCGATCGAGTCCTCGAAGAGGGCGTGCAGGCGTTCAGTCAGGGTGCGGCCGACATCGGCCTCGGCCTCGTGCTGCTGGTGAGCGCCGGTGCGATCGCATCCGGGGCGTTCGACCTCGCCACGTTGGCGTTGTTCACGGCATACCTCGGCTGGCTGAGCTTTCTCCCGCGCATGGTCGGTCGGGTGCTGGCTCGGCGCAAGCAGGCGGGTGTGGCGTTCGACCGGATGCGCAAGCTCGTCGCCGAGCAGGACGCCGACAACACGGTGCGACGGCGCGAGCTTCCGATCGACCCGAACGATCATCGTGTGCGCCCCGGCGTCAAGCGTCCGGACCGCGTGCCGCTCGAACGGTTCGACGTCGAACACCTCAGCGTCGCCTACGGGCATCGCACGGTGATCGACGACGTGTCGTTCGGTGTGCGTCGCGGGGAGTTCGTGGTGATCACCGGCCCGGTCGGTGCCGGCAAGAGCACGCTGTTGCGTGCGGTGATCGGTCTCGCGTGGCAGGCACGCGTGGAAGGTTCGGTGCGCTGGAACGGCGAGGAGGTCGGCGATCGGGGCGCGTTCCTGGTGCCGCCCAACGCGGCGTTCCTGTCACAGGTCCCGCAGCTGATCTCGGACAGTGTCGGCGACAACGTGGGACTCGGACCGGTGGACCCGACTGCGCTCGATCGGGCATTCACGCTGGCTGCGATCGCCGACGACGTCGCCGCCATGCCGGCGGGCTCCGCAACGTTGATCGGACCGCGCGGACTCAGGCTGTCGGGCGGTCAGCGTCAGCGCCTGGCCACGGCTCGGGCGCTGGTGCACAGCCCGGAGCTGGTCGTGCTCGACGATCTGTCGAGCGCGCTCGACGTGGAGACCGAGGTGCAGCTCTGGACGAACCTCGCCGATGCGGGCATGACGGTGATCGCTGTCTCCCATCGCGCCGTCGCCTTCGACCGAGCCGATCAGGTGCTTCGTCTCGACGCCGGCCGCCTCGTGTAACGAATGGTGTCAGACACCAACCGTTACGTCGTGCGTTGGCGTTTGCGGTGGTCGGCGGTGTGGGTGCGGCTGGCGCAGCGGGGGTCAGCACAGAAGCGTCGCGATCCGTTGCGGGTGACGTCGTAGAACAGATGGTCGCAGTCGGATGCGGCGCACGTGCCGAACCGGCTGGTGCCGTGGTCGCACATCTCCTGGGCGAGCGCCATCAGGAAGTCGGCCACGACCTGGTCGTCGAACGTGGCCGACCCCGGGGTCCAGTGCAGATGCAGGTCGGCGTCGTCGTGGTCGGTCAACAAGGGCGTGATGTGGATGCCGACCAGCTGTTCGTTGATCCACGTCACGGTTGGCTCGGGAGCCGCCCCGGGGAGAGCGACCAGCGTGGCGACCATCGATCCGACGCGCGCCTCGACGCGGTCGATCGACGCTGCCGATGCGCCTGCGGCACGACTGAAGCGATGCTCGTGGAGGAGTGCTCGGACATCGACCGGATCGCCTGACGGGTCGGCGTCGTCGTCGGCGAGCACGTTGACCAGATCGACCAGTGCTTCGATGGTGAGGCGTACCTCGGTGTCGTGTCCGGACGTGACGTACACGGCATCAGCGTACCCAGGTGCGGGGGATCGATCGGGAATGTGTAAGGTACTAAAATCATTTAGCCACTTACACCTGAAACGTCGTCCGACATGAACCTGTTGCTCAATCTCATCGTCGTCATCGCCACCGTGATCGGCTCGGCGATGGCGTACCCGCAGGCGCGTCGCATCGCACGCACCCGGCAGGTCGACGGGGTCTCGGCGACCTGGATCGGCGTGAGCATTGCGATCAACGCATGGTGGCTCGCCTACGGGATCACCGCCGAGATCTGGGCGTTGGTGCCGGTGTCGATCGTCTCGTTGCTGCTCTACGGAGCGATGGCGTGGTTCTTCCTTGCGTCGGTCGGGCGACGCGGGCTGGGCGGCATGGCGCTCGGTGTGTTCGTGCTCGGCATGGTCCCGCTCCCGTTCCTCGCAGTCGGCGGATGGGTGCTCGCCGGGATCGCCATTGGCCTCTCCTACGGCATCCAATTGCTTCCCGCCGTCGTCGCATCGCTGCGCACGTCCGCACTCACCGGCGTGTCGTCGTCGACGTGGATCATCGCGTGCGCCGAAGCAGCGTTGTGGTTGGTCTACGGCCTCGCCGTGGCCGACGTGGCGCTCGTCCTGGCAGGCACGGTCGGCGTCGCGATGGCGGGTGTGATCCTGATGCGCCTGGCGGTCACCGGCCACCGACCGTTCGCCGGACTCGACCCCCGTCGCCGGGTCGCGCTCGCCGCATCGCGCTGACCCACAGCGACGCGCGGTGGACAATTGCACAATCGTCACTAGCCTCCGTCTACGTAAACGTGAGTCAACGGTGGCTCCGATTTCAACAAGGAGCCGCAATGGCCACAGGTACAGTGAAGTTCTTCAACGACGAAAAGGGCTTCGGTTTCATCTCTCGTGACGACGGTGACGACGTCTTCGTGCACTACTCGAACATCCAGGGCACGGGTCGTCGTTCGCTGAACGACGGTGACACCGTCGAGTTCGAGATCGCAGCGGGCCGCAAGGGTCCCGAAGCGGTCGACGTCAAAGTCGTCTGAGGAGGCGTTCCGATTGGCTCGAAGCCCGCAGTCCTACCAGAAGCGACAACGAGAACTCCGCAAGAAGGAGCGCAAAGCCGAGAAGCTCGCCGTTCGACACGGCAAGAGCTCCGAGGAACCCGACGTGGCCGAAGATGGCCCCGACGAGGATGCGCTGCTCGAAGAGTTCCGCCTGTTGAACGAGAAGTTCGCCGCAGGTGACGTGAAGGAGGACGACTTCGAGTTCCGCAAGGCGGAGATCTTCGCCGAACTCGGCCTCGGGGAAGCCCCCGAACCGCGTGAGGAGACCTCCGAAACATCGGAATCGTCCGACTGAACACCGAACAACTCGCACGATGACCCCCGGCCCACGGCCGGGGGTCATCGTCGTTTTCGGCTCAGCTCGCGGCGTGACGACGTCGAGCGACGAGCCAGAGTCCCGTGCCGGCCCTCGCTGTGCGGCCGTCCCACTCGCCAGGCAGTGCCTCGAGCACATCGGCCGGTGGGAGGTGAATCGGCGTCTGGTCGCCGAGCGAGTTCACCCAGACCACCACGCCGCCCGGGCGGAGCACTCGATCGACTTCGCCAGGGAACAGCAACATGTTGATCATCAGCACCGCATCGAACGACGCGGCGGCGAATGGCAGCGTCGAGGCGTCGGATTGCACCCGGGGTGCGAGTTCGCCGGGAGCATGGTGCAGCATCTCCGACGACAGGTCGGTGACCACGAGCGAACCGACCTGCTCGGCGAGGAGTTGTGCACCTGCCCCCGCCCCCGATCCGAGCTCGAGCCATGCGCCGTCGACCGGCACCTGTCCTCGTTCGAGCGCATCGAGCACGGGCGCGGCTTTCTCGTCGTCCACCCGTCGTGCAGCCCACTCCGCCGCCATCGAGTCGAACAGCGACCCGACCCGCGCTGCATCGTCGCTGGTCCAGGCGCCACCGAGCGCGACGGTGCGGGTGAGCGTGCGCATGGGGTGGTCGGGGCCGGCGAACGGTTCCGGATCAATGGTCGATCGGTGATCGTGGAGACGCTCCAACATCTGAGCAGTCTGGCCGATCCGGACCCGTCAAGGTTCCCCGAGCCCGGGTCTCGCGGAACCACCAACGCCCCCGGAGACCCGGGCTCGGGGAACCTCAGCGGGTGATGGCGGCGAACGTGACCGCAGCGGCGTGGCCGACGTTGAGTGAATCCACCGTCGGCTGGATCGGGATTCGGACCGACCGATCCGCCGCGGCGATCGCTGCCGCTGTCAGCCCGGGGCCCTCGGCGCCGAGCGCAACCGCCAATCGGTCGGGGGCATCGAGACGCCAGAGGTCCTCCGCGCCCGGCTCCGGGGTCATCGCCCACACGGTGAACCCGGCAGTTCGCACGTCGTCGAGCACGCTCGGCCACGAGTCGGCATCGGCGCGGGCGATCGGCAGCGTGAGCACCTCGCCCATGCTCACCCGCACGGTCCGGCGGCTGTACGGATCGGTACACGTGGGATCGAGCAGCAGACCGTCGACACCGAACGCTCGTGCGGCCCGGGCGATGGCGCCGAGATTCTCGTTGTCGTTCAGCCCCTCGAGCACGGCGATGCGGCGCGCCCTGTTCAGCAGCTCCGCGAGCGTGGGCGGGCGGCGACGCTCGGCGCACGCCAGCACCCCGCGATGGAGATCGAAGCCCACGACCTCGGCGATCACCCGACGGTCCGCCACGAACACCGGTGTGCCGGACGCCGCGAGCTCACGCTCCTGCTCGATGAAGCGATCGACACGCGACGGTGCCAGCAGGACCGACCGCACCCCGTGACCCGACTCGATCAATCGCTCGATCGCGACGTACCCCTCGGCGATGAAGACCTCGTCGCCCTCGTAGCGGCGGCGAAACGCCTGGTCGTTGAGCGATCGGTAGTCGTCGAGTCGATGGTCAGCAACGTCGTCGATCACGACCGGCATGCACACCTCACCGGGCGAACACCTGGGAGTCGTCGGCGAACGCCTTGAACTCGAGCGCGTTGCCCGACGGGTCGAGCAGGAACATCGTGGACTGTTCACCGATCTCACCGGCGAACCGGGTGTGGGGCTCGATCACGAACATGGTGCCAGCGGCTCGCAACCGCTCGGCGAGCGTGTGCCATTGGGCGGGGGAGAGCAGTACCCCGTAGTGCGGAACGGGGACGGCGTCGCCGTCGACCGCATTGGTGAGCGCCACCCGGTCGGTGGACGCCGGGTCGAGGTGCGCGACGAACTGATGGCCGTACAGATCGAAGTCGACCCACGTGTCGGCGCTGCGGCCCTCCGGGCATCCAAGGAGTTCGCCATAGAACGCTCGGGCCGCCGCGAGGTCGTGCACCGGCATCGCCAGGTGGAACCGGGGCCTTGGGTCGCTCACATCGACCTCGGAGCGCTCAGGCGCGCGGGGCGGTCAGAGCGGCAGTGCATAGGTGCCCTGCGCGATCGCGGTGGGCTTGTCCGTGCGATCGTCGCACCAGACGTGCACTGTGCCCACGACACTGCGTCGCCCGGCTACTTCGAGCTCGGCTCGGGCCCACAGCACCTTGCCCTGTGCCGGACGTACGAAGCGGATCGACAGCTCGGAGGTGAGTGCCATCGGCTCGATGCGTCCCGTCGCGCCGAAGACGAGATACCACAGCGCCGCGTCGGCGAGCCCGAACTGCGACGGCCCGGACACGAATGCACCCGGGCGCAGTTCGGTGTCGGAGATGTCTCGACGTGCCACCGCAAAGTCCGCACCGAGCGATTCGCAGCTGTTGTTCGATCCGGGGAAGAGCTGCTCGACCATCTCGTTGACCGCGTCGACCGACGGCAACGCATCCGCCACGTGACCGCCAGGAGCGGCGTTGACCGACGAGGTGGTTCGGGTGGGAGCGCGGTCGGTGGCTGAGTCGGTGGACGGCATGCTTCGACGCTAGCGAGCTTCCCTGCGAGGCCGAAACCGTGGCATCGTGGCCACCATGACCGACGCTTCGACCCTCCCCAGCCCGTCCGGCGACCGCTTCAGGCGTGTGGTGATCGTCGGTGCATCGCTCGCCGGTCTGCGTGCCGCGGAGACGGTGCGCCAACTCGACGCGGCTCGTGAGGTCGTGGTGGTGGGCGACGAGACGCACCGTCCGTACGACCGTCCGCCGCTGTCGAAGCAGCTGTTGTCGGGGGAGTGGGAACACGACCGGATCCACCTTCGCCAGCCCGACATGTTCGACGCGCTCGATGTCGAGTGGCGCCTCGGCACTGGAGCGTCGGCGCTCGACACCGCCGCACGAACCGTCACGCTCAGCGACGGCTCCACGCTCGAGTTCGACGGTCTGGTGATCGCGACGGGTGCGCATCCTCGTCGGTTGCCTGGCCAGGAGTCGTTTTCCCACACCCACGAGTTGCGCACCCTCGACGACTCGTTGCGGCTCCGGACCGAGATCGCCCCCGGTGGCCGTCGGGTGGTGGTGATCGGTGCCGGTTTCATCGGTCTCGAAGCAGCAGCGACCGCGAAAACGCTGGGCAACGACGTCGTCGTGCTCGAGGGTGCCAGTGCGCCGTTGATTCGCGGTCTCGGCAGCGAGATGGGCAACGCGATCGCGGAGCTCCACCGGGCGCACGACATCGATGTGCGCTGCGGTGTGCTGATCGATGGGCTCACCGACGACGGCGTCCGACTGGCGAGTGGCGAAGTGGTGCCGGCCGATGTGATCGTCGTCGGTATCGGCGTCACGCCGAACACCCAATGGCTCGAAACCAGTGACCTGCGACTTCGCGACGGCGTGGTCTGCGATGCGTCGCTGAACGCGCTCGACACCGGTGGCGTCGTCGTGCCGGGTGTGTTCGCCGCCGGTGACGTCGCTCGCTGGCCCAATGAACTGTTCGACGAGGAGATGCGTGTCGAGCACTGGACCAACGCTGCCGAGCAGGGCGCCCACGCTGCCGCGAACCTCCGTCGGATGCTCGATGGTGAACCGCTCGAGGCGTACGCCCCGCTCCCGTTCTTCTGGAGCGACCAATTCGAGCATCGCATCCAGTTCCTCGGCCGGGCTGCTGCCGACGACGAGGTCCGGGTGGTTGCTGGCTCGGTGGCAGACGGCAAGTTCCTGACACTGTTCGGACGGGAAGGGCGGCTTCACGGCGCCCTCGGCGTCAACGCTCCGCGTTGGGTGATGCCGACGCGCAAGCTGTTCCTCGATCGTGCGACGTGGGACGAGGCGCTCGCGGCCACGGCGGGCCTCGGCGCCTAGGCTCGTCGGATGAGTCTCGCTGGTTCGCACACCTCGAACGTCTGGGCCAAGACCACCGACCTCCAGGTCGTGTCGGGCCACGGATGCCGAGTGGTCGACGTGGACGGCCACGAATACCTCGACTTCACCGCCGGCATCGCTGCTGCCTCGACCGGGCACTCGCACCCGAGGGTGGTGCGGGCAATCGCCGACCAGGCCGCTCGCTTCATCCACGCCCAGCAGAACGTCTACACCCACGACCTGCTCGCTCCGCTGAGTGACAAGTTGTACGAGATCACCCCGGCGTCGATCGACACGTTCTTCTACGCCAACAGCAGCGACGAGGTGCTCGAAGTCGCGGTCAAGGTCGCCAGGCACGCCACCGGGCGCCCCAACATCATCGTGTTCGACGGCGCGTTCCACGGGCGTACCAATCTCACGCTGGCGATGTCGACCACTCGGTCGATCGATCGGGCCGGCTTCGGCCCGTTCCCGACCGGTGTGTTCGTTGCTCCGTTCCCGGACCCGCATGCATCCGACCAGGAAGCCGAGATCAGCCGGGCCCTGCGAGGCTTCGACCGGTTGCTCCAGTCGCAGGTGGCGGCCGACGAGATCGCCGCGATCGTGATCGAACCGGTGATCAGCGAGCGCGGCTACATCCCCACGCCGTCGGGGTTCATCGCCGGCCTCGCCGAACGCTGTCTCCGATACGGCATCTTGTTCATCGCCGACGAGACCCAGAGTGGATTCGGACGCACCGGCAAGATGTTCGCGATGGAGGCACTCGATGTGGAGCCCGACATGCTGTGCATGGCGAAGGGCATCGCATCGGGCTTCCCGTTCGCGGCGCTCGGCATGCGCAACGCGATCGACGCCTCGTGGCGAGTCGGCAGCCAAGGTGGGTCCACCAACGGTAACCCGATCGGGTGTGCAGCGGCGCTCGCCACGATCGAGGTGCTCACCGAGCCCGGCTTCCTCGACAACGTCCACGCACGGGGCAATCAGCTCATCGACGAGCTGCGCGAGATGCAGCAACTCGACCAGGCGATGCGGTATGTGCGCGGACGCGGATTGATGGTTGCCACCGAGTTCGACTCCGCCGAACGGGCCGAGGCGATCGTTGCGCACTGTCTGCGCGAGCACCGTGTGATCCTGATGATGGCCGGCACGCGGAACCGCACGATCCGTTGGATGCCACCGCTCGTGGTCACCTCCGCCGACATCGACGAGGCCACACGAGCGTTCGCAGCGGCCATCCGCGCCACCGACTGACCCGACGTGGCCCGGCTCGACGCCAATCGGATCGCAGCGTGGCGGGGGCTCCAGGCGCTGGTCGGCCAGATCGAACGCGGCCTCGACGAGGAGCTGCGCGCCGACTGGGACATTCAGCTCGGCTGGTTCGATGTGCTGGCCTCGTTGCAACGCTTGGGCGGGCGCGCTCGCCCGCTCGACTTGGCTGCCGACCTGTGTGTGCCACCGTCGAGCCTGAGTCGTCGGCTGGATCGCCTGCAGGAGGAGGGGTGGGTGGCGCGCCATCGCGATGTACCCGATGCCGACCTGCGAGCCGTCGAGGTCGAACTCACACGGACCGGTCGACGGTTGTGGCGCGAGATGAACGTGACGTATCGGCGGGCGCTGCAGGCGCAGTTCGCGATCCATCTCGACGACCGCGACATCGCCGACATCGCTCGCGTGCTCGACACGCTCTTCGGCATCGAAGCGCCGGAGGAGTCGCCCGATGGGTCGATCACGCCAGGGGTCTGACCCCTGGCGTGATCGCAGTGCTCAGACGTACATCGCCTCGATCTGATCGGCGTAGCGGGCGTTCACGCCGCGTCGCTTGAGCTTCGAGGTGGGGGTGAGCATGTCGCTGTCGGGCATCCATTCCTCGCCGACGAGGGTGAACTTCTTGATCTGCTCGACCTGCGCGAACTGCAGATTGATCTGCTCGATGCCGGCTTGGACCTCGGCGATCACGTCGGGGTCGACCGCCAACTCGCCGAGTGACGCTCCGGCTCTACCGTTGGCCTGGGCCCAGACTGCGGCAGCCTCGGGGTCGAGCACCAAGACCGCCGACACGAACTTGCGTGCATCTCCGATCGCGGCGGCCTGGCCGATCAACGGGATCGTCTTGAGCGCGGCCTCGAGGTTGGCGGGGCTGATGTTCTTGCCGCCGGAGGTGATGATCAGCTCCTTCTTGCGGTCGACGATCTTGATGTAGCCCTCGTCGTCGATCTCACCGATGTCGCCGGAGTGCAGCCAGCCGTCGACGATGGTGTCCGCGGTCTTGTCGGGCTGCTTGAAGTACCCCTGGAAGACGTTGCCGCCCCGGCAGATCACTTCGCCGTCGTCGGCGATCACCACCTCCATTCCGTGGCAACCGCGTCCGACGGTGCCGATCTTGGGGCGCTCGGGGGAGAACGTCATCGGTCCCGTGGTCTCCGACATGCCGTAGATCTCGGCGATCGGCACACCGATCGCGTTGAACCATTCGAGCACCTGTGGCGGGATCGGCGCGGCGCCGGTGATCGCGAGCTCCACGGCGTCGAGGCCCACCAGCGCTCGGACGTTCGAGAACGCCACGCTGTCGAGGAAGTCGAGTGTTGCCTGCTGCTCGTCGGTGAAGGTCCCGTCGATGTTCGACCGGCGGATCTCGATGGCCGCGTTGACGCCGTCGTCGAACTGGGCCTTGCGGTCCGGGTCGGCGGCGAGGGCTGCGTTGACGCCGTTGTAGATCTTCTCCCACACACGCGGCACACCGAACGCGAGCTGCGGGTGCACCTCCTTGAGGTAGGCCGTGAGCTGGTTGGGGTCGGGGCAGCAGTAGACGCTGTAGCCGAGCATCATCGCCTGGTAGTGGCTGACCGCGCGCTCGGCGATGTGCGCCATCGGCAGGTAGGAGACCACTCGCATGCCGACGAAGTCGTCGAAGTGGATCGAGCGTCGGAGGATCTCGATCGTGTAGACGACGTTGTACTGGCTGATCATCACGCCCTTCGGCGGCCCGGTCGTGCCGGAGGTGTAGATCAACGTGGCGATGTCGTCGGGTTGTGTCTCCGCAGCGAGCGCGTCGAGGTCGGCGCTGCCGACGTCGAGCAAGTCGGCAGCGGCGTACACGCCGTCGGGCAGCGGGCCCTGGGGCGGATCGATCACGTAGATGCGCTCGAGCACCGGTAGGTCGGCGCGAACCTGCAGGATCCGGTCGAGGAAACCGCTGTCCTCGACGATCGCCACGCGGGCCTCCGCGTGCCCGGCGAGATACTGGATCTCCTCGGGCGACGAGGAGTTGTAGATGCTCACCGGTGTTGCCCGCAAGAACTGTGCCGCCGCGTCGAACCAGTGGAAATCGGGTCGGTTGCGCATCATCAGGAGCATCTGCTCGTTCGCCCCGACGCCCACGGATGCCAATCCGGCCGCCGCCTTGGCGACCTGATCAGCGAACTCCTGCAAGGTCCAGGAATTCCAACCGCCGTCGTCGCGCATCGAGTGCAGCGACGGCGAGTTCGGATTGGCGCGGACGAGTTCGAGGAAGTCTCGGGCAACGGTGCGCCCGGCCGTGGACTGGTCGACCTCGGCGATGCTGGACAGCGGAGTCAGGGTGGTCATGCGAACAGTGTCACACATCGAGCAATACAAAGAAACATGCACATTCGAGATAGTGCTTCGGGCGGGATCGGAGCCGAGCGACCGACGGGTAGGTTGACACCATGCCTGCGGTCTCGACCATCATCTGGGTCGGGGTCGGCGTGTTCCTCGGCTACGTCCTGTGGAAAACCGGGATCATGATGTTGCGGTCGATGACGTCGATGCCGCCTGAGCCACCGCCGACCGGTGAGTTGCGCAAGGTGAATCGCAGGTATCGATGCGATGTCTGCGGGGTGGAGTTGAAGTTGACGATGGCCCCGGATGAAGACCCACCCCCGCCGCGACACTGTCTGGAGGACATGACCGAGGTCGCGCCGCTCTACGACTGAGTTGGTCGTGCGCCCGCGTGCAGGCCGGCAGTGACAACGTTGTCCACAGTGGTGTGGACAACGTGTGGGAAGTCACAGCGGTGTGATTCAGCCGTCGGTGGCGGTCCGGGCACCCCAGACCTCGCGCACCTTTTCGTAGACGCCCTGGTCGTAGGAGAACTCGACCATGTTGCCGTCGGGATCGCGGAGCATGCAGATGTACCCAATCGGGTCGGGCATCTCGGTCGGCGGCATCGCAAGACAGCCGGCGGCCTCCGCGCGCCGTGCGACCTCGTCGACGCCCTCGCGATCGGGCATTTCGATGCCCATGTGGTTGAACGGGCCCGAACCATCGATCGGCGCCGAAGCGAACGGGTCACGGTGCTTGTGGAACTGGGCGATCACGAGGATGAACGGGAACTCGCCGCTGTCGGAATGGCCGAGCCAGGCACCGTAGCCGTCGTCGTCCTCCCGGCGATCGAGCACCTCGAGCGGCGTGAACTCGGTGTACCAGTCGACGGTGGCATCGATCTCGGACACCCGCAATGCGGTGTGGGTCCATCGGGGTGTCCTGGGACGCAGGTCGTGTCGGGGTTCACTCATTGGTCCAGCCTTTCGGAATCTGTGAGATCAACGTACCGCGATGCGCCACGACCAGAGCCTCTCGAGAGTCTGATGGTCAGACCGAGAAGTCGGTTTCTCGGCGGGCCGGATGCGGTGGGGTAGTCTCTGTCCGATGGTCTGACAATCGGCCGGTCATCACGCTCCTCATGACGCCCACCACCAGCTCCCGCCTCACCTCGATTGCGGACTTCGAACCGGTCACGCGTGAGACGGTGAGCGCACAGATCCGTGACCAGCTGCTCGAGCGCATCGTCAACGGCACGATGGAGCCGGGGGCTCGTGTTCCCTCTGAGCGTGCGATGTCCGAGCAGTTCCGGGTGGCGCGCACATCGGTCCGTGAGGCGATGCAGGGCCTCATCTCGCTCGGCGTGATCGAGCGGCGCGGCAATCGGTCGTACGTTGCAGAGCGGCTCCCCGACGTGAGCTTCGATCCGATCGACGATCGCGGGGACTTCGTTCGTCACCTGTTCGAGACCCGCCGCCTGCTCGAGCTACCGATCATCGAATTGGCGGCCGAACGAGCCGACGACAACGAGCGGGTGGCCATTCTGGCGCTGGCCCGAGGCTTCGACGGCGACATGGATCTGGCCGACTTTCGTCGACTCGACCACGAGTTCCATGCGCTGATCGCGCGGGCGTGCGGCAATCCACTGCTGGTCGAGGTGTACGGCAAGGTCGTGGCGCGGCTGTTCCGCTCGGAGGGCATCGAATCGGTGCCGTCCGACACTGCGAATCGTGACGAGGTGCGCCACTTCGTCGGAGAGGCTGCACAGCAGCACTCGGCCCTCGCCGGCGCCATCGCGTCCGGCGACGTCGTCGCCGCCAGGTGCGAGGGCAACAAGTACCTCGAAGCGGTCGAGCGCAGCATGATCGACCGCCCGATCTGACCCGATCAGCCCAGTCGATTGGCACCGCGCCGCACCTCGGATTATGGTCTGACCATTAGACCTGCGCCCGACATCGGGGATCGGAGACAGATCGAGTGATCACCACGATGAACCATGCAGCGCGTGCGCGATGCGCTCACCGGCGTCCCGGCGACCTCCTGGCGTCGCAACCGTTCGTGCGTGGGCTGAAGTGACCAGGCAGACGGTCCTCGTCGGCGGCGACGTCGTCACGATGAACCCCGACCGTGACGTGTTGCTCGGCGGGTCGGTCGTCATCGATGGCGACCGCATCGTCGCGGTCGGTTCGACGACCGAACTGCTCGCTGCGCATCCGGACGCGGTCACCGTCGATGTCTCGGGGTGCGTCGTGACCCCGGGCATGATCGACGCCCACCAGCATCTGACCGGCGACCCATTGGTCCGATGCTGCATCCCCGATTTGTTGCCGTCCGGTGCGGCGATCTTCGACTGGTCGGTGCCGCTCCACGACGCCCACGAATCGCGTGACGACGAGGTCTCGGCGATGGTTGCAGCGGTCGAAGCGGTGCTCAACGGTGTGACCACGGTTGTCGAGGCCGGCACCGTCGCCGACGGCCACGCAGTCGCCCGGGGGCTCCAGGCGGTCGGTCTTCGAGCGACGATCGGCGTCTGGGGATGGGACATCGAGGTTGGTCCCTACGCTGCGCTGGCGCCCGAGGTGCTCGACCGGCAACGGGCGATGGTCGAGGCGTACCCGACCGGTGGGCTCGTCGAGGGCTGGGTGACGCTGGTCGGTCACGACCTGGCATCGGACGCGTTGCTCGGCGGCGCAGCCGACCTCGCCCGTGAACTCGGCACCGGGATGACCATGCACCTGTCGCCGACGTCGTCCGACCCAGAGCGATACCTCGAACGAACCGGCCGTCGACCGGTCGAGCATCTCGCCGACCTGGGTGTGCTCGGCGAGCACCTGCTGATCGGCCACGGGGTGTGGCTGGACGACGCCGAGGTCGACCTCGTGCTGTCGTCGCGTACGGCGATCGCCTACTGTCCCTGGGCGTACCTGCGGCTCGGCCAGGGGGTCGTCGCCAACTCGCGCCACGCCGAGATCGTCGAACGAGGCGGCCGGGTCGCACTCGGCTGTGACGCCGCGAACGCAGGCGACTCGATCGACGTGTTGCGCACCGCTGCACTCGCCGCGGGGATCGCCCGCGACGCTCGGCTCGACCCGACGCGTTTCGGAGCGCACGAGGTGTTCGCGCTCGCAACGATTGCCGGTGCCGACGCGATCGGCCTCGGCGACCGGATCGGCTCGATCGAGTCCGGCAAACAGGCCGACCTCGTGGTGCACCGCACCGACACGCCCGGCTGGACCCCGCGTGGCGAGATCGCCACCCAACTCGTCTGGGGCTCCGACGGCCGTACCGTTCGCGACGTGTTCATCGCGGGACGCCAGGTCGTCGGCGACGGTCGAGTCCTCACCGTTGACACCGATGCGCTGTACGCCGAAGCCGCCGAGCGGCAACGTGATCTCCTCGAGCGCGCGGACCTCACCGTCCTCAGCCCCTGGCCGCACCGCGACGCCACCTGACGTCGAGCGGTGATCTCCGATGGCCATGCAGTACCGCAGGCTCGGCCGTACCCTCGATGCGGGCATCGTGCGACCATCAGTCCATCTACGTGATCCCGCGGGATCGGAAAGGCTGCCCCTCATGCTCGTGGAACACGAGGCACTTCGCCACCAGTGGTACGTCGTTGCCGAAGGCGTTGACGTCACCGACGCCCCGGTCCAGGTCCGACTCCTCGGCCAGTCCTACGTGCTCTGGCGGTCGTCGGACGGATCGCTGGTCGCGGCGCCCGATCGGTGCCCGCACCGCGAGTCGCCGCTCAGCATCGGCACCGTTGACAACGGCCGCCTGACGTGCCCCTACCACGGCTGGAGCTTTGGCGACGGTGGCCGCTGCGTCGAGATCCCGTCGTCCGGCACGGACCGGCCGATTCCGCCGGCGGCCCACCTTCCGGTGGTCAACGTCGAGGAACGCTACGGCCTCGTGTGGATCTGCCCCGACGAACCAGTCGGCACGATCCCGTTGATGTCCGCAGAGGACGACCCCGTTTATCGACGCATCAACAGTGGGGTCGAGACCTGGGCCACGTCGGCCACGCGGATGACCGACAACTTCATGGACTTCTCGCACTTCCCGTGGGTGCACGTCGGCACGTTCGGCATCCAGGACAAGACCGAGATCCCCAAGCTGCACGTCGAACCGCTCGACGACGGCTGGTTCGGTTACCAGTACGAGATCGACGCACGCAACGACATCGGCGGTACCACGGTGTCGGGGCAGGACGGCGACGTCGTGCACCGCCGCATGAGCACTGGCTTCCACCTGCCGTTCGTCGTGCGCAGCACGATCCACTACGAGACCGGCCTCGAGCACCTGCTGCTGTTGTGCACAACGCCGATCGACGACACCACCAGCTACTTCACGTTCGTGGTCTGGCGCAACGACGACTTCTCGACGTCGGGTGAGGAGATCATCGCCTTCGACCGGGCGATCGGTGCCGAGGACAAGGTGATGCTCGAGCGGGTGCCCGGCGTGCTGCCCCTCGACCAGCAGGCGACCGCCAGCGTGCAGTCCGACAAACCGTCGGTCGAATGGCGTCGCCAGCTGTCGGCCATGCTGTTGTCGTGACCGCCACGCTGCCGCCGAACAACGTCGTCGACGCGGAGCACGGCCCGAACGACCTCCGCACCATCCTCGGTCAGCTGCACGCCGTCGCCGGCTCAGGTGTCGAGGCGGCGGTACGAGTGTCCGATGACGACCCGACCGCTCATCAATCGGGTGCGCGATGCGGGGCCCGCTACCGCCACTTGGTGGCGGTGTAGAGGCCGCCGAGGATCATCACGAGACCGATCAGCGTCGGGATGTTGCTGTCGGTGAAGATCAGATAGCGCGCCATGATCGCCAAACCGCCGCCGATCAGCAGCACCAGCATGATGATCGGAATCCAGTGCGGTGGCACCAACTGCTTGGGCTGTGCCTTGGGTGTGTAGCGCGATGAGGCCGCAACCTCGTGGTGGTCGTGCGGGGTGTCCTTGGGGGACGACGTCGTGTAGCGGTCTTCCGGTCGGGTGCCTTTCGGTGTGACCCGTCCGCCGCCCGTCTTTCGCTTCGGGGGAGCCATGGTGGATCGAGCATAGGCGATGGAACGCACCGCGCGTTCTTGACCCGAGGCCAACCGGCATCGCTGCGGCGGTGGTCGCGGCCCATACTGAGGGCGTGACTACAACACCTCGGGTGCTCGTGATCGACAGCTACGACAGCTTCGTCTACAACCTGGTGCAGTACCTGGGGGAGCTGGGGGCCGATCCGATCGTGGTGCGCAACGACCAAGTCACCGTCGACGAGGCGGTCGCGATGGCCCCGGACGCGGTGTTGCTGTCGCCCGGTCCGGGCCGGCCCGAGACCAGCGGCATCATCTGCGACGCGATCGAAGCGTTTGCCGAGGCGGGAACCCCGGTGCTCGGGGTGTGTCTCGGTCATCAGGCGATCGGGCACGTCTACGGCGCGGACGTGGTGGGCGCCCCGGAGTTGATGCATGGCAAGACCTCGCCGATCGATCACGACGGCACCGGGGTGTTCACCGGATTGCCGTCACCCTTGACGGCGACCCGCTACCACTCACTCACGTTGGCACCCGCCAGCATTCCGCCCGAGCTCGTGGTGACCGCACGCAGCGCCGATGGTGTGGTGATGGGGGTCCGGCATCGGAGCCTGGACGTCGAGGGCGTGCAGTTCCACCCGGAGAGCATCCTCACCGGGCACGGCCACGACCTGCTCGCCACGTTTCTCGCCCGCACCACCTGATCCCGTCGCTGCGTCACGTTTGGTGTCAGACACCAAACGTGACGCCCTGGTGCATCTCGGGGTCAGGGCACAGTGGTGGTTGTCGTGGTGCTGGTGGTGCTCGTCGTGCTGGTCGTGGTGGTGCTCGTCGTGGTGGTGGGCGTGGTGGGAGGCGGAGCCGTGTTGCGAGCGACCACGAGCCGGATCTCGGTGCCCGGTGGCACCTGGGAACCAACGGACAGGCTCTGAGAGATCACGCGGCCATCCTCCGCCGGCCCGAATTCGCCATCGCTGAAGGCGACCACGGGGATCAGGCCGATCTCGGTCACGGTGTTGCGAGCCTGTGCCTCGGTACGCCCGACCACGACGGGAACCCTCACGTCTTCGGGCCCGCTCGACACGATGATGACGACGCTGCTGCCGATCTCGACGAGTTCACCTGGCCCCGGCCGGATCTCCATGACCGTGTTGGCCGGCACGGTGGGGCTCGAGCGCACGTCGGCGGTCACCGTGAACAGGTACGGCTCTCCCGTGAGCACGGCGCGAGCATCGACCTCGGCCATGCCGATCACCTCGCCCGGAACCTCCACACTCGACGGAGGCGCAGCGACGACGAGGCTCACCTCAGAGCCCTGCAGGGCCGGCGTGTCCGCCGCTGGATCGCTGCTGATCACGGTGTCGAGTGCGAGGTCGTCGCGCTCTTCGGTGGTGACTGCTCCGACGACGAACCCTTCGGATGCCAGCAGGGTGCGCGCTTCGTCGAGCGGCAGGCTGATCACATTCGGGATCGGCACCAGCTGCGTGTCCGGGTTGTAGAACACCTCGACGGTCTGGTTCTCGAGGATCAGCGTGCCCGCAACCGGGTTGGTTCGATGGACGAAGTTGGGGGCGACGAGGTTGTCCTCCTCGGCGATCGTGACGAATCTGATGTTGCTGGCCGTGAGTTCGGCGGTGACCTGCTGCAACGGTTGGTTGGTGTAGTCGGCGAGCACGAACTGCTCGGGCGCGTCGTTGGCGCTCTCATTGCCGAGCGCCTGGAACAGCAGGACGCCGCCGACGACGAGCAGGATCAGCGCCACGAAGGCGCCGAGCGTGTACCACCCGGTTCGCGACGTGTTGGTGTCGTAGTAGTCGGCGTCCGCCGACGCACCGATCGGGTACCCGGCTTCGAGCATGCCGCCCGATGGCACGCCGGCCGCTTGAGGGGTCCCAGCGGGAACCATGTCGGTCGGCGGTGGCATCGACGGGTTGATCGTGGTGGCATTGGCGCTGCCTGCGGCTGCTGCTGCTGCTGCCGCCGCCGCCGCAGCGGTGGCCGCTCCCGCCTGACGGGTCTTCGCGTCGTTCGCGGCCGTCAGCGCTTCGACCGGTTCGTCGTTGCGGAAACGGCGCAGGTCGTCACGAACGGCCGCTGCGCTCGGGTAGCGCATCGTCGGGTCCTTCGCGAGCAGCTTGGCGACGATCGCTTCGAAGGACCGTGGGACGTCGGCAACGATCTGTACGAGCGGCTGCGGCTTGTCGTGGACCTGCTTGTAGGCGATGCTCACCGGATTCTCGCCGGTGAAGGGCGGCTTGCCGGCCACCATCTCGTACATCACAATGCCGAGCGAATACAGGTCGCTGCGCGGATCGGGCTGCGCTCCTTGGGCCTGCTCCGGGGAGAAGTAGGTGGCCGTGCCCATCACGGAGCCGACCTGCGTGAGATTCGCCTCGGTGGGGGAGTTCAGGGCGCGGGCGATGCCGAAGTCGGCCACCTTCACCTGACCGTTGGAGCCGATCAGGATGTTGGCCGGCTTGATGTCGCGGTGGGCGACGTGGTTCTCGTGGGCGAAGCCGAGGGCAGCGGCGACTTCGCTCGCGATCTCGGCGGCCTGCTTGGAGGTGAGCTGTTTGTTGGTGGTGAGCACCTCGGCAAGGGTGCGCCCTTGGACCTCCTCCATCACGATGAAGTAGGTGCCTTCGTACTTGCCCCAGTCGTAGACGTTGACGATGTTCGGGTGCGACAGGCTGGCAGCCGACTGGGCTTCGCGGCGGAATCGCTCGACGAAATTGGCGTCGGTCGCAAACTCGGGGAACAGCACCTTGACGGCCACCTGGCGATCGAGCAGCAGGTCGCGCGCGGAGAACACATCGGCCATGCCGCCGCGGCCGATCCGTTTGTGGATCTCGTATCGGTCGTTGATGACCGTCGCCGGCCCGCTGTTGCTCACTGTGTGCTTCCTCTGCCGCGGTGTCGTCCCACGGCGCTGCGCAAGGTTACCGACTGGTCGGCACCAGTGACCGGCAGCCGCCTCACCCGCCGCCTCCCGCGTCAGGGGTCAGTGGTGTTGCGCCGGGGCCGGTGAGGAGAAAGTCGAGCATGCCCTTGGCAATCGGCCCGGCCAACCGACCACCGGTTGCTGCCACGTCGGCGGTGGACTGCACGTTGGTGAGCACCACCGACACCGCGTACTGCGGGTCGTCGGCCGGAGCGAACGCAACGATCCAGGCGTGCGAGAGGTCGGGGTTCGACTCCACACCGAGCTCGGCGGTTCCCGTCTTGGCGGCCACCGGTATGCCGCCGTTGAGCGCGATGCAGCAGCTGGCAGTTCCGCGCTCGGCCACACCGATCATCATCTGGCGTTCGATCTCTGCGGTCTGTGGGGAGATCGGGGTCTTCCACACCGCAGGGCTGGTGCGGTCGAGGGTGCGCCCGGCCTGGTCGAACGTGGCCTGCACCGCATAGGGCTCCATCATCTGGCCGCCGTTGGCGACGGTGGCCGCCACCATGGCCATGTGCAGTGGCACCATCTGCACTTCGCTCTGGCCGAAGCCCCGGATGGCCAGCAGTGGCAGCTCCTCGTCGAGCGTGTCGTTGGCGCCGAAGGTGCTGGCAGCGGGTCGTGGCAGGTCGATCGGGAGCGGTTCGCCGATGCCCCACGCTTCGGTGCCGGCCACCATCGCGTCGGGTCCGAGCAGGACCGCCATCTGTGCGAACGGGATGTTGCAGCTGCGTGCGAACACCGTGGGGAGATCGCCGCCGCAGATGGTGTTGTTGTAGTTGCTGATCGGGTCGGTCGTCTGTGGTGGCACCCACTCGCGTTCCTCGACGAACTCCGAGGAGGTCGTCACGAGGTCGTCTTCCAGCGCGATGCCGGTGGTGATCACCTTGAACGTGGAGCCGGGCATGTATCGCTCCTGGTACGCCTGGGCGAGCAGCGGGCTGCCGGGAGCGTTCTGGAGTTCGGTGATGGCGTCCTGAGCGACGGCGAAGTCGGCGTTCACGAACGTGTTGGGGTCGAACGTGGGGTTGCTGTACATCGCTCGGATCGCGCCGGTGTCGGGCTCGATCACCGTGATCGAACCGGTCTGACCGCCGAGGAGGAATTGCGCTGCCTGCTGCGCGTCGTGGCGCAGTGCCAACTCGACGGTGCCGGTGCTGCCGCTGCCACCGGTGAGCAGATCGCCGAGCCCGCGCACCTGTTGCTCGGCGGTCGACCCCGTGAGGACGTCGCCGTATGCACGCTCGACCTGGGTGGAACCGAACGACAGGGTGAAGTAGCCGGTGACGTCGGCGAGCAGATCGCCAGTCGGGTACTCGCGGCGGAAGTCGTAGGGCTCACCCGGCGCCGTCGGGAACGATTCGGCAGCGACCACGCCGTCGGCGGTGATGATCGGTCCGCGTGGTTTGTTGAACTCTCGGAGCACCTGCCGGGTGTTGTCGAACCGCGCGTCGAGCTCCTGCTTTCGGCCCACCTGCCAGTAGTTGAGTGCCACGAACAACACGACATAGCAGGCCATCAGCCCGAGCGCGAGCTGGCGGATCTGGCGGTTCATGCGTCCACCGAGTGCTCGTCGTGCGCTGGATCGTCGCGCAGTCGACGACCGAGCCGCCACGCCTTCCACCGCTCCGTCGGGGTCGGGTCGTCGGGGAGTTCCCCGAGGCGGCGCGCCGACGAGTCCGACAGCCGGATCAGCAGTGCGAGCAGCACATAGTTGGCAACCAACGACGAGCCGCCGTAGCTCACGAACGGAAGGGTGATACCGGTGAGCGGCACCACCTTGATCACCCCCCCGACGATGATGAAGGCTTGGATGCCCACAATCGTGGTGAGGCCGACTGCGAGCAGCTTCTCGAAGGTGCGATCGGTGCGCAGCGCGATGCGCAGGCCGGCGCCGACGATCAACACGAACGCCATCAGCACCGCAGATGCGCCGATCAGGCCCCACTCTTCGCCGATGGCGGAGAAGATGAAGTCGTTCTGCGCTTCGGGCACCTGACCCGGGTTGCCTCGGCCGAGGCCGGTACCCGTGAGTCCGCCGTCGGCCAGGCCGTAGAGCGACTGGATGATCTGGTAGCCGTCGTCGAGTGGGTCGGCCCATGGGTCGAGCCACGTGTTCACCCGCAGCTGCACATGGCTGAACTGTGTCCACGAGAACCACGCGGCGCCGGCGAACAACACCCCGCCGAACAGGAGATAGGCGACGCGTTCGGTGGCGACCCACATCATGACCACGAACAGCGTGAAGAACAGCAGTGATGAGCCGAGGTCACGCTGGAACACCATCACGACGACGGCGAATCCCCACGCCAGCAGGATCGGTGCGATGTAGCGGGGTTCGGGCAGACGAAGCGGGCCGACCTTCCACGTCGACGCGGCGATCAGTTCGCGCCGCTCGGCGAGGTACGACGCGAAGAAGATCGCAAGGAAGATCTTGGCGAATTCGCCTGGCTGGAAGTTGATCGGGCCGATGCTCACCCAGATGCGGGCGCCATTGATGTTCTGGCCGATGCCCGGGACCAGCGGGAGCAAGAGGAGCATCGCCCCGGTCAAGAAGAACAGCCAGCTGTATCGGGCGAGGTCGCTCGCTCGTTGCACCACGAGCAGCGTGCCGACGAACGCCCCGATGGCAATCAGGCTCCAGGTGGCTTGCAACCCGGCGAGTTCGTCGTCGAGTCGGGTGATCATCACGAAACCGATGCCGTGCAGCAGTGCAGCGAGCGGCAGCAAGGTGCCGTCGGCGCCGCGGGCGACCAGGCGCACCACCACGTGCGCGAACAGCAGCAGCCCGAGCAGGATCGCCACGAAGACCACGATGCCGGGCGGGATCTCGGCGTTGGTGCCGAGTGCGGTGACGGTGTACGCGGCGCCGGTGATCAGTGCGGCCATCACCACCAGGGTGAGCTCGGTCGAGCGACGGCTCCGGGCGAGTGGCGACTCCGGCCTCCGCACCGGGGCGCCGTCATCGGCGTACCAGGTGGGCTCGGCGGTGTCGGTGGTGCTCACGGACTGGTCGTGGTGCTGGGTGCCACCGTCGTCGTGGTCGTGGTCGTGGTCGTCGTGGTGGTCGTGGTGGTGGTCGTCGTCGTGCCGCTGTTGATGAACGCGAGGGCGTCTTCGAAGCTGTCGAATGTCGGCTCGTCGTCGATCTCGATGGCGACGTCGGTGTCGAATTGGTCACGTTCCGGACCGGCGGCATTCTCCGCTGTTGGCTCGATCCACAACACGCCGCCGGGTTGCCCGCGGTAGATGATCGCCTGGTCGTCGTCGTTGAACGTGACGAACCAGCCGCTGCGTGCCCAGGCGGAGAACACCACGAACGCCACCACGACCAGCGCGGCGGCGACGAAGCCGGCCACCACCCTCCGTCGGCTGAGGTGGGTGCGTGTCGAACCGGCCGCAGTGCGGTCGTTGGCCGTTTGTTCGGCTGCGGCGGCGAGGTCGCCGGCGGTCGCTGCGGAGTCGGCGTCGAGCTCGAGGGTGCCGGCAGGAGTCGGATCGGTGCCCTCCTCGGCCCAGACCGGGACGAGGTCGAGTTCCTGGGTGGGGTCGGGTGGGTCGTCGCCTTCGAGCACGTCGACGACGATCACGGTGGTGTTGTCGCGCCCGCCCGCCTCGTTGGCCTTCTCGACCAGGCGCTCGGCTGCCACCTGTGGGTCGGTTTCGAGTTCGAGCGTGCTCGCGATGTCGGTGTCGTCGACTTCGTCGACCAGGCCGTCGCTGCACAACACGAACCGGTCCCCGCGGATCAGCGGCAGGGTCCACCAGTCGACACGCACCTCGGGTTCGATGCCGAGGGCGCGGGTGATGATGTTGCGGCGTGGGTGGTTTCGTGCTTCGTCTTCGGTGATGTGGCCGGTCGACACGAGTTCCTGGACGTAGCTGTGGTCAACCGTGACGCGGCGGAGACGTTCGTGGCGGAACAGGTAGGTGCGCGAGTCGCCGACGTTGGCGAGGATCAGCGCCTCGCTCGGCTCGGCTGGCACCACCGGGGTGACATCGCCGGGGGCACCGTCGGGGTCGACCGTGTCGGTGTCGTCGTTGGCTGCTGGATCGTTGAGGTCGATGTTGGGGGCTGCACGACCGGCGAACGGATCGCCGATCACGGCGATCGCGGTCACGGTGGTGCCCATGCCTTGCTGGCCGGGGTTGGCGATCGCTGCTCGGAAGATGTCGCCGTTGGCGATGCGGATTGCTTCCACCACCTGCTCGGCGCTGGGGGTGTCGTCGCCGTCGAGCAATTCGCCGATGCGGGCGACCGCGATCTCGCTGGCCACTTCGCCGGCCTCGTGGCCGCCCATGCCGTCGGCGACCACGAAGAGGCGGTCGGTCACCAACAGGTTGTCTTCGTTCTGGGGGCGCACCATCCCGGGGTGGGTGACGGCGCCGACACGAATCTCGGCCATCAGTTGGTCTCCATCATTGGGCCTCGATCACGGTGGTGCCCACCTGGACACGGTCGCCAGGGTGCAGGAGTTTGGTGCCGCTGAGCTTGCTCCCGTTGTGGAACGTGCCGTTGGTGGAGCCCAGGTCTTCCACCATGGGCTGGCCGTCGAAGTCGAAGAACCGAACGTGGCGTTGGGAGATGTAGGTGTCGTCGTCGATCGTGATCGTGCAGCCGGGGTCTCGGCCGATCGTGACATCGTCGGCGAGTGCGATCGTGAGGCCGCGCCGCGTCCGGGGTTCGATCATCACCAGGCGGGTGGCGCGGCTGCGAGCGCTCTTGTCCCGCTTGCGACCGCGACCCTTCTTGGCGGGTGGTGCTGTCGCTGCCGCTGCAGCAGCTGTGGCCGCGGGCCGGCCCATCGGCATCGTCGCCGACGAGTTCGGTGCCGTGGGCCGCTGGGGGGCGTTGACGATCGGTCGCCGCACGGGTGTGCGCACCTCGCTCCACACCGCCCACAGGACGCGGGCGAAGAAGAGGTAGAGCAGTCCGAGGAGCACGAACTTCAAGATGGTGAGTACTTGATCGGTCATGGGATCAGGAGCGGCTGCCCCGCTCGGTCACGAGGCCTCGAAGCGCACGTGGGTGGAACCGAAGCTGATGATGTCGCCGTCGCGCAGCCGTTGCTCCCCGGCGATCTTGATGCCGTTCACCATGGTGCCGTTGGTCGAGCCGAGGTCGACGACGACGTACGCCGACGCCGTGGCCTTGACCTGAGCGTGGTTGCGGCTGATGTTGGCGTCGTTGATCGAGATGGTGCACTCGGGGAGGCGGCCGACGGTGACCACGCCACTGCCGAGGTCGACCCGGTTGCCCGACGGCAGCACCAGCGCGCCCATCCCGGGGCCCGTGGTCGCCTGACGGAGTTGGCTGATGATGTTGAAGCGTCCGCTCTTGAGGCCGTTGTCGACGGTGAGGTCGACGCTGACCGGACCCATGAAGTGGTAGCCCTCCTCGCGGGCGTACTCGCGGGCCGCCTCCGTGAGTTCGGCGACGAGGGCGTCTTCGATCTCGTTGAAGCTTGCGTGATCGGTGGCGTTCAGCACCACGGTGTAGTGGTTGGGAACGATGCGGCGACCCTTGACGTCGACCGAGCGATTGTCATCCATCTCGCGGACGAGACGACGGCCGAGTTCGATCGGACGGATCGAGCCTTTGGAACGACGAGAGAACACGCCATCGACCATACGCTCCAGACGGTGCTCCAGTGATTGCAATCCCATAGGAAGCTGGAAAGGATACTCCCGACGTCCACCCCCTCCCCGTCGCCCCAAGTCTGCGGTGAGAGGTGAGCGCCGACGGTGCATCGAACGCTCACCGCAGCCGCGCGTGCCAACGATCTCAGCGGGCGCTAACGTTTGGTCCTCCACTTGCGCGAGTGGCGGAATGGCAGACGCGCCAGCTTCAGGTGCTGGTGTCCGAAAGGGCGTGGGGGTTCAAGTCCCCCCTCGCGCACGAGAAATCCCTTGCTACGCAAGGGATTTCTTCGCGTCTGGGGGTCTCGAGCGCGGCGTGGTGTCCCAGGTGGCGATCGACGCAGTGACGTCGTCGACCAGGCAGTGCAGCCGCACGCCGGCCGAGGAGCCGTCACCTTCGGTGTCGAGATGCGCGCCGTTGTAGGTGACGGTGCGGCCCGAGGGCATCCAGGCGGCGATCGGCGTGTCGTGCACGATGGCCATCGCATCCACGTCGATCACCACCAGACCGCCGAGCTGCACGGCCCCGTCGGGCGTATCGACATCGCCGACGCCGGTGGCGGCAACCTGTCGACCGTCGATGCGGACGATGTCCTGCAGGTCGACCCAGCGAGTCGGTGTCGTGCGCTGGTCGAGCATTCGTCCGTCGGTGTGGAGGCGATACCAACGGCGCGACCCCCACGACACGGCGAACAACGTGCCGTCGTCGAGCGGGCAGATCGCCCCGAGGTGATCGTCGAACGGGAACGACTCGACCAGCGACAGATCGTCGTCGAACCCCATCACCGTGGTGGTGGACCGCGGCCGGTACTCGGCAACGGCCATCCAACAACCCGACCCGTCGAGGGCGAACCCTCCCGGATGGAACCGCTCGCCGTCGGTGACCTCCACTCGGCGCAACACCTCGCCGTCGCCCGCCACCACGACGAGCTCACCCGCCGCACGAGCCGGATGCACCGTGCTCACCAACCAGCCATCCCCCGACGGGTCGCCGACCTGCTCGGGCGGCCAGCGGCACAACCCCTGCGGATGCCCGACGTCGCCGCGCACCGCCGTGCTGTCGACCATCGTCCACTCGGTCGACCGGCCCAGCGACCGGAGCGCATCGAACGTCATTGACGCATTCGAGCGCCGCGTGAGCGGGTGAGACGCCACGTCGCCATGCTGCAGGCGATCAGCAGCAACGCCAGCGATGCGACCACCCCGACGGTGGTGACGGCGTGCGGGATCGTGTTGTCCGCCCCAGGGTTTCGATCGGCGATGCCGACCGGGTTGACCCCGATCTCCGAGTACGAACTCACCCACAGCCACACCGACACGCTCACGCCACCGATGGCAAGGCCGAGGCCGTAGCTGCGCACGATCAACATGCCGACCACACCGGCGAGCACCACCAGGCCCACCTGGCCGAGCCGCCCGGCAAAGAACGCCGCCGGGAGATCGCGCAGCGGATCGGTCGAACGGAAGTTGTCGGCGAACGATGCGTTGCCCACCGGGACCAGCGGCCCGAAACCGAGCACCACGATCGCCACCGCAGTGAGTGCCGCGATCATCGGGTTGAGCGCTACGCGTCGTCCGGTGCCGATCCAGCGCAGCGACGCCAGGAACACGATCAGACCGATTGCCCCCAACCCGACGATCAACCACCAGCCGATGTCGCGGGTGACCCGCAACGTGAACGGTTCCGGCGATGTCGACGTGCGTGTGATCGACTCGGCGACGGCGATCGGCAGTTCCGCGAGCCCGATCGACAACCCGGCCCAACCGACGAGCGCGAGCCCGGCACCGCCAGCGAGCCCCGCGCCCCAGCGCAACCCGAAGCACGACAGGAACGAACCGACCACGAGCACCGCAGCACCGATGAACCCCGCGAGCCCGAGGTTGCTCCCGAAGTCGTCGAGCACTCGGGAACCGGTGACGATGCCGGCCGTGGGGCGCGTCGTGCGGATGTCGACCACGGTGGCGACGATCGTCATCAACATCGCCGCCGCCGCGAAGACCGAGAGCAGGAAGATCACCCGCAGGCGGAACGGTTCGCGCGGCTCGGGGAACTGTGCGATGTCGTCGGACCCGTCGAACACCGCCTGCATCGGCGCAGGCATCTCGACCACGGGGTACTGATCGGTGATCGTCGGCGTGGCCACCAGCATCTGCTCGGTGATCGGCACCGGGGGAGCGAAGGCAACGGCCTGCACGGGCTCGGTGACGTCGTCGACTGGCGCAGGATCAGGCGCATCGACCGGTGCGGTGGCATCGATGGGTTGGGTCGGTTCGTCGTCGAATTCGTCATCGGGGTCGACATCTGGCGCGTCGGCGGAGGGTTCCTCGATCGTTGCGCCGCAGTTCGAGCACGAACCGGGGTGCTCGCCGACGCCGACCTCGATCTCGGCCTCGCAGGTGGGACACCGCATGGCCCCGACTGTACGGGATCGGTGCAGTCGGCACCGATCGACTGCGACACTGGCACCGTGACCGGCCGCTTCGCTCCATCGCCCACCGGCGACCTGCATCTCGGCAATCTGCGCACCGCCGCGCTCGCCTGGCTGTCGGCGCGCTCGCGCCACGAACCGTTCCTCGTGCGGATGGAAGATCTCGATCGGGTGCAGGCGAGCCGCGAGATCGAAGCGTCGCAACTCCGCGATCTGACCACGATCGGGCTCGACTGGGACGGCGGCGTCGTTCGCCAGTCCGAGCGCTTCGATCGATACGGCGCCGCGATCGCCGATCTCGCCGACCGGGACCTGGTGTACGAGTGTTTCTGCAGCCGTCGCGAGATCCGAGCGGAGATCGCGGCGTCGTCCCAAGCCCCACACGGGCCACCCGGTTCGTATCCGGGAACGTGCCGCGACCTCACCGCAGCAGCCCGTGCACAGCGACACCGCGACGGACGCCCACCAGCGTTGCGGCTGCGGACCAACGGCGAGGAGATCGAGTTCCACGATGCGATCCACGGCAGTGTCCGTGGCGTGGTCGACGACGTGGTGCTGCGACGCAACGACGGCGTCCCCGCGTACAACCTCGCCGTGGTCGTCGACGATGCTGCCCAAGGGGTGACCGAGGTGGTGCGTGGCGACGACCTGCTGACGTCCACGGCCCGCCAGATTCACCTGCAACGACTGCTCGGCCTGCCGAACCCGTCGTATGCGCACGTTCCCGTAGTGGTCGACGACGAGGGCGAACGGCTGGCGAAGCGACGCGACGTGCCCTTGACGATCGCCGAACTCGGCGAGATCGGCGTCGGTGCCGACGAGATCGTCGAGTGGATCATCTCGTCGCTCGCAGACACCCTCCTCGGGGTCACGCTGGCCGGCCTGGTCGACGGCTTCGAGTGGGCGAAGATTCCACGACGACCCGTCGTGGTCGCCCCGTTCGTGCCGCGCTGATCGACGGCGCTGAGGCCCCCGTCGGCATGGCACCGGCATCTGCATGTAGCCTGGCAGCCGTGGTGACCTCCGAACGTGCACGCGCCCTGGTTGGCGCCCTGGCCCTTGCCGGCACGCTCGCGCTCACCGGCTGCTCGACCGCGATCAACAGCGGCACCGGCGGTGAAGGAGCCTCAGCGGCCCCGCCCACCACCGCCGACACGACCACCACGACGACCACCACGGTGCCGCCGACGACCACTGAGGCGCCCACCACGACCGTGGCGCCGACGACCACCGAGGCGACCACGACCACGGCCGCCCCGAAGCTCGAGGTGCCGTCGAACATCATCGAAGTGGGCGCGGTGTCGCCGGCGCTGCAAGCGGTGGGTGGCGGCAACGGGCAGGAGACCGCACGCATCCAGGAACGTCTGCTCCAGCTCGGGTTCTGGCTCGGCGGAATCGACGGGAGCTACGGCCTCACCACCAGCCAGGCAGTGATGGCGTTCGAGAAGTACATGGGCTTCGACGCCGACGGACGCGTCGACCAGCAGACCGCCGATGCACTCACGTCGATGGCGCAGCGCCCGGTCGCACGGGCAAACTCTGGCACCCTGATCGAGGTCGACAAGGCCAAGCAGCTCCTCTACTTCGTGATCGACGGCAAGACCGAGTGGGTGCTCAACACCTCGACCGGCAATGGCGAGTCGTACACCGAGTTCGACCAGAACACCCCCGGCGAAGTGATCACCGGCGTGTCGCTCACCCCGAGCGGTCTGCACCAGGTGAACCGCCAGCGTCCCGACGGCTGGTGGGAGGGCGACCTCGGTCGGATCTACCGCCCGAAGTACTTCGTCGGCGGCGTGGCGGTGCACGGCTCGAACAGCATCCCGAACTACCCCGCGTCGCACGGTTGCGTGCGCGTGAGTGTGCCGGCGATGGACTGGATCTGGGACAGTGGCATCTTGCCGCTGCGCACCCCGGTCTGGGTGCACGACGGCGCCTGAACCCCGCATCCCGCACGGGTTCGCCCGCAGTCCGCCGGTTCTCCCGCTGCCTGAGTGGTCTGTGAGACTCTCGCACCATGCTTCCTGCTCTCGGAGTCGTGCAGCCATGGGCCGACCCGCACGTCGTTGCCCTCGGGCGTCGGTCGATGCGACCACCAACCGATTCGGCTGCTTCCGGCCCTGAAGCTCGCACGGCGGATGGGGCATCGCCCTGGCGTCGATCGCTCGACGGCACCTGGGCCTTCCGGCTGTTCGAGCATCCCGCCCGCGTGCCTGCCACCGCAATCACCGCCAGCGCGGATGGTGCCGCCTGGACCAAGGTGCGAGTGCCGGGCAACTGGACGCTGCAGGGAGTCGGCGATCTTCCGCAGTACACCAACGTCCGGATGCCGTTCCACGGTCCGCCGCCTCGATTGCCGGACCGCAACCCCACCGGGGTCTACCGACGGCAGTTGCGTGTGCCGAAGCGGTGGCTCGACCGCCAGGTGATCCTGCACATCGGTGGCGCCGAGAGCGTGCACGCCCTCTACGTCAATGGCGACTTCGTCGGCTACGGCACCGACAGCCGCCTCGCCAGCGAGTACGACGTCACCGAGTTCGTCCAGGTGGGCGCCAATGACATCGCGATCGTCGTGATGCGCTGGAGTGCACACAGCTACGTCGAAGACCAGGACCAGTGGTGGATGGCGGGTCTGCACCGCGAGGTCTACGCCGAGGCCCGGGCAGCCACCCGGATCGAGTCGCTCGTGTGCGACGCGGGTCTCGCTGGCGCACGTCTGAGCGACACCGGAACGTCGGCTCCCGTCGGCACGCTGACCGCCAGCGCAACCATCGATGGGCTCGCTCCGCCGGGCCCGGGGTGGCGAGTTCGATTCGGTGTGGAGACGCTGGGTGGGCGACGCATCGGCCGTTCCCAGACCATCGACGTTCCCCACCAGTTCGCGCTGCCGTACTTGTTCTCCGGCCACGTCGCCACGGTGAACTTCGAGGTGTCCGGCATCGAACCATGGTCGGCCGAGTCACCGACGCGCTATCGGGTCACCGCCGAGTTGCTCGATCCTGCGGGCGAGGTCGCCGAAGTCCACAGACAACTCGTCGGGTTCCGATCGGTGGAGGTGCGCGACCGGCAGCTGCTCGTCAACGGACAGCCGATCTGGATCTTCGGGGTGAACCGCCACGATCATCACCCGGTGCGCGGCAAGGCGGTCACGGTCGACGACATGCGCGACGACCTGCTCGCGATGCGGCGACACAACATCACCGCGGTGCGCTGCTCGCACTATCCGAACGATCCCAGGTTCCTCGACCTGTGCGACGAGATCGGCATGTACGTCGTCGACGAGGCCAACATCGAGAGCCACGCCTACAACACCAGCCTGTGCGACGACCCCCGCTACCGCTCCACGTGGCTGTCTCGCGGCGCCCGCATGGTGGAACGCGATCGCAACCATCCCAGCGTCATCATGTGGTCGCTCGGGAACGAAGCGGGCTACGGCTCGAACCACGACGCCCTCGCGGCCTGGATTCGCCGCACCGATCCGTCGAGACCGCTGCACTACGAAGGAGCGGTGTTCCACGACGGTTGGGTCGACGGCGGGCTGATGGCGAGCGACGTGGTGTGCCCGATGTACCCCACGATCGATGCCATCGTCGAGTACGGCCGCAGTGGCAAGGGGACGCGACCGCTGATCATGTGCGAGTACAGCCATGCAATGGGCAACTCCAATGGGTCGCTCGCCGACTACTGGGACGTCATCACCGACACGCCAGGGTTGCAGGGTGGCTTCATCTGGGAGTGGAAGGACCATGGCCTCCTCACCACCCTGCCGAGTGGCAAGCGGGGATTCGCCTACGGCGGCCAGTTCGGTGATGTCCCCAACGACGGCAACTTCGTCGCCGACGGGCTGATGTCGGCCGACCTGCAGCCGCACCCCGGCGTGCAGGAAGTGGCCTGGGTCTACCGGCCGGTCGTCTGCGAGCTCGGCCGCAACCGCACCACGCTGCGCATCACCAATCGTCGCGGTTTCACCGACCTGTCCGATCTCGTCGCGACCTGGGAGTTGCTGCTCGCCGGTGAGGTGGCAGCGTCCGGCTCGTTCGGCGGAGCGGACGGCACGGACCTGGCCCGCCTTGGGCCGGGCTCGACGGTGGACGTGGCGCTGCCCTGTTCGGTGCCCGATGCCGACGATGTGTCTCTGTCGATCTGCTGGACCCAACGCCGAGCCAGCGCCTGGGCCGAGGCCGGCCATCGGGTCGCCTGGGACCAGATCGAACTGCGCGGCGCGGCGTCGCCGGCTGCTGCGAGCATCCCGATCGGGAGCCCAGCCAACGACGTTGCAGCTCGTCGTGAGCTCGGTATCCGGGGGACCGGCCCGGAGCTGGTGCTGTTCCGTGCACCGGTCGACAACGACGGTTTCAAATTGTTGCCCGACCTCGGCCGTCGCATCGGGGTGGGCGGCGATGGCCTTCGTCACTGGATCGAGGCCGGGCTCGATCGGACCTCGGCCGATGAGTTGGTCGCACACGAACACTCGGTCACCGTGGACCCCGACGGCGGTTTCATCCACCAGCATTCGGTGGTGGTGCCCGACGAGATCGACGACGTGGCTCGTCTCGGTGTGTCGTTCGAGTTGCGGCCCGGGTTCGACCGGCTCCGCTGGTACGGGCGGGGGCCACTCGAGAACTACCCCGACCGCAATCGCGGTGCGGTGCTCGGCGTGTGGGAGGCCGGCGTCGACGATTCGCCGTATCTGGTCCCGCAGGAATTCGGACTCCGAACCGACTGTCGATGGTTCGAGTTCATCGAGCCAGCGACGGGTACCGTCGTACGTCTCGACGTCCTCGACCCCGTTTCGATGCACGTGTCAGCAACCAGGTCGACCACCGAGGACCTGTACGCCGCCGGCCACGAGACCGACCTGCAACCTCGGCGCACGCTGGTGGTGCACGCCGACGTCGCTCACCGCGGCCTCGGCACCGGGAGCTGCGGACCCGACGTGCTCGACCGCTACCGCCTGCGCCCTGGCACCTACCACTTCACCTACCGCCTCAGCGTGGTCGCGCAGGTCAGATGAGCGTGGCGATGGCGGAGCGAACCGAGCCGGCGCCGTTCTGGTCGTCGGTGAAGTTGTCGATCCGATCGCCGATCCACTCGAACAGGCTGGCCTGAGCAACGACCTGGAAGACGAAGTAGGCGATCAACAACACCACGGCAACGATCGCGGCGAATCGGATCCACCGAACCAGCCGATTCGTGTACTCCGACACCAGCGGCACGATGTCGTTCTGCATCTGGCGTGCACGTCGGGAGAAGATGTCGGCAGCTCGGTCGACCTCGTCGCGCGCGGCGCGGCGCACGTCGTCGACGATCTGCTGCGAGTCGCCGCTGCGTACCCAGCTCTGCGCGCCCCGAGCGGCCTGTATGGCGGGTTCGACGGCCGGTGGCACGTAGCGATGGGCGGCCTCGAACGCTTCGCGCTGTTCGAAGGACAGCAGCTCGGCCTCGCTGGGCGGCGATCGCTTTGCCTCGGTCCAGTCGAGCCCGTCCCAGAAGCGTAGGTTGGTGCGGCTCTCGGGGTCGGGGTACCACCCTGCCGCAGGAGCGTCGGCGCGGCGCATGGCTATCGACGCGTCTCCGAACGGGCCGGCTCGGGAAGGTCGACGCGCTCGTCGTCATCGGGGACCGGAAGCCCACCCTTCGGGCGCACCTCGTCGTCGGTGTCGTCGTCGCTGCTCGCCGCGGCGAGGGCTGCCACCGTGCCGAGCAACCCGGAGAACTCGGCCGGGATCACGAGCTTGGTGGCACGACCGTCGCCGATGCGCTCCAGGGCTTGGAGGTACTCGACGGTGAGCACGGCCTTGTCGGCGGCGGCTTCCTTGATGCCGGTCAGACGGGCTTTGGCAGCGTTGCCTTCACCCTCACCCATCAGTTCCAACTGCAGTTTCTCGGCATTGGCGCGCAGCTCGATCGCCTGCGCTTGACCTTCGGCATCGAGCACCGCCGCCTGCTTGCGACCCTGGGCCGAGAGCACGGCGGCCTGCTGTTCGCCGTCGGCGCGGGCGATCGCAGCCTCCTGGTAGCCCTTTGCCTCGGTGACGGTGGCGCGGCGGTCGCGCTCGGCACGCATCTGGGCGTGCATCGCCGACACGATGTCTGGTGGTGGATCGATCCGCTGGATCTCGACTCGCACGACCCGCACACCCCACTTGTCGGTGGCGTCGTCGAGTACGTCTCGCAGTTGCGTGTTGATCGTGTCACGCGAGGTGAGCGCTCGGTCGAGTTCGAGGTCGCCGATCAGGTTGCGGAGGTTGGTCTGGGCGAGCTTGGTGATCGCCGTGAAGAAGTCGGCGACGTTGTAGACCAGTCGCTGTGGGTCGGTGGCTTCGTAGTAGACCACGGCGTCGACCGACACCACCACGTTGTCGGCGGTGATGACCTCTTGGGGCGGAACGTCGACGACCTGCTCGCGCATGTCGATCAGCTGCATCGTTTCGATGAACGGCAGGATCAGATTGAGTCCCGGCTCCCGCGTGGTCTTGTACTTGCCGAGACGTTCGACGAGACCTCGCTGATAGGGCCGCACGATCTTGACCGAACTCACGAGCACGCCGATGCCGATGAGTGCGATGACGATCAGGACGATGGCGAATGGGTTCATGTGAACTCCTGGCTAGCTGGATGGTGGCGGCGGTGGTGGCGGCGACGTTGGTGAGACGGACGGGGGGTCGGAGGCATCGCCGGTGTCCTCTTCGACGACGACCCGGGTGCCGTTGACTTCGAGGATTCGGACATGGGCTCCCTGCGGGATTGGTCGGCCGGACTTCGACACCGCACCCCACACTTCGCCGCTTGCGCTCACACGGCCGCGGCGGTCGGTGTCGTTGGGGTCGATGCGGCTCGTGACGATCGCGCTCGAGGCCGACGAGGCGGTCGGCTCCCACGCCGGGCGAGAGGTCGCTCTCGCCGGCGAAGTTCCTGGCATAGCGGTAGAGCAGGACCCACATCAGCGCACCACCGCCGACGAAGGCGAGCCACTGCAGTTCGATGGCGACGTCGTAGAAGCCGAGCAGGGCGGCGACGAGTGCCGACACCGCGAACGGGAGCAGCACGAACGACCCGGCGAGCACGGTGAGTTCGATCAGCGCGAAGAACAGGGCGATGCCGAGCCACACCCATGGCCAGAGGTTCAGGTCGATCCCGAGGTCCAGCACGCTTCCAATCTATCCCACCGCCGGTGGTTGGCGGTCGTGGTGCTCAGGTGGCAGGTCGGATGCGGATCGGCTGGTCGGCCGCGGTCTTGTTGCGGCCGGTCTCGAGATCGAAGCGCCAGCCGTGCAGCGTGCACACGAAATCGCACCCGTCGATCTCTCCGAACGCTGCGAGATCGGCGTTGCGGTGCGGGCAGCGCCGCTGGACGAGGTAGTCGCCGATGCGAATGTCGTCCTCGTCGAGTTGGTCGAGCACATCGCTGGGGGTGAGCTTGCGCACCACTTCGGCCTCGGCTCGTCGCATGCGTTCTCTCGAGAGCGACTTCAAGAAGTTGTAGATGTACTCGTTGAAGTCGCCGTCGCGCCACGCCGTGAACCGACACGACAGCAGCAGCGAGTTGCTCCAGTCGACCGCTCGCTGGGCAGCGACGGTCTCGACCAACTCGCGTGGGATGTCGAAGCGGAACGAGAACGGTTCGCCGTCGTGCGCACGCACCTCGCCATTCGGGAAGTCGACCAGCACCGCGACATCGCCGGCGTTGATCAGCATGTTTGCGCCCACTTGCGCGCGAAGTGTGGGGGCCATCTCGAGCAGCGGCTCCCACCAGTCGCGCAGGGTGGTGAGCAGATCGGTGCTCGGTGGATTCCACGAGGCCTTGAGTTCGGCGAGCCAGGGCCGCCAGTCGGCTTGGTAGGCCTCGAGGTAGGCACGCTTGTCGGTGAAGATCGCTTCCACATCGGCAGTGGGCATCGGATGGGTGACCTCGATCGACCCGGGACGGATGTCGATGGTGGTTCCCGGAACGTTCATCACGCCGTGACGGCCGACGTCGGCGAGGCGAGCGAGGAACTGGGTCTGGTCGGGGAAGATGCTCATCTCGTCGCCGTCGATCATGTTCAGTGCGAACAGGTCGTCGTCGAGGAAGGCCGGCGGTCCAGCGCTGGGAACGACGTACCGTGCATCGATGTTCTCGACGTAGCGCATCGCACGTGCGAACTGGGCGTTGACCTTGGCGTCGCACAAGCGGCGCTTCTCGTCGTCGGGGAGGTCGTACACCATCGGATACCAGATGGCGCCGGAGAACTGCAGCCAATGCAGGTCGACGGGGCCGTGGGCGCGCAACTGGCCGAGGTCATTGGTGCGGCAATCGTTCTGGTTGACCAGGATCGACTCGCCGTCGGAGATCACGATCGCCGAGTCGCCGCCCGGACCGTCGGTGATCGAGGTCTCGACGTGGATGGCGATGGTGAGCCCCGGGGCGATCTCGAGCTCTTCGGTGTCGACGGTGCGAATGAACTCGGTGAACCCGAGCGCTTGCAACGTGCGGTGCTGCTCCCGGGTGGGGTAGCCCGGCAAGAGGATCGGGATGTCCCGTCGGAGATGCTCACGCAGCCACGGCTCGTCGTGATGGTCGCCGTGGAGGTGTGAGATGTAGAGGAAGTCGGCGCGCTCGATGCGGTCGCGCAGGTCATCGCTGAGCTGGTCGTTGCGTGGGAAGACGAACCACGACCCGAAGAAGGCCGGAACGAACCAGGGATCGCAGAGGATCGATCCGGCATCCGTTTCGACGAGCATGCCGGCATGGCCGATGGAGGTGGCGCGCATGGGTCCCAGGGTACGGCGATCAGGTCACCGCGACCGCGTCGGTCCGTGGCCGATCCTTCCGGGGGCGGCGGTGAGGCGTCCGGTGCTCAGGCGACGGGGGCGTCGGTGAACTGTTGGCCGCCACGTGACACGTGCTCGGTCCACGCGGTGCCATCCCAGTAGCGAAGCTCGAAGCGACCCGACGGGTCGGCGTACCACCCGGCGGGCACTGCAGGCTCGGCGGCGGGTGCAGGCTCGGCGGCGGGTGCGGGCTCCGCGACGGCGGGCTCGGCGGCGGCTGGTGCGGGCTCGGCCGCCGCTGCTGGCTCGGCGGCGGGGGGTTCGGCGGCGGGGGCGGGCTCGGAGGTGTCGTCGGGTGCGGCTGCCCATCCGGCTGGCTCGTCGACCTCGGCGGGGGTCTCGGCCGGTGCGACCGCCGCTGCGGCGGCGGGGGCTGCTGCGGCCTCGGGGGTCGTGGTCTCGGTGGTCTCGGGGGTTGCAGACTCGTCGGCCTCACGCTGGAGGTACGCAACGACGTTGCTCCCGGCAGCCACGATCGACACGACCGACCATCCGTCGGCTGCCTTCTCGTTGAGCAACGGGGCGAGCGACTCGGCGTCGTAGGACGAAGCGGTGACTGTAGAGAACTCCTGCATGGCGGCGAATGCTAGACCACGAAGGGATCAGGTGGAGCGTCGCCGAGGTGAACTCTTTGCGCCGGGTGCCGAGATCGACCGGTGAGTTGCCGGATCAGTCGGGATCGGGCGGCGCGTCGGCGCGGGCGCCCTCGGTGAGCGCGGCCAGGTCGGCGTCGCCAGGTGCGCCGTCGAAGGTGAGTTGCCCGTTGCTCAGCGCGATCAGTCGACTGCTCTCCTGCACGCTCGAGAGCTCGTGCGTGGCCACCACCAGCGTGGCGCCGTCGCCGTGGGCTCGTGTCAGCAGTTCGAGCAACGCCTCTCGGCCGAGCCGGTCGAGGCCCACGAACGGCTCGTCGATCAGCATCACGTCGAACGGTCGCACGAAGGCCATCGTGAGCGCTGCCTTCTGCTTCAGCCCGCGGCTGAAGGTCATCGGCAGGTCGTCGACGCGTTCCATGAGCCCCACCATGTCGACGAGGTCGACCGCCTGCTGCTCCCAGTCGTCGGTGCCGTGCAGGCGGGCGATGTACTCGAGGTGCTCCCAGACGGTGAGGTCGTCATAGAACACCGGTTGATCCGCGAGGTACGACACCGCTGCGCGCGCTTCGAGCGAGCCAATCGGTTGCCCTGCGATCGTGGCGGTGCCCTCGGATGGCTCGAGCATTCCCACCAGCATCCGCATCAGGGTGGTCTTGCCGCTGCCGTTGTGGCCGATGAGCGAGATCCGTTCGCCCAGTTCGATGCACACGTCGAGCGGCGACAGGGCGGGTGCGTCGCCGTACGCCTTCGCGAGGCCGAACGTCTCGATCGCCGCCGGCGGCCCCGTGCGTGCCGACCGCGTCGGCTCGGGTTCGACGGGTGGCTTCGACGGCCCGGCCGACCCGGGGCCCGTGGGGCGATCGTTGCCGGCGGGGCGGGCCTTCGATCGTTGGGACGGCGGCCGGCCCGACCGTGATGGTGGCCGATTGGAACGGGAAGTGTTCATGAAGCTGCAGCTCGCCCTTCTTCGAAGAATGCTCGTGTCTTGACCGCCCAGACATCTCGGCGGCGCACCCAGCGCACGACCAACCCGATGAACAACACCAGCCCGATGACGGACCGACTGACGCTTGCCGAGTCGTCGACGAACGTGGCGACGAACACCGGAGCGGTGGCGACGGCGCTGAGGGCCACCGGGAGCAGGGTGCGCAGCGCGGTGCTGAACCCGGCGAACTCGGGCGGAACCATGCTGGCCTCGTTGCGCGGCGCACCGAGCAGCGTGGTGGCGCTGGGTGGTGTTGGCGCATCGAGCACGGTGACCACCACCGGGCCCATCGCTCCTGCCCACACCATCGGAATTGCCACCGCGAAGGCGAACGGGCCGAGATCGGGCTCGATCGCGAGCGCCACCCCGGCGCCGATCATCGCCACGAACACGAGCAGCACTGCCGAGGCCACCAGGTGGTGGGCGTAGATCCACCCGCGTGCGATGGGGATGCCGTCGGTGAGGTCGGGCCGGTCGACTTCCTGCGACAGCGGTTCGAGCGACTCGAGCCCGACGAGGAACAGTCCTGCGAGCAGGAGCAGCCCGAACAGTGGCGATGCCGACACGGTGAGCGCAGCAGCGGCCCCGCCGAGCGCCGCGAGCAGCGAGATCCGAATGAGGCGCGATGCCGGCAGTCGCCGGAGCGAACGGCTGTCGCGTCGCCACACCGCAGTGCGCGCCGGTTCGATCGGTCCGTCGCTCGTCGAGGCGATTCGGCCGCGAGGTGCGCCCCGTGCCGGCGGCCGTGACGGTGCGCGTCGCTGCCCCCACGGTCGGCTCCGCAACACCTCGGAGCGCAGCTGGCGCCGCAACTGCACGACGGTGCGCAGGTCCTGCACGGTGGCGGCGAAGCGCAACTGCGACACCAGCTCGCCGCGTCGGGCAAGCGCTTCGATGCGCAACTTGCCGCCCATCCACAGTGCTGCAGCTGCCATCACCAGTGCGATCACGATCGGGATCACATCGATCGGTCGCTGGCTGATGCCCCACAGCGCCACGCGTCCAGCGAGGTTGCCCGGCGCCACACGCGCCAGACCGCTCGTGGTGTCGTTCCAGATGCCCCACGCCACGGCGGCTTGCCAGATGACGGCGCCGATGGCGAGGCCGCTCGCTGCCCAGCGCGGCAGTCGCAGGGTGTGTGCGAGCACTGCGGTCGCGACGAACGTCACGCCGGTGATCGCGCCGAACACTGCGCACGCGGCCGCCCACGCCGTGCGCGACCCCTCGACCTCGGTGGCGATCAACTGCCCGAGCACGCCGCCGCCGAGGGCAAGCGCGAATGCGGCCGCGCGAAGGCGCTGCGCCACCGGTCGCAACATGACGGAGCGCCGTGAGATGGGGGCGAGCAGCACATGGCGGACGTCGGCGACCTCGACGGCGACGGGACCGCCGTCGGCGCCGCTGCGAACGCCGAGCGCGAAGGCGACCACGACGATCAGGCCGATCACCGAGGGCCCGCGCGTGAGCAGATCGGCACTGTCGATCCCGTCGCCGATGGCTCCGTCGATCGCATCGGACACCAGGACCACCACGGTGAGCCCGACGAGTGCGAACAGGTACACGCGGTACCCGATGTCGTACCAGTCGGTGTCGCCGAGTCGGCGGCGCTGTCGGGTGCGGCGCAGTTCGGTGAGCGTGGCCTTGGCGGTCCGCCCGTCCGGGAGCACGGAGTGGACCGTGTACGCGTCGGTCGACATCGACGACGCAACGTACTGCCATCGCAGCGCACTTCCGCCGCTGCATACTTGAGGGGTGGACACCGAGACAGCGCAATTGTTCGTCGGGCTGCTCGCGCTCGCGGCGATGTTCGGTGCGCTGTCGCTGGTCGTGTTGCGCATCGCCACCGCCTTCGGCAACGACGGCGCGGCCCGCTTGGGGTCGACGATCAGCGATGCGGGCGTCTGGCTCGGCTTCCTCGTCGCCGCGGGCGCCACGATCGGCAGTCTCTACTTCTCCGAGGTCGCCGGGTTCGTTCCGTGCCGGTTGTGCTGGTTCCAACGAATCGCCATGTATCCACTGGTGCCGATCCTGCTCGTCGGCGCACTTCGCCGAGACCCCGGTGTCCGCTGGTATGCGGTGCCACTCGCGGCGATCGGTGCGGCGATCGCCGGCTGGCACACCTTGATCGAGTGGCGTCCGGCGCTCGACTCCGGCGAGTGCGAACTCACCGGTCCGTCGTGCACGTTCGTGTGGTTCCGCGAGTTCGGATTCCTCACGCTGGCATCGATGGCGTTGATCGGGTTTCTCACCGTGCTCATACTGTTGTTGGTGCGATTTCCCGCCAGACTCGACTCATCACCCGACGCTGTGACGCAACCGTCGGAACACGACCCATCATCCGCGCCCGAAATGGAGCCAACTTCGTGAAGAACCGCACCGCAATCATCGTCGTCGGAGCGGTCGTGCTCGTCGTCGGACTCGCCGGACTCGCCGTCTTGCTCTCCGGCGGCGACGACGAGAGTTCTGATGGAGTGGTCGCCCCCGGTGAAGTCACCGAGGTCACTTACGGCGACGACGTCGAGGAGAATCGTGAGGTCACGCTGACGGGTACGCCATTGCCGCCGCTCGATGCGGCGCTGGCGGTCGATCCCGCAATCGGCATGGCCACACCGGTCGTCGAGGGCGCCACGTTCGACGGCCAGGCCCTCACGGTGGGTGGCGCCACCGACGGCCCCACGCTGTATGTGTTTCTTGCGCACTGGTGTCCGGCCTGCAACGCCGAGGTTCCCGAACTCATCGAAGCAAAGAACCGTTCCGGCATCCCCGAGGGCACGAACGTGGTCGCCGTGAGCACGGGGGTCGACAACACGGCCCCGAACTACCCGCCATCGCAGTGGTTCCTCGACAACGATTGGCCCGCCGAGTGGCCGGTGATGGCCGACAGTTCGGACTCCGAAGCATTCGCGGTCAACGGTGGTGGCGGCTTCCCCTACATGATGGTCGTCGACGCTGATGGCACCGTCCTCGATCGCTCCAGCGGCACGAGGCCGGCCGAAGAGATCGCAGCATTCATCCAGGGCGCACTCGCCAACGCCGCCTGATCAGGCGTCACTCCCACGCCGACGGCAACGTGGTGTGATCGGTGACGGCGCAATCGTCGCCGAACACCACGAACCGATCGAACCCCCGCAGGAACCAGCGATCGTGGGTGACCGCCACGACCGTGCCGGCGAACTGGGCCAGTCCGTGCTCCAGCGCCTCGGCCGACACCAGGTCGAGGTTGTCGGTCGGCTCGTCGAGCAGCAGCAGGGTGGCTCCGGACAGCTCGAGGAGCAGAATCTGGAATCGAGCCTGCTGGCCACCTGAGAGCGTGTCGAAGGTCTGATCCGCGCAGCCGTGCAGTTCGTAGCGGCGCAACATGCCCATCGCTGGGCCGAGTACCACGTCGTGGTCGTACAGGATCTCCACGAGCGTTCGTCCGCTCCATTCGGGGTGCTCATGCGTCTGGTGGAAGAGCCCGGGTCGCACTCCAGCGCCGAGGCGTGCCACACCATCGAAGTCGACGCGATCGGTGTGGTGGCGCTCGTCGCGTTGCACGTCTGGCTCGACCTGGTCGAGCAGACGCAGGAAGTGGCTCTTGCCGACGCCATTGCCGCCGAGCACCGCAACACGTTCGCCGTACCAGAGCTCCAGGTCGAAGGCGTCGGTGAGTCCAGCGACCTCCAGGCCCTCGCAGATCACCGCGCGTTTGCCGGTTCGTGCGCCACCGAGGCGGACATCGATGTGTTGGTCGCGTACCTCCGGAGGCCGTTCGTGCTTGTCGACGAACTGACGAAGTTTGGATTCGGCGGCCTTGAGCTTCGGCGCGAACGACTCGTAGACGCTGGCACGTACGCGCATCAGCTTCACGTACTCCTCCAGGCGGTGCCGTTCGGCGTCGTAGAGCGCGCGATCCTTCTCGCGCTTGTCGTGCTCGCGCTGTTTTGCTGCGGCGTAGTCGGCGAACGAGCCGCCATGCGTCCAGGACCCCCAGGCTTCGATGGTGATGATCTTGGTGGCCGTTGCGGCGAGCAGCTCGCGATCGTGACTGATGAAGACCACGGTCTTGGGTGTGTCGACGAGCTGTCGCTCCAGCCATCGTTTGGCGGGGACGTCGAGAAAGTTGTCGGGCTCGTCGAGCACGAGGATGTCGAACTCGCTGCGTAGGAGCGCTTCGAGAGCGAGCCGTTTCTGTTCGCCGCCACTGAGCGTTCGCAGTGGACGGTCGCGCACCTCGTCGAACGACTCGCCGAACGCTCGGGTGACACACTCGTTCCAGGTGACTTCGAGGTCGTAGCCGCCGGCGTCACCCCAGGTGGCGAGCGCCTCGGCGTACTCCATCGGTGCGTCGACGAGCACGGCCTCGGCGCGTGCCAACCGTTCGGCGGCGACGCGAAGACGCTCGGGCGCGATCGACAGCAACAGCTCTCGGACCGTGGTCGCCGGGTGGTCGGCGGTGCCGACGAGCTGATGCATCACCCCGATCTGCCCGTCGATGCTGATCGTTCCGGCCGTCGGGGTGAGGTCGCCGGTGATCAGCTTCAGCAGGGTCGACTTCCCGGCGCCATTGGCGCCGACGATCGCGACGCGGTCTCGGTCGCCGACCTTGAAGCCGACATCGCAGAACAGCTCGTCGCCACCCGGCAGCTTCCAGGCGAGGTTGCTGACGGCGATCGATCCCACGAGGCAGGGAGCCTAGGTGTGCCCCTCGCCGGTCCCGGCGTTGGTTTCCCGTGCCAGGTGGGTGGCCCGGTCGAGCACGTCGCGTACCGGCACGTCGAGTGCGGCCGCCGCAACAGCGGCATCGTCGAACTCGATCTTCACGCGATGGTCGGCGATCTTGGCCCTGACGATGTGGCCGTCGAGGTCGATGGAGATCTCGGATCGTCGTTGCGGCCAACGGCGCAGCGTGGTCATCCGCACGCCCAGTGTGCCGGTCGCTCGGACGAGCACCTCGCGCACGGCGCCGACCGTCGACGGGTCGCACAGGGCGCTCACGATGTGCGCTGGTCGGCCCTTCTTCATCACGATCGGGGTGATCCAGGCGTCGTGTGCGCCAACAGCGAGCAGCTGCGACACGCTGTGGGCGAGGACCTCGCCGGTGGCATCGTCCAGGTTGGCTTCGAGTAGTGCGACGGGCGTGCCGTCGCCGTCGCCTCGACTGGCGGCGCGATCGGCCTCGGCCCCGATGGTGCCGACCACCGCCTGCACGACGTTGGCCCGCTCGGATGTGTCGGCAGTGCCTGCGCCGTAGCCGACCGCCTCGGCGACCATCGACGGCATGGGCCCGAACCCGGCTGCCATGGTGGTCATCAGGGCCACCCCGGTGGGCGTCGACACTTCCATCGTGGTGTCGACGCCGACGGTCGCCACATTGGCGTCTGCCAGCAGGGCGACGGTGGCAGGTGCCGGGTTGGGAATGGTGCCGTGGGCGCTGCGAATCGAGCCGTGGCCCACGGCGATGGGACTGCATCGCACGTCGTCGATGTCGAGCGATTCGAGTGCCGCGCAGACGCCGACGACGTCGATGATCGAATCGAGCGCCCCGACCTCGTGGAGTTCGACGTCGGCCGGATCGATTCCGTGGATCGCGCCCTCGACCTCGGCGAGGCGTTCGAACACCGCTCGCGCGCGGTGGCGCACCCGGTCGGGGAGGTCGGCGGCGTCGAGCATCGCCAGGATCTCGCGCGCCGGGCGGTGAGCGACATGGCCATCGTCGCCCTGGTCACTGTCGACATGGTCGTCGTGGTGGTCTCCGTCGTGGTCGATCACGACGTTGGCCCAGGTCGAGCGGACGCCGCAACGCTGGACCTGTTCGAACAACAGGGCGTATCCGTCGACGCCGAGGCCGGCGATCGTGTGGGCGATCGCGTCGGGGTCGGCGCCAGCGTCGACGAGCGCGGCCATCGTCATGTCGCCGGCCACTCCCGCCTGACAGTTGAACCACACGACACGCCGTGGTGTCGGCGTCCGACCGGTCATCGATTCGGCCAGGTGAACATGCGGGCGATCGCGCTGGCAGCGCCGAACCCGTTGTCGATACCGACCACCGTGACCCCACTGGCACACGAGGCGTGCATCGCGAGCAGGGCGGTGACACCGTCGAGACCGGCGCCGTAGCCGACGCTCGTCGGCACGGCCACCACCGGTGCGCCACTGAGTCCGCCGAGGACGCTGGCGAGGGCACCCTCCATCCCGGCAACGACGAGGAGCGCATCGGCCTCCGTGAGTTCGTCGAGGCGAGCGAGCAGACGGTGCAGGCCCGCCACACCGACATCGGTGATCAGGCTCGGATCGAACCCATAGGCGCGAAGCGCCAGGACCGCCTCGTCCGCGACGGGGATGTCGCTCGTGCCGGCGGTGACGACGGCGATCCTCGTCGCCGAGACGGCGCCGGGTTCGCGCCACAGCATGCTTCGGCTCGCCTCAGCGGCCGGTCCGTGCGCCCCGATGCACGCGGCGCGTTGGGCGTCGTCGGCGCGCGTCAGCAACACCGGGCCGGTGCCGTTCGCCAGGAGCTCGCCGACGATGTCGACGCACTGTGTGGGGCTCTTGCCCGGTCCGTAGATCGCCTCCGGGAGACCGGAGCGGAGGTGGCGGTGGTGGTCGACGCTCGCGCCGTCGACGTCGGCAAACGGGAGCCGTCGCAGCAGCGTCACCGCATCATCGGCGGAGACCGCACCGGTCTGCACGTCGTCCAGCAGCGCCCGTAGGCCGAGTTCATCCACCAGAACATCGTGCCACGTGGATTCCCGTCGCCGTAGTCTGAGCCCCCATGGCACTGCCGACGGCGAAACGAGTCGGGTTCTTCGGACCCTTCGGAACCTTCACCCAGCAGGCGCTGCTCACGCAGGCCGACCTGGCCGACGCCGAGCACGTTGCCTACCGCACCGTTCCCGACGTGCTCGATGCCGTCGATCGAGGAGAGGTCGATCTCGGGGTGGTTCCGATCGAGAACTCGATCGAGGGCATGGTGAACTTCACCCAGGATGCGCTCGCCTTCGACTACGACCTGTTGATCCAGCGGGAGATCGTCATCGACATCGAGCATTGCCTGCTCGCGCGGCCCGGCGTTGCGCTGGCCGACGTTCGTGATCTGTACTCGATTCCGGTCGCCACCGCGCAGTGCCACCAATACCTGCGCGACGAGTTGCCCGAGGTGGAGATCCTGGCGGCCTACAGCACCGCCGACGCCGCAAGGCTGGTCAGTGAACGTGACGCGCTCGACGCTGCAGCGCTCGGCCCGCGTGTCGCCGCGGAGATGTACGGCCTCGAGGTGTTGGCATCCGACATCGCCGACCACGACGGGAACCAGACCCGCTTCGTCGCGGTGGCCCGCGACGGCATCCCGGCGCCGACCGGCAACGACAAGACCGCACTCGTGATCTACCAGCGCGCCGACGAACCTGGCAGCCTCGTGTCGATCCTGCAGGAGTTCACCGCCCGTCGCATCAATCTGTCGAACCTGACGAGCCGTCCCACCAAGGCGGGCGGGCTCGGCGACTACTGCTTCGTCGTCTACGCCGAGTCGCACGTCGCCGACGAACTCCTCGCCGACACGATGCGGGCCTTGCACGCGAAGCAGGGACGCGTGAAGTTCCTCGGCTCCTACCCGGCGTCGGGTGATCAGGCCGACTCGGCACGAGAACACGCGGACGCCCGCTGGCGTGAAGCGGACGACTGGATGTCGAGCATCCGATCCTCGATCACCAGGTGACGTACGCTCGGCGCCATGTCGAACAGCACACCACCCGCCGACCAGCCCGTCACCGTCGTCACGGGGGCCAACTCCGGCATCGGTCGCGCCACGGCGATTCACCTTGCGTCGAGGGGACATCGGGTCGCCGGCACCGTGCGTTCGGTGGCCAAGGCCGACAAGTTGCGCGCCATGGCCGCCGAGGCCGGCGTGTCGGTGGAGCTGTTCGAGCTCGACGTCGCCGATGACGACTCGGTGCGCGCCGGGTTCGCCGAGATCCTCGACGCCACGGGTCGTGTCGATCACCTCGTCAACAACGCCGGCGTCGGCGGCAACTCGGTGGCGGAGGAGTGCCCACCGGAGATGTACCTCTCCGTGATGAACGTCAACCTCTGTGGTGCCGTGCGGTGCATCCAAGCGGTGCTGCCGCAGATGCGCAAGCGCGGCAGTGGCACGATCGTCAACATCAGTTCGGTCGCCGGTCGGATCGCGGCGCTCGCCCAGTCGCCGTACGTGGCTTCGAAGTGGGCCTTCGAAGGCCTGAGCGAGGGGCTCGCTCAGGAGCTCGCCCCCTTCGGGATCCGGGTGGCGATCATCGAGCCCGGCGTCACCAAGTCGGCGATCTTCGCGAAGAACATCGACGCCCCGAACTCCACCGGCGCCTACGAGGCGCACTACCGCAGGATGTTTCAGTTCTACGCGACCGGGATGGCCAATGCCACCGACCCGTTCGAAGTCGCGCAAGTGATCCACGATGCGATCACCGCGGACGAGCCGCGGCTGCGCTATCCGGTGAGTTGGGGTGGGGCGGAGCTGGCCGAACTGCACGACCGCATCGACGACAGCGATTGGATCGCGCTCGGGTCGATCGACGAGGACGACGACTACTACCAGGCCTTCCACGAAGTGTTCGGGCTCGATCTGCGTTGAGCGATTCGCAACGCCCGGTGCGCATCCTCACCGTCTGCAGCCACAACCGAACGAGGTCGGTGATGTCGGCGGCGCTACTCGATGCGATGCTCGGCGAGATGCTGGGCGTCGGCGCCGTCACCGTTCGTTCGTCGGGGTTCGGTCAGGTCGGGCTGCCGGCGATCCCGGACGCGGTGGCCGCCATGGCTCGACGAGGCCTCGACGTGTCCGAGCATCGCAGCGCTTCGACGACGGTCGAGTTGGTCGATGGAGCTGATGTCATCCTGACCGCCGAGCGTTCGCATGTGGTCAAGATCGCTGCGCTCAGTCCGGCCGCGTTTCGGCGGGCGGTGACCCTGCCGGAGCTGTTGGCGCGCGCCGCGGACGTCGACGGGTCCATCGGCCGCGACGACCCCGACGGTGTGGCGCGTTGGATGGAGCAACTCACCGCCGACCGCGGCGCTGCGGACTATCTCCGCGCCGCCGTCCCCGAAGTGGCCGACCCCACCGGCTCGGCGCCGCGTGCGTTCGAAGAGGCCGTGAAACGAATCGAGCAGCAGTGTCGCGAGGCGGCCACCCTCATCTCGATGGCAGCGCACCGCTGAACGACAGCTGCCGACGCTGTGTCAGCCCGTGAAGCCCGCGTCCTTGTGTGATCCGTCGCACAAGGGTTTCGACCCGGACTGGCCGCAGCGGCACAGTGTGACCCGGTTGCGGGTTTCGAGAACGTTGCCATCGGCTCGGGTGATCTCGAGTCCGCCGGTCACCCAGAGGGGGCCGTCGGGGATCACACCGATCTGCGGGGGAAGATCCGGCTCGATGGTCTCGTCGTCGACCGTGTAGCTCAACGCGCCGGACGGGCAGCGTTCGATCATCGCGATGGCCTCGGAGCGGATCTGTGTGTCGGCGGTCTTGACGGCCATCTTCCAGACGTTGGTGGCCTGGTTGCCACAGAAGCCGGCATGCACGCAGATGCCGCGATCGTCGTGGACTTCGATGCCGTCGCCGCCGTAGCGCTTGGTGCGGTCGGCGTACGTGCCGTCTGGGGCGTGGTCGGCGTCGTCCCAGTCGACCTTGGCGTGCGTACCATCGCAGAACGGCTTGTTCGACGACGCACCGCAGCGGCACAACGCCGCACGCGGGGCCACCTCACTCGCTGGGTCGGTCTTCCACGTGAGTGGTTCGCCGTGTTCGGACACGATGGGGATCTTCGAGGTGATCGGAACGCTGCCGCTCACGATGTAGGGGCCGCCTGGCGCCACCTTGATGCTCTGTTCGTCGTTCATGTCGTTCTCCTCGTGATGTGTTGATCGGTCATTGGGTCGCCTCTGGGGTGATGGTGGTCAGCGTGGCGATCGCAGATCGGAATCGGTCGTCGAGTGCCGGGTCGATCAGCGATCCGGTGGTCGTGTCGAAGTGATCGTTGAAGCTCGGCACCGCCAGGCTTGCCAGCACGTCGTTGCCGAAGAACGGAGCGGAGTCGACGGCGACCCGAAGCACGTTGGCACCGCCGTTTCTTCCTGGCGAGGTCGACAGCATCACGGTCGGTTTGTTCTGAAAGACCCGCATGTCGATCCGCGATGCCCAGTCGAAGATGTTCTTGTACGCAGCGGTGTAGAAGCCGTTGTGTTCGGCATACGCGATCAGCAGCGCATCGGCAGCGCCAACGCGGGCGAAGAACTCGCGAGCGGGCTGCGGGATGCCGTCGGCGACTTGACGGTCGATGCTGTAGATCGGCATCTCGAAGTCGTTGAGGTCGATCACGTCGACCTCGATGTCGGTCTCGTCGAGAATGCGAGCGGCGTACTCGATCAGTTGTTGGTTGATCGATTGGCGACTGGTCGTGGCTGCGAAAGCGAGCACGTTCATGGGGCAACTCCTTGACACGTCAAGCTATCGAGAAATGGTTGTCGTGTCAATGAGTAGCGTGGGGTGATGGAGACCGCCCGATGGCTCGACGACACACAGCAGCAGGCCTGGCGCGCGCTGCTCGTCTTCATCAATCGTGGCCTGCCCCAACTCGAACGGACCCTGAAAGAGCACGGACTCCTGGTCGTGCACTACTCGATCCTCGTCGCGCTGTCTGGGGCTGCCGACAGCACGATGCGACTGTCGGACCTGGCCGACGCTGCCAACGTCTCGCAGAGTCGCCTCACCCACCGGCTCCGCATGCTGGTCGAACGGGGCGACGTCGTGATCTCCCCAGACCCGATCGACGGCCGGGCGAAGAACGCAACCCTGACGGCGGCTGGTCAGCAGCACATCGAGGAGGTGGCACCCCTGCATGTCCACGACGTGCAGCGACTGCTCTTCGATCGGCTCGACGAGGACGAGACCGCAACGCTGGCAAGCGCGCTCTCGAAGGTCGCCGAAGCGCTCTGCGATCACGAGGACTTCCTGCCAACGCGCCTGTAGGCGAACGGCGCGACGCGGCAAGGAAGATCCCGTCACAACCGTCGAGGGATCATCCGAAGTGGGTGATGTCAGTACAGGACCAGGCTGAGATCCTTGAACCACGCGGCGCACCAGGGCGCCGCCTGATGCCATGGAGGCCCGTTGATGCTTGCGTACGACTATCCACTGTTGGGTGTGTTCTGGAGCATGATGATCTTCTTCCTGTGGGTCGCCTGGTTCATCCTGCTGTTCCGAGTGTTCGCCGACATCTTCCGAAGCCGCGACCTGGGGGGTTGGGGCAAAGCACTCTGGTGCATCTTCACGATCCTCGTGCCGTTCCTCGGTGTGTTCGTGTACGTGATCGTTCGTGGTGGCTCCATGCGGGATCGCGACATCCAGACGGCGAAAGACAACGAGGCGGCGTTCCGCTCGTACGTGCAGGAGACCGCCGGATCCAGCGGGACGGCCGACGAACTCGCCAAGCTCTCCAAGCTCCGCGACGACGGTGTGATCACCGCCGAGGAGTTCGATCAGCAGAAGACCAAGCTGCTCGCCTGAGTGCTCGACATCGGCCAGGGGGTCGATGCTTCGACCCGCATCTTGCGTGTCGCACATGACGAGTCGAGGGATGAACGACGATGGGTGAAGCGATCGCCGCCAACCTCGTCGGCGACGCCCTCAGCATCCTCGCTGGGTGACCCGCTCAGTCGCAGGTCGAGGACAACGCGTCGAACACACCGCTCGCAGCGCTGGTGAGGTTGCTGAGCGCACTGCCGACGGCGACGGCGCCTTGGGCGCTGATGTCGTTTCCGAGGTCTTCCAGAGTCGTGCCGAAGTCGCTCACGGCCGTTTCGAGGGTCGAGATCTCCTCGGAGGCGACCTCGGAGCCACTCTCGCGCAATTGGTCGATGTCGGCTTCGATGGTGGAGAACCGCTCCTGCAGGCCGCTGGTCCCCTCGGAGATGATGTCGAGATCAGCGAGCGCGGTGATGTCGGTTCGCAGGCTGTCGCCTGCCTCGCAGAAGAGCTCTTCGGCGGACGCTTCGTCGCTCTCGCTGTCGCTGCCGCACGCGGCGACGCCGAGTGAGAAACAGGCGACGACGCCGGCTGCGAGCAGTCGAGATGGGCGTCGTGTCGGCCGGGCGGTGGTGAGCTGGGGGTGCATGGTGTCTCCGTGGTGGGGATGGCGTGAGGTGGGAGCCGTGAGGCGCTGGATCATCGGGGCAGCTCGACGGCGGCCGTGGCGGCGAAGTCTATGCGGGTGCAGGTCTCCTGGTGTTGCGGCCACCGTCGGCACCGGGTGGGTGTCAGCGGGCGGCGTACTCGGACGCCACCTGTGCGCCGAGCCGGGCGTTGTTGTTCACCAGTGCGATGTTGGCGGTGAGGCTGGCACCGTGGGTGAGTTCGACGATCCGTCCGAGCAGGTAGGGGGTGGCCTCCTTGCCGTGGATGCCGTTGGCGCCCATGTCGGCCAATGCCTGCTCGATGATCACATCGATCTCGTCGGCCGGGATCTCGTCGGCAGCGGGGATGGGGTTGACGACCGCCACGCCGCCGGCCATGCCGAGACGCCACTTGGCATCCATCAGGGATGCGACCTCGGCCGGAGTGTCGAGCGTCATCGGGGCGGGGTGACCGCTCACCCGGGAGAAGAACGCGGGGAAGTCGGCAGTCCCGTACGCGACGACCGGCACGCCGAGTGTCTCGAGGGTTTCGAGCGTGAGGCCGATGTCGAGAATCGACTTCACGCCGGCGGAGACCACGGCAACGTTGCTCAGTGACAACTCCGTCAGGTCGGCGCTGATGTCGAAGGTGTTCGCTGCGCCTCGATGCACCCCACCGAGGCCGCCGGTGACGAACACCGGGATGTTGGCCAGCGCCGCCAATCGCATGGTGGCGGCGACCGTGGTGGCGCCGTGGATTCCTCGGGCGATGGCGTAGGGGAGGTCGCGAGTGCTGATCTTGGTGACGTCGGGGCTGGTTGCCAGGAGATGGAGGTCCTCGCCGCTCAGTCCGATCCGAGGACGGCCATCGAGGACCGCGATGGTCGCGGGGACTGCGCCACCGTCACGGATGATCTGTTCGACTTCGGTTGCCATCTCGACGTTCTGGGGGAACGGCATGCCGTGGCTGATGATCGTGCTCTCGAGCGCCACGACGGGTACCCCGTCGCTCAGCGCCTGGGAGACCTCGTCGGTGAGCACGAGGTCGGGGTGCGGCGTCGGCCGAGTGCTGGGCTGGACGGCGTTGGGTCGGACGGTCATGTTCATGTCTCCTGGTCGATGGCGGCCCGAACGAGCCGTGGGGTCAGGTCCGGGCGGACGGTGTGCGGACTCGCAATGGTCAGTGCGGCAGCGGCGTGGCCGAAGCGAGCTGCGTCTTCGGGAGTGCCCTCCTGGAGCAGGAGGTGGCAGAACGCTCCCAACATCGCGTCGCCGGCGCCGGTGACGTCCTCGACGATGGTCGGCGTGGCGGGGAGGTCGATGGCCTCGCCGGGGGTGCTGAACAGCGATCCTCGTTCGCCGAGCCGAACCCAGACCAGTTCGACGCCGCGAGCGTGCAGTGCCTGCGCTGCCCGACGGAGTTGGCGATCGGTGCGCGTGGGCAGGCCGGTCAGGGCCGCCAGTTCATCTCGGTTCGGCGTGACCGCGGAGACGCGAGCGTCGAGGGCGTCCTTGAGTCCTGTTGCTTTCGGCACGCTGACGGGCTCGAATACGGTGTACACCTCGACGGAGAGATCGAGCGCGTACTCGAGTGCGTCGCGGGTGAGGTTGCCATCGACGACCAGCACGCCGGCGGTGGCGATCACGTCGCGTGCCCGATGGAGTTGCTCGGGCCCGAGCTCGGCGGTTGCGTCCATGTCGGCGATGGCCACGATCAGCTCGCCGTCGGCGTCGATCACCGCGGTGTAGGTGCCGGTCGGTCGATCGGTACGAGCGACGTGTTCGATCCGAACGCCCGCAGCCGCAGTGTGCTCGAGCAGGCTGTCGCCCATCGGGTCGCGCCCGACGACGCTGATCAGGTGCACCCGGTCGCCGAGTCGGGCGATGTTCTCGGCCACGTTGCGCCCGACGCCGCCGGGTGTCATCGAGCCGCGGCCGGGATTGCTGGTCTGCGCAGTCGCCCGGACGGTGCTGCGCGCCTTGAGATCGACGTTGGCGCCACCGATCACGACGGCGCCTCGCCGCTCTGCAAGCACGTACCCTCGACCCAGGATCACCCCCTTCTTGCCCAGATTCGACAGATGGACGTTGATCGATGCCCGACTGGTTCCGAGTGCCGCGGCGAGTGCGTCGGCCTTGATCAACGGATCGCGACGAAGCAGGTCGACGATCTGCTGTTCTCGTTCGGTGAGCACCTTATGATCATAAGTAGTACTTGTTGAACTAAGCAACGAGGCGTTGGCGTCCTCGTGGGCTCGATGAACCCGCGAGACTGGCCGAATGGGGACAATTCCGAAGATCGCTGTGGTCGGTGCGGGTTCGTGGGGGACCGCACTGGCTCGACTGCTCGCCAATGCCGGGTCGCCGGTTGCGTTGTGGGCCCGTGAGCCCGAGGTCGTCGAGTCGATCACCATGGCGCGGGAGAACACGATGTTCCTGCCCGACGTCGAGCTGCCGCCATTGCTGCGTGTCACCGACGACCTCGCCGACGCGCTCACCGAGGCACAGGTCCTGGTCTCGGCGGTGCCGACCCAGCACGTGCGCAGTGTCTTCGCTGACGTCGGCGGCGTGGTCGACACGGTCGAGGTCGTGGTGTCGGTCTCGAAGGGGATCGAGGTGGAGACCCTGCGCACTCCGGCTGCGATCCTCGGTGACGTCCTGCCAGCGCGATTGGCCGATCGGATCGTCGCCTTGTCGGGGCCGTCGTTCGCCCGCGAAGTCGCCATCGATCATCCTGCCGCGGTCGTCGCTGCGGCAACGTCGATCGACGATGCGCGTTTCGTCCGAGATCTGTTCTCGACGCCGTCGTTTCGTGTGTATTCCTCGGACGACATCGTGTCGGCCGAGCTGGGTGGAGCACTCAAGAACGTGATCGCCATCGCTGCAGGCATGTCCCACGGTCTGGGATTTGCGCAGAACTCCAAGGCGGCCTTGATCACGCGTGGTCTCGCCGAGATCACTCGACTCGGCGTTGCGCTCGGCGGTGACCCGCACACGTTTGCCGGCCTGTCGGGAATGGGTGACCTCGTGCTGACCTGTAGCGGTGACCTGTCGCGCAACCGCACGGTCGGCGCAGCGCTCGGTCGGGGGCGCAAGCTCGCCGAGGTGCTGAGCGAGATGAACACGGTTGCCGAAGGGGTGAAGACCACGCTGGCGGCGCACCGACTCGCGCGGGAGTCCGACATCGCGATGCCGATCACCGAGCAGGTGTACCTCACCCTGTACGAGGACAAGGACCCCGCCGAGGCCGTCACCGACCTGATGGGCCGGGAACGCCGCGACGAACGCGATCGCTGACCGAGTCGAACACCGCTCCTGGCGGGGGAGCCGCCACGACGCGATGACGTTCAGGTCTCCAGCCGGTCCCAGCTGAGTCCGCTCGAGCGTTCGCCGCGCCCCTGCCGCCGCCGGCGCTGCACCCACACGTGGACCGAGCCGTCGGTCCAGCGCGCATACTGCCAACGACGTTCGACGGTGATGCCACCGCGCGGGATCTCCTCTTCGCGGATCGTCAGGGCGCGATGTGGTTCCAGCGTCTCGCCGTGTGCCCCGACGGGGGTGTCGGTGAGGTGTTCCCAGCTCTGGAGTTGGCCGCGGCGGAAGTGGATGTCGCTGCGCTCGGGGTCGATGCGCTCGGGCATCAGCGGCACCCAGAACGGTGGGGCCGGCGACTCCAGCCGATAGCGCCAGTGCTGGTCCTCGTACCGGCTGGGCTCGTCGCTCGGTCCCGGCGGTGGCTCGGGCGGTGTGGACGCGAGCCATGCGTCGCGCCGATCGACGGAACGACCCATCGGACCCTCGACTGTCCGCTCGATGGCCCAACCGAGGTTGGCACCCTCATCCCGGGCGAACTCGACGAGCTCGGTCGTCGGCCCGTGCAGCGAGGTCGCCAGGACGGGCGGCAGGAACAGCAGCGGTGCGACCCCCTTCTCGACGGAGGTGTCACCGTGCATCTCGAACATCGCCCAGCTCCGCCCGAGCTTGGCCCGTTCGTCGTTGGCGACGATCGACGTCGCGGTGGTCGTCTCGCCGAAGCTGTCGACGATCTCGACCGCTCGGATTCGACAGAGGGTGCCGTGATCGAGCCGCAGGGGCACCACGAACCAGTCATCGCCGTAGACGGTGGCGAAGTCGGCCACGATCATCCGCGACAGATCGGTCGGGCCGGCATCGAGGTCGCCGAACTGCACCCCGGCGTCCTCGAACTCCCACCAGCGAGCAGCCGGCATTCCGTCGTAGCGAACCTCGGTGGGGATCGTCGTGAACGACCGGACGTCCTCGCTCAGCGGCAGGTGGCTCTCGCTCTCTTCCTCGACGTCGAACGAGTACCAGTCGAGACGACCGCCGGTGTAGCCGTCGGCGTGCAACTGCAGCGGCTCGCCGGTCGTGGGGGCGGTGACGGCGAAGTCGTGCTCCATGCGCTCCGCGCGCCAGGCGCCGTCGTTCATCGAGAACTGCGCCCGCACGGAGCGGCGCCATGCCGCGACGTCGTCGCCGAGCGACGGTGGGCCCACGCCGTCGACGAGCTTGCGAACCTGAACCTCGGAGAGCAGCGCCACCGCAAGGCCGTCGAACGTGCGCCGCCGCAGCATCGCCGCCAGCGCGTCACCGCGAGCGCCGAGGGTGATCTCGTCGGAGTTGGCGAGTGGGTGCGCCTCGATCAGCTTGTCGACCACTTGGTGTGCATCGGACCGGCGCAGCAGGCGTGTCAGCGACTGGGCTGCACGAGCGGCGCGGGCGAGTCGGGCACCACCCTGGCGTGGCGGCGCAGCAGCTTCGACGGTGCGTTCCAGCGGCGTCGTCGCGTCGTAGGGAACCCGGCCTCCGGGCCCGCCGAGCCGGGTGGTATCGATGCTGGTGGTCTCGAATCGGGTGGTGACCGCGAGGGGAGAGCCAGCGTCGTCACCGATGAACTCGCCCACCTGCCACTGGCGCGCCAGCATCCACAGCGGGTCAGCGATGCGGGCCTCGACGCCACCGGTCATGGCGGCGCTCCGGCTGCGGCCCTCGAGTCGGAACCATGGGGTGGTCATGTCGCGTCTCCCTCGTCGGACCCGCCGGGCACCTCGTCGACGTGCAGGGCATCGCTGGTGAAGACGGTCGGGATCGTGTGGCCGTAGTCGCCGAGGTCCTCGGGAGCGACAGCCCGCAACTGCATCCACTCCATCGTGTCGAGCAGCAACGTGATCGCGCCGTCGATCGTCCACGGTTCGTGAGTCTCGGGCACGCCGAGCACCATCGCTTGCGGTGGTCGTTGACTCGGCGCGTCGTAGTGGGTCGCCACGCCGGTGACGGTCGAGCCGTCGGGTATCTGTTCGCTCCACTGATCGATCACGAGGGCAATCACCTGGGTCGGCGGCGGGCCTGAGTCGTTCGACCAGACAGCGCTGACCACGTTGCGACCACCGGTGCCGTCAGCGGGCAATCCGGTCGCTGCCCACGTGTCGCCGGGGAGCCGTGGGCTCTGCGACGTTCCCGCGGTCATGACCCCGGTGGAACCGATCATCGCGGCGAGGTTCATCGTCGCCACCAGTCGATCGACGTCGTTGCGGACGAGGGCCACGTCGTCGAGCCACGACATGACCGCATTGTCGTCGGCCAGCGACGCGTCGAACGCTGCACCGGCAGCCTGGAGGTCGATCGGTGGCGACACCGGGAACGGCCGGCCGAACGCCGCTCCGACGATCTCCCGAGCGCTGGTCGGCCCGAGGGCTCGCGCTGCTTCGAGGCGGCGAGCGGCGACCTGCACGATCTCCTTGTCGTCGCCGGTCAGGCCGGCGAGCGCGAAGCTGCGGCGCTGTTCGTTCGTGAGCGGTGCCGCCGACTCGTCCCACCCGGTGACGAGATCGCCGAGCACCGTGTTGGCGTCGGTTGGTTGATGCTCGGAATCGGCCGTACCGATGAGTTCGGCGTCGAGGTCCTCGGCGCCGGCGATGCGTGCCTCGGACAGCATCCGCCGCAGCGACATCGCCACGATCTGGAACTCTTCGAACGTGACACCGAGGCGGCCGGGGTCGAGGGCGGTGTTGACGGCGCCGTCGATGCCGGTGGTGAGGCGTACGACTGTGGCCAGCGGCGCGTCGACGACGGTCGGGTCGTCGCTGGTGAGGTACACGGCGTCGAGCGCGGAGATCGAGAGGTCGGCGAGCGTGAACGAGTGCGATCCGCCGTCGCTGTCGATCACGGTCAGCGCCACCTCGTCGGGTGCGGGAAGCAGCGACGCGGCGAGCGCCTCGAACGGCGGGGAGATCAGGTCGCGGATGCCGATGCCCCAACCGGTTTCCGCCGCCTGACCGACGGCTGCCGGTGTGGCATCGGCGAACAGCAGCACCTTGTGGTTCACCGTGCGTGACGAACGCATCGTGTCCATTCCGATCGGCATCGGTGGTGGGGTCGACTCCGCCGGCGCCCGCCTCGATCGACGCTGCCGCCCGCTCGAAGTTGCCACCGAGCAGGTGGTGGGTCGACTCAGCGAGCAACGCATCGTCGATCGCGTCGAACGACCACGCGAGACCTTCGAGCAGGAGACGGACCTTCTCCGCTCGGTCGGCGTCGTAGTCGCTCTCGACTTCGGCGAGGTGGTCGTCGAGGCCTCCCTCGGCGAACAGTTCCATCAGCTCGATGCCGTCGACGGGGTCCTCGATGCCGTCGCTGCGACCGTGCGCCTCCGCGACGAGGAGTCGGACGGCGGCGATCTGTTCGTCGATGCCGAGATCGTGGCAGAGCCGCTCGAACTCGTAGCCGAGCAGGTCGCCCAGCGACTGGCCGGCACGGACGCCTTCGATCAGCCACATCGCATAGCGGTAGCGGTTGCTGCGCAGGTCGACGGCTGCGGGTGAGCCTCCGTCGGTGTCGCCGCGAGCGTGCCACGCCGACCGGATCACCGACGCCGTGGCCGCATGGGCGAGCGACGGTGCGTGCAGGAACCCATGCGACGAGCGTTCGACCTGGCGATCCGGAATGTCGAGATCGGTGACCCAGGCGTAGCTGCCCACGTGGAGCCCCTCCGGCCGTCGAGCGCGAACGGCACCGAGTTCCTGGTTCGCGAACGCGGTGTGCCAGGCGTCGAGGCGGTGGATGCCGAGCCCGAGGGTCTCGCGCAGCGTCCACTCGAGTTCCTCGGGCGTGGCCTCGGACAGCACGGAGATCGTGCGCTCGAGGATCGGTTGCGGGAGCTTGCGGCTCGCCGCTGCCGACGCCAGCAGTTGCGCCAGCAGCGGGGCGTGCTCGGCATTCTCGAGCGCTCGGCCGCGCACCGCCGGCCTCACGTAGTCCGCGGGTGCGAAGTCATCGTCGGCCACCAGGGCACGTTCGACGCGGTCGGCGGTCGGAGCGAACTTCGACACGATCAGCGGAGGGTTGTCCTCGCTGAGGACGCCGTTGAATTGTGGAACCCGCAACGTCGACAGCGGCCGCTGACGCTGCTCGTGGGCCACGAGCGCAGCGACCATGTCGTAGGTTCGCTGCAGCACATCCTGCGCGGACTCGACCACCTCGTTCATCCATGCGGTCGGCTCCATCGGCGGACCCCATGGGTTGCGGGCGACCGCTTCGACGAGTTGCTGGAACTTCGACCACAGCACGATCTGCTCTTCGACGGTCTGCGGGGCGCCCAGCTCGACGCGCATGGCGACCAACTCCGCCCACAGGTCGGGTGCATTGTCCTCGATGTAGGCGAGGTCGTTCTCGAACTCGCCGATGAAGCCGTTGTCGATGTCGACCCAGGTGGTTTCGCCGAGCGTGGTGAGCACTCCGTTGTGGAAGCTGGCCAGCTGCAAGATTGCCATCTCGTCGATCTGGCTCGACGTGTGTTCGTGGAGATCGAGACGACGAACCGACAGGTCGGCCGGATGCGGCTCGCCGGCGAGCACCTCGGCGATGTTGCCGCGCACGGCGTCGGGGTCTTCGCCGACGTTGTGGTCGAGGCGGGCCACGCCGTCGTTGAGGGTGCGGAGCCATTCGTCCTTCAGGCGTCGCACGACGTCGGCGACGCGGTGGCCGATCGTGGGGAAGTTGTCGGTGTTGCCGGCTCGCAGCACCGGCAACACGGCGTACGGCTGCGAGCCAACCCGAATGGTCGGAACTGCTGCACCCCCGGCGACATGGTCGATGAACCAGGTGCGGAACGTCTCGTGGCCGGCGTCGTTGAGGACGGTGGTGCCGCGGGTGGGGAGCAGTTCCTGCAGGTAGCGGCCGATCACCACGTCGTAGAGGCCCGCCCGCATCGCTGCGCCGCGCGACCACTCCTGGTCGAGCGCGAACGGCTGGCGGGCCAACTGGGTGGTGTCGGCGATGCCGAGCGCCCGTGTGAATCGGGCGACGTTGCTGGCGTGGCCGACGTCGAGCTTGTCGCTGAGATCGAGGCGTCGCTGCTCGGCGACGACATCTCGCTCGCGCTGCTGTCGGGTCCATCCGGCTTCGACGGTGTCGGTGTTGTTCGTCGGCGTTCCCTGGGGAACGAAGGCGAAGCCCTGGCTGGTTGTGTGGGTGTCGAGCAGCTGCGCGAACTCCTCGCCGGAGCGTGCGCCATCGCGTCGCTGGATGCCGACGACGATCAACGTGTCGATCGTGTCCCAGTCGTGCTCGACATCGACGGTGATCGCCATGCCACGCTCCAGGGCGTTGTCGTAGTCGACCATCCATCGCATGTGCTTGGTCGTGGCAATGCCGAGGTCGGTGCGTTGGCCGGCACCATCGCGTGGATCGGGACTGGTGTGATACGGGTGCTCGTCGATGGCTTCGCCCCGCTCGCGGAACACCTCGACACCCTTGCTCCAGCCGATCGCGACGAACCGCTTCGGGAGGTTCATCGCCACCGCGGGAAGTTCGACGTCGGTGGTCTCGACGTCGGGCCACTCCAGTCGGCCGCGACGTCGCTGCGGCTTGGTGAGCCGAGCCAGGTGGCCGGCGCGGTGGATGTCGAGCTGTTCGACCAGCCACGACCATGCCGCATCCTGCCCGGCCTCGACCTCCGCCTCGGTGTCTCCGGTCGCGTCGAAGTGGCTGGTCCAGTACTGGCGGGCGATCTCGACCTCCGCTTCGGTCGGTGTGGTGAGCTGATCGGACACGCTGATCCGGTCGGGGTAGATGCGGATCCGTAGCGGGGTCGTCTTCTCGTTGGGCGTGCCGAAGCGCGTCTCGATACGCACCGGGACGAGCAGCAGCGGCAGCTCGCCAACGACCGGGATCGACTCGTCAGGGTCGGGCTCGGCATCGGGATCGGGTGGGTCGAGCGTCGGGACGAACCCTGGTTGCTGCGGGCGAAGGACGCCGTCACTGCCGGTGGGGCGGTTGTCATCGCGTCGTGCGAGGCGAGCCGCGTTGCAGGCGGCGTCGATGGCGTCTCGGAGTGCTTGGAGTTGTTCGGCGAGTTGTTCGAGGAGTTTGGTGAGTTGTTCGGCGAGTTGTTGGAACTCGTTGCGGTGTTCGGTGATGAGTTTGGCGAGTTCGGTGACGGTGGTGTCGGTGGGGTCGGCGTTGTGGAGGGCTCTGGCTTTGTCGGCGGTGTCGCGAGCTGCGGTGGTGAGCCTGCGGAGTCGTTCGAGGAGTTGGTTGATCTGGTCGCGGAGTTCGGCGGCTTGTGTGGCGTGTTCGTTGGCGCGGTCGAGAGCGGCTCGGGCGATGGGTCCGTGTTCGCGTGAGCGGCTGGCGCGCTCGGTGCAGCGTTTGCCTCTGGCGAGGTGTTGGTCGATGTCGTCGGCGTGTTCGAGGGTGTCGTCGGCGTTCGCGATCAGTTCGTCGAGGAGTTCGGCGAGCTTGTCTGCGCCTCGGTTGGCTCCTGCTCGCTGCTTCGCGGTTGGCCGCTGCCAGCTCACGATCTCCTTCTTCTCGCGCCGCCTCGGCGGCGGCCTCGGCCGAATCGGCTGCGGCACGCGCGCGATCGGCCGCCGCTGCGGCTTGCTTGCGAGCCTCGGCGATCGGGTCGAGTGCATCGCCGATCTGATCGGCGGCGCGTTCTGCCGCGTCGAGTGCGGCGAGCGCGCGCTCGCGGTCCCGCTTCTCGACCGCCTCGTCGAACTGCTTGCGAGCCAGGGCGAGCGCGTCGAGCTGCTTGCGGAGCTCGGCAAACGCCGATCGGGCACGGTCGTGTGCCGCCTCTGCCTGCTTTGCGGCCTCCGCAGCGTTGGCTGCGGCACGTCGGACAGTGGGACTTGCCGGTCGAGCTTCCGCTGCCCGCCGTGCGTCTCTGCCGGCCCGGCCTGCGTCGCGTTTGGTGGCCTCGGTGTCGGCGACCGCCGAGTCACGCTGTTCGCGGGCGACCGCCTCGTGGCGATCGAAGCGTTTGATCCACTCCTCGAAGCGTCGCGCCTCGTTGGCGGCTTCCTGCGACGCCTCGTTCGCAGCGGCCGCCGCTGCGCGCTCGGCTGCTTGCGCCGCGGATGCCGCATCGTCTGCTGCCGCTCGGGCCGCGTCGCGGGCCGTGGTGATCGGGTCGAGGGCATCGGTGACGGCGTCGGTCGCCACGTCGGCCGCGTCGAGTGCCGCTTGCGCAGCCTTCGGGTTGCGTCGCTCGATCGCCGCCTCGAACGCCTTGTTCGATGCCTCGAAGGCGTCGATGCGTGCCGCGAGTTGCTTGTACCCGGCCTCGGCGTCGCGGCGTTGGCCGAGCGCTGCGGCGGCCGCAGCGGATGCTTGCTTGACGTGACCGGCCACGACGGCGTCGCTCGGGTCTGCGGCAGCGGCCCGACGCTGCTCGTCTGCGGCCCGGTCGGCATGGCCGCCGGCGTCGTCGGCGGCGGCGAGCCCACTGCGCCGGGCGCGTTCGACGATCGCGGCGAACTCCTGGAACCGCTCGGCCCAGCGCTTCAGTTGCTCTCGCCCGCCGGCTTCTCGATCGCCCTCGGTGCGGTCCCGCTCTCCGTTGCCGCCCTGCTCCGCCTTGCCGCCCTGCTCACCCTTGGGGTCGCGCTTCGGGGTCGCGCTTCGGGATCGCGCTTCGGATCGCGCTTGGGGTCTCGCCGGCCCCGGTTCTCGTCGGGCACGTTCAGTCCTCCCCGAGCAGTGCGGTGGCGTGGATCAGCACGCGGGTCGGTCGGCGGAACGTGGTGGCCGCCATCGTGGCCGCATCTCCGAACCACCGCCCGGTGTCGAACTCGTGGTTCTCGAACACCGCTGGCGTTTCCGCCTCGTCGATGAACAACGGGTTGTCGCCTGAGATCTGCTTCATGTGTCGCCATGACAACTTGAACGATTCGTCGGGGACGTTGCCGACATGCGCCGCTTTGCCGACGTTCAGTCCGAACCGGGCGGATCTCGGCTGCTCCTCGAGACCGAAGAACCAGCCCTGGCTGTGGGTGCCTCCGGTCTGAGCTGCCTCGACCTGGCCCTCCGGCGCGTTCGGGAGTTCGAAACCGTAGAAGTGCAGTCCGGGCATCAGCCGGCCCGAGAACACCGGCAGCTCGGGGTCGGTGTCGGCCATCACGCGCTCGGTTTCGACCGTCGTGGCCGGCGCGGACCCACCCGCTGGTGGCTCGGGGTCGAGCTTGGCTTCGACCATGTACACGCTGAGGTTGGGGAAGCGGTCGATCAGGTCGCCCTTGACGATCACCACGAGTCGGTCGCCACCGGTCGCATGGCTGCCCAGCCTGCCGTCTTCCCACTCCCAGATCGGAGGGATGTCGGCGTCCCCATTCGGGCCGACATCCCAGAACTGGTCGAACCAGGTGAGGTGCAGGGGCGCCGGATACTCACGCCAGCGGAACTCGCGGCTGAGTTCGTGGTTCGCCCCGATGAGGAACGACTCGACGAATGCGTGGTTGACGCTGAGCGCGCTGACGGTGTTCGCCGGGATCGCCGCAGCACCCGGGACCACGTACTCGACCGACAGGGCTCGGAGCCGCTCGTACATCGGAACGTGGAACGACGGTCGTGCGACGAGCGCCGTGGGGATCGCCGTGTCGTTGCCGAGGATGCCGACGGATGAGCCGTTCGGGTTGCGTTGGGCGATGTGGCGGTCGACCCACGCACGCACACCGGATGCCGGGTCGATCTGTGACGTCATCAGATCGCCGACGTCGGTGTCGAACGTCGGCAGCTCCACAGCCTCGGTGCCCCGTCGGAGTGCGTCGGCGGGGCGCTCGGCGACCAGGCGCGTCACCTGGTCGAGGATTCGCTCGCGCAGCTCGGGGAGCACCTGGGAGATCGGGATGTTGTTGTCGATCGCCCAGCCCGTCGGGAAGGGTTCGCCGAGCGGTGGACCCATCGGGAACGACCGCATCGGCCCGACGGCGGTGATGCTGCCGGTGGCCCTCGCAGCAGCGGTCCGCGTCGCTGGTGCTGCCTGGACGGTGGGGGCTGCAGGTGGTGCAGCCAGGGCCATGAACGCGTTGCCGATCGTCATCGTCGACGCTGGTGTGGCCCAGGTGACCTGGAGCGGCTCGAGGCTGAGACCCTGCGGTGCAGCGGTGCCTGGGTCGAAGGTGACGAACTGGTCGACGTCGAGCGTGCCGAAGGTCGGCGCGGGAGTTGCGATGCGTTCGCCGATGTCGAGTCCGGCCGGCAGCTGGTTCGGCTCTGCTTCCAGGAACGCCGCGGCGCCGTCGGTGAGTGTCCGCGTGACGAAGTTCTCCGCCGGGGCAGGTGTCGACGCGGTTGCAGGCTGTGCGACGGTTGCCCGTTGAAACACGCCTCCTGGGCGCGTCATCCTGCGGAAGGAACCGCCGGCCACGATCGGCGACACCGCTGCGGCGTCGAGTGCTGCGAGCAGGTCGGTCGACCCGGTGGAGATGCGTCTGGCTGCAGGGCCGGCCAGCTGGAACTGGTTGCCCGTGCCCAGCGTCCGGAACTTGGCCACGCGCTGGGTGGCCATCTCCTCGGCCAACCGGGCGCGCTGCAGCGACTGATTGATCTGGGTCAGCGATGCCGCGTGCTCCCAGGCAGCGGCGAGCAGGTCTTCCTGGTCGTTGCGCACGACCGATGCGCCGAGCGCGGCGACGGCGCGCCGTTCGGGTCGCGTGTTCGACCTGGGCGTACCAGTGGGCGTTGTCGTCGGGGAGCGGTTCGCCGCGCCGCTGCGGGCTGCCGTAGCGCGGGAGGCGCACGACCGGGTCGTCGGTGGCAGCGTCGTACGGCTCGTTCGACGTCTCGGGCACGTCGTCGCCGCGGGTGAGTTCTTCCCGATACGTCGATCGGAACGCGGCGATGTCGGCGGTGATGCGACCATCGGGGTCGTACTGGGGCGAGAACATCGCCCCGAGAAAGTCGGTGCGCGCTCCCTGGGCGGCTGGAAGGGGTGCACCGGGTTCGGAGAGGTCGAGCGGACGGGTCCCGACGCCGGGTCCGAGTTCGCGAGGGGTGAGTTTCTGGGCGAGCGCCAAGAACGTGCCGTCGCGATCGCCGGTGTGGAACGTCCACGTGGAGTACACGGGCAGCTCGACACCGGTCTCGTCGGCTCGCCATGCAGGCCCTGGGTCGTCACCCGGTGGGGCTCCGAGCCCTGCGTTGCGGCCGGTGCGGAATGCCGGGACGAGACACGCACGCCAGTGGCTGTTCGGTCGCAGGCGGCGAGGGCACATGATCCGGGCGTTGAACCCGTCGACGTCGGCCACCGGGTCGCCGTGGCCGAACGCATGGGCCCACGCCCAGAGGTCGGCTGGGGGCGGAAGGTGCTCGGCACTGTCGACGCGCAGTACCGGCAGGCGGCTGGACGAGTCGAACGTCGCCTCGACGCCTTCCTCGACGACCACCAGGGCCAGCCACGGCGGTGCGATCCCGTCGCTCGGGCCCGCTGGAGCGTATCGCCACGGCAGATCGGCGTGGACCAGCTCGATGAACGCGAAGAAGTTCCACTCGGCGTCGGGTGCGTTCGGTGTGGGATATCGGTGGCGGACCTGGTTCTCGTCGATCGACACGATGTCGCCGGGTCCGAAGAACTCGACCTCCCGAGATGGCCCCTCCAGCACGGTCTCGCCGTCGTCGGCGGTGGCGCTCACGTCGATCGTTGCGGTGGCGCGGACCTGGGTTGTCTGGCCGCGGGTGGCCTGATTGGTGACGTCGAGGGAGAGTCCGCTGCGTACCCACGGGACGATTCGAACGACCATCAGACCATCTCCATCCGCGTGGTGAACGTGGGCGACGCAATCAGGTCGAATCGCAACTCGTCGGTGACCTTGAATGCGTGTTGGCGCTCGGCGGCCAGGTCGACCGTGTCGAGGCCACGCTGGCGTGGCGATGAGGTCTCGGTGCCCTGCGCGTCGAACTCCGGGTCGACTCGGAACTCGGCATGGCCGTCGACGAGGTCGACGCCGGTGCCGGCCTCGACCGCCGTGGAGCCGAAGGTGATCCCGGCTTCGTACTGTTCGAACGATGGTTGCGCGAGGCGCTGCTTCGGCTTGATGTCGAAGAACTGGGCGGGAGCGAACCATTCGTTTGCTGCGCCCGCAGCGTCGAGGTCGCCCGACGCGACCACGCCGAAGCGGTTGTGGTCGCCCATCGTCGTGTTGCCGAACTTGTCCAGCTCGACGCCGAGTGGCACCACGGTCTGGGCGACCTCGATCGTGGAGTCGGGCCGAGCGAGCAGCGGCGCGACGGCGTCGGTGTCGACGGTCGCTCCGGGGAGTCGTTCCGCGAACACCACCCCGGCGGTGCTCGCTGACACCACCGACCAGTTCTCGGCGCGGCTGAGTTCTTCGGCGAGCAGTGCGAGGAGGTCGGGAGCGACCGGCGCCGGCGGTTGGGGCACGCGGGTCCCGAGGACCTTGTCGACGCGGATGTTCTTGGTGATGCCGACCACCTTGAACTCGGCGGTGCCGATGACGTGCCACGGCGACGGTCCGGTGAGCGACGCGTTCAACCACACGCCCATGAGGTCGACGCCGACGGCGCTCACCGAGACGTAGAGCCCGATGTTGGTGTTCAGCTCGAACGGCGAGAATCGGATCAGGGCGTCGAAGCTGACGCCGCCGGCGATCTCGAAGCCGGACACCTTGGCCCAGATGTCGAGCGCCGCGCCGAACTGGACGGTGTTCGACGTGACGGCGAAGTAGCAGGTGAAGCTGATCTCGATCACGCCGCCGACGCTGATGCCCAACGACATCCGGTCGAGTTCGGGGAACCCGTCCGGTGGTGTGAATGCGGGGTGGAACCCGCCGACGCTGAAGAGGAACGAACGCGAGTCGGAGAAGCTGGCTCGCAGTGCCATGTCGCCGGCCAGCGCGAAGCCGATGATGTGGCTGTCGTGCAGGCTGGCGTCGAACCAGAGTGTGCCCTTGCCTGTGTCGACGCCGCCGGCGAAGTCGAGCCGCAGCGCGATGAGTTCCAGCTCTGGGCGCGGGAGGATCGCGGTGATCGAGCCGAGCACCGCGACGATCACCCCGTCGGGCCCGAAGGAGATCACGACGCCCACTTCGGCTTCGATGATCGGTGGCGTGCCCCAACCGATCTTCACCACCGGGCCGAAGACGTAGCTGTCGTTGGCAGGCGGGAAGATCGCCGAGAGCTCGTTGATGATCATCGGGGCGTCGACGATCGGGTCCTCGGGGAACAGGATCGAGCCGAGCGCTCCGGCGCGGACGGCTGAGCCCAAGGCTTCCACGTCGACGGTGCGGTTGATGCCGGCGAGCCCACCGAGTCCGTTGAGCGAGAAGCCGAATCCGAGTTGGATCTGCGGGATCTCGATGAACAGCGCGAAGAACATCGACCATCCGCCGCCCTCGACTGCTTCGGTGTCGATGATCACGAACGCGCTGATGCCGACCTTGACGATCTGCAGGCTGACGACGGCGCTGTACCGACCGGCATCGGTGTCGATGTAGAGGTATCCGCCACCGGACACCGGGCCATCGGGGGTCCCGACGGCAAGTCCGATGCCAAGTGGTGGCTTGAACGCCGTGCTGATCGCCAGTTCGTCGTTCGGCTTGGAGAAGCTGACCTCGACACCGATGTCACTGGCGGCAAACGTCGCGATGCCCAATTGGACCGAGAGGTCGACCCCCGCCGAGGCAACGACGACGTTCGCATCTGCACTGGTGACGCCGAGGTGGAGGCCGTTGATCGACATCGGGCCGATATCGATCGCCAGCGGTAGGAGCAACTCGACTTCGGTTCCGGCGGCGAGTGCGACACCGTCGGGTGAGATCACGAGGCCCAACTCGATGTCGGGAACGGTGGCCCCGTCGCCGAGGAGCGACGAGATGAACGAATCGCCACCGTCTGCGCTGATGGTGATCTCTGCGGCGACATCGATCTGCATGTTCCACGTGTCACGCGTGACCTCGCCGGACAACCCGTCGATCCCGATCAGTACCGCATCGCCGATTCGTACGGAGACGAGATGCGCCTCGTCGTCCGGATCGTCGACCGGCTGGGTCGCCGACAGTGCCAACGACATCGACTCGCCGACACCGAAGGAGGCGTCGAGAGCGATCGCCTTCCGATCGGCGGCCCCATCGGTGCCCGAACTCGGAACGTCGAACTCCACGTTGATGCCGATGGCGGCTTCGTCGAGTGAGTTCTGGTCGATGCCGAGCCGGAAGTATCGGAACACGTAGGGCAGCCCGAGAATCTTTCCGGTGATCGGATCGTCGAGGTCAGCGGACTCGACCGTGACGTCGCCGGTGAAGCCGTTGCTGTCGATCCAGGCGCTCGCGATCTCGAATCGCAGCGGTTCGTCGCCGTCGCCTGCGCTGAGGTACTCCACCGGGATGCTGACCGCCAGTGCTTCGATTGCCAGTCCCTTCGGGTCGACGATGTGCGCCGCCTGCGGCGGGGCCTCGTCTGGGTCGAAGACCGGCCGGATGTCGGCCGCCTCGATGATGATCGTCGAGCCGGCCACGTACGCCGGACGCAGCGTGAGGCCCTGGTGGTTCGAGATTCCAATCCCACCGCTCGTCGAGAGGCTGACATCGCCCGCTACCTCGAGCTCTGCCGGTTCACCTGTTTCGACATCGGCGAGGATGTGGTCTGCGAAGCGAAGACCGGCGGTGAGTTCTAGAATCTCCAGTCGGGGGTCCGGCCCGAGGGCAGCCGCTGCGTGGAGATCGGTCCAGCCGACCCCACCGGAGGCCAAGACCAGCGAGACGACGTTGCCGGGCAGTTGGAGTTCGATCCCGCCTTCGATCGCCAGTTCCATCTCGATGACGAGGTTCTGGCCGTCGAAATAGTGAGAACTGGACGCGTAGAAGACCGATTGGAGCACCGACGACAACTGGCCGATGGGGAGAACGTCGCCGTACGGGATCGCCGACGAGTCGAGGATCTCGTTGATCGGATAGAGCGCTCGTCCGGTGAGGTCGGTCATGTCATTCGATCCAATTCGCTGCGACCCAGGCGTCGATCCTGGCTGGGTAGTACTCCTTGTTCAAGCTTCTCGTCCCGTCCTCTTCGCTGGTCGAATACTTGCCCTCCCCGAACTGGTCGTAGATCATCATCGAAGGCAAGGAGTAGTTCGATCCGGGCGTTGCGTAGCGGACGAACAGCGGCGAATGGCCGGCTCGACTGCCCGTCGATGAGCCTGCGGTGCGGGACCCCAGCGCCTCGAACCACCCCAGGCGCTCCCACTTCTGCAGCACTGCGCCTGGTCTGAGGCCCTGCCCCATTGCATCGACCATTCGGTGCTTCCACGCCGTCTCGCCCTCGCCCGTGTTGCGCTCGATGTTGACCTCGAAGGTTGCCAGCCCGAGCATGACGGCGGCGCCCGGGGCGCCTCTGCCGACGCAATCGTCTGGATAGTCGTCTCGATGCGACCCCTGCTCGGCGGGCTCAGTGATGGTCTGCCAGACGTTGTATGCCGCCCTGCCGAGGGTGTTGGTGCAGCCAGCATGCCCGGGTGGCGCTTGCGGGAAGAACGTTTCGAGGAACGGGATGAGACGTCCCATCTCATCGTCGGGATGTTCGGATCGTTGACTCGGCAATTCGTTGCGCACTCGTCGCGGCAGATTGGAGTTCGCACCGAACGCCGCATACATCAGGTCCATCGTGGGCTCCCTCGTCCGAGACTCGGCGTTGAGGCGACCACCGCAAATCCGGTTGTTGACGAGTGATCGCACGGTCCGGCGGAGGCTGAGGTACGTGCAGCCCCAGGCGCTGCACTTCGACAGCTGTCGCTCGATCAGCATCTCGTCCGTCATGCGACGACGCAGGATGATGTGCGTTGGCGAGAGTCCGAAGAACGGGAACGGGAGCGGGATGACGGTGCCCATCGTGCGCCAGGAATCCGGGGTGGCGCCGTCGAGCCAGGTCATCGTGTACTGCTCGTTTGCGAGCGCCGCCCCGACTGGTGTTCCTCGGGGACGAAAGCTCACCGAGATGGGCAGCGCTGCTCCCGGGGCGGGATTGTCGACAACGGGGACGAAGACCACGCCGTGCGACGGAAGCACGGTCGACACGACCGAAGGGTTCTGGCCGTTGGTGAATTCGATGTCGATGATCTGGTCGGGGAAGTGGAACGAACAGTTGTCGATGATCTGCCAGGTGCGTGTGCAGACGAGCGGGTAGTACCGGGTCGTGTTGGTGGCCGGCCCGGTCAGCTCGTCGTAGACCATGTCGGCGGCGTCGGCTCCGTGCCACGGCACCGAGGTGAGGAACCATCTGGCAGGCAACCATCCGTTGCTCGGGTGGTGCGGGCTCGTCGCGGTGACACCAGCGGGTGCACGGTCGTCGAAGTCGCGCGGTCTTCCGTCCTGCGGCGCGGTGCGGTGATATGCCACGGCGATGTCGAGGTCGTAGGTACCCCCGCCCGCCGCTGCCTCGGGCATGTCGAGGAGGTAGTCGTCACGTCCGTCTGGTTCGCTCGCATCGTCGAGTGCGATCTGAGGGTTGTAGTTCCCCCGGAGAAACTCGGTGACTGCGGCCTTGTGCCAGTCGGCGTGATTCAAGTTGTACGTCGACGAACCGGATCGCAACCGCCCGCGCTGGAGTGCGGGCAGGGTGGTCAGCAGGAACTCGGTGGTGACCTCGACCGGACCGACCCACATCCGAGTGGGTCGTATTGGTGCATCTGGCAGTGCTGCCTCGAGTTCGGTTGTCGCATCGCTGTCGGCGATGAAGAGCAAGGTGCCCAGCCGCCTCAGCGGGTCGAGCGAGGCAGCCGTGAGTTCGATGTCGTCGAAGTCGGGCGGTGGGCGGCTGTCGTCGGGGCTCGGAAGGAACTGCACGCGGCCCGCGAACGGTGCACGAACCTGCGGTCGAGTGGTGCCGCTGAGCGTGAATCGAACGTGCAGCGACTGCGGCGGTGGAAGCGGTGGGGCGGGATTCTCCGACAGTGGTTCCTCGGAGAGCTGGATCGACTCGAACTGGATCGCAGCGAGATCCGCAGGCGCGAAGACGAACTTGAGGGTCATGTTGACACCCCGGCCTTCGCTCGCACGTCGCTGGCTCCTTCGGTCGGTACCAAGTGCTCTGACAGTAGGGCACGGGCGTGAGCCTCGTGTGAGCTGGCTCGGTCGACTGTCCGCCGACACCATGCGCTCTGGTGATCGTTCTCGTGAACTCGTGTCGGAACAGTTCCGACACGAGTTCACGAGAACGGATCCTGTTGTCGTGGTGTGGGGCGAGCTCACCTGCGGCTTCTCTCGCGAGGCGTCGCGCGCGCGTGGGCCACCGCCGCCTCGCTGTCGTGCTGATCGTCCCAGCGATGTGTTGCTGTATCGGCGCGATCAGAAGGGCCTGCTCCGCGAGGGGGGCGTCGCCGAGCCGTCATGAGCGGGTGGCCCAGTGAGGTGCGCTGCGAGGTGTCCGATGGCCTCGGCGAGATCGGTCGGTTCGATGACCTCCACCGGGGCGACCAGCGCAATGCGGGCAACGGTCATCGCGAGTCGACCCAGGTCTTCGCTGCGAATCTCGACCACACATGACGTTGCGTCTGACGTCACCGGTGTGTGGTCCACCCATCGGAGTGTGTCCTCGACGTCGGCGAGCCTGGCATCGATGGCCAGCGTCGCTGCATGGTGACGGAGCATCGGGCCGAGTGAGGCCGCAACGAATGCCGCTGCGTCGCCGCCTGGGATCTCGCGTGGCGCGAATCGACGGCCGGCGAGCCGGGCGCCGTGGAGTCGGTCGAGGCGAAAGGTGCGCCAGTCGTCGCGACGCTGGTCCCACGCCACGAGGTACCAGCGGCGACCGGCGGTGACGAGTCGATGTGGTTCGACGAGTCGCCGGCTGGTCTCGCCGTCATGTCGGCGGTAGTCGAATCGCACCTCCTCGCGGTCGCGACACGCTGCTGCGAGCACGCCCAGGGCGTCGGGGTCGATGACGTCCTCGGTGCCCGTCCCCGGCATCGGCGTGATGCCTGAATGCAGCGCCGACACCCGGCGGCGCAGCCGATCGGGCAGTAGTTGTTCGATCTTCGTCAGGGCTCGGAGCGACGACTCCTCCATGCCGCCGATGGCGGCGCCGGCGGCGGAGCGCAAGCCGACAGCCACAGCGACGGCTTCGTCGTCGTCGAGCACGAGGGGCGGAAGATGTGTCCCGACCGCGAGGCGGTAGCCGCCGTCGGTTCCCGGCGTGGCATCCACGGGATACCCGAGTTCGCGCAGCCGATCGACGTCACGGCGAACCGTTCGCTCCGTGACCTCCAGCCGCTCGGCGAGTTCCGCTCCGCTGCACAAACGATGCGTTTGCAGGAGCGAGAGGAGCTGCAGCGCTCGGCCGGTGGGGTCGTTCGGCATCTTCCGAGTCTGTCATCTGTTGCGGACTGATCCTGTCCGCAATGGTCTCTACGTTGACCTTCACCGATCACCCAACCAGAAACAGAGGCATGCAATGACCGAACTGATCGACTTCCCCGAGCCCACCCTGATCCCCGTCAATGGCGTCGAACTCGAGGTGTTCGAAGCCGGCCGAGAAAACGCAGGAAACCCGATCGTTCTGTGCCACGGCTGGCCCGAGCACGCCTACTCGTGGCGCCATCAGGTTCCTGCCCTCGCCGCGGCCGGCTACCACGTCATCGTCCCGAATCAGCGGGGCTACGGCAACTCCGCGCAGCCGACCGACGTGACCGACTACGACATCGCACACCTGTCGGGCGATCTCGTCGCGCTGCTCGATCACTTCGGGTACGACGACGCCACGTTCGTCGGCCATGACTGGGGCGCGAATGTGGTGTGGGGGCTGACGCTGCTGCATCCGCATCGCGTGAATCGGGTGATCAACTTGAGCCTGCCGTACCAGGAGCGCGGCGAGCAGCCCTGGATCGAGTTCATGGACGCGGTCTTCGGTGGAGACTTCTACTTCGTCCACTTCAATCGGCAGCCGGGCGTCGCCGATGCGGTGCTGGATGACCACACATTCCAATTCCTCCGCAACCTGTATCGCAAGAACGTCCCTCTCGCGGCGCCGGAGCCGGGGATGACGATGATCAACCTGGCCCGAGCAGAAACCCCACTCGGTGACCCGGTGATGAGCGACCGCGAACTGGCGGTGTTCGTGTCGGCCTTCGAGTCATCGGGGTTCACGGGAAGCATCAACTGGTACCGGAACATGGACCGGAACTGGCACCTGCTGGCCGACGTCGACCCGATCATCCACCAGCCCACCCTCATGATCTCGGGTCTCCAGGACGCGATCCCGAAGTCTCCGAGTCTGCGGGACTTCGTGCCCAACGTGGACGAGGTCGATCTCGACTGCGGTCACTGGATCCAGCAGGACCGGCCGGAGGAGACCACGCAGGCGATCCTGAGTTGGCTGGAACAGCAGGACGCCAACTGAGGTCGTTCGCCCGCCCCCGACAGGTCCTGGTCGTGCGTCAGGGCCTCACCCCGCCCCTTGGTGCTCGTACCGATCGATCAGGCCGCGGTGACGTCGACCGGGATGCCGTTGAGCGTGCAGTTGCCCGACAGGTCGTCGAGCGCTGCGTCGTCGGTGAGCCGATTCGAGTTGACGCCCGGCTTGGTCCTTGCCGTGTGCATCTCGATCCCGTCCTCGTCGTAGCCCCAGCCGTGTGGCAGACACACCACACCGGGCATCACCTCGTCGGTGATCTCGACGGGCGCCACCACCGTGCCGACACGTGACTGCACGGTCGCCGACGCCCCCTCGATCAAGCCGAGCCGGGCGGCGTCGTCGGGGTGGACCTGCAGCGTGCAGTCGGTCTTGCCCTTGATCAGGATGTTCAGGTTGTGCATCCACGAGTTGACCGTCTTGAGGTGACGGCGACCGATCAACACGAGTTGGTCGTCGGCGCGGGCGAGGTCGTCGAAATGCGTTCCGACGCGCGTCCATGTCGTCGACGATCGGCTGCGGGGCGAGTTCGACGGTTCCCGACACCGTCTTGATCGCATCGGGGAACCGGGGCACGAGCGGGCCGAAGTCGGCACCGCTCGGATGCTCGTCGATCAGGGTGCGCAGGGTGAGTCCGTCCGGCGTCGCGCCGAACCCGTCGCCGTGCTGGCCGACCCGGAGACGGAAGTCGATGATCTGGTCGGACCACTCCCACACCGACAGTGCATCGAGGATCTCGGTCTTGTCGCGACCGTGGATCGGTGACGACGGTCTCGCCACTTCACTCTCGACCATCTGCTCCATCATCATGTTGTGCACCACCACCGGGTCGGTGTCGACGGGCTGGCCCTGGATCACGAGCGCCAGCCGGCACAGGATCTGCTCCTCGCTCGGCGAGTCCGTCTCGAAGACCGCCGGCGAGTACTTGGCGATCGAGCGGATCATGTTGGCCTCGAACGCGAAGTCGTAGTGGCTGCGCTCGAGTGCCGACGTCGGCGGCAGGATCACGTGCGCGTGCCGCGCCGTGGCGGTGACGTACGGATCGACCACCACCAGCAGGTCGAGCTGCTGCAACGCCTCGTCGATGCGATCGGTGTTCGGGAACGACCGGACCGGGTTGCAGGCCAGCACGAACAGCCCCCTGATCGCGCCGGGGCCCGGCGTGGTGATCTCCTCGGCCAACGTGGCCGCAGGGAGTTCCCCCTTCGCCTCGGGGCGACCGGATGCTCGACCCTGCCACCGTCCGAGCTGGAAGCCGCGACCGCCCGGGGTCGAGGGCGCCATGTTCTGCGTCGGCGCGCAGTTGAACATCACGCCGCCCGGCTCGTCGAGGTTGCCGGTGAGCACGTTGAGCACGTCGGTCGCCCAACTCGCGATCGTGCCGAACTCGACGGTGTGCGCACCCATCCGCCCGTACACGGTCGCAGTCGGTGCTGCCGCCAGTTCGCGGGCGATCCGACGTGTGGTCGCAGCCGAGATGCCGCACTGCTCGGCGACCGTCTCAGCGGTGTAGCGAGCGGTCATCGCACGCACGTCGTCGACGCCGCTGACGTGCGGTTCGAGACGGCCGATGTCGACGAGGTCCTCGTCGAACAGGGTGTTGATCAGTGCCATCAGCCAGTAGGCGTCGGTGCCCGGCACGATCGTGAGGTGCTCGGTTGCGTTCTCGGCCGTCCTGGTGCGGCGCGGATCGACCACCACGAACGTCCCGCGCTCGCGGATCGCTTCGAGGCGACCGGGCATGTCGGGTGCGGTGAGCAGGCTGCCGTTCGACACGTATGGGTTGGCGCCGAGCATCAACAGGTAGTCGGTGCGGTCGAGGTCGGGCAGCGGGAACATGTCGGGCCGTCCCCACATCAGCCCGGCGCTGACGTGCTTGGGCATCTGGTCGACGGTCGACGCCGAGAAGATGTTCGTGCTGCCGACTGCGGTGAGCACCGGGCGGCCATAGAGCAGCCCGCCGAGGTTGTGGGTATTTGGGTTGCCGAGCACGGTGCCGAGTGCTTGGCGGCCGTGTGCCTCGACGATCGGGGCGAGGCGGCGCGCGATCTCGGCGAACGCTTCGTCCCAGGTGGCGTCCTTCCAGCCGTCCTCGGTGCGGATACGTGGCGAGGTGAGGCGATCGGGATCCTCGTGCAGCTGCTTGAGCGTCGATCCCTTCGGGCAGATGAAGCCCTTCGAGTAGGGGTCGTTCATGTCGCCCCGGATGCGCACCACCTGTTCCCCCTTGGTGGTGATCTCGAGCCCGCAGCACGCTTCGCAGAGCGGGCAGGAGCGGTGGTGCGTCATGGTGTCGCCAGCATCCTCGGTTCCCATCGCGCCACCGTACGCGACCGTGTCTCGCCAACCGTCAGTCGACTGGTTGGTCGATCAGGTCAGCTTGAGGAACAGCCTCTCGAGTTCCTCGGTGTCGGCTGCCATGTCGGGGTTGGAAAGCGCTGACGACATCAGCTTGAAGCCGACCCGGTCCAACGCCCCTTGAGCGGCGGCGAGCTGCGTCACGATGCTGCGGCACTCGTCGCCCTCTTCGATCAGCCGCTGGATTCCTCGGATCTGGCCCTCCAGGCGGCGGAGTCGCTTGATGACGTCGGCGTTGACTTCCTCGGGAAACTGCATGAAGTCATGATACCCCAAGGGGTATGTTGTTGTTTCCATTAATTGTACGTACATTTAGATCCATGAGCGGATTGAAGACATTTCTCCCGATCCTGACGTGGGCACCCAACTACGAGCGCAAGAACCTGCGAAGTGACCTGGCAGCCGGCGTGACGGTCGGGGCGATGCTGGTTCCGCAGGCGATGGCCTATGCGCTGCTCGCAGGGCTTCCACCGGAGGTCGGGCTGTACGCGGCGACGATCCCGGTGATCATCTACGCGCTTGTTCGGCACGTCGCGTCAGCTGGCCGTCGGCCCGGTCGCGATCGTGTCGCTGCTCACCGCCACGGCACTCGCACCGCTGGTGGAGGAGGGAACCAGTGGCTACCTGGCCGCAGCCGCGCTGCTTGCATTGATGGTCGGCGTCGTCCACATCGTGATGGGTGTCGGTCGGCTCGGGTTCCTCGTCAACTTCCTCTCGCACTCGGTGCTCGTCGGGTTCACGGCGGGTGCTGCGGTCATCATCGGCTTCTCGCAGGTCAAGCACCTCCTCGGAATCTCCGTCGAACGCCGAGACCACTTCTACGAGACCGTCGGCGAAGTCGGTAGCAACGTCGGCGATGTGGACGGCATCACGCTGCTCATCGGGGGTCTTGCCCTCGTTGGGCTGTTCGCGATGAAGAAGTTCGCGCCCCGCATCCCCGCTGCGCTCGTGGTGGTCATCGCCTCGATCCTCGCTGTCGAGCTGTTCGACCTGGAGGATCGAGGGGTGAGTGTCGTCGGCGACATCCCCGACTCGCTGCCGGCCTTCGGGCTGCCCGAGATCGACGGTTCGTTGCTCGGCAGCCTGCTCCCGACCGCCCTCGTCATCACACTCGTCGGGTTCATGGAGTCGATCGCCGTCGCGAAGGTCTACGCCCGCCGCCACCGGTACGAGGTCCAGCCGAACAGTGAGCTGATCGGTCTCGGCGCTGCCAACGTCGCGTCCGGCATGTTCGGCGGCTACCCGGTCACCGGTGGATTTTCCCGCACGGCGGTCAACGACACGGCCGGCGCAAGGACACCGTTCGCCTCGATCATCACGGCGCTCATCGTGTTGTCGACGATTGCCTTCCTGACGCCGCTGCTCACGTCGCTGCCGAATGCGGCGCTCGGCGCGATCATCGTCATGGCAGTCATCGGACTGATCGACGTCAAGGAGATGCGCCACATTGCGGCGGTCAAGAAGTCGGACCTGATCGGTCTCGGTGTCGCATTCGTGGCGACCTTGGCGCTCGGCATCGAGCTGGGCATCGGCGTGGCCGTCGTGGCGTCGATGCTCGTCGTGTTCGCCCGGATGTCTCGACCCCACAGCGCCGTGCTCGGCCGGATCGGCGACACCACGACGTATCGCAACATCGAGCGCTTTCCCGAAGCGCAGACGGTTGACGGCGTGCGGGTCATCCGCATCGACGCTGCGCTCTCGTTCGTGAATGCGACGACCGTCAAGCGACTCCTGCTCGATCACGCGTCACAGATCGAGGTCGAACCGCGTGCTCTCGTGCTCAACGCCTCGGGCATCAACGACGTCGACGCAACCGGTGCCGAAATGCTGGACGAGGTCATTGAAGAACTCCGTGACAGCGGCGTGAGTCTGCATCTCGCCAACGTGAAGGGTCCGGTTCGCGATGTCCTGCGTCGTTCGGGCGCCTGGGACCACACCCACATCGACGTCCATGCCTCGACTGCTGACGCCATCGTGGCGATCAACCGGGGGAGTGGACACACCGCCCCGGATCCTCGCAGCGCCGGCATCGACGAGACCGCTACCGCAACATCAGCCGAGGTCGACCGTGAGTTGCCGACCAATGTCTGACGAGGTCTGGCGCGACTTGGTCGCAGGAGCTGAGCGCAGCGCAACGGCGGGTCGCGCGGCGATGCAGGAGCACCACCCCTCGGTGGCCGTCCTCTCCTGCTCCGATGCTCGGGTGCCACCGTCGGTCGTCTTCGACCAGCCCGCCGGCGAGTTGTTCGTCGTGAGGATCGCCGGCAACACGGCGTCGACCACTGCCATCGCAAGCCTGGAGTACGCAGTGGCGCACCTCGGAGTCGGGCTGATCGTCGTCCTCGGCCACACGCACTGCGGTGCGGTTGGTGCTGCGGCGGAAGGCGTGTGCTCTGGCGTGCTCAGCCCGGTCGTCGGGCCGATCTGCGAACTGGTTCGTGACCATCCCGAAGCAACTCGGACCGAACTCGAGGCGATGAACGTCGCTCGAACGGTCGAGGTGTTGAAGCAGGCGGGCGGTTCGATCACCGCCGAGCATCTCGACGGGCGCCTCTCCATCAAAGGAGCGGTCTTCGACCTCGACAGCGGCCTGCTTCGCCCGGTCTCGCCACCCACCCCTCAAGCAACCCCATCCACACCCACCCCCGAACCACTGGAGACATCATGACCACTGCAACCCTTCCCGACACCGACATCATCAACACCTCACAGCTCCGGCAGCTGATGCACGAGGATCCGCTGATCCGCGTGCTCGACGTGCGCACCGGCGGTGAGTTCGATGCGGTGCACATCCCCGGTTCGTTCAACGTTCCGCTCGACACCTTGGGCGAACACGTCAACGACCTTGCCGACGTCGAACACCCCGTCGTGCTCGTCTGTCGCTCCGGCGCCCGCGCCACCCAGGCTCACGCCAAGCTCACCACCGCCGGCAAACAGCGTCTCCACCTCCTCGAGGGCGGTATGGACGCCTGGGAGGCGGCACGCGGCGACGTCGTGCGTGGTTCCAGCGACGTGTGGGCGCTCGACCGGCAGGTCCGCTTCGTTGCCGGGACGATCGGTCTGCTGGCGGTCCTCATGAGCATGCTGGTGCCGAAGGCAAAATGGCTTGCCGGTGGTGTGTCGTTCGGCCTGGCCTTCTCGGCGGCGACGAACACCTGCGCCATGGGCAACGTCCTGTCGAAGCTGCCGTACAACCGGACCGACAACTGCGATATCGATGGCGTGCTCGCCGAGCTGCGCACGGTGGCCTGAGCCCGCAGCGGTTGGGATTCGATACCCCCCGGGGTATAATGTCCGTACATAAAGATTCGTTGGACCCGAAAGGAACCGATCCATGAAGTTCACCCAGTACTACCTCGACTGCCTCTCGCAGGCTTCCTACCTCATCGGCGATGAGACGACCGGCCGAGCCGTCGTCGTCGACCCTCGCCGTGACATCGACGAGTACGTGCGCGACGCAGCCGAAGCCGGCCTCACGATCGAACTCGTCATCGAGACCCACTTCCATGCCGACTTCCTGTCGGGTCACCTCGAACTCGCGGAGACCACCGGTGCCGAGATCGGATTCTCGTCGGTCGCCGAGACCGAGTTCCCTTCACGCAAGCTGGTCGACGGGGAACGCATCTCGCTCGGCGACGTCGTGCTCGAGGTTCGCCACACGCCCGGTCACACGCCCGAGTCCATCAGTGTCGTGGTGTGGGAACATGCCGACGACCAGGCCCCATACGGCGTGCTCACCGGTGACACGTTGTTCATCGGCGATGTCGGTCGACCCGACCTGCTTGCGTCGATTGGCTTCACCAAGGAGGAGCTGGCCGCCAGCCTGTACGACAGCCTGCACGAACAGCTTCTGACCCTGCCGGACTCGACCCGGGTCTACCCCGCCCACGGCGCCGGGTCGGCATGCGGCAAGAACCTCTCGACTGACACCTGGTCGACGATCGGCGAGCAGCGCACGACGAACTACGCACTTCTCGCGGAGAGCAAGGACACGTTCTTCGACCTGGTCACCGAAGGCCAACCGCCTGCACCGAGCTACTTCGTGTACGACGCGATCCTCAACCGCAAGGACCGCGAGCTGCTCGATGAAACGATGCTGCCGGACGCGCTCACGCTCGACGAATTCGACCGGCTGGTCGAGGGCGGTGCGATGGTGATCGATGGGCGAGACCCCGACGAGTTCGGCCGCGGCCACCTCGCCGGCTCGATCAACGTCGGCCTCAACGGTCGCTATGCCGAGTTTGCCGGATCGGTGATCCCGCACGACGTCGACATCGTGCTCGTCGTCGACGAGGGCTTCGAACTCGAGGCGAAGAACCGCCTCGCCCGCATCGGCTTCGACCGCGTGGTCGGGTTTCTGCAGCATCCCTACGTCATGATGCTCGACCACCCGGACCGCGTCCGCCACGCATCGCGGATGACCGCCGTTGAGTTCGACGCACGCCGTGACGAGATCGACGGGCTGCAACTGGTCGACATCCGCAACCCCGGCGAAGTTGCGTTGGGTGTCATCAGTGGTGCGACCACGATTCCGGTCGGGCAGTTGCCTGGCCGTTTGGACGAGCTTGATCCGGCAGCGCCCACGGTTGTCTACTGCGCCGGTGGCTACCGCTCGTCGGTGGCAGCCAGTGTGCTGCGCGATGCCGGCTTCTCGGACGTCTCCGACATCCTCGGCGGGTACGGCGCCTGGCAGGAGATCCAGCCGTCGCTCCTCTGAGGCGAGCGCCAGGCTCCATTCCACACTCACACCAATCAACGGAGAAGCACATGGCATACACCGAGAAGTTCCAACGTCTCGCCGACACCGCTCGGGCACACGTGTCCGCCGTCGAACCTGAGGAGGTCGACACCCTGGTCGACGCCGGAGCGATCGCGCTCGACATCCGCGACCCGGACGAACACGCAACCGACCACATCGCCAACTCCATGAACATCAGCCGCGGCAAGTTGGAGATGATCGTCGAAGCCAAGATTCCCGATCTCGACACCACCATCCTCTGCTACTGCAACGCAGTCAACAGGGGTGCGCTGTCCGCCGCCACACTCCGATCGATGGGCTACGTGAACGCTCGCTACATCAATGGCGGCCTCAATGCCTACAACGCGCTCGAATCGGCGCGTGGCCTCGAACGGAGCAACTGATGTGTCAGCCAGCAACCTGCTCGAGCTGTAGCAAGCCGACCTGGCGGGGCTGTGGAGCCCATGTCGACCAAGTGCTCGGTCATGTGCCGGTCGCGGAGCGATGTGCGTGTCACACCGGTCGGACCCGTCTGCCGCAGCGCTCAGCGAGGGCGTGACACCGGGGGTGTGCCGACACCGTCCCGTTTGCGGTGGCCAGGAGGTTCGAGCTGCTGTGCGGCGGGTGAACCGCTCGCCAGCGCCAATCCATCACCGCCGTCGACGGCTCAGCTGAAGAGTACCTCGCTCACGACGAGCTGGTTGTCGAGCACGACCAGAAGCGCGGGCTCTTCGGCGGCCAGCATCGCACTGTCCTGCTCTCCGATCGCTCTCGCTGGAGTGGTCGTGAGCGCTGCAATGGCGTCGTGCAGGGGGATGCCGCAGTCGTTCACGACCGTACGAAGCGCCTGGTCCGGTGTGAGCGTGGATCCGGCGAGCGTGTCGGTGCCCGCGAGCACGGCTCGGCCGTCGGCAACGTCGACGTCGACCGTGCCGAGCCGATACCGGCCCGGCGGAGCGGCGGCCGCAGCCATTGCATCGGTGACCAGAGCAACCCGGCCGGGCGCCGCGGCGAACAGCAGGGCGATCGACGCGGGATGAACGTGGATGCCGTCGGCGATCACCTCGATTGTGACGTGGTCGGCGGCCACTGCTGCCCCCAGCACACCGGGGAGGCGCCCTTGGATCGGAGCCATCGCGTTGAACGCATGCGTGACCAACGACGCGCCACGACGAAAGGCCTCCTGGGCAGTGTCGTAGTCGCAGTCGGTGTGGCCAACTGCGACGGCGACCCCAGCGTCGACGAACCGAGAGACCGCGTCGAGTGCACCGGGCAACTCCGGGGCGATGGTGATCTGGCGAACGATGCCGTGCGCGGTGTCCAGCAGCCGATCGACCGACTCGCGGTCGGGGTGACGGAGCAACTCGCGGTTGTGGGCCCCTTTGCGCCCGGGCGACAGAAACGGTCCTTCGACGTGGACACCGATCAGGCCGGGGTCGCGATCCATCGCCACGCGTGCGGTGTCGATGGACGCAATGAGGCGGTCGATGGAACTCGTGACGAAGGAGGCAACGGCTCGGGTCGTGCCGTGGGCGCGCATCGCCGCCAGCGCATCGAGGGCCTGGTCGACGCCGTCCTGGTAGTGGGCGCCACCCGCGCCGTGACCATGAATGTCGACGAAGCCCGGCGTGGTGTACCCACCTGAGGCGTCAATCGACCGATCGGCGTCGGGCGGCAACTCGTCGGGTGCACCGACCGACACGATCTGGCCGCCGTCGGCGAACACCCAGCCGGGGCGTTCGCCGCTCGCATCGACGAGGGTTCCCGAGTGGACGAGCGTCGACATCATTCCTACAGGCCCTGCCACGTCGGCTTGTGCTCGAACACCCAGCGGTAGTAGTCGGCGCGCTCGAGGCGAGTCGCTGCGGCTTCGTCGACCACGACGGTCACATGGGCATGCAGCTGGATGCACGAGGCGGGCAACGAGGCGCTGACGGGCCCCTCGACCGCGGCGGCGATCGCGTCGGCCTTGCCGGCACCGAATGCGAGGAGCACGAGGTGGCGTGCCCGCAAGATGGTGCCGATTCCCTGGGTGATGCAGTGCGTGGGCACTCGCTCGGACGCGTCGAAGAAGCGTGCGTTGTCGGCGCGGGTCCGCGCCGTCAGCGTCTTGATACGGGTGAGCGATGCCAACGAGGAGCCAGGTTCGTTGAAGCCCACGTGGCCGTCCGTGCCGATGCCCAGCAGCTGCAGGTCGACCCCGCCGTGCGCTTCGAGTGCGGCTTCGTACCGAGCGCCCGACGTGGTGATCGTCGCCTCGTCACTGTCGGGGACGTGGACCCGCGACGGGTCGAGGCCGAGCGGGTCGGTCACCTCGCGCTGGATCACCCGGTGGTAGCTCTGCGGGTGTTCGCCCGACAGCCCGACGTACTCGTCGAGCGCGAACGCCGACACACCCGAGAGATCGAGACCCGCCGCACGCTCGCGGGCGAGCGCAGAGTAGACCGAGAGCGGCGTCGACCCGGTCGCCACGCCGAGTGTGAACTCGGGGTCGGCTCGAACCTGGGTCGCGATGTGACGAGCGACGAGCGCGCCACCGGTCTTGGCATCTTCGACGATGACGACCTCAGCCATGCTGTCCTCCCATGAGTGCCGCTCCGATCGCGTGCGTGGGCCGCTCGTCGTCCAGGAGGTGCGTGATTGCACCCAACCGGAGTGAGGCGATGAGCGGCGACGTCTCGGACCACGCGTCGAAGTGCTTCGCCATGCCCTCGCACAGGGGTCGACCCACTGCGGTCAGACCACCGCCGATCACGATGGTGTCGGATCCAAAGGCGAGCGCGAGCACCCGGACTGCGTTCGCAGCTCCGAAGTACACACCGTCGCGTATGGCAGCAGCGCGGGCGTCGCCCGCCTGCGCAGCGCGGAACACGTCGACGGCGGACGCGCCGTCGACACCCCACTGGGCGACCACTCCGGAACCCGACGCGTAGCCCTCGAGCGTGCCGGCCAGACCCTGCACGTGGTCGGGACCGTGCGGATCGGCGGAGATGTAACCGATCTCGCCGGCCAACCCACTGCTGCCTTCCCAGACGCGACCGTCCAGCACGAGGCCGGCTGCCATGCCGGTGCCGAGGTTGAGGTACGCGAACGACCTCGACACTCCACCGTGGAGCGCCCATGCGCCGAGCGCAGCAGCGTTGACGTCGTTGAAGACCCGCACCCTCGTGTGGGTCGTCTCGGCAACGGCGGTCTCGAGATCGAACGAATCGATCCCGAGGTTGCGCGCGTGATGGACCACGCCACACCGGATCGCGCCGGGCACGCCGACACCGATCGACGTGATCCCGTCACTCGCGTCGCGACCGACCGCGTCGATGGCCTCCAGTGCTCCACACGTGACACCCGTGGGGCCGGGCCGCACTGGTCCTCGGAAGGTGGCGAGGACGTTGATGTCCTCGTCGATGGCGACGGCCTCGATCTTGGTGCCGCCGATGTCGATGCCGATCCTCATGTGCGTGATCCTGCGAGTTCGTTGTCCAGACGCGGCCGCTGCCGTGGTGATGTCGCAGTCACCCCTTCACTGCTCCTCCGACGAGGCCCTCCGCCATACGACCCTGCACGATCACGAAGAAGATGATGACGGGCACGGCGACGAGCACGGAGCCGGCCATGATCTGACCCCACTCGGGCGCACCGAGGTTCGATTGCTGCGCGATGTCGCGCAACCAGAGCGGGAGCGTCTGCACCTCGTCGTCGGTGAGCAGGATCGACGCGAGCGCGAACTCGTTCCACACCTGGATGAAGGCGAACACGCCCGACGCGACGAGACCAGGGGCGATGAGCGGGAAGGTGATGCGTCGGAACGCTCCGAGGCGGGTACAGCCGTCGACCATGGCCGCCTCTTCGAGTTCGATCGGGACGCCACCGACGAATCCCCGCAGCATCCAGATCGTGAACGGCACGACCATGGCCACGTAGATGATCGAGACGCCTGCCAGCGAGTTGAGCAGACCCAACTCGGAGATCATCTGGTACTGGGCGATGAACATCGCTTCGGCGGGCAACATCTGCACCAGAATGATCGCGAGCACGAAGCTCTTGCGTCCCTTGAAGCGGAACCGCGAGATGGCCAACGCCGCCAGCGTCGCGAAGAGGAGACACACGACGAGCGCAATCGAGACGACCATGATCGACATGCTGAGCGCCTCGAAGAACGGGGTGTCCGTCGTGACCTCGCGATAGTTCTGCAAGGTGCCGCCGAACGGTAGGAAGGTCGGGGTGAGCCCGCTGATCGTGAGCGGCGTCAGAAACGACGAGTTGATCATCCAATAGACGGGGAATGCCCACATGATCGCGACGATCACGGCAGTGATCGCTGCGAGGGAGCGCTTGTACTTGCGTTGCATCAGCGTGCGTCCTCTCTCAGTAGTTCTCGTACGTAGAACCCACTCACGCAGAGCGTGATGACCAGCACGATCATCGCCGCCGCGGCGGCCGAGCCGAAGCGGCCCTGCCCGATGCCGAGGCCGTAGATGTAGGTGCCGAGCAGGTCGTAGTCTTCGCCCTTCGGGCCGAGGTCTTGCAGCAGTTGGATCTGGGCGTAGACACGCAGGTCCCAGATGAACTGCAGCACCAGGAGGATGATCAACACGGGGCGGATGATGGGAGCGATGATGTAGATCAGCGTCTGTCTGGCGTTGGCACCGTCGAGTTGTGCTGCTTCGAGGATTTCGTCGCTGACCTGCGTCAGCCCCGCGTAGACCGAGATCGCCACGAACGGCACGGACGCCCAGGTGATGATGACCGAGGCGACGAAGAAGAAGCTCAGCGGTTCCTCGAGCCAGTTGTGACCGATCATGTCGACACCAGGCAACAGCGCTCAAGAGGTAGTTGAGCACGCCGTTGCGTGAGTCGATCAGCCAGTTCCAGACCGTCATCTGAGCGACGATCGGCATCGCCCAGGCGAGCAGGAGAGCAGACTGCAGCATGAGCCGCGACCACGTCGGCGCGGCCTTCATGAGCAGGGCGAGCAGGATGCCGAGCCCCATCGTCGCGAGTGCCGTGGCAGCCATGAAGACGAGCGAACGGACGACGACCGTCCAGAACGAACTGTCGGTCAACAGTGCGGTGTAGTTCTCGAACCAGATCCACGGTGCGGGCTCGCCGAACTGCTGCGGCAGGCCGTACTCGCGCATCGAGTTGATGATCTGCCAACCCATCGGGTAGGCGAGGCCGACGATCAGCGCGCCGACTGCGAGCAGCGATGAGCAGGTACGGCAGTTTCGGTGAACGCGCTCGGATCCGCTTCGGGTTCCGTGAGGCGGAGTCGGGCTTGGGTGTTTCCACGACTGACATGGCAGACCTTTCTGCGACGTGCCGGCGACGGTTGGGGATCTTGCTGATGCGTCGAGATCGTGCGGGCGGGACGGGTGTGTCCCGCCCGCACGATCAGCGAGGATCAGCCGTTGATGACGGCGTTGATCTTGTCGTCGTACTCCGCGGCAAGTGAAGCGACGTCGCCACCCTCGGCGACGGCCTGGAAGTACTGCTCGAGGAGCTGCTGTTCCTCGACCGACGTCCAGCCCGGAGCAGCGGGGGTCAGCTTCGACACCTCGGCGGTGTCGAGCGCGATCTGGGCGATCGTCGGATCAGCTGCCGAGTCGACGTACACCGAACCGAAGTTGGTGTTGGCTGGCCCGAGGCCGTTCTCCGCCAGGAGCGTCTGGTACTCGTCCGAGAAGATGATCTTCATCAATTCGAGCGCCCCCTCCTGGTTGTCGGAGGCTGCGGAGATCCCGATGTTCGAGCCACCGGCGAACACCGGGGCAATTCCGCCATCGACGCCGGGGAGGGCGTAGGCGCCGAACGTCTCGGGGTTCCAGGTCGCGACTGCCTCGCCTTCGTCGTTCTCCGAGATGTCGCCGAGGCTCCAGTACGCCCAGTTCGGTGCGAGCGTGGTGCCGACCGCGGTGTCGGGAAGGTAGTCGTCGTTGATCGCCTGGAAGGCGGTCGCGTCGGTGTCGGTCGATCCGGCGACAGACGCAGACATGAACAGTTCCTGCCACATCTCCATGCCGGCGATCGACTCGTCGGAGGAGAGGCTGGCGGTCCACTCACTCCCGTCGTAGGTTGCGAGCTCTCCACCGTTGGCGAAGATCCAGGCGATGCCGCTGCGCCAGTCCTGACCCGGAATGTAGGCGCCGGAGCCATCGGCCTTCAGTGTGGCGTTCACCGTGGTGAACTCCTCGAGTGTGGCGGGCTCGGCAACGCCGGCGGCCTCGTACAGGTCCTTGCGGTACCAGGGGAAGCGAGAACCGAAGTAGTACGGCAGCGAGTAGACGGTGTCGCCGACCGAACCGGCCTCGACGAAGCCCTGGAGCAGCGCGTCGCCGCCGAGCTCGTCGTAGTAGGGCGAGAGGTCGCTGTACGCACCCACCGAGCTGAACGTCGCGGTCTGCGTGTTGCCGGTCTCGAACACGTCGGGCGTGGACGAGGAGTCGGGCAGCGCCGCCGTCAGCGACGAAATGAGGTCGCCCCAGCCGATCTGGTCGATCGACAGTTCGCCGCCCGTCGTCGACGCATAGGTCTCGGTGAGGTAGGTCAGCGCAGCCTCGGGGGTGTCGGTGCCGGCCAGCCACAGCGTGATGTCCGCGCCGTCGGTCCCGTCGGCGGAAACCTCCTCGCTGGGTGCGTTGGTCGCCTCTGGTGCGTCGCTGCTGCTGTCATCCGAGCCGCATGCGACCAGGGCCACGGCGGCCATGGCGACCGCAATCGGTGTCATCCTTCTCATGGGTTCATCCTTTGTCTCTTCTTGGGTACGAGCCCTCAGCCGAGTTGACTGCGGACGGAGCGGGGTCAGGAGACCCCTAGTTGGCCTCGGAGGACCAACACAACGGCACCGAGCACGACCAGGTCCTGCCCGAGTTCGGTCATCCGCAGCTGCATGTCGCCGTGCGTGTCGGCGAGGGTGCGGTCGCGCAGTGTCGACTGCGCGGCGTCGAGCAGCGGACCCGAGATGTGGCTGGCCGGTCCGGCGAGGACCACCTCGGTGAGATTGAGTGCGCTGACGATCGGGGCCAGCACGATGCCGAGACGATGCCCTGCCTCGGTCAGCACGGCGTCGCGGTCGGCGGATGGATCGGCGAGATGGGCGTCGATCCTCGGAATCGCAAGCCACCGCTCGAGGCAGCCGCTGTTCCCGCACACGCACCTTTCGTTCTCGTCGGGACCGCTGACCACATGACCGATCTCGCCGGCCGAGTGCCGGGCGCCGCTGACGATGCGACCGTCGATCATCAGGCCGGAGCCGACGCCGCGCCCGATGCGGACGAGCATCATGTCGGGCTGGCCATCGCCGAACGAGCGCTCGCCGACGACGGCGGCGTTGGCGTCGTTCTCGACGGACACTGGCAGGTCGCAGACCTCGGCGAGGCGGGCTTGCAGGGGGACATTGCGCCAACCGAGGTTGGGGGCCGACAGCACCACGCCCTGGTCGTCGACGATGCCAGGGCTGCCCACGCCGACACCAACCACCGGAAGGGGAGCGAGGTCGATCAAGTCGGTCAACAATGTCTCGACCGCGACGATCGCCGCGTCGCCGTGGGCTTCCGGGATGTCGAGCTCGGCGCGCTCGATCACCGCACCGTCGAGATCGGTGACGACGCCGACGAACGCCTGCGAACCCGACAGATCCAGACCGATGAGGTTGCGGCCGTGGCGGTTGATGTCGAGCATCGTCGCTCGTTTGCCCGGTCGGGAGACCGCGCGGGTTCCGAGCTCGACGACGAGGTCCTCCTCGACGAGGTCGCCGACGACATCTGAGATCGTGACACGACTGAGACCGAGCTCCCGAGAGAGGTCGGCGCGTGAGAGGCCGCGGCCGCGGTACAGCCCTTGGAGCACGAGGGCGCGGTGGTGGCTTCGCGCCTCGCTCGGACCGAGGCGTTGGGCCGTCGGTCCGCGATCCGGCCACCGGGTTGCGGGACTCGGCGGAGGCGGCGAACCGTTGGGCACGTCTATTAGTAAAGCTTACGAACTAATAGAGGTCAAGACCTTTCTCTGATCATCCCTGATCATCTCTGGCCGGCGGTGACGATCTGGAGCGTCGCCAGCCCGTCGACCGGCGCCACGGCTACAGCACCGCTTCGATGAGACGCGGACCTCGTTGCGACATCGCCGATGCGAAGGCGTCGCGGAACGCATCGACCTCGTCGACACGAACAGCCTCGACGCCCATACCCGTCGCGAGCGACACCCAGTCGAGGTCGGGGTTGCCGATGTCGAGCATCGACAGCGCCTGCGGACCGCTGTCGGCGCCGACTCGCTGCAACTCGATGTTCAAGATGCCGTACGAGCGGTTGGCGAAGATGACCGTCGTGACGTCGAGGTGCTCGCGCGCCATCGTCCACAACGACTGCACGGTGTACATCGCTCCGCCGTCGCCGTGCAGGCACACGACCTTACGATCGGGACTCGCCACCGCCGCGCCCGCAGCCACGGGTAGTCCTTGGCCGATCGCCCCACCGGTCAGCGACAGCACGTCGTGTGGAGCCGCAGTGCCGAGGGCCATCGCGGGGCCGAGGCTCGACGTCGCCCCCTCGTCGGACACGATCGCCCCCTCTGGCAGCAGGCGGGCGATCACGTCGCCGATGGCGAACTGATCGAACCGACCGCTCGGATGATCCGGAAGGTGCAGGCCGGCCAGCGTGCCGCCGCCAGCGCCGAGCGCATCGGCGACCGCCTCCAACGCCCCAGCACCGTCCTCATGCGGCTGCGCCAGGTGGAGGATCTCGACTCCGTCTGGCGAGCACCAGCTCGGCTTGCCGGGATACGCGAAGAAGGCCACAGGCGGCTTCGAGCCGACGAGGATCAACTGTTCGAACGACGCGAGCGCCTCGACCAACTGCTCGGCGAAGTACGGCAGCCGATCGACGACCACTCGGCCCGCACCCCGCTCCAGGCGAGGAGCGAACGTGTCGCAGAACAGCTGCGCACCCGTCGCAGCAGCGACGCGACCGGCTGCGACCAGGCCGTCACCGCGAAGTGCCGCCCCTCGCACGAGCACAGCGGTCCGCTTGCCGTTGCGAAGCGCGACGGCAGCGTCATCGACCACGGCCTGCGAAACAGGCGACGGACCAGCGACCCCCAACGGATCCGCGGCGCGGCCCGCCTCGAGCCAGGCCACGTCGGCCGGCACGATCAGCGTGGCGATCTGGCCTGGCGCACGCCTCGCCGCTTGCACCGCTCGGGCACCGTCGGCCGCGACCGAACCTGCACTGGTCGACGCATGCACCCACCCCGAGACCGGTCGGGCGAACCCGACGATGTCCGAGGCGAGCGGCGCGTCGTACTGAGCGTGGTAGGTGGCGTGATCGCCCACGAGATTGACGATCGGCGTCGCTGCTCGGCGGGCATTGTGGAGGTTGGCGAGCCCGTTCGCCAGGCCGGGTCCGAGGTGCAGCAGCGTCGCAGCCGGTCGCTCTGCCATGCGGCCGTAGCCATCGGCCATGCCGGTGACCGCCCCTTCGAACAATCCGAGGATGGGGCGCATGCCTTCGACCCGGTCGATCGCCGACACGAAGTGCATCTCGGATGTTCCAGGGTTGGAGAAGCAGACCTCCACCCCACTGTCGACGAGCGTGCGCAACAGGCTCTCGGCACCGTTCATTGTTCCTCCTTGTCACAAGACAGTCTGACCGTCGAACGAGTGCCGTCTCCCATCGACGTGTCCGATCAGCAGGACCGTCGCCGCTCAACGACATCCGCCGCCCCCACGACAAGCGGTCGTCCTGCTGGAGGCGTCGCCATGAGCGACCGGCACCGGGCACGAACGGGTCCCACCCTCCTGGGTCAACTCGCGGCCGACGATCTCGCAGGGCTCGTTCGAACCCATCGCGCTGGGTCGACGGACAGCGCCAGATTCGACCCGCGCACGCCACCAGGCAACTGGTGTCGGCACCGTCGGGTCGGGCCGAAGGACCGCTGGTGGTACGTCAGCGGTGCGGCATGCCGTCTACCAGGCATTATGTGGAGCGGATGACGGGAATCGAACCCGCGTGCTCAGCTTGGGAAGCGCTCTGGGGCTGACCGCATCGTGCCTGCATATCGGATGTTGTTCCTGGTCACAGGCTGTTTCTCGGCCTCTCGGTGTTGAGCGTTGTTGTGCCTCATTGCACCCTGTTACGCGCTGTTCTAGGCACGAATTAGGCACGCCGGATCACTGCACGGGCAACATTGGCAGTTGGCGTCCCGTGAGGTGGTGGAAGTAGTGGAGATGGTCCACCTGTGAGGTGGGCCATCGCGTGACTCTTGGTGAGAACGACCAAGCACTCACTGAGAAAGAGGAACACGCGATGACCCACCATGATGATGCCCGCTTCGACGACCTTGTCGCGCAGCTCGGCGACGGCGACTCCAAGGATCTGTTCCGCCGGCTACTCGAACGCGGCATGCAACAGCTGATCGACGCTGAGTTGACCGCGACGATCGGCGCGGAACTCCATGAACGGACCGATACCCGCACGAACCAGCGCAACGGAGCCGCGAGAACGAACGTTGTCGACCCCGGCCGGCGACATCGAACTCCGCATCCCGAAGCTGCGCGTGGGGTCGTTCTTCCCGTCGCTGCTCGAGCCGCGCCGTCGTGTCGATCAAGCCCTGTGGGCGGTGATCATGACCGCCTACGTCACTGGCACCTCGACCCGCAAAGTCGACGATCTCGTCAGAGCGCTGGGCTGCGCGTCCGGGGTCAGCAAGTCGACGGTCAGCCGGATCTGCAAGGGCATCGACGACGAAGTCGCTGTGTTCCGCACCCGACCACTCGACCACCTGGCGATGCCCTACGTGTATCTCGACGCGACGTACATCAAGGCCCGCAACAACCATCGCATCGTCAGTCGTGCCGTCGTCGTGGCAACAGCGGTCACCATCGACGGGAACCGCGAAGTGCTCGGTGTCGATGTCGGCGACTCCGAAGACGAAGTGTTCTGGACCGCGTTCCTGCGCACGCTGCGAGACCGCGGCCTCACCGGAGTGCGCCTGGTGATCTCCGACGCCCACGCCGGGCTGAAGGCGGCGATCGCCCGCGTCTTCGCCGGCGCCTCCTGGCAGCGCTGCAAGGTCCACTTCGCCGCGCAACGTCCTGGCCACGGTCAACCACGCCCACAAAGACATGGTCGCTGCGACCGTGCGAACGATCCACGCCCAACCCGACGCGGAGGCCACCCGAACCCAGCTCCACGCCGTGGTCGAGATGCTCGAGGACCGCTTCCCCAAGGCCGCGGAGATTCTCGCCGCCGCCGAGGGCGACGTGACCGCGTACGCATCGTTCCCGAAAGCGCACTGGCGCAAGATCTCCTCGACGAACCCGTTGGAGCGGATCAACAAAGAGATCAAGCGTCGCTCGAACGTGGTGGGCATCTTCCCCGACGACGCCTCGGTGATCCGCCTCGTCGGCGCCGTCCTACTCGAACAACACGACGAGTGGGCCGTCTCCGAACGCCGCTACCTCTCAGAAGAATCGATGGCTCACATCGACCAACACCTCAAGGAGGTGAACGCCACCGACAACCCCGAACTCCCGGCCGCCTAAGATCGGCCCAAGGACCAAGGGTCACAGACCTACTTCCACCACACCACGGGACGCGATCCATTGGCAGCGGCCTCGATGCTGTATCCCTCCGGGCCGGCACTGACCAACTGGTCGAGGTCGCGAGTGAAGTCTTCGAGCGCGAGTTTTTCATCCAAGTTGTCGAGAGCGCGGTCGACTGTCCACCCGTCGGGTCGGTACGGATCGAAGCATTCGACAATGTCGTCGATGGAGGCTCCGCCGTGCTCGACGGCGAGCCACAGGTCGAAGAGATCACGACCTTTACGTCGTTGGAAGAGCGCTCTGATCTTTGTCGCTGTGAGTTCTTCGATGGCGAACGTCGGTACATCAGCCTCGCCGGTGAACCATGGACTCGCCACCGAGAGTGGACGTGTAACGGTGGCACGCGCCGGCGAGCGTTCGAAGGTGTTCATCTCGACCTTGACTTGCAGCGCAGCGCCATTGACCAGAGTCGAGCGGAGTTTCACCTTGGGGTGTTGGCCAATCTGGGTCGTGATCTTCTCGAAGCCGATGTTGGTGGCAACGGTGCGGATGGCATCGAAGATGTCGCCGACTCCACCGCCGCTGCGTCGGACATAGTCGAGGTCCTCGCTGTAGCGCCATGGCCGCTCAAGCCAGAGCTTGTGAAAGCAGGTGCCACCCCGGAAGACGAGTTCGTCGCCGAGCAAGGGGTGGCGGGCGAACTCGACGATCAGGCGGGAGAGCACGAGGTCTTGTTCGACCTGGTCGTCGCGCGTCCACGGGACCACCGTCGACCAGTGCGCGAGTTCGGCTTGAGAGATCACAGGTCGGGTTCGATCTCGATGTTCGCGATCACATTCCAGCGCCAGTCACGAGCGCCGACCGGGTCGGTTGCCGGATACAGGTTGACGATCTGGGCGCCGTCAACGTGTGAGTGCAGTGATTGCAGATCGATCGGCGCATCTGTCTCGATGCCCATCTGCTCGACGAGGTGGCCGGTGCGTTGCGCAACGGCCGTCGGGTGCTTCGCTGCTTGTTCGGCGAGTGCGATCGGGTTGAGTTGGTCGTTGGCGAGGAGTTCGGCGATCACCGTTGCGACGTTGGAAAGCCCACCGCCGTATTGCGGCGCTTCGACGAGGTCAAGCACGGTGGCCTCGGGAGTCGACACGTTGATGCGGCCGGTCGGCACGAGCCGACGGGTGGTCGCCCGATGCGATACGTCGCTTCGTTGGATGAACGACACCCGCTGCGACCCGATCGACCGATCCCGAAGCGCAGCGTCGATGACGACCTGGAAGACCATGGGTGCCTGGTGCGATGCGCCGTGTAGGGCAGCAGCTGACAGGAACCCGACGTAGTAACGATGGCCGAGGTAGTCCATCAGCGGATCGATGAAGTGATCGACGGGCGGTGCCCCGTTGCGGCGGTACTGGGGTGGCACAGGCACCCAGGCTCCCTTGGTCACCGGCACGATGGTGTTCGCCTCGCGTTGTCGACGAAGGCTGTGGCGAACGTCGGCCGGCGCCACATCGACCAACTCGGCGATCTCCTCGGTGGTGACGAAGTGCCGTCCGCGAGCGATCAACCAGTCGGAGACTTCAGCTGGCCGCAGGGCCCCGGCGTCCACGGGTTTAGGGTATCAAAAGCGCGCATGGTGCACGCTTTTGATTGCTTGGCGGGCCAACGAGGGCGCTGTGGACGCAGCCTCAATTCTTGAGGCTGCTGTTGACCAGCCCCTGGTTGGTCATCTGGGTGTACGTGAAGCGTCGGATGCCGTGGCCAACGGATGGTGAAGGAACATCGGTGAGGTTGAGGGAGTGTGATGCGCCGCACCGACATCGTTGCCGATACGCCTCTCGGGGATATGTGCGCCGATAGGGCTCAGGTCCCAGCCGCTCGCGGAAGTGATTATGCGCTACCCGATCAGCGGTCGGAGGTCCCACACTTCGCCGGATACCGAGCGCCTGAATGAAGGTTCTGAGTCGGGATTATGAGTGGGTCCGAGGTGTGCCGCGCCCGATCAGATGTGCCGTTCGCGAGCGGGGTCGAGTGCCCTCGAACGGCGTGATTATCGAGCATCGGGGCAAAGCACCTGTCGGCTTGATCAGGTGTCAGCGGAAGATGTCGAGGGGGAAGTGCAGTGACACGAGCCAGTTGGGTGCGTCCACGATCTCGCTGATGCGCAAGTTGGCCGCGGTACTGCACAACAGGTACGCGTCGGCTGGTTCGAGCCCGCGATTGGCCCCGAGCCACTCGATCATGTAGCGGGTCGCAGTGCGGGCATTCTCGTAGAGGTCCGGGCCGTGAGCAGTCGTGATGTGTACTTCTGAGTCCGACAGTGCGGGTCTGGTCCTTCGCCGGGCCTGGAACTCGGCGACGTCGAGGTCGCGGCGCACCGACAACCGGATGGTCGCCGTCATGGGCGACTCCACACCGGACCCGCACACCTCTCCGTCTCCTTGAGCGGAATGACAATCGCCGATCGAGAACAATGCACCGTCGGCGTGAATCGGGAGCCACGCAGTCGAGCCGGCCACGAGATCCCTCGTGTCGAGGTTGCCACCGTTCGAGCGCGGTGGAAATGTGTCGAGGCGGCCGCTCTCGCGCGGGGCGACACCGATCACGCCGGGAAACGGCTCGGCTGGAACTTCGATTCCGTCCGCGAACCTGCAGATCGAACCCTCGAGCTCCCAGTGGTGAAGGTGCGCCGAGTCGAAGTCATCGGCCAACAACCCGAAGTCTGGAATGAGGCCACTCCAGCCCCAACCCTTGTGTTCCATCTTCAAGATGTCGATCACGAGTGTGTCGCCTGAGCATGCACCCTTGACGTAGATCGCCCCGCTCAGAGCGTGCGCGAGGCTCGGGTCGGCTCCGGCGAAGTCGTCGTCGGTCCAGGTCGGTGTGACCTGGCCGATCGGTTCTGCGCACTCAACCACCACCACGTCGCCCGACTCGACCTCCAATCGGACATCGACCTCGCGATCCCAATAGGCATGCGTCACTGTGTCGTCAAGGTGGTGTTCTGTCATCCCAACCCCTCATGATGGTCGGCGCCCAAGCAGGTTCCGTCGATCGCCAGACTATTCAGATCCATCGCGGCGGTTGGGCCGAGAAGCTGCCAACTCGGTAACCGTGCCAGCAGTTCTCCTGCCGGGTCCAGCTCAGTTGGACCCTGGTTCTGAGCCAGGTGAGATGCGGCTCGATGCCCTCGGCGGCACGAACAACTACGACCACCCGGGAACGGCCCGCATCAGACCTGCGTGGCTTCGTGGTGAGGCCAGCGCGCGAGTGCGACTATGTGGCAGGCCGGGTCGCATCGTCGGTGGCGCGTGCGCGACCGTCCATCGAGGTGTGCGACCCTTTGACCATGGGCAGAACGATCTGGGCGAACGGAATGGTCTTCGACGGCACAGGCGCAGACGCCTCGGTCGCCGACATCGCGGTGAAGGAAGGCCGCATCGTCGACATCGGTGTGGGGCTGGACGGCGACGAATCGATCGATCTCTCGGGTCACCTCGTCACGCCGGGTCTCTTCGACTGCCACGTGCACTTCATGCTCGATGGTGACCTGTCTCCGACGACCTACCTCGAGATCCCGTTCTCGATGCGCTTCTACCTCGCGGCGGAACGCATGCGACGCACGCTCGCCACGGGCATCACGACTGTTCGTGAGGCGGGCGGGACCGATCTGGGTGTGAAGGAAGCGCAGGAGAAGGGCCTGATCGAAGGGCCGCGGATGCAGATCGCGCTCGCGATGCTGTCGCAGACCGGAGGGCACGGCGACGGTTGGAATGTCTGTGGTGCTCACATGCCGATGGAATTGGACCCCTATCCGGGCATGCCGGACAACATCGTCGACGGGCCCGACGAGATGCGACGCAAGGTACGCGAGTTGGTGCGAGCCGGCGCCGATGTGATCAAGGTCTGCACATCCGGTGGCCTGCTGTCCTCACGGAGCGATCCTCAGCATGCTCATTTCACGGCTGATGAGCTCGACGTGTTGGTGGCGGAGGCCACCGGTGCCGGCCGATTCGTGATGGCACATGCCCAGGCGACCAATGGCATCAAGAACGCGATCCGTGCCGGTATCCGCTCGATCGAACATGGCGTCTATCTCGACGACGAGGCGATCCAGATGATGCTCGACGCCGGTACCTATCTCGTCCCGACCCTCGTTGCGCCACTCGGTGTGCTCGACGCCGCCGACCAGGGCATCGAGTTGCCGCAGGCGTACATCGACAAGGCACGAGCCGCCGTCGATGTGCATCAAGAGTCGTTCCGACGCGCGGTCGAGGCGGGGGTCACGATCGCCATGGGCACCGACTCCGGTGTGATGCCCCATGGCAACAACCTGCGCGAACTGCAACTCATGGCCGATCTCGGCATGTCGCCGACCGCTGTGCTCGAGTCCACGACTCGTATTGCCTCGGAACTGATGGGGATGGATTCGACACTCGGCACAATCGAGGTCGGCAAGATCGCCGACCTCGTCGCCTTCACCGGCACCGACGTCGACGTCACCGACCTCAAAACCCGCGTTGCCCGCGTCGTCCAAGCCGGCCAAGAAATCACCCTCTGACAGCATCGGAACGACGCTCGAACTCGCACAGTTCGGCATACCGAATCACGGGAACCACGCGCACGCGGCGACTCGACATCGGCCCTCATGCCGTGCTCGATTTTCCGCCGGAGGGCGGCTTGCGACCCGCTCAGGATCCGGCAAACGCGCATACCTGCCGTTCCGGTGGCGCCGCTCATAATGCGAGCGCCGTAACCCGACATCGACCAACGGCCGGCCACTCGGGTACGGCCCAACTCTCGCGTCACGGAATCGCGTCACCGGCCCGGCGATAGGCCGAGGTGGTCGGCCGAGGTATCCGCTGGCCTATGCGGTTGGATCGAGTCGTTCCTGCCATGGATGGCCGGGATGGAGCTGCAAGACGGCGTCGTGAAGCCACCGTCGCTGCGCATCCGACATGAGCGGCCACGCGTTCTCGAGATCGACCGCGTCTTTCGCCCGGTGCTGTTTCGCCTTGAACAGCAGTGTGACCTCGGGACAGGCATAGCGCACCCCGTCGGGAGCGATCCACGTCACGTCGTCGAGGTCGGCGACGAAGTCCGGATCGCGCTTGGACTGCCACCTGCCGTCGCGTATGGGATTGAGCACACAGTCGACCTGCCAGGGTGAGCGGGCATCGCGTCGCATCCAGATCTGACTCATTGGGTGCAACGGTTCAGGGTGCTCGTCGTCGATGATGCGGAACGTGCCGCCGTGGTTGCTCCAGAGGTGGAACGTTGCGCCGAGCTGAGCACGCAACGCAGGTACCGACGTCGAGAACACAATCAAGTCGATGTCCTCGTGGTGACGAGCGACACCCGTGAAGGCCTCGATGGCGTAGCCACCTGCCACCCACCATGGGTCTGGGAAGCCGTCCATCAGGACACTGAGGTCGGCAGGGGTGAGTGGGTCCCAGTCGCCGTAGACGTCGAAGAACGCCAAGTCATCCGCCGTCGGCTCAAACCCGGATCCCGTCATCGTCGCGCGAAGGTACTCGTCACGGCATCCCGCTCTGCGCGGGCACACCGCCGGCGTTCTGGGACGGGTTGCTCACGGACATCGTTCTCGTGAACCAGGTGCGGAGCTCCACCCTCCTGAGTCCACGAGAACGCCGAGGGTGCACGCGGGTGCCCTTGAAGTTCCGTTCGGCGGCACTCGATAACGCCCGCTCCGTAACCCGGTCGCCCCGCAAGAACCTGCGCTGCATCGCGGCCCTTACGTGACACGAGATAATCTCGCCCGTCGATCGGGTTGAATCTATTGGAGAAGTCCAATAGATTAGAGGACATGCCATCCGATCTGGTGTCACTTGCGGACGCGTCGAGCATCCTGGGGGTGTCGTCGGAGCGCGTCCGTCAGCTCGTCGTGGCCGGCGATCTGCCGGCGCAGCGGTTCGGAAACGCGTGGGCCGTCCCGATGGATGCAATCGTTGCTCGCCGGCACTCGGCTCGGTCTGGTGGCCGACCGCTGGGGGCTGTTCGGGCGTGGCGCGAGCTCGTTGACGGTGACATCGATCTGGGTCGGCCGGGTCGCTACCAGCGACGAGCAGAGGTCGTGCGCTGCGAGATGGGTGAGGCCGACTTCGAGTCACTTCCTGGTGCGGTGGGAGCGCTGATGGGTGGCGTTCGTGCGGCCATCGAGTTCGGGGCGTCGCTGGTCGCCGCTGACGATCGCGATCTCTATCTCTCTCGCAGTGCGTTCGGTCAGCTGGATTCGCTCGTGGCAGCCGTTCCAGACCCGCTCGGCCCGATCCGTCTGCGAGTCGTCGATGACGACGCGTGGGGGATCATCTCTGGCGGGGAGTTCGCTCCACGTGGTGCCGTCGCCCTCGACCTTCTGGACTCATCTGAACCACGGCACTGGATTGCAGCCGAGGGCCTGGTTGCCGATGCCTGACGACGTGGCGGTTCGACTTCCACCGCTCGCCGGTCGACAGCAGGAGTCGTGGCGCGCCTTCATCGAGCTCACACCAAGACTCGGGGACCACTGCCTGCTGGTCGGCGGACAGATGGTCTTTCTGCTCGAGGTCGAACGAGGCTCACTTGACACACGACCCACCGATGATGTCGACATCGTGGTCGATCTGCGGGTGGAACCGGCAGGCCTCGCCCGAGTTCACCAGACACTCATCGACGCAGGCTTCGGCCAAGTGCTCCCCAGCGCCGACGGCATCGCTCATCGCTACACGCGCGCCGGCGCGACGATCGATGTGCTGGCACCGGACCGGCTCGGAAGCCGAGCCCGTTTGGCGCTCGGCGGTGGCCGCACGATCGAGGCGCCCGGTGGCAGCCAGGCTCTCGTTCGCAGCAGTGTGGTCAAGGTCGAGCTCACCGACGGCTCCACGGCTCGGGTGCGTCGTCCAACCGTGGTCGGCGCACTCCTCGGCAAGGTCGCCGCGGTGACGCAGATCGTTGCCCAGACCTCGGCCGAACGAGCGAAGCACGTGCGAGATGTCGACTCACTTGCGCGCTTGCTCGGCCCGACGGATCGCGAACAGGCGCACCTCACCCGTAAGGAACGGTCCGTGCTCGAACGAATGGCCGAGTTGCCCGACCTCGGCGCGCTCGCGCAACGTTCGATCGTGTTGCTCACGGGCCCGCCCGCCCACTCCGACTGATGCTGTTCGGCGTGCCGCCAGACACCCGCGAACATTCGCCCCGGACTTCAAGTCACGCCTCCGACACCAGATGACCAGGGCGATCGGGGCTGGCGATCCGCGGGAGCGTGACCAGCAATGTGACACGTGGACGTCACCAGATTGACGAGCGACGCAGTTCCCGCAGCGCGCTGGGGATGGTCCGTCGTCAATCGTCGGATGAACCGCACGTAACGGAGCCCAAGCCGAGTGCAGATCCCGTTGCAGCCGACGGCGTGAAGTTCCTCATCTCCAGCCACGACCGGATTCGGGTGCGTCTCCTCCCGCTGCTGCACGACGATCGAGGGGCCGTCGGCGGGATCCGGTGACGCTGATTGGGTAGCGTTTGGGTAGCAAACGCGGCGGAGCTACCCGGATTTCACGTCACTCGGCGCACGACCGGACACCGCAAACCCATTGTCCACGGGCTTTCACGGATTCGCCGGCACCTGCCGGACGGGCCCGGGACGATTCCTAAACCGTGTGTCGCAGGTTCGATCCCTGCCAGGGGCGCCAGCGGTGAGCGTCATTCTGTGCTGGTCAGGTCGTGCTCTGAAGTCGCACAGTCCGCCGGTACTGCCACGCGGACCTGAGCGTTCTGGACTGTGATTATCGCATAGGTGCGAGTGGTCAGTGATCCGATCGGAAGTGCCCGATCAGGAGCGGGTTGGACGCTCGATGTCGTCCGCCGATAAGCGCTCTGTGTCGATCCGCCCCTGGTCCACGCCGACCATCGGGGTTTCGGCCTTCAGTCCGCTCGCGGAGCAGGGATCGAGTCGGCGGCACGCTCGGCACGTTCGCTCGCTTCGCCGGTATCTGGGACGGTGTCCGTGCAGCTCCGGCATCGGCTCACAGTCGGAGCGAGCAGCGCGTCGATGACGAACCGCGACAGATTCTGGCTGCTGGATCGTTGTTCTGGTCATTGCACACCAACCAGAAGGAGTCACGATGAGCACCTCGAACCGAAACACGACGATGATCGGCGGAGCGTTGGCCGCCGCCGCAATGGTCGGCAGCGTCCTGGGGCCTGCGACCGCACATGCCGAACCCCAGGGATACATCCAGGACGAGTACGAAGTTGGATTGGTCTACGGAACGTTCAACGAGAGCCCGAACCCCAACCTCACGCTGCTCGTCGGCGGAACCGTCGAGGAATTCTGCCCCGCCGACCCCGGCACCGCCCCGATGCGAGTGTTCCTTCGCAACGACGGCACCGTCGATCTGAAAGTGAACGACAAGGATCAACCGATCTATCTCTACGAGCAGTCGGTAGGCGACTCGTTCGACTGGATCGATGCCGTCTGCGCGGCAGCTCGACGACAACTCGGACGTGGTGGAGCCCTCCGCGAGCGGTACGGCCGACCTCAAGGTCCGAACCAGCATCATCAGCGACGACGTGGTCGACATATTCAACTCGGTGAACGGCAAGCTGACTGCGAGTGACGGCACGAGGTACCGGGTTCGCGCATCCGCTGACTTCATCGTCGGACCCTTTGGTCCCGAGGGCGACCCGGCGGACTTCGTGAGCCTCGAGTTGAAGAAGATTGGGCCCTGACCGGGGGGAGAGCCGGGGGCTTCAGCGGATTTCGATGGTCTCGACGAGGGTGGTCGCCCGCTTGATGAAGTCCTGGTCGTCGAGCGCCGTGGCGATGAACACCGTGGCCGGTCCGGTCTCGTGTTCGATCCACCAGATGCGGTGGTCGAACCCTGCAGCCAGTGGCTTGACGACCCCGTACGACGTGACGAGTGCCGCTTCGCATGGCTCGCCGAGTGCGCACGTTGCGTCAGGATCGGTGGTGAGATCGAACCGCGTCGCTGACAGGCCCCCGAGTTCCTGCTTCGAGATGTTCGAAGCGCTGAATCCTGGTGGTGGGGCAGCGACAAGCGCCTCCGGGCCCACTACCGAAGTGGACTCGCCGCCGCGACGAGGGCCGGCTTCCGTCGGCAGATACTCCATTACGTCGGAGATCATGACGAGGTCCCGATCGCCGGGTCCGATGCTGCCTGGTCCTGTCAGCACCACGAGGCCGGGGAAGTTCGGTTGGGCGAACCAACGGTCGTCGATGTCGATCGTGAGCTGTCGACCGACGTTCGGGACTTGGTACCGGCCCGGCTCGATCGGAGCGAACGCTGTCTCCAGCCCCGGCGGTGCGTCATCGAGCAGGGGCGCAGGTTCGGGCGGGGAGCCGACAGAAGCCGGTTCGATGACCTCGCCGGGTGGGAGCGGCGTATCGAGGCCCGGGCCGGTCAGTTCGATCGTCGACAGGAGGGTGGCGAATGCGCCCGATGACTGGCGGGCGTTCGCTTCGTCGCTACCGAAGAGGCCTGCGGTGAGGACCCCGGCCGGGGTGTCGGCCATGTAGAGAAGCGCGTATGGAAACGTGCCGAACTCGGTGTCCACTGGCGCGCCGAATCTGGCTGACGAGAAGAGTGTCGGTTCATCCAGCTCCGCACCGTTCGAGAACCGGTAGCCGCGGAGGCGGCGATCGAACAGCTCGATTGCGTCGCCGGTCGGGGCGACCACAGCGTCATCGACCCCTTCTACCGCCTCGAGGAAGGCCTCGACAGTCATCACTGCTGAGCCGGCGACCGATTGGGTTACCAGTCCAATCACGGCCGTCGACCGCGGGCCGTGGATCTGTGAATTCGGCGCTTCGGTGAAGACCAACACGGTGTCGTGGATCACTGCAGGCGTGTGGTCTTGGGACACGGAGTACCGAACGCCGCCCATCGCCGGGGTGACGAACTCCCGGAGTTCGCCAACGCGGTCGGCCTCGAACTCCGCGAGCGGCAGCGACGCCACGTCGGGCAACGAAATGGTTGTCGTCGTCGATGCCGACTCGACCACAGAAAGATTCGTGTCGCTGACTGTCAGCGAATTCGGGTCACTTCCAGCGCACGCCGCTGTCGCGATGAGCGTCGAAGCGATGCTTGCCGCCGCGAGCGGGTGTCGTCTGAACATGGTCGAACCTCCTGGTCGTGCGATGGTCACGTTAGGAGGTGCGACGATCACCGCGCAGCGAATCTGTCGCGGGATACGTTCTGCGACAGATTTTCCCTTCCAGTACGTTGTTCCCAGTGAGATGACCAGCCAGGGCCAGGTCGAGCGTTCACGAGGGCAGGGTGTGTCGACCGGGCGCGACCGTTTGGCCGAGCTGTTCGAATCGACGTTCGACGATCTCTATCGGTACTGCCTCGCTCGCACAGCGAGTCGAGGTGCCGCCGAGGAGGCAGCGTCGGAGGCGTTTCTCGCCGCGGCTCGAACGGTGGCCAGCGGTCGTGGCGAGGTCGATCGTGCGTGGTTGTTCGTGGTGGCGCGAAATCGGATCGTCGACGGGTGGCGAAGCGCTGAGCGTCAGCGTCGGCGTTTCGCGAGCTTGGTGGCTCTTCGACGCGATGTCGAGGAGGATTCCGACGAGGCAGACTGCATCGGGATGGTCGTCATCGAGGTGCTTCGCCGCCTGCCCGAGCGCCAGCGGGCGGCCCTCGCGCTGCGTTATCTCGACGGTTGCACGGTCGGCGAGGTCGCCGTCGAACTCCAGATCGACTACAGCGCTGCCGAGTCGCTGCTCGCCCGTGGACGCAGGAACTTCACGACGATGTGGAAGGAGCACGATGACTGACGACGATCAACCCGTGGCAGACGACGAGATGGCCGCACTACTTCGACGCGTCAGCAACGATGTGACGCTGCAGCCGCAGTATCGGGACCGCGCCCGCGCAGCGATGTTCGCCGAATTCGACGCAATCGTTGCGACCACCGGGACGGCCGACTCGAAGGAACATCTGTGGGTGGTGCCGGCAGTCGAGCTCGACGAGGAGCGCCGCAGGTCATCGGGCCGACGGTTCGTCTCCGGGTGGTCTGCCGCCGCCGCTGCATGTCTGATCGTGCTGACGCTCGCCGTGGTCGCAAACCTCCGCAACGGCTCGACCACGTCAGACGCGACCGACCTGTCCGCGCCGAGGACGCCGGCCACGCTTCCCCCCGTCGGGGGCCAGGCTCGGCCACTCACTGCGGCGTCGCTCCCGATCCTGCTGGACGACGCAACGTATCGAACCGACGACATCAGCGATGGTCTTGCGTTCGACGGTGCCGGCGGACTGCAACTAGTCGCACTCCGTCCTGGACTGATGGTGATGGACTTGGCGTCGGACGGCGGTGATCTCCAGGCTCGAGTCTCCGTCTTCGAAGCGGAGCCGAATGCGGTCGCCGAGGTGATCGACGGCGCTGTCGAAGACGGCGACATACAGATCTCCGCGGCACAGTTCACCGGAGGCGATCAGTCGCTCCAACGTCGGGACCTCACGGTGACCGGCGAAGGTGTCGCCGATCTCGAGTGCATCGGGCAGAGTGGCTGCCTGCCGCTTGTCGACGGCGTGGACGAGTTCGACCCATCGATCTGGGCTCGATCCGAGAACTTCCTCATCGAGGCGAGTCCAGGTGAGCCGTCGGTCTTCGTGCTCGTGCAGACGCGGGCCTTCGGCGACCCGCTGCTCAGCCAAGCGTTCCAGATCATCGACTCGCTCCGATTGGATTGACCGGCCGCGTCCCATAGTTGCGATTGGAGCGGTCAGCGGTGCTGTGTGTCAGCGTCCTGAGCCTGGACACACGCGGCAACGGGCACCGGCCCGGCTTGAAGCGGCCGGCCAATCGCTGATCGATATTGACGCTCGTTGAGTTCCGACCACCTGCTCAGGGCTGCCGAATGCGATCACTTGCCTTTGGTCTGAGTCGGACAGAGCGCGCGCTCGATGACGCCGCCGGCGACGGTGCACCAG
>CAWBZS010000004.1:0-544100 GCA_963793335.1 Ilumatobacteraceae bacterium | reverse complement strand
CTACCGCGTTTCTGGCTGTGCAGTCGCGTGCGTCAACGTTCGAAATGCACAGCTCACGGAGTGCGGTGGCCGTCGATGACGTGCCGGCACAGCTCCTCGTACTCGGCATCGTCGACCGGCAAGAACCCGTTGATCTCGAGGCTGATCCGCCCGTGGCCGGCAGCCCACAACCGGTGGGCAAGCTGCTCGGGATCCCCGGCGAGTACGCCGGCCTCGACGGCGGCGGCGACCGCCTCGACCAGCGGCTGCAGGGTCTGCCGGGCGACGCGCAGACTCGCCGCCGGCGGCACGTAGTCGGGGATCGGCCGACCGGTCATGAGTGCGTAGTGGTGTGGCCGATCGAGGGCGACTCGGCGGTACACGGCGCTGAGCGACACGATCCGTTCGACGGGGTCGTGGGGGAGCTCGACCGTCGCCAGCGCCTGCGCGAGCGCCTCGAAGCCCTGGAGGTAGAGCGCATCGGCCAGGCCCGCCTTGCTGCCGAAACGGGTGTAGACCGCCTGTGTCGACGTGCCGGCCGCCTGGGCGATCCGGCGCAACGACAATGCGTGGGGGCCGGCGTCGATCAGTGCGGCTGCCGCCGCACCCAGTAACTCGTCTTCCATGGACATCCGCCACAGCCTATGGCGCTCGTCCCGGGTTGATAACAACGTCATAACACTGTTATGGTCCCCTGCATGAGCACGTGGACTCGAAGCACCAAGGCACCCGTGACGACCGAACTCGACGTGGCGGACCTCGCCGTCGACGGCGTCGACCCCGAACTGTTCGCCCCGCCGCCATTCGCACAACGCGCTCGCGAACTCCTCGCCGTCCGCGAACCGGCCCGCCTCGCGCTCGGGGCACGGCGGCTCGCAGCCACGCCACGTGGGACGTCACGCCCGCTGCTGACGCTGCCCGGGCTCGGAGCGACCGACACCTCGATGGCCCCGATCCGCCGCTACCTCGCCAGCCGAGATCACGACGCCCGCGGCTGGGGACTCGGCCGAAACGACGGCGACGTCGAGTCGTTGATCGAGCGCGCAACCTCGGTGGCCGCCGACCTTGCCGAGCGAGCGGGCCGACCCATCAACCTGCTCGGGTGGAGCCTCGGCGGCGTGCTGGCCCGCGAGATCGCCCGCGACCGTCCGGACGTCGTCCACCGCGTCGGCACCTACGGCACACCGCTCACCGGCCCACGACACACCGCAGCGGCCTCGGTCTACAGCGACGAGCGGCTCGACCAGGTCGACACCCTCATCCGAGAGCGCGAGGACCGGCCGCTCAGGCCGCCGGTCCTTGCGATCTACAGCCGGAACGACGGCATCGTCGACTGGCGGACGTGCATCGACCGCACGTCACCACACGTGACCCACCGCCGGGCAAGCAGCACCCATCTCGCGATGGGCGTCGATCCGGACGTCTGGCGGTGGACTGCAGAGTGGTTTGCCGACGAGGCCGACGCTCGGGGGCATTGTGGTGATCGCCTCCAGCACGGTTGCTGATCGGACGGATGTCGCGTCCGAAAGCCGTTCTGCACACGAAACGCCACCCACCGCGATTCCGGATCGGGTGACGGTGAGGAAGAAGTGCCTCGTCAGCACCAACCGAGCCGAGCACACGGGTGATGCCTCGGACGCGGCGATTGCCCACGAGGACCGAACGACGAACGACGCGCTGACGTTCGACTCTGTGCTGATCATTCCAGCGGGCGCGACGCTGATTCCAGGAGGTTCGTCATGTTCGTCAGGTCTTCTCGTCGGTGTGTCGCCCTGATCGGTGTCGTCGCCCTGGGCTCCAGTGTGTTCGGTGCCGCCTGCGGCGGAGAAGACGACACGACATCAGCATCGACGACGACGGCGACGACTGCGGAGCCCACCACCGCTGCGACGACGAGCACCAACGCCCCGACGACGACCGCATCCCCGACGACTGCTGCAGCCACCACGACGACTGCCGCCGCCACGACGACCGCAGTGCCAGTACCGACGACGCTCGTCAACGTCTACTGGGGCTGGACCGTGCTGAACCCCCCGGCAGGGTCGCCGGAGCGAATCGGTGCCGGCGCACGTGAGGTCGCCGCGGACACCCCGGTCCGCAACAGCCTGGAGGCGATGTTCGCCGGCGTGAACTCCACAGAACAGACCATCGGCATGACCACCAGCATCCCTTCCGGCACACGAGTGCTCGGAATCTCCGTCGACGACACGACCGCAACCATCGACCTCTCGGCGGAGTTCGCAGCATCGAGCGGATCGTTGGACGAGACGATGCGGCTGGCACAGATCGTGTTCACCGTCACCCAGTTCGACGACATCGACCGAGTGAAGTTCCACATCGATGGCGTGCCCGAGGACCCGATCCTGTCCCACGGAGTCGTGGTCGGCGACGGACTCACCCGCGACGACTTCGCGACCGTACGACCGAGCATTCTGATCGAACAGCCCTACCCCGGCGCCGAGGTCACGAACCCGCTGACGATGCAAGGCCAATCGAACACCTTCGAAGGAACGGTCCGGTACGCGATCACGACGGGTGGCGGCGACGGCGTGCTGATCACCGAGGGCTTCACCACCGCCACGGGGGGAATGGGAATCTGGGGCAGCTTCGAGGTGACCGTCGACCTCACCGACTTCGCGTCCGAGTATCAGCCGGGGCCCGGCTCGGTGATCATGTGGGAGGACTCCCCTCGAGACGGCAGCCAACTCAACGTCGTCGAAATCCCGATCGTCCTCCCCGATCTCTGACGGATCGACGATGCAGACGTGATGAACCCCATCAGCCTCGTGCTGTTGACTGCGTTGTTGCTACTCGTCGGCATGTTGTTCCTCATGGCGTTGATCGAGGCCTCCCTGCTCCACAGCCGGCGATCAGCGGTAGCGACCCGCGCTGACACAGGCGATCGTCGAGCACAGCGGCTGCTCGGTCTCCTCGACGACCTCCCCCGCGTCATGAACGCCGTGCTCTTGGCGGTGCTCCTGTGCCAAGTGTCCGCAACCACGATGTCCGGTGCGCTCGCGCGTCAGTGGTTCGGCGGTTCCGCCGCCACAGCGACAGCGGTCATCGTCACCATGGTGCTGTTCGTGTATGGCGAAGCCATCCCCAAGACCATCGCGATTCGCCGCCCCACCCAGATCGCCACTCGCCTGGTCACACCGACGCGTGTCGTCGCGACAATCCTCCGACCGTTCGTCTCGGTATTGGTCTGGATCGCGGACCTCCAATCACCGCGCCCGAGCACGCTCGACACCGACCCCGGTGTCGATGAAGACGAGCTGCTGCACCTGACCGGCGAGGCCGCCGCCGCTGGACGCATCGAGCGCTCCGACGCCGAACTCGTCGAGCGATCCTTCTCCATCGGGGACCGTCGAGCCGGACAGATCATGGTCCCGCGTGCTGACGTCATCACCGTTCGAGCGACCGGTTCGGTCTCCGAGGCGCTGCGGACCGCTATCGAGGTGGGGCATCGTCGGCTTCCTGTCGTCGACGAACCCTCGGCGGAGATCATCGGCGTGGTCCGCTTGCGCGATCTCGCACACGCCACGACCACAGACCCAAGCTCCACCATCACCGACCACATGCGTGACACGTTCTCGGTACCCGAGTCGCAGATGGCGATCGAGGTGCTTCGGCACATGCAATCCAGCGGCGTCCATCTCGCCGTGGTCACGAGCGAAGAACCGGTCGAAGCCGTCGGCATCCTCACCATCGAGGACATCGTCGAGGAGCTCGTGGGGACGATTGAAGAACCAGACAGCCGATGACTCGCCGATGGAGTCGATGAGCTCACAGGCCCACGAACAGATCCGACGACGTGGACGAGAGCTCGGGCATCACCTCGGTGGCCGGCCTGCCGCCGGACGGTTCGATCCCCGACATCGTCGACCGCACACGGCGACGGATCAGTGTGTCGGCGTGCGACTTCGCTTGGTTGGCATCGGTCATGTGTCGAGCAGTACCCGACCGATGCACTCCGTCACCAGAACGCCGAGGGCTCGAAGCGGCCGTCTCGAGCCCTCGGTACCATGGTACGTACCCATCGAAGAGGAGGACTGATGGACGTCATCACCGTCGAAACAACGTCGCTCGGGGACCGGTCGTACATCGTGCACGACGGAGAGGTGGGCCTCGTGATCGACCCTCAGCGGGACATCGACCGCATCGTGGCGGCCGCCGAGGACGCCGGCGTCGACATCACCCACATCGCGGAGACGCACGTCCACAACGACTACGTGAGCGGCGGCCTCACCCTGGCCCGAGTGACCGGCGCGACCTACCTGCACGCCGCCGACGAAGCCCTGAGTTTCGATCACGTGGGGGTCCGAGACGGAGATCGCTTCGACGTCGGTCGACTCCAGGTGACGGTGAGCGCAACGCCTGGCCACACCCCGCACCACCTGAGCTACATCGTCACGGTCGACGGTGAGGCGCCAGCGGTGTTCAGCGGCGGCTCGTTGCTCCACGGCACCGTCGGGCGGACCGACCTGATCAGCGCCGATCAGACCGAGATGCTCACCCGCGAGCAGTACCGCTCGGTGCACCGCCTGGCCGAGTCCCTGCCAGACGACGCATGGATCCACCCGACGCACGGCTTCGGCAGTTTCTGCGCGTCGGTGTCGAGCGACGAGGACTCCGACGGCCGGCTGGGAACGGAACGCCACGTGAACATCGCGCTCACCGCAGAGGAGGACGCGTTCGTCGAACAACTCATGTCGTCACTCGACGCGTTTCCCCGGTACTACGCCCACATGAGCCCGCTGAACCGGGCCGGCGGCGTGGCGGTCGACCTGTCGCCGGCAGCGCCTGTCGATCCTGTCGAGGTCGTCCGACGCATCCACCGCGGCGAGTGGGTGGTCGACGTGCGACCGCGGTGCGACTTCGCTGCCGGGCACGTCCTCGGCACGATCGGGATCGAACTCGATGACGGGTTCTCGACGTATCTCGCCTGGCTGGTTCCGTGGGGGATGCCGATCACCCTGCTCGCCGACAGCGCCGACCACATCGCCCAAGCCCAGCGTCAGCTCGTTCGCATCGGCATCGACCGGCCAGCCGGCGGGGCCGACGGCGGTCTCGACAGGTGGGGCCACGGCTGCGAGTGGCGCAGCTACCGACGGATCACCTTCGCCGATCTGCCGGCCGACGCCGCGGTGCTCGACGTCCGCCAGCTGAGCGAACACCAGCAACACCGTCTGCCTGGTTCGATCAACATCGCACTGCACGAACTGCTCGGCCGGCTCGATGAGGTACCTGAGGGCGAACTCTTCGTTCACTGCGCCACCGGCTACCGGGCGAGCATCGCTGCGTCGCTCCTCGACCGTGCCGGACACGATGTGGTGCTGGTCGACGACGACATCGACCGCGCCGTCGGTGCTCGCCACCGACTCGAATCAGCTTGACCGCCCGTAGGGCTGATCGGGCCACGGCGGCGGCCACAACGCACGCGCTGGCACTCGGTGGGTCCGCCGGCCGCGTGTGCCCATGGTCGCCGTTCCGTCACCGAGTTCGCGGGGCCTGGCTCCGCCGAGGGCGGCCCGCCGGGACTGATACGGTCCGCGGATGAGCGTCAGATCTCCGTCGAGGGAGTGGAACACAGTCCACTCAGCACCGAGACAATGGTCGTCGGTGGTGATGCGGCCGGGTGACATTGTCATCAGCACACCGCCGAAATCGGGCACCACCCTCATGCAGGGCATCGTCTCGTCGCTGCTGTGGCCCGATGGTGACGGACCAGCCGATCTGTGGGCGACCAGTCCGTGGATCGATCTCCGGTTCAACGATCTCGACACGTTCGCGAGCGTTGATGCACAGACGCACCGCCGATTCCTCAAGTCGCACACACCCGCCGACGCAATCCCATTCGACGATCGATGCAAGTACATCACGGTGAATCGTGATCTTCGAGATGTGCTGATGTCGTGGGCGAACCACCGCACGAAGATGCAGCGTTTCGTCATCGAGGCGCTGAACGACATGTCGGCCGCGGACGGTGCGACGCCGCTCGACCCCGACTGGGACGGCGATCTCGACCAACTCTTCGACGAGATCATGACCGAGTTCACTCCCCTCGAGCATGTCCAGACGTGGTGGGATCTCCGCGACCAGCCCAACGTGCTCCACGTCCATTTCAACGATCTGCGATCGGACCTCGACGGCGAGATGCGCCGAATTGCGGAGTTCCTCGATATCCAGCTACCCGAAGAGTCCTGGGCCCGGGTGGTCGACCGGTGTTCACTCGAAGAGATGCGAGCGGCCGGGCGCGCCATCGAGACGATCGGCATCGGTTTCGAAGGCGGCGCCGATGCGTTCTTCCACCAAGGAACCAATGGTCGGTGGGACGGCGCTCTGACCGACTCGCTGTCATCGCGAATCGACCACTCGCTGTCAACGCTTCCGCCAGATGTCGCCGCATGGCTCCAGCACGGCTCGACCGCTCCGCAGAACCGACCCTGAACGTTCAGCGGTGTTGCGACCGCCGCTCGTGAGAGATCGGGTCGATCCTGTGTGGTCGGCGAGTCGACGATGACGCCGACGAGGTGTCGTTCGCCGTGTTCACTTTCCTCCCCTTGGCCATCCCGCCTGGCGTTGAACGAGGCTCAGAGGTACCCGCGCGCTTCGTCGTCATCGCCCTCACGTACCTCTCGCCGCCTGGCCAGCAAGCCTTTGGCATAGGACCCCGCGCCGCCGACAAGTCCTGCTGCCACCGCCAGTTGGAAGAGCGGATGCCCAACGAGGCCACTGCTGGCATCGGTGACTTGCTGCCATGCCGTCCGCGGCACGGCTTCGACCGAGATCGCCGCTGTGAACGGCGGTTGGGGCGTACCGCGCTGAAACCCAAACGCGGTGCTGATCTTCGGAACGATCCGTAGTTCGAGGTCGAGCTGCCCGGCCCGTTGGGGTGTCACATCCCAGAACCACTGGCCCGTCGACTTGGTCGAGAAGTCACCGGATTGAACTGGGGTGTCGATCGTGTCCGCCGGAATGACCCCAGCGCGACCCGAGTCAGTGGTCGCGATGTCCCTTCCGGCGCAGCACGAAGCGCGGAGTTACCGGCGACCCGACTCCGCATCGAGTTACTGCTCGGCGGGCCCGAGCGAGACCGTGATGTCGTTGATGTACTCAGCACACTCGGCGTCGCCGACCTCGTCGGCGGTTTCGGCTTCGGAGGTGACCGACCAGGCGTCTTGCGCTCCGGCGGGAACCTCGATCGAGTCACTGACCCCACCCCGACCGAGATCCCCATCGATCGTCACCGTGACCGCCTGCGCCACGTCCGAGCTGTTCTCGACCTCGATGGTCGTCGAATAGCGGCGACTCCCATCGGACACTTCCAGGACGAAGCAGTCGGCGACCATCACCCGGACGCCGTCGACCTCAGTGTTGAACCGTTCGCGGTCACCGGTCTGGACGTCGCCGCCTCCATCGTTGCTGCCACATCCCCACAGCACGAACGATCCCACCAGGACAATCGGTACCCAGCGCATCTCGCTCTCCATCCCACGTCGACGTACTCCTCGAACGCTCGTCGGCGAGCGTTCCGACCGCCAGGGTCGGAGGACTCCCAAGCCAGCGTCCGGGCGCCAACAGCACTCGGGAGCAGATCGCACCTAGGATCGAGATCGCAAGGATGACGTCGAAAGGACGGATGCGATGAAGGTCAAAGCTGTAGGTGTGCTGATGCTGCTGGCGGTGGTCGCCGGCTACCTGCTCGGCACCGAGTCCGGTCGCGAACAGCGTGATCGGCTGCTCGTGAAACTCGGTCGCGAGCAACAGGCGACCGACGAGGCACTCGGCCTCGCCGCCGCGGTGATCGAGGAATCCCTCGACGCCTGAACCACGCCGTCGACCTGATGCCGGCGGACAACACCGGGCCGAAACGCGACGACCCGACGATTCAGAGTTCGATGACCGGCAGCTGGAGTTCGGCGGCCAGTGCGTGCAACTGCGGGCGCACGTCGCCGTAGACGATGCCGTAGTGGTGCTCGTGGCCTTCGGTCATGATCGTGTCCATCACCGCTTCCACGGGCCGGTCGAACCGGATCACTCCGCCCGTCCCGGCGTAGGGCAGTGGCGCGTCGAGCATCTCCCCGCCGCCGATCGTCAGTCGGCTGGAATTGCGGGACTGACTGAGCCGAGCAATCGTCACACGACCCGGGCGAAGCGGGAACTCGTTGAGCAACGGCTTGCGCCGGTTCGTGTGAATCGTGGCGCGTGCCACGACGCTCGGATTCGCCATCGAGATCGGCGCCATTCCGCAGTGCCAGAACACGCCGGTCTGGTCACTCGGGTCCAGGTCGACGAGATCCGCAACGAACGCCGGACTGTCGGTGAGCCACTGGAGCATCAGGCTCGTCACCGTGCCGTAGGCGTCGGCTTCGCAGCAGCCGGGCACGCCGTCATCGTTCAACAACGAGTGCGGAGCGCAACAGGCGGCGCCGAATTCGGTGAAGCACTCGGGCCAGCAGCGCGTCGCGACGCCTGACCAGCCCCGCTCGTCGATCAGTTCCCGGAGTCCGAGATGCAGCCGCACGCTGCGGTCGAGACCGTCGGGGTCGACCTCCTCGACCCCCGCGAGCTGGCTGCCGACGCGCACTCGCACCGCATGGGCAGCATCGGCGGTGGCCGAGGTGGCGCGGGAGAACAGATCCGGCAACGTGGCGGTGTCGGCGGTGACCCCCGCCGTTCGTGCGAGGAGCTCGGGGTCGTAGTCGCATGGCTCGAACCCGTCGGGTCGTTCTCCGACGATGCCCACCGTGGTGGCGGCGAGTCGTCGCTGCACGTCGCGTGCGGCGGCCGATGCGTCGGCGTCGGCCACGCCCACGGGTTCCGGTTCGGCGATCGGTGCGATCGCAGGCACCGGTGCGTCGAGCAGCGACGCGATGACGCCGGTGGTGGTCGTGTCTCGGGGGTCTCGGTACAGGTAACGGAAGCGGCGGCCTTCACGAGTGAGACGAAAGGCGGCGAGGTTGATCCCGCAGAAGGAGTTCAGTCGGAGCCTGCCACCGGTGCGCTCCTCGGGGATCGCCCACAGCATCAGCGGCGCCGGGTTCGCATCTGCGATCGCTGCCGCGAGGGTGGCGTCGGCGAACGTCGCCTGCACGACGACCAGCGCGTCGACCGGTTCGTTCGACAGCGCTGCGGTCGCCGCACCGAGGGCGTCGGCATCGAGGATCAGCTCGGGTGAGCCGATCAGTTCGTCGCCGAGATCGACGAGTCGCTGCCACGCTGCGTGGGCAACCTCGGTCGCGTACTCCACGTCGAACGTCGGCCGGGCCAGGATGGCGACCCCGAGACGGCGCCGCGGTGTGCTCGGACTGGATTCCATCACACGAACTCCTCGTTGCATTGTTGGGTCTTGTCGAGCGCTCCGCTCGGTGGCACCGCCGTTCGGAACGCTTCGAGCAGCGGCAGTGTCTCGCCGCTCACGAAGCGCACGAGCGCCCCTCCCCCAGTGCTGACCAGCCCGATGTCGCCGAGCTCGACGAACCGCTTGGCGCAGGCCACGGTGTCGCCGCCCCCGATCACCGTCATACCGGGCGCCGCAGCGACCGCGCCGATCAACCTCCGGGTTCCGACGTCGCACCCGGCCTGCTCGTACGCCCCGGCCGGACCGTTGACGAAGACGGTGCCGGCACCGGCGATCTCGTCCTCGTAGGCCCGAATCGTCGCATCACCGATGTCGACGACCAGCTCCGGTGCCGGAAGGCCGCCGACGTCGATCTCGTGGCGTTCTCCATCGCGCAGCACGGCAACGTCGCCCGGCACGGCGATGCGGTCGGGGAACTCCTCCAGCAGGGCACGGGCCTCGGCGACGTATCGGTGGAGGTCGCGTTCGGCGATGAACGCTTCGGTCGGCGAGCCCAGCGCCACGCCGTGGGCCTGCAGGAAGATCTCCCCCAGCACCCCAGCGGTGAGCACGCGATCGGCGAGGCCGGTGCGCAGCGCGGGCCCCATCATCGAGAACCCGTCCGACACCTTGAGCCCTCCGAGGAGGAACACCGCTGGCCGAGCCGGCTGGTCGAGCACCCGGCGCAACCCCTCGATCTCGGCGTTGAGCAGCAGCCCCGCCACCGACGGCACGAGACGCTGGAACGCCACCATCGACGGCGCCGACCGGTGTGCAGCGGCGAACGCATCGTTGACGTACAGGTCGAACAACGGTGCCAGGTTGCGGACGAGATACGTGCCGGCCATCTGCTCGGGTGTCAGCGAGACATCACGCTCGAACGTCGAGAGCTCCTCACCGTAGATACGCACGTTGTCGAGCAGCAGGATGTCGCCATCGGCGAGCGCCGCGATCCGGCGGCGGGCCTCGGGACCGGCGACATCGTCGACCCACTGGACCTCCCGCCCCAACTTGGCGGCGAGCTTCGCCGCGTGTTGCTGCGTCGGCACGAGGTTGTGGTAGTCGAGGGCGTCGCCCTGATGCGCCATCACGACCAGCCGTGCGCCGCGCTCGGCCAAGTCGCGGATCGTCGGCAGACTCCGATCGATTCGCGCGTCGTCCACGATCTCGTTGGTCGCCGGGTCGATGGGAGCATTGATGTCGACGCGGAGCAACACCATCAGTCCGGCGACGTCGACCTCGGTGCATGACCGGATCTTCGGGACACTGCCCACGGCGGTCAGATGCCCAGGTATCCGTCGGTGGCGGCCACCGCGTCGGCGCTCGTGGAGTTCATCTCCATCGCCGCACGAACCGCATCGATCGTCTCGGGGATCGTCACGGCCTCCTGGGGGATGTTGATGGCGAACACGATGTCGTCACCCGACAACCCGACCATCTCCTCGAAGAGGCCGATCTCGTACATGTCGGCACGCGGGTACTCCATGTATCGAGCCCACTGGAACAGCGACGAGTTCGAGTTGAAGCCATCGGCGATTCGTACCACCTTGATCCGCGGATAGGCCGCGAAGGCATCCAACGCGGCATCGACCGACATCGACTGTTTCGGCGTCACCGAGATCGTGATGATGTGGCCGTGCGTCACCGGGGCGTGGACCAGCATGCCCGTGGCCTCGATCTCGGGGATGATGTGCATGAGGTCGACCGCCTGATGGTTCGGGACGGGTTCGACCTGCAGCACGTTGGTGAGGCCGCGGTGCGTGTCGCCGGGATCGGCCACACGACGCACGATGGTCATGAACGTCTTCGACACCCCGACCGCTTGATGAATCGCATCGACCGCCCTGACCAGTCCGGTGGTGTTGCAGGAGGTGAGCTTGAGATAGTCGACGCCGAGCCCGCGCTCGTAGTTGGCGGTGCCATGGAAGAAGACGTCGGCCACCTCGCCGGCTTCGCCACCCTGGAACACGGCCTTCACACCGTGCTCGAGGTACTTGACCTTGTTCTTGCACCGATCCCGCCGGGGGCAGCGTCGAGCATGATGTCGACCTCCCCCAGGAGATCGTCGAACGATCCGCTGACGGGAACGCCTGCGCTGCCGAGCACCTCCTCCGCACCGGGAACGGCGGCGAACAACGGAAACGGCATCCCCCGTTCCACGAGGGCTCGAACCGCCAGCGTCGGTGCCACGTCGGCAACCCCCACCAACTCCATGTCGCCCTGTGCCACCACACCGGCGGCCAGACGATTGCCGATCACGCCGTACCCGGCCACCCCGACCTTGACCCGGTTGCCTGCCGCCGGGCTGTCCGTCACCGTGCTCGCTGCTGTGTTCATGACTGGTCTCCTCTCAGACTCCTGCTCCACTGTCTCCATCGGCGCCATCGAGGAGCGCCTCGACGGTTGCTCGATCGGGAATGCCAACGCGTCCGCCCGCCCGCGTGCACTTCGCCGCCGCGGCGGCCGAGGCGAAACGGGCCGCATCACGTTCACTGCGCTGTTCGGCCAACCCGAGTGCGAACGCTCCGTGGAAGACATCGCCGGCACCGAGGGTGTCGACGACGTCCACGGGCACGGCCGGAAGGTGGCGAACCTCGCCCCCGTCCAACCAGAACACCCCGCGCGGGCCGTCGGTCACCGAGATCCAGGCGTCGCTCGACCGGGCCGCAGCGGCGAGTGCGCTGGGCACGTCGGTCTCGCCCGTCGAGCCGAGCAACGCGTCGTACGAATACACGAGGTGGGTCGCCAACGTCAGCATTCGGCCCGTGTCGGTGTCCGGGTCGGCGTCGATCGGTCGATCCACGTCGACGATCCCGGGGATCCCTCCCCGGCGAGCAGCCTCGATCGCCTGCAGCGCTCCCGCTGGCCACCGACAGTCGACCAGCACCGCCGCTGCGCCTGTGACGCAGCGGCCTCGCGTCGGGTCTGCTCGATCGAAGAAGTCGGGCGCGACATGGTTGACGACCTGGCGGCGACCGCCCCGGTCGACCATCGCAAACGACACCGGCGTGGGCCGATCATCGATGCGTTGTGTCGATGCAACGGCGACGCCGAGTGCGGCGAACTCGTCGAGCACCTGATCACCGGCGCCGTCGTCGCCGACACACCCGATGAACGACGCCCTGCCGCCCAGACGCGCCACCGCAGCGGCGGCGTTCGCGGCAACACCTCCACCCACCGCGAGGTACGCGGTTGCCGAGTACTTGCCCTCCTCGATCGGGAACGACTCCACCCGCACGATGTGGTCCAGGGTGGCGATGCCCACGCATGCCACCGCCGCAGCCTCACGTCGATCGCTCACCACACCATCGTGGACATCTCGGCGGGTTCAGCGGCAGAGCCCAAGGGCCTGAAGACTCACCTCGCTGACGACGGTGGGCCAGACGGCGTGTCCCGATCCCCGCTGCGATCGCCAACGCCGAGGTGATCGCGACGGCATCTTGGGGGTTGTCTCTCGAGATGTCGGCCACCAGCGATCCCGACACGATCGCCACCGTCGACGCAGGGCCGACGATCAGCTGGGGCGACGAGCCCAGCACCGCATACGCGAGCAGCGCCAGCGGCACTGCGTACAGGCCCAGCTGCACCGGCACGCCGGCGATGGTCGCACAGCCCAGCGACTGCGGAACCAACAGCGCAGCAACGATCGCTCCGGCGAGCAGATCGACCGTCAGCCGGCTTCGCTGGTATCCCGGAAGCCACTGCGCCATCGGCGCCACGGCAGCGACCCGCGCCCATCGTGTCGATGTCGTCGTGTCGGCCTCGGCCATGGGTGCGGCGCACCTCCCCCCAAGGGGGAACTCCAGGCCGCGTCAGCGAGCCGACATCGCCCCACGCCGACGCGGTCGCGCCGTGAGGCGATGTGCGTCAGTTCGCCGGTGCGTCGGCGAACCGGAGGTAGGGCTTGACTTCTTCGACGTTGGCGAACGTGGCCTTGGCGTCCTCGGTCGACATACCAGGCGACACGATCACACGGTCGCCAGGGCGCCAGTCGGCCGGTGTGGCAATCGGGTCACGATCGGTCGCTTGCAGCGCGTCGAGCACTCGCACGATCTCGTCGAAGTTGCGTCCCACCGACTTGGGATAGGTGAGCATCAGGCGCAGCTTGTTGTCGGGGTCGATGATGAACACCGAGCGAACCGTCGAGGTGTCGCCTTCGCCAGGATGGATCATGTCGTACAGCTCCGCGACCGTGTGGTCGGGGTCGGCGACGATCGGGAAGTTGAGGGGCGTCCCGCTGACCTCGCCGATGTCGGGTGCCCAGCCGTGATGGTCCTCGATCGGGTCGATCGACAACGCCATCGGCTTGGTGTTGCGCTTCGCGAACTCGGACTCGAGCGCAGCGGTCCGGCCGAGTTCGGTGGTGCACACCGGCGTGAAGTCGGCGGGGTGACTGAAGAACACCGCCCACGACCCTTGCTTCCAGTCGTGGAAGGAGATCTCACCGTCGGTGGTGTCAGCAGTGAAGTCCGGGGCGATGTCGCCAAGATGCAAGCTCATGTGATGGGCCTTTCGTGTGGGGATTGATACGGCACGATCAATTGTACGGACAATATGCACTCGCGCCACCGCCAAAGGTCCCGATCCCAACGATCACGGCCGCCGGTTGGCGACGAGTGCCGGCGCCGTCCCGGCCTGGAACGCCGAAACGAACCGGTATCGGTCACCTCGGATGGTCGTCGTACGCCATTCCACCGGCTGCCCCTTCGCCAGACTGAGCCGCTCGAGGAAGAACGCCGCCTGGCCGCGAGGCAGCCGCAGCTGGTTGCGCTCGGCCGGGCTGGGCAGCATCGGGGTGATGCGCTCCCAGCCCGAATCGGGCCGAACCCCGCACCTGCGTTCCATCTCGTCGTAGAGGGCAGTGTGCTCGAAGTCGACGTCGAGTAGGTGCTCCCCGATCGACGCCGGCATCCAGGTGCGGTCGATCGCCAGCGGTTCATCGCCGGCGCAGCGCAGCCGCTCGAGGAACACCAGCGCCGCGCCCGGTTCCACGTCGAGTTGGTCGGCGGCCACCGAATTGACGTCGCCGCACAGGTTCAACACCTGGCTGCGCTGCTCCACCCCCGACCCCTCGATCGATTGAAAGAGGCTGTACAGCGCACCGAGGGGTTGTTCGAACTCCGCCCGATTGACCACGGTGCCGCGGCCCCGTTCCCGCAGCAGGATCCCTGCCGCGTTCAGATGGCGGATCGCTTCGCGCACGGTGTGTCGGCTCACGCCGTACTGATCGACGAGTTCATGGTCGGTGGGAAACCGGTCGACGAAGTCGCCATCGTCCAGTCGCGTGCGCAACTCGGCTTCGAGTTGCGCCCACAACGGCATCGGGCTGGATCTGTCGAGTCCCATCGGACCTCCCTCGGTCGATGCCCGACCTCCTGCCAACCGAAGGTACGGACAAACAGACTCTACCCAACTCGGCACCGCCAGGCGGTACCCCACCGGGCATGTTGCATTCCACATCAATTGTACGTACATTTACCTCCTTGCTCCCGACGACACCACAATCGCCAGATGGCGCAGCGACAGGACGGCTCCGATGATCGCGGACGTGATCGCCATTGCGCTCGGCCTCGGTGTCGGTCTCTCGTTGGGCGCGCTCGGCGGCGGCGGGTCCACCCTGGCCGTACCGATCCTCGTCTTCGTCGCCGGACTGTCCGTGCAGGACGCCACGACGGCGTCGCTGCTGGTCGTCGGCACCGCAGCGGCGATCGGCGTCTGGGGGCACTACCGAAACGGCAACGTGCGCCTCGCCACCGGTGTCGCCTTCGGACTGGCCGGGACGATCGGATCTCGAATCGGCACGCTGCTCAACCGTTCGCTCAGCGAACAATTGCTGTTGTTGGCGTTCGCGGCGCTGATGGTCTTCGTATCGATCTGGATGTACCGCAGCGCTGGACGGACCGCCGCTGCACAGGTGGCCACCGACACCGACCTGCACCTGCCGCCGGACATCGAGTCGAACACCCGATCCGAGGGCGGCGACGGCTCCACCGTCGCCGTCGCCGTCGCCGTCGCCGCAACCACACGGACCGCACTCGACCTCTCCGCACCGGCACTGGCCAAACTTGCCGGCGCCGCAACCGCGGTCGGACTCCTGACCGGGCTGTTCGGCGTGGGCGGGGGCTTCGCAGTCGTTCCGGCGCTCACGTTGCTCCTCGGGTTCGGCACCAAAGAAGCGATCGGCACCTCGCTGGTCGTGATCGCAATCAATGCGACCATCGCACTCGGCATGCGCTCGGGCGACCTCGACTTCGACTGGGCGATCGTGCTGCCCTTCCTCATCACCGTCACCGTCGGCGTGCTTGCCGGCACACGAATCGCCCGCCGCATCGACGCCGACAAACTGACGAGAAGCTTCGCAGTGATGCTGGCACTCGTCGCCGCCTACACCGCAGCGAGCACCCTGTTCACCTGAGTTGCTACACCCCAGAAACCACACCCCTCAAGAAAGCTGGAGCACCCCATGAGCACATCGACCATCCCCGACACCGACACCATCGACTGCGCCGATCTCCGCCGGCTCATCACCGACGACCCGAACGTCCGCATTCTCGACGTTCGGTCGAGCGGCGAGTTCGACGCCGTGCACATCCCCGGGAGTTACAGCGTGCCGCTCGACACGCTCCAAGAGCATGCGAGCGATCTCGCCGACGTCGAGCATGCGGTCGTGCTCGTCTGCAAGTCGGGCGCACGCTCCGGCCAGGCACACGCCAACCTCTCAGGGGCCGGAAAACAGCGCCTCCACCTGCTCGCCGGTGGCATCGACGCCTGGGAGGCGACCGGAGGCGACGTCGTCCACGGTGAGACCGACAAGTGGGCCCTCGACCGACAGGTGCGCCTCGTCGCCGGCTCGATCTCCCTCGCCGCACTGCTGACCAGCATCGCCGTGCCGAAGGCCAAGTGGGCTGCCGGTGGGATCGCCGCCGGGCTCACCTTCTCGGCGCTGTCCAACACCTGCGCGATGGGGAACCTGCTGTTGAAGCTGCCATACAACAAGTCGGACAACTGCGACATCGACGGCGTCCTCGACGATCTCCGGACGGGACGCTGACATGGCCCACCTCAACCACCCCGCTGCGGATCACGCCGCCGTCGTCGATTCGACGACCCAGCTCATCGACGTTCGTCAACCCGACGAAGTGAGCACCGGAACGCTGCCCGGCGCCGTCAACATCCCACTCCACGAACTGCCCCAGCGCCTCGGCGAACTCGACCCGCAACGACGCGTGGTCCTGCTGTGCCGAAGCGGCAATCGCAGCGGCAGCGCCGCCGAACACCTCGTCGCAGCAGGGTTCGTCGACGTGGTGAACCTCGACGGCGGAATGCTCGCGATCGCCGCGGCCGGTTGACAGCCACGCCGACTTCACGTCACATAGACCGCACGCACGAAGGGACCTGATCATGAAACTCACCCAGTACTACCTCGACTGCCTCTCACAGGCGTCGTACCTGATCGGCGACGAGACCACCGGCCGAGCGGTCGTCGTCGACCCCCGGCGAGACATCGACGAGTACGTCGAAGACGCCAAAGCCGCCGGCCTCTCGATCGAACTCGTCATCGAGACGCACTTCCATGCGGACTTCCTGTCCGGACACCTCGAGCTCGCAGCGGCGACGGGCGCAGAGATCGGCTACTCCTCCGTGGCCACGACCGAGTTCGAATCGCGCAAGCTCGCACACGGCGAGCGAATCGAGCTCGGCGACGTCGTCCTCGAGATCCGCCACACGCCGGGACACACACCCGAGTCGCTCAGCGTCGTCGTGTGGGAACACCGGGACGACGAGGCTCCCCACGCCGTCCTCACCGGCGACACGATGTTCATCGGTGACGTCGGACGTCCCGACCTGCTGGCCTCGATCGGATTCACCCGCGAGGAACTCGCGGACAAGCTGTACGACAGCCTGCACGACCAGCTGCTGACGCTGCCCGACACCACGCGGGTCTATCCAGCGCACGGTGCGGGCTCGGCCTGCGGCAAGAACCTGTCGACCGACACATGGTCGACGATCGGCGAGCAGCGCGAGACGAACTACGCCCTGCTGGCCGAGGACAAGCAGACGTTCTTCGACCTGGTCACCGAAGGGCAGCCGCCGGCGCCGGAGTACTTCGTCTACAACGCGGTGCTCAACCGCAAGGATCGCGAACTCCTCGACGAGACCGAAGGGCCGACGCCGCTCACGATCGAGCAGTTCGACGAGCTCGTCGACGGTGGAGCCATCATCCTCGACGGTCGCGACCCGGAGGAGTTCGCTCGCGGCCACTTGGCCGGCTCGATCAACGTCGGGCTCAATGGCCGCTACGCAGAGTTCGCCGGGTCGGTGATCCCGCACGACGTCGACATCGTGCTCGTCGTCGACGCGGGGTTCGAACTCGAGGCCAAGAACCGGCTCGCTCGCATCGGCTTCGACCGAGTGATCGGACACCTGCACGCACCCCAGGTCGTGATGGCCGACCACCCACAACGGGTGCAGCGCGCCTCACGCCTCACGGCAGCGGACTTCGACTCGCGTCGTGGCGACATCGACGGCCTCCAGTTGGTCGACATCCGCAACCCTGGCGAAGTCAACCTCGGAGCAATCGACGGTGCCGAGGCGATCGCGGTCGGGCAGCTGCCGAACCGCCTCGACGAACTCGACCGTGAGATGCCCACGGTCGTGTACTGCGCCGGCGGCTACCGCTCGTCCGTTGCGGCGAGCGTCCTTCGACGCGAAGGATTCACCGACGTCTCCGACATCATCGGCGGATACGGAGCCTGGCTCGAGGCCCGCCCCGGCGCCCATTCGGTCACCGCCGGCTGAGCACCCAGCGCCGGCGTGGACTCCGGCGACGGAGCGAGACGATGAACTAACGTCGTTGTTCTTATGTCGCCACGCCAGGCCACGACCATCGTCAATGTCACGTTCCAGGGAGACGAGTGGGACTACGACGAACTCGTCACCCTGGCCGGGCACCGATATCGCCTCGTTCGCGTCGGCACCAGCGGCGATGCCGAAGCCGCACAGGACGCTGTCGAACGCTGGTCGACGACGGCCGACGCCATTGCGCTCAGCGGTGTTCGCGAAGCGCGCGCCGCTGGGCACACGGCCGGCCGAGCGGAAGATCTGCAACGAATCAAGGACGCGACCAACGCCATTCCGGTGCGCGACGACTCGCTGCTCGCCGACGTGTTCCAGGAATGGGCGATCCGCCGGGTGCAGGCCGAGATGCCCGGCTACTTCGCCAACGCTCGCGTGGTCGTCGTCGGTGGCACCACCCGTGAACGCACCGTTGCCGTACTCCGTGAGTTCACCGACAACATCATCTTCGACGAGGTCGGCCACGACGTCGTCCTCCCCGGCCGAGCCAAGACCAATCCGGTCACGGCGACCGCAGCCGGGATCGGCGAGTTCGCCTGGCGACAGGTCCCCGGCTTCGTCAAGGGGCAAGTCGCAGGCCCAGCCGGCGCCATCAGCGACCGGGTCGCCCACTTCGCCGCGGAGGATGCCGACGTCATCATCGGTTCGTTCTCCGAGCTGATGCGCTTCGGCCTGCCCGACCTTCACGGCACCGCCGTGATCACCAGCGCGGTCTCCGAGGAACGTCTCGCCGTGTTGGCCGAACTCGGCGCCGACCTGGTCGTCGACGCCACCCCACAGCCGTTCGACTTCGTCGTGGTCCCGGCGATGTACGAGGCCATGGCGGCAGCGACACTCCCCTCGCCCGACACCGCGCTCACCACCGATCACCTCGCCCAGTTCATCCAGAGCGCCACGTTGGAGCCCCGGCTGCTGTGGCCCCGCGGGTACTGCCGCAAGAGCCGCTTCGCGTTCGTGATCCATCCCTTGTCCACCGAGTACTTCAAGAACGTCGAGCCGCTCGGGCTACTGACCAACATCCCAGGGATGACGCAGGTCGTCGAGAAGACGATGGCCTACGTCCCACCATTCGTCTACAGCCACATCACGGGTGTCGTCTCCGAGACCGGCGACGAAGCCGAGGGGTGGTTGATCACCGTTGGCGGCACACCGAAGGAGATGCTCGCCCACAAGCCCGAGTTCACGTACTCGCGTCTGCTGGAGGCCGCCGAACTGTCGCGACGCCTCGGCGCTCAGATCATGGGGTTGGGCGCGTTCACCAAGGTCGTCGGCGATGCCGGCGTCACCGTCGCCAAGCAGGCGACGCTTCCGGTGACCACCGGCAACAGCTACAGCGCTTCCGGAGCACTGTGGGCGGCGTCCGAGGCGGTGCGCCGACTCGGAATCGCCGACGTCGACGACGACGGGGTGCTCCATGGCAAGGCGATGGTGGTCGGCGCGTCCGGGGCGATCGGGGCAGCGTGCGCCCGGCTGCTCGCGCTGGCCTGCGACGAACTGTGGCTCGTCTCGCCCGAGACCGCCAAGCTGCTGCAGCTCAAAGAAGACATCGAGCGAGAGGCACCCCGCGCGACGGTGCACGTCGCCACCAATCCCTCCGATGCGCTCCCCGACATGGACGTCATCGTCACGGCGACATCGGCGGCCGGCCACAAGGTGCTCGACATCATGCGGGTCAAGCCGGGATGCGTGATCACCGATGTCGCCCGACCGCTCGACATGTCCGCAGAAGACGTCGCCAAGCGGCCCGACGTCCTCGTCATCGAGTCCGGCGAGGTCGAGTTGCCGGGCGAGGTCCGGATGAAGGACATCGGGCTTCCGACGGGGGTTGTCTACGCCTGCCTGGCCGAGACGATCGTGCTCACACTCGAAGGGCGCTACGAGAACTTCACGGTGGGACGCAACCTCAGTTGGCCCAAGGTGAAGGAGATCTACCAGCTCGGGTTGAAGCACGGCATGAAACTGGCGGCAATCTCCGGAATCAACGGCCCGTACACCGATGCCGACTTCGACCGGGTCCGCACCGCTGCGCTGTCTGCCAAGCTCGACGAGAAGGAGTCCTGATGACCTCAGTGCACGGCAAGAACGTCCTCGTCACCGGCGCCGCCATGGGCATGGGTCGGCTGTTCGCCGAGCGGGCCATCGCGGACGGGGCCGCAGCCGTCGTACTCTGGGACCTCGACGAGGACGCACTCAACGCGACGCTCGCCGACCTCGACACAGGGCCCTGCGCGGTCAGTGGCTACATCGTCGACGTCAGCGATGTCGACGCGGTCGCCGACAGCGCGGCAGCGGTCCTTGCCGACCTCGACCGCATCGACGTCCTCGTCAACAATGCAGGCGTCGTCAGGGGCAATCACTACTTCTGGGAGACCGACCTCGAACGGGACGCCAAGTTCACGATCGACGTCAACACGCTTGCGCCGATGTACGTCGCGCACGGTTTCCTCCCCGCCATGATCGCCGCGGAGAGCGAGTGCCGGATCATGAATCTGGCCTCGGCAGCCGGGCTGACCCCCAACCCTCGGATGGCGGTGTACGCCGCATCCAAATGGGCGGTCATCGGATGGTCCGACTCGCTGCGTCTCGAACTCAAACAGGCGGAGCACGACCACGTCACGGTCACCACAGTCTGCCCCTACTACGTCAACACCGGCATGTTCGACGGCGCCAAGTCGGCGCCGTTGCTGCCGATCCTCGAGCCTGCCGACGTCGTCGACGAGGCCTGGACGGCCACGCTCGAGGGGCGGTCGTTCGTGATCATGCCGAAGACGGTGCAGCTCAGCGAGATGCTCAAGGGCGTCGTCCCGATCGGCGTGCGCGACTTCATCGCCGATCACGTCATCGGCGTGTACCACACGATGGACGACTTCACCGGCCGAGACGAAGCCGACAGCTGACCGGCGATGACCAGGGTTCGCCGCGAGCGCCCCACCCCGTCAGGCGTCGCAACATGAGCGAGCGAGACGGCATGCTCTCGGTCGACGAGCTCACGCAGCTGGTCGAACACGGCGCGATCGACACGATCATCGTTGCCTTCGCCGACATGCAAGGACGGTTGGTCGGCAAACGAGTGTCGTCACGGCTGTTCCTCGAGCAGGTGGTGCACCATGGCGTCGAGTGCTGCGACTATCTGCTCGCCGTCGACGTCGACATGAACACCGTCGAGGGGTACGAGATGTCGAGCTGGGACTCGGGCTACGGCGACCTCGTGCTCACACCCGACCTCACGACGCTCCGCCTGATCCCGTGGCTGGCCGGCACCGCGCTGGTGATCGCCGACGTCGGCGCCCACGACGGCACACCGACCGCGGTGGCCCCGAGGACGATCCTTCGGACGCAGATCGCACGGCTCGACGAACGCCGGCTCGTTGCGCTCGCCGGCACCGAACTCGAGTTCCAGCTGTTCGACGACAGCTTCCGCGATGCACACGCAAAGGGCTACGACCATCTCGTCGCGGCGTCGGATCACAACATCGACTATGCGATCGGTGCCAGCAGCCGGATGGAGCCGCTCATCCGTGCGATCCGGATGGGGATGGACGGCGCCGGGATGTACTGCGAGGGATCGAAGGGCGAGTGCAACCTCGGCCAGCAGGAGATCGCGTTCCGCTACGACGACGTGCTGGTCACGTGCGACAACCACACGATCTACAAGAACGGCGCCAAGGAGATCGCCGATCAGCACGGCAAGAGCCTGACCTTCATGGCCAAATTCGATGAACGAGAGGGCAACAGCTGCCACATCCACCTGTCGATGCGAGGGACCGACGGCACTGCAGCGTTCGCCGACTCGGACGGCCGACACGGGATGTCAACACTGTTCGAACACGCGGTCGCCGGCGTGCTTGCGTCCACGCAGGAGTTGGCGCTGTGGTTCGCTCCGAACATCAACTCCTACAAACGATTCACCCGGGGCAGCTTTGCGCCGACCGCAGTCGCCTGGGGGCTCGACAACCGGACCTGCGCAGTCAGGGTGGTCGGTACTGGTGACTCGATGCGCCTCGAACTCCGCGTGCCGGGAGGCGACGTCAATCCGTACCTCGCTGTCGCAGCGCTCATCGCCGGCGGGCTCGACGGCATCGAACGGGAACTCCCGCTCGTCGAACCGTTCGCCGGAAACGCCTACGACGCCGACGTCCCCCGCCTGCCGACGTCGCTCCGCGAGGCCGCGACGCTGTTCGCCGAATCTGGCCTCGCTCGCCGAGCGTTCGGCGACGAGGTGGTCGATCACTACGTGAACAACGCCCGCATCGAAGTCGAGGCGTTCGATGCCGCGGTCACCGACTGGGAACGATTCCGAGGCTTCGAACGCCTCTGACCGCCCGCCCCCACCCCAACCCACCCCGATCTGCGCCACATACGTCCCAACACACAGCCGCTCACACCCCGATCCCTCCCGATCTGCGCCGGATACGTCCCGATTCCGGGACATATGTGGCGCAGATCGGGAGGTGGGACACCGGTGGCGCAGATCGGAGCGAGCGCTACTTGAGCAGCGGGTCGCGAGGAAGGCCGAGGATCCGCTCGCCGATCTGGTTGCGCTTGATCTCCGAAGTGCCGCCGGCGATCGACATGCCGCGATGCATCAGCACGAGCAAGTTGCTCATCGCCCCTGGGCCGTCCATGAACACCGAATCTGGACCGCCGAGCTCGGTCAGGATTGCAGCAGCCTCGTGGCCGACTTCGGACAGCACGAGCTTGGTCATCGCCCCCTCCGGGCCCGGCTCGCCTCCGGCCACCGCCCGGTTCGCGCTCCGAAGGTTGAGCAACCCCATGGCCTGGTGCTCGGCGATGTAGCGGCCGACACGTGCCGCACCACCGTCGAGTCGCTCGGGATGCGCATCGAAGGGAGCGATCAGTGCGGCGCCCGGCAGCGACATCCCACCGCCTCCCCCACCGATGCTGACACTCTCATTGCCCAGCGTTGCACGCGCAACAGTCCAGCCACCATCGACCGGACCGACCACGTCGTCGTCGGGCACGAACACGTCGTTGAAGAACACCTCGTTGAACTCGGAGTTCCCCGACGTCATCTTGAGCGGGCGCACCTCCACGCCCTCGGCGTGCATGTCGATCGCCATCATCGTGATGCCGTCATGCTTGGGGACGTCGGGATTGGTGCGCACCGTCGCAAAGCCCATGCCCGACACGTGTGCCCCGCTCGTCCAGACCTTCTGCCCGTTGACAAGCCACCCGCCATCGACTCTGGTCGCCTTCGTCTTCACGCCGGCAGCGTCGGAGCCTGCGTCGGGCTCACTGAAGAGCTGACACCAGATCACTTCCTGGTCGAGCGCCGGACGCACCCAGCGGTCGATCTGGTCCTGCGTGGCGTACTGGATGATGGTCAAGATGTTCCAGGCCGTGATGCCGTAACTCGGACGGGTGATGCCAGCCTCGGCGAACTCCTGCTCGACGACGAGCTGTTCCACTGCTCCTGCGCCACGCCCGTAGGGCGCGGGCCAGTGCGGCATCACGTAGCCGGTCTCGATCAGGCGTGTGCGCTGCTCGTCGGCCGACAGGCCATCGATCTCCTGCACGAAGCTGCGAACCTCTTCGCGGAGCGCCTCCGCCTCGGGCGGCAGCGACACGGCCTTCTCGCGAACCACACCACGCCGGACCATGTCGGTCAGCTCCTCCGCAGCGCCCGACGCATCGAGGTAGTGCAGCAACGTGGTCGCCCGGCGCATGTAGAGATGAGCGTCGTGCTCCCAGGTGATCGCGATGCCGCCGTGTACCTGGGTGTTCAAGTTGGCGCACAGGTCGGCAGCCGGTGCCGCCAGCGTTGCGGCGACCGCAGCAGCGTAGGTGAGCTGGTCGCCGCCCGTGTCCGCGGCGCGAGCGGCGTCCCAGACGGCGCTGGTGGCCAACTCGGTGGCCACCGCCATGTTCGCGCAGTGATGCTTCACCGCTTGGTACATCGCGATTGGACGACCGAACTGGATGCGTTCCTTCGAGTACTCCGCGCCCATCTGCGTGCACTCGCGGGCAACACCCACCGCATCGGCCGCCAGCAGCACCCGTGTGAGGTCGGTCAAGGTGCGCGCCGCCCCGGCGATCAACTCGGCAGGCGCTGCATCGAGCACGACCCGGGCACTGGGCCGTGCCGGATCGAGGCTGGCAGGAGTGTCGATCGAGACAGCGCCGGTGGTGCGGACCACCGCGACGTCGTCGCCGACCGCCACCAGCAGCACATCGGCGAGCGCAGCGCTGAGCACCACGCCGGCGTCACCCGACAGGGTGCCGTCGGACATCGTCACGTCGCCATCGAGTGCAACGGCGCCCACGATCGACCCATCGGCGAATCCCGGCAGGAGTTGGCCTCGCAGGTCGTCGCCAGCGGTGGCTGCGAGGACCGCACTGGCGATCACGGTGGGCACGAACGGACCGGGGGCGTCAGCAGCAGCGAGCTCCTCGATCACCACCACCAACTCCTCAACCCCGTACCCCGACCCGCCGACGTCCTCGGGCAGGTGCAGGCCGAGCCATCCGAGCTCGGCCATTTCCTGCCAGAAGGTCACCAGCTCCTGGCCCGGGGTCTCGAGCAGTGCTCGGGCCTCTCCGCGGAGGTCACGCTTGTCGGCGAAGCTGCTCACCGTTTCGGCGAGCGAACGATGGTCGTCGGTGATGGCAATGGGCATGGCAATCGCACCTCATGGGGCAGACAAATGGGACGCCGCCATCTTCTCCGACCGGCCGACCTCGCGACGACTCCAGCCCGACCCAGCCGAACGTGATGGCAAGCCGGACGTGATGGTCAGTCGAACGTGATCACGCTGCGCGCGACGTTGCCGGTCTTCATGTCGGCGAACCCCTCGTTGATCTCCTCGAGGCTGATCGTCTTGGACACCATCTCGTCGAGATGAAGCCGACCGTCGAGATACATGTCGACGTAGCGGGGCATGTCAGTACGGAACTGGTTCGAGCCCATGTTCGACCCGGTGAGCGTCTTCTCGTAGAGCAGTTCGGGGCCGTGGATCTCGATCTTGGTCCCGATCGGGATCATGCCGATCACCGTTGCCTGGCCACCGTTGCGAAGCATCTGGTAGGCCTGCTCCGCCGTCTGCTTGAGCCCGACCGCCTCGAACGAGTGATGGACTCCGCCACCGGTGAGATCGAGCACCGCGGCAACCGGGTCGTCGGTGCCGGCATTGACCACGTGGGTCGCCCCCAGCTGCTGGGCGAGTTCGAGCTTCGATTCGGCCATGTCGACGGCGATCACCTTGTTCGCACCGGCGATCCGTGCTCCCTGCACCGCCGACAGGCCGATCCCACCACAACCGATCACCACCACCGTTTCACCGGGGGCAACCCTCGCCGTCCGGAACACGGCACCGAGGCCGGTGGTGACACCGCATCCCACGAGTGCCGCCTTGTCGAGGGGCATGTCGCGGTCGATCTTCACCAACGCCTGCTCGTGCACGAGCATCATCTCGGCGAACGACGACAGGTGCAGGTACTGGTTGACGGTCTCGCCACCCGATCGACTCAAGCGTGGCGCTTCGCCAGGCTGACGCACCAGTTCGGTGCCCTTGTTCTCGCAGAGCGACAGATGCCCGTCGGTGCACTGTGAGCAGTGGCCACAGAACGCGGACAGACAGGTGATCACATGGTCGCCCGGTTCCACGTAGTGCACCATCGACCCAACGGCCTCGACCACCCCAGCGGACTCATGACCGAGCACCGCCGGGCATGGGAACGAGTACTTGCCCTCCATGAAGTGCAGGTCGCTGTGACAGAGCCCGGCGGCAGCCGTACGGATCAGCACCTCTCGTGGACCGGGCTCGGCGATGTCGACATCCTCGATGTCGAGTTCGCCGGGAATCGAATTGAGAACTGCTGCTTTCATACTGCGAGCTCGGATCTGGTCAGCCGACGCCGAGCAGGTCCACGACGAAGACCAGGGTCTCGTTCGGTGCGATCACGCCACCGGCGCCGGCTGCGCCGTAGCCCTTCTCGGGCGGGATCGTCAGCCGACGGCGACCGCCGACCTTCATGCCCTGCACACCATCGTCCCATCCCTGAATCACCTGGCGGGCTCCGAGTCCGAACTGGAAGGGTTCCATCCGGTCCCAGGACGCATCGAACTGCTCGCCGGTCGACCACGACAACCCGACGTAGTGCACGGTGACGTTCTGGCCTGCAACGGCTTCGTCGCCGTCGCCGATCGTCTCGTCCTCGATCAGCAACTCGGCGGGCGGTGTTCCATCGGGAATCGTGACATCAGGCTTGCGCATGCCTGCCGAGACTAGCCGCCGCCTGCGGCGTGCGGCAGACTGCGAGGTATGCCCGGCGCCTTCCTGCACCCGTTCGCGAAGCCCACGAGAGAGCGGTTCGTCAGCATCGAGCGTGGCGACGGCGCCCTGCTCTGGGACACCGACGGCAATGAGCTGATCGACGCAATGGCCAGCCTCTGGTACTGCCAGGTCGGACACGGGCGCCGCGAGATCGCCGACGCAGTCGCCGCCCAGATGACCGCGATCGCGGCCTACTCGTGCTTCGACCCCTTCACGAACGCCCCGGCCGACGCGCTCGCCGAGCGCGTCGCCGAGCTCAGCCCGATTCCTGATGCCCGCATCTTCTTCGCCAACTCCGGGTCCGAGGCGATCGACTCCGCCATGAAGCTCGCTCGGCTCGCACACGTACAGGCGGGCCGTCCCGAGCGTCAGGTGATCATCTCGCGGACGCGCGGCTACCACGGCACCAACTACGGCGGCACGAGCGCCCAGGGAATCGCTCCGAACCGTTCCGGGTATGGCGAACTGCTCGCCGACGTCGTCCAGGTGCCGAGCGACGACGTCGAGGCGCTGTCGGTCCTGATGGCCGACAACGCCGACCGGATCGCCGCGGTGATCACCGAGCCGGTGCAGGGCGCGGCAGGCGTGTTCCCGCCGGTCGACGGCTACCTCGCCGAGACCCGGCGCCTGTGCGATCAGCACGGTGCCCTGCTGATCTTCGACGAGGTGATCACCGGCTTCGGGAGGATGGGCACCTGGTTCGGTGCCGAGCACTATGGCGTCACACCGGACATGGCCACGTTTGCGAAAGGGGTGACCTCGGGATACCAGCCGTTGGGCGGTGTCGTGGTCGGCACAGCGGTGCGAACGGCACTCGAGGCCGACCCCGATTTCGTGCTGCGCCACGGCTACACCTACTCGGGACACCCGACAGCGTGCGCGGCGGCGCTCGCCAACATCGACATCATCGAGCGGGAAGGACTGCTGCAGCGTGTCCAGCAGGTGGGCGAGCGCTTGGAGCACGGGCTTCGTGCGCTCGAATCCGACGGTGCGTTCGCTCACCTACGCGGCGAGGTGGCGATCTTCGGCGCCGCACTGCGCGACGACCAGAACGCGATGGCGATCCGCGACCACATGCTGCAGCTCGGCGTGGTGACACGGGCGATCGGCACCGACACCATCACCTTCTGCCCACCGTTCGTCACCACCGACGACCAGGTCGACCGCATCGTGGATGCGTTCGCGGCTGCGCTGGCCGAGCACACGAGCAGCTGAGCCCGCAGCCCGACGTCTGACTGATATGAGTTCCTGAGGGGTTGCGCTTCGGGACCAGAGGTGCCAGAAGGGAGCCCTTGTCAGTTGAGGGCTCGGCGTTGCAGCGCCGGTTCCTCCCAGCACCTCTGGAGGTGGTCATGCTCGCACTTGTTGAGCAGTTGTCGTCGCGCGCGGCTGGTGTGCGGCTTGAAGACTTGGTTGCGGTTCCGATCGATGTCGGCAAACACACGGCAATGGCCAAAGTCGTCGACTTCACCGGTGCCGAGTTGGTGAAGCCGTTCGAGTTTCCGCTCGATCGATCCGGTGTGGATGCGTTGGTCGGTCGGGTCCGGTCCTCGGTGCCTGCCTCGACGTCGCTTGTTCGTGTCGGGCTTGAAGCTGCCGGGCACTATCACCTGCCGCTGGCGGGTGGTGTGCTTCCTGCTGGGTGGGAACTGCGCATGTTGAACCCGGGTCATGTCGCAGCGCAGCGCAAGGTGAACGGTTCTCGAGGCGTGAAGACCGACAAGGTCGATCTGGTCGCTATCGCGGACATGTTGCTGGCCGGGAAGGGCACGATCGCCCCGGCGTTCGCGGATCCGATCATGACGCTGACTGGCTGGGTCAACCATCGTCGGCGCCGGTCGCTTGTGCGGCGTCGCACGATCCAACAGCTCACGACTCACGTTGATCGATGCTTCCCTGGCCTCGGGCGAGCGATGTGGTCGGTTGCGCTGTCCAAGGCTGGCCGGCTGATCATCACCGAGATGCCGGACCCCGCACGCGTCGCTCGACTTGGCTCGGCACGCCTGCGACGTTATGCAGCCAACCGGGGCGTGCGCATGACCACCCCGCTCGCGAACAAGATCGTCGACGCCGCCCGGCTCGCTCTGCCCGTTCCGGGTGCTGAGGTGTCTCGCCGCCTGCTGGCTGCGGACTTGGAACTCCTCGATGACATCGAGGATCAGATCACCGAAGCCGATGCTCACATCGCGGCACTCCTGCCCGCTACGCCGTTCGGGGTGCTGACCACCACGCCCGGATGGGGCCCGGTCCGTGTCGGCCACTACGGCGCCGCTGTCGGCGACCCACAACGTTGGCCCAGCCACCGCCAGCTCTACCGGGCCTCCGGACTCACCCCACGCATCTACGAATCAGCCGGCCACCGACGTGACGGCCGAATCAGCCGAGAAGGCTCAGTCCCCCTACGAGTTGCCCTGGTCGATCTCGGCACCGGCCTCTGGCACCAGGACCCCGCCAGCCGCGCCTACGGCCAGGCCATGCGAGACAGGGGCAAACCCGGCGGAATCATCCTCTGCGCCATGGCACACCGCGCCAACAAGATCGCCTACGCCATGGTCCGCGACCAACAACCGTGGGAGCCCGCCTACTGGGCACAATGAACGCCAACGCCGCGACGGGGACATCTCCGACAGCAGCCCACGGTCAGGGAGGCCGGTCGACACCGTTCTGACGGTGACGCGCCGCTCGCCGGCGACGTCGATCTGAGTTTGGTGCCCGGCCTCCCGCTCTCGCCAACGAGCTCGAACCAGGCCAACTGACCGTGTTCACACACAGGTCGCATGATCAGCCTGAGCCATGCAGAGCGTGACCAGCACCGCTCGTCGTCCGCCACCCGAACCAACCCGGCAAAAGGCCGGGACGATCACACGCGCCTGAACCCCAACCTTGACAAACCCACGGCCAACTCAGTCGAGGAGTCGGATCAGGCTGCTGGTGTCCCAGCGGTCGCCACCTTGGGCCACGATCGCCTTGTAGAACTGGTCGACGAGCGCCGTGACCGGCAGGCGGGCACCGTTGCGATCGGCCTCGTCGAGCACGATGGCGAGATCCTTGCGCATCCATTCGACGGCAAAGCCGAAGTCGAACTCGTCGGCGGCCATCGTGCGGGCACGATGGTCCATCTGCCAGCTCTGCGCTGCCCCCTGGCCGATCACTTCGACCACCTGATCGACGTCGAGTCCGGCCACCTTGGCGAAGTTGACGCCCTCGGAGAGCCCCTGCAGCACACCAGCGATGCAGATCTGATTCACCATCTTGGTGAGCTGGCCGGCGCCGGCCGAGCCGAGTCGCACGCACGACTTGGCGTACGCGCCGATGACCGAGGCGGCTCGATCGAACACCTCGGGGTCGTCGCAGCCGCACATCACGGTGAGCTGGGCGCCCTCGGCCCCCGCTTGGCCGCCGGAGACCGGGGCGTCGACGAACCCGATCGAACGTTCGGCACATGCCGCGGCCAGTTCGCGCGCCAGTCCGGCCGATGCAGTGGTGTGGTCGATCAGGATCGAACCGGCGTCCATCGCCGCAAGGGCGCCGTTGGGGCCGAGGACCACTTCACGGACGTCGTCGTCGTTGCCGACGCACAGCGCCACGATGTCGGCGCCGCTGGATGCTTCGGCGGGAGTCGGCGCCGCTTGATTTCCATTGAGCGCAACCCACGCCAACGCCTTGGCCGCGGTGCGGTTGTACACCTTGACGTCGTTGCCGGCCCTCGCGAGGTGGCGCGCCATCGGCGCCCCCATCACGCCGAGGCCGAGGAATGCGACCTTCACTTCTTCTTCTTGGGCTCCGCAGGCGGTGCTTTCAGCACACCCTTGGCGAGGGCCTCGTCGAGATACTCCTCGGCGTCCTCCGCCGACACTTTGAGTGCTGGCGAAATCTCGGAGATCAGGTTGACGCGTGCCCGCTCGTACATCGTGCGCTCGGCGGCTGACAACGACGCGTCGCGATTGCGTGCGGCCAGGTTTCGGACCACCTCGGCGACCTGGTACACGTCGCCGCTCTTGAGCTTCTCCTGGTGGTTCTTGAACCGTCGACTCCAGTTGGAGGGCACGCGGGGGTCGGGCTTGGCGAGCACGGACACGAGGTCTTCGAGCTCGTCAGCGGACACCGGTGGGCGCACACCGACCTCGTCGGTGCTCGAGATCGGCACCTTGAGCGTCATCTCATTGATGACCGTCTTGAGGATGAGGTACTCCTGCTTCTCACCGAAGAACTCCATCTTCTTGGTCCCTTGCACGACACATGCGCCGTGCTGGGGGTAGATGACGGTTTCGCCCTTCTTGAACTTCACGCAGAACCTCGCCTGTTGGGGGTGGAGCCGCGGTGGTCGCAGCGGCGTCCCAGGGTACCGCACCAGTCCTCGATTCGAACCCGCTGGCACCCCCACCAGTTCTTCGCCAGCGCCCTCGGCAGGATTCGAACCTCCGCGCTACGGATTAGAAGGCCGTTGCTCTATCCACTGAGCTACGAGGGCAGGCCGATCACGCTACTCGGCAACGAGGTGCGAACGCAGCAGACCCAGCGCCGTGATCACGGAGAACTGACGCATCTGTTCGCGCTGGCCCGGCAGGTGGAGCTGTCGAACCTCGTCGAAGTCCGGGCCGACCATGCCGACGAACAGTGTCCCGACCGATTGGCCGTCCTGTTCATCGGGCCCTGCCACTCCGGTGAGCGACAGGCCGATGTCAGCGCCGAGACGCTCCCGAACACCGTGAGCCATCTGTCGTGCGGCGACCTCGCTCACGACCGGTCCATCAGCCACGTCGAGCATCGTCTGCTTGATCTCGGTGGCGTAGCTGACGATCGCCCCGCGGAAGACGCTGCTGGCACCGGCGATCCCGGTGAGACGGGCACCGACCAGTCCCCCGGTCACCGACTCGGCGACCGCCAAGGTGAGACCTCGGTTGCGACACAGCTCCAGCACCACCGACTCCATCGTGTCGTCATCCACGCCGAACACGAGATCGTCGAGCCGTTCGCGCACCACGGCATCCCAGTCGTCGAGCTGCCGCTCGCAGGCTTCGAGCGTCGGAGCCTTCGCCGTCAGCCGAACCTTCAGCCCTTCCCAACCGCTCGCCAGGAACGCAAGGGTCGGGGTGTTGTCAGATTCGAGCTGATCGATCACGTGGTCGAGCCGTTCGTTGAGGCCGCTCTCGCTCTCCCCCCACGTGCGCAGCACCCGACTCTTGATCACCAGGTCCTCACCGCTTCGACGACGCAGGTCGGGCAGAATCGCCCGCTCCATCATGTCGTACATCTCGTGAGGCACACCGGGGACCGCATAGACGACCTTGTCGACCCCCCCGACGGACACCGGGCACACCAGTCCGGGTGCAGTTCCTCGCGTCTGCGGGATGATTGCTGCGCCGGCCGGAACCATCGCCTGACGCAGGTTGTTCTCCGACATGCGGCGGCCCCGAGATTCGAACATCCTTCGGATCACGTCGGCCACGGCGTCGTCGAGCACCAGGTCGACGCCCATCACCGCTGCGATCGCCTCCCGAGTGAGATCGTCGTGGGTCGGGCCCAACCCGCCGCACATGATGACGGCATCGGCCGACTCGAGGAGGCGGCGCAGTTGGGTCTCGATCCGTGCGACGTTGTCGCCAACCTTCACCTGCACGAGCGAATCGATGCCGTTCGCGGCCAGCTCGCCGCCCATCCAGGCCGAGTTCGAGTCGATGATCTGGCCGAGCAGCAGTTCGGTTCCGACGGCGAGTACGTCGCAGCGCAGCGCCACTCAGCCCACCTGATCGATGCTCACGGGCTGCGAGTCAGCAGCGGTGAGGAGCTGGCGAGCCCGCCACAGGTACTGGGCGCCGCTGATCACGGCCAGTGCAACGGCGATCCACAGCAGCGTGTTCCACAGCCACGTCGCGTCGAGCGCGGTCGGCGGGAACAGGGCGAACGCCACCGCGAATTGCTGCGCCACGGTCTTGTACTTGCCGAGCTTCGATGCGGGCACGCTGATTCCCTTCCCGCCGACGAGCACTCGGTACACGCTGATGATCAGCTCGCGAGCGGCGATGATGATCACCGGCACCGCCCAGAAGACACCGGTACTGACCAGGGTGAACATCGCGCCGAGCACGAGGACCTTGTCGGCGAGCGGGTCGAGAAACGCCCCGGCCGACGTCGTGCCGTGGCGGCGAGCGATCCAGCCGTCGATCCCGTCGCTGGAGCACAGCACGAACCACAGTCCGAGCGCGATCCACGACCCCTGGTCGTCATTCGGGATCGCCCAGAACATCAGCGGCGACAGCAACAGTCGTCCGACGGTGATCGCGTTCGCCCATGTGGCGAGCTTGTCGGGCGGCACCGTCATTCAGCGGCCTCGAGTGTGTCGGCGGTGACCCCTGCCGCAACCAGGTCAGGGCCGAGTGCGTCGACGATCTCGACGTCGACCATCTCACCCGGCGTCAAGTCCTTGTCGACGTGGATGATCCCGTCGATTTCGGGAGCTTCGCGATGGCTGCGCGCCACCCCTGCGGTGTCGACGAGCACCTCGATCGTCGAACCGATCAGGGCATCCCGGCGCGTTGCGGTGATGTCGTCCTGCAACTCGCGCAACTCGGCGAGGCGTTCGTGCATCAACGCCGGGTCGACGGCACCGTCGAGGTCGGCGGCGTACGTGCCGTCCTCGCGGCTGTACGAGAAGAATCCGCACCAGTCCAGCTGTGCGTGCTCGACGAAGTGCAGGAGCTGATCGTGATCGGCTTCGGTCTCACCGGGATAGCCGACGATGAAGTTGCTCCGGAAGGCCGCGTCCGGTTCGCGTGCTCGGATGTCGGCGATCCGGTCGAGGAAGCGTTGGCCGTCGCCCCATCGCCGCATCCGGCGCAGGAGCGGCTTGCTGACATGCTGCAGCGACAGGTCGAAGTACGGAACCCCCGATTCGCAGATCGCGTCGATCAGCCCGTCGGTCAGGTCGCTCGGGTACAAGTAGAGCAACCTGACCCGGTCGACTTCGTCTGCGACCGACTTGACGAGCGGCACGATCGAACCGGCCCCCAGCTCACCCGGGCGATCCTTGCCGTACGAGGCCAGGTCCTGAGCGACGAGCACGATCTCGCGTGCCTCCAGCTGGTCGACCTCGCTGAGAATCGAGGCGATGTCTCGGCTGCGCTGCGGCCCGCGGAAGCTCGGTATCGCACAGAAGCCGCACGATCGATCGCACCCTTCGGCGATCTTCACGTACGCCCACGGCACCGCCGACTTCGGCCGGGGCAGGTTGAGCAGATCGAACTCGGGCAGCGGCGTCGACGACACCGGGATCAGCTTGCGACCAGCTGCAGCACCCGTCGGTACCTCGGTGCCATCACGTTCGGCCGGGGTGACGTTGAAGGCCTGGCCGAATCCGGCAACCTGATCGACCTCGGGAAGCTCCGTCGCGAGCTCGTCGCCATAGCGTTCGGCCATGCAGCCGGTGACCACCAGACGCGAGCCGTCGGTGCGGAGTTCATCGAGGGCGAGGATCGTGTCGATCGACTCGCGTCGGGCGTCGTCGATGAACGCGCAGGTGTTCACCACGACGAGGTCGGCGAGGGCAGCGTCGTCGGTGGGCTCCATGCCGTCCGCGAGGAGCGCGCCGACCAGCTTGTCGGAGTCGACGTCGTTCTTCGGGCAGCCGAGCGTCTCGATGTAGAACCGCTTGGACACGATCGTTCACGCTATCCGGCTGCGCGCACCCGGAGCCGCCCAACCGCACCGGAACCCTCGAAAGCCGCCCGGAAACACCACGACGCTGCTGACGTCGATGATCGGGGTCACTGGTGCGCGAGGCGCAACCCCTGGCGTGGCCACGGGAACGACACCAGCCGGCCGGTGCTCGAACAGGTCACGTAGGCGGTTCGGAGATCGTCGCCGCCGAAGCAGATGTTGGTGGTGAGCAGATCGCCGGTGGCGTAGTGCTCGACCTGGCTGCCATCCGGCGAGATCGCGGTGATGCCACCGTTGAAGATCGTCGCCACGCACACCCAACCGTCACCGTCGACGGCCAGCGAATCGAGGAACTGATAGCCGGGCAATCCGTACAGCAGACCCGGGTCGAGGAGGTCGCTCGGCGCCACCTCGCCGGTCGAGGTGATCGCACGATGGAACACGCGCCCCGTGTGTGTCTCGGCCCAGTAGAGGGTGTCGGTGTCGGGTGAAAGGCCGATGCCGTTGGGCGAGTCCGTCGGGAAGATCCCTTCGGTGATCCCCGAGCCGTCGGCGTGGGCGTAGTAGATCCCCGACAGGTCAGCCGACCGGGCACCGGTGTCACGGATACCGTGGTCGGTGAACCAGAAGCCACCGTGACCATCCATCACCAGGTCGTTCGGACCGCGCAGCGACTGGCCATCGCACTCGGTGTAGAGATCGGTGACCGTGCCATCGTGGGGATCCACCCGCTGGATTCGCCCGCCGAGGTAGGCGTCGGGGTCGAACCCTCCCGGCAGCATCATCCCGCCGAGGTCGACCGGCGTGAACGAGCCGCCGTTGTTGCACAGGTAGATCGCACCGTCGGGCCCGACGGCAGCCCCGTTCGGGCCGCCAGGGATCTCGGCAATGACCTCCTTGGCCCCGTCGGGATGCACGCACGTGAGACGCGGACCGAACATCTCGACCAACACGATCGAACCGTCCGACATCCAGATCGGGCCCTCGGGGAACGCGAGGCCATCGGCCACCTCGGTGAGCTCTGGAGTGAATGACGTGACGCTCGGCTGGTCCATGCAGCCATGTTGCCAGGGGCGCGACCCCCGCCTCACAGTCGGCCTGTTCTCGTGATCAGCTTCGCCTCGACGAAGCGAAGTTGTTCACGAGGCGTCTACACCTGACCGTTCTGCTGGAGGAGTTCGAATTCCTCCACGGTCATCAGCACCGATCTGGCCTTCGACCCCTCGCTGGGGCCGACGACGCCTCGCTGTTCGAGCAGATCCATGATCCGACCGGCGCGTGCGAAGCCGACCTTCAGCTTTCGTTGCAGCATCGAGGTCGACCCGAGCTGGCTGCGGACCACCAACTCCATTGCCTGGCGCATCATGACGGTGTCCTCGTCGTCGTCACCAGCGGAGAACGCGTTCGCGTCGGAGGTGACGTCGTCCATCGACCCCATTGCCGGCATCGAGCCGGCGGTCGGGTTGCCGGCGACGGTCGACCCGTCGGGTCGCGGCGGAACCAGCGAGCCCTGTCCTGGCACCGACGCTGACGTGCCGGAAGCGCCGCCCGAGTCGCCACCCTCGCCGCCGGACTCGACGTCGCTCGAGTACACGGGTTCGGGTGACTGGCCGCGCCAGTGGGCAACCACCTGTCGCACCTCGTCCTCGCTGACGAACGACCCCTGGACGCGATTGGCGACCGATGAGTTGCCGGGGAGCAGCAGCATGTCGCCCTTGCCGACAAGTTTCTCGGCACCCGGCTGATCGAGGATCACCCGGGAATCGGTGAGGCTCGACACTGCGAAGGCCATCCTCGCCGGGATGTTGGCCTTGATCACGCCGGTGATCACGTTGACCGACGGTCGCTGTGTGGCAACGATCAGGTGGATGCCCACCGCACGCGCCTTCTGGGCGATCCGGGTGATCGACTCTTCGACGTCACGGGCAGCCACCATCATCAGGTCGTTGAGCTCGTCGACGACCACCACGATGTAGGCCATGTGTTCGTACTCGATGGTGGACCCGAGTGGCGGCTGCACCTGCCCCTTCGCGAACGCCTTGTTGTATCCGGTGATGTCGCGGTAGCCGAGTTCGGAGAGCACGTCGTAGCGACGCTCCATCTCCTTGACCGCCCACCCGAGCGCGTTGGCGGCCTTCTTCGGGTTGGTCACCGGCTGGGTGAGCAGGTGCGGCAGTCGGGCGTACTGGCCCATCTCGACCTGCTTCGGGTCGATCAGGATCAGTCGCACGTCGTCGGGCGTCGTACGCATGAGCAACGAGGTGATGATGCAGTTGATGCCGCTGGACTTGCCCGCGCCGGTGGCGCCGGCGATCAGCATGTGCGGGGTGGAGGCGAGATCGAGGAACACCGCTTTGCCGGAGATGTCCTTGCCGATCGCCACCTCGAGCGGGTTGGTCGCCTTGGCGGCCTCCGGCGAGGTGAGCAGGTCGCCGAGTGCCACCAGCTGGCGCTGATGGTTGGGCACCTCGACACCGATCGCCGACCGTCCGGGAATCGGCGCCAGGATGCGTACGTCGACCGCAGCCATTGCGTAGGCGATGTCCTTCTGCAGGCTGGTGACACGGGCCACCTTCACGCCAGGGCCGAGTTCGAGCTCGTAGCGGGTGACGGTCGGGCCCACGGTCATGCCGAGCAACGTGGTGTCGACTCCGTGCGACGCCAACGACTCGTGCAGCATCTTGCCGCGGGCTTCCACGGCCTTGCGGTCGATGGTCTGCTCGCCCGGCCGATCGAGGAATGTCATGGGCGGCAGCACCCACTCCCCCACCTGTGCGCCGTCACCGACCACGTCGGCGGCCGGTTGGCTTCCGGTGTCGAACTTCGGTTTCCGGGTCCGGCGAGGTTTCGGCGGCGGCAGCTCGCCCCCGAGGTCATCGCCTTCGGCGGCGAAGTCGTACAGGCCCGTCGACAGCGTTGAGGCCTCCCCGGCGACACCGACCACATCGGCGCTCGCGTCGCCTGCGGCGACACCTTCGGTCACCCGGTCGCTGTTCAGGGTGGAGATGTTGCTGATGCCCGACTTCGCCGCCCGGCCGAGCGGTGCCCCGACGGCGGCGAGAAAGCCTCCGGTCTGCTCCACGAAGGTCCTGACCGACGTGCGGGTCACGAGGAGCGCACCACCGGTGAACGCGAGCACCAGCAACGTCGCTGCTCCGGGTGCACTCAACAGAGCCTCGAGGGGCGTTCCGACCAATGCCCCGATCCAACCGCCGGCGTCGTCGATCCCGTCAGCGGCATCACCGAGACGATCGGCGCCTCGCGCCACCTGCAGGAGCCCGAGGATCGACAGCGACATCACCGACCAGCCGACCACGAGTTGGAACGGGCTCGCGGAGCGGCCCTTGCGGAGATACGACACACCGACAGCGACCAGCACCAGCGGCACGGCATAGCGCCCGAGCCCGAACAGCCAGCCGGTCAACGTCTCGATGCCACGACCCAGCGGGCCTGCAAGGTTCAGGTAGACCGCCAACGCGAGCAGCACGGCACCGCCGATGAGGCCGAGGCCGATGAACTCGTTCTCGCGTCCGCCGACGGCGTCGCGCAGTTCGGCGTGCGCGTGGTCGCGACGCGAACCCGATCCGTCCGGCGGTGTGAGGTCGTCGACGTTGCCGACGGCACGGTGCTTCGACGTCCGTGCAGACCCGCTCTTCGCGCCGACTTCGCCGCCCGGTCCCCTTGCGCTTGCCGGATGCCGGCGACGCCTTGCTCTTGCCTGCGGCTGTCGAGGACGCGGCGGTCGAGCGCTTCGACGTCGAACGCTTCTTGGACGGGCCCCAGGTACTCATGACAACGAACAACGTACCAAGGGGGTGTCACGGAGCGCTGCGACCCCCCACTTCGACCTCGGTTCTCGTGAACTCGTGCGGGAACTATTCCCGCACGAGTTCACGAGAACGCTCAGAGCGGATCGACTTCGAGGACGGTGCCGTCGGGGCTGACGGTGATCGCCAGCACACCACCCTGGGCGGACACCGCAGCGACCACGTACCGTGCCCCACCTTCCGAGGTGCCCTCGATGCTGAGCGCCTCGATCGTGGCCTCGGGCAGCTCCTCGGCAACCGCATCGAGAATCGAGTCGGCATCGAACTCGACATCGGACGCCCCGAAGGTGAACCCCGATGCACCCGTCAGCGCCGGTGCGGGCGGCTGCAGCTCTCCGTCGAGGAACACGTAGGGGACAGCCGACGTGGCCTCGTCGACGGCGACGAAGAGGTTGGTGAACGCCGACGTCGCCGTGACCTCGAAGTACTCCTGACCGCCACCGAGCTCGGCTTCGACCGCTTCGATCGCCGGCACGATGTCGGCGGCGAACGTCGCGCCCGATTCATCGGCATCGTCGTCGCCTCCGCTACACGCTGCGAGCAGCCCGACGAGCAGGACAGCCGCCAGACGGGAGGCCAAGACTCAGGCCTCCATGACGACCGGCACGATCATCGGCCGCCGCTTGGTGCGCTCACTGACGAACTTGCCGGCGGCACGACGAACATCGCGCTCGAGTGCTTCGACGTCGCGGATTCCCTTGCCCAGCGAGGTCTCGACCGCGTCGGCAACGGTGTCGCAGGCCTCGTCGAGCAGGTCTTCGGCCTCAGGCGCGTACACCCAGCCTCGCGTGATGATCTCGGGGCCGACCAGGACCTTGCCGGTCTGGATGTCGACGGTGACCACGACGACGACCACGCCTTCCTCAGCCAGCTTCTGGCGATCGCGCAGCACCCCCTGACCGACGTCGCCGACGATGCCGTCGACGTACAGGTACCCGGAGGGAACACGACCGATCGGACGCAGGGCGTCGGCGCCGAGCTCGAGGACGTCGCCGTCCTCACACAGCACCACCCGGTCGGCAGGAACACCCATCAACTCGCCGAGTTTGGCGTTGGCGACCATGTGGCGATACTCGCCGTGGATCGGCACGTACCACTCGGGGTTGACGATCGACAGGTACGTCTTGATCTCGTCGGCCTGTGCGTGGCCGGTTGCGTGCACGTCGAGGATGCCCGAGTGGACCACCTCGGCGCCCATGCGGATCAGTCCATCGATGACCGCGTTGACGTTGCCCTCATTGCCCGGGATGGCGTGGCTCGACAGCACGACCGTGTCGTGAGCACCCAGCTTCAGCCATCGATTCTCGCCGCGAGCCATCAGTCCGAGCGCCGACATCGGTTCGCCCTGCGACCCAGTGGAGATGATGCAGATCTGACCGGGTAGGTACTTGTCGATCTCCTCGATGTCGATGATCGCCGACTCCGGGATGTCGAGCACCCTGAGCTCGCGCCCCAGGCGGATGTTCTTCTTCATGCTCAGCCCGAGCGTGGCGATCTTGCGACCGTCGGCCATGGCGGCATCGGCGATCTGCTGGATCCGATGCAGATGGCTGGCGAAGCTGGCCGTGACGATGCGACGATCGCGGTGCGACGCGAACAGTCCGGTGAGTACCGCGCCGACACTTGTTTCGCTCGGCGAATAGCCGGCCTCCTCGGCGTTGGTGGAATCGGCCATCAGCAGTCTGATGCCCGGATCCTTCGCGAGCTGGCCGATGCGGGCCAGGTCGGTGCGCCGTGCGTCGACGGGGGTGAGATCGATCTTGTAGTCACCAGAGTGCAGCACCACACCCTGCGAGGTGTGGACCGCGATCGCATGTGCGTGCGGCACCGAGTGCGTGACCGGAATGAACTCGACGGCGAGGCCACCGATGTTGACGCTGTCGCCATCGGCCACCTTGCGCATGTCGGTCTTCGGCAGCAGGCCGGCTTCCTCGATGCGGTTGCGGGCGAGGCCGAGCGTGAGCGCAGCACCGTAGATCGGCAACGGCTCCGTTCGCAGATCGCCGATGCCGTCGTTGTCGCGCAGCAGGTACTGGATGGCCCCGACATGGTCTTCGTGGCCGTGGGTGAGCACGAGCGCGGCGATGCGTTCGGCGTTCTCGCGCAGATAGGTGAAGTCGGGAAGGATCAGGTCGACGCCGTGCATGTTGGCGTCGGGGAACATCAACCCGCAGTCGATGAGGATGATCGTGCGATCCGGGTCGTCCGCAGCGCCCTGTTCGATCGCCATGCAGTTGCGACCGATCTCGCCGAGGCCGCCCAGGAAGATGACGCGAACGGGCACGGACGGGTCGGACGGGACGGACACCGCCGTGCGGTTCTTGCCCGACTTCTTCGACTTGCGAGGCTTGCCCTGCTTGTCCGAGCGACGATCACCCACGGGAGGCGACCAGACGGTCGTAGACGTCGCGAGCGTCGCGCTCGAGACCGTGCGGCGTCGGCCCCATCGGTGATCTGCATTCCCCAACGGCGTGTCCGAGCATTCTCAACATGGCCTTCGACGGTACCGGGTTCGGGGCATCCTCGCTGGTCTCGAACTCGTAGCTCTCCAGTTGGCGGGCATTGACCGCGCGGGCGGCGACGACGTCGCCGCGCTCCCATGCGTCGAACATCTCGACATGATCGGGAGCGCACCAGTGTGTGGCGACCCCGATCGCGCCGACCGCGCCGACGGCCAGCAGCGGCAGGGTCATCGAGTCGTCGCCCGAATAGACCTCGAAATCCGATGGGCAGTTTGCCGACACCGCTGCGGTGGCACCGGGATTTCCGGCGGCGTCCTTGAGCGCCATGATGTTCGGCACGTCGTTGGCGAGGCGCACCAGCGTGGTGCCGTCGATCTTGCGGCCCGTTCGCTTCGGAATGTCGTAGAGCACGACGGGCAGGTCGGTCGACGCTGCGATCGCCCGGAAGTGCACCTCGAGGCCCGCCTGTGACGGCCGACTGTAGAACGGGCAGACGCCGAGAATGCCAGCGACACCGAGGCGGCTGCCTCTTCGGTGAGACCGATGTCGTGTCGGGTGTTCGACCCCGTGGTGCCGGCGATCACGGGGACAGTGACTGCGTTGGCGACCGCCTCGAACAGGGTGAGCTTCTCGTTGATCGACAGCGTCGGCGACTCGCCGGTGGTGCCGGAGATCACGAGGCCCTCGTTGCCCTGCTCGACGAGCCAGGTGGCGAGCGCGACGGCGGCGTCGACGTCGACTTCGCCGTCGTCGCCGAACGGCGTGACCATGGCGGTGAGCACTCGTCCGAACCGGGGCATCAGCGAGCCTCGCTGTTCGTGACGCGGCAGCAGCGGGTGTCAGATGCGTGTTCCACGTTCCGCAACCTATTCGATCAGGTGCCCAGTTCGTGGCCCGTTTGGGTCAGTTCGGGTCAGTGCCCGGACTGTTCGGACGACGTCACGCGCGAGATGCTTCGCCGGACAACCCGGAGGCGAGCCAGCTCGCGGCATCCAGGTTGCGCAATACGGTGAACAGCGCCAGCGCGATGCCGATCACGACGATCACGTCGGCACGACGCACCAGGTCGGTGGCCACGACCGGTGCGTTCGCGCGACCAGAGGACGACGGCGGGCGCCGCCAGATCGCCGCTGTCCAGACTGCGAACGACGCGAGGACGAAGGCGAGCGCGAACGGCACGACGACGTTGTGGTCGAGCGCAGCCCCGAGATCGAGCTGGGTCAGCGCGCCCAGCGATCGCGTCGATCCGCAGCCCGGGCAGTCGAGCCCGGTCACGGCCCTGAACGGACATCCGACCGGGAGCGTCGATGCGGTTGCTCGGTTGCGCGCGAGCCAACCCGCGGCACCGATCCACGACGCGCCAGCGGCGGCCACAGCAACCGTCGCGAACCGACGATGGTCCGCTGCGGCCCCGATTGGAGCCGCACGCATCACTCGGAGACCGCCAGACTGCCGAACACCAGCCCCACGAAGACGAAGTAGAGCACCACGACCACGACGCCGACGATCGCCGAGATCCTCGCCCACTTCTTGGCGTTCTCCGAGGAGGCCAGCGCTCCGGCGTAGTCGCCGCGGTTGTAGTTGCCGTCGACCTGCGCTGCGTACACGATGCTGACCACCCCGAACGGGAGGCAGCAGAACAGGGTGGTGAGAATCGCCCAGACCAGATAGTTGGGCGGCTTCGGACCGCTGGGTTGCGACTGCCAGCCTTCAGCGCCGAACGGCTGCCCGAAACCGCCGCCTGGCGGCGTCGGCGGGGGTGGCGGCGGGGGTGGCGAGGACGGCGGCGGTGGCGGAGGAGTCGACATGGTGGAACCTTCTACTCGAGCGGCGTTCGCCGCGCTCGATTTCGCAGAAGCTAGACCACCGTTCGGATGCGCCGCTGCGATGCCGCGTGCCGAGGCCGCCGCCGGCACTGCACCCGCCAGCCCACGTAGAGCGCAGCTCCCAGCACGATCGGGAGCACGTAGGTGAGCAACCGGAACACGAGCACGCCGCCGAGGGCCACCGGCGCCGCCACACCGGCCGCCACCAGCGCGCCGGTGAGGCCGGCCTCGACCACGCCGATCCCTCCGGGAACCGGCACGAACGAGCTCAGCAGGCTGACCACGAAGTAGATGCGGGCGAACTCGAGGACGCCCAGTTCCGCTCCCGCACCCAGGCCACGCAGCGCCACCAGGAGGATCACCGCACCGACCGACTGCGCGAGCGCCGTGCGAAGCATCAGGCCTGCGGGCCGACCGGCGACGGAGCGCAACGACGCCCGCACCTCCAACAAACCGCTGCCGAGGTCGTGCTCGCCGAGATGCCGGCCGACCACCGGCCAACGACGACCAACCCTGGTGCCAAACGAGCGAAGCACGCTCGCAGCCCATCGGCTGACCCGCTCCGAACGCAGGACCACGGCCCAGAACAACGCTGACGAGCCGACGACCACGAAACACACGGCGAGCATTGCGACATCGGTCGATGTCGCCGGGCGGTGCGTGACCTCGACGAGCAGCACCCCGAACGGCAGCAGCCACGTCACGAACGTGGTGGCCACGCCGTAGGCGACCAGCATCGAGGTGAACGTGGTGGTTGGTACCGCTGCATCGCGAGCGATCGACCACCGCAGGCCGGTCGCGAGCGGACCGCCGAGCGGCACCCCTTTGCTTGCTGCGCTCCCGACGTCGTGGATGGTCAGCGCCCGAGTGAACGACGTCGTGCCCAGCAACCGCCTCACGATGTCTGCCCGGCTGACCCGCTCGACCACCGCGAGCCCAAGCAGGGCCGCGACCACCGTCACCGACATCCCTCGAACCTCCGCCAGTGCGTCGTCGATGGCGCCACGCTGCAGCCAGACGGCACCGGCGAGCAACACCCCGATGAGCACGACGAGGACGACGCGAAGGACTTCGGTCCGCGGTCGTCGGCTCACATTCGGAACGTAGACCCGGCAAAGCCGGAGTGCAGCGTCCTGCAAGGCAGTAGTTTCTCTGCTTGCGTGAACACCCCAACCTGAAGGAGAACCTCATGCGACGCTCCCCCGCCCTGCGCCGGATCATTCCGGCGATCGCTGTCGGCGCCCTCGTCTTGGCCGCTTGCGGCAGCGACGACGACAGCAGCGATTCGGCCAGCACCGACTCGGCCCCAGCCACCGACGGCGCTGACACCACCGACGGCGAAGCCGCTGCGGTCGATTGTGCAGCCACCATCGACGACGGTGTCCTCACCATCGCCACCGGCGAACCAGCCTTCGAACCGTGGGTCGTCGACGACGCCCCCGAGTCGGGCGAAGGGTTCGAAGCCGCCGTCGCGCAGGCCGTGGCCGCCGAGATGGGCTACGAGGGCGACTCGGTCGTCTGGGTCCGCACCGACTTCAACCAGGCGATTGCGCCCGGCGTGAAGGACTTCGACATGAACCTCCAGCAGTTCACGATCACCGATGAGCGCGCTGAGAACATCGACTTCTCCCTGCCCTACTTCAACGCCAACCAGGCCATCGTCGCCCTCGACGGGTCCGCCGCTGAGGGTGCCACCACCATTGCCGACCTCAAGGACGTCAAGCTGGGCGCCCAGGTCGGCACCACGAGCCTCACCTTCATCACCGATGTGATCCAGCCCAACGAGGAGCCCTTCGTCTACAACGACAACGTCGCCGCAAAGGCAGCGCTCGAAGCGAACCAGATCGACGCAGCCGTGTTCGACCTCCCGACCGCGCTGTTCGTGTCCGCAGTGGAGATCGAGGGCAGCAGCGTCATCGGCCAGTTCGAGCTCGACGACGCAGCCGCTTCCGACGGGTTCGGCTTCGTCCTGCCGCTCGACAGCGCGCTGACCGGATGCGTCGACGCCGCCATCACGACGCTGACCGACAACGGCGAGCTCGAGGCCATCACCAACGAATGGCTCGCGGACTTCATCGAGGCCCCGGTCATCACCAACGAGTGACCAACGTCGTACCGGGCCACCTCACGACATGACGAATCGACCGACCCGGCGCGAGCAGTACGAGCGCGCTCGTCGCCGGCGGTCGAACGCCATCGCCGCAGTCAGCACGGTGATCGCCGTCGCGGCCGTGGTGATCCTGGTCCCCCTGACTCCGGGTTGGGATCGAGTTCGCCAGGCGTTCTTCGACGGCGATGTCTTCCGGGAGTCGTTCCCCGAACTCGTCAGCGCGTTCTGGCTCGACGTCCAGATCTTCCTGTGGTCCACGCCACTGATCATCATCTTGTCGCTCCTGGTGGCGCTGGCGCGCAACACCCGGAGCCCGGCGCTCTTCCCACTGCGGGCCTTTGCCGTGATCTACACCGATGTCCTCCGTGGGATCCCGGTGATTCTGCTCGTGTTCCTGATCGGCTTCGGCGTCCCCGGACTCGGACTGTCTCGTGAGTGGTCCAACCCGCTGATCTGGGGCACGGTCACACTCGTGCTGTCGTACTCGGCTTACACCGCAGAAATCATCCGCGCCGGTATCGAGAGCGTGCACGAAAGCCAACGGGCGGCGGCACGTTCGCTTGGCATGTCGAGTCGTCAAACGATGTCGGCCGTCGTGCTCCCTCAGGCGTTTCGTCGTGTGATCCCACCGCTGATGAACACGTTCGTGTCGCTGCAGAAGGACGTTGCGCTCGTGAGCCTGATCGGACCGGTCGAGATCCTGAGGCGTGCCGGCATCCAATCGGCCACTTTCGCGAACTTCACGCCCTACGTGGCTGCCTCGCTGATCTTCCTCGCGGTCACGATTCCCTGCACCCGCCTCGCCGACTGGGCGCTCGCTCGCCAGCGAGCCCGCACCGGGGCCACGGCGATCGCATGACCGATCTCCACGAGCCCATGCCGAAACTGTCGCTTCGAGGCGTTCGCAAGTCGTTCGGACCCGCAGTGGTGCTCGACGGCATCGACCTCGACGTGAGCGAGGGCGACGTGATCACCCTGATCGGGGCGTCGGGTTCGGGGAAATCCACGCTGTTGCGCTGCGTCAACCTGCTGGAGCCGACCGACGACGGTGAGGTGTTCTTCGACGGCGTCGACATCGCCGAGCCGGGGCTCGACCCCGACCCGATCCGACGCCGGATCGGGATGGTGTTCCAGAGCTTCAATCTCTTTCCGCACATGAGCGTGATCGACAACGTGGCGATCGGGCCCCGCAAGGTGCTCGGCACCGACAAGCGCACCGCCCGCAGCAAGGGGCTCGAGATGCTGACCCGCCTCGGACTGGCCGATCGCGCCGAGGGATACCCCGACCAACTCTCCGGTGGCCAGCAACAACGTGTGGCGATCGCCCGGTCGTTGGCGATGAACCCCGAGGTGATGCTGCTCGACGAGATCACGTCTGCCCTGGACCCGGAACTGGTCGGCGAAGTCCTCGACGTGGTCCGCGGATTGAAGGCCGACGGCATGACGATGCTGTTCGCCACCCACGAGATGGCATTCGCCCGCGAGATCAGCGATCGAGTGTGCTTCCTCCATCAGGGACGGATCCTGGAGGAGGGCCCGCCGGCGCAGATCTTCGAGTCGCCGACCGAGCCACGCACTCAGGCGTTCCTACAACGAGTCATCGACGCCGGCCGCCTCTGACCCAACGCCCCCGGAGCCCGGGTCTCAGGGGGCGTTGGACCGGTCAGCCGCCCATCAAGCTCGACGAATACTCGTCACGCAGAGTCTTCTTCGAGAACTTTCCGACGCTGGTCTTGGGGACCTCGTCGATCCACACCACACCCTTGGGCATCTGCCATTTGGCGATCTTGCCGTCGAGGAAGGCGAGCACCTCGGCTTCGGTCAGATCCGCACCTTCCGGCCCCCTGACGACACAGGCCAGCGGTGCTTCGCCCCAACGCTCATGCGCCACCCCGATCACTGCGGCCTCCGCGATCAGCGGATGGGCCATCAACTCGTTCTCGAGTTCGACCGAGCTGATCCACTCGCCACCCGACTTGATGAGGTCCTTGGTGCGGTCGACGAGTCGCACGAAGCCACGCCCGTCGACGGTGGCGACATCGCCGGTCTTCAGCCATCCGTCGGCGGTGAAGCTCTCGTGCGACCGATCGTCGTCGTAGTAGTCGGATGCGATCCAGTTGCCGCGACACTGCAATTCGCCGCTGCTCTCACCGTCCCACGGAACGGCGTCGGTCGTACCCGGCTCGACCACGCGACATTCGGCGCCGAACACGATGCGACCGACCTGGGTGCGCAACTCGGCCTGCTCATCCTGCGGGAGCTGTTCCTGGTCGGCGTCGAGACGGCACACCGCAGCGATCGGGCTCGTCTCGGTCATCCCCCACGCTTGGAAGATCGGCAGACCGGTCTGCTCGCGGTATGCCTCCGACAGCGACTTGGGTACGGCGGAACCACCGCAGGGGATCGAACGCAACGACGAGGTGTCGCGTCCCTTGAGCTCCGGGAGCACCGCCATCCAGATGGTGGGCACACCTGCGGCAACAGTGACCCGCTCGTTGACGATCAGGTCGGCGACCGCTGGGCCGGACAGATCCGGACCCGGCATCACCAGGTTCGCCCCGGTGGCGACAGCAGCATGGGCAAGTCCCCATGCGTTGGCGTGGAACATCGGGACGACCGGCAGGATCACGTCGCTCTCGCGGGCGCCGAGACTGTCGGCGGTCATTGCACCCATCGTGTGGAGAAACGTGGAGCGATGGGTGTAGACGACGCCTTTGGGATTGCCGGTGGTGCCGCTGGTGTAACACATGCTCGCAGCCCGGTGCTCGTCGGCGACCGCGAAGTCGACGGGTTCGGCTGCGGCCAGCAGTGCTTCGTAGTCGAGCAGTTCATGGCCTGCGAGGTCCTCGGGGATGTCGCCCTTGCCGTCGTCCATCATCACCAGGTGCTTCAGTCGCTCGAACGTCGGCAGCAGCGGGGCGAGCAGGCCGAGCAGCGAACGATCGACGAAGATGACCTCGTCGTCGGCGTGGTTGACGATGTAGGTGAGCTGCTCGGGGAACAGCCGGATGTTGAGCGTATGGAGGACGCGCCCGGTGCACGGAGCTGCGAAGTACAACTCGAGGTGACGGGCGGTGTTCCACGCAAACGTCGCCACGCGACCGTCGGCTGAGATCCCGAGGTTGTCGAGCACACCGCCGAGCTTGCGCGTTCGGGCCGCCCAGTCGCCGTACGTGAGGCGCTCGAGACCGCTCCCCGTGGCGGTGACGATCTCCTTGTGGGGGAAGTATTTCTCGGCCCGCTCGAAAATGTGCGGGATCGCGAGTGGAACGTCTTGCATCAGGCCCTGCATGAGCCGCGAACGTAGCGCACCACGCCGAGCGGCCGTCCACCGGGACCGCTACCGTGGGCCCGCATGACCGAGAGCGCGGCGATCGACGCGACCGACACGCCGCCACCGCACGTTCGTCCCGCATGGGCACCGCTCACGCTCGTGGCGTTCGTGGCCCTGGTGATCGCCACCAACGTCGCCAGCGGAGTCTGGGCTCGTTGGGTCAACACGAACCCCGAGGGACTGTTGATGCTCTCGTCGCGCAACCGCTATCTGGCGCTCACCCTGGCCGCCGGGGTGCCGGTCGGCGTGTACGCGGTCATCGCATTCGTTCGCATCGGCGCCGCCTTCGTGGTGTGCCACCTGATCGGACGCGCCTACCACGACGATGCGCTCGGCTGGTTCCGGAAGTACCTCGGTGTCACCCCGGAGGCGATCGACTCGTTCAATCGTGGCTTCGCCAAGGCCGAGTGGGTCTTGATTCCCTTCTTTGCCGGATCGAACATCGTCGCGGCGCTGAGCGGCGTGCATCGGACTCCACCCGCGCGCCTCGCCGTCCTGCTGTCGGTCGGCATCGCTGGTCGCCTGGTACTGATGTGGTGGCTGGCTCGCACGTTCGAGTCGCAGCTCGTCGACTTCCTCGAATGGCTGCAGCGCTACCAGTGGTGGGCCGTCGGCATCTCGATCGCCATCGTCGTGCTGGTCAACGTCCGCAACCTTCGCGGCGCCTGATCACGCCAGGGGTCAGACCCCAGGCGTGATCGGCACCGAGGCTCGCCTGGGCCGATCGGGGCGAACATTGCTAGAACGACAACCATGGCTCAAGTAACACTCGGCGGTAATCCCGTCAACACGTCCGGAGATCTCCCCGCTGTCGGTGCCTCGGCGCCCGCCTATTCGCTGGTCGGCGCCGACCTCGGCGAATACGACGCCTCGGCGTTCGCCGGCAAGAACGTGATCCTCAACATCTTCCCGAGCATCGACACGCCGACGTGCGCCACGAGCGTCCGCCAGTTCAACGAGCGCGCTGCGGGGATGGACGAGACCGTCGTGTTGTGCGTCTCGGCAGACCTGCCCTTCGCGATGGGTCGGTTCTGCGGAGCCGAGGGCATCGAGAACGTCAAGGTCGGTTCGACGTTCCGTTCGGGCTTCGGGTCGGACTACGGCGTCACGCTCACCGATGGTGCGCTCGCAGGCGTCCTTGCCCGCGCCGTCGTGGTGATCGGCCCGGACGGCACGGTGAAGCACACTGAGCTCGTCAGCGAGATCGCACAGGAGCCCGACTACGACGCCGCCCTCGCCGCCCTCTGATCACGCCAGGGGTCAGACCCCAGGCGTGATCGGCCCGCGACCGCAGTGAGACTTGCTGCACGATCGACGACCGCTCGAAGCGTTCCGTTTCCGCTGACCCGGGTCCGCGCCCGATGGGTGGCGGAGTGGAGCGCTCCGGTCGTGGTGATCCCGAACGCGTTCATCACGACGGCGCGATCGGCGCCATTGGTCATCGCCCAGTCGAGCGCAAGGAGACGGCCCAATCGAGCGCCAGTCCCATCGTGATCGGCTTCATCGAGTACGAAACCGCACGCCGTGATCATCGAGCGCAGGCGGTCGAGCGAGACATCGACGGTCCCCGACAGTTCACCGGCTTGGACGAACCGGTCGAATGCCGCACGATCACCGTTCCAGTGGCTCAGCACCTCGTCGGTTCGCATCCACGGCGGCGTCCTCCGCACGCCGAGATACGTGCGGTGACTCGACCAGCGGTAGTTGGCCACGTCTTGGACACCGTCGATTGCCAAGGGGTTGCGGTGGATGTAGCGACACGCGGTCAACAAGTACCCGGTGTCGAGGATCTGCCGGGACGCAAACCGCCCGCGGAAGAGTGCGCCGTCGCGCCCCAACCGGTCGTTCACATGACGCGTGTACAACGACCCCAACCGCTGCATCGCTTCGGACAGATGACCGTCCGGGCAGTGCACGAGGGCGTGGTAGTGGTTCCCCATCAGGCAGTAGGCGTGCGTGACCACGCCGAATTCCTCGTAGATGTCGGCGAATCGCTGGCCCATTTCGATGCGATCGCTGTCGTCGAAGAAGACAGCTCCATGATCGATCCCACGATTCATGACGTGGAACCAGCTGTCGAGAAGGTCGGGGCGAAGTGGTCTGGGCATTCCTCGATCATGACGAGCGGGTGTCCCAGAGATGATCACGCCTGGGGTCTGACCCCTGGCGTGATCGCTACAGGAAGGGGTCGAGCGATCTCGACAGGCCCGGCACGTGCGGGATCTTTTTGCACGCCAACACGACGCCGGGCATGAAGCTGTCGCGGTCGTAGCTGTCCTGACGGATCGTCAGCGTCTGACCCTGGGCCCCGAGCACGACCTCCTGGTGGGCCACCATGCCGCGCATACGCACCGAGTGCACCCGGATCCCGCTCGGCCCGTTGCCGCCACGGGCTCCCGGATACACCTCGTCGACCGTCGGGTCATCCCCGAAGTCCGAACCTCGGGCATCGGCCATCCGCTCAGCGGTCTTGACCGCGGTGCCCGACGGCGCATCGACCTTGCGGTCGTGGTGCAGTTCGATGATTTCGGCCGTGTCGAACCACGGTGCCGCCATCGCCGCAAAACGCATCATCAGCACCGCCGAGATCGCGAAGTTCGGTGCGATCACACAATTGGGACCGTCGTCACCGCCGAAGGCCGCCGCGAACCGCCCGAAGTCGTCCTCGGAGAACCCGGTGGTGCCGATCACTGCATGTATGCCGTGATCCGCAAGCCAGGGCAACGCAACACGAGCGGCCGCTGCCACGGTGAAGTCGACGACCACGTCGCACGACGCGTCGGCGAACGCGTCCAGGTCAGGACGAACGTCGATCCCCTCGATGACCTCGTCAACGCCACCAACGTCCACCGCGGCAGCGAAAACGAGCTCGGGGTCAGCAGCCACCGCCGCACAAACGGTTCGACCCATTCGTCCGGCAGCGCCGCTGACCCCAATTCTCATGTGTTCAGTCTGGCCGATACCGGGCCATCGACCGCGATTGCCTCGCGGGTCCGACCCGGGTGGTGATCAGCGGTGACGACGACGGCCACCGCCGCGACGACCGTTGTCCTCGGCCGGGCGCTCCGACTTCGGCCCCAGATCACCGAGTTCGTCGGCGAGCTGTGCATCGAAGCTGTCCTCGAAGCTCACCTCGACGACGTCCGTCGCTGCCGGTGCCGACGACGACTCCTGGCGGGGCGCCCGCTCGGAACGCTCACGGCGAGGGGCACGATCGCCGCCACCGTTGGACGAACCACCCGATGAGGCGCCTTCCTTCGCTGCCGGCGGATCGCCGGCAGGCGTCAGGCTGACCTTGCCCTTGTCGTCGATCTCCTCGACACGAACCTCGATCTCCTGGCCCAGCTCCAGCACGTCCTCGACAGCGTTGATTCGCTTGCCGCCGCCGAGCTTGGAGATGTGCACGAGGCCGTCGCGACCCGGGAGGATGTTGACGAACGCACCGAACTTGGTGATGTTGACCACGCGACCCATGTACACGGCGTCGAGTTCCGCCTTCGGCGGGTCGACGATCGCGAGGATCGCAGCCTTGGCTTCTTCCATACGCCAGGCCTCGACAGCGCCGATCGTGACGATGCCGCGGGCACCATCGTCGTCGACGCCGATGTCGGCTCCGGTCTCCTGCTGGATCGTGTTGATGACCTTGCCCTTCGGGCCGATCACTTCACCGACCTTGTCGAGCGGGATGTAGATCGTGGAGATCTTCGGAGCGGTCTCGGCGACCTCGTCACGCGACTGCGCAATGCACGCCGTCATGTTCTCGAGGATCTCCAAGCGGGCCGTACGGGCTTGCGCCAACGCTGCGGTGAGCACATCGGCCGGGATGCCCTCGATCTTCGTGTCGAGCTGCAACGCCGTGATGGCGTCCTCGGTACCGGCGACCTTGAAGTCCATGTCGCCGAATGCATCCTCGGAACCGAGGATGTCGGTGAGCGTGATGTACTTGCCGTCCTCGTAGATCAGACCCATGGCGATGCCCGAGACGTGACCCTTGGTCGGCACACCGGCATCCATCAGCGCGAGGCTCGAGGCACACACCGACGCCATCGACGTGGAGCCATTCGATGCCATGACCTCGGAGACGAGGCGCAGGGTGTAGGCAAAGTCCTCCTGGTTCGGGATGACGGGCAGCACTGCACGAGCAGCGAGCGCACCATGGCCGATCTCGCGGCGCTTCGGCGAACCGACACGGCCGGTCTCGCCATTGGCCCACGGCGGCATGTTGTAGTGGTGGAGGTACCGCTTGGTGTCGTTGGGCGACAGCGAGTCGATCATCTGGTTCATGCGCGGCATGGCCATCGTGAGGACGGTCATGACTTGGGTCTCGCCACGCTGGAACAGGCCGGAGCCGTGCGCGGTGGACAGTGCGCCGGTCTCGGAGGAGATCGGACGCAGGTCGGCGACGCCACGGCCGTCCATGCGGACACCCTCGTTGACGACTCGTGCACGCATCAGCTTCTTGTTGAGCGAACGTGCCGCTTCCTTCACCATCTTCTCGCTGCCGGCGAACTCGCCGGGAGCCTCCTTGGTGCCACACAGCTCAGCGACGATCTCAGCCGTGACGGCATCGGTCGCAGCGTTGCGCTCGTGCTTGTCGGCGATCGTGATCACCGGAGCGAGCTTGTCGCTGCCAGTCGCTTCGACGGCGGCCATGATCTCCGGTGTGTAGTCGAGGACCGGGGTCCACTTCATCGGGGTGATCGGGCCGTTGGTGGCGATGACCGAGGCGACGAGCTGGCGCTGCAGCGCGATCGACTCCTTGATCCACACCTTGCACGCCTCGAGGCCGTCGGCGAGGACTTCCTCGGTGACCTTCTTGGCGCCGTCGTCGTAATAGTAGAACGCGTTCTCGGAACCGCCGGCCTCGACCATCATCACGGCGACGTCGCCGCTGTCGAGTTCACGGCCCGCAACGACCAGCTCGAAGGTGCCATTCTCGGCCTCTTCGTAGGTGGGGTGCGGGATCCACTCGCCACTCTGGCTGTACGCCATGCGGATGGCGCCGATCGGACCGTCGAACGGGATGCCGGAGATCATGAGCGCCGCCGATGCAGCGTTGATCGACAGCACGTCGTGCGGGTTCACCTGGTCGGCGCCGAGCACGGTCGTGACGACCTGGGTCTCGTTGCGGAAGCCCTCGGGGAACGACGGGCGCAGCGGCCGGTCGGTGAGGCGACAGGTGAGGATTGCGTCCTCGGTCGGACGTCCTTCACGACGGAAGAACGAGCCGGGGATCTTGCCGGCCGCGTAGGCCCGCTCCTCGACATCGACCGTCAGCGGGAAGAAATCCATGCCGTCGCGCACGCTCTTGGCGGCGTTGGCAGTGGTGAGCACCTTCGTCCCGTCGATCGATGCCACGACGGCACCCATCGACTGGGGGGCGAACTTGCCCGTTTCGAAGGTCAGTGTCTTGTCGGTCCCAGATACGGGTCCGGACACGGTGATGGGGTCAGCCACAAGGGCTCCTTTCGTGTGCACTCCCCCTCGGGAATGCGCCTCTGGAGCGATCGGCCGGTTCCCAGTTGGTCAACCCGACGTCACCGGCACCGTCGTAGAACGTGCTGGGTTCGGATTCAGCAACCGGCAACCGACAACGGTTCGCTCATGTTGCGGGGCCGGACGTTCCGGACCCATCGAAGGATCTTACCGTGGCCAGCAGCCGATGTGGTGACAGGGGTGTTCCCCGAGACCCGGGCTGGAGGAACAGAGTGTGTTCCCCGAGGCCCGGGCTGGGGGAACAGAAGTCAGCGGCGCAGGCCCTGATCGGCGATGATCTTGCGGTAGCGCTCGATGTCGATCCGCTTGACGTAGTCGAGCATGCGGCGGCGGCGGCCGACCAGCATCAACAGCCCGCGACGGCTGTGGTGATCCTTCTTGTGGATCTTGAGATGCTCGGTGAGGTGCGCGATGCGCTCGGTGAGCAGTGCGATCTGCACTTCCGGGGACCCGGTGTCGCCGTCGTGGGTCTTGTACTTCTCGATGGTCGCCGCAGTGTTCGGCTTGGTGTCGGCAATGTCAGCCATGGTGTGTCGCCTTCTGATGGACGCATCGATGCCGATGCGTGGAGGTCGCATCCCGCTTCGGTCGAAGCCACATGCATCACACTCGCGCCGGACATTCCAGCCCGAGAGGACAGCACAATGCTAGGGCGGGCTCCGCCACACCACAACGGGACCGGTCGACGACGCACAGCGACCAGTACGCTCGGGCGTCGTGTCTCCCCGCATCGAGTTGCACGGCGTGTCGAAGCGCTTCGGGTCGCTCGATGCGGTCGCACCGGTCTCGCTCGATGTGGCGGCCGGCGAGACCATCACCTTGCTCGGCCCCTCCGGCTGCGGCAAGACCACCCTGCTCCGCCTGATTGCTGGACTCGAGACGCCGACGACCGGCGACATCGTCGTCAACGGCACCACGCCCCAGGAAGCTCGGCGACACAAGCAGATCGGATTCATCCCGCAATCCCCAGCGTTGTTGCCATGGCGCACCGTCGAGGCGAACGCTCGCCTGCTGCTCGACATCAACCGATCGCACTCACCGTCGTCGCCGACCGTCTCGGTGACCGAATTGCTCGACGAGGTGGGCCTCGGCGAGTTCCGCGACGCGTATCCACACGAGTTGTCGGGTGGGATGCAGCAGCGGGTGGGTCTTGTCCGGGCGTTCGCGCTCGATGCGCCGATCCTGTTGATGGACGAGCCCTTCGCCGCACTCGACGAGATGACTCGCACCGACATGCGCCATCTGCTCGGGCGGCTGTGCGAACCACTCGGCACCACCGTGGTCTTCGTCACCCACTCGATCCCGGAGGCCGCATTTCTGTCCGACCGGGTGGCGGTGATGTCAGCGCGACCGGGCCGGATCACCGAGGCGATCGACATCGAGCTCCGGCACCCGCGCCTCCCGGACCTCGAGGACACCGAGGAGTTCTTTCACGTCACCACGCGTCTGCGGGCGGCGCTCAGCGCAGGGATGAACCGGTGAGCCCCGGCATCCGTCGGATCGTGGCACCGATCGTCGGCATCGTCGCGTTCGCCGTGATGTGGGAGGTCCTCGTTCGGCTGTTCGACATCCGCCGATTCGTGTTGCTGCCCCCCTCGACGATTCTCAGCGAGCTGTTCGAGGCACCGGGCTTCTACTGGTCCAACGCGCTCGTGACCGGATGGCACATGGTGGTCGGACTGTCGATCTCGATGGTGTGCGCGATCGTGGTCGGTGCGTTGATGGCGTCGTCACGGTTCATCGAGGAAGCCGCCCAGCCCGTACTCATCCTCATCCTGGTGACCCCTTGGGTGGCCTACATCACGTCGGTCGTGTTGTGGCTCGACGGCGGCGAACCGACGATCCTCTTCATGGTGGCATTCACATCGTTCCCGGTGTTCACCTTCGGTGTCGTCGGCGGGATGAAGTCGGCAGATCCCGCGGCGCGTGAGCTGCTGGCGAGCGTCGATGCGCGGCCGTGGGAGGTCTTCTGGCGTCTTCGATTGCCGGCTGCCCTGCCATCGATCTTCACGACCGCCCGCTTTGCGATGGGACTCGGACTCGCCGCTGCCTACTTCAGCGAGGGATCGTCGTTCGTCACCGACGGATTGGGGTACATCGGCCAGCGCGCCGCTGCCTTCAACAACGCCGAAGCACTCTGGGCGACGATCGTCTCCGCCGCTCTCCTCGGGATCGCCGGACTGTTCGTCATCTCCGTGCTGGAACGGGTCGTGCTGAAGTGGCACGTCTCGCAGCGCCGCTGACTGTGTTCTGCCCCCTGGGCCGTGCCATCATCGACGCGCTCGGCGCGCAAACGCCGACATCCCGCTCACCGTCTCCACCCACGACAGGACCCACCATGCGCTTCCGCAACGCCGCCGCCATTGCGTTGACCACCGGACTGCTCGCTGCCGCCTGCAGCAGCGACGGTGACGACACCACCGGCCCCGCAGACACCGCGGCTGCGGACGCCACAACGGGATCGACCGACGCTGCCACCGGCGGCATCGGCGTCGTGGCCGGTGAGCCGTTCCCGGCGGACCGATGCGCCGCCAACGAGGCCGCCGGCACGATCACCTACCTCACCGGCTTCGACTTCGCCGCTGCCGCCTCGATCGTCGAGGTGATCGTCGCCGACGACCAGGGCTACTACGACGATCTGTGTCTCGACGTCGAGATCCAGGCCAGCTTCTCGACCGCCAACTACGCCTTGATCGCCGAGAACGACGCCCAGTTCTCCTCGGGCGGTTCCTTCAGCGAGGTCGTCGAGTTCGCGAACGCAAACGACGCCGAGTTCGTCGTCCTCGCCGTCGACGGGCGAGCCCCGATCGACGTGCTGATGGTCAAGCCGGGCGAGACGAGCAGCCTGGCCGATCTCGCCGGAACGACGATCGGGGTCAAGGAGAAGCTCCCGACGAGCGTGCAGGTGATGCTCGCCGAGCAGGGCCTCGTCGAGGGCGACGACTTCGCCACCGTTGCGGTCGAGGGATTCGACCCGGTCGCCCACTTCGAGATCGATGCGATCGTCGGCGTTCCCGGATGGCGCAGCAACGAGCCCGGCACGCTCGAGCGCGCCGGCGTGGGATTCGACCTCTACGACACCGTCGAGTTCGAGATCCCCGGCTCATTCGGCATCGTGTACACCAACCAGCAGTTCATCGACGAACACCCGACCGCCGTCGAGGACTTCATGCGGGCATCGATGCTCGGCCTCGCCGACGCGATCGCCGACCCGGAGGCCGCAGCGAACACGGCGGTCGAGCTGATCAACGCCGGCGGCAACCCGAACTTCCTGTCGCCGGAGGGAGAGGTGTTTCGGTGGACCACCGACGCCGCGCTGATCACCGAGTTGACCCCGGAGGGCGTCGGTTTCGGCGTCCCCGATGCTGCGCTCCTGCAGACCGAACTCGACACCTACGCTGCGACCGGCCTGTTCGGCGACGACGAGACCCCCGACGCCGCATCGGTGCTGGGACTCGACATCATGGCGAGCATCTACGATGGCCCGACGGTCATCTGGCCCGGCTGAATCGAGGGATCCGGGAGCCGCCAGCACCGCACCGGCGACGGCCCTATTCGCTCGACACGCCCAGCAGATCGCGGGCGCTGTTGACGTCGGTGCCGAGCTGTGCGATCAGTGCGTCGACGCCGTCGAACTTGCGCTCACTGCGCAGGAAATGTGCGAAGCGCACCCTGGCGGACTCGCCGTAGAGATCGACATCGATGTCGAGCAGGTGCGCCTCCAACAACGACGCGTTGGCATGTTCGTAGAACGTCGGCCGACGCCCGAGGTTGATCGCGCATCCGTGCACCTCGCCGTTCGGTCGCTCGTACCACCCCGCGTACACACCGTCGGCTGGAAGGCACATCCCGGCCGGCACCGCGACGTTGGCGGTCGGGAAGCCGAGCAACCTGCCACGTTGGTCGCCGGCGAACACCTCGCCGCACATCTCGTAGGGGCGTCCCAGCATCGCGTTCGCACGCTTGATGTCGCCACCAGCGAGCGCGCGTCGAATGGCCGTACTGCTGATCGGCTCGTCGACGCCGTCGAGACGCTGGACGAGCTCCACCGGCTCGACGTCGAAGTCCTCCTCGGCACCGATCTTGCGGAGCAGGTCGACGTTGCCGTCACGATGGCGACCGAAGTGGAAGTCCTCGCCGACCACGATGACCTTGGTCCCCAGGCAGTTGACGAGCACCCGTTCGACGAACGACTCGGGACTCTCCGCTGCTTGATCGGTATCGAACGGGACGATCACGAGGGCGTCGACGCCGGTGGATTCCAGCAGCTCCATCTTCTGGTCTGAGCTGGTGAGCAGACGCGGCGCCGATTCGGGTCGCACCACACTGGCAGGATGGCGGTCGAACGTGACCACCACCGACTTGGCACCGATCGCTTCGGCCCGATGACGCACCTGCTCGATCACCGCCCGATGGCCGAGGTGCACGCCGTCGTAGGCGCCAATGGTGATCACCGCCCGCTCGTGCTCCCACGGGCGTTGCTGAAGATCGGTGACGACGAGCACGGCTGCAACGCTATCGGCCGACGAACTCTGGTGCAGGACTCGGGACCACCGCCGTCGGTGTGACGGCAGGCTCGTCGACACCGGCGATCGACCAGCGTTCAGCGGGTGAGCACCACCGATGGCTTGGCCTGACCGCGAAACGGCTCGTACACAGCCAGCAGCTCCTCGGACGCATCGAACACCGCCCACGGCCCATCGCCGTCCCACGCATCGAGCACCCGACCGTTGGCGACGAGCGCGGCGGTCTCGTCGTCGACCACCACCGCGTCGAGCGCTCGCACCGCGGTGGCCACCGGACGCAGCTCGCAGGTGTCGGGAGGCGCTGCCTCGGCAAGCGAGAATTCGCCGACCGTCGTGCGGCGCAGGTTCCGCAGGTGCGCGCCACCGCCGAGCAGCCGGCCGAGGTCGTCGGCCAGCGTTCGGATGTAGGTGCCAGCCGAGCACTCGACCTCGATGGCCAGCACACCGGGCTCGACCCACGCGACCACGTCGAACCGATGGACCGTCACCGGACGCGGCGCCCGCTCGACCTCCACGCCCTCACGCGCCAATTCGTGCAGTCGCTTTCCGTCGACTCGGATCGCAGACACCATCGGAGGAATCTGCTCGATCTCACCGACCAGATGCTCCGCAACCTCGATGCGGGCATCGTCGAGGGTCACCGACGACATGTCGAACGACGCAATCACCTCACCGGAGGAGTCGAGCGTGGACGTCTGCGCACCCAACACGACTTCACCGGAGTATCCCTTGCGAGTCTTTTCGACGAAGCGAAGCAACCGGGTCGCCTTGCCGACCGCAACGACGAGCACGCCGGTGGCATCAGGGTCGAGGGTGCCGGCATGGCCCACCTGCCGCTCACCGAAGCGGCGGCGCAGCATGCCCACCACGTCGTGGCTGGTCACCCCCGCCGGCTTGTCGACCACGGCGACGCCGTGCGTGGTGGCCGGCTTGCGCCGTGCCATCAGGTCCCGGCGCTGCTGGCCGGGTCCGAGTCGGGGTCCGCTGAGGACTCCCGTTCGAGCCGAGCCTGATCGGACCGCAAGATGTCGTCGATGCGCGCTGCCGAGCGGATCGCCATGTCCGGTCGGAAATCGAGGATGGGTGTCTTCTTCGCCCTGATCTGTCGAGCGATCGACGCCTGCAGACGGATCCGATAGTCGGCGAACGCTTCGAGGATCTCGGCGTCGCCGTCCTCGTCGGTCAGCGAGTCGAAGAACACGATGGCGCGGTTCAGTTCGGGGTCGACGTCGATCCCAGTGACCGTCACGAAGGTCAGGCGTTCGTCGTCGATTCGCACCAGCTCATCCGCCACGATCTCCTGCAACGTGGTGCTGACCCGCGCGCTGCGCGAGTACTTGGGGGTGGACTTTCGAGTGTTGCGTTTGCCTGCCATGGCGTCTCTCCTCGGTTGGAGTCAGGTGAAGTCGGGGGCGACTCGGTTGGAACGCTTGAGTTCGGCCATGCCCGACATGGTGGCCAGCTTCTCGACGGCGTCCCACAACTCGACCGCCTCGGCGCCGCGTGGGGCCTTCGAGATGACGGGACCGAAGAAGCTCGCCTCGTTGCTGGCATCAGGATGGAACGTCAGAATCGGCGTGCCGACGTCCTTGCCCGCGCGAGCGAGGGCCAGTTCGGTGTCGGCACGGATGTACTCGTCGTGGGAGTCGTCATCGGCAGCGTCGATGTACCCCGCTGACAGCCCCTCGGCCGAGAGCAGACCGGCGTACCAGCCGAGCGAATCGGCCCGGGCGGCGTCGCGCTGGGCGTCCACGTGCAGCGCCGTTCCGACGGCGGTGTACCAACGGCCCACTGCGGCAGCATCGGCCTCTCCCAGGCGGATGGCGTCAGCGATCCGCAGTGCCTGGTGTCCCAGGTAGTGACCAGCGCGATACTGGGGTGTGTACCACTCCTGGGCGTTGTCCTCGTTGAGGATCCACAGCGAGATGAAACGCCACTCGACGTCGTAGTCGCGCTGCTCGCTGACGTCGACCACCCACCGGGAGGTGATCCACGCCCACGGGCAGACGGGGTCGAAGAAGAAGTCGAGATCGGCAGCCATCGGGCCAACCTATCTGGACCTCAGGTACGGGCGATCTCGACGTCTTCGTAGGTCTCGATCAAGTCGCCGGGCTTCAGATCCTGGAAGTCGGACAGGCCGATGCCGCACTCGAAGCCCTCGCGGACCTCTCGCACGTCGTCCTTGAACCGGCGAAGCGAATTGATCTCGCCCTTCCAGATGATCGTGCCGTTGCGCAAGAAGCGCACCTTCGAGTTCCGTGTGATGACACCCGAGCGGATGTAGCAACCGGCGATGGCGCCGAGCTTCGGCACCCGGAAGATCTCACGAACCTCGGCCTCACCGGTGACCTGCTCTTCGAACTCGGGCTCGAGCATGCCGATGACGGCCTGCTCGATGTCCTCGAGGAGCTTGTAGATGATCTCGTACGTACGGATCTCCACCTGTTCCTGCTCGGCGAGTCTGCGGGCCTTGCCGTCGGGACGGACGTTGAAGCCGATGATCGTGGCGTTGGTGGCGTTGGCCAGCGTGATGTCGTTCTCGGTGATTCCACCCACCGCGCGGTGGACGAAGCTCACGTCGACCTCGTCGCGCTCGAGACGCCGGAGCGACTCGGTGACCGCTTCGAGCGAGCCTTGCACATCCGCCTTGAGAATGAGGTTGACCGACGCCTTCTCTCCCGACTGGATCTGGGCGAAGATGTCCTCGAGCTTCGTGCCGGTCTTGACCCGTGCGTCCTCGCGGAGGTGCTTCGCCTTGAGGCGCAGCTCACGGGATTCCGCCACCGTCCGAGCGATCTTGTCGTCGGGGGCGGCACGGAATTCGTCGCCAGCTTCGGGCACCAGGGACAAACCGAGCACTTGGACCGGCGTGGAGGGTCCGGCCGACTTGATCTGCTCACCCTTGTCGTTGATCATGGCGCGGACCTTGCCCCAGGCTGCGCCGGCGACGATCGGATCGCCGACCTTGAGCTCGCCCTTGTCGACGATGATCGTCGCGACCGGCCCGCGACCCTTGTCGAGCTGTGCCTCGATGACGATGCCCTTGGCACGCCCCGTCGGGTTCGCCGTGAGCTCTTCGAGCTCGGCAACGACCTGCAACTGCTCGATCAGATCGTCGACGCCGAGGCCCTGAAGGGCCGACATCTCGACGACGATCGTGTCGCCACCCCACGACTCGGGAACGAGTTCGTACTCCGCGAGTTGCGTGAGCACGCGCTGCGGGTCGGCGTTGTCCTTGTCGATCTTGTTGACGGCCACCACGATCGGCACATCGGCGGCGCGAGCGTGATTGATCGCCTCGATCGTCTGCGGCATGATGCCGTCGTCCGCGGCGACCATCAACACCACGATGTCGGTGGCATCGGCGCCACGCGCACGCATCTGAGTGAAGGCCGCGTGACCCGGCGTGTCGAGGAACGTGACCGAGCCATGCTCGTTCTGCACCTGATAGGCACCGATGTGCTGGGTGATGCCGCCCGCTTCACCGTCGACGACCTTGGCGCCGCGGATGTGGTCGAGCAGCGTGGTCTTGCCGTGGTCGACGTGACCCATCACCGTGATCACCGGCGGGCGCGGCTCCTGCATCTCGTCGTCGTCGGAGTCGTCGAACAACTTCTGGAGTTCGACCTCTTCCTGCTGACCGGGCTCGACCAGCAGGATCTCGGCGCCGACTTCGAGGGCGAAGAGCTCCATCTGCTCGTCGGCGAGTGTCATGGTCGCGGTGACCATCTCGCCGTTGTTGAGCAGGAATCGGACGACGTCCGCGGCGGTGCGGTTCAGCTTCGGAGCGAACTCCTGTGCCGACACGCCGCGTTCGATGATGACCACGCCGTCTGGAACGGGTGCGTCCGAGGAGGTGTAGGTGGTGAACTGCGGCTGCAGCTCGTCCTGGTCGCGACGACGACGCCGACGACCCGTACGGCGCGGCGGGCGCCGCTGTCCGCTGGGACGATTGCCACCGGGGCGACCGGGACCGCCGCCGCCGGGACCGCCGCCGGGACCGCCGCCGGGACCGCCGCCCGGACGACCTCCGGGGCCGCCGCCTGGACGCGGGGTGAATCCACCGGGACGCGGGCGCGCCCCACCGGGGCCGCCGCCCGGGCGAGCTGCCGGTCGGGCTGAACCCGGTGGCGGCGGAATCGGCTTGCCGCTCGGCGACAGGGGACGTCCGGGTGGCGGTGGGATGGCCTTGCCGCTGGGCGACAACGGCTTCTCGGTCGGGCCGCCAGTGCCGGGCGCCTCGGTGCCGGGACGACGCGCCTCTGGGGCGGTCGGCTGCTCGGGCGGCTTCCCGCCGGCTGACGGCCGCGCGCTCGAGATCACACGAGACGGCTCGGCAGGAGGCTGCTCGGCCGGCGGCACGTCGGTGCTCGCAGGCTCGGGGGCCGGGGCCGCTGCTGCTGGAGGTGCGGTTGGCGCTGGCGCAGTGGGTTCGGGCTCAGGCGGCTCGATCGGCGCTGCGACCGCCGGCTCGGGCGCTGCGGGCTCGGCAGCCGGTGGGTCGGCGACGACCTCGGGGGCGGTGTCGGGTGTTGCCGTCGGAGCGGGTTCGACCGGCGCGGGCTCGGGCGCCGTGTCGACCGTTGGTGCCGCAGCATCCTCGGGGGTGGCGGCCGCAGCGCCGTCAGCGGTGTCGCCGACCGGCGTCTCGGGTGATTCGTCGGCGGCCGTTGGCGACGACTCAGGCTTGGCAGCGGCCTGCTTCGCCGGCGCCGGCTTGGCTGCCGCCCGCTTCGCAGGTGCAGCCTCGGAGCCGGCAGCTGCCTTCTTGGAGGCTGCTGCCTTCTTCTTGGTGGCCTTCTTGACCGGCTTGGGCTCTTCGGGCTGTTCGTCACGGGTGAGCCCATCGCGGTTGGCGCGTCGGGTGACCATGTCGGCGTACGCCTCAGCCAACGATGACGATGGGCCCTTGGCGGCAACGCCGAGTACACCACAGAGGTCGAGGACCTCCGCGTTCGTCATCCCAAGCTCCTTCGCGAGCTCATGGATCCTGATCTTCTTCGCTGCCACGTTTCGATTCAACCTTTCACAGTCGTCTTTGCCTCGCGGATGCAGGAATCAATGTGCATCCGGGTCTTCGTCATCGTCGCGATCGAACAGCTCGCGTAGTGCCTGCTCGTCGGAGGGGTCGAGCGTGCACTTCCATGCCCGTCCGAATGCTCGGCGCGCCAGCGCCTGCTCCACACAGCCCACGTCTGCGCTCGATCCGCCTCCAGCGGTTCGGCAGAGCCAGGCGCCTCGACCGACGCTCGATCCGTCGACAACGAACCCGTCGACCGACCTCGTGACGCGCACGAGCTCGGCCGCAGAGCGGCGCTGCCGGCAGCCGATGCAGCTGCGAACGGGCGAAGGGCGATCGGCACCACTCAGGCGTCGTCGTCCTTCTCGGTAGCCGAAGCTTCGGAGCCATCTGCACTCGTGCCGGTCCCGTCGGCGGTATCTGTTTCGTCGGCGTCGGCCTCGTCGCTGGCACCTGACTCATCAGCGTGAGCCGAATCTGCAACCTCGGCCGCTGAGGGCGCCGCAGCGGCATCGGCGTCGGGCTCGACCACATCAACCGGGGCAACCGCATCAACCGCATCAACCGGAGCAACAGCCGCTTGGGCTTGCCAATCCGACTCGCTGATGACGCTGCCGTCGGCTGCATGCCACTCCATCTCACCGGACTCAGTGTTCGCACGCCACTCTCCGTCGGCGTACTCGACATCGGCGTCACGCCCACCGGCAGGGATGCCTTCGGCGAGCTGGGTTTCGGAACGAATGTCGACGCGCACGCCGGTGAGCCGAGCGGCGAGCCGAGCGTTCTGGCCCTCACGGCCGATCGCCAGGCTCAGCTGGTGGTCGGGCACGATCACGTCGGCGGCAGTCCCGTCGTCGGAAATGTTGACCTGCGTGACCTTCGCCGGCGACAGGGCCTTGGCGACGAAGTCACCCAGGTCTTCGCTGAACGGCACGATGTCGATCTTCTCGCCGCGCATCTCGTTCACGACCATGCGGACGCGGCCGCCGCGAGCACCGACGCAGGCGCCGACCGGATCGACGTTGTGGTCGTTCGACCACACGGCGATCTTGGTGCGGTGACCCGGTTCACGGGCGCAGGCCTTGATCTCGACGATGCCGTCGGCGATCTCGGGAACCTCGAGCTCGAACAGGCGCTTGATCAGGCCCGGATGCGTGCGCGACACGACGATCTGTGGGCCTTTCGGTGTGCGGCGCACCTCGACGATGTAGGCCTTCTGACGATCGCCCTGCGCTGGACGCTCGAACGGCACCTGCTCGGCCTGCGGCAGCAACGCTTCGACACGACCGAGGTCGAGCAGCGTGTAGCGCGCATCGGTGCGCTGGATGATGCCGGTCACGATGTCGCCCTCGCGGTTCGCGTACTCCTCGAACTTGCGCTCGGACTCGACTTCACGGATGCGCTGGCTCATCACCTGGCGGAAGGTCTGCGCGGCGATACGACCCAGTTCTTCCTTCTTGGGAGTGTCGTCGCGCTCGTTGATCCAGTTGCCGTGCTCGTCGACGTCATAGGCGATGAACGAGAACTCCATCGTCTCCGAGTTGACCTCGACGACGACTTCGTCTGCCGCATCGGGGCGCCGCTTGTAGGCGGACGCAAGCGCATCGACGAGGACGTGCAACAGCGTGTCCTCGGAGATGCCCTTCTCCTGGGCCAGCATGCCGATGGCCTCGCTCATGTCGAGGTTGCTCATGACGATTGCTTCTCCTTGTTCGAGGTGGACACGTTCGACGTCGAAGGCTTCGACGACGCAGGCTGCTTCTTGGCACTCTGCTTCTTGCCAGGCTGCTTCTTGGCACTCGGCTTCTTGCCGGGCTTCGGTTTGGGGCCCCATTCGAAGACGGTGCGGGCCTTGTCGATCTCGGCGATGGCCACCGTGCGCTCGGTGCCGTCGTCGAGCAGCAGTGTTGCGTTGACATCGTCGGCCGCGATCAGGACGCCCTGCAGCCGACGAGGGTCGGCCTGCGGATCGCTCAGCCTCACCGTGATGGTCTTCGCAACCTCGCGCCGGAAATGTGCAGGTGTTCGCAGGTGGCGTTCGAGACCGGGGCTCGTGACCTCGAGCGTGTAGTGCCCGGCGATGGGATCCTCGTGGTCGAGTTCGCGGGAGATCAGCCGAGTGGCCAGTGACAGCGCATCGAGCGTGATGCCTCCCTCGGAGCCGGCAGGGGTGTCGAGTGTGATGCGAATCGTGGCACCACGCCGTTCGAGGTCGTACACGTCGAGGTCGAGATCGGCGGCAATCGGTGCCACGAGAGCGTTGACTCGATCGATCTCGGTCGCTGCACTCATCCGAACTGCCTCCTTTCAACAAACAAGGCGTGGGGCTCAGCCCCACGCCTTTCGGTACCAAACCAAATGGAGAGACAACCATAGCAGCGGCCAACCCACCTTGGACAGGCCCACCCCGGCGCTGAGCGATGAGGCTTCGTGCGAGCCTTCCACGCGCAAACTCATCGCTCAACGCCGCCCACCGCAAGCGATGAGTTTCCGCGCGACCCGTCTGCGCGCAGGCTCATCGCTTCGCACGGCTCGGCGCTCGGTACAGTGCCGCCGTGCTCCGGATGTCGACTCTGTTCCTGCGAACCCTGCGTGACGACCCGGCTGACGCCGAGGTCGCGAGCCACCGCCTGCTCGTGCGGGCCGGCTACATCCGCCGTGCCGCCCCAGGGGGCTTCTCATGGTTGCCGCTCGGGTGGCTCGTGTATCGGAACGTCGAGCGCATCGTACGAGAGGAGATGAACGCCGCCGGATTCCAGGAAGTCCATTTCCCGGCCCTGCTCCCTCGCGAGCCCTACGAGGCGACCGGACGGTGGACCGAATACGGCGACAACCTGTTCCGGCTGCAGGACCGCAAGGGCGCCGACTTCCTGCTCGCACCCACCCACGAGGAGATGTTCACGTTGCTCGTGAAGGACATCTGCGGCTCCTACAAGGACCTGCCGTTGTCGATCTACCAGATCCAGACCAAGTACCGGGACGAGGCCCGCCCCCGCGCCGGTCTGCTGCGCGGTCGCGAGTTCGTGATGAAGGATTCCTACAGCTTCGACCTCGACGATGAGGGCTTGCAGGCGTCGTACGACCAGCATCGGGCCGCGTACATCTCGCTGTTCGATCGTCTCGGACTGCCGTATGTGATCGTGTCGGCGATGTCGGGCGCCATGGGTGGCTCGGCATCCGAGGAATTCCTCGCCCCGATGGACGTCGGTGAAGACACCTTCATCCGCTGCACCTCGTGCGACTACGCGGCAAACGTCGAAGCGGTGATGACCCCTGCTCCCCCGGCGATCCCCTTCGACGACCTGCCCGCAGCCGTGGTGCACGACACCCCCGACACACCCACGATCGCCACGCTGGTCGACTTCGTCAACGCCGACCCCGCGCTCCGCAACCCCGACCGCGACTGGACCGCGGCAGACACGCTGAAGAACGTCGTCGTGAACCTCAAGCATCCCGACGGCACCGTCGAGCCGCTCGCGATCGGCGTACCCGGTGATCGAGAGGTCGACATGAAGCGTCTCGAGGCACAGGTGGCGCCTGCCGAGCCCGAGCCGTTCGGCGAGGCCGACTTCGCGAAGCATCCGTCGTTGGTCAAGGGATACATCGGCCCCGGCGTGCTCGGCACCGACAACGCCTCCGGCATCCGCTACCTCGTCGATCCCCGCGTGGTCGACGGGACCGCATGGATCACCGGCGCCGACTCGCCAGGCAACCACGTGATCAATCTCGTTGCGGGGCGCGACTTCACCCCTGACGGCACGATCGAGGCCGCAGACATCCGAGACGGCGACGTGTGCCCATCATGCGGTTCGGCGGTCGAGATCGCCCGCGGTATCGAGATCGGCCACATCTTCCAGCTCGGCCGCAAGTACGCCGAAGCACTGGGCCTCACTGTGCAGGACGAGCACGGCAAGCCGGTCGTTCCAACGATGGGCTCCTACGGCGTGGGGGTCACGCGTGCGCTCGCCGCGATCGCTGAAGCCAACCACGACGACATCGGCCTCGTGTGGCCGCGTGAGATCGCACCGGCCGACGTCCACGTCGTGATCGCCGGCAAGGCCAACGGACCCCAGATTCCCGCCGGTGAGCAACTCGCCGCCGACCTCGAAGCCGCAGGTCTGGAGGTGTTGCTCGACGACCGTTACGGCCCGTCGCCCGGCGTGAAGTTCAAGGATGCCGAGTTGATCGGCATCCCGACGATCGCCATCGTCGGTCGCGGCGTCAGCGACGAGACCAACCCCACGATCGAGGTCAAGGACCGCCGCTCCGGTGACCGGGTCGACGTCGCACTCGCCGACGTCGTCGACCATCTCGTCGCCGTCTGCCGCCCCTGAGCCCGCCGACCCGAAAACGGCCCAAATTGCACCGGATCGTGACGCTGAGCGTCACGGAGCCGGGGAATTTTGGAAGCCTGGTGACCTCAAGCGTGGCGGAGCAGACCCTGGTCGATGACCACTCGCTCCGTGGCCGGATCGGACGGGTCGGCGGCACTGGTGGTGAACAGGGTCTCGCCGTCGCCGACCGACCACATCGCGATGCGCAAGACGTCGCCCGGGAGGACCGGAGCCGCGAAACGGGCCTCGATGTGATGGAACTTCGACGGGTCGCTGCCACACACGGCGTGCAGAAGGGCACGGCCGGTGAAGCCGTAGCTGCACAACCCGTGGAGGATCGGGCGATCGAAACCACCCATCGCAGCGAAGGCGGGATCGGTGTGCAGCGGGTTGCGGTCGCCGGACAAGCGGTAGACGAATGCCTGGTCGATCGACGTCCGGTACTCCACGACCTGGTCGGCGTCGCGCTCGGGGGCGACATTCTTCGGACCCGAGGGGCCACGGTCGCCACCCCATCCGCCCTCACCGCGGATGAACGCCGACGAGGTGGTGGTGTAGAGCGGTTCGCCGTTGCTGACGGCGCGAGACTCGGTCACGAGCACCGCCGCCTTGCCCTTGTCGTACATCCCGACGAGTTCGCTGGTGATCGTCGCACTGCCCTCGACCGGAATCGGTCGGTGCAGCGTGACCGCTTGCTGTCCGTGGACGAGCATCGCGGGGTTGAACGAGCCGACGTTGCGCATCGCCGAGCCGGTCCCCCACCCGATCACGACAGGAAACGTCGGGAAGGCCAATTGGTCGACCCCGTTGGTGTTCTCGGTCGTGAAGGCCAATTCCTCGTGACCGGCACCGATACCAACGGCGTACAGCAGGGTGTCCTTCGACGTCCAGCTGACGTCGACCGGATCGCTGGTGGATCCGACGGCTTCGGGATTCAGGGGCATGGCATCTCGCTTTCTTCGGTTCGGTCAGGAGTTGAGCATGGTCTGGGGCCAGGCGCCGGGCTCGCCGTTCATGCCGGAATTCACCCGTGCGTCCGCAAGCAGCGCGGCGACGGCAGAACCCATTTCGGTGGGGTCTTCGATCGGCGTCGTCGACGGACCACGCACCCAACCCTCTGCGACGGCCAGCGTCTGACCCGACGCTTCGAAGACACGACCGGTGACGTCGGCTGCCTCCTCCGAGCACAGCCACGTGACGATCGGGGCGATCCAGTGGGGTGCGCGAGCCGCTCGCTCCTCCTCGGTCTCAGGTGCCGGCCCGAGCCCCTCGGTCATCCTCGTGAGTGCAACGGGTCCCACGGCGTTCACCGTCACGCCGTAGCGCGCGACCTCGAGTGCGACGATGTTGGTGAACGCAGCGATCCCGGCTTTCGCCGCCCCGTAGTTGGCCTGGCCCGGATTGCCGTAGATGCCCGACACCGACGTCGTGTTGACGATACGTCCGCTCACGGGATGGCCCGCCTTCGCTCGCTCGCGCCAGTAGGCGACGGCCCATCGCGATGGAGCGAAGGTGCCCTTCAGGTGCACGTTGATCACCGAGTCCCATTCCTCCTCGGTCATGTTCGCCAACACTCGGTCGCGCAGGATGCCGGCGTTGTTCACGACCGCATGCAGGTCGCCGAAGGTCTCGACGGCGGTGTTGATCATCCGCTGAGCGCCTTCCCAGTCGGCGACGTTGTCACCGTTGGCGACCGCCTCGCCGCCCATCGAGACGATCTCGTCGACCACCTGTTGCGCCGGGGAAGTGTCGCCGCCGCTGCCATCGACGTTGCCGCCGAGGTCATTGACCACGACCTTGGCCCCGTGGCGAGCCAGGCTCAGCGCATGCTCGCGTCCGATGCCTCGTCCGGCCCCGGTGACAATGGCGACTCGACCCTCACACAGACCACTCATCGACGGTTTCCTTTCGCTCCGGCCGCACCTCGTTTGCGGGTGCCCGCTCGACCGGCATCGTAGAGTCGGCTCGCCGTGCAACTGCCAGCGGACGTGGCACGAGTCGCCCATCGACGCTCGTAGCCTTGCCGACGTGACCGAGCCGCTCCCCCGACGACAACGACTCACTGCGGACGTCGTCGTCGTCGGACTCGGCCCCGCCGGCAGTGCAGCCGCGATCGAGCTGCGCCGCGCCGGCCGATCGGTGATCGGCATCGACAAGGCCGTCTTCCCCCGCGACAAGTGCTGCGGCGACGGGCTCACCACCCTGGGGCTGCGCGAACTCGAGCACCTCGGCCTCGATCCGGCCACGATCCCGGACTGGTTCGACGTCGACGGCGCTGCGATCCGATCGCCGAGCGGACGTGATGTCTTCGTCCCGCTCCCGACGACGGGAAGCTACGCCGCAGTGGCACCCCGGCTGCAACTCGACGACGCACTCGTCGGTCTGGCCCGCGATTGCGGCGCCGACATCCGCGACGGACACGGCTTCGAACGCCTCGACGAGCACGCCGATCACGTCACCGTGTTCGCCGACGGTCTCGAGATCGCAACTCGCTACGTCGTGGCCGCCGATGGCATGTGGAGCCGGGTCCGCAAGGCGATCGGGGCACACGAAGGCGGCTACCTCGGTGAGTGGCACGGCTTCCGCCAGTACGCCCACAACGTGACGGGATCCGCAGCGCGGCAGCTGCACGTGTGGTTCGAGCCCGACCTGGTGCCCGGCTACGCCTGGTCGTTCCCGCTCCCGGGCGGCCGGGTCAACATCGGGTTCGGTGTGCTGCGCGACGGCACCCGCCGCATCCAGGACATGAAGACGTTGTGGACCGAGCTCCTCGCCCGACCACACATCGTGGAGGCGCTCGGGAGTGACTTCGAGCTCGAAGACCGCCACACCGCCTGGCCGATTCCGGCGCGGGTCGACGAAGCAACGCTCAGCGAGGGACGGGTGCTGTTCACCGGTGATGCGGCGATGGCCACCGATGTGATGACCGGTGAAGGCATCGGCCAGGCGCTGCTGACCGGCCGCCTCGCCGCCGAGGCGATCGTCGCTGCCGGCGCACTGCAGCCCGACGCCGCCGCGGCCATCTATCGATCCGAGGTGGCACACCATCTGTTCGCCGACCACCGGATGTCGAAGGCGCTGGGATCGGTGCTCACCACGTCGTGGGGCGCGCGTGGAGCGATCCGCATCGTGGCGGCGAGCGGCAGTTGGGGTCGACGCAACTTCGCTCGCTGGATGTTCGAGGACGAACCTCGTGCTGTCGTACTCACCCCGAGTCGATGGCACCGGCACTTCCTCGACCAGCCGGGCGCGTACGTGTCGTAGCGATCCTCAGGGCGTGATCGTCAGCTCGTCGAGCAGCATCGGGAGCGCCTCCGCCTCGCTGGTGTCGTCGTCGCCGAGAAAGCTGTAGATCACCACGACCGCCTGATCTGCCACGGTCGTGACGATCTCGACGAAGGTCAGCGTCGTGTCGGAGCCCGGTTCGAGGAGGCTCGTTCCGACGGACCGGACGGCTGGCTTGCCGGCGAGTTCTGTCTCCTCGAAGACGGTGGTCGTGTACCCCTCGTCGCCCGGAGCGAGCGTCGCCTCCGGGCTGTCGGCGTCGAAGTCGGCGTCGAGGTCGATGTTGCTGTCGGCGGCCCTGCGTTCGGCGAAGGCCCGAGCGTCCTCGCCCACCGCCGGGAAGACCAGGACGGCGAAGTCCGCCGAGCGGCGGTCCTCCGGGTCGACGACCACTTCGAGACCCGTTCGATCACAGACATCACCCTGTTGCAGTTCGACGCCCCAGCCGGCAGGGAGCGCGCCCTCGACGACGACCGAGTCGTCGTCGGCGGCGATCGTGAACGAGCTGTCGTCGGCGGTGACCAGCAGCGGCACGCAGTCGCCGGACTCCACGGCATCGGCGACCTCGGCTTCGGCGAGAGCGCTTTCGTCTCGAGCGACCGCAACGGCGTCGGGGTCGCTCTCGACGGCGGTGAACTCGAACTCCTCGTCGACAGCGACGGTCGTAGCGCCGACGTCGACGGTGCCGGAGAGGTTGATCCGATAGTTCAACACGCCATCGGTGCCCGCGTCCTCGATGAACACGTATCGGATCGGCGCCGATTCGGCGTCGACGCCGGCCTCTTCCAGGAACTCCTCGAACTCGTCCTGACTCTGGAGATCCGAGGCCCCGAGCAGCGTTCCGATCAGGAAGTCGATACGAAACCCGTCGGCGGTCGGGAGCAGTCGGAGCTGGCCGATCTCCCGTTCGAAGTCGGAGATCGCACGCCCGCTACGGAGCTGGGCGGAACCGTCGACGCCCTGGTCGTCGATGGACACACCGGCTCGCAGGTCGGGAGACAGCGACGCTTCCATCGGCGACACGTCGAGGTCGTCGACGGCGAAGTCCCACACGACCTCGGCACCGAGCACCGTCGGATCCGTCTTCTGGACGGAGATGTCGAATTCGTCCAGCGCCACTTCGGTGTTGATCCACCGGGCCTCGGACGAGACCAGCTCGGCGTCGGCGTCCGCGGCGGCGCCGCCGACCACGCTGTCGCCGTCCTCGCCACTCCCGCACGCGGCCACCAGGGCCGTGACGATCGCCAATCCGGCGAGTGTTCGTCGGTGTTCAGACAGCATGCCGATCTCCGTTCGCCGGGCTCTGGAGTGGTCCGGTTCGTCGAGGGTACGAAGCCTCCGTCAACCGGTCGTCAACCGCCTGCCAACAGGCGACGACGGGTGCTATCGGCGGGGGTCGCCGGGCGGAGGCGCCCAGAAGTCGACATCGGCCACACTGCCGGTGATGCCATCGATGTCGATGTCCTCCGGGTCGCCCGGCGCCTCGGAGACGATCACGATGTCGTCCTCTTTGGGCGGCCCCTCGTAGACATCCCTGATCCCGATCATCGCCCCTGCCGCTGCGGCGCCGAGCACTCCGCCCTTTCGGCGTCCGGCTTCGATCATCGACAGCCGCCGTTCGGCAACTGCCTGCTCTGCGGCGTCCGCGTCGGTCGCGTGGTGCGTGTCGCGGTCCATCGCTGGGTTCGGTTCGGGCAGTTCGGCCACACGCAGAGACTACGAGAACTCGGTGAGAGCCGTCTCGCGCTGCGCCTCGGATCGGGCCCGGCACCGCTACCGTCGATCGGCAATGAGCGACAGCGCCCCGCCTCCTGTGCCCTCACCCGCCGACGATCGCCACACTGCGGAGACCTTCGAGAAGATCTTCTTCGAGCTGCGCAAGGTGATGGTCGGCCAGACCCGTCTGCTCGAACGGTTGCTCGTCGGTGTGCTGTGTCGCGGCCACTGCCTGCTCGAATCGGTGCCGGGGCTCGCCAAGACCCTCGCTGCCGAGACCCTGGCCGACGTGGTCGGTGGCTCGTTCTCGCGCATCCAGTTCACGCCCGACCTCCTGCCGTCGGACATCACCGGCACCCGGATCTACCGCGGCAGCAGCGAAACGTTCGACGTCGAGTTCGGACCCGTCTTCGTCAACTTTCTGTTGACCGACGAGATCAACCGCGCACCGGCCAAGGTGCAGTCGGCACTGCTGGAGGTGATGGCCGAACAGCAGGTCACGATCGGCGGCGTGACCCATCAGGTGCCCGAGCCGTTCTTCGTCGTGGCGACCCAGAACCCGATCGAGTCCGAAGGCGTCTACCAACTGCCCGACGCACAACGCGACCGCTTCATGATGAAGATCGTGCTCGACTACCCGACGGCGGACGAGGAACTCACCATCCTCGATCGGATGAGTGTGCGTGCTCCGATCCCCAGCCAGGTGATCACCCTCGATGAACTCATCGCACTCCAGCGACGCGCCGACACCGTCTTCGTCGATCGGTCGGTGTCGCAATACGCCGTCGACCTCGTGCAGTGCACACGCGCACCCGCACGCTTCGGTCTCGAGGATCTGTCGACCGTGATCGGCCTCGGTGCCAGCCCGCGCGCCTCGCTGAACCTCGTGCGCGGCGCCCGGGCATTGGCGATGATGCGCGGCCGTTCCTACACCACTCCGCAGGACGTGTTCGATCTGGCCCCGGAGGTGCTGCGACATCGACTGCTGCTCACCTACGACGCCCTGGCGCGCGACATCACCACCGACCACGTCGTGCAGCGCATCCTTGCCACCGTGCCGGCCGCCTGGGTCTCCCCGAAGCCGAACGACTCGCTCACCAGCGGTCCTGGGGCCTGAACATGGTCAGCCTCGGCCCGGCGAGCGTGACACCGAAGGCGGCGGCGTCAGCATGGGCCTCGACCAGCGGGCCCGGACCATCGACGACCGATCGGTCGGGTCCTGGGAACGGCTGGGCCTCGGGCCCGCCGACCGAGACGGTTGCCGAATTGCTCCGCACCCTCGAACTCACGATCACCGGCCGTCTCGACGGCGTGCTCCACGGGCACTACCAGGGTCTGACCCCGGGGCACGGCTCCGAGCCCGGCGAGGCCCGGCTGTACCAACCCGGCGACGACGTGCGTCGCATCGACTGGAACGTCACGGCTCGCACGCAGGAGACCTATGTACGAGAACAGATCGCTGATCGCGATCTCACTGCATGGCTCGTGGTCGACGTGTCCGCGACCATGGCGTTCGGCACGACCGCCAACGACAAGGCCCAGGTGGCCACTGCCGCCGCGGCGTGCGTGGGTTTCCTCACTGCGCGCAATCAGAACCGTCTGGGCGCCGTCCTCGTCGCGGGGCCATCGATCCACGTGGTCCCACCTCGGTCCGGGTCGAATCAGGTCCGAGCGGTCCTGTCGCTGCTCAGCACGCCACCGGCGTCCGAAGGCCTTGGTCCCGCCGACCTCGCCGGGGCGATCGATCGGGTGGGCGCGATTGCGAATCGCCGCGGTTTCGTTGCGGTGATCAGCGACTTCCGCGGGGAGGCGTGGCAGCCGTCGCTCGCTCGGCTCAGCCTCCGCCACGACCTCCTGGCGATCACCGTCCACGATCCCCGCGAGCACGACGTGCCTCCGATCGGACTGGTCGACGTCGTCGACCCAGCGACCGGGCGGATCCGTGAGGTGCGCGTCACCGCCAAGGTGCAGGAACGTTTCGCCGCCGCCGCGCGAGAACAAACGGAACGACAGGCGGACGCGCTCGGTCGTTCAGGCGCCGATGTGATCGACCTCGCAACCGACAGCGACTGGCTGGGATCGATCGTGCAGCACACACAGCGACGTCGTGTGCAGGCGGTGCGTGGAGACGGGATCGGTCGATGAGTACGGACTTTCTCGCCCCCGGGCGCCTCTGGCTGCTGCTGTTGGTGGTCGGTCTCGCCGCGCTCTACGTCGTCGTGTTGCGATGGCGCCGTGGCGCAACCGTGCGGTTCACGCAGGTCGACCTCCTCGACCAGGTGGCCCCAGAGCGCCCGAAGTGGCGGCGCCACGTGGTCGCCGGCCTGCAGCTGTTGGGTCTGGCACTCGCAGTCGTCGCCATCGCCCGGCCAGTGGATCGCTCGACCGAGAACACCACCACCGAGGGACGAATTCTGGTGTTGTTCGACGTGTCGCTGTCGATGATGGCCGACGACGTCGAACCTCGGCGGTTCGAAGCCGCGCAGGAAGCCGCACGCGACTTCGTCGATCTGGTCGACGATGGTGTCGAAGTCGGACTGATCGGATTCTCTGGTTCGGTGGCCGTCGATGTCGATCCGACACTCGACCGAGCCACCATGCTGCGCGGCATCGACAATCTCGAACTGGCCGAGTCGACCGCGATCGGTGATGCGCTGTCGGCCGGAACACGACTGTTGGTGAACTCCTCCGACCCCGAGGACGATTCCGACCTCCCGCCCGGTGTGATGGTGCTGCTCAGCGACGGTGAGACCACCGTGGGCCGCTTGACCTCCGACGGCGCAGCCGAGGCGGCCGACGCCGGCATCCCGGTGTACACGATTGCATTCGGTACCGACGCCGGCGTGATCCAAGACCCCGAGAGCGGCGAGATCGTGCCGGTGCCGGTGCGGCCCGCCGACTTGGAACTCGTTGCGGAAACCACCGGTGGTGACGCGTTCGAGGCTCGCACCGGCGACGAGTTGGCGACCGCGTACGACCAGATCGCCGACTCGCTCGGTGAGACGATCGGGGACCCGGTCGAGGTGATCAACGAGCTCACCTGGCGCTGGGCGCTCGCGGCGTTCTTCAGCCTCGCGCTCGCCTGGGCGCTCAGCCTGTGGTGGCTCCGCGGCATGGTCTGAGCAATCCTGGTTCCCCGAGACCCGGGCTGGAGGAACCTTCGTGGTTCCCGGAGACCCGGGCTGGGGGAACAGGCTCAGAGCAGGGAGCGGAGCTGTTCGACGGTCTTCACCGGGTCGCCGCCAACGGGGTTGACCGAGAGGTGGGTGACGCCTGCCTCCTTGTAGGCGGCGAGGCGTTCCTTGATGTAGCCGGTGGGACCGACCAGGTTGGTCTTGTCCAGCATCTCGGCGGGAACCGCGGCGGCGGCCTCGTCCTTCTTGCCGTCGAGGTACAGATCCTGGATCGCCGCCGCCTCGTCGACGTAGCCGTACTTCTGACAGATCGTGTTGTAGAAGTTCTTGTCGCGGGCGCCCATCCCACCGACGTACAGCGCCACGCTCGGCCGCGAGAAGTCGAGAATGCTCGACTGCTTGTCGCCGACGAGATCGTCGCCGATCGCGACCATGCCGCCCGCTGAGATCTGCAGCGGACCCAGTGACGGATCACGGTCGGCCTGTCCAGCCTTGAGGTCGTCGCCCCAGACCGTGTGGAACTTCTCCGGATCGAAGAAGATCGGGATCCAGCCGTCGGCGAGCTTGGCGGTGGCCTTCACCGACTGGCCCATCAGGCTCGCCCAGAAGATCGGGACGGTGTCGCGAACCGGGTGGTTGATCAGCTTGAGCGGCTTGCCGAGCCCCGTGCCCTGACCCTCCGGGAGCGGCACGTGCACCGTCGGGCCGTCGTAGACGACCTTCTCACGCTTCATCGTCATCCGGCAGACGTTGATGTAGTCGCGGATGCGCGGCATCGGCTTCTCGTACGGCACCCCGTGGAACCCCTCGATCACCTGCGGGCCCGACGCCCCCAGTCCGAGGATGAACCGACCGCCCGACACGAAGTCGAGTCCGGCAGCAGTCTGCGCCATACACGTCGCCGTCCGTGAGAACACGTTGAGGATCGCGGAGCCGATCTCGATCGTGCTGGTCTTGGCGGCGAGGTACCCCATCTGGGACACGGCGTCGAAGCTGTAGGCCTCGGGCACCCAGACCACGTCGAGACCGGCCTTTTCCAGCTCCACGACCTTTGCCACGTCAGCGTGGAAGTCGCCCGAATAGTTGATCATCATCGACAGCTTCATGGCGGCCGACGCTACGTGGGGCGCCCCGCCCGGCCGCAATCGGACCGACCGATCAGCCGTTCAGGTTTCCGGAGCGGAACCCCTCGAGGTCGACGGTGACGTACCGGTAGCCGACGCCGCGCACCGCTTCGACGACCGCGTCTCGCTGCTCCACCACACGCTCGAGGTCGACCAGGTCCACTTCGATGCGTGCGGTGTCGTCGTAGTGCCGCACCCGGACCTGGGCGAACCCGAGTCGGTGCAGCGCCGCCTCGGCTCGGTCGACTCGACCGAGAATCTCCACCGACACCTGCGTGCCGTACGGGATTCGGCTCGCCAAACACGCCGCCGCAGGCTTGTCCCACGTACGCAACCCCATCGCTCGCGACGCCTCGCGCACGTCTTGCTTGGTGAACCCCGCTGCCACCAACGGGAACTCGGCGCCGGCCTCGCTCGCAGCACGCTGACCCGGCCGATGATCGCCGAGGTCGTCCACGTTCACGCCCAACACCACCGGTCGCGTGTTCGGCAGCGGCGATCGGGGTCACCACGTCCATCAGCTCGGCCTTGCAGTGGAAGCACCGGTCGGTGTCGTTGAGCCGATACGCCGCTCGCTCCATCTCTGCAGTGGTCACGGGTGTCCAACGGAGGCCCCATTCAGACGCCAACGCCCGACAGTCGCTCGCTTCGTCGCCGGCCAACGACGGAGACACCGCGGTGACGGCATGGACACGGTCGCTGCCGAGCGTGCGGGTTGCGGCAGCGACGAGGAACGCCGAATCGGCGCCGCCGCTGAAGGCCACCACCACCCGGTCGAGCCGTCTGAGTTCGGCCCCCAGCTGCTGCAGCTTGGCGCTCACGGGCCCATCGACCTGGTCGACCGGCATCGCCGACGTCGCGTTCATGGCAGCAGTATGGCGTTGCCCCGGGCTCGACGGGCCATTGTGAGCCAGCATCGCCCGGCGTCGAGGGAAGGCCACGAGCCCAGTCGGTCGGACGAGTTCGTCACACCAGGTCGTGTGTGCGCGACAATGGCGCTCCGATGAGCATGCCGACGTGGTGGGACCAACGGCGATTCGGCATCCTCGTTCATTCGACCCTGGCCAGCGTGCCGGCGTGGGCGCCGATCGGCCAGTACAGCGGCTGGTACCGCAGCCATCTCGGCGAGGACGTCGCCGACGTGGTGTTGCATCCCCGGCCGATGGTCGAGGTGCTTGCACACCACCGAGACCGTTGGGGCCACATCGAGCAGTTCGACGACTTCTTGCCGCTGCTCACCTACAACCGATTCGACGCAGAGCGTTGGGCACAGCTCGTGGCCGACGCAGGCGCCGGGTACAGCGTGTTGGTCACCAAACACCACGACGGACTGTCATGGTGGGACGCTCCCAACACCGAGCGCACCGTCCTGCACGGTGGCCCACACCGCAACGTGCTGGCCGAATACGCCGCGGCCTGCGAGCGAAACGACATCGTGCTCGGCACCTACTACTCGCTGCTCGACTGGGGTGACGCTCGTTTCCCCGATCCGGCCTACGCGACCGAGGTGCTCCACCCCCACGTGCTCGACCTCGTCGAACGCTACGGGTCGAGCGTGTTGTGGGGTGACGGGCACTGGGGCCACGGGCCGGCCGTGTGGCGCACGGCGGAGCTGCTCGAGCGGGTCTGGGCCATCAATCCCGACGTGGTGGTGAACGACCGATGGGGGGCCGCAGCCGACGCCGTGCCGCCCGGAAGCCCTCAACTCGTGCGCACCTTCGAGCACGAGACACCCAACGAGATCGTCGACGGCCCCTGGGAACTCTGTCGCCCACTCGGGTCGAGCTTCTGCCACAACCGGGCCGAACGGCTCGAGCACCACATGTCGGGGTTCGACATCGTTGCCCTGCTCACCGAGGTGATCGCCAAGGGCGGCCACTTGCTGCTCAACGTGGGTCCCGCCGCCGATGGCACCATCCCCGGATTGCAACAAGCCCCGCTCGAAGCTGCCGGCCGATGGGTCCGGGCGAATCAGCGGTTGATCGACGAGTCGACGCCGTGGGACACCTGGGGCGATGACGAGGTCAGGTACTTCCGCCTCGACGGCGGCGTCGCTGCAGTCGATCTCGGCGGGCGGGCCCGATTCTCCGCCATCCGTCCCGACCGCTACCGGGTGATCGCCGTCGAGCGAGACGGACGACCGATCGGGTTCAGCCACACCGATGACGGGGTCCGCATCGACGGCGGTCGCTCGGCACTCGAACGGCGGACGCACCTCGGCTCGATCGATGCGATCGCCGTCTATCGATTCGACCTTGCACCCGTCGAGCGTCCGATCGAGCTGTTCGAATCGCAACCGCGTCAGCCGATCGAACTCGCACCGCTGCTTCGAGATGCGTCGCCCGGCGACATCGTGCAACTCGGCGACGGCACCTACTCCGGCCCGGTCACCGTGCCTGCTGGCGTGATCCTGCGGGGTCTCGGGCCGGGGCGAACGCTGGTCCACACCGATGGAGCGACCACCGTGACCCTCGCACGCAATGCTCGACTCGAGCACCTACGCGTCACCGGCGGGCCACCTCGGCTCGCGTGGTTCCCGTGCTCGGTCGTCCGAGTCGAGGGACCGTATGCAACCCTGCTCGGGTGTCGGGTCGACGGCCACGTGATGGTCGCCGCCGACGATGTGGTCATCCGTGCCACGTCGGCGGCAGGCGTCGTGGCCGACGGTGCTGACCGTGTGACGGTGTCACGCAGCCAGTTCGACGGGATGCGTTGGGACATCGGCGCGCATCTCCGAGGTGGGAGCGGCCACGAGATCGACTCGTGCGGGTTCCGCGACCACCTCTGCGCCATTCGCGCCACCGATACGACCGGAACGATCGTCCGCGGCAACAACATCGTGGCGCGGTGGTGGGGCATCCATCTCGAACAGACCGAAGGTGCGCACATCTACGGCAACTTCGTCGATCACACGATGCGAGGCATCGACATCGACGGAGGAACCCAGGCGGTCGTCGACGGCAACGCGGTCGGCGACGGCGACAGCGGCTGCATCGTCCAGCATGGCGCCACCGACTGTCAGGTCAGCGGCAACCGCTGGGAGCGTTGCCGTATCGGCGTGCTGTCATGGGCGACCACGCGGCTACATGCTCGCGACAACGAGGCGATCGACCTCCACGAGCCCGACGCCGCCCTCACCACCGGACCCTGACGCCGCGTCAGGCGGACTGGCTGCGGCGCTTGGTCTCGCGAGCGCGAGTCGTCGGGTCCATGTCGACCTTGCGCAGGCGAATGTTCTTCGGCGTCACCTCGACGCATTCGTCGCTCGCAATGAACTCGAGGGCCCCTTCGAGCGACAGTTGACGATGCGGCGTGAGCTTCACCGTCTCGTCGGCTGAGGCGGCACGCACGTTGGTCATCTTCTTTTCGCGGCACACGTTGACGTCCATGTCACCAGCGCGTGAGTTCTCACCGACGATCATGCCGCAGTACACCTCGGCGCCCGGACCGACCATCATCGCTGCCCGGTCCTGCAGGTTCATCATGGCGTAGGTGGTGGCGGGACCAGTGCGGTCGGCAACGAGCACACCGGACTGGCGCGAACGGATCTCGCCGGCCCACGGTTCGTACCCCTCGAAGGTGTGGCTGATCACGCCGGTGCCCCGGGTCTCCGTGAGGAACTCGGTGCGGAAACCGATCAAGCCACGGGCGGGAACGAGATAGTCGAGACGCGTCCACGCGGACCCGCTCATGTTCTGCATACGACCCTTGCGGGCGGCGAGCAACTGCGTCACGTTGCCCAGATAGTCCTGCGGCACGTCGATCGTGACCCGCTCGACCGGCTCGTGCACCTTGCCGTCGACCTCGTGGGTGAGCACGACGGGCTTGCCGACGGTGAGCTCGAACCCCTCACGACGCATCTGCTCGACCAGGATCGCCAACTGCAGCTCACCTCGGGCCTGCACTTCCCAGGCGTCGGGGCGTTCGGTGGGGAGCACCCGAATCGACACGTTGCCGACGAGTTCAGCGTCGAGGCGGTTCTTGACGAGGCGGGCGGTGAGCTTCTTGCCCTCGCGACCCGCGAGCGGCGACGTGTTGATCCCGATCGTCATCGACAGCGCCGGCTCATCGACGGTGATCACCGGGAGCGCAATCGGGTTCTCCGGATCGGCAAGGGTCTCGCCAATGAAGATCTCCTCGATGCCGGCCACGGCGACCAAGTCACCCTGGCGGGCCGAGTCGACCGGCACACGCGTGAGGTGCTCGGTGAGGAACAGCTCTGCGATCTTGGCGCGGGCGACCGAGCCATCTCGTTTGCACCAGGCAACCGACTGGCCCTTCTTGATCTCGCCTTCCATGATCCGCAGAAGAGCGAGACGACCGAGGTAGGGGGAAGCGTCGAGGTTGGTGACCCACGCCTGCAGCGGTGCGCCCTCGCGATAGGTCGGTGCGGGGATGTGATCCAGCAACACCTCGACGAGCTCGGCCAGGCCAGTGTCGCCCTTTCCGTCAGCGATGATCCGCTGGGCTTCGTCGGCGTCGAGCGTCGCCCAGCCGTCTCTGCCCGAGCAGTACACGATGGGAAACTCGACCTGGTGATCCTTGGCGTCGAGGTCGAAGAACAGCTCGTACACCTCGTCGATGACCTCGGCCGTTCGTGCGTCGGCGCGGTCGACCTTGTTGATCACGAGAATCACCGGGAGTTGACGTGCAAGTGCCTTGCGCAGCACGAACCGGGTCTGCGGGAGCGGACCCTCGGCAGCGTCGACCAGCAACACGATGCCGTCGACCATGGTCAGGGCGCGCTCGACCTCGCCACCGAAGTCTGCGTGGCCGGGTGTGTCGACGATGTTGAGCGTGATGTCGGCGCCACTCCGGGGGTCGTTCCACACCAGCGAGGTGTTCTTGGCAAGGATGGTGATGCCCTTCTCGCGCTCGAGATCCCCGGAGTCCATGACCCGCTCGGCAACGTCCTCGTTGGCACGGAACGCACCCGACTGGTGGAGCATCGCGTCGACCAGTGTGGTCTTGCCGTGGTCGACGTGTGCCACGATTGCCAGGTTGCGCACATCGGAACGATGACTCACGGTCGAATCTGCGGCTGTGTCGACCTGGCTGGGGTCGTCGAGGAGGGTCTGGTCGGGGATGGACACGACGTTCGACGCTATCGCCCGTTCACGAACGAACGATCGCAGGCGGCCATCGTCACACGGTCGGGGCCCATGCGACGCCTGGGGACATCGGGGTGGCTCGAGCAGGGTTTGATCGTCGTCGCGGGCGGGTACTGCTGCCCTACCCGAGAAGGAGAGACGACATGAGCAAGTCCGATCAGGAAACGACATCCGACCCGACTGGTGGAACGACCAACGACAAGCCCGTGAACTTCGCCAACTGGGCGAAGACCACCGCGCCACACCTCTCCGAGGTGTCGAACTCCAACCCGAACGCGCGTCTGCGGCGACACAACCTCGTCGTCTTCACCGACGACACCGAAACCGCGCGAGCCGTCGCGCTCGACTTCGAACGCATGACCGCCGAGGACACGGACACATCGACGCTGGTGCTCGGCCATCACGAGAATCGGGAAGACAAGCACCAGGCCGACCCCGAAGGCGTCACCGCCCACGCAGCCAAGCGGACGCTGGTGGGCGGAGTTCCGGGCGCGGTCATCGCCGCGTTGATCATCGGCGTGGGCGTCTGGCTCGTCACCGAGAGCGTCCCGGCCACGCTCGCCGCTGCGCTCGGTGGTGCCATCTTCGGCTTCTACGTCGCCGCCGTGTGGAGCTACGTGATCGGCACCGGTCAGAGCCGAGCCTTCCAGGAGAGCTTCGTCGATCCTGACGCCGCCGACGCAATCATCGTGGCGTTCCACGCCGACGAGCAGTCACCCGTCGACGACGCACGGGCGTCCATCAGCCATGGCGACGGCCTCCGGATCTATGAGGTCGACGCCAAGGGCCAACCGACGACCTGACCTCACCCCGACCGACGCAGCCAGGTCCGAGTCGCTGGCGGGTCAGCCCACGCGACGTTCGTGTCCGACCCAGAACGGCTCGCGTAGATCCTTCTTGAGGATCTTGCCGCTCGGGTTGCGTGGCAGGACGTCGGTCCAGTCGACGCTGGTCGGACACTTGTAGGTGGCGAGGCGTTCCTTGGCGTAGGCGATGATGTCGGCCTCGGTCACCTCGGCGTCAGGCGCCTTCACGACGATCGCCTTCCCGGTCTCGCCCCACTTCTCGTGGGGAACGCCGATCACGGCGACGTCGGCGATCCCAGGATGCGCCATCAGGACATTCTCGACCTCGGCCGGGTAGACGTTCTCACCACCCGACACGATCATGTCCTTGACGCGGTCGTGGATGTAGACGTACCCGTCGGCGTCGACGTACCCCGCATCACCGGTCTTGAACCAGCCGTCGTCGGTGATCGCTTCCTCGGTCGCCTCCGGCATGTTCCAGTAGCCCTTCATGATCTGTGGACCACGCACCCAGATCTCGCCCACCGCACCGACCTCGCACTCGGCCTCGTCGTCCCCGACGATCCTCAGCTCGACGCCAGGACCGGGCACACCACAGGACCGCAAGCGATGCTTGTTCTCACTGTCCGGGTCATGGTCCTCGGGCGGGAGGTTGACCACACCGCCAGTGGTCTCGGTCAGCCCGTAGGCCTGCCAGAACTTGCACGGCTTGAACAACTCGACGCACTTGGACAGCACATCCTCGCTGATCGGTGAGGCGCCGTAGACCATCACCTTCAGACTCGAGAAGTCGGCATCGTCGACCCCCGGCACCAGCAGCACGAACTGCAGGGCGACGGGAACGAGCAGCGCGTGGGTGATCCGATGCTCGGCAATCGTCGACACGAGCGCCACCGGGTCCAGGTCACGGAAGATGACCGACGTACAACCCTCGTACATGCCGGCGACCGCCCATCCACCACCGGCGACGTGGAACAGCGGCATCGCAACGAGGTTGACCGAGTCGGGGGTCAGCTCCCAGAGCTCCTTCGCCATTGGAAGCAGGCTGAAGAAGTTGGCGTTGGTGAGCATGACGCCCTTGGGGCGACCGGTCGTGCCCGACGAGTAGAGCTGGAACGCGACGTCATCGAGCTTCGAGTCGGTGCCCGGATCGATCGGATCGAACGTGGTGATCCACTCCTCGTAGTCACGAAATCGCTCGTGCCCGCCGATCACGAGCACCGTGGTGACGTGGGTCAGGTTGTCGGCGATCGCGTCGAGGATCGGGACGAAGTCGGGACCGACCACGAGCACCTTGGCCTCGGTGTCGTTCACGATGAACTCGACCTCGGGTGCGGCGAGGCGCCAGTTGACGTCGACGCAGACGGCATTGATCATCGCGGCCCCGAACATCACCTCGAAGTGCTCGAAGCCGTTCTTGTCGAGGAATGCAACCCGTTCCTGTGCTCCGACTCCTGCGGCGAGCAGCCCTTGTGCGACTTGCGCAGATCGACCCCGCAACTCCGACCAACTCCGGCGTTCGTCGCCCAGGATCAACGCGGTCTTGTCGCCCTGCGCCTCACCGTGAACGCGGATGACCCCTGCAAGATTCGTGATCTGCCCCATCGCGGTCAGAGTACTGCACCGCCGAACGCTTGGAGACCGGTCGTTCAGCGCACGGTGTAGCCGAGGCGGAACGACTGGACGGCGCGGGCGAAGATGTTGGCCTCGACAACTGGCTCCTCGACGACACGAAGATCGGTGACGCGTGCGCTCAGTTGGCCGAACACCGCTGCGAGCGACGCCCGCGCGACGTGGGTACCGATGCAGAGGTGGGTCCCGAACCCGAACGACAAATGCGGATTGGGGCTCCGAGTGATGTCGAAACTGAACGGATCGGTGAACACCGCTTCATCGCGATTGGCCGACGGATACAGCAGGATGATCCGGTCGCCGCGCTCGATGGGCTGGTCGCCGATCTGATCGTCGGCTGCGGCCCGACGAAAGAAGTTGTTCAACGGAGTGACCCAGCGGAGCACCTCTTCGACGGCCCCGGGAACGAGGTCGGGATCGGCACCGATCGCCTCCCACTGCTCGGGGTGCTGAGCAAAGGCGTCGAGGCCGTGGCTGATCGCCGTTCGTGTGGTCTCCGCACCGCCGGCGATGAAGAGCCCGACCTCGTGCACGATCGCTGCCGGTGGGAGGGGTTCGCCGTCGATCGTGGAGTGCAGCCACACGCTGAGTAGGTCGTCGCCCGGCTCAGCGAGTTTCTGCGGCGCGATCTCACCGAGGACCTCGACGAACTCCATGTTGGCTGCAAAGAAGTCTCGGAACGATGCGCCGCTGCGGTCGCGGTCGTCGGTGCGCATCAGGCGTTCGGACCATGACTTGATCTGCGGCCACATCTCCTCGGGGAAGCCGAGGATGCGGGCGGTGAAACGGGCGGGCAGTTGACCGGCGAGCGCGTCGATCACGTCGATCTCGTCGCCGTTGGCGAGTGCGTCGTCGATCAGATCGGTGACCAGTGCGGCGATCTCGGCTTGCCGCTCGGCCACCGACCTGCCGGTGAGCTTGGGCTGCACGAGCATCCGCTGCTGACGGTGACGAGGGTCGTCCTGGGCGATCATGTTGATCTCGTCCGGTGACCACAGCGCCCGGTAGCCCTGCCCGGAGAGATACACCGACGAACGTCGCTCGACGTCCATCAGGTCGGCGTGCCGCGTCACCGCCCACAGACCGTTGCGCTCGTCTCGGTAGACGGGTTCGTTCGCCCGCATCCACGTCCACACGTCGTGCGGGTTCCGCTGGTACAGCGCAGGGTCGAGCAGGTCGACGGTGAGGCGGTCGGACTCCGTGACGGTCATCGGCTCATCGTCGCAGACCATCCCTCGGTTCCCCGAGCCCGGGTCTCGCGGAACCTTGGTGGTTCCCGGAGACCCGGGCTCGGGGAACCACGATCAGTCGCGGCGGCGGTCGCCGTAGGTGTTCCAGTGGGTGACGGCACTCGCCGGCTTGCGTGGAGCGACGCCGAACTTCCCGGCCGGCCGACCGATCGGAATGCACGCGGCGATCTCGAACCGAGCGCTGCCGTCGTCGTTCGCCGGCACCCCGAGGACGTCGAGCGTCTCGGCCGCGTGGATCCGGATCACCGTGGTGAGCGAGGTGCCGATGCCCAGCGCACGGGCCGCGACGCAGAAGTTCTGTACTGCGGGGTACACGCTGGCGTCCAGACGACCGATGTCCATCGGACCCTCGTCGTCGGACGGCGTCCACGGAATGATCGGTTGCAGGAAGAACACGATGGCCGGCGCCTCCTGCACATGGTCGGCCAGGTGCCGGCTCGCCGAACGCGTCTTGCGCCACGACTCGGCAGCCGCCTCGTCCCGAAAGGCACTCGCATCGGGCAGCGACCGCTCGTATCGATCGAACGCCCTGCGGTACCACTGCGCGATCTCGGCCTTGCGGGCCGCATCGGTGACCACCACGTACTGCTGCGGTTGCACGTTGCCGCCGCTCGGGGCCTGCTGTGCGGCACGCAGACACACGGCGATCTCCTCGTCGGTCACCGGCTCGGCGCTGAATCGCCGGATCGCCCGCGTGGTCATGATCGCTTCGATCGCGTCGATTCCCGTCGCTGCTGTCGAAGCGGCATCCGTCCCGGTGGTGTCCATGGGCAGCGACCGTAGTTCGGATCGCGATCAGAACATCGAGGTGTCGACCTCGAGGCCGAGCAGCAGTCTCCCGATCGTCTCGTTCAGCTTGGGTGCCGTCTGGATGTGCTGCGTCACCACGTGGGCGTCACGCAGGCAGCGACCGAGCACGCTGGTGTCGTAGACCGCAGTGCCGCCGGCGAGCGTGAACGCCACATCGGCGACGCGCGCCCCGACGCTCGCCGCGTGGGTGGCTGCCAGCCGGATTCCGGTGCGGGCCGCAACCGAGACCTCGTCACCGGCGACGGCGAGCGCCCATGCCGAACCCAATTCGTGGAGCAGGAATGCACGCGCAGCGCGCAGCTCACCCTCGGCGCGAGCCAACTCGATCTGGGTGAACGCGCTCTGGGCGAGGGTCTTCGACGAGTACTGCGGCTTCTTGCCCTGGGCCAGATCGACCAGCTCATCGAGCGCTCGTCTCCCGACCCCCAGCCCAACGGCCGACACGCCAGCGGCAAGCAGGGTGAAGTTCGGGAAGTGCGACAGCGGTGTGACGACGACCGGCCGCGTCACCGACGGCTGGATCGTGCGGGTGGCGGGCACGAACACACCATCGACCGAGTAGTCGAGTGAACCCGAGCCCCGCATGCCCGACGTGTGCCAGGTGTCGTGGAACGACACCTCGGACTGATCGAACCAGCAGAGACGGAACGTTCCGTCGTCGCACAGCACGCCGCCGAGCACCCATCGACAGTGCTGGGTGCCACTTCCCCACGCCCATCGACCCGTGACGGAGAACCCGTCGACCCCATCGACCACCGTGGCAACACCTTTGCCATTCGGCGCGAACACCCCGCCGGTGATCGACGTCGGATCGCCGTAGATCTCCCGGGCGGCCTCCTCGGGGAGGAACGACGCCATCGACGAGGTGGTCGAGGCGATCATCGTGCACCAGCCAGCGGCACCATCGCTGTGCGCCACCTGCTCGATCGCCTCGACCATGGTGACGGGATCGATCTCAGGACCGCCGTATGCGTGCGGCACACACATCCGCATCAACGAGGCGTCGCCGAGCGCCTTCACCGTCGGCAGTGGCAGCCGACGGATGCGCTCAGCGTCGTCGGCGTTCGCTTCGATGAGTTCGCCCAACTGACGCGCCACGTCCACGATTCCGGTTGCACTCATGGTGACGACTGTAGGTCGGCCGACGACTCCGACCGGCACCGCTGTCGCGCTCGCAACGGCGCAAGCTCGCAGCCTCGCCGCGCTCGCACGATGTCGCCACAGGGTCTACGGTCGGAGCATGAGGTTCGGCTTCGTGATCCCCTGGGGTGACGCCGAGGACATCGGCGAACTCGCCGTCGCGGCCGAAGCGTCGGGTTGGGACGGGGTGTTCGTGTGGGAACCGGTGTGGGGCGTCGACGCATGGATCTCACTCGGCCTCGCTGCGGCGCGAACCTCGACCATCCGGCTCGGCACCCTGCTCACGCCGCCGTCGCGGCGACGGCCGTGGGAGCTGGCCAGCCAGGTGGCCACGGTCGACCGCATCTCGGCAGGACGGGTGACGCTGTCGGTCGGATTGGGCGCCGTCGAGTCGGGCTTCGACACCTTCGGGGAGACGACCGATCGCCGGACACGCGCCGAACTGATGGACGAGTGCCTCGACATCGCATGCGGACTGTGGGCCGGTCAACCGTTCGACTACGACGGCAGCCACTACCACGTCCGACCCACCGAATTTCCGACCATCGGACACACCGTGCAGCAACCTCGCGTGCCGGTCTGGTGCGTGGGCGCGATGGGGCGACCCCGGTCGATGGCGCGGGCGATGCGCTGGGACGGGGTGATTCCCCAGGTGCTCGACGACGAAGGTGGCGCCCGCCAACCCCACCTCGACGAGGTCCGTCAACTCAGGGGACAACTCGACGCGGCGCGTCCCGGCGAGGGCGTGGACATCATCGTCGAGGGCTCGATGTCGGAACACTCGCCCGCGGCCTATGCCGATGCCGGCGCCACGTGGTGGATCGAATCGCTGTGGGAGGCCATGGCCGAACAGTCGCCCGTCGCCGCCGCACACGATCGCCTGCACCAGGGTCCGCCCGTCTGACCTGCGCTCCGACGCCCAATCGACGTCCCGGTTGCCCCGGGCTCGTGGAACTACGAGTACCTTCGTCGACGTGACAACGACCGACGGCGGCTGGAACTTTGCAGATCTCTGGGAGACGGTGGCAAACCAGATTCCCGATGCGCTCGCCCAGCAACAGGGCAAACGCACCCACACTTGGGCCGAGTTCAATCGGCGCGCCAACGGCGTTGCTGACACGCTCCTGCGCCCAGCGTCCGGCGAGCAGGACAAGGTCGCCCAGTACCTCTACAACTCACCCGAGTACCTCGAGTCGATCTTCGCTGCGTTCAAGGCGGGCTTCGCCGTGGTCAACACCAACTACCGGTACGCCGCCGACGAACTCGTCTACCTGTGGGACAACGCCGACGCCACCGCCGTCGTGTTCCACGGCGCGTTCGCCGACCAGTGCGAAACCATCCGGGCACGAGTCCCCAAGGTGCAGACCTGGTTGTGGGTCGACGACGCCAGCGGACCGTGCCCCGAGTGGGCAACGCCCTACGAGACCGCAGCGGCCGCCGGCACCGACGACGACATCGAAGGCCCCTGGGGCCGCAGCGGCGACCATCTCCTCCTGCTCTACACCGGTGGTACGACCGGCATGCCGAAGGGCGTGATGTGGCGGCAGGACGATCTCTTCGGGGTACTCGATGCCAACAACAAGAAGCGGATGCCGCCCGAGGAGGATCTCGACGCGGTCGCCGAGCGCATCACGAAGGCTGGGCCGCGCAACATGCCGGCCGCGCCACTGATGCACGGCACCGGGCTGTTCAATGCGATCAGCAACCTGATGGTCGGCGGATCGATCACCACCATGGAAGGACGCCGATTCAGTGCGGAGGAGTTCCTCGACGACGTCGAACACTACGGCATCAACTCCACCTCGATCGTCGGTGATGCGTTCGCCAAGCCGATCCTGCGGGCGCTCGACGACGAACCGGATCGGTGGGACATCTCCAGCCTCCGCGTGATCGTGTCGTCGGGCGTGATGTGGTCGAAGGAGAGCAAGGAGGGCCTACTCCGCCACAACGGTCGGTTGATCATGGTCGACTCCCTCGGCTCCAGCGAAGCGATCGGGATGGCGACCAACACGACCACCTCGGAGACCAGCGGCGAGACGGCCAAGTTCGAACTGAGCCCGACATCACGGGTGGTCACCGACGACGGACGCGACGTCGTTCCGGGATCGGGTGAACTCGGGCGGGTCGCGCTGCGCGGCCGCACCCCGATCGGGTACTACAAGGACGAGGCGAAGTCGGCACAGACCTTCGTCACGATCGACGGCGAGCGCTATTCGATCCCCGGCGACTACGCCACGGTCGAAGCCGACGGCACCGTCACGCTGCTCGGCAGGGGCAGCCAGTGCATCAACACCGGCGGCGAAAAGGTGTACCCCGAGGAAGTCGAGGAGTGCCTCAAGTTGCACCCCGGCGTTGCCGACGTCGCCGTGGTCGGGGTTCCCGACGACAAATGGGGTGAGGCAATCACCGCCCTGGTCGAGCCCCACGTGGGCCACACCGTCGACGGTGACGACCTCATCGCGCACGTCAAGTCGCGACTCGCCGCCTACAAGGCGCCCAAGCGGGTGGTCGCGGTGACCACGATCGGCCGCGTGGCCAACGGCAAGCTCGACTACAAGCAGCTTCGGGCCGACGCATTGGCGCAGGACGACACCCCGGGCACCGGCGGTCACCGCACGTGAATCGCCACGAACCGCCGGCCGGGCTTCCCCAGCACCGCTTCCCACGCGATCCGTGGCGGCTCGTCGAAACCGAGTACTCCCACGACGACCTCGGCACGATGGAGACCCTGTTCGCGCTCGGCAACGGATACCTCGGCATGCGAGCCAACCCGGAAGAGGGCCGCGAGGCGCACAGTCACGGGACCTACCTGAACGGGTTCCACGAGACGTGGCCGATCCAGCACGCCGAGGACGCCTTCGGGTTCGCCAAGACCGGCCAGACGATCGTGAACGTCCCCGATGCGAAGTTGATGAAGCTCTACGTCGACGACGAGCCGTTGCTGCTCGCGAGCGCCGACCTCGACAGCTACGAGCGGGCACTCGACTTCCGCAACGGTGCGCTCACGCGAGACATCGTCTGGCGCACCCCGGCGGGCAAACGGGTACGGGTGAAGTCACAGCGGATGGTCAGTTTCGTGCATCGTCATCTCGCGGTGATGACGCTCGAGGTCACGCTGCTCGACGACGCCGCCCCGGTCGTCGTGTCATCGCAACTCCTCAACCGCCAGGACGGCGAAGACGAGTACCACGTGCGTTCGGCTGCGCTCGGCGAAGGCAAGGACCCGCGCCAAGCTCGCAAGTTCGACCATCGTGTCCTCGAACCGCGATTGCAACGCGAGTCGGGCAACGAGATCGTGCTCGGCTACCGATGCGCGAACAGCAGAATGACCCTGGCCTGCGGAACCCGTCATTACGTCGAGACCTCCTGCCACGTCGAGGTGTCGACCGACGTCGGCGCCGACCTCGCCAAGAACGTGTTCACGATCCGCGCCAATCCGGGCGTACCGATCACGATCACCAAGCTCGTCTCGTACCACTCGTCCAACGGAGTGCCAGCCGAGGAACTCGCCGACCGCTGCACGCGCACGCTGCAACGCGCCGAATCGGACGGCCTCGACCAGATCGTGACCGAGCAGGCTCAGTGGCTGGAGGAGTTCTGGGCGGATGCCGACATCGAACTCCACGGCGACGACGCGGCCCAGCAGGCGCTTCGGTGGAATCTCTTTCAGCTCGCCCAGGCCTCGGCGCGCACGCAGGAGCAGGGCATCGCGGCCAAGGGGGTCACCGGCGGCGGCTACGACGGCCACTACTTCTGGGACACCGAGGTGTACGTCGCACCGTTCCTCGCCTACACCATGCCCGAGGCGGCCCGGAAGGTGATCCGCTTCCGCTGGCGGCTGCTCGACGCAGCCCGCCAACGCGCGCGCGAGATGAGTGAGGCGGGAGCGCTCTACCCATGGCGCACCATCAGCGGCGAGGAGGCCTCTGCGTACTACGCCGCCGGCACCGCGCAGTACCACATCAACGCTGCCGTGGTGTTGGCCCTGCGTCGATACCTCGAAGCGTCCGGCGACATCGACTTCCTGTCACACGAGGGAGCCGAGATCCTCGTCGAGACGGCGCGTCTCTGGGCCGACCTCGGCTTCTATTCCCAGAACGGTGCCCGCACGTTCCACATCCACCGCGTCACGGGACCCGACGAGTACACCACCGTGGTCAACGACAACTTCTACACGAACGTGATGGCGAGGTTCAATCTTCGCTATGCGGCCCGCACGGTGCGGTTTCTGGCCAACTGGAATCGGAAGGCGTTCGAGGGGCTCTGCCGGTCGACCGATCTCGACCTGGACGAACTCGACCAGTGGGACGCGGCCGCTGACGCGATGTACATCCCGTTCGACGAGGACCTCGGCATCAACCCACAGGACTCGGAGTTCCTCGACCTCGAACCGTGGGACTGGGAGGGCACCCCACCCGACCACTTCCCGCTCCTGCTGCACTATCACCCACTCGTCATCTACCGGCACCAGGTACTGAAGCAGGCCGATGTCGTCCTGGCGATGTTCCTTCGTTCCGAGCGCTTTCCGGTGGAGCAGAAACGCCGCAACTTCGACTTCTACGACCCGATCACGACCGGCGACTCGTCGCTGTCGGCCTGCGTACAGAGCGTCGTCGCTGCGGAGGTCGGCTATGACGACTTGGCGTTCGAGTACTTCACCCGGGCGCTGTACCTCGACCTCTGCGACTCGCATGCCAACACCGCCGACGGGGTGCACGTCGCCAACGCCGGCGGGGTGTGGGCAGGTGTCGTCCACGGCTTCGCCGGCATGGTCGAGCAGGGCGAGTACGTCGAGTTCTCGCCGCGTCTTCCCTCGTCCTGGGAGGGGCTCGTGTTCCACCTCCAACGTCACGGCTCGCGCGTTCGTGTCGAGCTCGACCCGGATGGCCTCACCGTGACCGTCTCGAATGGAAGTGGCATCCCGGTCCGGGTGGCCGAACGGGTCGTGCTGGTCACGCCGGACGAGCCACTTCGAATCGATCGAATCCGTCCCGATACCTGAGGTGTGCGCTCGCGGGCGATGTGCGAGCATCGCCTCATGCCACTCGATCACGCACCACTGGCTGGACGAGTCGCGCTCGTGACGGGGGTGTCGCGATCCGTTGGGATCGGCGCCACCGTTGCGCGACGGATGCACGACATGGGCGCCACGGTCGCGGCCACTGGGTGGGGGCGCCACGATGCCGAGATGCCATGGGGCGAAGACCCCGTCGCCGACCTCGGATTCCCGGTCGGGCGACACGACCTGGAGGACCCGGACGTCCCGGCATCACTGATCGACGAGGTCGTTGCCTCGCATGGGCGAATCGACATCGTCCTCGCGGTGCATGCGCGGTCATCCCACGACCCGCTCGCCGAGGTCACCGCCACCGAGCTCGATCGGTGTTGGGCCGCCAACGTTCGCAGCGTCGTGTTGCTCGCTCAACGGTTCGCCGAGCGTCACGAACCCGCACCCGCCGGCACCGCGCCGGTGGGACGAATGCTGTGGTTCACCAGTGGTCAGCACCTGCAACCGATGGACGGAGAGATCGCGTACGCCATCTCCAAAGGTGCGCTGCATCAGATGACGGCGTCGGTGGCCCACGCGCTGGCCGCCTCGAGGATCGTCGCCAACTGCATCAATCCCGGGCCCGTCGACACCGGGTACGCGACCGGCGAGGCACACGCCACCGTGGCGCGCATGTTTCCCGACGGGCGATGGGGCGCACCGGACGACGTCGCTGATCTCGTCGCGTTCCTCGTCAGCGACCAAGGGGCCTGGATGCGCGGGCAGGTCCTCGACCTCGAAGGCGGTTTCGATCGCTTCTCGCTCCACAACGTGCACGACCTCCCCGGAGCCACCCGAACGCAGCGGTGAGAGGTGAGCGGGACAGGCGCACTCACCGCTCACCGCAAACGCTCCGGGCCGGCTTGCGGTGAGAGGTGAGCGGAGGTGCTGCGCTCACCGCTCACCGCTGGAAGGTTTCGGGAGTTGGGGGTGGCGCCGTTAGCGTTGCGCCTCATGACTGAACTCGGATTCGACGGCAAGGTAGCGATCATCACGGGAGCCGGTGGCGGCCTCGGGCGTCAACACGCACTGATGATGGCCAAGCGTGGCGCATTGATCGTGGTGAACGACCTCGGTGGCTCGGTCGACGGTACCGGTTCCGACAAGGGTGCCGCCCAGCTCGTCGTCGACGAGATCACCGCTGCGGGCGGCGAAGCCGTCGCCAACACCGACTCGGTGGCCACGCCGGAGGGTGGCGCGGCAATCGTGCAGAGCGCCGTCGACGCCTTCGGCAAGATCGACATCGTGATCAACAACGCGGGCATTCTGCGCGACAAGTCGTTCCACAACATGGGCGCCGACCTGTTCGACCCCGTGATCGACGTGCACCTGCGCGGCGCGTTCAACGTCACCCAGCCGGCATGGACGATCATGCGCGACCAGGGCTATGGCCGCATCGTGTCCACCTCGTCGGCCGCTGGCATCTTCGGCAACTTCGGTCAGGCCAACTACGGCGCCGCGAAGATGGGCCTCGTCGGGTTCACCAACGTGCTCGCCGTCGAGGGCGCCAAGTACAACATCAAGGCCAACGCCATCGCGCCGCTCGCGAAGACCCGCATGACCGAGGACCTCCTCGGCGGGCTCGGCGACAAGCTCAACCCCGAGCTGGTCTCGCCGCTGGTCACCTATCTGGCCCACGAGTCCTGCGAGGCAACCGGCCGGGTGTTCTCCGTCGGCGGCGGTCGCGTGGCTGAAGTGTTCATCGCCGAAGCGGTCGGCTACACGAACACCGATGGCCTGACCCCGGAGGACCTCGCCGCCAACTGGGGCACGGTCACCGACCAAGCCGGATACAGCGTTCCTGCGAGCATCGCCGAAGAGACGGCGATGTTCCTCGGCGCCCTCTCCTGACGCACCCCACCCCGCCGACACCACCGCTCTCGTGAACAACATCGCCTCCTGAGGGTGCAGTAGTTCACGAGAACGGCCGGACGGATACCGTCGGCGGCGTGATCACGGTGGAGGACTTCCAACGGGAGGCGGCGGCGTGGCTGGCGGACCACGCCCAGCATGCGCCTCGCGACTACGGAGCGATCTGCCCGCCGGATCTCGCCGACGATGCTCTGGCTTGGCAACGAACGCTCACCGACGCCGGGTGGGCCGGCATCCATTGGCCCACCGAGCACGGCGGTCGTGGACTCAGCGCCGACCACAACGGCGCGTGGCTGCTCGAGTGCGCTCGGGCTGGCGTTCCCGCTGCATTCAACATGGTCGGCTTCGTGCTCGCCGGCGGCGCCATCATGCGTTACGGCACGCCGGAGCAGCAGCACCGACACCTCAGCGCGACGCTCACCACAGAACACGTCTGGTGCCAGCTGTTCTCCGAACCGGGCGCCGGCAGCGATCTCGGCTCGCTGAACACCCGCGCCGATCTCGACGGTGACCGGTACGTGATCAACGGTCAGAAGGTCTGGTGCTCGGGAGGGCGGTACTCGAACTGGGGCATCCTGATGGCGCGCACCAGACCGATCGATGCCACCGGCGAACACGGAGCGCCCAAGCACGAGGGCATCTCATTCTTTCTCTGTCCGATGGATCTGCCAGGCATCGACGTGCGCCCGCTGAAACAGATGACCGGCGAAGCGGAGTTCGACGAGGTGTTCTTCACCGACGTGTCGCTCCCGGCGAACTGTCTCCTCGGACCGGCCCACAGCGGCTGGGGCGTCGGGATGGCGGTGCTGACCAGTGAGCGTGGGCACATCGGCACCTCGGTGATCGGACTGGAGCGCCGGCTCGACCAGATGGCCGACCTTGCGCAGGGTCGGGAGCTGACGGCCAGCGAACGTCAACAACTCGCAACGCTCTTCGGACAGGGCAACGCCTACAAGTATCTGGCGCAACGCCAGGGGCCGGTCGCCTCCACGGCGGCGTCGCTGATGAAGCTCGGCATCACCGAGATGATGTTCGACGTGGCGATGCTGCGCGGCGCGCTCGACGGCGACGAGGCGATGCTCGACGGACCGGCCGCGACCGGCATGCTCGCCGCGCCGGGTGGGCGCATCGCAGGCGGCTCCAGCCAGGTGCAGCGCAACATCATCGGTGAGCGCCTGCTCGGGCTCCCCCGCGAGCCGAAGCCCTGAGGATCGAGCCCTCCCGCCTCCTTGCGAACGATTCGACGAGGTTGGTCGGGCGTCGCCATGATGACCGGGTGCGTGCCGCCTCGTCCGATCATGTCCATGTCGCGATCCACGAATTCGGAGGTGCGGGTCGGCCGCTGTTGCTGTCGCATGCCACCGGGTTCCACGGCTACTGCTATCTGCCGATCGCCGACGAACTGAGCGACAGCTTCACGTCCTACGCCCTCGACTATCGGGGCCACGGTGCCACGGCTCGGCCCGACGACTGGAACGTCGAATGGGAGCGGTACGGCGACGACGCCCTCGCAGCAGCGAGAGTGGTGGCCCCCGACGGGGGCCTGATCGGTTTCGGCCATTCGATGGGCGGGGCCGGTCTGCTGATGGCGGCACATCGAGACCCCGGGCTGTTCGACGTGATCGTGGCGTTCGAGCCGATCGTCTTCCCGCCGCGCGAGATCGACCCGCACGAGGGAACCGAGAACAACGGCACGGTGCTGTCGCGAGGAGCCCGCAAGCGGCGGGCAGCATTCCCGACGTTCCAAGATGCAATTGCCAACTACTCGTCGAAGCCGCCGATGATGGCGTTCGACCCCGATGTGCTTCGGCTCTACGTGGCGCATGGTTTCCGGCCCGCCCCCGAGGGAGTCCGCTTGAAGTGCGACCCCGAGCACGAAGCCCGAACGTTCGACACCGGGGGCGTGCACACCACGTGGGCCGAGCTGCCCGACATCCACACTCGCGTCGTGGTCGTGGCCGGCAAGGTCGACGAGTTCGGACCGGCGGCGATCGCCAGCGACATCGCCGAGCAACTCCCGAACGCCAGCTACATCGAGAACGACGACTGGAACCACTTCACGCCGTTCATCGAACCGGCCGCGATGGCCGACATCGTTCGCGAGGCCATCGACTGAGCGAACGCTTCGGTCGGACACCGCAGGGTGTCCATCTCGGAGATCGTGCTGGAACGACCGTGGCCACGCGAGGTCTCACCAGGTTGTGACAGCCCCCGCGTACGATGCGCTGTATGGCCGCCACCGAGACGTCGACCCCAGTGTTTCCCGTGCCGACTTCGCTGTCGCCGTCGCGGGTGTCGTCGTTCACGTCGTGCCCGATGCAGTTTCGGTTCTCGAGCATCGAGAAGCTGCCCGAAGCGCCCGGGCCGGCGACCACCAAGGGCAGCATCGTCCACCGAGCGCTCGAGCTGCTGTTCGTGCGTTCGGCCGCTGAACGCACCCCCGAGGCGCTCGCCGCCGACATGACGACGGCGCTCGAGGAGTACCGAGTCCACCCCGACTATGTCGGCCTCCGCCTCGATGCCGATGCCGTCGAGAAGTTCGACCGGGACTGCCATGCGATGATCGACAAGTACTTCGCGATGGAGGACCCCACCGCAGTCCGAGAGATCGGGCTCGAGCTCTGGATGGAGGCCGAGGTCGGCGCGCTCACGCTGCGCGGCATCATCGACCGTCTCGAACTCGACGCCGATGGCGAGCTCGTTGTCACCGACTACAAGACCGGTCGCGCCCCGTCGGGAAACTATGAGCAGAAGAGCCTCGCCGGCGTGCACTTCTACTCGTTCCTGTGCGAGGCGGTGTTCGGCAAGCGCCCTGCCAAGATCCGTCTCATGTATCTGTCGTCGGGCGAGACGATCGAAACCGTGCCGTCGGCCCAGTCGGTGAAGTTCATCACCACACGCACCACCGCGGTGTGGTCAGCGGTCGAGCGAGCATGCACCACCGGCGACTTCCGACCGCGCCAGAGCAAGCTGTGCGACTGGTGCTCGTTCCAGCAGTGGTGCCCGGCGTTCGGGGGTGACCCGTCACGTGCTGCGACCGAAGCGGTCGCTGCGCACGAGGCGCTGCTGGCATCACCGACCACCGTTGCAGACACGGTCGTCGCCGCAACCGAGCCGGGCGTCGCATGAGCGAGCCGACGCCAGGACAGAGTCAGTTCGGACCGACCGTCGACTCGTTCGACGCGAGAGTCGACGAGCTCCTCGAGATGCTCCGCGGGAGCCCGGTCGCCGACCGAGTGTTCAGCACCGCCAGCCACGTCGGCGACTTCAGCGTCATCTGGCACTCGATCGGGATCCTGCGCGGTGCTGCCAAGGGGCGCCCGGATCAGGTGCTGGTCCTCGCAGTCCTGCTCGGTGTCGAGAGCCTGGTCGTCAACCAAGGGATCAAACGCCTCTTTCGACGTGAACGGCCAACGACCACCGGCGACGACCGCCTCCGCGTGCGACAGCCCACCACGTCATCGTTTCCGTCCGGCCACGCGAGTTCCGCCGCGTTTGCGGCGATGATCCTGTCGGGCTGGGACGGCCCGAAGACGGGGATGCTGTGGTGGAAGATCGCTGCGATCGTCGGCATCAGTCGCGCCTACGTCAGAATCCATCACGGATCCGACGTCGTGGCAGGTGCAGCGGTCGGCGCGCTGCTCGGCATCGTCGGGCGACGTGTCGCCCGACGGCTCGCTCCCTGAGCCGCCGGCTCAGACGGCGTCGGTGGTGACGGCTTCGATCGTTTCGATCAGCGGGGTGGGCTCGGACGTGAGCAGCGTGCGCACATCGAGCAACAAGTCGGCAACCTCACCCGTCGAGACGAGTTCGCGCTGCATCATTCGCGCAAGGGCGCCGTCGATGACGCTCAGTGCTTCGGTGATCACTGCTTCGGAGTCGGTGCGCTCATCAGTCATTGGTTGACACGGTACCCCTGTCTCGGCGGTCGCGCGCGCACCTGCGAGCAGGTGAGCAAGGTGTCACACAACGTTTACACGCGGCGGCGAGGGTCGCGGCGGTCCGAGAGCGCCGGGCCCTGGGCTCCTACGATGGGGCAATGGATTTCACAGGGCGCAACATCGTGGTCACCGGCGCCGGGCGCGGGATCGGCGAGGCGCTCGCTCGCGAGTTCCACGCCCGAGGGGCCAACCTGGTGATCGCAGATCTCAGGGGAGCCGACGGTGTCGCTGCCTCGTTGGAGCGGGCGACGGCGATCACGGCCGATGTGAGCACCGAGTCGGGCAACCGAGCGCTCGTCGATGAGGCACGAGCAGCACTCGGATCGATCGACCTGTTCTTCGCCAACGCAGGTGTCGGCACCGGCGGGAACGTGGTCGAGACACCAGAGGACGACTGGGAGCTCGCCTTCGCTGTCAACGTCCACGCCCACCGGTGGGCCGCCAAGTACCTGCTGCCCGAGTGGCTCGAGCGCGGCGAGGGCTACTTCTGCTCGACCGCGTCGGCAGCCGGGTTGCTGCTGCAGATCGGGTCCGGTCCGTACACGTTGACGAAGCGGGCAGCGGTGGCGTTTGCGGAGTACCTGGCGGTCACCTACGGCGACGCCGGGTTGAAGGTGACGTGCCTGTGCCCGCAGGGCGTCAACACGGCGATGCTCGACGGCGCCGACGACGCGGTCTCCGGCAGCAACGTGGTCAGAGCGGCTGGCGTGGTGCTGGAGCCATCGGACGTCGCCAGCGAGGTGGCGGACGCGATCGAAGCCGAGCGGTTCTTCGTGCTGCCGCACCCGGAGGTCGCCGACTACATGGCGATCAAGGCGTCCGACCCCGAGCGCTGGTTGGGCGGAATGCGCAAGCTCCAACGACGTACCATCGGCGCCTGAAACACGACCCCTGACACCGCCCCGGATCAGTCCTCGACGAGATGCATCGCTCCCCCGCCTCACTCGCCCGTCTCGGGCTGCGGATGGGTGAGCCGATCAGGTTCCGGCGCACCGACAAAGGCCGATGGGTCGTCGGTCGGGTGGCCGGCATCGAACACGACGGCAGCATCAGCCTGCGCGACCCCGATGGGTCGGCCCGATCGTTGCGAGCAGAGCGCGTCGAGATCCGCCGCCCCGGCTCGAGAGGACGCTTGCGATGGCGTGTGGTCAGCGAGGTCGCCGTCACGTGGGAGCAGCTCGAGATGTTCGACGTGACCGACGACATCACCTGACGAGCACCGCTCGTCGCCGCTGAACGGTTCGCTACGACCGACCCAGCAACTTGCGCATGATCCGGTCGAGCAACGGCTGCCGGTCGGCCCGCTCACCGTCCTCGAGGTGCCGGTCGCAGTAGAACTGGTACGGCGGGCGAGGGGCACCGCAGGTCTGACACTTGTAGGCCTGTTTCAGTGGATTCGGATTCCCCATGTGACCGCCGAACATGCGTCCGAACCTAGCAGCGAGCGGTTTTCATCGGTCCGCGGCCGTCCCCAGCCGACGACGACCCCGCAACTCTGTGACACCCCCTCGTCATGATGGAGCCATGACCATCGTCGAGGTCCGTCAGCGGGTGGAGGGACACCACTCGTCCGCCGGCGATGCCGTCGACGACGGCGCCATGTGGTTCACCGACGAGTCGTCCGGTCGGCCCTACCACCCGATCACCGATGTGCGCGTCGGCGCCGGACCACTCGATCGAGCGACGCTGGTCCATGCCGTGGTCGAGCAGTGTGCCGAGGGATTGGCGATGCTCGAACGCATCGACCCGAGCGAGTTCGATGCCGACACCGTCGCTGCATGGGCACTCGGCATCGAACAGCTCCGCCGCCAGTCCGAGGCTGCGGCCACCGCCGTGGCCGACCACCTCGACCAGGCCCAGCCGTTTCGCGATCAGGGATTCTTCACCGCCAAGGCGTGGATGAAGCACCACCTCCAGCTGTCCGGCGTCGAGGCACACGGGCGTGTGCAACAGGCGCGGCTGCGCCGCTCCGTGCAGGTCTGGAACCACGCACTCGGTGGCGGGCAGGTGGGCGTGGCCCAGACCCGACTGATGAGTCGAATCGCATCGAACCCACGGATACCCGAGGCGGTGCTCAGCGAGGGTGTCTGGCGACTGATGTCCGATGCGATGGACGTGTCCTACGACGAATTCGAACGGCGCGCGCTCACGTGGGAGGCGCTTGCCGACCCGATCGGCGCGGCAACGCGCGCCGAACGTGCGCACGAACGACGGGCGGCGTCGATCCAGCAGTCGCCCGGGGGCGGCTGGTCGCTCCACGCAACCCTCAACGAGGTCGGCGGGCCCGAGTTCCTGGAGATCTTCAGCTGCTACGTCGACCGCGAGTTCGCCGGCGACTGGTCCGAGGCCACCACGCGACTCGGCGAGGGAAACGTCGACGTGGCTGCGCTGCGGCGCACCGAGGCACAGCGACGCGCCGATGCCTTGTTGGAGATGGCCCGGGCCGCCGCTGCCTGTCCGCCCGACGCCAAGCGCCCGCTCCCAACGGTCAACTTCGTGATCGATGCCACGACCGCCGCGGCGGCGGCCGACGACGAGCCGATCGATCCGTCCCGCTATCACGAGGTGATCTCACGCACCGATCGGGGCAACCGGGTCGATCCGGCCGCGATCATCGGCGTCTCGCTGTGGTCACTGATTCGCAGAGTGGTGGTCGATGCCAAGGGCGTCGTGATCGATCTCGGCCGAACCTCCCGCCTGTTCACCGGGTTCGCCCGAGAAGCGGTGATGCTGCTCGAGCCCACCTGCATCTGGCCAGGGTGCGACCAGCCCCACACGTGGTGTCACGCCGACCACCTCACCAGCTGGACCACTCGTGGCCCAACGGCCCCGGACAACGGCGCACCGCTGTGCCCCCGTCACAACTACTTCAAGGAACGGGGCTTCACGGTGTTCCGCGACGACCTCGGAACGTGGCGGATCATCGGCCCCGACGGCACCACCATCTGCTGACCGGTCGACGTCGATCACACCGAGACGTCCCGCGTCTCGGCTCGTGCGGCGCTCAGGGCTGGGCTCTCGCGGCTCGTCACGGCGCGTCCGACCGCGTGGGCGCCAGCCGGAGCCCAAGATCGGTTCGACGCACCTCCATGGCGGAATCGAACGCATCGACCGCGACTGCGAAGCCGATGTCCCGCTCGAGTTCAGAACGAGGGGCGGACACCGATGATGCTCGCGCGTTCCATCACTCTCACGTCGGGCCAGTAGTCGCTCGAGGCGTAGTGCTGAACCGCGAGGTTGTCCCACATCGCGATCGAGTTGGGATGCCAGTGCAACCGGCAGTGGTACTCGAGTGTGTTGGCCTGCGCGAACAGCGTCACCAGCAGCTCGTCGGATTCGGCCGGGTCGAGCCCGACGATCCTGGTGGTGAAGAAGCGGTTGACGTACAGCAGGCGCTGGCCCGAGACCGGGTGATGGATCACGACCGGGTGCTCGACGACGGGATACTTCTCGCGCATCGCTGCAGCGTCCGCACCGGCGATCGTCGAGCCGAACGCCTGCATGTAGTCGTGCTCGGCGACGAGGCCCTCGATGCGATCCTTCAACTCGTCCGACAGCCCCTCGTAGGCCGCGTGCATGTCGCAGAAGACCGTGTCGCCACCGGTGTCCGGGACCTCGATGGCGCGGAGGATGGCCCCCTTCGACGGCACCTGGCGCCATGTCACGTCGTGGTGCCAACCGTTCTCGTACCCACCGGTGTCGGCGTCCTTGGCGAATCGAACCAGTTCGGGACGTTCGGCGTTGTTGGCCAGGAACGGATGCTCTTCGAGTTCACCGAAACGTCGTGCGAACGCGAGGTGCTGGTCGGGTGTGAGCAACTGGTCGCGGAAGAACAGCACCTTGTAGTCGACCCACGCCCGGCTCAGTTCCTCGAACACCTCGTCGGCGAGCGGCTTCGACAGATCGAGTCCCTTGACGATCCCGCCGAGGGTGGCGCCGACCTGACGGACCTCGAAGTGCTCCCACTCGAGCGCCGTCAGCCTGATGCGTTCCGCCGCGAGATGAGCGACCGGTCCGATCACGGCCTTGTCCGGTCCGAACGTGAGCTTGCGGGCATTGAACTCGCCGATGTCGCCGGACGCTTCGATCCCCTCCAGCTTGGCGATCGCCTCAGTGGTGCTCTCCAGATGGTCGTCGGTGATGCTCATGTCGTCCTCTCGATCTCGGCGTGGATGCCGCCGGCGTTCGCCGCTGCTGTCAACGTACTGCGGGGACTCCAGGAGACGTGGATCAACTCGAACGGGCCGCCTCGACCGCACGGGTGCGCCATGCCTCGGTCATGGCGACGAAGCCGGCGCGGGTAGCGCCCAGTCGACCTCAGCCCGGCAGCGCTCCGACACGTCCCGCCCTTCCCCAGCGCCGTACCGTCGTCGCATGGGTGTACGTCTTGACGAGTCCGACGAATACATGCACGAGCTCGGCCCCGAGCCGAACTTCAACGAGAGCATGTACATCAACTGCTTCGACCCGGTGCAAGGGGTCGGCGGCTGGTTCCGCATCGGCAACCGGGCGAACGAGGGCACCGCTGAGATGACCGTGTGCCTCTACCTGCCGGCCGACGACCGAGATGGCGGCGCCGGCGAGAACCGTCAGGTCGGCTTCATGTTCAAGCGACCGGCGATCGACAACAACGACGCCTTCGACGCCGCCGGCCTCACCTGGACCATGGTGACGCCGTTCGAGGAACTCCGAATCGACTACACCGGCAAGGTCGTGGTGCTCGACGAACCCGAGCAGATGGCCAACCCGAAAGAGGCGTTCACCAACAACCCGTTCGCCGAGGCCGAGGTGCACCTCACCTTCAGCGGTCAGGGGCGCGCCAGCATGTTCGGCGGAGAACCGGACGAGCCGCACGAGAAGCCGGGCGAAGAATTCGCCAAGGGGCACTACGAGCAGCTGATCGAAGCAGCCGGCACGATACGGGTCGGCGACCGTGAGTGGCAGATCCAGGGCTTCGGCCTGCGCGACCACTCCTGGGGGCCGCGCTACTGGCAGGCACCCTGGTACTACCGCTGGCTGACGGTGAACGTCGACGAGAACTTCGGGTTCATGGCGAGCCGGGTGGCCAAGCGCGACAGCGCCGGCTCGCGCGGCGGCTTCGTCTGGGAGAACGGCGTGATGCACCTGTGCGACGACGTGCAGATCAGCACCGACACGCGCGGGGACGAGCACTACCACGACCGCATCGAGGGAACCATCCGATCGAGCCGCTCCGACCGGGAGTGGAGCTTCACCGGCGAGGCAATCAGCCTGATTCCATTGCGCAACCGCCGCCAGACACCCGACGGTGAGTGGCTCCAGACTCGAATCTCCGAGGCGTACACCAAGTGGACGATCCATTCCGGCGAGTACGAAGGCCGCGTCGGCTACGGCATGTCGGAGTACCTCGATCAGATCATCGACGGCCAACCCGTCGGAATCGCAGAATGAGCCCGTCACCACACCGTGCGATCGCCGAGTCCTTCATCGACCGGCGCAGCGGTGTCGGGCAGCCGGCGGTGTCACCCGACGGCACACGCGTCGCACACGTGGTCGCCACCATCGACCTCGCAACGAACACCACGCGGACACGGGTGTGGCTCGACGACGCGCCAGTGACAGCCGGCGACCACGACGCCAACCCCACCTGGTCACCCGACGGCAGGTTCCTCGCCTTCACCTCCCGGCGCGGCGAGCACAAGGGCGACTCCACCCTGCACATCCTTCCGGTCGACGCCCCTGGTGAACTGCGCACCGTCTGCACGATGCCCGACGGGCTCGGCGACATTGCGTGGTCACCCGACGGGACATGGATCGGGTTCACCAGCCGCACGCAACACGAACGCTACGAGGCCGAGGACGCGTCCTGGCAGGCGCCGCGCAAGGTCGAGCGCTTCTTCAGTCGGCTCAACGGCGAGGACTGGATCTTCGACCGACCGAACCACGTCCACATCGTCGCCGCCGACGGAACCGGACCGCCACGCAACCTCACCCCCGGCGAGTTCGAGCATCACGGCGTGAGCTGGCTGGCGGACGCTCGTGGCATCGTCACCTCGGCGCAACGCCACGACACCTGGGACCGAGACCACGCCGATGACCTCTACCTCGTGTCACTGCCCGACGCGGATCAGGGCAGCGACGACGCATCGAACGTTCGGTCGCTCACGGCACACGACGGCAGCTACGGATCACCGTCGGTGTCGCCCGACGGAACGCTCGTGGCATTCATCGGCGCACCGGATTCGCGCACGTATCCGCAGAACGCCCGCGTCGGTGTCCTCCCGATCGATGCCGACAACGCTCCGCACACCGAGATTCGCTGGCTGACGACCACGCTCGACCGCACCTTCGAGACCACCAACGGCACCGTGGCACCGATCTGGGAGTCGAACGACCACCTCCTCGGCACCGCCGAGGATCGAGGCAGTACCCACCTCTACCGCATCGCCGTCGACGGCTCGGGCGACCCGGTCCGACTGGCCGACGGTCCACTGACGGTGACCGACGCCGCCGCGGCCGGCACGACCCTGGTCACCACGCGAACCACGGTGAACCATCCTGCTGAGCTGTACATCGGCGACGAGCGCCGTTCGCACGTCGGCGACGCTGTCGCCAGCCGATCGGTCGGCTGGGAACGGTTCGCTGTTCCGACCACCGACGGCGTCGACGAGATCGATGCGTGGATCATGCGCCCGGCCGGATTCGACGCTGACGAGCGGTACCCGGTGCTGCTGAACGTCCACGGCGGCCCGCACACGCAGTACGGCGAGTACTTCCACGACGAGTTCCAGATGCAGGCGGCTGCAGGATTCGTCGTGGTGCTCGCCAACCCCCGTGGCAGCAGCGGACGCCACACCGGTTGGGGCCAGGCGATCCAGGGTCCGCGGCATCCGACGGTCCCGGGACCGGGGTGGGGAACGGTCGACGTCGACGACGTGTTGGCCGTGATCGACACCGCCCTCGACCGGTACGAGTTCTGCGACGCGGCACGAGTCGGCATGCTCGGTGGGTCGTACGGCGGCTGGATGGCCACCTGGCTCGCCGGCCACCACGGCGAGCGTTTCCGGGCCTTCTGCTCCGAACGCGCCGTCAACAACGCAACTGCGTTGGAGCTGTCATCCGACATCTCGACGGCATTCGGTGCCATCCACGGCGTCAACCACCTCGAGGACCCCGAGGAGTACGTGCGGATGTCGCCGATCACTGCGGTGCGCGACATCGACAGGCCGATGTTGATCATCCATTCGGAGGAGGACTGGCGCTGCCCCATCGGCCAGGCCGAGGAACTCTGGGTTGCCCTCAAGCTGCTCGACAAGGAGGTCGACTTCTACCGATTCCCCGGCGAGAACCACGAACTGTCACGCGCTGGTTCGCCCGTCCACCGCGTGCAGCGCGCCGAGATCATCCTCGACTGGTTCGCAGACAAGCTCGCCTGAACGTCACACGCGATGGAGGGTGGCGCTCAGATGATGCTGCAGCGGTTGGCCGACCGCCGCCATGCGAAACGTGTAGTGCAGTTCGTCACCGGTGACCGAGAGCGTCCGCTCGGTGATCGTGACCTCCTTGGCGCTGGTGGTCGCACCGATCGACGTCGAACGCACGTCGATCACCAGTGGTGCGTCCCCGCCGACGATCGCTCCCTCGTAGATCTCGGCGAGTCCCGTCGGCTGTGCCATCACGATCTCGATACTGCCGGGCTGCGGCACGCGGAGATAGCCGGTCTCGGCGTGCATCGGGCCGTCGGTGTGCGGATGCCTGGTGCGCTGGGTGTACCCGACGAACGGCTTGCCAACGTGAGAGAACGTGATCGACTCGAGGTACTCGAAGTCGTCGATCGTCGGATACTCACCGGCACCGCGGCCCTCCCAGGTGCCGAGGATCGGTGCCAGCACAGCCACGTCGGGGTGCAATTCGAACTCCATGGGCACACCGTAGGAGACGCCGCAGGGCCAGCGTGCTACGCATGCGGTCGATGGATTCACACACGCCGCACCCGAACTCCGCCGACCTGTACGCCGCGCTGAATCTCGCCCCAGCCGATCATGCGGGCGGCCACCGGTACGTCCACGTGGTCGGCACCTCGGTGTTCGTCGACAGCGAGGTGGCCGACGACTCGTGGGAACGCCACGTCGTCGGCATCGTCGACGGCGATGCTTGGTGGGCGGTCGACGTCCCAACGGGCGCCGACGACCCGTCCTACGGTTCGGCGCTCGACCTGTTCAGCTACTTCGGTCGTGCCGCACAGAGCGAGTGGATGGCAGCGGGTCGAGCGGTCCAGATCGTCGAGTGGGCCCGGACCCACCGCTTCTGCGGACGATGCGCCGCTCCGACCGTGGCATCGGATGGTGAACGGGGTTTGAAGTGCCCCACCTGCGGTCTCGTCGCGTACCCGCGGCTGGCACCGGCGATGATCGTACTCGTCACACGCGGCGCCCCCGGCCCCGACCAGGAGGCGTTGCTGGCCAGGGGCACCAATTTCCCGATGCCGATGTACTCGTGCCTCGCCGGCTTCGTCGAGCCCGGCGAGGACCTCGAGGGCGCCGTGGTGCGCGAGGTCGCCGAGGAGGTCGGCATCCAGGTTGGCAACGTGTCGTACCGGGCGAGCCAGCCGTGGCCGTTCCCCCACAGCCTGATGATCGGCTTCCGCGCCGAATATCTCGGCGGCGACCTCGTACTCGACGAAGTCGAGATCGCCGACGCCAACTGGTACCGACGCGACGACATGCCCACCATTCCGCCAGGGATCTCCGTGGCCCGCCGCCTCATCGACGAGTGGCTCTCCGAATCCTGAGTACGGCAACTCGACATCTACAGTCGACGCCATGAGTACGTCTGATGTTGTGATCGTCGATGCTGTCCGAACCCCAATCGGGAAGCGCAACGGCGGCATGTCCACCCTCCATCCTGCAGAGTCGCTCGCCCGGGTTCACCGGGCGATCGTCGACCGCAACGGCATCGACCCGACCGAGGTCGGACAGGTCGTCACCGGCTGTGTCAGCCAGGTCGGCGAGCAGGCCTTCAACATCGGCCGCACCGCCTGGCTGTCGGCGGGCCTGCCGCTCACCGTGGCCAACACGACCGTCGACACCCAGTGCGGCTCCAGCCAGCAGGCGACCAACCTCGGTGCCTCGCTCGTCGGATCCGGCGCCGTCGACGTCGCACTGGCGGGCGGTGTCGAGGCGATGAGTCGCGTACCGATCGGCGCGTCGGGCAACAAGGCGCTCGGACTCGGCATCCCCATCCCGTCGACCTACTTCGAGCAGTACGAGATGACATCGCAGTTCGAAGGCGCCGAGCGCATCGCCGACAAGTGGGGCGTCACCCGCGCCGACACCGATGCGTTCGGTCTGGCATCGCAGCAGCGCGCCGCGCAGGCCTGGGCCGAAGATCGCTTCTCCGGCCAGTACATCACCATCGAGGCACCCGACCTCGACGAGGACGGCAACCCGACCGGCACCACGCACACCGTCAGCCGCGACGAAGGCCTCCGCGAGACCACGCTCGAGAAGTTGGCCACGCTGAAGCCGGTCGCCCGCGAGAACGGCGTGCACACCGCCGGCAACTCCTCACAGATCTCCGACGGTGCCGCCGCGGTGCTGCTGGCGTCGGAGTCCAAGGCCGCCGAGCTCGGCCTGCATGCCCGGGCCCGTGTGATCGACACCTGTCTCGTCGGCACCGACCCCGTGCTGATGCTCACCGGCCCGATGGACGCCACCAAGCATCTCTTGGCCCGCACCGGGCTCTCGATCGACGACATCGACGTGTTCGAGATCAACGAGGCGTTCGCCTCGGTCGTGCTCGCGTGGGCCAAGGAGGTCGGCGCCGACCTCGACAAGACCAACCCGAATGGCGGCGCCATCGCCCTCGGACATCCGCTCGGCGCCACCGGCGCCTTCTTGATGACCAAGGCGCTCTACGAACTCGAGCGCACCGGTGGCCGCTACGCACTGATCTCGATGTGCTGCGGCGGCGGCCTCGGCACCGGCACCATCATCGAACGCCTCTGACACCACCACACCGTCCAGCCCCCGACACCGTCCAACCGGACACACGGTCCAACCGAACACACGGTCCAGCCGAACACACCGTCCAGCCGAACACACCATGTTTGTGTTGCATTCTCGGTGCCCCGGGTCACCGAAAATGCAACACAAACGGTCTGGGCTGGGGCATCATCAGTGCCCACGGTAGGAAGACCAGATGCGTGTCACTCTGGCGCTCCTGCTGTGCGCACTCACAGGCGCGTGTGCCAGCGAACCTGCCTCCCCGGCCGATGGCCGCGCCACGGTGGTCGGAGTCGTCGACGGCGACACGATCGACGTGGAGATCGGCAGCCGAACCGAGCGCGTCCGACTGATCGGCATCGACACCCCCGAGACCAAGCAGCCAGGCACGCCCGTCGAGTGCTTCGGCCCCGAGGCCAGCGAGTTCACCGCTGCGTTGCTCCCCGTCGGGACCCTCGTGCGTCTCGAACGCGACGTCGTCGGCCGCGATGACTACGGACGTGTGCTCGGCTACGTCCATCTGATCGACGAGGACGGTCCCGACGGTGACGGCACCTTCGTCAACCTCCACATCGTCGAGCAGGGCTACGCCCAACCCCTCACGATCGAACCGAACAGCGCATTCGCCGCCATGTTCGCAGCGGCCGCCAAGGACGCCGAGCGCAACGACCTCGGTCTCTGGGGAGCCTGCTCATCCTGACCGGACGGAGCATCCGGTAGCGTCGCCGCCGTGACCTCCGAGATCACCCTCGCCGAACGACTCGGTCATCGCCCGGATGATCGTCTGGTGATCCTGTCGTGCGACGACCTCGGGTCGTGTCATGGCGCCAACCTCGGGGTCGACCGGGCGCTCCACGATGGTGCGGCCACCTGCGCCTCGTTGATGGTGCCCGCACCATGGGCCGGCCACGCTGCGGCCATGACCGCACCTGGCGACGACATCGGCGTCCACCTCACACTCAACGCCGAGCACGAGCACTACCGGTGGGGCCCGATCACGCATGCACCGTCGCTCCAATCGGGCGAGGGCGGCTTCCCCCGCACCCTCGCCGACCTCTGGGAACACGCCGACCACGCCGAGGTGCTCCGCGAACTCCGGGCGCAGGTCGAGCGAGCGCTCGCCTGGGGCGTCGACGTGACCCATCTCGCTCCGCACCTCACGGCGATCACGGTGCGACCCGAGTTCTTCGACGTCTACCTCGAATTGGCCGCCGAGTTCGCCCTGCCGATCCGCCTGCCGTCGACCATCAGCGCCGAGCAAGCCGGATTCCCGTTTCGCAAGCTCGCCGACGACGAAGATGTCGTGTTCCCCGACCACTTCGACCACGACTGGCGCGCCGGCAGCGCCGAGCGGGTGTACGCCGCCATCGACGCCCTGCAGCCCGGGGTCACCGAGATCCACGTCCAGCCGGCGGTCGACACGCCCGAGGTTCGGGCGCTCGGCCCCCACACCCAGGGCTGGATCGACGACCTCGAGTTGGTCACGAGTGCCAACCTGCGCGAACGCCTCGACGCCGCTGGTGCCATGATGATCGGCTACCGCGAGCTGCGCGACGCGATGCGATCGGCCTGAACCCGCTCAGGCTTGGGCGACGAGGCTGGCGATCGCAGCACCAGCGGCACCCGACTTGAGCGCCTCGAGCACCACCCCGGTGTTGCCGGATGCCTTGAGCTTCCCGCGCATGTAGGCCACCGTCGGGTCGAAATCGTCCGCTGCGGCGTCAGCGAGCGGGACGGTGAACACGACGTCCGCGTCGTCGGATCCGTCGACGCGTTCGTCCTTCTTCGCCACGACCACGCGGTACTGGACACTCACGACGACACCCGCTCGCGCACCCCGGCGAACAGATCGCGCTCACCGTCATCGGCCGGAATCGATCCCACCAGCGAACGAGCGAGAATCCAGTCCTCCCACGGATACGCAGCCGTGAACTCCTCGTCATCGAACCCGAAGCCCCAGAAGGCAGCCGACGGATCGACCTGGGTGGCGTGGGCGGCAAGCGCCCCCCGACGAACGTGCCCCCAGCCGGTGATGTCGATCTTCGTGGTGATGCGGTGGTCCTGCGAGGGACGATCGAGCCACTCCTGCTCGAACGGCGACTCGCCCTTCACCCGCAGCATCAGCTCGTGAATGGCAAGGATCCGAGCCTTCGACCACACCGAGTAGTAGAGCTTGGCCGGGGCATGCGGCTCGCCGGCGTCGGGATACCAGTCGGGATCGCCCGCACGCTCGAACGCCAGCACCGAGATGTCGTGCACTCGCAGGTGGTCGGGGTGCGGGTATCCCCGCTGGTCGTCGCCGTAGGTGATGATCACCTGGGGCCGGTCGCGACGGATGATCGCCACCAACCGGCCCGTCGCCTCATCGATGTCCGCCTGGTGGAAACAGTCGGGATGCTCGTTCGGTTCGGTCTCGGCCATGCCCGAGTCGCGGTAGCCGAGCATCTCGACGGCGTCGAAGCCGATCACCTCGGCCGAGGCAGCGAGCTCGGGGGCCCGCATCGCGGCGACCTTGGCCTTCTCCTCCTCCGGCGTGAGGCCGTGAAAGGGTTGGCCCGGCTCACGCAGCGACGGATTCTGCAGGTCGCCCTCCTCGCCGCCGGTGCAACAGACGAGCACCGTGTGCACCCCTTCGTCGTGGTAGCGCGCCAGGGTCGGAGCCCCCTTGGAGGCTTCGTCGTCGGGATGGGCGTGCACGGTGAGCAACGAGAGGCGTTCGGTCACCTTCGGGAGGCTACCGGTGCCGACCGTCACGATGCCCGACGCACCTCGCCAACGCATACGATCCGCCGGGTGGAACATGCGCATGGACGAATTCGCTCGGCGTCGCTGCTCGGTGTCGCTGCGGTGCTCGGCGTGGCGCTCCTGGCCGGCTGCGACACCGGCGACGGCAAGGAGCTCAAGGCGTTCGATCCCGCGGACTATCCGAGCCAGACCGTCCCGCCCACCACGGAGGACCTCGGCGTCGATGACTTCGGCAACGACCTGCTCGACGGCGACACGCTGGTCGGGGCGGACCCGTCGGCGCCGACCGACTCGACGACCGAGCCCTTCACCGTCATCGCTCCCTGGCCAGACGGTGGCGTCGTCGACGTCGTCAACACCTGCGACGGCGACAACATCTCGCCCGCACTGAGCTGGGGTGCGGTTCCAGCTGGAACCGTGGAGATCGCGATCGCGATGGTCGACGACTCGGCGGTCAGCGAAGGCCAACCGTTCGTCCACTGGGTGATCGGTGGTCTCGACCCCGCCGAGATCGCACTGGTCGAAGGCGACGTGCCCCCAGGCGCCCCGCAGGCGCTCAACTTCTTCGGCGACGTCGGGTACGGCGGCCCGTGCCCGCCGCCCGGCGACGAGCCACACCAGTATCGACTCACGGCATACGCACTCGCACAGCAGCTGGAGATCGAAGACGGGGCGCTGGCGACCCAGTTCCTCGACGTGATCTCCGCAACGGCGTTCGCGTCGGCGGAGGTCACGGCACTGTTCCAGCGCTGAGGTCTCCACTCACTCGCCGAGCCACGAGCACGCCGTGACCTGGCGGAGGCGACTCGGTACCCTTGTCGTGTGCCGTTGCCCCCGCCTCCGCCGCCGCCGCAATCGCAGTCGTCGAGCGCCGACATCGCGACCTGCTACCGGCACCACGATCGCCCCGCCGGTCGGCGATGCACCCGCTGCGGCAAGTCGGCGTGTGACCAGTGTCTGGTGCAGGCCGCCGTCGGGAGCCACTGTCTCGACTGTGCGAAGGCCAGCCGACCCGACACGCGGACCAAGGTCCGTTTCTGGTCCGCGAGGCAGCCCGTCCTCGTCACGATGACGCTGATCGCCGTCAACGTCGCGGTCTTCGTGTTCGTCCTCCTGGTCACTCGGGAGCCGACCGCGCTCAGCGGCGGCGTCACCGACGTGCACCTGCAACTCGGCCTGAGCAAGGAAGTCCTGGTGGAGCCCATCTTGTGGGAGGCCGACGACGGTTCGATCTACCGGACCGAACCCGACGGGTGGTACCGCCTCATCACCTCGGGATTCCTCCACTTCGGCATCCTCCACCTCGCGTTCAACATGTACTTCCTGTACATCCTCGGCCCGATGCTCGAGCCCGGACTCGGCAGGATCAACTACCTCCTGCTCTATTTCGCATCGTTGCTCGGCGGTTCGCTTGGGGTGGTCGTGCTCGACAGCCCCGGCATCACCGCTGGCGCCTCGGGGGCCGTGTTCGGCCTGCTCGCAGCAGCGACCGTCGGGTTGTGGCGCCGCGGGGTCAACCCACTGCGCACCCCGATCGGATCGGCACTGATCCTCAACTTGTTCATCACCTTCGCCATCCCGGGCATCTCGATCGGTGGACACCTGGGCGGCGCATTCGCCGGTGCCGTCTGCGGCGCCGTGATGCTCGCACCGAGCTACGAACGTCGACCGGCCTGGACCATCTGGGCCACCCCCGTGGCCGTCGGAGTGGGTAGCGTGGTCGGCGTGGTACTGATCGTGATGGCGGCATGACCCTGCGGGACCGGCACGTCGAGCGTTTGGCGAACGAGTCGTTCGACACGCTCGTGGTCGGTGGCGGCATCAACGGCGCGGTCGCTGCCGCATCGCTGGCAGGTCGGGGTGCGTCCGTGGCCATCATCGACCGTGGCGACTTCGGGAGTTTCACCAGCCAGGCATCGTCGAACCTCGTCTGGGGTGGGTTCAAGTACCTGGAGAACTACGAATTCTTCCTGGTGTGGAAGCTGTGCCGATCGCGCAACCGGCTGATGTCGGCCTACCCCGACAACATCAAGCAGATCGGGTTCTACGCAACGCTCGACAAGACCTCGCCCTACAAGCCGTGGTTCGCTGGGCTCGGTTCGCTCGGCTACTGGATCATCGGCATGTTCGGCACCAAGCGGCCGCGGGTGCTCAGCCGCTCCCACATCGAGCGCGAGGAGCCGGCGATCGACACCACCGCAGCGCTCGGCGGGATCGAATACTACGACGGCATCCTCGTCGACAACGACGCCCGCTTCGTGTTCTCGTTCGTTCGCGGTGCCATCGAGGCTGGTGCTGCCGCCGCCAACTACGTCGAACTGGTGTCGGCGGAGCGTGTCGGCGATCGGTGGCTGGCCACCCTGCGTGACGTCGACACCGGCAACGAGTTCACCACCACGGCCACCACGATCGTCAACGCCGCTGGACCATTCGTCGACGACATCAACGAGCAATGGGGCCTCACCACCGACCATCGCATCGTGTACTCCAAGGGCATCCATCTCATCGTGCCTCGCCTCACCACCACCGAACACCACAAGGTGTTGGCGTTCTTCGACGACTCCCAGCGTCTCTTCTACGTGATCCCCATGGGACGCCGCTCGGTGATCGGCACGACCGACACTCGTGTCGACACGCCGTACACCGAGGTCACCGATGCCGACATCGACTTTCTGTTCGATCAGATCAATGCACGAATGGATCTTCCGAAGCCGCTCACCCGCGACGACATCATCGCCGAGCGCACCGGGGTACGTCCGCTGGTCGTCAAGCGAACCTCGGGCGACCACGACGACGTCGACTGGACGAAGCTGAGCCGCAAGCACGCCATCGAGACCGACACCACCCGCGGTGTGGTCACCGTGTTCGGCGGCAAGCTCACCGACTGCATCAACGTCGGCGAGGAGATCGCCGACGAGATCGAACGACTGGGCGTGCCACTCGAACCCGACCTGCACAATTGGTACGGCGAGCCCGCCGAGGCCACCCGCGACGAGTTCTTCCGTCAGGCCCGTCTGATGCAGCTGGACCGCTATCGGACCAAGGTCGACACCGAACCGCTGTCCGATCGGCTGTGGCGTCGCTACGGGCGGCGAGCGTTCGCCATGCTCGAGGCGATCCGCGAGGACCCGTCGATGGCCGACGACGTGATGGGGTCGGCCGACTACCTCCGCGCCGAACTGCACGTCGCGGCGAGCACCGAGATGGTCACCCGGCTCGACGACTTCATGCGACGCCGGTCGAAGATCGAACTCGTCGTGCGCGACGCCGACATCCGTGCGTCGGCAGGGTTGGCCGAGGTCGCCCAGATCCTGTTCGGCCACGACGCCGAGCGGCGCCTGGCGGAGTACTTCGGAGGCCACGACGAGATCCCGGCCGAGGTGCATGCGGGGCTCGACCATCCCGGCGCCGACTGACCACCCGATGATCGGACGCCTCCGTCGTTGGCTGACCAGATCGGCTCCAGTCTTCGATCCCGCGTGGCACACCATCCTCACGCAGGACTTCGAGCACTGGAGGCTCCTCGATCGAGAGGAGCTCGCCCGTATGGAGATGCTGGTTGCCTCCTTCGTCCACAACACGCGGTGGGAAGCCGCGAAGGGATTCGACCTCGACGAGCGGGTACGGGTGTCGATCGCTGCACAGGCGTCGATGCTGCTGCTCGGGCTCGAGATCGACGACTATCCGCAACTCACGTCGGTGATCGTGCATCCGTCGACCGTTCGGTTGCGGGGCGACCACGCCGTCGGCGGCGGCGTGCGTTCGTCGGGGACCCAGACACTTGCCGGCCAAGCCCACTACCGAGGCCCCGTGGTGCTGTCATGGTCGGCAGCCCGCCGAGGAGCGAAGTTCCCCGATCGGGGCCAGAACGTCGTCTACCACGAGTTCGCCCATCAGCTCGACATGCTCGACGGCATCACCGACGGCACACCACCGCTCGACGACGACGCTGCGCGCACACGCTGGGCGACCGTGTGTACGACTGCCTACGACTCGGTGCGCGCCGAAGGGTCGCCGGTGTTGCGGGCCTACGCGGGAACCAATCCTGCGGAGTTCTTCGCCGTGGCGACCGAGGTGTTCTTCAACCGGCCACTCGAGGTGTGTGAACACGAACCTGCGCTGTACGAGGAGTTGCGTTCGTTCTACCGGCAGGACCCTGCAGCTCGCGCCCGTCGCGACGGCGACGCTCCGGCGCAGCAGGTCGCCACCGAGCTGAGGTGAGACGTCGCGGTCAGACTTCGGCGTTCTGTCGAATCTGTTCGGCCAACTCGACCAGTTCCGGGTAGCTGTCGAAGAACGAGACCTTGTCAGCGGCAACACAATCGGTACAGACGACATCGAGTTCACCGTCGTCGTCGGCGTCGCCGGCGTACTCGGTGTCGGCGAAGACGAACATCGCCCACGATTCAGCGATGTCCTCGGCGCCGTCGTCGGGGCTGCTCGCGGCGTATTCGCTCACGAAGGCATCAGCCGTGTAGGCGTCGCCGGGCGGGAACAGCTCGTTGAACTCGATGGCGTAGCTCGTCGGCGCGTAGGTCGCAGCATCGACGAAGATCGTGTGCCCGACCTCATGGACGATCGTGCGTTCGATCTCGGTGCTGGAGCCGGTGACGTCCAGCGCGAGGTATCGCTCGCCGGTCGGGTCACCGTCGGGGCCGATGATGCTCTGCATGGCACCATCGGTGCCCCCTGAGGCGTCCTGGTCGATCGCCACGAACCCGATCACGCCGTCGCGGAAGTCGGCGGGGATGAGCGTCGTGTAGATCGCGAACTCCTCGACCGATTCCGGCGACGGGTCGCACAGCAGTGTGTCGCCGTCGACGAGGTGGCTCTCGAGGACTTCGAGCGTGTCGTCGTCGATCTGCTCGGCCGTGAGCGAGCACGCTGCGGAGTCGGCCACGTCGCTCGCGACGGGCGCAGAGGCCCCGTCGCTTCCACCGCACCCTGCGAGCAAGATGAGCGAGGTGGCGAACACTGCGATGCGTTTCAAGGGCGGACTCCTGGTCGAGGGCGGAGATCGCATCCTGCCAGCCGGAAGCATCATCTCAACTCTGTGACACCCCCTCGTCATGATGAAAACCATGAACAGCACCTTCCGCAATCCACACCGCTCAGCGGAACAACTCACCCTGCTCCCGACCACCACGACACCCGCACGGTTCCGCCTCAGCAACGACACCCGTGCGCGCGGTCTTCGCCACATCGCGGAGATCCGCCAGCGGCTCGCGGCGGCCGAACCACGCCACGACACCGCTGCCTGAACAGATCAGCCAGCGGACGGCGACAGGTCGGTGACCGCCTGCCAGTAGTCGAGTTCGGGGTCGAGCGGCAGGATCGCCAACGAACTGGTCGTCACGCCGTTGTCGAAGTACGCCTGGATCTGTGCCCGACAGTCTGCTGGTGAGCCGTGCACCACCAGGTCGTCGACGACCTGATCGGGGATCGCGGCGAGTGCCGCCTTGCGATCCCCCGCCTTCCACGCGTCCCACATGCCCTGGAGCTGGTCGCCTCGGCCCAGCCACTCGTGGAACGCGGCGTACACCGGGACGTTGAGATACGCGGCAATCGCATACTTCGCAGCGGCGCGGACCGCCTCGCTGTTCTCGCTCGGACAGCAGAAGATCCGGGCGACGATCTCGCGTTCTTCGCCGTTCGCCGCGCCGTGGACCACCGGCGCCACCGTGGCCACGTCGCGCGGCCGAGAGCCAGTTGATGATCGCCCCGTCGGCCTCACGACCGGCAAGGCGAAGCATGCCCTCGCGCAGCGCAGCCACCAGGATCGGTGGGGTCTGCTCGGGGCGGACACCGAGCTTGAAGCCGTTGACCTCGAACGTGTCGTAGGTGTGCTTGATCTTCTCCCCGCCGAGCGCATCTTTGAGAAACCGCACGACGTCGCGGACCTTCTTGTACGGCTCCTCGAAGGGCACCCCATTCCAACGCTCGACGATCACGTTGCTGGACGACCCGATGCCGATCGCGAACCGGCCCGGCGCAGCGTCGGCCATCGCCGCCACGCTCTGGGCCATGCACGCCGGCGCACGGGTGTACGCCGGCACGATCGCCGTGCCCAGCCTGCAGGCGCGGCTCCCAGGCCGCGGCGAGCGCCAGTGGGGTGAACGCGTCCGCCCCATCGGATTCGGCCGACCAGATGTCGGTGTAGCCCATGTCGGCGAGCTGGCCGAGCTGCTCTCGGTGGCTGTGGAGCGGGCCGGGAAGGGGAACGGTCATGCCGGGACGGGTCGGGAGCGCCATGGCGACGACACTACGCAGGCGCTCGGACGCGCAACGATCCCGCGACGTTCAACCCTTCCAGTAGCGAACGATCACCGACTGGCTGGCGGTGGCGAGGAGCGTGCCGTCCTCCGCGAACATGTGCACCAGGCCGTGACCGAACCCCCGACCCACCGCATGCACCCGGATGTCCATCAGCACCCACTCGGTCGGCACCAGGCGACAGACCCGCAGCGTGTTGTCGAGGCTGTTGCCGCCAGCTCTGGCCCCCAGCGCCTGACCGATGCCCATCGGCACGAAGTCGCCGAGCACCGCGAGCGTCGGGGCGTCGACCCCAGCGATCACGTCGGGGAGCCGGGCCCACAGCACCGTCTGGCCGTCGCCCTGTGTCCTGCCGTCGAGGCCCTCGAACGGCCGCGCCTTGACCATCCGCTCCTCGAGCCGGTCGTTGATCGACCCCGAGATGTCCGACTGCCGACGACGCTGCTCGCACTCGCTCGGTGGCGGCACGTCGGTGGGCATCTGCTCCCACTGCCCGCATGCGTCGATGTCGCGCTCACCGAGGGCAGCGTTCACCGTGAGAATCTCGCGATCGGCGACGTGACACACCGCCCGAGCCTGCGTGATCTGATGGCCCGACACCGCGATCGTGACGTCGATGTCGACCACCTCGCCCGGTGTCGCATACGAGAGATACTGCGCGGTGGCCCACACGCAGTCACGACCCGACGTGCCCTCCAGTGCAGAGATCGCCGCACCGAGACCCGAGCCGCCGAAGAGGAAGTTCCCCATCGTGGAGATCCCCTCGGTCACCGGCAGTTTCCACCGAAACGGATTGTGGGTGGCTTCGAGTCCGAGAAACGTTCGTGAGTCCATGGCGACGACGATCGTAGGCGGGCCGTACAGTCCTGGCCCATGAGTTCCGACACATGGCAGGGTGACGCAGTTGGTCTGGTGGAAGCGTTCCGCTCGGGAGAACGATCGCCCGGAGAGGAACTCGAGGCCGTCTTCGCCGCCGTCGACTCCAGCGACCTCAACGCCGTGTGTCACGAGGACCGGGAGGCCGCACGCGCCGCGGCAGCGGTGGCGGATGTGCAGCTGCCGTTCGGTGGCGTCCCGATCGGCGTGAAGGAGCTCACCCCGGTGGAGGGTTGGCCCGACAACGAGGCATCGGTGCCCCTGCGCGACAAGGTGGCCACCGCCACCGCCACGATGGTCCAGCGGATCGTCGATCGAGGTGGCGCCGTGCTCGCAGGGCAGACCACGGCGAGCGAATTCGGCGGCGTGAACCTGACCCGCACCAAGCTGCACGGTGCCACCCACAATCCGTGGCAACACGGCACCACCCCGGGTGGGTCGTCCGGCGGCTCCGCCGCAGCGGTTGCAGGCGGTATCTACCCGATCGCCACCGGCGGCGACGGCGGTGGGTCGATCAGGATCCCCGCCGGGTTCACCGGACTCGTCGGGCTGAAGGGCACCTTCGGCCGGATCCCACGGGGACCGCACGCCGAGTACGGCAACCTCACCGTGTCGACCGGCGTGATGGCCCGCTCGGTTCGCGACACCGCCCGGTGGTTCGACGTCACGAACGGCCACGACGCTCGCGACCCGCTGAGCCTGCCCCGGGTCGAGGGGTGGGAAGCCGGGCTCGGCGCACATCTCGGTGCACTGTCGGGCGCACGTGTCGCCGTCGTCGCCGACTGGGGCGGTGCCGTGGTGTCGCCGGTGATGTGGGAGCTGCTCGACGAGGCGGCCACCGCGCTGATCGGCGATGTCGGAATGCACCGCATCGACGGTGTCGACACCCACGTTCCTGCGATGGGCGGTGCGTGGTCGATCTCCGGGATGATCTCGATCGCGGCACAGCTGGGTGACCTCTGGCCCGACTGCGCCGACGATCTCACACCCGAGATGCGATACGGACTCGACGCCACAGCCGGCAAGTACGACGCCACGTCACGCGCACGGATCGAGCGGCGCCGCACCGAGGTCAACGAGGCCATGGCACGCATCTTCGACCCCACCGAGGGTGTCGACTTCGTCCTTGCCGCCACCAACCCCGATGTCTCCTTCCGCGCCGAAGGTCCGCTGCCGTCGGTGTTCGGCGGCGTCGAGGGTGGTGCCGCCAACAACGGCCGCCTGACCTTCCCGGCCAACCTGCACGGCAACCCGGCGATCTCGGTACCGGCCGGCCAGCTCGACGGCTTGCCGATCGGGCTGCAGATCGTGGGCCGCCACTTCTCCGAGCCGCTCCTGCTCGACCTCGCGCTCACCATGGAGCGCAACCGGCCCTGGCCCCTCACCGCCACACGGTCGGGTGCACCGGACACGGCCGCTCGCGAATAGGTTCGGCGACATGAAGGTCGCACTCACGGTCAACGACTTCCTCCGCCGAGCCGAACTGGTCTACCCCGACCGAGTGGCCATCGTCGACGAACCCGCCCAGCCAGCGGAGTCGTGGGACACCATCACGTACCGGGAGATGGCGGTGCGCGCCCGCGCGATGGCCGCCGGGCTCGACGAACTGGGCATCGGGGTGGGCGAACGCGTCGCCATGCTCAGCCACAACTCCGCACGCCTGCTCACCGCGCTGTTCGGTGTGTCCGGGTCGGGGCGCATCCTCGTGCCGATCAACTTCCGACTCGTCGCCGAGGAGGTGAAGTACATCGTCGCTCACAGCGGTGCTCGACTGCTGCTCGTCGACCCCGAACTCGCCGAGGCGATGGCCGACGTCGAGTGTGAACGCAAGCTCGTGATCGGCGCCGACAGCGACGCCGTGCTGATGAAGTTCGGGGTGGAGCCGGCGCCGTGGGACGCTGACGAGGACGCGACTGCCACCATCAACTACACCTCGGGCACCACCGCGCGCCCGAAGGGCGTCCAGCTCACGCACCGCAACCTCTGGTTGAACGCCAGCGTGTTCGGCTGGCACATGGGCGTCGACGACCGCGACGTCTACCTCCACACGCTGCCGCAGTTCCACTGCAACGGGTGGGGGATGCTGTACGCCGTCACCGGCATGGGCGCCGAACACATCATCATCCGCAAGATCGACGGCGCCGAGATCCTGCGCCGGGTCGAGCAGCACGGGGTGACGCTCATGTGCGGGGCGCCGGCGGTGCTCAACATGGTGCTCGACGCTGCCGCCACCTGGGAAGCCGACACCGGTCGCCCGATCCCCGGCCGTGATCGTGTTCGCATCGTGGTCGCCGGCGCTCCCCCGCCGACTCGCACGATCGAACGGTGCATGACCGAACTCGGCTGGGAGTTCGTCCAGATCTACGGCCTCACCGAAACCACCCCCGTGATCACGATGAATCGCAACCGGGCCGAGTACGACGACCTGTCGACGGCCGAGCAAGCCGTCAAGCTGAACCGTGCCGGTGCCCCCGTGGTCGGATGCACGATGGCGATCGATCCGCAGGGCGAGATCCTCGCTCGCGGCAACATGGTGATGCAGGGCTACTGGGAACAACCCGATCAGACCGCAGCGGCCATCCACGACGGGTTCTTCCACACCGGAGACGGTGGCATCATCGACGACGAGCAGTACGTGGTGATCTCCGATCGAAAGAAGGACGTCATCATCTCCGGTGCCGAGAACGTGTCCTCGATCGAGGTCGAGGACGTCCTCTTCCAACACCCCGAGATCACCGAGGTCGCCGTCATCGGCATTCCCGACGAGAAGTGGGGTGAACTGGTGACCGCACTGGTGGTCACCACGCCAGGGAGTTCGCTGACCGAAGCCGACGTGATCGCCTTCGCGAAGTCGAAGCTCGCCGGCTACAAGTGCCCCAAGCGCATCGAGTTCCGTGATGAGTTGGCGCGTACCGCGACCGGCAAACTCCAGAAGTTCAAACTCCGCGAACCGTTCTGGGCCGACCAGGACCGCCGGGTCAACTGAACCGAACCGACCGAGTCGCTCCGATCACTCCAGGGTGGCGTAGCTGGTGCTGCGATCGTCGGTGTGGGTGCCGACCACGGCAGCAACACTCTCGGCGAGGTCCTCCAGGTACTGATCGATCGCGCCGGTGTTGGTGTTGCTGATCGTGGAATGCAAGTTGTCCGGCGGGCCCTGGCGGTCGTGATACCACCCCTTGGCGAGCAGTGAGTCACCGAGCGCGAACATGTCGATCTCCGGATCGAACGCCGGATCGGATGCCATCGCCACGAGATGGAACTGCCCGTCGCCGAGCACCCGGATGCCGTCGATCGCAGCGACACCGGCGCGGAACTGGTCTGCGTTGGCCAGAGTCTGGCGCGTGAGGTCGACGTACCCGTCGATGCCGAGATGCGACATCACGGCCCACGCGCACGCCATCGGGAGTCCCGATCGGGTTCCCTGCATGTTCGGCGACGCGTAGAACCCGCCGAGCCAGCCGTCGAAGACGAACGTCTGATACGACCGTGACGCCCTGTTGCGGTGCAGGATCACCGACACCCCCTTGGGGGCGTAGCCCAACTTGTGGATGTCGGCCGAGATCGTGGTCACGCCGTCGACCCGGAAGTCCCACGGCTGCACCTCGCGGCCGAGCATCTCGGCGAACGGCAACACGAAACCACCCATGCAGGCGTCGACGTGACAGTTCGCGCCGACCGACGACGCCAGCGCAGCGATCGCGGCGATGTCGTCCTGGACCCCTTGCGGATACTGCGGCGCGGAGCCGACGACGAGCACGGTGTTGTCGTTGCAGAGCGCTGCCATCGCGTCGACGTCGGCGGTCCAATCGTCCTGCACCGGCGCCTTGTGCAGTGTCAGACCGAAGTTGTGCGCGGCCTTGTGGAAGGCGGCATGGGCCGACTCGGCGACCACCATCTCCGGCGCGGTGACGCCGCGTTCGATCAGCCCGCGCTCGCGTGCCGCCAACACCGCGCACAGGATCGATTCCGTACCGCCGCTCGTGAGGAATCCGGCAACGGCGTCGTCGCCGTGCAACAGCGACGCCGTCCAACCAACCACCTCCGACTGGATCTGACCGAGCGACGGAAAGGCCTTGGTGTTGAGCGCGTTCTCGTGCAGGTAGAGACGTGCTGCCTGCTCGGCCACCTCGTGCACGGAGGGTCCACCGTCGTAGACCATGCCGAATGTGCGGCCGTCTGCCCATTTGACATCGTCGAGCCGCTTGTCGGTCAGGTCACCGATGACATCGTCGACGGACCGGCGCTGCTGGTGAAGAGAAGCCATGAGCGACAGTGTCGCGCACTACGCACCGGGCGACTGAGGCGGGCGCAACGTCCACGCCTCGAACACGTCGTCCAGACCGGCAAGCCCGTCGCGAGGTTCGAGGTCCCAGTCGGCGCCGACGGCGTCACGAACGGTCGCGTCGATCAGGATCTCACCCGGCCGCGCGAACGACGCCAGCGTGAGTGCCTCGCTGACGGGCTCGCCCCAGACGCTGAAAGCGAGTTGCCGCTCGCCGATCACCCCGCTGGCAACATCACCGGTGGCCACCCCGGCGCGAACAGCAAGCAGCTGGCCGTACTCGTCGCCGGCGGCCATCACCAGTTCCATCACCGCGACCGTGAACTGCACCGCATCGTCAATGCACGCGTCGGGGTGGCCCATCCCGGCCATGAACAGTGCGTTGGACGACGACCAGCGCACACGTTCCACACCCATCTGCTCCATCAGGTCACCGACACCTTCCGCGAGGAACTCGGTGATCTCCAAGACCGTGTCCTGGTCGGATCCCGTCGCTTCGGGGATCCCCTGGACGAGGAACGACACGGCGGTCGCGGTCTCGAGGAGGTCGGAGATGCTGCGCTCACCCTCTCGCACTCGGTCGACCAGTCGGGGCGGGACCACGGCGCCGAGCACGTCGATGATCTGCGCTTCCTCTGCGACGATCGCCGCTTCCTCGGCCTCGAGCTTGGCAGCCACGATCTCCAGCTGGCGGCCGACGTCACCCAGTTCGTTGTTGCCCAGCCGACCCACACCGGTCGCCGGCTGGCCATCGGCGATACGTCCTGCGGCGTCGACGAGTTCACCGAACGGCCGCGTCAGCGACCTGGCCAGCCACCATCCGAGCAGGGCGGTGATCGGCAGCAGGATGGCCATGACCACCAGGGTGCTGCGCAGCAGCGAGGAGAGCCCGGACATGGCCTCGGAGCGGTCCTGTTCGACGACGATCGCCCAGTCCTGTTCGCCCAGCTGCAATGGTGCCGTCGCTGCGAACACCGTGTCACCGCGGAAGTTCGACACCGTCCCCACGAAGGTGTCGCCCGCGAGCGCCGCATCGATGGCGCGGTTGTCGGCCTCCTGGGTGAGCGCAGCGGAGCCCGCCAATCGGAACTGTTCGATCAGCGTCTCGTCGCCGATTGCGGTCGAAGTTGTCGCTCAGAAACGCCTCGCTGTCGTCGAGCCAGTCGCGAGGGTCGGTTCGAAGCGTGCCGTCAGGGCCGACGACGTAGATGTCGCCGGTCTCGCCGAGCCCGAGGAGTTCCCAATCCTGATCGGCCGTCGCGAGGTCGGTGATCGCCTGCACCGGCAGCTCTGCGACGACCGCACCGAGGACCTCGGACCCCGACCGGACCGCCGTGGAGACGAAGATCACCGCCTGGCCCCGAGCCGGAACGTAGAACGTCGTGTCGGAGATCACGGTGTCGCCCAGTGCGGCGCTTCTGAGCCCTTCGACGACCTCGCCGAGGGCGCCGTCGGCCCATGGCCCGATCGTCGCATCGGTGCCGACGTCGATTCGTTTCTTCACCGAGTACACGACATCACCGCTGCCGGCATCGAGGAGCAACAGATCGCTCACGCCGAAATTCTCCATCAGCGAGCGCATCAACGGATGATGCTCGGCGTGGGCTGCGCTGTAGCTCGATCCGTCGCCGGCATCGTCGAGGCGGTCCCGATCGTCGAACTGGTCAGGGTTCTCGCAGGATGTACTGGTACTGGACGTACCTGCCGGCATCCGATGCCGGGAGCACCGCGCTGGTCGGGACCTCTCGGCCCACGTCCCGAAGCGGATCGAACGCTGCGTCGTATGCCGCTTCGAGTTCGGCGACCTGCGACGAGGTGAGGTCGCGATCGAGATCGGCATAGGTGGCGGCAAAGTCCTCCAGGGCGGTGATCACGCTCGGCGTCACGGCGAGGGTGGCCACCTGGTCTTGTGCACGAACCCCGCCACGCTCGATCGCCTGGATACGGGTGTCACGCAGTGAGCTCAACTGATCCTCGACGCTGGACGAGATCAGGATTCGGGCGAACGCGTAGTTCAACCCGGAGAGCAACAGCACCGACACGAGCGCCACCCCGACCAGCGTCACCTCGAGGCGACGTCGAAGATCGCTCCGGCCACGGAGCTTCATGCGGTGTCCTCGTCCACTGCCGGCACCTCAGGCTCGGAGAGCTCGCCGATGCTCCCGACCGCTCGGCGGGCACGCCGCACGACTCGATCACACCGTCGCCGCCTCGAAACACTCAACTGCTCCAGCGCCGCCGCCAACCCCACCGACGCGATCACCGCTGCAGCAGCAGCTTGCGCCGGGATCTCGATCACCCGGCAGTCGCTCGTGGCCACGACCGCTGCGCGGTGACCGGAGTCAGCGGCATCACCCCCCAGGCCGAGGACTTCACCCGCCTGATGGTCGAGCACGAGGAGGTCGTCACCGTCTGGATACTGCAACAGCAGGTGGGCCTGGCCGTGGTCGAGGATGTGGAGGCCGTCGAGCTTTCCAGGGGCGATGATGACCTCGCCCGCCTGGAACGTCTCGATGGTCGACGCGGTGGCGAGGTCGTCGAGCACGTCGTCAGCGAGTTCAGCCAACAAGGGAGCCCCCAGCAGTGCCTGACGCACGTCGGCCGACGACACCTGCGACGCAAGCGCGGACGCGTTCCCGTCGAAGAGATACAGATCCTGTGCAGGGTTCGGCAACGGAACCCCTCGACGGTACGACAGGTACCAGACCAGCGATGCGAAGTCGGCCTGGACCCTGGGAGTGATCGTGTAGTCGTCGATCCACATGTAGGCCTGGTAGTCGACGACGGGATCGGCGATGTTGGTGACCCATGCGAACGGCGCTGGTTCCGCAACCACGCCCGGCGTGGAACGGGCGGCCTCGACCAACATCGCCTTCGCTGCCGTCGGCGGGGCCGAACGCTCGATCTGCACCGGCACCATCACCCGGTGCAACCGTCCGGGCTGGTCGTAGTTCACGATCGTTGCCTTCGACAACTGGCCGTTCGGGATCACGACGAGGTCACCATTGCGGTCTTCGACTCGGGTGCTGCGCCAGTTGACGTCGATGACCCGACCCTCGACCTCCTCGGAGCTGATCCAGTCGCCGGCGCTGAAGGGCTGATCGGCGAGGAGCGTGAATCCCGAGGCGATGCCGCTCAGGGTGTCCTGCAACGCGAACGACACCACCAGCGAGGTGACGCCGAGCGCCGTCAGAGCAGCCGAGAGATTGACCCCCCAGACGCCGGCGAGCAGGAGCCACCCCGTGAAGAGGATGACGCCGAGCCGTGGCACCGCGAGCAGCAGTCGGGGTACCGCCCGCTGGCCGCTGCGACGAGGGCGATCGGCGATGCGCGACACCAGGACCCCGAACGCCGACAAGGCCGCAGCAGCGACCGCGAGCACGAGCGCCGTCGCGAACATCCGCACGATCGGGTTGGAGCTCTCGACCTCGAACAGCGTGCGCAGCAACATCCAGACCGCCGTGAGCGGCACCACCCACACGCGCAACGTGGACACGGCCGGCCCGAAACTCGAATCACGTTGACGCAGCCGCTCCTCGAGCTCGCCGACGCCGATGATCAGCGCCGGGAGCACCACGATGACGATCGATGCCACCAAGACGTTCGACGCCTCGAACGAGTCGATCACGCCGATGCCTCGCTGTCGACCGCGACGCCACGCAGCACACCGGCATCGACCCGGTCGGTCTCGTCGATGCGGAACCGCTCCGGCAGGTGGGATCGGCACGCCGTCGACACGAGCACCTGGCCGTACCGCGCGCTCCGGGCGAGCTCGGCTGCGATCTGGACCGTCGAACCCCAGGTGTCGTGCACCAGACGTGCGCCCCCGATCAGGCCGACGGTGATCGGGCCGGCGTCCAAGCCGGCGCGAATCGACAGTTCGTCATCGGGATCGAGATCGTGCAGCATCTCGACGACATCGAGCACGAAGTCAGCGGTTCGCGCAGCATGGTCGAGATGCGGTCGATTCACGCCGCACGCCGCGACGTAGGTGTCACCGCTCAGCTGCACGCGATCGAGGCCGCGCTCCGCGGCGAGGTCGTCTGCCTCGTCCACGAACCGATCGAGCAACTCACGTGCCCGGTCCGGCGTGCCCGCGGTGACCAGGGTGCCGAGTCCACCGATGACGAGGACGGCCACGGTTGCCATCGAGACCTGTTCGACGACGTCCCGATCACCCGCCTCGGCTCGTTCCGCGACCGGTGCGGGCAGCAGACGGCGAAGCAACACACGCCGCTCGTCGGTGCTGCGCCGTGCGGTTGCGGTGCGCTGATGGAGCGTGTCGAGCATCGAGTCGATGTCCGCTCCGAGTTCGACGAACTCGTCGGCGCTGTCGCTCGGGAGCTCGCGCAGCGCCGTGGGTTCGCCACCATCGCGGATCGTTCGCAGCCGGGTCGAGATGAGGCGGAGCGGTTCGAGCAGCCGGTCGGCCCACCGCACCGCCAGGAAGGTCACCACCACGATGAACACGGCGATGGCGATGAGCAGGTTGCGGACGAAGACGTCGATCGGCTCGCGGATCACGTCGACGCCGGCCTCGGCGAAGACCACCCACTCGAGCCCGTCGATGTCGAGCACTCGACTGTTCGACAGCACGTCCTCGCCGAGGTAGTTCGTCACCGTCTCGACCTCCGAGGGTCCGTCGAAGGCTGCCTCGACGAGGCGGTAGTCGATCGGCTGATTGAGCACCGTCGTGTCGAAGAACCGCATCGAGCGGATCTCGTCGGCCGTCGCGGTGCCCGCCGCCTCGACCTGCTCGATGTACGCCGACTGATCCTCGATGAACGGCCGGGCGTCGGAACGCATCAGCGTGTCCGCAGCCACGACATACGTCTCGCCGCTCGGGCCCAGCTCGCCCCAGGCCCCATCGTTGGTCATGATGCTCGTGAGCTCTTCGGGGTCGAATCGGCCGGCCACGTAGCCCGCGAGCTCACCGTCGAGAAACACCGGACTCCCCACGAAACCGCTCGGTCGATCGCCCGCCGGCGGGTACGGCGCGAAGTCTCTGACCTCCACGTCGCCGGGCGACGGGTCCAGCCTGAGGCTGTCGATCAGCGCCGCCAGTTGCGTGCCGCTGTGCGGACCGAGTGCGCAGGCTGGTGGCGAAGTCGATCCGCTTGTCGGTCGAGTAGACGACCACGAAGGCCTCCGGCTCGATCAGATACAGGTCCTCGAGGCCGACGCGGAGCGCGAGTTCGCTCAACGCGGCGTCGAGTTGATCGTGGGACTCCGACCAACCCGTCAGCTGGCCGGGTGGCAGGCCGGTCTCCGGATCCGGCACGACGTATCGCGCCTGCAGCGTGATCGCAGCCGACGAGACCGGCAGCAGTCCGGCGGCGCTGACCGGACGGTCGCGCGCCTCGGAGAGCTCGGGTGCGACGACCTCCCGGTAGTACAGCTCGACACGCTCCTGGTCGCGTGCGGTCACCGGCTCGGCGTCGAACTGACGGAAGAGCTCGGTGAACTCTGCGATCGCGATCGCCGGCCGCGGGGTCAGGGCTTGGCCGACGACCGCGCGCTCGAGGCTCCTGACGTACCGCTGGACTTCGTCGGCTCGCGCTGCACCGACCGCCGACAGTTGGTCCTCGATCTCGGTGTCGGCGAGACGGCTTCCCTGGTTGAGCCCCACGATCGAGGTCACCACCACCGAGACGAGCGCAACGAGCACGACCACCAAGGCGAGCCGACTCGCCACCGAGACGTTCCGTGCGAAGCCACCGGGGGCGTCGCTCAATCGTTGGATCCGTCCCGGCACGAACACCGAAACTAGCGCCTCTGGCCACATCCGAGCTCGATCGCGCTGCGCCGACCGCCGGAGTGCTCCCCTACCCTGCCCGTCCATGCACATCTCCGACCTCCGGATCTTCACCGAACCTCAGCAGGGTGCCTCCTACGGCGACCTGCTCGCCGTGGCCCAGCGGGCCGAGGCGTGTGGCTTCGGGGCGTTCTTCCGCAGCGATCACTATCTGGCGATGGGTGGCGGCGACGGCCTGCCGGGACCGACCGATGCGTGGGTGACCCTGGGCGGCCTCGCCCGAGAGACCTCGACGATCCGGCTGGGAACACTGGTGACGTCGATGACGTTCCGACTGCCCGGTCCACTGGCGATCAGCGTTGCCCAGGTCGACGACATGTCGGACGGCCGAGTCGAACTCGGCCTCGGCGCCGGCTGGTACCAGCAGGAGCACGAGGCCTACGGCATCGAGTTCCCACCCCTGGGCGAACGCTTCGACCGACTGGAGGAGCAGCTCGAGATCATCACCGGCATGTGGTCGACTCCCACCGGCGAACAGTTCGAGTCACCCGGCGGGCACTACCCGGTGACCGCCTCGCCAGCGCTGCCGAAGCCGGTGCAGTCGCCCGTGCCGATCGTGATCGGCGGCGGCGGGCCGAAGCGGACGCCGGCGCTCGCTGCTCGATTCGCATCCGAGTTCAACACGCCGTTCGTTCCGATCGACTTCTTCACGGCACAGTGCGACCGGGTGCGGGCCGCCTGTGCGTCGATCGATCGCGACCCGGCGACCATGGCGTTCTCCGCAGCGCTGGTCACCTGTGTCGGCGCCGACGAGGCAGAGCTCGCACGGCGGGCCGCGTCGATCGGGCGAGAGCCAGATGAACTCCGAACGAACGGCGTCGCAGGAACGCCCGAGGAGGCCGCCGCCACGATCCGTCGATGGGCCGACGCCGGCGCCGAGCGGATCTATCTCCAGATCCTCGATCTCGCCGACCTCGATCACCTCGACCTGATCGCCGCCGAGGTCGCCCCGCTCCTGGCCTGACGCAGTACGTTCGAACGGGTGACCGGCACGACGATCTACCCCGCCCGCACCATCGTCACGATGGATCCGGCCCAGCCCGAAGTGGAGGCGGTTGCCGTGCGCGACGGCAAGGTCCTGGCCGCCGGGTCACTCGAGGAGTGCACCAGCTGGGGACCCCACGAGGTCGACCGACGCTTCGCCGACCACGTGCTGACGCCGGGGATGATCGAAGCGCACGGCCATCGCCTCGAAGGAGCCTTTGCCCTGCTCCCCTACGTCGGCTGGTTCGACCGCCACCGCGTCGACGGGGGTGTGACACCCGGGATCCGGACCTACGACGCGTTCCTCGACCGTCTCCGCGAACTCGACGACGAGACGCAGGGCTCGTCCGACCCGATCGTGGTCGGCGGGTTCGACCCGATCTACTTCACCGGCGAGGAACGGCTCACCCGCGAGCACCTCGACCGCGTCTCCACCGAACGTCCGATCTTCGTGTTCCACGCGAGCGCCCATCTCGCCACGGTCAACACCGCCATGCTCGAACGCCACGAGATCACCCGGGCCGCCACCACCCCGGGTGTCGCCCGCGACGCACACGGAGACCCGAACGGCGAACTCCAGGAGATGCCGGCGATCGCACTGGCGCGGTCGGGTCTCGCCGTGATCGGCCAGGCGATGACCGACCCGCGATCGCTGGAGGCGCTGGGCCAGCTGTGCGCGAACACGGGCACCACCATGCTGTGCGACCTCGGCAGCTTCGGGCTGACGCGACCCGAGGAAGTGGCCCAGTGGCACGAGGTCGTCGACCGCGACGACTACCCGGCGCGCATCCTGCAACGCCATCTCCACGGCCTGCCGCCCGGGAGCTCCGACTGGGCCGAGGCCGCCGAACTGCTGCTCCAACTCGCTGCCGGCGACTCCGACAAGCTGCGCACCGCCGGGCTGAAGATCGTGCTCGACGGGTCGATCCAGGGCTTCACCGCCAAGATGGGATGGCCCGGCTACTACACCGGCACCGACCACGGCCAATGGATGGTGGCCCCCGACCAGCTGCTCGACATCGCCCGACCGTTTCACGAGCGCGGCATCAACATCCATGCCCACTGCAACGGCGACCTCACCATCGACGCCTGGATCGACACCGTCGAACAACTCGTGATCGAGCGCCCCTGGCTCGACCACCGCCACACCGTGCAGCACTGCCAACTCACCACCGCTGCGCAGTTCCGCCGGATGGCCAAGCTGGGCATGTGCGCCAACCTCTTCGCCAACCACCTCTGGTACTGGGGTGACCAGCACCACGACATCACCGTCGGGCCCGAGCGTGCTCGACGCATGGAGGCAGCCGCCACCGCCGAGCGCGAAGGCGTGTCGTTCTCGCTGCACTCCGATGCGAACATCACACCGCTCGGACAACTCCACACCATGTGGTGTGCGGTCAATCGCACGACACCGTCGGGACGCATCCTCGGCGAACACGAACGAATCTCACCGGCATCGGCGCTTCGTTCGGTGACGCTGGGTTCCGCCTACCAGATGCACCTCGACGCCGAGTTCGGCACGATCGAATGCGGCAAGGCAGCCGACTTCACCGTGCTCGAGGACCACCCGCTCACCGTCGATCCGCTCGCGATTCGAGACATCGGCGTGTGGGGCACCGTGGTCGGTGGCAGGCCATTCGAGGCGGCGCGCCCCTCCTGACACCCAGGCCGTCAGGCGAACATCGACGGTTGCGGGGTCGGCGGGTCGGTGCGCACGGCGATCGCCACCAGTTGCGAGATGTCCGGAACGTGCGGGCTCGGGCGACTCTCCACTCGACGTCCGACCCGTTGGATCACCACCGCCGTGCCGTCGACGAGACGGACGACGCCCTTCGCTCGAATCACCGCGTCGGGCCACGACGTGGCAGCATCGTGCAGCCACCCGAGTTCGACTGCCTGGTCGCTGGACCACGACCACGAGTCGTATCGGTGCACGTGCTCCACCCCACCGAGTGGTGCCCGGCTTCGGGCCCCGATCGATGGCGGTCGTACGCCGAGAACCACGGTCGGTTCGATCGCCCCGTCGACCACCTCGATCTGGGGAACACCGGCCGCAACGTCGTCGAGCCACGCACTCGTCCGTGCCACCTGATCGACATCGCAGAGATCGGTCTTGGTGACCAGGAGCAGATCGGCGCCCTGCAGCTGGCGACGCACTTCGCCGCCGACGAAACGATCGTCCGGCCATCCGCTCGACCGTCGACGCATCCGCGAGCACGATCACGCCAGCGGGTTCGAACGGCGCCACGGTGCCCCACGCCGCTGCAGCTGCGGGGTCGGCGACACCGCTCACCTCGATCAGCGACATGGTCCAACCGTTCCGGACGCTGCGCCAGCTGCTCCAGCGCCTCGTGCAGGCCGGCGCCGACCGAGCAGCACACACAACCGTTGGCGAGGCCGATCACGTCGGCGTCTCGCTGCGCACCGACGAGTAGATCGGCGTCGATCGCCAGCGCACCGAAATCGTTGACGATCACCCCGATGCGTCGTCCGCTGTGCGTTGCGAAGCAGGTGATTGACGAGCGACGTCTTGCCGGCGCCGAGGTAGCCGCCGATCACCGTGAGTGCGATCGGGTCGTCATCCATCAGCCGGCCACGAAACCACCGGCGGCGAGCGCCCGGTCGACCATGCCGAGCAGCCGAACGGTCTCACTCGGGTTCTGGCCGCTGACCGTCACCGCCCACGTGACGTTGTCGGCGCGATCGAGGACCATTGCGTGCGTGCTCTCGATGGTGCCGGTGTGCCCGGCGGCACCACCCCCGTACAGGATCAACCCCATCGCGTACCCGCGGTCGGGTGCAGCGGCGTTGGTCGCACTGGTCGTCATGACCCCCAGCGTCTCGGCCGTCAGCGGTTTCCACCCGGGGGTGTCCAGATCGAGTGCGTTGAAGATCGTGACCAGGTCGCTGGGGGACGCGACCCAGGCGCCGGCCGCGGCGAGCACCTCCATGTAGTTGCGCCCCGGCACGGTCCGATGCACCGCCTCGCCGGGATCCGGTTCCTGGGTCGGGGCGAGACGCATCCCCGACAACCCCAGAGGCGTGAGCAGCCGCTCGTACACGGCGTCCTCGTACGCCATGCCGGTCAACTCCTCGATCAGCAGACCGAGCACGCAGTAGTTCATGTTGCTGTACCGGAAGCCCGGCCCCGACACCGCCCGGGTGAAGCCGACGACCGCCGCTTCCGTGCACGAGCCCGCCTGATTGCGGAAGAACAGATTCTCGTACTGCGGGAATCCGGACGTGTGGGTGAGCAACTGCCGCAGCGTGATGCTCGCCGACCGACCGTTCGGCGCATCGACACCCACCGCGTTGGCGACGACCCCACCGACCGGGTCGTCGAGGCCGACGAGGCCGTCCTGCACCAGCTGCAGGGCGACGATCGCCGTGATCGGCTTCGAGATGCTGGCGATGCGGAACTTGTCCCCGGTTTCCGCCGGCACGAGGGTGTCCGGGATGCGCGACGCCCATCGCCGCTCGGTGGACGATGTCACCGTCGATCGACACGGCAACGGACACCGCATCGGATCCACCTTGGAGCACCTCGCGCTGCAGCGACGCGTCGAACGCAGCCCAACCGGTCAGCGGTGCGCCGTCTGCACCCGATGCATCAGGCTTCGGAAGGGGCGCGATCGTCACCCGATCGATGTCGTAGCCGGGGAACGGCAGCGGATCTCCCTGGTCGATGTCGAAGAGCTCGGTCGATGACGGTGCCGGCTCGCTGGACGGACCATCCGACTCCCCGTCGGACTGCACGGTCGGTGTGGAACACGCCGCAACCACCAACGTCGCGGTGGCGACGAAGATCGCGGAGAAGCTGCGCCGAGTCAGCGCCCTGGGGTGCACCACACCATGATGACCGCCGGCGGCCTCCAGGTGGCGGCAACCCCTCAGGAACCGTGACCGGTCAGGACGGAGTCGGCAGGTGTTGACGGGTCGTCAGCACCGGCGCGAACAGGTCGCCCAACTCCGCGATGCGCTGCAACACGACCGGCGCCTCGAACCGGAGATCGTCGCCGCTGACGGCACAGTGCTCGACCTCGTCCCACGACACCGGCGTCGACACGGTCGGGTCGTGTCGAGCCCGCAGCGAGTACGGAGCGATCGTCGTCTTGTGGAGCGCGTTCTGGCTCCAGTCGACGAACACCTTGCCGGGCCGCTCCGACTTCGCCATCACGGTGGTCACCCGGCCGGGCATCTGCCGCTCCATGACCTGCCCGACGGCCAACGCGAAGTCGGCGGTCGCCTCGTGGGTGACACCGTCGGTGTTCAGCGGCACATACAGCTGCAAGCCCTTTGGAACCCGAGGTCTTGCACCAGCCTTCGAGGCCGACCGAGTCGAGGATCGCCCGCACCCCGACGGCCACTTGGCAGCACTCGACGATCGAGGTCTGCGGTCCCGGGTCGAAGTCGAACACCAACGCCCGTGGGCGATCGAGGTCGACTGCCAGCGCCATCGGCGCATGCAGTTCGATCGCCGCCAGGTTGGCGGCCCACACCATCGTGGCAGCGTCCTCGATGCGGCAGAAGTCGATACCGCCGCGGCGATCGCCGGGCCCACGCGCCACCGGCACCCAGTCGGGACGATGCGACGGACATCGTTTCTCGAAGAATCCGTCGCGATCGGTGCCGTCGGGATAGCGACGGAACGTGATGCAACGGCCGGAGAGGTGCGCGACGATCGTCGGAGCGACGCGCAGGTGATAGTCGACGACGTCGGCCTTGGTGAAGCCCGACGGGTACAGCACCTTGTCGAGGTTGGTGAGTCGCACCGAGCGACCCTCGACATCGACCTCGATCGGAGCAGCCATCGACGCGGTCCACGCAGCCGGTCAGGCCGACTTCTCGGACGGATGACGACCGCGGGCCTCCTTCGCAGCGGTCACACTCGCTTCGAGCGCCGCCATGATGTCGACCACCTTCGGCTTCTCTGCAGCGGACTCGAGCACTTCGAACTCCTCGCCGTCGGCCTTCATCTGGATGAGCGCCATCACTTCTTCGCGGTACTCGTCGCGGTACTTCTCCGGCTCGAACGCTGCCGTCAACGACTCGACGAGCGACTCGGCCATCGCCACCTCACGGTCGCTCACCTCGACGTCGTCGAGACCTTGGAGCTCCTCGATCGAGGCGGGGTCGAGCACTTCATCGGCGTAGGCGAGCGTCGACATCACCAGTCGGCCGTCCTCGGCCCGGATCGCCGCCGTGTACTGCTTGTTGCGCATCACGAACCGACCGATCGCCACCTTGCCACTCGCCTCCATCGCCCGCGCCAGGAGGACGTACGGCTTCGGCGGCCCGTCGGGTGCCAGGTGGTAGGCGGTGTCGAAGAAGACCGGGTCGATCTCGGCCAGATCGACGAACTCCTCCAGGTCGACCGACTTGGTGGCCACCGGCATGAACGGTTCGAGTTCGTCCGGATCGACGACCACGTAGCGACCCTTGGAGATCTCGTAGCCCTTGACGATGTGGTCGTCGCCGACCTCGTCACCGGTGTCGGCATTCACCTTCCGGTACCGGATCCGCGCCATGTTGCGTTCGTCGAGTTGGTTGAACGACACGCTCTGGCGGCGGACGGCATGGAAGAGCTTCACCGGGATTGCCACCAACCCGAAAGAAATCGTGCCACTCCACACCGGCCTCGCCATGGGCAGAGTCAATCACATCGCCGCGCCGGTCGGCGCTGTGTCAGCTGCCGGCGAGGATGGCACGAGGCACGATGTCCATGCCGAACCCGGTCAGGATCGCGAGATACAGCAGCCCGGTGGCCGCCATCACTGCGGAGTAGGCCCGCTCCTTCAAGGCCGCCTGGGTCACGAAGATCAGCACGATCGTGGTGATCGAGCACATCAACCACATCCAGCCGAGCATGCCGCCCCAACCGTCGTCGACCGAGCCGGTGAGCACGGCGATCATCCCGGTCGGGAGCAGCATCACCAGGAATTCCGCAGGCCACAGCCACTTCAGCGCGGCGACCATCTCGTTGAGGAGCCGGCGAGGGAGGCCCGGCTGCGTGAGATACCAGTGACCGAGCAGCATTGCGTCGGAGATCGCTCCGATGAACGCTGCACCGACCAGCGTGCGAGCCAACGCCACCGCTGGGTTGCCGCCGGCATCGAGCGCTGCGGCGACGAGGCCGACCGCCCCGATGAACACCGGCACGAGGTCGAGCACCGGCGGGAACTCGGGCCCGAGCCGATCGGTCGAGGTACTGCGCGAGGGGTCGACGTTCGTTGCGTCGCCACCATCGGCGACATCGGCGGCATCAGTATCGGCATCGTCGGCCTGGCCGGTGCGCTCGATGCCCGTCATCGCAGCAACGCGCTCGCTGCGGCGGTCGTGTTCGGCACGTGCGCCGCTCACGCCGGCGGCCTTGCGCCGAACCGAGACGACCAGGGCGACCGCACAGGCGATCATCACGCCGACGGATGCCGCTTCGCGCACTGGCACCACACCGAACGAGAGCCCAGCGGCCAGCGCTCCGGCGGCGAAGCAGAAGTAGACGCCTCGAAGCAGCCATCCGTAACCGAGGCTGGCAATGCGACGGCGGGTGGTGAACCAGCAGAACAGCATGCCGCCGGTGGCCCACTGGAGAAGCACCGTGGCGGCGTCGAGGCTGATCACGATCCACAACGGTAACGCCGTAGCCTGACGACGCCATGTCCCAGCTCCCACGCCGACGTCACACCGGTTCGCTGCGTTCGCTCACCGTGTTCGTCGCGGCTGCATCGGTGGTGCTCGGCGCGTGCGCAACCGGCCCGCGGCCCAGTTTCGACGACGATCAGCCCGTCCAACAGTCGACCGGCGACGAGGCGATCGACGCCGTGCTCGACCGACTCGAGATGGTTCGCCTCGAGCAGTTCACCGCCGATTACACCATCCTCACCCGTCTCGGCGGCATGGAGTCGAACGCCCGGGTGGTCCAGGCCGACAACAGCCGTCGCTCGATCACGATCAACGACGTGCGATTCCTCGACGGCAGCGGCACCGTTGCCACCTGCAGCCTCACGGCCCAGGAGTGCGAAGCCACCATCAACGATGCCCGGGTGAGCGATGTGCAGATCACCCACGACTTCTACGGATCGAGCTTCGAGCGACGGTTGCGCGTCGACGCCGGGCGGCGCCTCGGTGAGTCGACGGGATACACCGCCGAGATCGCCGGAGCGCCGGCAGTGTGCGCCGACGTCGCCGTGTCCGGCGGCACCAAGGTGTATTCCGCGCTCGACTCGGGCCCGCTCGCCCGCTACGACGGCAACGACCTCGCCATCGAACTCGTCGCGGTCGACCCCGACGCCGACGAGTCGGCCTTCACCACCGGCTGAACGGTTTCGGTCGGGGGCGCGAACTACGCCGACACGCTGACGAGCGAGTGATTCGAGTCGTTCAGGCGAATCGGACCCTGCTCGGTGGCCACGACGATGTCTTCGAGGCGCATCCCCCACTTGCCGGGCACGTAGATCCCCGGCTCGACGCTGTAGGCGTGTCCGGGCGCCAGTGGCAGCGAGTTGCCCTCCACGATGTACGGGTCCTCGTGCTCCTCCATCCCGATCCCGTGTCCGGTGCGGTGGATGAACCACTCGCCGTAGCCCGCATCGGCGATCACCCGACGGGCCGCCCGGTCGACGTCCTCGCACGGTGTGCCCACGACTCCAGCATCGACACCGGCCTGCTGGGCCTCGTGCAGCACCGCATAGGCCTCGGCCACGTCCGCGGCGGGCTCGCCGGTGAACACGCACCGGGTGGTGTCGGAGCAGTAGCCGTTCATCGTGCCACCGAAGTCGCAGAGCACGATCTCGTGCTCTCGGATCACGCGTGAACCCGCATGGTGGTGGGGACTGGCCGCGTTCTCGCCGGCGGCGACGATCGCGAAGTTGACCTTGTCGTGACCCTCCTCGATGATGCGCCGACCGAGGTGCGCCGACACCTCCGCTTCCGTCCGACCCACCAGCGGAATCTCGCCCCGCTGCAGCTCGCCGGCGATCCGATCGACCGCCGCTCCAGCCGCCGCGAGCGCATCGATCTCCGCGGCATCTTTCGCCATTCGCAGCGGGCCGACGACGTCGACTGCCCGCCGGTACTCCGCCGCCGGGAGGTGCGCGAGCAGCTCGACGAGGAAACGAGCCCACATCTGATCGCCGACGGCGATGCGCTGCGATCCCGAGGCCAGGCGGGCGACGATCGCAGTGGGGTCATCGGTCTCACCCCACGGCAACATCTCGAACACACCCGGTTGCTCGACCACCCGCGGCGCCTCGAGCGCCGGGATCAGCAACGTGGCGTCACCCTCGCGCGGGAGCACCAGCATCGTGAGGCGCTCCAACGGCATCGCCGTGTACCCGGTGAGATATGGCAGATCGTGCCCCACCGACAGCAGCACCGTGTCGACGTGCTGCGCTCCCATCGCCGCACGCACTCGGGCGAGACGATCGAGCAGGATGGACGAATCGAAGGCAGCGGAACTCACCCGGTCAGTCTGCCAGTGGATCCACGGTGGCTGTTCAGTCCAGCGGTTCGATTGGCGTGGCTTCGCCGTACTCGTCGACGCGGACGCGGCGCTCGGCGGCTGGATCGGTTCCCATCCGGGCCCACAGTCGCCGCCGGCGAGCGACAGGTCCTGGCACACGGTGGCCCTGGTGATCTTCCACGCTCCGTCGACGACGACGGCGATTCCGTAGCGATTGGTGAAGTCGTTGCCGTCGGTGTCGATGCTGTAGTGGAACCACGCTTCATCCGCAGCGGTGAACACGAGTTCGTCGATCGTGGCGCTCGCACTGGCCGCGTCCGAGGCGAACCCGCCGGCTTGCACCTGCTCGCGTGCCTCGGCCACACCGGTGGCGTCGTCGAGGAAGTCACCGGCCTCGCTGTCGGAGCCGATCGCACCGGAGAGCGCAGCCATCGCAGCGCTGATGTCCGCCTCGGCGGTCGCGGGGTCGGCCGGCTGCTCGCCGGGGTCCGGCAACGCCGGCGGCGGGGGTGTGCACGACTCGACGAACGCCGGGGAGGAAGCATCGAAGTACATGTACTCGTCACCGGGCCCGTCGCCACCGTCGATCGGCTCGGGCATCGTGCCCGGCACCGTCAACAGCGCGAAGCCGTTCTGCGGTGCGCGCTCGTCGACCGAGCCGTCGTCGAAGGGGACGCGCACGTTGGTCACCTCCGGCGGTGTCTGCACCACGACCACCCGGTGCGGGTTGCTGTCGTTGGCACCGAGCATGAGCGACGAGATCGCTCGCCCCGCGAACGCTTCGGCGTACCACGGTGCGCCGCCCATGTCGACCACGCCGGATGGCCCTGACCGCCCGACGACCGCACCCCGTCGGACTCGTCGACGGCGGACCCCGCAGCTTCCGAGTCATCGTCCGTCGCCGGCCGCGAGCCGACGATGGCCAGTGCTCGCGCTGCGCCCCTCACCGTTGGACAGTGGATCGAATTCGATCGTCATCGCTTCCCCCTGGTCGTCGCCGACCGAGCGTCGAACGCTGCATGTTCGACGCTCGCAGCACACCCGTTGGTTCCAAGCACCTCATCGCACGCTCCCGCCACCCAGCCGGGCCGGGAATACCACACCGACGCCGTCGTTGCACCGGACATGACCATCGAGACCTCCGGACCCGAATCAGCTGACGTTCCGTCGTCGCCTGCGACACCGACGACGCAGATCGACTTCTACTGGCGGCCCGGGTGCGGTTTCTGCTCGATGCTGCAACGCAAGCTGGACAAGTTCGGGGTCGAGCGTGTCGAGCACAACATCTGGGACGACCCGGCCGACGCCGAGATCGTGCGCTTGCACGCCAACGGCAACGAGACCGTGCCCACCGTGGTGGTGGGTGACACCGGCTTCGTGAACCCCTCCGCCGGTCAACTGCTGGCATTTCTCGCCGAGCACCACCCTGACCTGCTGCCGGACGGCATCGAGATCCCACGTCCCACCGCCGTCAGTCGGCTGGCCGACCGCGTCTTCAGGTGACCTCCGACGCCGCGGGTACTGTCGGGCACATGAGCGACACCAGGTCCGCCGACCAGCACGACACCCGGCTGGATGGCACCGAGATCCACGATTCGGTCGTCGACACGATCGGCAACACGCCGATGGTGCGGATGAAACAGATCAGCGAGCTCGAAGGCATCGAGTGTGTCCTCGCGATGAAACACGAGGCCACCAACCCCGGCGGATCGGCCAAGGATCGGCCCGCGCTCGAGATGATCCTCGCCGCCGAGCGCGAGGGGCTCCTCCAACCGGGTGGGACCATCGTCGAACCGACCAGCGGCAACACCGGTGTCGGCCTCGCGATCGTGGCCGCCCAACGGGGCTACACCTGCGTGTTCGTGATGACCGACAAGGTCGCCCCCGAGAAGATCTCCCTGCTGAAGGCGTACGGTGCCGAGGTCGTCGTCTGCCCGGTGGCGGTCGAGCCTGACGACCCCCAGAGCTACTACAGCGTCGCCGAGCGCCTCACGAACGAGCTGGGCGCCTTCCGCCCGAACCAGTACCAGAATCCGCACAACCCCGTCGCCCACGTGAAGACCACCGGCCCCGAGATCTGGCGGCAGACCGCTGGCCGAATCACCCACTTCATCGCCGGGGCAGGCACCTGCGGTTCGATCACCGGTGTGGCGCGCTACCTCAAGTCGATGAATCCCGACATCCAGATCATCGCCGCCGACCCCGAAGGATCGGTGTTCTCCGGAGGGTCCGGGCGCCCGTACCTGGTGGAGGGCGTCGGGGAGGACTTCTTCCCGGCTGCCTGGGAACCGGAACTCCTGGACGACATCATCCCGATCAGCGACGAGGAGAGCTTCCTCACCGCCCGCTACGTGAGCCAGCGAGAGGGCATCCTGATCGGCGGATCCGGTGGCATGGCGGTCGCCGCTGCGATCAAGGTCGCCAAAGGCGCCAAGCCCGACGACGTGGTGGTGGTGTTCAATCCCGACTCCGGACGTGGATACCTGTCGCGGGTCTTCGACGACGAGTGGATGGCCAACTTCGGTTTCCTCCGCGAATGCGACCAGTGCGTCGGAGCAGTGCTCGACACTCGCAACGCCTCGATCGAGAACCTGCTGTACGTCAACCCGCAACAGCTGGTGTCCGAGGCGATCGAGATCATGCGCTCCACCGGGGTCAGCCAACTCCCGGTCTGCAAGAACACGCCGCCGTTCGCAGCCGCCGAGGTGTCCGGCTCGATCGACGAACTCGAGCTGATGGAGTCGATCTACCGAGACCCTGGCGTGCTGTCGACGCCGGTCGAGAAGGTGATGGGACCGAAGCTTCCGATGATCGGCGTCGGCCAGAAGCTCGAACTCGCGGTCGAGATGCTCGAAACCGCCCCGGCACTCCTGGTGCTGTCCGGCGGGCGTCCCCTCAGCGTGCTCACCCGAACCGACGTACTCGCCTACTTCGGCGCCGTCGCCGACGCCGCCATCGAGTCAGGAGGAGACGACCATGGGTGACCTCGACGACACCGTTGCCGGCCACGGATTCTCGACACGCGCCATCCACGCCGGACAAGACCCCGAGCCCACCACCGGTGCGGTGGTGACCCCGATCTCGCTGTCGACCACCTTTGCCCAAGACGGCGTCGGCGGCCACAAGGGCTTCGAGTACTCGCGGTCGGGCAATCCCACACGCTCGGCGCTCGAGACTCAGGTCGCATCGCTCGAACACGCGACCCACGGCCTCGCATTCGCGAGCGGGCTCGCCGCCGAGGACAACATCCTGCGGCTGTTGCGTCCCGGCCAACGGATCCTGCTGGGCAACGACGCGTACGGCGGCACGTTCCGACTGATCTCCAAGGTGTGGGAGCCACTCGGCTTCCCGTGGACCGCCGTCGACCTCACCGACCTCGAGGCGCTGCAGGCGAACTGGCCCGATGACGTCGGCATGGTCTGGCTCGAAACGCCCACCAACCCGCTCCTCACCTGTTTCGACATCGAGGCGATCGCCGAGATCGGGCGAGCGCACGGCGCGATCGTGGTGGTCGACAACACCTTCGCCACGCCCTACCTGCAACAACCGCTCACGCTCGGTGCTCACATCGTGGTGCATTCGGCCACCAAGTACCTGGGTGGGCACAGCGATGTGCTCGGCGGTTTCGTCGCGGTCGACGACCCGGACCTGGCCGACCGATTGCGGTTCACGCAGAACGCTGCCGGGGCGGTACCGGCGCCGTTCGACTGCTACCTCGTGCTGCGCGGCGTCAAGACGCTGGCCGTGCGGATGGACCGCCACTGCGAGAACGCTCGCGCCGTGGTCGACCTGCTCAGCGGCCACCGTGCGGTCGAGCGGGTGCTCTACCCGCAGCTTCCCGATCACCCCGGGCACGGTGCAGCAGCGAAGCAGATGAGCGACTTCGGCGGGATGGTTTCGTTCACGGTCAAAGCGGGCATGCAGGCAGCGATGAACGTCGCCGACTCCACCGAGATCTTCACCCTCGCCGAATCGCTCGGCGCCGTCGAGAGTTTGATCGAGCACCCTGGAGCGATGACCCATGCGTCTGCTGCTGGCTCGCCGCTGGAGGTGCCCGACAATCTGGTGCGCCTGTCGGTCGGAATCGAGGACTCCGCCGATCTGGTCGCCGATCTCGAACAAGCCCTCGATCGAGTCGGATGAGCCTGCCCCCCGACTTCGCCGACCCCCAGGAGTCGCCGACGATCGACCGGCCGATCGTGGTCGCCGCCAACCGGCTGCCGGTGATGCGTTCCGACGATGGCTGGACGGCGAGTCCCGGTGGCCTGGTGCGCGCCCTGCTCCCGATGCTGCGCGACAGCGGTGGCATCTGGGTGGGATGGACCGGCAATTCCGACGATCACACCGACCCCTTCGAGGTCGAGGGCGTCGACCTCCACCCCGTGCCGATCACCACGGAGGAGATCGAGCTGTACTACGAGGGCTTCTCCAACGATGCCCTCTGGCCGCTGTATCACGACGCGCTGCGCGAGTCGACGTACTCCAGCGAACAGTGGGATGCCTATCGGGCGGTCAACGAACGTTTCGCGGTCGCGTTGGCCGAGATCGCTCCGCCGGACGCCCTGGTGTGGATCCACGACTACCAACTGCAGTTGGTACCTCAGTTGCTGCGCGAGCGGCGCTCGGACATCACCATCGGGTTCTTCCTGCACATCCCGTTTCCGCCGTACGAGCTGTTCTCCCGTCTGCCCTGGCGCTCCGAGGTGGTCAACGGCTTGCTCGGGTGCGATCTCGTCGGCTTCCAGCGCCCGAAGGACGCGGCGAACTTCGTCGCCGCAGCACACGAATTGGCCGGCGTCGACGCACACGACAACGTGATCGACAATCCCACCCACACCACGAGTGTCGGCACATTCCCGATCTCGATCGACGTCGGCGACGTCGAGGCGACCGCGGCCGGTCGGGCCACCCGCCAGCGAATGAGCCAGATCCGCGCTCGGCTCGGCGACCCCGAGGTGATCCTGCTCGGCGTCGATCGCCTCGACTACACCAAGGGCATCGGGCTGCGTCTCAAAGCCTTCGCCGCCCTGCTCGAGTCAGGTGAGCTCGACCCTGAACGTCACGTGATGGTGCAAGTCGCCACACCCACCCGGGAAGCCGTCGAGCACTATCAGGACGAGCGCCATGAGGTGGAACGCCTCGTGGGCGAGATCAACGGTCGCTACAGCCGCATCGGGCTGCCCGTGGTGCACTACCTGTATCAGACACTCCCGTTCGACGAGCTGATCGCGCTCTACCGGGCCGGCGACGTCATGCTCGTCACCCCGTTCCGAGACGGCATGAACCTCGTGGCCAAGGAGTACGCGGCGTCGCACATCGACGGTGACGGCGTGCTCGTGCTGTCGGAGTTCGCCGGTGCCGCCGACGAGCTCACCGATGCCGTCCAGGTCAACCCCCACGACGACCATGCGCTGCAGCAGGCGATCGTCACGGCCGTCGAGATGCACCGCCACGAGCGGCGAGCCCGGATGGCCGGCCTGCGCGATCAGATCCGCAAGAGCGACGTCCAGGGCTGGGCCGATCGCTTTCTGGCACAGCTCACCGCCACGACCTGATCAGAAGAGAGCCGACTGGCCGCCGGGAGGGGTTCGGCGGATTGCGCTCCACGGCACGTAGTGGTCCATGAAGACCCAGCTACGGCGATGGATCGCCGACGGGCCGTACCCCAGCAGCGCCGCCTTGTGCAGCGGACAGGGGTACCCCTTGTTGGTGTCGAACGACCAGTGCGGGTAACTCTCCGCGTGCGCGCGCATCTCACGGTCGCGGACGACCTTCGCGAGAATGCTCGCCGTCGCCACACTCAGACAGCGCAGATCGGCCTTCACTGCCAACTCGACGTTCGGAACGCTCGGCGACACGAAGTCCCACGTCCCGTCGGTGACGGCCACATCGGGGGCGACCCCGAGCCCGTCGATCGCCCGTCGAGCCGCCAACTTCTGCGCTGCCGACATCCCCAGGTGGTCACACTCGTCCTGTGTTGCCGAGCCGACCGCCCACGCAACGCACCACTCGGTGAGCTTGTCGAAGAGTGCCTCACGCTCACGTTCGGTGAGCAGCTTGGAGTCGCGCACCCCGTTGACGCGCGTATCGCGCGGCAGGACTGCGGCTCCGACCGACAACGGCCCCGCCCACGCACCGCGGCCGACCTCATCGATCCCGACCACGAGGTCGTGGCCCCGCTCCCACATCTCCTTCTCGATCGCACGCGTCGGCGCACGCTTCTTCGATGGTCGGGTGCTGCGCCGGCCGCGCGTCGAGGTCACGGCACGATCGGATCGATGCTGACGCCGATTCGCGTCGGCTGAGGCGGCGCCGCCCACAGCGACTCCCCCGACGGCGCCCGGCTCGACCACTCCGGGTCGACCTTGGGTGCGGTGAGTACTTGCGGGGCTCCCTGCTGCTCCCACAGCACGGCAGGGCGCTCCCCATGCCAGCGCACGGCGAAACCGACCGTCGACCGCGGCCCGGTCGGGACCCCGTGTACCTCGAAGTTGGATCCGAGCCAGCGGCGCGGGATGCCGAGCGGCAGCAATCGCCCCTCGTCGGCGATCCGTTGCTCGACCTGCGCGACGAATCGTCCGACCGATGCTCCCTGTCGAAGACCGGAGAACGAACTCGGGGCACTCGGCGCGAGGACCGACGCATGCCCATCTCGCACCCGCCGAGCACGGACTCGAGCGATGTCGCCGGCCGCACGTTCGTCGTCGGCCGACAGGGCAAGGCGCTCGCACGCGCGGAGGGCGAGATCCACTTCATCGTCGTCGAGGCGAGCGATCGAGGCAATCGGTTCGACGATCTCGGGCATCCAGGCATCCGCGTCGTCGCCCAACCGTCCGAGCTCGGCGACGTCGAGCAGGAACCCGATCGGGTCGTCGTCCAGAGCGACGGGGCCTGCGAGGAGCAGGTCGGCGCGCGCCGCGGTCACGGCTTCGCCGAGCCCAGCATCGGGCAGCACCAGCCTGCTGGCACGGTGGGCCACCATCTCCCAGCCGCGGACGATCGCCATCGCCGGCGACAGCGTCGGCAGCGCCCAGGTCGAGAAGCGAGCGGGATCGTGCGGGATCGCCACACGGATCGAGGCGCTGTGAGCGACGGGAGCACGATCGCGTCGCCCGGCAACTCGATGCCCTCGATCGGGACGTCGGCCGGCGGCCGCTCGGTGAGCACACGTGGACCGGTGAACGCAACGGCGAACGGCAGCGCCGACTGGTTCTCGACCTCGATCACGGTGAGGCCGCCGGCATCGGGCACCGACCAGACCCGTTGCACCGCGTCGCCCTCGGGCACCTTCAGCCGGGTTTCGGTCACCGGGGCGCCTTCGATGCGGTGTTGACGGATCGCCGGCTCGCCGGCGGGAACGTGCCATCGATCCTCGGCGGCGATGTACCACTGCAACGCGACATCGTCGGCGAGACCGCGCAAGGGGATCACGTCACCACATGGCGACACGAGCGCCCGGCAGGCGGCACCGGTGACCCCGACCAGCGTGTCGGCGTCGATCAGCGTGTCCGAGGTCGGCTCGGCCGTCACGCGTCGAATTCGCTCTTGCGGCTGCGCTGCATCAACGCAGCCAGCGCGTCCGGAGCGGGACGGTGCTCGTGGCAGACGGCGACAACCTGTTCGGTGATCGGCATCTCGACACCGTACCGGCGTGCGAGGTCGAGCACGCTCGGCGACGACTTCACGCCCTCGGCCACCATGTTGGTGGCGGCCAAGATGTCCTCGATCGTCTTGCCCTGCCCCAACTGCAGCCCCACCTGGTTGTTGCGGCTCTGCTTCGATGAGCACGTGGCGATCAGGTCGCCCATCCCAGCGAGCCCCGCAAACGTCTCGGGATGACCGCCCATCGCCACGCCGAGACGGGTCATCTCGGCGAGCCCACGCGTGATCAGCGTGGCGCGGGTGTTGTCGCCGAATCCCATCCCTTCCGCCATTCCGGCAGCGATCGCGATGACGTTCTTGACCACCCCGGCCACCTCGCAGCCGACGACATCGGCATTGGTGTACACGCGGAGGCTCGGACGACTGAAGATGCGCTGCAGTTCGGTGGCGATCGTGAGGTCGTCGATCGCGACGACGCTCGCCGCCGGCTGCCCCCCGAGGATCTCCTTTGCGAGGTTCGGCCCCGTGAGCACTGCGACCGGATGTCCCGGCATCGCGTCGGCAGACACCTCGCTCATCCGCTTCAGCGAGGTGCGCTCCAGCCCCTTCGACAGCGACACGATGGGCACCCACGGGCGAATCGACGCTGCTGCTTCGGTGGCGACATCTCGGTACCCATGCGACGGCACCGCCATCACGACGACGTCCGCATGGGCAACCGCGTCGGCCAGCGAATCGGTGGCGCGGAGTTCGTCGGGCAACGTGAACGTGGGGAGGTACTCGGCGTTGACGTGCGAGGCGTTGATCTCCTCAGCCAACGACGAGCGGCGCGCCCAGAGCACCGTCGGCGTGTTCACCGCAGCGAGCGCGGCGACGGTGGTCCCCCACGAGCCCGCGCCGATGACGGTCACGTTGATGTCTGCTGTCCCCATTGCATCGTCCCCTGTTCACGCAGTGCCCGCAGCCGCCGAGATGTGGTCGACCGGTCTGCCGTTGCGGCGCACATCACCATACTGCGGCGTCGTCACCGACTCCCTTGCCCTCCTACAGTGACCCCAGTGCATCTCGCCGTCCTGGTCCCGGTCAAGCGATTCTCGGCTGCCAAAGGCCGCCTGAGGGGCGTGCTCGCCGACCCTGACCGGGCCCGACTCGCGGAGTGGATGGCGAGCGGCGTCCTCGACGTGGTCGCCGAGATTCCCACGTTCGTTGCCTGTGACGACGACGGGGTGGCTGCGTGGGCACAGCGGATGGGCGCACAGGTGATCTGGGGTGCGGGCCTCGGTCTCAACGGCGCCGTCGACGACGGGGTGGAACGCATCACCGCCGATGGGTTCGAGCACGTGGTCGTGAGTCACGCCGACCTGGCACGCCCCGAACGATTGCTCGACGTCGTGCGCCCCGGCGCAGTCACGCTCGTTCCCGACCGACGACACGACGGCACCAACGTCATGTCGTTCCCCACGACCCACGCGATACGCGCGTCCTACGGAGGCGGTTCGTTCAGTCGACACCTCGCGCAAGCGTTGCTGCTCACCAGCGAGCCGGAACGCTCGGCGGTCGCGGTGGAAGTTCGGTCCGATCCACATCTGTCACTCGATCTCGACACCGCGCGAGATCTCGCCCACCCATTGATTCGCGAGGTGCTCCCACCATGGCTGCCAACGAACCCGGTCAACCGGTCCACTCGACCGTTGCACACGCCCCCATCGCCGTGACGGTCGACATGGCCACCCCGGCCTCGGCGCTGGCGATCGGAGCTCACCCCGACGACGTCGAGTTCGGCGCCGGCGGTGTGCTCGCGAAGTGGGCCAGCGAGGGGTGTGTCGTCCACCATCTCGTGTGCACCGACGGATCGAAGGGCACCTGGGATCCAGATGTCGACGTCGAGGCGCTCGCCGCCCGTCGTCAGATCGAACAGCGCGAGGCAGCGCGACGTCTTGCCGGGGACAACGCCGGCGAGGTCCGGTTCCTCGACCGCATCGACGGAGAACTCGACAGCGACCTGGCCACCCGCAGCGAGGTCGCCCGCGTCATTCGCGAGCTCCAGCCGCAGGTGATCCTCGGCCACGACCCGTGGAAGCGGTACCGCCTGCACCCGGATCACCGCCACGCCGGCCTCCTCGCCTGCGAAGGGATCGTGGCCGCTCGCGATCCGCACTTCTACCGCGATCACCGCCTGACCCACCACCGACCCGACGCACTCCTGCTGTGGGAGGCCGACGTACCGGACCACGCCGAAGACGTCAGCGACTTCGTGGACGTCAAACTGCACGCGCTCGCAGCCCACGAGAGCCAGTTCGAATCGACGATGAAGGCGGTCGACGACGACCAGCTCGCAGCGTTCGGCCAGCGCATTCGCAACCGGCTCGGCGACATCGGCCGTCCGTTCGACATGCAGTCTGCCGAAGTGTTCAAGCTCATCACCGACCTCTGAACGCGAAACGAGGAGCCCGCAGGCCCCTCGTTCGCAACCGTGTTCGGGATGTTCAGCGCTTCTTCGCAGGCGCCTTCTTCGCGGGAGCCTTCTTCTTCGCAGGCGCCTTCTTGGCGGGAGCCTTCTTCTTCGCAGGCGCCTTCTTGGCGGGAGCCTTCTTCTTCGCAGGCGCCTTCTTCGCGGGAGCCTTCTTCTTCGCAGGCGCCTTCTTGGCGGGAGCCTTCTTCTTCGCAGGCGCCTTCTTCGGCGGGAGCCTTCTTCTTCGCAGGCGCCTTCTTCGCGGGAGCCTTCTTCTTCGCAGGCGCCTTCTTGGCCGGAGCCTTCTTCTTCGCAGGCGCCTTCTTCGCGGGAGCCTTCTTCTTCGCAGGCGCCTTCTTGGCGGGAGCCTTCTTCTTCGCAGGCGCCTTCTTGGCCGGAGCCTTCTTCTTCGCAGGCGCCTTCTTCGCGGGAGCCTTCTTGGCAGCCATCAGCTCACTTCCCGTTGAGGGCGGACTTCAGCGTCGAGCTGGCGCTGAACTTCATCGCCGTCGATGCCTTGATCTGCACCGGCTCGCCGGTCTGCGGGTTGCGGCCGGTGCGGGCGCTGCGCTTGGTGGTGCTGAACGACCCGAAGCCCGCCCAGGCGACCTTCTCGCCCTTCTTGGTCTCCTCGACGACGTAGTCGAAGAACGCTCCGAGCGTGCGTTCTGCATCGGCCTTCGTGACGCCTGCCTCGGTGGCGACTGCGTCGATCATTTCTGCTTTGGTTGCCATTGAGTCCTCTTTCGCATGGGTGTTGATGCTGTTCACCCCGGCGCTCGTGCGCCGAGACCATTCCTGCTGTTGATGCAGCAGATGCGACCATGTGACCGACTCTCCGTGCTGCCATTCAAGCACCCATGTCATTGCATTTGCAATCACTAACTGCGACGCCCCGCACCGGTAGTGCGATTGGGCGGCATCCACCACCACGTCCGGCGGCTCGACTACACAGTGCAGTCGTTGGCATGAGATCCGATCCGAACCGATTTCACGAGGCACACGCCGAGGAGTGATGGTGACCGACCTGCGTCCGTCCGCCGAGTCCCCGTCCATCGATCCCCACGGGGAGCCGATGGCCAACGAGCCGACCGGGGAGGTGCAGCGAACTCGTCTGGTCGTCGACACCTCGGTGCTGATCGCCGATCCGACGTGCGTGCTCGAGTTCTGCGATGCCGACGTGATCGTGCCGCTGACGGTCGTCGAGGAACTCGATGGCCTCAAGAGTCGCCCCGATGACGTTGGTCGCTCGGCACGCACCGCGCTCCGCACGCTCGAGGAGTTGCGCGTGATCCATGGCGGCTCGCTCGCCCATCCCGTTCCAACCGGCAACGGCACGACCACGCTGCAGATCGAGATCAACAACATCCGCAAGCACCTGCTGGTCGAGCACGGGCTCGATCCGTCGGTTCCGGACAATCGCATCATCGGGGCTGCGATCGGTCAGTCCGATTTCGGTCCCACCACGATGATCAGCAACGACGCCGCCCTGCGCATCAAGGCAGCGCACCTGGGCGTCGCCGCAGCCGAGCATCGCCTCACTCGTTCCGACCGCGTCTCCCAAACGGCCGGGTGGACCACGCTCGAAGCTCCGCACGAGGCCATCGACTGCCTCTACGGCGCTGGCGCCATCGCCATCGATGCTGCGACCGGAAACGACGCCACGTTCAAGGAGAACGAGTTCGCGGTCCTGCGGTCGGGCTCACAATCGGCGCTGGTGCGCTCGGTCCGGGACGAGTTCGTCCTGCTGTCGCAGCAGACTCCCGAACCGTGGGGGCTGAGACCGCGGAGCAAGGAGCAGCGGTTCTCACTCGAGCTGCTCACCGATCCGGACATCTCCGTGATCGCCCTCGATGGACGCGCCGGCACCGGCAAGACCATCCTGGCGATCGCAGCCGGCCTCGAACAGGTCATCGAACAGCACCGGTACGAGCGGCTCGCCGTCTATCGCCCGCTCGTCCCGGTCGGGCGAGCGGACGTCGGCTTCCTCCCCGGCGGCCTCGACGAGAAACTCGACCCCTGGATGGCGGCGATCCACGATGCGGTGGTTGCGCTCACCGACCGGGGCAACATCGACGACGCCCGCGACCTGGTCGACGAACTCACCAGCCGCGGGAAGCTGTCGCTCGAGTCGGTGACCTTCCTTCGCGGACGTTCGCTGCAACGGCAGTTCGTGGTGATCGACGAGGCCCAGAACTTGGAGCCCACCACCCTGCGCACGATCCTCACCAGAGTCGGCGATGGCACCAAGGTGATCTTCACTGGCGACACCAGCCAGATCGATGCGCCGTACCTGGGCGAGTCGAACAATGCGCTCAGCGTGCTCACGTCAGCGTTTGCCGGGCAGTCCTGTTTTGGTCACATCACGCTGACCGCATGCGAGCGCAGCGACGTCGCCAGCTTGGCTGCCGAACTGCTCTGACGCCGCCGACCGAAACAATCCGAACACTCGAAAATCCGGTTGCAGCCTCAGCTTCGAACATTTAGTGTTAAAAGAACTTGGTTTAGTGATAAATCACGGGTGGAGTCATCTCGGACTCCGCAACACGAAAATGCGAAGGGACCGACATGGCCATTGCAGAGCTGTTCGACTACGGGCACGACGTTCCATGGCAGGAGCACGCCGCCTGCAAAGGACGAACCCGATTGTTCTTCCCGCCCAAGGCCGAACGTCCGCAAGCCCGTGCACGTCGCGAGGCCAAGGCCGCAAAGCTCTGCACTGCCTGTCCGGTGGAACATGCGTGTCGTGAGCATGCGCGCTCGAACCACGAATACGGCTTCTGGGGAGGCGAGTCGGAGGAGGAGCGGCATCTGGCAGGCTTCACCGTCTCGGCTCCGATCGGCGTGCGGGCACGCTTGGAGAAGCAAACCGGCTGAGTGTCCGAACGCTGCGGCACCCTCTGTCTAGGGTGATCACCGTGGCGCTCCCCCGTTTCGCCGTCGTCGACCTCGAGACCTCCGGGCTCGATACGCGTCGACATCGCATTCTCCAACTCGGACTCGTCGTCGTCGATGATGGCGGCAGGGTGAGCAGCGAGTGGTCGTCGTTCGTCAAGCTTCGCTGGCCGCTCCAGCGGGTCGGCCCAACGGAAGTCCACGGCATCACCCGGCGTACGTTGCGCGGCGCCCCCCAGCTCGATGCCACACTCGACGAACTCGCCGCCCGCGTCGACGGCGCGATCTTCACCGCACACAACGCCGCGTTCGACAGCGAGTTCCTCCTTCGGGCGATCAGGCGGCGCCCGGCAGACGATGCGTTGCGCTCCAGCCTGCAGCGCCGGCTGTGCACACTCACGATGTCGCGCCGCCTCGATCCCGACCGTCTGCTGTCACACCGTCTCAGCGACGTGTGCGAGCGCTACGGCGTGAGCCTCGATCGGCCCCACGACGCGCTCGGCGACGCCGAAGCCACCGCCAAAGTGCTCCCCCATCTGCTCGCCGCACACCACATCACCGACGTCGCCCAACTCGAACCGTTCTTCGTTCGCTGACCCTCAGGTCGTGTAGCGCTCGAGCATCGCCTGCGCCAGCGCCCGAGCTGGGTTGCCCGTGTCTGTGTCCGCGTCGACGAGCGCGGCGTCGGGCCCGAGCCGTATCAGCAGCTTGGCCAGCCAGCGATCGCTCGACACCGGAAGCTGCGCCTCGATCCAGCCGTCATCGAGCTCGCGACGCTCGTCGATCGGATACTGGTCCAGCACCCAGCCGGCTGCCGGTGCCAGCCGAATCGTCGCCCGAGGCACCTCGACGTCCACGAAGAACGCCGCTGGAGCCCGAGCGGTCGGATCGGTGTCGACGGTACGTCCGGTCGGTCTCGCCGACTCGACACGATCGATGCGAAACGTCCGTTGGGCGGCTGACCGATCGTCGTCGGCCAGGACGTACCAGTTGCCCGCATCAGCGAACACGTGGCGCGGCACGATCACCCGCTGGGTCGTCTCGTTGCGAGACGGCGAGTAGTAGACGATCTCCAACTCGGCACCAGCGGCCGCAGCATCGAGGATCTCATCGGTCAGTGCAGGGCGGTCGAGATCGACCACCACCCCGGCGGTGTCGTCGCCTGCGGTGTCGGCCTCGGCGGTGTCGAGCCCAACACCGACGAGCACCGAGGTGAGTTTGGCCAGTCCACGCCCGAGCGGACCCGCTGGGTCGGCGCCCGGCAACTCCATCGCCACACGAGCTGACGCGAGCAACGAGAACGCCTCGGGTGCCGTCAACCGAAGTGGCCGGGTGAACAGACGAGGGATGCCGACGAAGACCATCCCGTCATCGATGAACACGTCGACCATCTCGTCGACGAAGGGCGGCAGCCCACACATCGCCACCAACTCCAGGTCGCGCTGCACCTGCGCCTCGGTGAGTTCGAATCGCCGAGCGACATCTGTCACCGGCACCTCGCCGACCTCCATCAGCCACGGCAGCATCACCAACAGCCGCCGAAGTCGTTCCTCGGCGTTGCGCGGCCCGCTCACGCCGGCTCCGCAGCGCCGACCCGGCCGCCGCTGGGCTCGTCGCCCTCGGCGATCGCTGCCAACCAGGACACCAGATGCTGCCGAAGCTGCTCGGGCTGCTCCACCACAGCGTGTTCGAGCAGGCCGAGCACCCACGACCTGAACGCCGGAAGATTGCTCGCCGGGACCGTCACCAGGATGCTGCCATCGGAACCACGCTCGAGCACGCGCTCGGCGCCGAGTTCGCGCTCGATCCCACGGGCGCGCACCGCGTCGACGCGGACAACGGCGTCGACGCTGTCTGCGACCACATACCCGATCTGCTTGGGGTCGGCAGGGAACGCGGTGCGTGGATCGAACGACGCCGGCCGCTCGAACGACCCGGTCTCCCCGACGGCGATGCCGTGTTCGCTGCCATCGGCCGGGTGGGCCGGGTCGATCCGGTCGACGCGGAACGTTCGCTTCTCACCACGGGTGTGGTCGTGACCGATCACGTACCAGAACCCGCCGCGCAGCAGCAGCCCCCACGGGTCCACACGCCGCTCGATTCCCCGGTATCGGAACTCGATGGTTGCACGACGAGCAACCGCCAGTCGGATGGCGGGCAGCTCCGGCCGATCAGGGATGACCGCCGACACCGGGGGACGCTCGGCGGCGAGCTCGCCCCCCAGTTTCCAGATGGCATCGCGCCCCGCGCCCGTTCTGGCGGTCGCCACGGCCACTTGGAGTGCGCGCACCTCGTCGCCGTCGAGTTGCAGGTCATCGAGCTCATACGCTCGCCGGTCGATCCAATATCGCGTCTGCCCGGCGTACGGGCCGCCACTGACGAACTCCGTCTCGATGGGCACGCCGATGTCGCGAAGCCGCGCTCTTGTCTCGCTCGAACGCCGCCCGCCGCGCCCGATCGTTGTCGGGGTACTGGCCGTCGAGCTCCGAGGCGATCTGCACCAGGCTCAGCGGCTCGGCCGTCTCGAGCAGCAACGCCAAGAGGTTCGTCAGGCGTTCGATCCGGTCGACCATCGTCTGGTCACGCTATCCGAGGGCGTTGCTCGCAGCGTCGGGCGCGACGAGCAACGCTGCTCGATCAGAGTTGCAGCGACTTGGTCTGGAGGAACTCGTCGATGCCGTAGGGGCCGTTCTCGCGGCCATAGCCGGACTGCTTGTACCCGCCGAACGGCGCAGCGATGTTGAACGATCCACCGTTGACGTCGACCGCGCCGGTGCGCATCCGGCGCGCAACGGCCACCGCACGCTCCTGGTCACCCGACCAGACCCCGCCGGACAGCCCGTACAGGCTGTCGTTGGCGATACGAACAGCATCGTCGTCGTCGTCGTACCCGATGATCGACAGCACGGGGCCGAAGATCTCCTCCTGGGCAACGGTCATGTCGTTGGTGACGTTGGCGAGCACCGTGGGCTTGACGAAATAGCCCGTCTCGTGGCCCTCGGGCTTGCCGAGGCCACCAGCGGCGACCACGGCGCCCTCATCGATGCCCTGTTGGATGTAGCCCTGCACGCGATCCCACTGAGCCTGGCTGATCAGCGGGCCGAGGTGCATGCCCTCCTTGGTGGGGTCGTCCACACCCATCGTCTCAGCGGCAGCCGCAGCGATGGCCACTGCCTCGTCGTAGCGGCTGTTCGGCACGAGCATCCGGGTGTGCGCCGTGCACGTCTGGCCGGAGTTGAGGTAGCAGGCGAAGAGCCCCTTCGGGATGACCTCTTCGAGGTTCGCATCATCGAGCACGATGTTGGCGGACTTGCCACCGAGTTCCAGCGCCACGCGCTTGACCGATCCGGCGGCGGATGCGGCGACCTGCTTGCCCGCGCGTGTCGAGCCGGTGAAACTCACCATGTCGACATCCGGATGCTCCGAGATCGCCGCACCGACGACCGGGCCAGTGCCGGTGACCATGTTGAACACGCCGGCGGGCAGGCCGATCTCATGGACGATCTCGGCGAGGATGAATGCGTTGAGCGGTGCCACCTCCGACGGCTTGAGCACGAACGTACAGCCTGCGGCAAGTGCACCGCCGAGCTTGCAGATGATCTGGTGCAACGGATAGTTCCACGGCGTGATCGCTCCGACGACGCCGACCGGCTCCTTGACGACCAGGCTGTTGCCGATGGTCTCCTCGAACTCGAAGCTGTCGAGCAGCGTGGCGTAGGTCTGCATGTTCCCGGCGGGCAGACCGGCTTGGATCATCGTCGACCAGGTGATGGGCATGCCGACTTCACCGGCGATGACCTCCGCGATCTCCGGCGAGCGCGCCTGGAGCGCCTCGTTGAGGCGGATCATGTACTTCTGGCGCTCCTCGACGGGGGTCGCGGCCCAACCATCGAAGGCCCGGCGAGCCGCTGCAACCGCCTTGTCGACATCGCTGGCGGTGCCCTCGGGAATGGATCCCATCACCTGCTCGGTGCCAGCGTTGATGACCTCGATACGGCCGGTTCCGTCGGAAGGAACCCAGGCACCGTCGATGTAGATGTTGGAGTAGTCGCGCATGGACAGAGTCTGGCCGATCCGGGCGGTGCGGCTGCAACCGAGCGAACCGTCAGCTGAGCTTCATGAAGAGCCGCTCGAGTTCTTCGGGCGTCATCGACGACTCCTGGACCGGATCGTCGGCCGCGACGACGCAGTGTCGCATACCGGCCACCACGAGCCGGTACCCCACCCGATCGAGCGCCGCCTTGCATGCCGAGAGCTGGGTGACGACGTCGGCGCAGTCCTGGCCCTCCTCGATCATTCGCTGGACACCGCGAATCTGTCCCTCGAGTCGACGCAGACGCTTGACGACGTCATCGTTGACCTCTTCCGGAAAGCGCATGGACGAACCGTAGCGCTCAGCGTCGGGCTCGATACCACGCAATCAGCGCGTTGGTGGAGGCGTCATGTGCGTCAGGCGTGGCATCGCCCACGAGTTCCGGCGTGATCTGGTTCGCCAGTTCCTTGCCGAGTTCCACACCCCACTGGTCGTAGCTGTTCACGCCCCACACGGTGCCCTGCACATGCACGATGTGTTCGTAGAGGGCCACCAGTTGACCGAGCACGGACGGCGTGAGCTGGTCGGCGAGGATCACGGTGTTCGGGCGATCACCGTCGAACTGCTTGAACGGCAGCCCAACCGGAGCGTCACGGCCGAAGGCCAACGCCTCGGACTGTGCGAACAGATTCGCCATCAACAGGTCGTGATGCTCGCGGTACCGATGATGTGGCGTCGCGAAACCGATGAAGTCGACCGGAACGATCCGGGTCCCCTGGTGCAGCAATTGGTAGAACGCGTGCTGGCCGTTGGTCCCCGGCTCACCCCACACGATCGGGCCGGTCTCGCCGACGACCGCCGCTCCGTCGATGCCAACGGACTTGCCGTTCGACTCCATGTCGAGCTGCTGCAGGTACGCGGCGAAGCGCGCCAACTCCTCCGCATACGGCAAGACGGCCTTGGTGGCGAAGCCGAGACCGTTGGCGTACCACACACCGAGCATCGCCATGATGACGGGGGCATTCTGCTCGAGCGGCGCGGTACGAAAGTGCTCGTCGATCAGGTGGAACCCGTGCAGGAACTCGCGAAACCGGTCCGGTCCGATCGCGATCATCAGCGACAAACCGATCGCCGAGTCGACGGAATAGCGCCCACCCACCCAGTCCCAGAAGCCGAACATGTTGGCAGGATCGATCCCGAAGTCGGCCACCCGTTCGGCGTTGGTCGACACCGCCACGAAGTGGTCGGCGACCGCGTCGTCACCCAATGCGTCGACCAACCACGCTCTCGCAGTGCGGGCATTCGTGAGCGTCTCGATCGTACCGAAGGTCTTCGACGCCACGATGAACAGCGTGGACGCGGGATCGGACTCGGCAAGCACACCCGCGATGTCGGCGCCGTCGATGTTCGACACGAACGAACAGCGGATCCGCTCGTGCCGGAACGCGTCGAGCGCCCGGTACGCCATCGCCGGACCGAGGTCGGAGCCCCCGATGCCGATGTTGACCACGTGGGTGATCCGTTCGTCCGCCCGAACGCGATCGGCGAACGCTCCGATCTGATCGAGGACGTCGTGCACGTCGGGCACCACGTCGACGCCGTCGACCATCATCGTCGTCCCCCTCGGCGCGCGTAGCGCCATGTGCATCACCGCGCGATCCTCGGTGACGTTGACGTGTTCGCCTGCGAACATCGCGTCGCGCCGGGGCTCCACGCCCGATCGGCGAGCGAGGTCGAACAACCCAGCGAGCACCGCATCATCGATGCGATGCTTGGAGTAGTCGATGCGCAGGTCGGCGACGTCGACCACGAAGCGCTCCGCGCGACCTGGGTCGGCAGCGAACAGCTCGCGCAGGTGCGCGGGGCGTTCGAGATCGGCGAGCAGCGGGAACGGGTCGGCGGTGTCCATCGATCTCGAAACTATCGCGACGCCGGCGGGGGCGAACCGGGCAGTTGGTCCCCCGCGGGGCCGTCGAGGAACGCGATCGTCGAGGGCGACCGAAGTCGGCTGACGGGAATCGTCGGATCCTCGAGCAACCAACGGCGGACCATCGGGGCCTTCGACTCGCCATACGTCAGCATCAACCGCAACCGGGCAGCGTTGACCACCATCGGCGTGAGCGTCATCCGCTCGAAGCCGTTGAACTCGCCGATGACCTCGCACCCCTGCGTGCTGTCGACCACGTCGTGTCCGGGGGGCCACGACGCAGTGTGCCCATCGTCGCCGAGTCCGAGGTGCACGACGTCGAAGCGTTCAGGCAGGCTGGACGCGTACCGGCGAGCCGCGGACGGGAGATCCACATCGGTGACCGGCATCGCTCGCACCGTGCACGGAAAGCCAGCGAGTTGCAGTGCGTTGCGCGACGGATCGCCGTCAGGCGCGACCCGCTCGTCCACCTGCCAGATCGTGACCGACTCCCACGGCACATCGAGCTGCAGCAACGCCTCGAACATCGGCGGGGCGGAATCTCCGCCGCTCACCGCGAGCGTCGCGACACCCCGGTCTCGGACTGCATCCTGAAGGCGGGGACCCAGCCACGTGGCTGCGGCAACCGCCGGGTCGTTGCTGACACGTAGCTCCACGCCACCACCGTAGACAGACGCGGTCCGGCGACTCGACCATCACGTTCGTCGCCGCAGCGGTGGGATACATACTGTTCGGGCACGATGACTTCGTCTGATCCTGCTGCCGGCGTCGGAAGCGGCACAGCACGCCAACCGGTGCGCAGCGTGCAGCGAGGCGTCCAACTGGGCGTGACGGCCTACCTCCTGTGGGGCTTTCTCACGATCTACTGGAAGCAACTCGCCGCGTTCGACGCGTTCGAGCTGATCGCATGGCGAATGACCTGCGCGGGCATCGTCATGGCCATCATCGTGACGGGTCGACGAACCTGGCCCAACATCGTCACGGCGATTCGACACGGCCCGACGGCCCGCCGCCTCGTCATGGCCTCACTCCTGCTCACCGTCAACTGGGGCAGCTACGTCTGGGCGGTCACCAATGACCGTGTGATCGAGACCGCGCTCGGGTACTTCATCGCACCCCTGGCCACGATGGCCATCGGCGTGTTCGTCCTCGGCGAACGCCCCACGAACGCCCAGCGGGCAGCGTTCGTCCTGGCGGCCATCGCGGTGATCGTGCTCACCGTGTCGTACGGCCGACCGCCATGGATCGCGATCCTGCTCGCCGGGACGTGGAGCATGTACGGTCTGGCCAAACGACGGGTTCCGCTCGGTGCGGTCGACAGCCTCGCCGGGGAGACCTTCGTGTTGTTCGTCCCAGCCCTGGCGGCCGTCGTGGCGTTGTCCACGCGCGCCGACAGCGTGGCGCAGTCGGCAGGCACGTCCGATTGGGTCCTGGTGCTCGCCACCGGCCTGGTCACCGCGGTTCCCCTCATGTTGTTCGCCGCTGCGGCGCAGTCGATTCCGTTCACGCTGCTGGGCCCGCTCAACCTGCTCGTCCCGATCATCAACTTCGGGCTCGGTTGGCTCGTCTACGACGAGGCGGTGCCGTTCGACCGGCTGGTCGGCTTCGCGTTCGTCTGGGTTGCCCTGGTGGCCGTGATGGCCGACCGGGTCGCCACCCATCGTCGACCCGACGAGTCGACATCTGCCACGATGGTCGCTGGCACCACTGCCACGAAAAGAGACGGAGGGCTCAGACCATGAAACGAACCATCACGATCGCGGCGATTGCACTGGGAGTCACGCTGACCGCGTGCGGGAGCGACGGCGACAGCGGCGCCGACCTGACCGAGGCGCAGCAGGCAGCGGCACAGGCCGCTGTCGATTCCGCGGCAGAGGACGGGCTCACCCTCGACCGTTCGTGCGTCGACGGTGTCGCTGCACAGCTGTCCGAGGAGGATGCAGCGCTCGCGGCCGAGGATGGCGACCAGTTGTTGAGCGACGCGGGCGAAGCACTCTCCATCGAATTGATCTCGTGCGCCGATCAGGACGACCTGGTCGACTTCTTCATCACCAACCTCAGCGAGAGTGGCGGCACGTTCGACGAGGACTGCCTGCGCGACGAGCTCGGCTCGCTCGACCTCGTCGACCTGATCGTCAGTTCCGGTCAGGACGAGGAGCCGCCAGCCGATTTCGTCGCCGCGGTCGAGCAGTGCGTGTCTGGCTGATCCCTGGCACTGCACTTGCACTCACCGTTGCACTGACGGGCTGCTTCACCAGCACCGCGGACTTCCGGTCGGATGCCGAGACCTTCATCGAAACCAACGCAGGGCTGCAGACGGCGTTGTTCGCCGACTCGGATGTCGCCATCGAGTCAGCGACGTGCGTCGAGCCGGAGAGCCAAGACGAGGGCACCAGCTTCGGCTGCACGGCGCTCGACACCGACGGCGACACGTGGGAGTTCGAGGTCGTGATCACCGGCTCGAACGAGTACGAGGTCAACCTCGCACGAGCACCGCTCGACTCCTGACCCGACCCCGATCAGCCCCAGCACGCGACGGCGCCCGCCGAACCGGAGATGACTCCGAGTCGGCGGGCGCCGGTGTTCAGCGGACGATGCCGCTCACATCACTGATCGCTCAGGGCGTGTAGGTGCCGAGCGAGCCGTTGTAGTCGACGACGTCGCCGGCGGGCACGAATGCCTTGGCGGTGTCGTCCCACGTGACCAGCTGGGTGCCTTCGGGGTAGAACGCATCGTCGGCGTTCATCTGCCCGGAGAGCCCCTCGATCAACAGACCAGGCACGAAGTCGATGTTCCGAACCTGGTTCATGATCCCCGCACGGCTGAAGTCACCGGCTGCGAGTGCCTGCTCGGCGGCGTACACCGCCAACTCCATCGACAGCCAGCCGGCGAGCGCCGACTGATCGGTCGCGTTGGTCTCGGGGGCGTAAGTCGCCATGGCCTCGAGGAACGTCTGGACGTCAGCGTCGTCGGCGTACTCCTCGGCTCCAACGAACTTGGCGTTGCTCGAGGTGAACACACCGTCGCTGCCACCGTTGTCGACGAGCGTGTCGAAGAACAACGGGTTCGCGCAGGTCGCGGTGACGTACACCTTCGGGTTGAAGTCCGGGTTGGCCGCCTTTGCGTTGCCGAGCTCGGTCATGAACGCACCGCACTGGGCACCGAGCGGCACCGCCAGGATCGCGTCAGGGTTGGCCTGGACGAGGTTGGTCATCTGACCGCTCGGGGCACCCGAGTCGGCCGGGTCGATGACTTCCTCGGCGACGAGGTCGAGGCCGTTCTCGGCTGCGATCTCGGTGAAGCTCGTTGCGTAGGACTGACCGAACTCGTTGTTCACGTAGAACAGTGCAGCGGTCTCGCCACCGTCAGCAGCGACGTTCTCTGCCCACACGCGCGACTCGACCGCGTAGGGCACCAGCAGTCCGGAGCTCCACGGGTACTCGTCGATGTTGCCCCAGTCGGAGGCGCCGGTCGACGCCCACAGCTGCGGAATGCACTGTGCGTTGACGTCGGCCTGCACTGCCAGGTTGTTCGGCGAGCCGATGATGCCCGAGAGCAACGTGACCTGGTCGTCGAAGATCAACTCGTCGACGTTGGCCTTGGTCAAGTCGGCGGTGTACTGGTCGTCCTTGATGACCAGTTCGACAGGAGTGCCGTCGATGCCGCCGTTCTCGGCGTTGTACCAATCGATGTAGGCCTGCTGACCGCCACCGAACGGAGCGAACAGCACGGCGGGACCGCCGGAGAGCGGGATCGACGTGCCGATCTTCAGCGCACCGTCGATCTGAGCGGTCGCCGCATCGGGGTCGTCACAGACATCCGTGGCGATGACGAACTCGGCACCCGAGGCCGGAGCCTCGGTGCTGTCCGGTGCCTCGGTGCTGTCGGGTGCATCGGTCGAGTCCGGTGCGTCGGTCGAGTCCGGCGCATCAGTGCTGTCGGGTGCGTCGGTGGCGGCTGGAGCGGTGTCGCCGGTGTCGGCGGTGTCGTCGTCGCTGCCGCACGCGGCGAGCGTGAGTGCACCGACGGCGGCGAACGCCATCAGTTTCCTGGTCGTGAGCATGTTCAGAGTCCCCCTCTGGGAGTGTTCGCAGTGAGTGTTTGGTGTTCGATGTGGTTCACGTCGCCGATGCGTCGTCGCTGGGCGGCGATGCATCGGAAGCTTCAACAGTAGCCCGGTCGCCGGGTGCTGCACCAGCGCTTGACGCGGCCGAGCCTGCGGCGACGGGGATGCTCGGGATCACCTGCACGACCTTGGCGCGCCACATGCGCATCGTGCCGACGGCGCCCAGCGGGACAAACCGCGCGAACAGGATCAGCAGTACGCCGAACACGACTCCACCGAGTCCGTTGAGCTTGGTGCCTTCGTCGACGACCCAGCCGAGCAGCAGACTGTCGGACGGGTTCTCCCCGACGCTTCGGGCGAAGTCGTTCACGAACACGTAGAACATGGCGCCGACGAAGGGACCCCAATTCTGTGCGGCACCGCCGACCACCATGGCCACGAGGAACAACACCGAGCCGAACAGACCGAAGATCGGGACGTCGGCTTCGACCAGGGTCAGCTTCAATGCGAACAGCGCACCGGCCACCCCCGCGATCGCTCCAGAGAGGCCGAAGACCACCGTCTTGATCGAGAACAGGTTGACACCCATCACCGCGGCTGCCGTTTCGTTGTCTCGAACGGCAACCATCGCCCGACCGATCCGGCTGCGGACCAGACCGGCCGACAACACGGACACGATGATCAGGATCACCAACGCCAGCCAGAAGAACCACGTGACCAGGTCGGCGCGTCCGTCGAGGCCCGTCCACGTGGGCGGCAGGTAGCTGTAGCCCTTGATACCTGTGGCACCGCCGGTGACGCCCTCGAGCCGGTCGTACTTGAAGAACGCCCTGACCGCCTCGGTGAACACCAGCGTGACGAGCGCGAGATAGATGCCCTTCAACCGCAATGCGGGGATGCCGACCACCATGCCCATCACGAAGCAGACGGCTGCAGCTGCGATCAGCGTCCAACCAGGGGTCCAGATGTTGCTGTCGACGAACGGCGTCGACACCTTGCCGGTGACCAGCATCGCGGAGACATAGGCGCCGATTGCGAAGAACCCGGCCTGGCCGAGCGACAACTGGCCCGTGTAGCCGGAGATCAGATTCAAGCCGGTGACCGCAATGGCGATGATCAGCGCGTCGGCCAACAGACCGAGGCCAGATCGGCTCCACTCGGTGACGGCGCGGTAGAAGAACAGCCCCACCCCGCCAAACAGCAGGAGACGTCCCGCCCAGTGCTGCCAGCTTCCTTTGTCCACTCGGATTGGCAGGTCCATCACACGCGCTCCACTCGTTCAGATCCAAAGAGCCCCGACGGTCGCAACAGCAGCACCGCCAGCAGGATGACGAGCATCACGGGCAGCAGCATGTCGGCACCCAGGAAGTCGACGTAGCCGACGATCACCGCCTCGGTGACCCCGATCAGCAAACCGCCGACGACGGCCCCGATCGGCGAGTCGAGCCCGCCGAGCACTGCTGCGACAGAGGCCAGCAGGAACGGGCTCAACATCAACGTGGTACTGAGTCCGGCGGATGGTGCCAGCATCGCTGCGGCGAGTACGCCGATCGCACCGGCCAGACCCCAACCGATCACCAGCACCGAACCCACCCGGATACCGACGAGATTCGACGAGTCCTGGTTGTTGGCCACCGCCCGCATCGCAAGACCGATCTTGGTCTTCGTGAACAGCAGCCAGAGCAGGAACAACAACACGATCAACACACCGATGACGCCGAGGCGAGCGATGCGAAGCGGCGTGCCGAAGATCGTGACGAAGTCGTCCGCCCCGTCGGGGAAGACGCTCGGCAGACGGCGGGCATCGACACCCCAGATCATTGCGTTGAGCTGGTTGACGCCGAGGAACACACCGATCAGCGCCACGAGCACCGCTCCGGGATTGCGGTGCTCGATCGGTCGAACGACCACACGTTCGACGCCGGCGGAGATCATGAAGCCGACGACCATGGCGATCAGGATCGAGATCCACACCGACAGCCCGGACAGCGTGAGCGTCGACACGACGAACGCTCCCGTGGTGCCGATCTCGCCTTGGGCGAAGTTGAGCTGACCGGTTGACCGGAAGACCACGACCAGCGCAAGCGCCAGCAGTGCGTAGATCGACCCGTCCGCCAGGCCATTGACCATGCGTTCGATGAACAGCGACATCAGTTGACCACCCCGAGATAGGCCTCTTTGATCGTGTCGTCGGCAAGCAACTCGTCACCGGTACCGGTGGCGACGATGTTGCCCGTCTCGAGCACGTAGGCCCGGTCGGCGAGCGCCAATGACATCCCGGCGTTCTGCTCGACGATCAGCAGCGACATGCCGTGATCGTCACGCAGCGTGCCGAGCACCCGGAACAACTCCTTGGTGATCAGCGGTGCGAGCCCCAAGCTGGGCTCGTCGCACAGCAGCAGCTTCGGACGCGGCATCATCGCCCGGGCGACGGCGAGCATCTGCTGTTCACCGCCCGACAGCGATCCGGCCTTCTGGTCGCGGCGCTCGGCCAGCCGAGGGAACTGTTCGTACCACTGTTCGAGATCGTCCTCGATCGAGTCCTTCACGGTGTAGCCCCCGGCACGCAGATTGTCATCGACGGTCAGGTCGGTGAACGTTCCCCGGCCTTGTGGGACCTGGGAGATTCCGGCGCGAAGGATCGCATCTGGCTTGGCGCTGCCGATCTCGTTGCCGAGATACTCGATGCTGCCCTGGCGCGAGATCATCCCGGAGATCGACCGCATGGTCGTGGTCTTGCCGGCACCGTTGGCACCGAGGATCACCACGATCTCGCCCTCCGCGACGGAGAAGTCGAGGCCGTGCAGCACTTCGATCGGACCGTAGCCGGCAGTGAGACCGGCGACCTTCAAGACGGTGTCAGCGCTCATGCCGGCGTCCCCAGGTAGGCCTCGATCACTCGCGGGTCGCGTTGCACTTCCGACGGCGTGCCTTCGGAGATCTTGCGTCCGAACTCCATCGCCACCACCCGGTCGGAGATGCCCATCACCATGCCCATGTGGTGCTCGACCAGCAACACCGTCAGCCCGTACTCGTCGCGCACCCGGCGGATCGTCTCACCCAGCTCGTCGACCTCCTGGTGGGTGAGGCCCGCCGCAGGCTCGTCGAGCAACAGCAGGCGAGGATGCGAGGCAAGCGCCCGTGCCAGCTCGAGGCGTTTGAGCGTGCCGAACGGCAATCCGGCGGCAGGACGGAACGCCAGCTGGTGGAGATCGAGCGAACGCAGGATCGAGAAGGCGTCGGCAGCCAGTGCCCTCTCCTCACGCGCCGCACCGAGGCGGGTCATCGCACGAACGAAGCTCACCTTGCCGAGATGGTGGGCCCCGGTCATCGTGTTCTGCAGCAGGGTCATCGTGGGAAACAGTGCGAGGTTCTGGAACGTCCGAGAGATGCCGAGGCCGGCGACCTTGTGGGGGCTCACCGACAGCAGATCCTGGCCGTCGAAGTGCAACTGCCCGCGTGTGGGGTCGTAGATGCGACTGACCACGTTGAACATCGTGGTCTTGCCGGCACCGTTCGGGCCGATCAACCCGAGGATCTGGCCGTCTTCGATTTCGAACGACAATTCGTCGAGCGCCACGATGCCGCCGAATTGCACAGAGATTTCATTGACTTCGAGCAGTGCCACCGATCGTCCTCTCGCCGGACCACCCCCATGGCGGCCAGATTCGGCGCCACCGTAGCAGCGCTGCCCCCAGCGAGGAAGTCTGACGTACCATCTCCGCATGGCTCACGGGCGACTGCTTGCGCTGCTCGGCGCCGGAGGACTGGTGCTCGCAGCCTGTGCTGGTCCGAGCGACGTGACCACCGAACGCGCAGAACCCATCGACAACCCCGGCATGCCGACCGTCACCCCGGTCGATCCCACCCTCGACGATCCCACCCTCGACGATCCCACCCTCGACGAATCCGCGGCCGGCGGACCGTCGACCACGATCGGCGTGCCACCCATCGCCGGGCAGCCAGACCTCGCCGCCATCGACTTCGGCACGAACAAGCCACCTCGCAGCTACGACAGTTTCCTGTTGGCCGTGGCGACCGACCTCGAGCTGTGGTGGTCGGAGCAGTACCCGGCGATGTACGGCCGGCCGTTCGAACCGCTCGCGGGCGGCATCTTTGCGGCGTATCCGTCCCGGCCGGATGACATCCCCGGCTGCGGCGTCCCACGCACCACGTACGACGACGTCACCCAGTTCGTGGCCTTCTACTGCGGTGTCGGCGACTTCATGGTGTACGACGACGGCGACCGCGGCCTGCTGGTGGAACTCGCACTGCAGTACGGCGCCGCCACCATCGGCACCGTGCTCGCCCACGAGTACGCCCACGCCATCCAGTTCCGGTTCGGCGGCCTCGACCGCGACCTCCCAACCATCGTGACCGAGCAGCAGGCCGATTGCTTCGCTGGGGCATGGACAGCGCGCGCGGCGAACGGTCAGGCGTCGACCGTCGAGTTCAGCGACGGCGACGTGCGCGCCGGATTGATTGCGATGACCAAGGTGAGCGACCCCGTCGGCCTCGATCAGTTCGACGGCGGCGGTCACGGGTCCGGGTTCGATCGTGTCGGAGCCTTCCAAGTGGGCTACAACGAGGGACCCGCCAGATGCGCACAACTCCTGGACAACCCGCTGCCGCTGATGCCCAACGAATTCCTCAACGTCGACGACGTCACCACCGGAGGAGACGCAGTATTCGGGTACGGCGACGGTGAGCTGATCGGCTTCCTCGCCGAAGATCTGAACCGCTACTGGGACGAGGAGTTGGCCGACCAGCTGCCCGAGCTCGACCGGTTGACCATCGTGGTGACACAGCGGCGCGCCGACATCGACTGCCTGGATCTTCGCGGCGACTTCGAGAGCGGAACGGCACTGTGCGCCTCCACCAGCGAGGTCTACGTCAACGAGCCCGTCGCGCTCGATCTCTACGACAGCATCGGTGACTTCGCCGTTGGATACGTCCTCGCTCAGTCATGGAGCGAGGCTGCACAGATCGCCCTGCAGTCCGAACTCACCGGCGAGGCCCGCTCGCTGCTCAACGACTGCCTCACCGGCGGTTGGGTCAAGACGATCACACCGGTCGACTTCGTGCTCCCCCAGCCTCGCCTCGCCACACGCGACTCGGTCAGCGTGTCCCCCGGCGACCTCGACGAATCGATCCAGACGCTGCTGTCGATCGCCGATCTGCGCGTCGACGACAATGTGATCGGCAACGCCTTCGAGAAGATCGATGCGTTTCGCACCGGGGTGATCTCCGGGAGCAACAGTTGCTTCGCCCAACTCTGACTCGCCCCGTCCAGGGCCCGCGCCTCGGTCCGATTCAGATGGCGGCGAGCAGCGCGGCGAGTTCGACGGGACGATCGCCCTGCACGCTGTGGCCTGCACCATCGATCACGTGCACCATGACGTCTGGCTGACGCCGTCGAGCTTCGGCGATGTCGTCGTCATCGACGACGGGAGACAACGACCCACGCACCAGCGTGATCGGGCTCTGGATGGCCTCGAAGTGCTCCCAGAGCGGCGAAGCAGCCAACTCCTCAGTGTCCGCTGTCTCGGGTGTGTCGCTCTGCGCATCTCGAGTGCGTGCCCGAGCATGGCTCCCGCGGTCGTAGCGCCACTGCCACGACCCGTCGGCGACCTGATGCGCATTGTGGAGGATGCCGCGACGCAGCGAACGCTCCGATCGAGTCGGATTGTGTTCCATGGTCCGCGCCAACAAGTCGTCGAAACTGGCGAACTCTTGGGGTCCGTCGACGAAATCGGTGATCGCCTTGGTCTTGGCGGCGTTGACCCCCGGCGTGATGTCGACCATCACCAGTGAACGCACGAGCTGCGGGTGACGCACGGCGAGTTCCATCACGGTCAGACCGCCGAGCGACATGCCGACCACGCAGGACGCAGTGGGCGCGTACTGCGCGATCACGACGGCCAGGTCGTCGGCCAGGTTCGCCGGGCTGTAGGCGCCGTCGTCTCGCCACTCGGAGTGGCCGTGACCGGGCAGGTCCACCGCCAGGAGGGGGCGTCCGAGGGCCAGCGCCACGGTGTCCCAAGTGTGAGCATTCTGGGCACCACCGTGCACCAGGACGAATTCCGGGTCGCCGACGCCCCAGCGCAATGCGCTCACTCGGCGAGCTGCACCCCCAGGTGTCGACACCGAGGTGTCCACACGCTCGACCGTGGGAGCCTGGTCCACAGCCAGGTCGAACTCGGCGATGTTCTCGTCGAACAGGCCGAACTCGTCGTAGCCGTGTACCGAGTCGGCGCTCACGGGGTCGACGTCGTGGTCGAGGTGGTGCTCGAGCTCGACGTCGTCGTCGTCGAGGAGGTCGTGGTGGTCGTCCGTCGTGGTGCCGTGGTCGTCGTGGTGCTGGTGGTCGACGTGGTCGTCGGCGGCGTGGTCGTGGTCGTGCTGCTCGTCGTGGTCGTGGTGGAGTAGTCGGGGTCGAGCCAGTTGAAGACCGGCAGCTGTGCGCCGTAGAACTCGGGCTCCTCGACACCGTCGAACACGAAGACCTGGTCGCCGGTCGCCGTCAGGTCCTGAAACGTCGGCGACAGGGTCAACGGAAGACGGATGCAGCCGTGCGAAGCCGGATACAGCGGCACGTTCAACGCACCGTGGACCGCGATGCCGTAGTTGAAGTACACCGGGTCCCACATGCCGCCGAGTGATCCCTGGCGGATGCCTTCGATGCGACGAGTGAACTCGAACACGCCGCCGGGGGTGACCGACCGGCCGCACTCACCACGAACCAGCGGTTCGTCACCGGGGTTGTTCCACTCCCCTGGGCTGATCGTGACCTCTTCGCACCACTCTTCGTTGTCACCACTGGACATGTGGCTGATGAACACGGCGCTGTCGTCGTGGAACACCGCGATCACCTGCTCGGGCAGATAGATCTCGGTGTGGTTCGGCGTGGAGTTCGGGCGCCGTGGCGCGATCTTGAACGAGTCCTGCATCTCGTCCCACATGGACGCGGTCACCGTGCCGGTCGGCTCGTTGGACGCAACCCCGAGGACGAGCTTCTCATAGGCCCACACCGAGCGACGCGTCTCGTCGCCGAAGTACCCGTCGATCGGGCCTGGCCAGAATCCGAGATCGGTCAGGCGCTGCTGCAGTTCGGCGACGTCGTCGCCTGCCATGCCCTTGCTCAGGCTTCGCGTGAGCTGCGACTTGACCTCTGGCGCCGTCGTGGCCACCGATTCGATCGGGGGGACCGAGGCGGGCGCAGCGAACGCCACCGTGGCAGCGCTCGGCTGCGGAGTGCTGTCCGTGGGTCCTCCACCGAGCGCCACACCGGCCACGATCACGATGGCCAGCACCCCGGCCGCGGCGGCGGCCGGCATCCACTTGCGGGCATCGGGAGAAAGGAGAGGTCGGTCGTTCACATCGGGTCCGGACACGGTGGCAGCAGCGAAGGCACCGAGGTCGTTGAGGGGTGTTGGCCTTGCAGGCTACCAACCGGCACTGGCCCGTGGGACGCGGGCAACCGCCATCCCCAGCGCTCGGTCGACATCGGTCAACGCGGTTCGACGAGGCGCTCGATGTTCTCCAGGTCGCCGCGCAGTTCCCACATCTCTCGCAAGATGGTGGTGATCACCGCCGGAGAACTCAGCGTGGACACACCCCTGGTCCGTGGGTAGTAGTCGACACCGAACTGGATCATCTCGTAGCCGAGGCGGGTGGCCCGGATCACCAACTCCGCATCGATGAACGATCCCTCGCTTCGGAGTTCGACGTGCTCGAAGACCCTCGAGCGACACAACTTGAACGCGAAGTTGATGTCCCGAGCCTTGACACCGAACAAACTGCGGATCAGCAGGTTGTACACAAAGGTGTACGCCGAGCGCAGATACCCCTCCCCGGTGCGGTCGAAGCGGTAGGCGCTGACGATGTCGACGTCGTACTCGCGCAACAGTCGGACCGCACGGGGCAGTTCCGCCATGTCGAAAGGCAGGTCGGCGTCGGTGTACAGAATCACGTCGCCCGTCGCCGCAGCAAACCCGGTCTTCATCGCACCGCCGAGCTTGCGGTTGCGCGCATGATGGATCGCGATCACGCGAGGGTCCTCGGCAGCCAGCCGATCAGCGATCTCCGCGGTGCGGTCGGTCGAGGCGTCGTCGACCACGATCAGTTCGTAGTCGCCGATGTCGCCGTTGCGCATCAGCTGTTCACAGGCACGGCGACCTGCCGTCAGCGCACGTTCGACGTACTCCTCCTCGTTCCACATCGGGTAGAACACCGAGAGCTTCTCGAACGGGTCGCCGATCGGGTCCACGAGTGCAGCGTCTTGCGTACGATCGACGGAGGACATCGGGCCGCAGGGTAGCCCGACCGACCGTTCCGCGTGGCCCGGTGCCTGCGGCCGCCGTAGGGTCGGCGTCGTGTCGGACTTCATCTCGCCGCCCAGCAGCCCGCTGCCGCCGCCCACTCCGAGCACCCCGGTGGCCAGCGAAACCGAGGTCGGCGAAACCTGGCCGAAGGCGCCCGCTCGCCGCCCGCATCGTCCCGGTCAACTCGATGCCACCTGGCGAGCGATCACGGTCGCCACTTGGATCGGCGTGTTCGTCGCCTACCTCGGTGTGTGGAAGGCAAGTGAGGAGATCGGACTGTCCACCTGGTGGCTCGGCAGCCGCTCCAACCCGCAGCCGCTCGTGATCCAACTCGTCCCGTTCTTCGTTGCGGCACTCTTCGGCAGCCTCGCCAGCTACAACGTGCGCCGCCTGCCCTGGATCACCCTGGTCGGGGCGCTCGTGCTCGCAGTGATCGCCGTCGGCGACCGCTCCCGATCGGTCGGGCTGGCCACCGTCGAGTTCGCGATCGCCGCTGCGGTCCTGCTGGTCGCACTGGGATCGTTCACCGGCACGTATCGGGCACCACCCGAGCAACTCGACCGGTAGCGTCGTCGGCCATGTCCGACGCTGCGTCCTCAACCGCTTCGAATGCCAAGGTCCTCATGTCGCTCCCGGTGGGCGAGCGCGTCGGGATCGCCTTCTCCGGTGGCCTCGACACGTCGGCAGCGGTTGCCTGGATGCGAGACCGTGGCGCGATCCCGTACACCTACACCGCCGATCTCGGCCAGTACGACGAGCCCGAACTCGACACCGTGCCCGACCGGGCGAAGGTCTACGGCGCGGAGGAAGCCAGGCTGGTCGACTGCCGCGACGAACTGGTCCGCGAGGGGCTGATCGCACTGCAGTGCGGCGCGTTCCACATCACCACCGCCGGCAAGACCTACTTCAACACCACGCCGCTCGGTCGCGTCGTCACCGGCACACTGCTGGTTCGCGCGATGGCCGACGACAACGTCGACATCTGGGGTGACGGCTCCACGTACAAGGGCAACGACATCGAACGCTTCTACCGGTACGGGCTCCTCGTCAACCCCAACCTGCGCATCTACAAGCCCTGGCTGGACCCGACGTTCGTCGACGAACTCGGCGGTCGCCAGGGCATGAGCGAGTTCCTGACCGAGCGCGACCTTCCGTACCGCGACCCGGTCGAGAAGGCCTACTCGACCGACGCCAACATCTGGGGCGCCACCCACGAGGCGAAGTCGCTCGAAGAACTCGACACCACCATGGAGATCGTCACGCCGATCATGGGCGTTGCACACTGGGACCCTGCCGTCGAGATCGAGACCGAAGACGTCTCGGTCAGGTTCGACGAGGGCTGGCCGGTCGCCATCAACGGGCGCACCTTCGACAGCCAGGTCGACCTCGTGATGGAAGCCAACGCCATCGGCGGCCGCCACGGGCTGGGGATGAGCGACCAGATCGAGAATCGGATCATCGAGGCCAAGAGTCGCGGCATCTACGAGGGGCCGGCCCTGGCGCTCCTCCACATCTGCTACGAGCGACTCGTCACCGGGATCCACAACGAGAACACGATCGAGAACTATCGCACGATGGGCCGTCGGCTCGGTCGGCTGCTCTACGAGGGCCGCTGGTTCGACCCGCAGAGCCTGATGCTGCGCGAGCCGCTGATGCGCTGGGTCGGCTCGGCCGTCACCGGGGAGGTCACGCTTCGGCTGCGACGCGGCGACGACTATTCGATCCTCGACACGGTCAGCGACAATCTCACGTACGAACCCGACCGGTTGTCGATGGAGCGGGTGGAAGATGCAGCATTTGGTCCGCTCGACCGCATCGGTCAGCTCACGATGCGCAACCTCGACATCGTCGACACCCGCAACAAGCTCGATGTGTACCGCCAGGTCGGATCGATCGGCACCGGCGACATCACGCCCGCCCTCGACCGCTGAACCTCGTCTCCCCCAGGCCACAAGCGATGAGTCTTCGCGCGCACGGGTCGCGTGGAAACTCATCACTCGAGATCGATCCGGTGGATGGGACTCAGCGAGCCAGAATGCGTTCGACGATGCCGGCGATCAGCATCGCGCGATCGGGCATCGTGTCGACCACCACGTGTTCGTGGTCGGCGTGCGCACCGCCGCCGACGGCACCCAGCCCGTCCAGTGTCGGCACCCCGATCGCTGCAGTGAAGTTGCCGTCGCTGCCGCCGCCGACGGCGTAGCCGACGAGTCCGGGCACGACGGCTTCAGCGATCGGCATGAGCTGGCGTGACGCCGATTCCGGCATCGGCGGCCGGTTGATCGCCCCGGTCACCTCGATGGTCACCGCCGGGTCGACAGGATGCAACGATCCCATCGACGCTTCGACTCGGTCTTTCTCCTCCGCCGACTCGACGCGCACGTCGACCTTGATCCGGCCGAACGCCGGCACCACGTTGTCGGCAGTGCCAACGGCAGCGACCGTCGGTGTCACCGTGGTGCCGACGTCGGACCGTCCGATCTCGTTGATCGCCAGCACCTGATGGGCGACCTCGACGAGCGCATTGACCCCACGCTCGGGCTCGAGTCCGGCATGCGCTGCCCTGCCGTGGACGACCACGTCGAACGTGCCGCAGCCCTTCCGGCCGGTCTTCAACGAGCCGCCGTCCGCCGACGGCTCCAGCACCAGCACCGCGCCGCACGCTCGAGCTCGCTGCTCGATCAGCTCACGAGACTGCGCCGAACCGACCTCCTCATCCGCGCTGAACAGCAGTTCCACTCCAGCGAGGTCGTCGAGCGTGGCCAGTCCGTGCAGAGCCTGGACGATGCCCGCGAGCATGTCGAACACACCGGGTCCGGTGACGTGGCCATCTGCGACGGTGAACGGTCGGTCGGCAAGCGCACCAATCGGAAACACGGTGTCGTGATGTCCGAGCAGCAGCACCTTCGGCTCACCACCACCAGACCAGTGCACGTGCGGCCCTGCGCTGCTCTCGATCAGCGTGGCGGGAGTACCGAGCAGCCGCTCGATCATCGCGGCCAACGCAGACGCCGACGCATCCAACGCGTCGAGATCCAAGGAGGGTGACTCGATCTCCACGAGCGTCCGGAGATCATCGAGCATCGCATCGAGCGCGACCTGGCTGGTCGTCGAGTTCGTCATCGCCTCCACCGTATTGCTTCTGGCACCCGGATGACCCTGCGGCCACACAGAGGGTTGCGGCAGACTGTGCGCCGTGGCTGCAACGGACCATCGACAGGAACTCGCCGAGTTCCTGCGCGCACGCCGCGAGGCCACCCGACCGGAGCAGGTCGGCCTACCATCGGCGAGAGGGCGACGAACACCAGGGCTCCGACGCGAGGAGGTCGCCATGCTCGCCGGCGTGTCGCTCACCTGGTACACGTGGCTCGAACAGGGTCGGCGGATCAACGCGTCCGACGACGTGCTCCTGGCGATCGGGCGAGCACTTCGACTCGACGATGCCGGCCTCGATCACCTGTTGTCGCTCACCGAGCCCGGCACCGCGACGGTGAGCGCCCCCACCGAACCGCCGAGCGCGGTGGTCCGGTTGCTCGATTCGCTGCTTCCGGCACCCGCCTACGTGCTCGGGCCCTGCTGGGAGTTCGTCGGCTGGAATGCCGCACAGGAGCGGTTGTACCCCCGCATCGCCGAACTCGCGCCGCCGCGCCGCAACCTCATCTGGGTGCTGTTCGCCGACCCCGCGACCAGGGAACTGATCGTCGATTGGGACATCCACGCCCGCCAAGCACTCGCTGAGTTCCGCTCGGCGACGTCCGCCGTGCGCCACGACCCGGCGATGACCGAGTTGATCTCGATGCTCACGGACGAGAGCGCCGAGTTCGCCCGGTGGTGGAGCGAGCACGACGTGTCGGGCTTCGAGACCCGACTGCGCCGCTTCCACCATCCCACGGCCGGTGACCTGACGTTCGAATATCAGCAGCTCACCCCAGCCGAATGGCCAGCGCTGCGCGTCGTGGCCCAACTCCCCGTGCCCGGCGACGACTCCGCCCAGCGTCTGGGTGTCCGACACCACCTCGTCTGAACCCGAAATCGCTCGACCGGCCGGCAACGGTGCGGTACAACTGGTAGGGGGCAGACGACCGAGGAGGTTGTGTGAGCATCGACAGCAGCGACGATGTCCGAACACGGGACGCCCAGACACCGCGGCCCTACGAACTCGCCGACCGATTCCGGCTCGAGCAGGGCAGGGTGTTCCTCTCCGGCGTGCAGGCCGTGGCCCGGCTTCCGATCGATCAGCTCCGCCACGACCGTCGACTCGGTCTGACGACCGCAGCGTTTGCGTCGGGGTACCAGGGGTCGCCGCTCGGGATGTTCACCGAGGAGCTGCGTCGGGCGTCGGGTGCCGTCGACGATCTTCCGATCGTGATCCGCCCTGCGGTCAACGAGGAGCTGGCCGCGACCGCCGTCATGGGCAGTCAGCTGGCGATGACGCTCGACGACGCGTCGTACGACGGGGTCGTCGGCGTCTGGTATGGCAAGGGTCCGGGATTCGATCGCAGCAGCGATGCGATCCGCCATGCCGTGTTCGCCGGCACCTCCGTGCATGGTGGCGTCGTCGCCGTGGTCGGCGACGATCCAGCGGCCAAGTCCTCGACACTGCCGTCGTCCAGCGATGCCACGATGGTCGACCTACACATGCCGGTGCTGTTCCCCGGCGACGTGCAGGAGGCGGTCGACCTGGCTCGGCACGCCGTTGCACTCTCTCGATCGTGCGGTCTGTGGGCGGGCCTCAAGCTCGTGACCGCGGTCGCCGACGGCACCGGCACCGTCGAGGTCCACCCCGATCGGGTGCGAGCGGTCGCTCCCGTTGTCGAGGTGAACGGCGAACCGTTCCGCCCCCACCCGAACGGCCGACTGATCACGCCGTACACGCTCGACATGGAGCGTGAGTTCCAGGAGGTTCGCTGGCCCCTGGCGCGTCGCTACGGGGTCGACAACCAACTCAACCGCGTGGTGGTGCAGACCGCCGACGACTGGATCGGCATCGCCGCCAGCGGACACACCTTCCACGAGGTGCGAGAAGCGTTGCGAGTGATCGGACTCGCAAGCGACGACGACCTACGAGCCGCCGGTGTGCGCCTGTTCCAACTCCTGATGCCCGTCCCCCTCGAACCCCAACAGGTGCGCGAGTTCGCTGCCGGTCTCGATGAGGTGCTCGTGGTCGAGGAGAAGAACCCGACGTTGGAGCAGGCGATCACGAGTTCGCTCTACAGCGGCACGCACCATCCCCGGGTGGTGGGTCGGCGCGACGAACACGGTCAACTCCTCGTGCACGGCCATGGCACCCTCGACGTCGACGCACTCCTCTCACCACTCCACGCACGTCTGGCTCCACGTCTCGGCAACCGACTCCGACCGATCGAGGAACTGATCGAGCCGAAACGGCCCCGTATCCCGCTCACGGTGAACCGTGCACCGTTCTACTGTTCAGGGTGCCCGCACAATCGCAGTACGCGAGCCGAGCCGGGAACGTTGGTCGGCGGCGGGATCGGGTGCCACGCGATGGTTGCCATGATGGACTCCGAGCGTGTCGGCGACCTCGTCGGGCTCACCTGTATGGGGTCGGAGGGCGCGCAGTGGATCGGGATGGCACCGTTCGTCGGGCGCGACCACATCGTGCAGAACCTCGGCGACGGCACGTTCTTCCACTCTGGCTCGCTCGCCGTTCGCGCTGCGGTCGCCGCCGGCGTCGACATCACCTACAAGTTGCTCTACAACGGCACCGTGGCGATGACGGGCGGCCAGGATGCCGAAGGGCAGATGTCGGTCCCCGACGTCGCCGACCTGCTGCTGCTCGAAGGCGTTGCACGGGTGATCGTCACGAGCGACGACCCCGACCGGTACTCCGCAGGCGCCTTCGGTCCCGGCGTCGACGTGTGGGACCGCAGCAGGTTCGACGAGGCCCAGCGCGTGCTGTCGGAGATCCGTGGGGTGACCGTGCACATTCACGATCAGGCCTGCGCGGCGGAGGTTCGACGCGGTCGTTCCCGTGGCACGATCGCCACACCGGGCTTCCGGGTGGTGATCAACGAGCGGGTGTGCGAAGGCTGTGGCGACTGCGGCGACAAGAGCAACTGCCTTTCGGTGCAGCCGGTCGACACTGCGTGGGGTCGGAAGACCCGCATCCACCAGACCAGCTGCAATTTCGACTTCTCCTGCATGCAGGGCGACTGCCCGTCGTTCGCCACGGTCACCGTCGACCCGACCGAGCGCTCGAACGAGCAGCGACCGGCCACACCGATCGAGCTACCAGCACCACATCCCCCGATCGTGCGCACCGACGACTTCACGGTGCGCCTCACCGGGATCGGCGGAACGGGTGTGGTCACCGTCAGCCAGATCATCGCAACGGCGGCGATGTTGGCCGAGCGGCACGTGCGCGGCCTCGACCAGACCGGGCTGTCGCAGAAGGCCGGGCCGGTGGTCAGCGATGTGCGAATCAGCTCCGACGAGGCTGCGCTCTCGAACCACGCCAACCTGTCGGGCATCGACTGCCTGCTCGGTTTCGATCTGCTGGTGGCGGCGAGCGACTCGAATCTGTCCGGCGCCCGACCGGAGCGCACCGTGATGATCGCCTCCACCGACTCGGTGCCCACCGGTCAGATGGTCACGCAGCCGGACGTCGCTCCCCCGGCGGGCGCCGTCCTCGTCGACCGCGTCGAGCAGGTCACCCGAGGCACTGCCAACCGGTACCTCGACGCCGCCGGACTCGCCAATGGCCTCCTCGGGTCGACCACATCGGCCAACATCGTGCTCGTCGGTGCTGCGGTCCAAGCCGGTGCACTCCCACTGCCTCCCGACGCCGTCGAACGGGCGATCACGCTGAACGGCGTGGCCGTCGAATCGAATCTCGCAGCCTTCCGGTGGGGACGGGCATGGGTGGACGACGCTGCCACCGTCGAATCTGCGGCTGGCCTCGAATCGGCCCCGCCGATCGAGACGGTCGACGAACTCGTCGACCGCCTCGCCGACGACCTCGTCGGCTACCAGTCGGTGGCCTACGCCAGGCGCTTCCGCCGTGTCGTCGCGGATGCGGCCGCCGCCGAGGGTCGCGTCGACTCCGAGAGCAGTTCCTTCACCGAGGCGGTGGCGATCAATCTCCACAAGCTGATGGCCTACAAGGACGAATACGAGGTCGCGCGACTCCTGCTCGACGACTCGGCGCGGGCGAGCTACGAAGCCGTCGGTGGAGCCTCGACGACCGTCACCTATCACCTCCACCCCCCGATGCTGCGTGCGCTCGGCATCGAGCGCAAACTGAAGCTGCAGCGCACCGCAGCACCGGCGTTGCGCGCGCTCCGGGCGAGCAAGCGCCTTCGAGGCACCGCGTTCGACCCGTTCCGTTGGGCCGAGGTCCGACAGGTCGAGCGGGCGATGATTCCCGAGTACATCGACGCCGTGCACACGATGCAGCGGCGCCTGACCTCGGAGAACCTCGAGGACTCGATCGAGATCGCCTCGCTCCCACAGACGGTGCGTGGCTACGAGGGCCTGAAGCTGCGTCGCGCCGACGCGTACCGCAAGGAGTTGGCACGGCGGACACGATGAGGCCCTAGCCTCAGGGCGCTATGGGCGTGACCACGATCATCTTCTTGATCATCGGACTCGTGGCCCTGGTCGTCGGTGCCGAAGGGCTCGTGCGTGGCGCCGCTCGTCTGGCAGCACGCACCGGCATGTCGAGCGTGGTGATCGGGCTCACCGTCGTGGCATTCGGCACGAGCGCTCCGGAGTTGGCCGTCAGCGTCGGCGACGTGCTTCGTGGCGGCGACGAAGCAGGATCGATCGCGATCGGCAACGTGGTCGGCTCGAACATCGCCAACATCTTGCTGGTGCTCGGCACGGCAGCAGCAGTCGGTGGCTCGCTGTTCGTCGCCCAACGCATCGTGCGCCTCGATGTCCCGATCATGATCGGCGCATCCGTGCTCGTCTTGCTGTTCGCACTCGACGAACGCCTGGTGCGCATCGAGGGCATCGTGCTGGTGGTCGCGCTGATCGTCTACATCACGTGGACGGTGATCGCCGCAACCAGGGGTTCGACGCCCCCCGTGATCACCGAGTACGAAGAGGCACTCGACCCCGAACGGCTGGCGGAGGCGTCAGTGTTGAGCGATCTCGCCTTCCTCGTCGGCGGACTGGTGCTGCTCGTGATCGGCTCACAATCGTTGGTGAGCGCCGCAAGCGACATCGCCGCCGAACTCGGCGTGAGCGACCTCGTGATCGGCCTCACCGTCGTCGCCATCGGCACCTCGCTCCCGGAAGTTGCGACGTCCGTGCTGGCCGCGCTGCGCGGGCAGCGCGACCTCGCCGTCGGAAACGCCATCGGCTCGAACCTGTTCAACCTGCTCGCCGTGCTCGGCGTCACCGCCACGATCTCGCCAAACGCCATCCCAGTCGCTGCCAGCGCAATCCGAGTCGACCTTCCGGTGATGATCGCCGTCGCGGTCGCCTGTCTGCCGATCTTCGCCAACGGGCACGTCCTGAACCGTTGGGAGGGCATCGTCTTCCTCGCTGCCTACACCGCTTACCTCGCCTGGCTGGTGCTCGACGCCACCGAGCACAGCACCCGCGACGCCTACGGCACCGTCATGCTCTTCTTCGTGATCCCGGCGATCGCCGTCACGATCACCGTGATGTGGGCCCGCGGCCAGAGCAGAGCACGACCGATCGAGGGCTAGCCGTCGCGGTGTTCGACGAGCGCGGCCCCAGCGATGCCCGCGTTGTTCGCCATCGCTGCCGGTTCGATCGGCGTGAGGATCTCGACCAGCGGAAGCCACTTGTCGGCCCGCTTCGATGCGCCGCCGCCGACGATGATCAAGTCGGGCGAGAACAACATCTCGACATGGCGAAGGTACCGCTCGACCCGACGCGCCCACTGCGCCCAGCCGATGCCCTCGCGCTCGCGCACGCTTGCCGCTGCATGGGTCTCGGCGTCGCGCCCGTCGAGTTCGACGTGCCCGAGTTCGGTGTTCGGTACGAGGATGCCATCGACGAACAGCCCCGACCCGATCCCCGTGCCGAACGTGAACACCAGCACCACGCCGTCGACGCCTCGGCCCGCACCCCAGCGCATCTCGGCGAGCCCAGCGGCATCAGCGTCGTTCACCATCGCGACGTCGAGACCGCACGCCTCGGTGAACAGCGCGTCGGCGTCGACGCCCAGCCAGCTGTCGTCGATGTTCGCCGCCGAGTGGATCACGCCGTGACGGACGATCCCTGGAAAGCCGACACCGATCGGGCCGCTCCACGCGTGGGCCGACACGAGCGCGCGGGCGACATCGGCCATCGCGTCCGGCGTGGCCGGTTTCGGTGTGGGAATCCTGAAGCGGTCCGACAGGAGCTCGCCGGTGTCGAGGTCGACGACCGCCGCCTTCATCCCGGAGCCGCCGATGTCGATGCCGAACCCGCGGTTCATGGTCGCTGTTGACGCGCCTGCGACCAGGTCAGGCCCTGCTCGAGGTTCGGTTCGCGCGGGAGGCCGAGCACGAACTCACCGACGATGTTGCGCTGGACGGCGAAGGTGCCGCCACCGAGCGTGAGCGCAGGGCTGAAGAGGTAGCCGTAGTGCCAGATCGGATCGGTCTCCGGGTACTGGCTGTGTGCTCTGAGATTGTTCTCGGTGGGGCCGTTCTGGGATGTCGCTGCCAGTGATCCGGCCGGCCCGGACCCGGTGAGCATGCCGTCGGCACCGCTCACCGCCTTGGCCAATTCCATCACGTGTTGGCCGTGTTCGTCCGCCATGATCTTCTGGATCGAAGCTTCGGGACCGGGCGTCTTGCCTTTCAACGTGGCGCTCAGACTCCGCATCCGATTGAGGTGGAGCAGCTTGGCCTCGATGTGCAGCTTGGTCGCCTGATCTCGCAGCACGGGGTCGTCGAGCCCGCCGCTCCGGCGGATCAACTCGATCAGATCATCCGCGGACGGCCCGACCCCCCAGAGCGAACCCGCCGCGGACAACGAGACCCGCTCGTTCGACAACGTCACCTTGGCCAGGCGCCAGCCATCGCCCTCCTCGCCGACGCGCAGCGACGCCGGAATCCGGACATCATCGAAGAACACCTGATTGAACGAGTGTGCGGTGGTCATGTCGACGATCGGGCTCATCGAGATACCGGGCAGGTCCATTGGACAGATGAAGTAGGAGATGCCCTTGTGTTTGGGCTGATCGACGTCGGTCCGAGCGATCAGGATGCCGAACTGCGAATGATGCGCGCCGCTCGACCAGATCTTCGAGCCGTTGACGATGTACTCATCGCCATCGCGAACTGCCCTCGTCGCGAGGTTGGCAAGGTCGGAGCCGGCATCGGGCTCGGAGAACAACTGGCTCCAGAATTCCTCCCCGCTGAAGATCTTCGGAAGATACCGCTCGTGCTGCTCGGGGGTGCCCGCGAGGAAGATCGTCGGCGCCGCCCAGCCGATGCCGATGTGGTTGTTCGGTCGCCGGATCCCCGCCCTGGCGAGTTCGTCGTCGATGACCAGCTGATCGATCGGGTCGGCCTCGACCCCCCACGGCGCAGGCCAGTGGGGAACGACATACCCGGCCTCGGCGAGCTCGCGGCCCGTGGGAGTGGGGTTGTCGGCAATCCAGTCGCGTACCACGCGCCTGGTGGGGTGATCCTCTGGCGGCAGGTCGAAGTCCATCGAGTCCGAGTCTTGCCGCTCGGCGGTGTCCGATCAGATTCGAGAGATCACGCGTCGGTCGCGGATTGCTGCGTCGCCTGCTTCGTTGCCGGGGCCTGCTTGGCGGTTGCCTTCTTCTTGGCGGTTGCCTTCCGCTTGGTGGTGGCCTTGTTCTTGGTGGCGGCCTTCCGCTTGGTGGTGGCCTTGGTCGCGGTGGCGGCCTTCCGCTTGGCCGGGGCCTGCTTCGCGGCGGCAGCCTGCTTCACCGGGGCCTTCGTCACGTTGTCCGACGCAGTGCCTCGCCGCATCGCGGGGGCCGGTTGCTCTTCGGCCCACTCGGCTCCGGTCGCATCGAAGAGGACACCGATCTCCTCGATGTGCAGGTCGACGAGATCCCAGAGATCGGGCACCAACTCCCGGTCGGCAATCAGCCCGAAGTCGAGTCGATCCAGATAACTGTGCACGGTGATGTTGAGCCCCATGTCGTCCGCAATGGTCGACACCGGGATGTAGTTGGTCATCTTCGCCCCGGCGAAGTACAGCTCACTACGCGGACCGGGCACGTTCGAGATCACCACGTTGGTGGGCAGATTCATCCGATCGGCCAACCGGAGGCGCTGCTGCAGCCGCATCGCGGCGGTTGCCGCCAACGGCGGGGCGACCTGAGCGAGCTCCGCGATGTCCTCGGCTGGCAGCACATCGAGCTGGTGCTTTGCCTCGGTCATCGCTTCGTGGCAGCGGCGGAGGCGCTCGAGCGGGTCGTCACAGTCGGTCGGCAGGTCGGCGATGATCGCACCGACACGGTTGGTCCATGGGTCTTCCTCGAGGCCGGTGCGAATCGACACCGGCACCATCGCCCGCAACGGCTGTTCGGGCAACGCGTCATGGCTGAGGAGGTAGGAGCGGAGCGCACCGGTGCAGATCGCCATCACCACGTCGTTGACGGTGCATCCCGACACTTCCTTCAACGCCTTGATGTTGGCGAGCGCCGTCGAACGCATCGCGAACCGCCGGTGTGGGCTGATCGCCCGGTTGAACGGCGTCGGCGGCGCCGGCGACAAGGGGATTCGCACCCGGCTGGCCGGCTCCGGCGTGTCGGTCTCGGCCCCGACCGCCAGTTGCTTGAGCATGTCGCGTGCCTGTGCGGCCGCCGTCGACACACTGTCCACGCCTGCCGCGGCGGCGGCGCTGCGCAGCAGCCGCAACGACAAGCGCATGCTCTTGACGGGGTTCAGTGCGAGATTGCGGAACGTGCGCTCGAGGAGTTCGCGGTCGTCGGGAACCGGTTCGCCGACCCAGTCGACGTGATCCGGCATGGGCGTGTCCGGCGACGGGTCGGTGAGCATGCCGAGCAGCAGCACACCGGCGGCCCCGTCGATGGTGGCGTGATGCGTCTTGGTCAACATCGCCCACCGTCCATCGGCGAGTCCTTCGATGACGTAGGCCTCCCAGAGCGGGCGCGAACGGTCCATCTTGCGGCCAACGATGCGTGCCACCTGCTCCGCGAGCTGATCGGCACCACCCGGAGGAGCGAGGCCGATGTGGCGGACGTGGTAGTTCAGATCGAAGTCCGGGTCGTCGATCCAGTACGGGTGGTCGAGTTTGAACGGCACTTCCACGAGCCGTCGGCGCATCGGCTCGAGCCGCCCGAGCAGCGCATCGAATCGCTCATAGGCGGCTTGATACGGATCGAAGTCGCCCGAGGGCCGCTCGTAGATCGACAGACCATTGACGTGGCCATAGGTGTTGGCCGACTCCATGTAGAGAAAGCTGGCGTCGAGACCGGAGAGCTGCTTCACGACGGGCAGTCTCGCGCCAAACGGTCACCGTGAACAGCCCTGGACGGAATCGTCGAGCTCGACCCGATGGCGCAGGGACACGGATCGACCAAGCCGGCTCGCCCGGGTGTACCTTCAGCGCATGGCGACCATCAGGGCCGAGGCAACATGACCGAGTTGCACTACGACGACTGGATGAGCGAGAGCGACTCGGTGCTGTGGCACATCGAACGCGACCCGCTGTTGCGTTCCACGATCACCAGCGTGTGGTTTCTCGACTCGGTGCCGGACAGGAAACGGATGGACGCCGTGGTCGAGCGAATCGTCGATCGAATCCCGCGCCTGCGTCAGCGTGTGGTCGACGAGCAGCCCGGCGTGGCAACGCCTCGATGGGTGGACGATCCCCACATCGACATCGGCTACCACTACTCCTGGGTGCGCTTGCCCAGTCGGCGTGTGGGGCGTCGCGACGTGCTCGACTTCGCACAGCGAGCGGCCGCGCGGGCGTTCGACAAGGACCGCCCGCTGTGGGAGTTGTTCGTCGTCGAGGGGCTGCCCGGCAAGCGTGCTGCGTTCATCATGAAGGTCCACCATGCGATCGCTGACGGGCTCGGGATGGTCCAGCTGCTGTCGCACATGGTCGACCTGGAGGCCGATCCGACATCGAACGACGCACCGACGGCCGAGCCGGCGATGCACATCGAGCCAGCGGCCGCCGATCGGCTCAGGATCGAGGCGCCGGTGTGGGCGATCCCCGGGGCGCGCTCGGTCGCCCATCGAATCGCATCCGAGGCCAGGACCGGTGCTCGCATCGGTCGAGCGTCGCTCAAGACCGCTGCGGATCTGCTGCGCGATCCGCGCGGCACCATCGAGCAGTTGGGACGGACCACGGGGTCGATCGCTCGTGTGGTCAAACCTGCCACGGCGCCGCTGAGCACCGTGATGACCGAACGCTCGTTGAACACCCGCTTCGACGCGCTCGCCATCCCGTTCAGCGATGTCAAGTCCGCGGCACGGCGTGCCGACGGGACGCTGAACGACGCATTCGTGGCCATCACACTCGATGCGCTGAAGCGTTTCCACGAGGCAGCCGGGCGTCCCTGCACGGAGGTCCGGATGAACATGCCGATCAGCGTCCGCGGCGGCGAAGGTGCCAACAACTTCGACAACCAGTTCGTGCCCGCACGCATCGTGCTTCCGCTCAGCCAGCTCGAACCGCAGGCACGTATCGGCGAGGTCCGAGAGTTGCTCCGGGCGGTTCGCGCCGAGCCTGCGCTGCCGCACATCAACGACATCTCCGGCGTGATCTCACGGTTCGGTCCGGCGGCAGCGGTCGCGATCCTCGGCGCGATGCTCAAGGGCGTCGACATCACGACCTCGAACGTGCCGGGGCCGTCGTTCCCCGTGTTCATGGCTGGGGCGAAGGTCGAGGAGTTCTATGCGTTCGGGCCGCTCGCCGGAGCAGCGATCAACATCACGTTGTTCAGCTACGACGGGGCAGTGCAGCTCGGGGTCAACGCCGACCGTGCCGCCGTGGTCGACCACGAACTGTTCATCCGGTGCCTCCGCGAGGCGATCGACGAGACCGTTGCGATGCCGGCGTCGGCATGAGTGCCCTGCGATGACCCTACGCGAGCGACTGCTACCGCCCGATCCCCGCCGCGCCGGGTCCGAGCCCGACTACCGATTCACGTTGGCCAACGAGCGGACATTTCTCGCCTGGATCCGCACATCGCTGGCCCTCGCCGCCGGCGGACTGGCAGCGGTCGGCCTACTCGGCGAGTTCCGCGGCGGCGAGGCACTGGGCATCTTGTTGCTGGTCTTGAGTTTCGCCACCGCCGCGAGCGCGTACCGGCGGTGGGCACTCAACGAACGATCGATGCGGATGAACGAACCACTGCCCACGTCACGGTTGCCCATGTTGATGGCGATCGGCACCGCGATCGTGGCGATCGTCGCGGCGGTGTTGCTGGTGCTCGACTCGCGATGACCACTGCCCGTCGACGCCGGTTGCGTTCCCGGGACCAGCGACCCGATGCCGTGTTCGACAACGGTCTGCAGCACGAACGCACCTCGCTGGCGTGGGAACGCACAGCGTTCTCGATGATGGCGGCCGGGCTGATCCTCAGCCGATTTGCCGCCAACAGAAACATGTGGTTGTTGGCGATCGGCGGAATGGCACAAGTGGCCCTCGGCGCAGCGGTCCTCGTCTGGTCGGGCGCCCACTACGAGGAGTTGCACGGCCCACTCCGCGTGGGCGGCGACGTGGTGCACCCACGTGCAGTTCGCTGGATCGGCATCGCCACGATCGTCGGCACCGGCGCCGCGCTCACCGCTGCGGTGGTCGCCACGGTCAGACGCTGAGACCGCAGGCTGCTCAGAGGCGCGCGTGCAGGCGGACGGCCTGCTCGGCAGCCTTGGCGCGGACCTCGGTGGCATCCACGCGTGTGGCCTGTCCGTCGCGCAGCGCCGCTGCGCCGTCGATGTCGACGTCGATCGCTCGTACGGTCGGCGTGTACGCCAGCTGCCACGGCTCCATCGGCTCGTACGACCACCGGACCCGGTCCGACCGGGCGGCCGGAACCACTGCCCACCCTCGCTCGAGCCAGCCCCATGCGGCGTCGGGGCTCACCGTGACGTCGACCGACCGAGCGGCGACGAACGCCAACTGGAATTCGGCGAGCATGTCCGCACCGATCCCGTCGGTTCCGAGCGCAACCGGGTTCGTGAACCGCGTCGGCCTGGCGTAGCCAACGCCGTTGTTCATGTTCGACCGAGGGTTGTGCACGATCGTCCCGCGCAGCCCATGGTCGTCCGCGAGGTGGACACCGTGCACCAGGAGCCAGTCGTCGGCGCTCAGGTCCCGGAGGCGGCCGGCGGCATCGGCGTCGTCTGGGCCCTCAGCGACGTGGATGTGCACTCCGACGCCGTGGCGAACCGCCAGGTCGGCAGCCGCGGCAAGGGTGTCGTCCGAGCAGGTGAACGCTGCATGCACCCCGACCATTCCTTGGCCGCCGCCCGACAGGAAGCGGTCGTTCTCCTCGATCCCGCGACGTGCCCCATCGGCGCCGTGACGGTCGGTGACTCCGTAGCAGGTGAGCACACGCACGCCGACTTCGGCGCACGCGTCGGCGATCACGCTCAGCGAGCCCTCGATCGCGTTGGGCGATTCGTGATGATCGACGATCGCCGTACAGCCCGCTTCGAGTGCCTCGAGCGCGCCGAGTTTCGCCGACCACTCGAGCATCTCGAGGTCGAGTGCGGTGTCGAGACGCCACCAGATCTGCTCCAACACGCTGCGGAACGACGTCGGCGACACCGGTGGCGGCGGCATTCCACGAGCCAGCGTCGAGTACAGGTGGTGGTGCGCACACACCAGACCTGACGTGGAGTCAGCCGTCATCAGCACTCACCGACGCGCAGCAACCGGTGTCCGCACATGTCGAGCAGCGCGAGCTCGCATGTTCGCTTCGTCAGTGGTGGCGGCCCGAGCGGGCGGCCTGCTTCGCGGCCTCGCGCTCGGCGGCGCGCTGCTTGCCGGCGTACCACTGCCACACGGCGGTGATGATCAGGGCGCCGATGATGGTCCCGACCACGCCACTCGGCTTCAGTGCCAGCCCATCACCCGCGATCAGGCTGCCGAGCAGGCCACCCAGGAACGAACCGGCCAGGCCGGCGACCAGTGCCATCGCCCAGTCGGTGGTTCCGGCACTCCGACCGAGGATGAACTGCGCCAGCCATCCGATCATCATGCCGAGTACGAGGATTGCAAGAATGAGCACTTCGCCACGCTAGCGCAGGGGCTACATTCGTCCTCGCCACCGCAGGAAACCTTGCGGTCGAACAGAAAGAGCGCACATGATTCGCGGATTGATCGGCCTGCTCATCGTCTTCTTGGTCGCCACGTTCCCGGCGACCTGGCTGCTGATGTTGTTTCTCGGCAACCTCGGCCTCGGCCTCAGCTATTGGGCCACGCTGCCACTCGGGATCCTCGTGTCGGCGCTCCTCGGTTCGACCACGGCGCCCACGTTCGTCGTCAAGCCCTAGCCGCTCGAACTCACTCGCGAGGTGCCACGACCGGGTGTCTGCTCCTGATCGGCACGCGAACATTCATCGTCGATTCGGCCTGTTCCTCCATCGTGTGCCCGAGATGGTGCTCCTCCACGAAGTCGGCGTAGACGTTCGAACCACGCCATGCGGTCGCCCCGTGGAGGACCACACTCAATCCCACGGTGAACAGTGCGGTGGTGGCGATGGTCTCACTGCCGAGGAGGTCACCTTCGCCGATGACCTCGATCGTGAGGATGATGGTGGCCAGGCCGCGTGGTCCGAACCACCCGATGTAGACGATCGACTGCCGCTGCAACCCCGCGCCGATCAATGCCACCGCCACGGCGATCACCCGTACGAGCGCCAGGCTCAGCACGCCGTAGAGCACGATCTGCCACGTCAGGTCCGCCAGTGCCGGCCCGAGGAAGATGCCGAACACGAAGAAGCTCCCGATCGTCAGGAGGTCGCCGGTCGTCTCTGCGAACTCTGGGAGAGATTCGTCGGCAGATGAGTCGTAGGAACGCCCGAAGACGAACCCGGCCACCCACGCGGCGATGAAGCCGGATCCACCGGCCGGCGTTGCCACCGAGTACGCGATGGCCGCCAACGCCAGCATCCCGATCTGCAGCCAGTAGTCGAGCGCCAGATCAGCTCGCCGAACGTACGCAATCGCGGTGGCGCCCGATCTGGCGACGATCACACCGACGACCGCTGCAATACCCACTTCCTTGCCGAGCTCGACGAAGATGTCGGCGACAGCGATCGTTCCCTCCGCCGCGAGGGCGGTGGCGAGGAACACCACGAACAGCGGCAGTGCCACGCCGTCGTTGAGACCGCTCTCGATGTTCAGCGCCTGACGTATCCGCTGCGGCACTCGTTCGTTCGACACCACCGCCTTGCCGAGCGCGGCGTCGGTCGGCGCCAACATCGTGGAGAGCACCGCTGCCTCCCAGACCTCGAGGTCACCGAGCAGCACCATCGCGAGCAGCCATCCGAGGCCGATGCAGATGGGGAGACCGATGCCGAGGAGCCGGGCGGGGATGATGTCGTCGCGCCAGTTCGAGGAGTTGATGGCACTGGCATCGGTGAAGAGCACCACCACCAGCGTCGCCGTGAGCAGCGCTGCCACGATCTCCGACTGACCGAGGATCCCGGTCGTGTCGACCAACCCGAGCGACTCGGGACCGAGCGCGAGCCCGAGTCCAGCGAAGATCATCGTTCCCGACAACACCGATCGGCCGAGGCGCTTCGAGACGAGCGCAAACGCGAAGAGAGCGACCGCGACGATCGCAGGCGTGTACGCCATACGGCGTCACCCTACAACCCACCGGGAGCGGCGACCGCTGGCGACCGACGGCGTCCGCCGCAGCACGGGTGGCCGGCGACGTGGGTGGTGTCAGGCGAGCAGCTTGGCCTTCGCGGCGGCGAACTCTGCGTCGTCGAGCACGCCGGCTGCCTTCAGGTCAGCGAGCTTGGAGAGCTCCGCGAGCAAGTCACCCTCACCCGACGCAGCCGGAGCGGGAGCTGCGGGCGCAGGCGCCTGCTGCGCCTGCATCGCGTTCATCTGCGCCTGCATCTCGCTGAGCTGGGCCTGCGACTCGAATGCCGCCTGCTGCGCAGCCTGCTGCTCGGCGGCCGCTTGCTGCTTCGATGCCTGGCGGTTGGACGAGGCACCGACCACGGCCGAAGCGGTACCAGCAACGACGGCAGTGCGTGCCATCGTGCCCACGAGTCCCGGGCGTCCTCTACGACGTCGCATCATGTTGTTCTCCTATCGATCACTTGGTTCGGTTTGAAAAGGTCGAATCGCCGAGCGGCGTTCAGTCCTCGACGAGTGCGTCGAGTTCGGCAAGCACTTCCTCGACCACTGCACCGGGAACACGGAAGTTCGCGGCCAGGACACCGCCCGACGCCACCACGGCGTCGCGCAGGGGCTTGGACCAGGTGTGTTCGAAGACGAGGATCGCCTCGGAGCTGCCCGGCTCGAGCGCCGCAGCGAGTTCCATCACGTCCTCGTCGGAGATCAGTGAGTCGACCTGCGACATCACCGCTGCCAACTTGGCGGCGTCGGCGTCACCACCGAGTTCCTCGAACTCGGTGAAGACCACCTCACCGTCGAGCTCCTTGGTCACCAGGAGGCCATCGACGATGGTGATGGTGTCGGTCTCCACGAGACGTTCGAGTTCGGGGATGATCTCGCCGGTGAACGCATTGCCGGGGAAACTGATGACGAGCACTTCGATGGGGCCGAGGGCCATGGATCCTCCAGGTCAGGCGATGGGGCGGAAACCGGATACTACCCGACCATGACGTCGGCACAGCGCTACCGCGACGCATCTGGACGCAGATCGACCGGGTGGTTGAAAACCGGTTCGCGACCGGCGACACTAGGTGTGCTCGGAGCACTCCGCTCCGACCGATACGAAAGGCAACACCTTGCTCCTCGCAGCTGAATTCGGTACTGGTCAAGTTTTCTGGTCGATCCTCTGGTTCTTCCTCTTCTTCGTGTGGATCCTGCTGATCTTCACCATCTTCGGTGACATCATCCGCAACGACGACATGGGCGGCTGGGCCAAGGCCATCTGGTCGATCTTCATCATCTTCGTGCCGTTCATCGGCATCTTCGCCTACCTGATCATCAACGGTTCCAAGATGGGCGAGCGCCAGGTGAAGGCCGCCCAGGCCCAGGAAGCCGCCATGTCGGACTACATCCGCACCACCGCCGGCACCCCGAGCGCCGCCGATGAACTGGCCAAGCTCGCCGACCTCCACACCGCCGGCAAGCTCGACGACGCCGAGTACGCCGCTGCCAAGGCCAAGGTCGTCAGCTGACGACCTCGGACATCCGGCACGTCTGACGCAGACGCACCTCACAACGGCGCCACGTCGAGCCCCTCGGGTCCGACGTGGCGCCGTTGTCGCGTCCCGACCACCAGTTCCTGTTCGTGTGCGACCGCATCGCCGAACAGCAGCGTGACGCCCACCGCTGCCAGCGGCACGATCAGTGCGTTCACCAGCGAGATCAGTGCAGAGAACAGCCACAGCGGGATCCCGGCAGCCACGACGAGCAGCAGCAACCCCGTCACCAGTGCCGAGACAGCAACCAACAGGTTGAACAACCCGACCAGGAGCGCAGTGTGCCACCACCGGCCCTGCACCAGCGCGGCGCTGCGCCGAAGCGCTCCGCGGCCGTCACAGTCCTCGGTCACCACGGCCTGGGCGAGGAACTGGAACCGAACGAGCAACCACAGCGCCACGGGAATACCGATCACGCTGAGCAGCAGCACGGCGATGATCAGGTACGACCACAGGAACCCAACCGTCAGGTCGCGGCGGTGCGACCATGCAACACGTACTGCGGCAGGGCCACTCGCGGCGACGTCATCGTCGCCGAGCAGGTCGTAGTACGCGGCGACCATCGCGTTGACAGCGACGAAGGCCATCACGTTCGCCAGGCTGCCCACGAGCAGGGCGAAGACGAACCCCGTCCCGCTCGCCGTCCCACTCACCTGGGTGAGTGGGCCGACCAGCGGCAATGCCTGCAACAGTGCGGCGAAGAGCCCGACGACGATCGCGGCAGGGAGGTAGACCAGGCCGATGGTGATCAGGACACCGGCTCGCCGGCGGTAGCTGTTGGCTGCAGCTCGAATGATCTCGCCGGCTCGACGACGTGCGATCATCGGAACCGCCGACACCTCGTTCCACACGGTGCGCCCGATCAACCACTTGGCGACCAAGGACAGCGCGGCAATCACCACCACGATCGTCAACGGCGACGTCTGAAAGGTGATCAGCGCTCCCGATCCGGCAGCGACGACGTCGCAGAAGGCGTTGATGACCACGTCGGCCTGGCTGTCACCGGACGGCACCACCACGCTCGCGTCGCGGAGTTCGTCGTGCCAGTCGACCGGGTTGGTCCAACGCTCTTTGTCAGCCGGCCCGGTCGGCCCGTTGAACGGTCCGCTCTGCCGCTCGCCCCAGCGACCGTTGAAGCCCAGCCACGCCAGGTCGTCATCGGGTCCCGACACCGACGTCGGCAGCAAGACCACCGATGGATCGGTGCGTACCGACGGACCATCGGTGGTGTCACACCCGAACCCCTCGCTGGCGCTGCGGCCCAGATACAGCGCCGATCCGTAGTAACTGGCGTGCGAGCCGGCCGACGGGTACACGAACGGTCGATCGCCGTCACGCGACAGCTTCGACGAACCCCAGTCGGCGCGCTCGCCGCCCTCGTGCTGGGCGTAGCCGGCACTCACCGGCTCGGTCTGCAGCGCCTCCTCGACGGTGCCGACGTCGAAGAGCAACTGGATTCCTTCCCAGTCGCTCTCGTGCTTGTTGTTCCAGTCGTTGAAGTACCAGTAGAACCAATACTGCACGGCCAGCTTGTCGGGCTCGTCGTCCTGGGTGGCGATGTGGGCGTACACCACAGGTTCGCGCTGACCACTGAGCGTGCCGGTGTAGCGATCGAAGTCCTGCTCGTAGATGCAGCCAGGATCGAACGCGCTGCCGGCGAAGTCGAGGTAGAACCCTTCGCTGAGCCCGTACAGCTCGGACGCAGAAGGCGCCGTGGTCAGTACCGGGTCGTCGTTGCCGACCTGGCGCAACACGACGTCGGGGTTGTCGAGCACGATGTCGACCGACTGCGGGGCGTACGGCTCACCATCGGGGTCGCAGGGGCCGTCCTGCGCCTTGAGCATCACGATCGGCGCGTACTTCTCGACCAACTCCTGTTCGGGCGAGGTGGTCGAGTCGTCCTGCGCGTGGGCTGGTGCAGCGGCGATCGCCGCAGCAGCCAACACCAGCAGGGTGGTCGCGATCAGTCGTCTCATGTTGCTCCTGCTTCCCGAACGATGTTCAGTGCAAGCTGCCGCCCATTCATCTGCGGATGGTTCGGAAGCCGAGGTGGCTCATGCCGGTGTCGATCATCTGCGGGCGACGGGCCGCGGGGCGGTACCGCTGGCAGTAGTTGTCAGCGCAGAGGAACGACCCGCCCTTGATCGTCTTGCGCGGGATGCGGAACTGCGGTTGCTGCGGGTCGTAGCTCGCCTCGACGTCAGGACCGCGAGGATTGTCGGGCACGCAGCACGGCGTGTCGGCGTCTGCTGGATGCTGTTGCGAATACCAGTCGGCGGTCCACTCCCACACGTTGCCGGCCATGTCGTACAACCCGTAACCGTTCGGTGGAAACGATCCGACGGGTGCGGTCCCGGCGAACCCGTCGGCCTCGCTGTTGCGCCACGGGAAGTCGCCCTGCCAGAAGTTCGCGAGGTAGCGGCCGTCGGGAACCGCCTCGTCGCCCCAGGTGAAAGCCAACCCCTCGGCACCCCCACGGGCGGCATACTCCCACTCGGCTTCGCTCGGCAGCTCCTCCCCCGCCCACGTTGCGTACGCCTCGGCGTCCTCGAACGCGACGTGTACGACCGGGTGGTCGCTGCGGTCGGCGATCGACGAGCGAGGACCCTCGGGATGCCTCCACGACGCGCCGGGCGTCCACGTCCACCACTGGCTGAGGTGGCGCAGATCGACCGGTCCGGGCGTCATCGTGAACACGAGCGAACCGGCCACCAGGTTCTCGGGCGGCGCGCCCGGGAAGTCAGCGGGGTCGAGCGGGCGTTCGGCAACGGTCACGTAGCGGGTTGCCTCGACGAACGCGGCGAACCGCTCGTTGGTCACCGTCGTTGCGCCGATCGAAAACGCGTCGACGTGTACCTGGTGCGCAGGCGCCTCCTCGGCATAGTGGTCGTCGGAGCCCATACGGAACGTGCCCGCCGGGATCTCGATCACGTGCTGGCGATCCCCGACTGCAGCTTCTCCAACACCTTGTCGATCCCGAAGCTCGCTGGTTCCTGCCGCGGCGGGAACTGCACGAGGGTCGCCAGCATGTTCGCCACGTACATCTGCGCTGGGACGAGCACCCACGCCCGGTCGATCAACCAGTCGTAGTAGGTGTTCGACGTGATGTCGGCGCGTTCGTACGGATCGGTGCGCAGGTTGAAGATCTTCGGAACACGCAACTCGGTGTACGGCTCGGCCCACACTCGAAGGGTGCCAACGGCGCGCTGCTCGAGGAACACGACCTTCCAGTTGTCGTAGCGCAACGCCGTGAGGTCGCCGTCGTCGGACACGTAGAAGAAGTGCTGACGCGGGCTCTCGTCGACAGCGCCCGTGAGGTAGTCGAGCTGGTTGTGCCCGTCGAGGTGGACCTTGTAGGTGGTGCCGTTCAGGTCGCTTCCAGCCTTGAGCTCCTCCTTGATGTCCGGGTCGCCGGCAGCGGCCAGCAACGTCACGAACCAGTCGTTGTGGCTGACGATGCCATTGAGCACCTCGCCAGCGGGGATGTGGCCCGGCCAGCGCACCATCGCCGGCACTCGGTACGCGCCCTCCCAGTTCGAGTTCTTCTCGTTGCGGAACGGGGTCATACCACCGTCGGGCCATGTGTTCATGTGCGGCCCGTTGTCCGTGGAGTAGATCACGATGGTGTCGTCGGCAAGACCCTGTTCGTCGAGGTAGTCCAGTACCTGCCCGACGAGTTCGTCGTGGTCGCACATCACGTCGTGATACGCCGATTGCCAACGACCGGCCTTGCCGCGGCTGCCATCTTTGATGTGGGTCCGGAAGTGCATGTGCGTGGTGTTGAGCCACACGAAGAACGGCGTGTCGGCGTCGTTCGCCTCGCCCATGAAGCGCAGCGCCTCCGGAGCGATCTCCTCGTCGATGGTCTTCATGCGTTCACGGGTGAGCGGGCCGGTGTCCTCGATCCGCTGCGTGCCATCGCCGTTCGCCCACGAGTGGATCACGCCACGCGGCCCGAACTTCTTGCGGAACTCGGGGAACTCCTCCTCGGTCGGGTAGTCGTCCTGCTCCGGCTCCTCCTCTGCGTTGAGGTGGTAGAGGTTGCCGAAGAACTCGTCGAATCCGTGCATCGTCGGCAGGAACTCGTCCTTGTCCCCGAGGTGATTCTTGCCGAACTGGCCCGTGGCATATCCCCGGGCCTTGAGTGCGGTGGCGATCGTGGGGTCCGGCGATCGCAGCCCGATGTCGGCGCCGGGGAAGCCGACCTTGGTCAGTCCCGTCCGATACGGATTCTGACCGGTGACGAACGCTGCCCGACCGGCAGTACAGCTCTGCTCGCCGTAATAGTCGGTGAAGCGCACACCTTCGGCAGCGATGCGATCGATGTTGGGCGTGCGGTAGCCCATCACCCCGTCGCTGTAGCAGCTCAGGTTGGAGACACCGATGTCATCGCCCCAGATGACGAGGATGTTGGGCTTGCCGTTCGGCATGGACGATTCCTTTCGATCGTGAACGCTGCGTCGAACGACGCTCTGCAACTCCGGGTCAGCCGGGTCAGCCTGCACCCTGGACGAGCACCGGGCACGGACAGTGCCGCACGACGTGATCCGACGTCGATCCCATGATCGCTCGTTTGATGCCGCTGCGGCCGTGTGTTCCCAGCACCACCACGCTCGCCGGCAGGCTGGCAGCGAGCTCGCAGATCTCGTGACCTGCGTCGCCGAGCAGCACCATCGTCTCTGCTCCCGACAGTTCGAGTTCGGCGACCACATCAGCGATGTGCTGCTCTGCGGTCGCCCGCTGTGCGTCGATCAGATCGTCCTTCTCGTCGTAGGTCATCACGCCACCGGCAAAGCCGGTCCCGGTGACGAGTGACGGGTCGATCGCCGACGCCACCGACACCACGACCGTGCGGGCCGCAGGAGCGAGCAGATCGAGACCCTGTCGAATGGCGCTGACGGAGAGGTCGGAGCCATCGGTGCACAACAGGACGGTGGAAGCAGCCATGAACCAGTCTCGCACGCCAACGACGGTCAGGCCAGAACTCGCCGAACCTGCAAGAGTGTGCGCCATGAATGACGTCGTCGTCGGGATCATCGCGCTGCTCACCGGCGCAGTGTTCTGCTTCCGCGGCTATCTGGCCATGCGCATCGTGATCCCGTGCTGGGGTGCGTTCGCCGGGTTCATGCTCGGTGCCGGCATCGTGGCGGGCGACGCCGGGTTTCTCGGCAACGCGCTCGGATGGTTGGTCGGGCTCGGGCTGGCGATCGTGTTCGGGGCGATTGCCTACCTGTTCTACGAGGTGTCGGTGATCATCGGCATGACGGCGATCGGTTTCGTGCTCGGCACCAGCCTGATGGTGGCGCTCGGTGTCAGCTGGTCGTGGGTGATCGTCCTGAGCGGTGTGGTGCTCGCCGTGGTGCTCTCGCTCATTGCGATCATCGGCAACCTGCCGATGGCGCTGCTCACCGTCCTCACCGCCCTCGCCGGATCGAGCACGATGATCGGCGGCCTGATGCTGATCGTCGGCACGGTCGATCTCGACGACTTCGACATCGGCGTCACCACCGAGAACGTCGGCGACAGTTGGTGGTGGTTCGTCGCCTACGGCGCGCTGGCCGTCGCCGGCATCGCCGTCCAGCTCACCGACGTCAATCGTCGCCGCGAGACGTTGCGTGAGGCGTGGAGCGCCAGCGCCCTGCCCGAGGCAGACATCGACGCCGACGCCGAGTCGATCTGAGGTTCGTGACGTGACGCCGTTCGCGGCCACCTCCGACTGCGAAGCACGCGACGACTGGCTGCTCGAACAAGACGTCAACGCCTGGAGTTCGCTCGCCTACGTCGCGGCAGGTCTGGTGTTGGTCTGGCAGGTCGCGCGCGGCCGACTGCCACGGGCTGTGCTCGGCCTCGCCGTCGTCGTCGCCGTCGAGGGAATCGGCAGCCTGCTCTACCACGGTGCAGCGAGCGACCTTGCACAGTTTCTGCACGACATTCCGCTGATCGGCGCCCTCGGTTTCATCGCCGGATGGCACGTCGGGCGGCTGTCCGGCCGAGCTGACCCGAGTTCGCTCGTCGGACTGGTCGTGGGACTCGCAGTGTCGTCGGCCACCTGGTTCTGGTTGCCCGGGGCGACCAACGCAACGGTCGGCGTGGCCGTGGCGGTGATCGTCGGGGCATCGCTGCTCGCTCGCCGACGCGGACTCGTCGGGGTCTGGTCGTGGCCGTTGCTCGGTCTCGGCGGCATCGCCGTTGCGATGTGGCTGCTCGGTCAGCCCGACAGCCCGGCATGTCGAGCTGAGTCATGGCTGCAGCCACATGGCCTCTGGCATGTACTGACCGCCGTGATCGCGCTGGCCTGGGTGGATCGGGCGTACGCAGCTGCTGACCCCGAACGTGCCCCACGGCTGTTTCGCCGCTTCACGGACCGCACGCTGGGACTGGTTGCACGAGGGCTCGTCGTCGCCTTTCACCGTTCGGTCGACGTGCGCTGGTCGGACCGGCTCCCCCGCGATCGACCGGTGCTGATCGTCGCGAACCACTCGAACGGTTTCGTCGACCCGGTCGTCGTGGCGGCCGTACTCGGTCGGCTCCCCAGATTCCTCGCCAAAGCGGCGCTGTGGAAGGTCGTGGCCGCCCGCCCATTCCTGTGGCTCGCCGGCGTGCTCCCGGTGTACCGAACCGCTGACGGCGACCGTGCGAGCGACAACACCTCCGTGTTCGACTCCTGCCATCGCGAGCTTGCACAGCGGGCAACGGTGGCGATCTTCCCGGAGGGCACCACCGGCGACCGTGCGGGACTCGACCGGGTGAAGTCGGGCGCTGCCCGGATCGCGCTCGGCGCACTGCCGACTGCACCCGACGTCGTGATCGTGCCAATCGGAATGGCTTTCGAGAGCAAGGTCGAGACCCGCAGCCGTGCGGTCGTCATGTTCGGCGAACCGATCGAGGTGGCTGACTACGTCGGCGCCGGGGTCGGCAGTGACGGCGAGCCGGACCGAGCCGACGCTGCAGCACTCACGGCGCAGATCACCGATGCGCTCGAGGAGGTGTCGCCACAGTTCGCAAGCCTCGACGAGCGCGAGACGCTGCGCGCGGCAGCCCAGGAGGAGCGCAGCGCCGCGACTCACAACACCGAAGTGTCCTTCGGGGACAGCGAGGTCGTCGCACGCCGACTCGCAGCCGCCGACTCCGCGACCCGCGAGCGAGTCATCGACGCGTACCGCGACTTCGCCACCCGCCTGCAGTTGCTCGGGGTCACCGCGCATCAGCTCCGACCGCGGCCTGTGTCGCTGGCCAGGCTGCTGCTCTCGGCCGTGCTGCTGTTCGTCGCCGGCTCGGCGCTCGTCGCCGTGACCCTGGTCCATCTGCCGGCGTGGCTGGTGGTGGTCGTCGGCACTGGGCTCGTGCGCTCGACGGCGACGAAGGGCACCGTGCGGCTGCTGTTGGGCCTGGTCACGCTCGTTGCGACGTGGACCCTGGCCGGCATGTGGCTCGCCGATGGCTGGGAGGCCGTCGCGGCAGCAGCGGCCGTCGCGATCGGTGGGCTGGTTGCGCTGATCGTGTGGCCGCCGCTCGCTCGCCAGGTGGTCGTGCTGATCGGCCGTCTGAAGGTGCGCGACCGGATCGGGCTCGTCCCGCCGGTCATCGCGGCACGATCGACCGTGATCGCAGCGGTTCGTGAGAGTGTCGGGGGCGGTGATGAGCAGATCTGACGCCGGGCCGCTCGACGACGCGATCGACGAGCCGATCGACAGCGGCGGGATCCCGCAGGTGCCGAGGCCGAGCATCCGCAAGATCCTCTTCCGGGTCGTCTTCATCGTCGCGGCGCTCGGCATCTCGACCTGGGTCCTGTTCAGGACGTTCGACGATCTCGACCTCGACGCCGTCCTGGATGCGGCGCGTTCGCTGAACGATGCCGAGATCATCTCGCTGTTGAGCCTGTGGATTCTCTGGATCGCCTCGCAGGGCCTCTTGACCGCATCGCTGGTGCCCGGGTTGGCGGTGCGCCACGGGATCGTCGCATTCCTCGGCCCGGCGTCGATCACGTCGGTGGTTCCCGGCCCGAGCGACCTGCCGGTCCGCTACCGGATGCTGACATCGTGGGGCCACACGACCGGTGAGGCGACGCTGGCGGTTGCGGCCGGTGGCATCTTCAGCATCGGCATCAAGTTGGTCCTGCCGGTCATCGCCGCAGTTGGGCTGGTCGTCTCGGATGCTCCGCTGAGCGACACCCTGCAGACGGTTGTGACGATCTGCATGATCGTCGGCCTCGGTGTCGTCGTGCTCGCATTCGTGCTCGGTTCGCAGAAGCGCACCGAACAGGCCGGACGGCTGATCGAACCGGTGTGGTCGCGGATGCTGCGTTTGCTCCGCAAGCCGACACCGGAAGATCTCCCGGCCCAGATGGTCGCCGCCCGGACGAAAGCGGTTCAGACGCTTCGCGACCGGTGGCTCGTCGCGACCTGGGGGACGGTGCTCACCTCCGCGACGAAGTTCGGGCTGCTCCTGATGTGTCTGCGCTTCACCGGGGTCAGCGAGACCGAGCTGCCGTGGACGCAGGTGTTCGTGGTGTTCGCACTGGTGCAGGGCCTGACGGTGTTCCCGATCACGGCAGGCGATGCGGGTGTCAGCGAGATCGCCTACATCGGCATGCTCACCGCCGCGGCCGGCTCGCAGTACGTCAACCAGATCACCGCAGCGATCCTCGTGTTCCGAATCCTGACCTGGCTGTCGATCATCCCGGTCGGCCTGGGCGCCCTCGGTCTCTGGAAACTGCAGCTCCGCAGGCGCGAACCGGACCCGGCGCCCGCCTGATCAGTACTCGAACTGGACAGCGATGCGGTCGGCGACGCGGCCGGTGATGTGCTCGGTGATGAACCGCTGGTGTTCCGCATGGTCGCGGTACACGGCGAAGTCGTCGACACTGGCGACGTCGGCGGAGATCGCGTAGTCATAGTTGGTCGGAGCGAGCGCCAGGTCGCGGCCGTGGCGATAGGTCACCAGCTGCGGGATCGCCGCAGGCAGCGCGTCGAGCGCTGCCGCCATGGCCGCGTACTCGTCGTCGCCGAGGGCAGGCTCGAATCGGAGCAGGACGGTGTGTCGAATCATGGCGGGTTCCTCACAGACCGATCGACTTGGCGATGATCGTCTTCATCACTTCGTTGGTGCCGCCGTAGATCGATGTCACCCTGGCGTCGACGTACGCACGGGCGATCGGGTACTCGGTCATGTAGCCGTAGCCGCCGAACAGCTGCAGGCATCGGTCGACCACCCGGTTCTGCAGGTCGGTGCACCAGTACTTTGCCTGCGCCGCCATCGCCGGTGTGAGCTGCTTGGCGTTCAGTTGCAGGATGCACTGGTCGACGTAGGCCTGGGTGACGTCGACCTCGGTGGCCACCTCGGCGAGCACGAACTTGGTGTTCTGGAAGGTGCCGATCGACTTGCCGAACGCGGTTCGCTCGCCGACGTACTCGAGCGTCCACTCGAGCGCAGCACGCGCCGCTGCGATCCCCGCGACGGCGATCGACAAGCGCTCCTGAGCAAGATTGGCCGCCAGGTAGGCGAACCCCTTGCCTTCGTCACCCAACCGGTTCTCCACGGGCACCCGCACATCGTTGAAGAACAATTCCGCGGTGTCTTGGCTGTGCATCCCGATCTTGTCGAGGTTCCGCCCGCGTTCGAAGCCCTCCATCCCCCGCTCGACGACCAGCAGCGACAACCCGCTGTGCCGTTCGGTGGGGTCGGTCTTGGCAGCGACGATCACGAGATCCGAGTTGATGCCGTTGGTGATGAACGTCTTCGACCCGTTGACGACGTACTCGTCGCCGTCGCGGATCGCTGTCGTGGCGATGCCTGCCAGATCGGAGCCCGTCCCCGGCTCGGTCATCGCAATCGCGGTGATCAACTCACCCGATGCGATGCCCGGCATCCAGCGAGCCGCCTGCTCGTCGGTGCAGTACTCGATGAAGTACGGCGTGCAGATGTCGTTGTGCAGGGTGAGCCCGAGGCCGGCACCACCGATGCCGGCGGCGTTGAACTCCTCACTGAGGATGGCGTTGAACCGGAAGTCGTCGGTGCCGCCGCCTCCGTGCTCCTCGGGAATCGCAAGGCCGACGAATCCGTACTGGCCGGCTGCCGCGTACAGCTCGCGGGGAGCGATGCCAGCCTCCTCCCAGGCGAGATAGTGCGGGGTCACCTCCTTGGCGACGAATGATGCGAAGGACTCGCGAAAGGCCTCATGGTCGGCGTCGTACAGCGTGCGCATGCCGTCAGCGTACGACGACGAGCCCGGCCGCCACAGCCGGCTCGCGGTATGCCGCCGCCAGGCTGGTGGTGGTCTCGTGCGCGTTGAGCCCGCTGGGATTCGGCACCACCCACAGGAGCGCACCTTCGAAACCGTGGGCCTGCTCGCCCATCGTCGCCTTCGGTTGACCGAACGCGGTGCGGTACGCGGTGATCCCGGCGATCGCCACGACGGCGGGCTGACGTGCGCGGACGAAGCGACGCAGCTGCTCACCGCCAGCGCGCAGTTCCTCAGCGGACAGCTCCGACGCCTTCGCAGTGGCACGACGGACCACGTTGGTGATGCCGATGCCCCGCTCGATCATGTACCGACGGTCATCGTCGGTCATCCCGACGCCGCGATCGATCGGGCGGTCGATGATGCCCGCTTCGAGCAACGCTGGATAGAAGCGGTTTCCGGGGTGCGCGAAGTGCGTCTCCGTTGCCGCCGTCCAGAGCCCCGGGTTGATACCGACGAACAGCAACCGCAACCCCGGGCCCGTCAGGTCCGCCACGGTGGCATCGATGAACGATTCGAGTTCGGCCCGCGAAAACCCCACGTCAACGATGGTAGGGGTCTGCGACACTCGGCAGATGGCGAACGTCCACTGGCCCCTCTTCGGACTCGAGGTGCGCACGCCGCGGCTCACGCTGCACTACCTCGACGACGAACTCGCGCACCAGGTCGTCGACGTTGCCGTGCGAGGCGTCCACGACCCGGCGATGATGCCATTCATGATCCCGTGGACCGACCTGCCGTCGCCGCAGATGGAGCATGAGGCCATGCGGTTCTACTGGAGCACGCGAGCTGGCGTCCGTGTCGACCACTGGAACCTCCAGTTCGCCGTGCTGGTCGACGGTGCCGTCATCGGGCTGTGCGACGTGGGCGCCGATCACTTCGGCACGCTTCGGCAGGTCACCACCGGGTCGTGGTTGGGTCGGGAGTTCCATGGACAGGGCTTCGGCAAGGAGTTCCGCTCGGCCGCACTGACGTTGGCGTTCGACGGCCTCGGCGCCGAACTGGCACGCACCGCAGCCTGGCACGACAACGCGCCCTCGTTGGGCGTGACGAGATCCCTCGGCTACACCGAGACCGGTCGGCGACGCGCACTCCGACGCGACGAGCCCGACGTCGAACTCGAGTTCGTGATGGACCGTGCGCACTGGAACACGATTCGGCGCGACGACATCACACTGCACGGCGTCGACGCCGCCCGGGAGTTCCTCGCGATCGCCGACGAGCTCTGAGCTCGGCCTACGTGAGCGTGGCGACGAGCTCCGCGAGTGGCTCGCGGAAGTTGCGCAACGCCCGGTAGCCGGCGGATCGCCAGGCTGCGTTCTCGAGCACGCTGTTCGCCGGGCGAGGTGCCGGACGCGGAGGATCGAGATCCGCAGTGGCGATCGGTCGCACCCGGTTCGGGTCGTGCCCGGCGGCGGTCAGGATCTCACGCACGAACTCGTACCAGCTCACCGCACCCGAGTTGGTCACGTGATGAATCCCCGCCCGTCGGTCGGCGGCGAGCGTCCGCAGTGCCGGCGCGAGGTCGGCGGTGAACGTCGGATGCCCTCGCTGGTCGTCGACGAAGGCCAGTGCCTGATCCGGATCGGCAGCGAGTCGGAGCACGAGCTTGACCATGTTGTTGCCGTGCTCGCCGCAGACCCAGGAGGTCCGTGCGATCGCCGCAGCCGGCCCGGCAGCGACCTCGCCGGCGAGCTTCGACTGCCCGTAGACCGACTGCGGGTTGGTCGTGTCGTCCTCCCGATAGGGACGGTCGAGCGCGCCATCGAACACGTAGTCGGTGCTGACGTGCACGAGGTGCGCGCCGAGCGACTCGCATGCCGCTGACAGAAAGCCGACGGCGTTGGCGTTGACGGCGAACGCCGTCGACTGGTCGGACTCGCAGGCGTCGACCGCGGTGTACGCCGCGGCGTTGATCACCGCATCAGGACGCTCCGAGGTCAACAGCGCCTCGACGGCGGCTGCATCCGTGATGTCGAGTCTCGACCGATCGACCGCGACGACGACGTCACCCTGCGCACTGCAGTGGTCGACCACGTCGACACCGAGCTGGCCGGCGGCGCCGGTGACGACCACCTTCATCTCGTGACCCTCATCGCGCTCGCCTCAGAGCCCGGCCTTCGCCTTCAGCGGCTCCCACCAGTCGCGGTGATCTCGGTACCAGTCGACCGTCGCAGCGAGCGAGTCGTCGAACGATCGGCTCAACGCCCAACCGAGCGCAGCGACCTTGTCGATGTCGACCGAGTAGCGCCGGTCGTGACCGAGGCGGTCCTCGACCGGACGGATGAACGACTCGTCACGGCCGGTCAACTCGAGCAGGCGGTGGGTCAGCTCGACGTTGGTGACCTCGTTGCCGGCACCGATGTTGTAGATCTCGCCCGCTGCACCCTGCTCCAGCACGAGATGCGCCGCGATGTTGTGATCCTCGACGTGGATCCAGTCGCGCACGTTGAGACCATCGCCGTACAGCGGTACCTGCTTGCCGTCGAGCAGGTTGGTGGTGAAGAGCGGAATGACCTTCTCCGGAAACTGATACGGCCCGTAGTTGTTCGAACAGCGCGTGACGACCACGGGAAGCCCATAGGTGGAGAAGTACGACAGCGCGATCAAATCGGAGCCGGCCTTCGCTGCCGAGTACGGCGAGCGAGGAGCCAGGACATCGGTTTCGACCGACGAGCCCACCTCGACCGAGCCGTACACCTCGTCGGTGGAGATGTGGAGGAACTTGCCGATCCCGACGGTGTTCGCCACGTCACACAGCACGTTGGTGCCCATGCAGTTGGTTCGGATGAACGTCGAGCCATCGGCGATCGAGCGGTCGACGTGGCTCTCGGCGGCGAAGTGCACCACGGCGTCGTGGCCGTCCATCGATCGAGCGACGTCGTCGGCATCACAGATGTCTGCGTGGACGAACTCGGCGCGGGTGTCGTCGAGCACATCGCGAATGCTGGCGAGATTGCCTGCGTACGTGAGCGAGTCGTAGATCGTGACCGAATGGTCGGTGGTGGCGAGGACATGGCGCACGTAGTTCGAGCCGATGAATCCAGCAGCGCCGGTGACGAAGAGCTTCATGACGTCCCTCGCTGACTGAGTTGGGCGAACGTGGGGGCGGAGCGGTCCTTCACGGAGACCTGCGCTGGATCGTCGGGATCGATCGGCAGCGGCCACCGGTCGACGACGAGCGGATCGAGTGGGGTGAACGCCGAACCGGGCATACCGGATTCCCACTCGTTGTCGAAGCAGTAGGCGTACTGCGTGCCTTCGGCGAGCGCTTGGAACCCGTTGGCCACACCGCTCGGCGCGAGGATCTGGACGCCGGGCACGAGGTCGACCTCGTCGACGAGCCCGAAGGTGGGCGAGTCGAGGCGAACATCGACGTACACGCCGCGGGCGATTCCGTGGGCGACCGCCACGAGCTTGGTCATCTGCTCGGCGTGCATCCCGCGCACACTCCCCAGGTGGGTCAGCGTGACATTGACCTGTTCGATCCGCCCGAACGACGCCCCGGCCTCCTCGAACGCCGACCGGCGGAACAGTTCGCGGACCGTCCCACGCTCGTCGGTGACCTGCTTCATCGTCACGATCACCAGGCCGTCGATCGTGCCTGCTCGCACCGCGAAGTCGACGACACTCATTCGACGTCGATCTGGCAATGGTCGCCGACCATCAGACGAATCGCACGCGGCTTGCGCTTGGTTCGCGAGACAACTGCATCGCTGCCGATCAAGCTGTCCTCGAGTCGAGGGATGTCGATCACCTGGCTGCGCTCCATCATCACCGAATGTTCGATCTCGGACTGACGAACCTCACACTCGGCACCGATTGCGCTGAACGGTCCGACGAAGCTGTCGATGATCTTGGTACCGGCCCCGATGGCAACCGGACCACGGATGGTCGAGTTGATGATCTCCGCCCCCGCCTCCACGACCACACGACCATCGATGAACGAGTCGGCGTCGACACTGCCGTCGATCCTGGTGGCGATCGTTTCGAGGATCAAGCGGTTGGCTTCGAGCAGCGGGGTGAGCTTGCCCGTGTCGATCCACCACCCGGTGAGGATCTCGGTGCGCACCCGGCGCCCGTGATCGATCAACCACTGGATGGCATCGGTGATCTCCAACTCGCCCCGGTCGGATGGCTCGATCGCTGCAACGGCTTCGTGGATCTCGTGGTCGAAGAGATACACACCCACCAGGGCCAGATTCGACGGCGGCTCGGCCGGCTTCTCGACGAGGTGCACCACGTGGTTGTCACCGTCGAGCGAGGCGATGCCGAACCGATGCGGATCGCTCACCTCCTTGAGCAGGATCTGCGCGGACGGTGGCTGGTCGCCGTCTCGCGCGCTGGTGAACGCCGCGATGAATGCCTCGAGGTCCTGTTCGAGCAAGTTGTCGCCGAGGTACATCACGAAGTCGTCGTCACCGAGGAAGTCGTGTGCGATCAGCACGCAATGCGCGAGCCCGAGTGGCTCGTCCTGGGGGATGAAGGTGATCGACGCACCGAACTGCGAGCCGTCGCCGAGATCGGCCATCACCTCGTCGCGCGTGTCGCCGACGATCACGCCCAGCTCGGTGATGCCGGCCGCCACCATCGAGCGGATGCCGTAGTGGAGGATCGGCGTGTTGGCGACGGGAACGAGTTGCTTCGCCCGAGTATGGGTGATCGGACGCAGCCGGGTCCCGGCGCCGCCGGCGAGAATGAGTGCCTTCATGTCGATGCCGAGTGTAGGACGCCAGGCGCGACAACGATCAGGGCTCGATCGGCGGCGGAGGGCCGACGCCGCGGAAGTAGTCGAGGATCGGCTCGGCACCGTCGCCCAGCAGCAGCACCGCGGCACCGTTGCGGTCGACGCCGACCACCGGGAGTTGATACTTGTTCAGTCCGGTGCTGAAGGCCTTTCGCAGCGTGCCGGCTGCGCCGACCGGATCGAGGCCGGGGTCCATGCTGACCGCAGCCGTGCCGGCCTCGATCAACTCGGAGGCGAGGAACGGGTCGGATTGCAGCTGCGCAATCGTTCCGTCGGCGGTCTGCTGCAGAAAGCTCTGTTGGCGCTCGATGCGACCGAGGTCCGAGCGAGGGTCGGTTCGCCATGCGCCGTCGCGGAACTCCTCGAAGTAGCGGCTGCGGGCGTACTGCAACGACTCGAGACCATCGAGGGTCCGGCAGCCCGGTTGCTGATCCAGCCCGGTGTTGAAATCTCGCGTCGGGTACTCGAAGCACACGTTGGTGCCGCCGACGGCGTCGACCAGGTCCTTGAACCCAGTGAAGTCGATGTCGACGACGTGGTGGATCGGAATGCCCAGCTCCCGGGTGATCGTCTCGGCCAGCACGCCGGTCCCGTCGCTGTAGGCGGAGTTGATGCGGGCAGGCTCACTGCGGCCGGGGATGTCGACCCAGAGGTCGCGCGGCAGGCTCACGATCGACGCGCCGTTGCCGTCGGCTTCCTGGCGAAGAATCATGATCGTGTCCGACCGGCGGCCGGTGACCTCGACGTCGTCCCCGATCGAGCCGAAGTCCTCGGCGCTCGGGTCGGCGTTCTCCCGACTGTCGGAGCCGATCAACAAGTAGTTCCTGGCGGGGCCGTCCTGCGCGGTCAGCGCCAACTCGAGGCCTTCGATCCGGTCGATGCTGTCGGTGCGGTCGTCAGCCGCACGGATCACTCCAACCGCACCGAACACGCCCACGAAGGCCGCCAACACCATGGCGAGCGGCGCAGAGCTCCGCCGCTTGGGGTGCTGTGAACGGCCTGCCATGTGAGGCGACGCTAGTGGCGTTCCACCTGGCCAGTGCGTCACACAGGGCGAACGTGAACCACGTCACCGACGTCGAGCGCACGGCGCACACCCGACGACTCCACGACCAGTCGACCGAATCGATCGACGTCGAGTGCCTGCCCGAGCAGCACCGACCCGTCGGGCAACTCGACACGAACCTCTTGGCCGAGGGTGATCAATTCGCGTCGATACGCCTCCGCACGCTCGTCGTTGCCCACCGATGCGAGCGCGTCGAGTGCTTCGAGCACGCCGTGGAGCACCTCTGCGGGGTGGGGCGACGGCGAAGCTGCTGACCTGGTCGAGCCGTCGGCGGGTGTCGCATCGACGAGCGCCGCAGCACCGTCGGGGGCCCACTGCACGTTCAGTCCGAGGCCGACCACAACGACGTCCTCGCTCGACGATCGCTGGGCGAGGATGCCAGCCAGCTTGCGGCCGTCGAGCAGCAGATCATTCGGCCACTTCAATCCGAGCATGGCGTCGGGGCCGAGAAGGCGACGGCTGGCATGCAGCGCGGCGACGCCCACCCGCTGGGTGATCTCCGCGGGGACCTCAGGTACCGGTCCGAGTGCCAGCGACACCAGCAGGTTGGCCCCAGCGGGCGCCTCCCATCGGCGGTCGAGGCGCCCCCGTCCCGCAGTCTGATGGTCCGCCACGAGCACGGAGCCCGGCCCTGCGTCACCTGCCGCTACCTCGTCGAGCAGATCGGTATTGGTGCTGGCGGTCTCGTCGACGTGACGAACGCGCCATCCCGATGGCCAGGCCATCGAAGCCCAGATGTCTCCGGCGGTGCTCACGGGACCTACATTGGCATCCGTGCTCAAGAAGATCCTGATCGCCAACCGTGGCGAAATCGCTGTCCGAGTCATCCGCGCCGCCCGAGAGATGGGGATCCCCACCGTCGCCGTGTATTCGGAACTCGACCGTGACTCGCTCCACGTCCGCCTGGCCGACGAGGCCTACGCACTCGGTGGGCAGACCGCTGCCGAGAGCTACATCAACACCGAGGTGATGCTCGATGTCATCGAGCGCAGTGGCGCCGACTCCGTGCATCCCGGGTACGGGTTCTTCTCCGAGAATGCGGATTTCGCCCGCGCCATCGACGCGATGGGTGTGGAGTTCATCGGCCCACCGGCGACGGCGATGGACGAGATGTCCGACAAGGTGTCGAGCCGGCTCGCCGCCATCCGAGGCGGCGCACCCGTCGTCCCCGGCACGACCGAGTTTGCTCAGGGCCCCGACGAGATCAAGGCGTTCGGCAACGAACACGGCTGGCCAGTGGTCATCAAGGCGGCGTACGGCGGTGGCGGCCGCGGCATGAAGGTCGTGCACGCCGAAGCGGACGTCGACGATGCAATGGCCAGTGCGCAGCGCGAAGCCAAAGCCTTCTTCGGGCGCGAGGAGGTGTACGTCGAGCGCTACCTCACCTGGCCACGCCACATCGAAATCCAGTTGGTTGGTGACAAGCACGGCAACTGCGTGTGGATCTCGTCGCGTGACTGCTCGGCGCAGCGCCGCCACCAGAAGCTCGTCGAGGAGGCACCGGCTCCGAATCTTCCCGACGGCGTCGAACAGGCGATGGGCGAAGCTGCGGTCAAGGCCGCCAAGGCCGTCGGTTACTTCGGCGCCGGCACGGTTGAGTTCATCTTTCAAGACGGTGAGTTCTTCTTCCTGGAGATGAACACCCGCCTCCAGGTCGAGCACTGCGTCAGCGAGATGATCACCGACATCGACCTCGTCGAGTGGCAGATCAGAGTCGCCGCCGGTGAGGAACTCCCGATGACCCAGGCCGAGGTCGACGCATCTCGCCGGGGCCACTCGATCGAGATCCGCATCAACGCCGAGGACGTCGCCGAGGGCAAGTTCCTGCCGTCGCCGGGCCCGATCACCACGCTGCTTGCTCCCGACGGGTTCGGCGTTCGCTTCGACTCCGGCTATCACTCCGGCGACGAGATCAGCCAGTTCTACGACAACCTGGTCGGCAAGCTCGTGGTCTGGGGGCGAAATCGCGAGGTGGCAATCGCCCGGACGATCCGGGCGCTCGAGGAACTGGTGGTCGAGGGTGTCGCCACGACGATTCCCGCAGACCTTGCGATCTTGAGGCACCCAGACTTCGTCGCGGTCACCCACTCGACGAAGTGGGTGGAAGAGGTGCTCGACCTCACCGGATTGGGCGGCAAGGCCGAGAGCACCGCACCCGAGTCCGGCGACGACGCGGAGCCATTGGTCAAGCGGGCGACGACGGTCGAGGTCAACGGCAAGCGCTTCGACGTGAACATGTGGGTGCCCGAGACTCCCGCGGTGGCGGTCACCGGCGGCGCTGCGCCGAAGAAGGCCAAGCGGGGTGCATCGAGCAGCGGCGGTGGAGCGATCGCAAGCGGCTCGGTCGAGGCGCCCATGCAGGGGACCATCGTGAAGTTGCTCGTCGAGGTCGGCCAGGAGGTGGCCGTCGGTGCGGGCATCGTGGTCCTCGAGGCGATGAAGATGGAGAATCAGATCAATGCCGAGAAGGCCGGCATCGTCAAGGAGGTCAGAGTCGCCGCCGGCGACACCGTCGGCGGTGGCGACATCCTCGCAGTCATCGAGTGAGGTGAGCGGTGGGGGCGTTCGCCCCGTTCACCACCCGGGAGTCAGCCGACGAACGGGCCGACCGATGCGGCGCGCGCGAAACCGATGTCGCGCTGATTGCGCGCGTCCTCGGCGATGTCGACGTTGGTCCGGCGAGCGTCGCTGCGGCGGTTCCATGCCTCCACCAGTTGCTGGAATGCGGCGTTCGTGTGTGCTTTCATGTCGATCAATGCTAAAGAACTTGCGCCCGCAATCCACCATGATCACCATGTTTCACAAGACAGTTTGCTCATCGGTGCTTTGCTTTCGTTAGCATATTGGGTCAATGACATTCGATTGATTGGATCAGCATGTTTCTCCTGGATGACATCAACCGCGAGCTCCTCGATCTGCTGCAGGTCGACGGTCGCATGTCGTTTCGCGAACTCGGCGAGCGGATCGGACTGACTGCGCCTGCGGTCGCAGAACGCGTCCGCAAGCTCGAAGAGGCCGGCATCATTCGCGGCTACCGCGCCGTGCTCGACTACGAGGCCCTCGGGTTCCCGATCCTGAGCATCGTGCGGCTCAATGCGCCCGGGCGAGCCAGCGGCGTCGACGACATGATCCGAGGAATCCCCGAGGTGATCGAAGCGAACCGCGTCACCGGCTCGGAGTCACACGTGATCCGAGCCCGCGTTCGGAGCGCCCGCCACCTCGAGGAGCTGCTCCAGCCACTCTGGGAGAAGGGTGACTCGACCACGAACATCGTCACCAGCTCGCCGGTGCCACAACGTCCGATGCACCTCGGCGCAACCGGCGCCGGCCACCCCGCCTGATCTGCGCCACATACGTCCCACCACCCGATCTGCGCCACATACGTCCCACCGCACGATCTGCGCCACATACGTCCCGGATGCCGGAACACAGCGGGCACAGATCGAGCGCCTCCGGACGGGAGGGACGCCTCACTCGGCGGCTTCGGCGAGCGCTTCGCTGAGCGCCGGGTGCACCAGGATGCTCTCGGCGAGATCGGTCACGGTGAGCCCGGCGGTGACCGCCACCGCGATCACCGAGATCAGCTCGGCCGCTTGACGTCCGACGATCGATCCTCCGAGCACCTCGCCCGTGGCAGGGTCGGAGATGATCTTGACGAACCCGGTGGTGTCGTTGTTGATCATCGCCTTGGCCGTCGACGAGAACGGCACCTTGGTGACACGGATCTTGCGGCCGGAGCTGAACGCCTCGGCCTCGGCGAGCCCGACGTCGGCGATCTCCGGTTCGGTGAAGATGGCCGACGCAGCCTTGTCGTAGTCGAGATGGCGGTGGCTCCGGGTGTGGCCGCCCATCACGTGCTCGGCGACCTTGCGCCCCTGCATCGAGGCCACCGACGACAGCGGTAGCTTGCCACTGATGTCGCCGGCGGCGTAGATGTGCTCGACGTTGGTCACGCAGTGTTGGTTGATGTCGACGTAGCCCCAGTCGTTGACGTCGACACCAGCAGCGGCGAGACCGACGTCTTCGGTGTTGGGGATGGAACCGATCGCGAGCACGGCGTGGGTGGAGGTGATCGATCGGCCGTCGTCGCAGCGCACGATCACCTCGTCCTCGGTGCGTTCCATCGATTCCGCGCGCGCTCCCATCACCAGTTTCACGCCACGCCGCATGAACTCCTGTTCGAGCACCGCCGCCACCTCGGGGTCCTTGCCCGGCAGCACCTGCTGGCGGCTGACCACCAGCGTCACCTTCGAGCCGAACGACGAGAACATGTGCACGAACTCCACCCCGGTGACACCGGAGCCGATGACGGTGATGCTCTCCGGGAAGATCTTCGGCGGGTAGCAGTCGCGGGTGGTGAGGATCCGATCGCCGTCGGGTTGGCACCAGTCCGGGATTCGGGGGCGCGATCCGGTCGAGACCAGGGCAGCGTCGAACTCGACCGTCTCGGTGCCGCCGGGGCCGACCAGTTCAGCGGTGTGGGAACCCGTGAAGCGGGCCAGACCACGCACGAGTCGCACGCCCTGGCTCTCGAGCAACTGGGTCGTGTTGTCACGCATCGTGTGCTCGACGCGCTGGATGCGATCGGTGAGCGTGTCGACGTCGACGGCGGTGTCGACGCTGGAGAGGCCCATTCCGCCGATGGCGCGTGTGCGGCTGATCGCGCGTCCGGTGGCGATCATCGACTTGGACGGGATGCAATCCCAGAGGTGGGCCGCCCCGCCGACCACGTCACGTTCGACCATCACCACCTCGGCCCCCAAGCGGGCAGCGGTGGTGGCTGCGGTGTTGCCGGCGGGACCGCCGCCGATGATCAGGAATCGTGTCGGCACGCTCCCAGAGTACGGTCTCGGTCACCCGATCGGGCACTCCCGCAACCTCGAACCGGCGAACCGACCGCGTCCGCGGGCGTGCGGTTCGATACCGTCTTGAAGCCGTGAGCACCGACGATCCGACCGCCGCCAACCCTGCCCCCGCCGACAACGCGGCGGACCCTGCGTCCGGGAGTGGCCTGACCGCCGAGAAGGCCCGACGCCTGGCGCAACTCGACGACATGCGCACAGCCGGCGACACGCCGTACCCCTACCGCTTCGACCGCACCCACACCATCGGTGAGATCCGAGCGTCGTGGGGCGACCTCGAACCCGGCGTCGAGACCGACGACGCCACGGCCGCGGGCGGGCGCATCATGCTGATGCGCGACTCGGGCAAGTTGATCTTCGCCACATTGCGTGACCGATCCGGCGACATCCAGTTGTTCATCTCCAAGGCGGTCGTCGGCGACGAGGCATTCGATGCGATCAAACACCTCGATCTCGGCGACTGGGTCGGGGTCCACGGCACGGTGATGACCACCCGCAAGGGCGAGCTCTCGATCAAGACGTCGTCGGTGCAGTTGCTGGCCAAGGCCGTGCGACCCCTGCCGGACAAGTGGCACGGCCTCAGCGACGTCGACACTCGATTCCGCCAGCGATACGCCGATCTGATCGTCAACGCCGATGCGCAGCGGGCCTTCGAGATCCGTCACGAGATCATTGCAAGTTTCCGGCGAACGCTCCACGACCGGGGCTTCATCGAAGTCGAGACACCTGTGCTGCACGCGGAAGCCGGCGGAGCCCACGCCCGCCCGTTCACCACGCACCACAACACGCTCGATCTGCAGTTGTACCTGCGGATCGCCCTCGAACTGCACCTCAAGCGGCTCATTGTCGGCGGTATGGAGCGGGTGTACGAGATCGGTCGCATCTTCCGCAACGAGGGGATCTCGACGCGCCACAATCCCGAGTTCACGATGATGGAGCTCTACCAGGCGTTCGGCGACTGGAACGACGTGATGGAGATCACCGAGACACTGATCACGCAGGCGGCCCGAGACTCGATCGGCACCACGACGGTGGAGATCCGCGGCGAGATGGTCGACCTGGCCGAGCCGTGGCCGCGGATCCGCATGGTCGATGCCGTGTCGGACAAGATCGGCCGCACGATCCACCCCAGCCAGCCGGTCGAGGAGCTACGTGCGCTCGCGGAGGAGCACGGCGTGCGTTGGGAGGCCCGCTGGGGCGGCGGCAAGCTGGTCGAGGAGTTGTTCGAAGCGCTGTGCGAGGCCGACATCGTGCGACCGACCTTCATCACCGGGCATCCCACCGAGATCTCGCCGCTGGCCCGCGTCGACCGCGAGGACCCGTGGCTCACCGAACGGTTCGAGATCTTCGTCGACTCCCGAGAGCTGGGCAACGGCTACTCGGAGCTGAACGATCCTGTCGAACAACGGCTGCGCTTCGAGGACGAGCAGGCAGCCAAGGAAGCCGGAGATGCCGAAGCGGGCTCGGTGGACGAGGACTACATCAGAGCGCTCGAGTACGGCATGCCTCCGACCGGCGGGTTGGGCATCGGCATGGATCGGGTGGCGATGCTGTTGGCCGGGGTCGACTCGATCAAAGAAGTGATTCTCTTCCCGACACTACGACCGGAGGTTTGGTAAATGGCACGGATGGCATGGGGCGCGGGCCTCGCAACGATCGCTGCTGACGGCTCGGTGCTCGACACCTGGTATCGGTGGTTGGGCTGGGGTGAGTTCGGCGACGACGACTGTCCCACCGACCACATCGAGCAGCAACTCGGCATGCGCGACATCACCGACGAGACGCGCAACGTCACGATTCGTCCCGTACGGCTCACCATCGACGTCGACGACGCCCCAGCGTCGGCGTCGGACGCCTACCTCCGCCTGCATCTGCTGTCGCACCGACTGGCCGCTCCGCGCACGCTCAACATGGACGGTACGTTCGGCGCATTGAACAACGTGGCCTGGACCAGCATCGGCCCGGTCGCGGTCTCGGAGATCGACGATGTGCGGATGCGGCTGCGCAAGGAGGGTCGCGTGATCTCGGTCCACGGGCTCGACAAGTTCCCGCGGATGACCGACTACGTGATCCCGTCGGGTGTGCGGATTGCCGATGCTGACCGTGTGCGCCTGGGTGCGCACCTCGCCGAGGGCACCACCGTGATGCACGAGGGGTTCTGCAACTTCAACGCCGGCACACTCGGCGTGTCGATGGTCGAGGGCCGAATCAGCGCTGGCGTCGTGGTCGGAGACGGCAGCGACATCGGCGGTGGCTCGTCGATCCAGGGGACACTGTCGGGGGGCGGCACCGAACAGATCACGATCGGCGAACGCTGCCTGCTCGGCGCCAACGCCGGTATCGGCATCAGCCTCGGGGACGATTGCGTGGTCGAGGCAGGCCTGTACGTGACCGCCAGCACTCCAGTGCTCACCCCCCAGGGCGTGGTGAAGGCTCGCGAGTTGAGCGGCGAGGATCGGATGATGTTCATCCGCGACGGCCAGAGCGGCAAGGTCGTCGCACGGGCCCGCCTCGGCAGTTGGGGCGCCCTCAACGACGAACTCCACTCTGCCCAGTGATCACGCCAGGGGTCAGACCCCTGGCGTGATCGTTGTAGCGTTCGGGCGATGGGGAAGACCGGCGAGTTCGGTGAGCCGGTCGAGATCGACACCGGCGAGCGAATCGTCGCGATCACGAACCCGAACAAGGTGATGTTTCCCTCGGTCGGGCCAGCGAAGGAGCCACGCACCAAGCTCGACCTCGCCCGCTACTACGTGGCGGTCGCCAACGCGTTGCTGCCGACCGTGCGGGACCGCCCCGTGCTGCTCGAGCGGTACCCGAACGGGGTTCGGGGGACGTCGTTCTTCCAGAAGCGCATCCCCGACTCGGCGCCCGACTGGCTGACGACCACCACCGTCGAAACCATCAACGGAACGCCGTCACGAGCGCTGGTGATCGCCGGGCTCGACCACGTGCTCTGGGCCACGAACATGGGCGTGCTCGGGTTGCATGTGTGGCCGTTCCGGGCGGCGGCACCCGAGGACCACGACGAGATGCGCATCGATCTCGACCCCTCCCCCGGTGTCACGTTCGACATGGTTCGCGAGTCCGCAGGCCACGTGCGCGATCTCCTGGCCGAGTACGACATGATCGGATTCGCGAAGACCACCGGCAGCAAGGGCATCCACGTCTACGTGCGCGTCGAGCCGGGGTGGGACTCGTTCGCCGTTCGAGGCGCCGTGATCACGCTCGGTCGAGAACTCTCCCGTCGCCACCCCGATCTGATCACCGACCGGTGGTGGAAGGAGGAACGCGGCACTCGGGTGTTCGTGGACTTCAATCAGAACGCCCCACACAAGAACATGTTCGGTGCGTGGGGTGCTCGCCCGAGGGTGGGCGCACAGGTGTCGACACCGTTCAGGTGGGACGAACTCGATGCGATCGATCCCGAGGCGATGACGATCGACACCGTTCCGATCCGGCTCGCAGAACGGGAGGACCCGTGGGAACTGATGGACGATGCACCGGCATCGATCGCTCCCCTGGTGCAACGATTCGCCGACGATCTTGCGAACGGGGTCCCCGACGCTCCGTGGCCGCCGGTGTACCCCAAGATGCCGAACGAGGCGCCGAGGGTGCAGCCCAGCAGGGCGCGCCGGCCGAGCGAGAACTGACCGGCCGCGTCAACCAGGCCGCCGGCCAGGTGCGGCTGCGCTGCGCCCGACGAGCGCGAGCCCGGCGATCACCACTGCCACCCCGACCCAACCGGACCACGGGATGGGCTCATCGAGGATGGCCGCCGCAAGCACCACAGCCGTGAGCGGTTCGGCCAGGACCAGCGTCACCGCCGACGCCGACGTCAGACGTCGGAGCCCGTACCCGAACAGCGCGTAGGCCACCCCGGTCGCCACGATGCCGAGATACAGCGCCATGACGAGCCCCGACCTGGTGCCGAGCCAGGCCCACGACTCCGGAACGGCCATCACGACCACCGCCAGCACCCCGATCGTGAACGGGATGGCAAGCGCCAGCGTGGAGGCCAGTCCGCGCTCCATCGTGGCTTTCGATGTCACCGAATAGGTCGCGTAGCCGAGTCCTGCGGCGAGTGCCGCTGCGACGCCCACGGGCTGGATGTCGCTCCCGCCGGCGTCGACCCCGAAGATCATCGCGGTCGCACCGACCACCGTGACGAGGGTTCCCAGTAGCCAGGGCATGCTCGGACGGACTCGACGGAACCACCAGTCGAGTGCGGCGGCGAAGAACGGGCCGCTTGCGATCGCCACCACCGTTCCCACCGCCACGCCGGCGCGATCGACCGCAACGAAGAAGAGCGGGGTGTAGGCCGCCACGCCGAGCCCGCCGACGAGGAGCAGGGTGCGCAGTCGCCGCAGGCTCGACATGTCGGGAAGCGGATCACGACGTCGGGTGGCAAGCACCACCGACCAGAGCACGAGCGAGCCGATGGTGATTCGGGCAGCACCGACCGACAGCGAACTCGCCGACTCGGAACCGAGTTCGCGCGCCGTCCCACTGCTCCCGAAGAGCACCGCCGCTGCGAGCACCGCCGCGATGGCAGCAGGTGGCGGTCGACGACCCGAGCCAGTGCCAGCCTGATCAGACGCGTCCATGGCCGGCGACGAGATCGCGCAGTGGCGTCGTCTGACCCAGCGCGGCGCTGCGAAGCGTCGCAGCTCGCCCCTCGGCAGTCTGGGCCTGAATCACGTAGAAGTCCGCCTCGCGGGCGAGTCGTTGCGCCGGATGGGAGCGATCCATACCGCGACCACCCACCGCCGCCAGCAACGCAGTGGTCGCCCGCCGGGCGAGGTCGAGGCACGATGCTCGATGCCCGCTCGCTGCCGCGACGACGTCATCGGACGCCAATGCCGCCAGCAGATCGGCATCGCGGCGCCACTGGGCCTGCAGTTGCTCACCGAGCGCTTCGCCTGCCGTGACCGAGAGATCGTCACCCAGCTCGAGGAGCAGTCGCTGTGCCCGCTCGGCCACGCCGAGTACCGCCGGCTGGCCGATCGACGCGAGCCGGCGGTCGGTTCGACGCCACTCGTCGACCGGTTCCACGGCAATCACCTGCTCGTCGGGCACCACACACCGATCGAGATCGAGCGCGACCGTTCCGGTGGCTCCGAACACCGGGAGCGACAGGGGCGTCGCCGTGACCCCGCGTGGGTCGACCCCTGGCACGAGCGACCAGACGAGGTCCCCGCGTTCTGACACCGCTGCGATCGTGAACCAGTCGGCGACACCCCACGACGTCGCCCATGGAGCGTGGCCGTCGAGTCGCCACCCGCCCTCGGCTCGGGTTGCCACGATCGCCGGCGGTCCTGGTCGCCTGACGTGCGCGAAGGCGGTCCCGGCGAGCGACCGTCCACTGCACAGCTCCGCAAGATGGGCCTGGACGAGCGAGTCGTTGTCTGAGGAGCGCAGGTTCCGAACGGCGCCGTGGTGCTGCACCCAGACGAAGAACGTCGCACCGCATCCCGACCCGACCGCCGCCATGACGCGCCGGGCGTCGACCGCCCCGAGGTCGAGACCACCATGCGATCGTGGGCCCGCGATGCCGAACAGGCCCGCCTCGGCGAGCGCCGAGAGACTCCGGACCGGCACCTGGGTGGCGCAATCGACGTCGGCCGCCACCGGGAACAGCACGTCGTCGGCGACCTGCATCGCGAGCTGCAGGATTGCAGTCGCGGCGGCGCCGTCGGACGGGGACGGGTCGGGTGGAGAGGGCACCACCGCAGTCTGACGGGTTCGAGCATCGACCGTCGACTCGCCCGAGGGACCCCCACAACCCGGAATATCATTGCGCGCACAATGGTTTCAGCTGGTATGTCCCATCCCCCCGTCATCGACGTCCGCCGTGCCGCCGACCGGCCACACACGAAAATCGGCTGGCTCGACTCGAAGCACTCGTTCAGCTTCGGCCGCCACTACGACCCCACCAACACCGGGCACGGGCTGCTGCTGGTCAACAACGACGACATCGTCAGCGGCGGATCGGGGTTCGACACCCATCCGCACCGCGACATGGAGATCGTCACCTGGGTGCTGTCGGGCGAACTCGAACACAAGGACTCCGAACGCAACCGAGGCGTGCTCTACCCCGGCCTCGCACAACGGATGTCGGCCGGCACCGGCATCTGGCACAGCGAGATGAACAACTCCGGCAGCGACGACGTGCACTTCGTCCAGATGTGGGTGCCACCGGACACCGAGTCGATCGACCCCGGCTACGAGCAACTCGACATCAACGCCGAGCTCGACCGCGGCGGATTGGTGCCGATCGCCTCGGGCAAGGGGCACGACGCTGCGATCTCGATCCGCCAGCGTGGCGCCGTGCTGTGGGGCGGCCGACTGCAGCCTGGTCAGGCCGTCGCGGTGCCCGACGACCGTCATGTGCACGTGTTCGTCCCGAGCGGCTCGGCCCAGCTCGACGGCGCCGGACCACTGGCGACCGGCGACGCCGTACGACTCCGAGGTGCCGGATCGCCGACGCTCACCGCAGGCTCCGACGGCGCCGAAGTGCTGATCTGGGCAACGGCGTGACATCCTGACGGACATGGCCAGCATCGACGGGATCAACCGCTCGAGGTTCGACGAGTTCGGTGAACTCGCCCGTGCCCGACGCACCTCGATGGTCGTCGATCAGGACCGCGACGTGCCGGTCGACGTGATCGCCGAGTTGTGCGGCCTCGCCACCTGGGCGCCGAACCACAAGCGGACCTGGCCGTGGCGATTCGCCCTGTTCACCGGCGACGGCCGGGCCCGCCTCGGCGACGCAATGGCAGCAGAGATGCAGCGCCTCGACTTCGGCGACGACATCAAACGTTCCAAGACCCGCACGAAGTTCCAACGCACTCCCGCCACCCTCGTGGTCGCCTGCGCCCCACACGACAATCCGATGCTGCACGACGAGAACCGCGACGCGGTCGCCGCCGGCATTCAGAATCTCCTGCTCGGCGCCACCGCGCTCGGCCTGGCGACATTCTGGTCGACCCCCGCAATCACCCAGCCACCAGCGGTCCTGGAACTCTGCGGCTTCGACCCGGGCGACCGCCTGGTCGGCATGATCTATGTCGGCTGGGCAGCCCAAACGTGCCCGGCCCCCGAACGCCCCCAGCTCCCGATCCTCCACGTCGCCGACTAACCAGTTCGATCGACGCCAGTCCGTCCGGGTCTCATTCCGGGTGATCCCAGGCTCCGAAAATGCAACCCGAACGGGGGCGGGCCGCGACAATGGGGGCGTGACCATGGCCGAGCAACAAACGATCGTGACGCTCGACCTCGAAGGCGTGCTGGTGCCGGAGATCTGGATCGCGGTCGCCGAACGCACCGGCATCGACGGCCTTCGTCGCACCACCCGAGACGAGCCCGACTACGACGTCCTGATGCGATACCGCCTCGACCTGCTCGCCGAGCACGGCCTGACCATGTCGCTGATCGAGGAGGTGATCGCCGGGCTCGAACCGCTCGGTGGCGCCAGACGGTTCCTCGACGCACTACGCGCCGACACCCAGGTGATCCTGCTGTCGGACACCTTCGAGCAATTCGCGCGTCCCTTGATGCGCCAACTCGGTTGGCCGACGGTGCTGTGCCATCGGCTGGTGGTCGCCGACGACCGAATCGTCGACTATCGGTTGCGCCAGCAGAACCAGAAGCAGCACGCCGTCGAAGCGCTTCGGGCGCTCAACTACCGAGTGATCGCCGCAGGCGACAGCTACAACGACACCACGATGCTCGGCGCGGCTGACGCTGGATTTCTCTTCCACGCTCCGGCGAACGTGATCGCCGAGTTCCCGCAGTTCCCGGCACTCGACGCCTACGACGAGCTGCGAGCTGCGATCAACGCGCACCTCTGACAGCCGGGATCACTGATTCACTGCTGCGCATGCCGTACCCGCGGAGGTGTCCGGACCACTGCAACGATCCGCCTGGTACTGTCGCAACCACCGACCCAGGAGGCTTTCGATGGCATGGTTCGCACGATTCCGACGGCGATTGAGGAACCTCGCGTCCAGCGGGGACTACGCCGGTAGCCACGACGGCGGCGGTGGCAGCGCCGAGCGCGACATACGCAACGCCAATGCCCAGAACCAGGCTCACGCGGTCCGACCGGACCGCTACGGCGGTGGCTTCGGCTGACCAGCGGGCGCATGGCCAGTTCACCGGGCAGCGACGATCGCGACTTCCATGCGCCACTCCGGGCGTGCGAGCGCCGGCACCGTGACCAGGGTCGACGCTGCTCGACGGCCGCCGAGTGCGGCGTCTCGCGCGGCCATCACCGGCGCAAGATCCTCGCCGACCACCACATAGGTGGTGACCGACACGACGTCGGAGGGTGACATCGCGGCGTCACGGAGCATGGCACCGATGTTCGACCACACGACCGCTGCCTGCTCGGACACGGACTCGGGCGTCGTGCCGTCGGGCGCCACCGGCACGACGCCGGAGGTGTGCAACCAGCGACTCGCGCCCTCGGTGAGCACAGCATGGGCGTAGTCGGCTGCCGGAGCAGCGATGTCGTCGGGGCGGATCTCGGCCATTCGGCAAAGCCTATGACACCTCGCTGCGCACGGCCCGAGACAGCAGCACCCCACGAGAGTACGGTGGACGGATGGCCATCATCGACGACACCACGACGACACACCCCGGCATCATCGACGGGGTCGAGCTCACTGCGAAGACCGTCGGCCTCGACGGGATCCCGACCTTCGACAACGTCGAGGACGAGCGCCACTACCGCAAGACCCACCTCGCCGGAGCACTGCGGATCTTCGGCAAGTTCGGCTTCGGTGAAGGCGTCGCCGGCCACATCACCGTCCGCGACCCCGAATACCCGGACTGCTTCTGGGTCAACCCGTTCGGGATGAGCTTTCGACACATCAAGCAGAGCGACCTCATCCTGGTCAACCACGAGGGCGATGTCGTCTACGGCACCAAGCCCGTCAACCGAGCGGCGTTCGTCATCCACGCAGCGGTGCACGCCGCCCGGCCCGATGTCGTCGCAGCCGCACACGCTCACTCGCCATACGGCAAGTCGTTCAGCTCGCTGGGCATCCCGCTGGCCCCGCTGACCCAGGACGCGTGCGTGTTCTACAACGACCATCACGTGATCTCCGAACAGGGCGGCGCCGTGGTGTTCGACATCGAGGCCGGCCGCGAGTTGGCGTCGAAGTTCCCCGACGGCAAGGCGGCAATCCACCAGAACCACGGCCTGTTCACGGTCGGCGAAACCGTCGACGAGGCGGCGTTCTGGTTCATCTCGATGGAGCGGTCGTGCCAGGCACAGCTGATGGCGATGGCGGCTGGCGATCCGATCGAGATCCGAGACGAGTACGCCAGCTACACCCAGCAGAACACTGGTTTCCACGCTGCCGGATGGTTCAGCTTCCAGCCACTGTGGGACGAGATCGCCCACACCGATCCCGAACTGTTCGACTAGGTCTGGACGCGTCACCTCCACCGGCCCGACACGACGGGCCGGTCACCAACTGGCTGAACACCGCCCAACCCGAGGCATTGTTCGTCCTCTCCGCGATCGCCCAGTATGTGGGCGCCGTGATCGCGGTCGGGCTGTTCGAGCAGGTCGAGCCCCAGACCGTGGCCTGGTTCCGGGTGATCGGTGCTGCGGGAGCGATCGTGCTCGTGTCGAGGGCGTGGCGCGACCGCTGGACCCGGTCCGAGCTCGTCGCTGCGGCCGCCTTCGGGATCGCCACGGCGTTGATGAACTTGTTCTTCTACCTGGCGATCGATCGCATCGATCTCGGCAAGGCGGTGACCATCGAGTTCATCGGCCCGATCGCGGTGGCGGCGGTGGCCACGAGATCACGACGCAATGCGATCGCCCTGCTGTTCGCTGTCGCCGGTGTCGTCGTGCTGGGTGGTGGCGAGATCGAGGGCAACGCCGTCGGGCTGCTGTTCATCGGGCTGGCCTCGGCGATGTGGGCGGCCTACATCGTGATCGGCTCACGGGTCGCCCGACTCGATCGCGGTGTCGCCGGGCTCGGGGTCGGGCTGGCGATCGGCGCGTTGGCGATCGCACCAGCGGGCGCACCTTGGAGCGGTGACGTGTGGACGTCACCGCGCCTGCTGGCGTTGTGTCTCCTCGTCGGCGTGTTCTCGAACGCGATCGGCTACGGCATCGACCAGTTCACGATGCGACGCATCCCGATCCGCCGGTTCTCGCTCTTGCTCGCGCTGCTGCCGGTCACTGCTGCCGGCATCGGCTGGCTCGTGCTCGACCAACAGCCGTCCGGAATCGAGCTGGTCGGCATTGCACTCGTGCTCGTCGGGGTCGTCGTCCAAGAGCGTGAGGAACTCGCCCCGATCGAGGCCGAGATCCTCACCGATCCAGCCTGAGCCCGCTCGCGTGGGACATCGAGCGCCACGACATCACCGCGTACGCCCCGGACATGCGCAACGGTGATCGGTCAGTGCAACAGGCCTGGCGCGCAGAGCCCGTCGAGTTCCTTGATCTCGATGCGATCACGGTTGGCGTAGGTGACCTCATTGACGGGGTCGGCCTTGAGGTTGAAGACGCGAAACTCCATGTCGGTGGTGTCGACGGTGAGGATGCGTCCGATCAGCGGATCGCCGAGACCGAGGATGACCTTGATGGTCTCGAGGGCCTGGATCGAGCCGATGATGCCCGGCAGGACACCGAGGACGCCGGCTTCGGCGCAGCTCGGCGCGAGTTCGGCCGGCGGCGGCTGCGGCACCATGTCGCGATAGGTCGGCCCCTGCGTCGGGTGGAACACGCTGACCATGCCCTCGAAGCGGAAGATCGAGCCATGCACGACCGGGATGCCGAGCTTCACGCTGGCGTCGTTGAGCAGGTAGCGGCTCGGGAAGTTGTCGGCGCCGTCGACGATCACGTCGTAGCCGGAGATGATGTCGATGATGTTCGACGCATCGAGGCGGGTGTCGTAGGTGACGACGTCGACGTCGGGGTTCAGCATCGTGAGCGTCTTCTTCGCCGAGTCGACCTTGCGGTCGCCGATGCGATCGATGTTGTGCAGGATCTGGCGCTGCAGATTTGACGAGTCGACCTCGTCCATGTCGACGATGCCGATCGTGCCGACGCCGGCCGCTGCGAGGTACAGCGCGGCCGGCGAGCCAAGGCCGCCGGCACCGAGCATCAACACCTTGGCGTCGAGCAGCTTGACCTGGCCCTCGGTGCCGACTTCGGGCAGCAGCAGGTGACGCTTGTAGCGGTTGTTCTGCTCCGGGGTCAACGAGGCCGGCTGCTTCCATGGGCGGCCCTCGTCCTTCCAGCGGCCGAATCCTCCGTCCATCGACTCGACGTCGGAGTAGCCGAGGTCGGCCAGCGTCTTGGCCGCGAACGCCGAACGCACGCCGCCGGCGCAGTAGACGACGATCGGTGCGTCCTTGTCGGCGATCCGATTCTCGATCTGGGCTTCGAGGTGGCCACGCGGGATGTGGATCGCGCCGGACAGCGCTCCCTCCTCGTATTCGTCGGGCTCACGGACGTCCAGCACGATCGCGCCCTCGGCGATGTGGGCCGCGGCACCCGCGGTGTCGACCTCGCGGATTTCGGACTTCGCGGCGGAGAGTAGGTCACGGAACGTTGCCATGGCCAAAAGCCTACCGAGTCGGTCGGGATTCGAAACCAGCGCTACCGATGCGTCGACGGCACCGGAGACGAGGCCTCCTTCCGGTCGAGAAACCGAGTGAGCGGGGCCGGCAGCGCAGCGGGCCGATCACCCCAGTCGTAGACCACCGCCGACCTGGCCGCGATGTCGTGCAGGGCTCGACGACGACGATCGACGAGCGCCATCAACGCGCCGACGCCGAACAGCACGAAGCTGAACGGCAGCACGATCGTGCGAATCGCTGCGGCACCGGGACTCAGCGGCTGACCGTCGCCGTGGATGACCTTGATGCCGACGAGCGCCTGGGAGATCGTGCGCCCGGTGAGCGCCTGCGACAGCCAGAAGTACATGAAGCCGTAGAGCAGGAGCAGCAGCGGCGGCACCCAGGTGCCGTTCGGTTCGGTGGACGCACTGAACAGCAGGTCGATCAGATAGCCAATCCCCGCCAGCAGCAGCGTGAACGTCGAGGAGATCACGAACACGTCGAGCCCGAGCGCACCGATGCGCGAAACCGGCCCGGCGTATCGACCGCTCATGGTCGTTCGGTCATCATCGACCGCTTCGTCCCCGTCGGCCAGCGGTGGCCCAGCCGGCAGCGATGCGTAGTCGCGACGGAGGAGCCGGTTCGTGGTGCGCATCGAGATCTCGTCGACGCCGACCACCTGACGGCGAAGCAGATCGGTGAACCTTCCCACCACACCTTTGGTGCTCTGCGCGACAATTGCGTCGATGTCGAGCGATGCGGCGATCGCATCCACGTCGACTCGGGCCACGATCCTGTCGACGTCGATCCGCTCGGCAGCGGCGTCGAGATCGACCCGAGCAGCCACCCGATTCACGTCGATGCGCTCGGCAGCGGCGTCGAGATCGACCCGAGCAGCCACCCGTTCGACGTCGACCCGGTCGACGATGGCATCGAGGTCGACTCGGGCCACGATCCGGTCGACGTCGACCCGATCGACGATCGTGTCGACGTCGATCCGACCGATCAACCGATCGAGGTCGATGCGATCGAGCAGGGCGTCGAGGTCCAACCGATCGAGGAGCGCATCGACATCGAGGCGCAACACGAGCGCGTTCAGGTCGATGCGATCGATCAACGCGTTCACGTCGACCCGATCGACGAGATCGTCAGGATCGACTGCGTCGGCAACGACGGGAACCACCGCCGAGGCAATCGCGTCGAAGGGCCGCTGCAAGACGCCCCGACGCTGGTTGCGTTCGCCCATGAGCAGATCGTAGCCACTGGCCCCGTCGCCACGAGCGACGGCGATCTTCGCGATCGTGTTGCTCCGCCAGCCGACCCGTCGTTGCCTGCTAGCCGACCAGCGTCGGGAGGATCTCACCGATCTGACCGACGAGGAGCCAGTCGGCGTAGCGATCCATCGCCGTCTCGTCACCGTTGACGATGATCACCTGCGCGCCGGCAGCCTTCGCTCGGGGCACACAGTTCGCGGCCGGAAAGACGCTGAGGGTCGAGCCGACGGCGAGCATCACGTCACATTCGTCGCTGACCTGCATCGCCCGGTCGATCACCTCGGGCACCAGCGCCTGGCCGAAACTGATCGTGTCGCTCTTGAGGATGCCGCTGCACTCGAGACATGCGGGGTCGCGGTCGCCGGCGCGTACGCGCTGCAGCGCCTGTTCCATCGGACGGCGGTCTTGACACTCCCAACACCTGGTGAACCACACCGTGCCATGCACTTCGATCACCTTGTCGGCGTCGTTTCCCGCCTTCTGGTGCAACCCGTCGATGTTCTGTGTGACGAGGCCGTGCAGCTGTCCGCGCCGTTCGAGTTCGACGATCGCCGCGTGGCCGGCATTCGGCTCGGCGGTCCAGGCGGGTGTGGTCAGGCGGTTCTGCCATGCCGCCTGGCGCACCTCGGGGTCGCCGAGGTAGTGGCTGATGTCGGAGGCCTTCTCGGCACGTGGGTTCTTGGTCCACAGCCCGTTCGGTCCACGAAAGTCGGGGATCCCCGAGTCCGTCGAGATCCCAGCGCCGGTCAGCACGACGATGCGCTGGGCATTCGCCACGGCATCGCGGGCAGCGGTCACCAGATCGATCGGCATCCGGCCACTGTGGCCGACACCGAGGTCCGTCGCAACCTCGGCGTCCCCATCAACCGCAGCGGTGAGTCCTGTGGGCAGGCCCACCGCTCACCGCTCACCGCAACCGGGGACCCACGCCCTCCGGTGAGTGTGCCGTGCACCCGTCCCGCTCACCGCTCACCGCTCAGGGCTCGTCACGTGAGCGCAGTGACCGCGTCGGCGAAGACCTCGGTGTGTCGGTCGACGTCGGCGCCCGTGTGCGCCGGCGACAACAGTGCCATGTTGTGGAACGGCGTCATCAGGATCCCCCGGTTGAGGGCCCACAAGTGCATGAACTCGTCGAGTTGCTCGTCGACGGCAGCAGCGGCGGCGGCACCGTTCACCGGGAGTGGGCAGAACCAGTACTCGGCGCGACACCCCAACTGCTGCACCGACCAGTCGAGCCCGTGCTCGTCGATGGCAGACGCGACCCCGTCGGTCCATCGTGTCGCCAACGGGATCATCCGCTCGTAGTCGCCGTCGAGCAGCGTGGTCGAGAGCGTCGCCCGAACCGCGGCCGTCGCCATCGCGCTGCCGGCCAGCGTGCCCCCCACTCCCCCGACATCGGCGTCGTGACCTCGGAGTACCGGGTCGAGCGCGTCTGCGATCTCGTCGGTGACGCCGTAGGTGGCCACGGGGAACCCGCCGCCGATCGGCTTGCCGATCACCACCATGTCCGGATCGAGCCCCCAGGCCCGCGTGCAGCCTCCCGGACCGGCGGAGATGGTGTGCGTCTCGTCGATGATCAACAGCACCCCGTGGCGACGTGTGATCTCACGCACCGCGTCGAGGTAGCCGGGCTCCGGCAGCACGATGCCGATGTTCGTGAGTGCCGGCTCCATCAGCAGTGCCGCCACGTCGCCGTGCGCAAGCGCGGTGTCGAGCGCGGCGACGTCGTTGAACGCGGCCACGCGGGTGGTCACCGACGGATCGACCTGCGGCCCGATCGCTCCCGGTCGGCTGATCACCGAGCCATCGACGGCCAGGATCGCCAGGGTTTCGTCGACCGTGCCGTGGTAGCACCAGTCGATCACCGCGACCTTCGGACGCCCCGTGAGGTGGCGGGCGAAGCGCAGCACGAACCGATTCGCGTCGGTGGCCGACGTGGTGAGCTGCCATTTCGCCATGCCGAACCGTCGAAACAGCTCGTCGGCCACCCACGCAGCGTCGTCGCTCGGCAGCATCGTGGTCGACCTCGCCACCGCCGTTGCCAATCCACCCGCACCTCCGGCAGCCCCGCCGTGGCCGGTCATCGCACCGGTGTCACCGAGGCAGAAGTCGACGTATTCGATGCCGTCGACGTCGACGAATCCTGCACCGTCGGCCTCGGCCACATGAACCGGGAAACCGCCGGGCCATCGCGTCATCCACGGCATCGGAACGCCAGCGAGCAAGTGGCGACGACCCAAGGCGGCCAGCTCCGCGGACCGTGGATGCAGGTCGACGAACAGTTGCTCCTCAGCAGCCAGCAGCGACGAAAGTCGCTCACGAGGGATCACGAGCGAACGGTAGCCTCGATCCCATGTCCGCCCAGGTGATCAGCGAAGCCGCGCGCCGTCGCACGTTCGCGATCATCAGCCACCCCGACGCGGGCAAGACCACGCTCACCGAGAAGTTCCTGCTCTACGCCGGGGCGATCACGTCCGGTGGTGCCGTGAAGGCACACGAGGGCCGGCGCGCCGCCACCTCCGACTGGATGGACATGGAGCAGAAGCGCGGGATATCGATCTCGTCGACCGCGCTCGAATTTCCCGTACCGCGACCACGAGCTGAACCTGCTCGACACGCCTGGCCACCGCGACTTCTCCGAGGACACCTACCGGGTACTCGCCGCCGTCGACGCCGTGGTGATGGTGCTCGATTCGGCGAAGGGCATCGAGCCGCAGACCTTGAAGCTGTTCGAGGTGTGCCGCTCGCGGAACCTGCCGGTGATCACGTTCCTCAACAAGCTCGACCGACCGGGCATGGAGCCACTGGAACTGCTCGATCAGATCGAGGCACAGATCGGTCTGCGCCCGACGCCGGCCACCTGGCCGGTCGGATCGTTCGGCGACCTGCGCGGCGTGATCGATCGCCGCTGCGACATCTTCACCCGATTCACCCGCACCGCCAGAGGCAGCCAGATCGCTCCCGAGGAGGATGTGCCGGCCGCACGCGTGGCCGCCGAAGAGGGCAAGGAGTGGATCAAGAGCACCGAGGAGTCCGAACTGCTCAGCGCGATGGGCGCCGATGTCGACCTGCCGTCGTTCCTGGCCGGCGAATCGACACCGGTGTTCGCCGGCTCGGCGCTGACGAACTTCGGGGTGCGGCACCTCCTCGACGCAATCGTCGATCTCGCGCCGGCACCGATGCCACGCCTCGACGTCGACGACACACCCCGCCATCTGGATGCGCCCTGCTCAGCGTTCGTCTTCAAGGTGCAGGCCAACATGGACCGCAACCACCGCGACCGCATCGCCTTTGCACGCATCTGTTCCGGGAAGTTCGACCGCGGCATGGTGATGACGTGCGAGCGCACGGCCAAGCCGTTCGCCACCAAGTACGCGTCGACCGTGTTCGGCGCCGAACGCACCACGGTCGATGAGGCGTTCCCCGGCGACGTCGTCGGGCTGGTCAACGCCACCGGGTTGAACCTCGGCGACACCCTGTACGACGAGGCCGGACCCGCCGTGAAGTTCCCGCCGATCCCGGCCTTCGCTCCGGAGGTCTTCGCCACCGCCCGCCCGCTCGACACCGGCAAGACCAAGCAGTTCCGCAAGGGCCTCGATCAGCTCAACGAGGAGGGCGTCGTCCAGGTGCTCAAGGACCCCGACTGGGGAGACGCATCACCGGTGCTCGCGGCGGTCGGCCAGCTCCAGTTCGACGTGTTCGCGAACCGTCTCGACATCGAGTTCAACTCGCCGATCGAGATCCTCAACGCGCCGTACCAGGCGATCCGGCTGACCGACAGGCAGTCGGCTGACGCGCTGCGCGAGAAGCCCGGGGTGCGCATCCTGGCCCGCATCGACGGACACCTCGTCGCGCTGTTCGAGAACAAGTACGCCCTTGCCCGCATCGAGCAGAACGAACCCGAGCTCACCCTCGATCACATCATCGCCGGCTGATCGTTTCGAACCCGCTCGCGGCCCTCGCTACTGTCGGTCCCATGAAGCGATCGAGTAGCGACCTGCGAACCCTCGGAGCGGCGCTCGCAGTCGCCGCCTCGATCGGCGTGTTGAGCGCAGCCGGCGGTGGGACCGCCGCGGCGCAGGCCCACCCGGCCGTCGCCACCCTGGCAGCCCCCGCGTCGCCCGACGAGCCGGCGCCCACGGATGCGCCGGCACCCACGGAGGCACCGGCTCCGACGCCGACCGACGCACCGACGCCGACGGACGCACCGGACCCAATCCGGTCGAGCCCGACGATGGCGACTCGTCGAATCTGCTGACCGATCGTGCTGATCATCGCAGGGGTCGGCATCGCCCTGATCGTGATCGCCATGCTCGTGTCGGGTTCGAAGTCGAAGTCGACACCGACATCGCGTCCGGCGCAGCGCAGCACGCCGCCGCTCCCACCCTCGCCACAGTCCGGTCTGCTCAGCACCGCACAGTGGATCAACGACCAACTCTCGCTCGAGCTGATGTCTGCGGCCCCGGCATCGGCGGCACAACGTTGGTCGGTCGAACGAAGCCGACTCGACAACGTGGCCATCGGGGCCCAGCAGCAGTTCCTCGAGTCAGGCGCACCCAACTGGCAGCCGTTGGGCCAAGCGATGTCGGCGCTCGCCACCGCGCTCGACACCAACCTCGGACTTCGCTCACAACCCACGCCCGATGCCGCGCTGATCGCCCAGTCGACCGACGTGGTCAACCGACACCGCGCCGAGGTCCGCCAGCTCATCACTGCGCTGTGGCCCACGATTCAACGCTGACAGCTTCGAAACGGGTCCAACTCGGTTCCGCCGCCGGCGTGTCGTCGCCCACTGGATGACGACCGGCTCCTCCCCCACCCAGCGTTGCCCGAGGGAGGCCCTCAATGTCCGACACCACCCGTGTCTCGTCGTCGCAGACCACCAACACCGCTCCAGCGTGCATCGCCGTCAGACCGTGGGTGGACCCCGTCGTCGACGACGACGGCTTCGATGCCCGTTCCCGCTACGTCGAGACCTTCTGGCTCGGCGTGCTCGGCCCGACCGCAACGTGGTTGGTGCGTCGCCTCGTCGCCGGACTCGAGCAATCCCCCGATGGCTACGACCTCGACCTGGACGCCACTGCTCGGGCGATGGGTCTGAGCTTCACGAAAGGCCGCTCGTCACCGTTCGGCAAAGCGCTCGAACGATGCGTGATGTTCGGCCTCGCCCATCCGATCGATGGAGGCCTCGCCGTCCGTCGCCGGATCCCTGCCGTGAGCCATCGACACCTGCGACGGATGCCCGAGGCGCTGCAGCGCGCCCATGCCGATTGGTTGCGCACCCCGCCGGGCGTCGACCAGTTCGGCCGAGCACATCGGCTGGCCGCCGCCATGCTCGACGTCGGCGACGATCCGCTGGTGATCGAACACCACCTGATCGCGCTCGGCGTGTGCGATTCGATCGCTGCGCAGGTCGCCGACAACGCCTACCGGCTCAGCCAGGCGAGCTGAGCAACCGAGCCAGCTCGGCCTCCGCCGCGGCGTGCGGCTCGTCGCCCACCTGTTCCTGCAATCTCGCCAGCTCCGCACTCAGCTCGACCGCCACCCGACGGTGGGCCGGATCGCCGATCACGTTGTGCAGCTCCGCCGGATCGGCGACGAGGTCGAACAGCTCCCACTCCGGCGGCTGCGCTGGCTCCCGGGCACCCGACTGGCCCAATGGGTCGTTGTAGTAGCCGATCAACTTGTGGGTTCGTGTTCGAACCCCGTAGTGGGCGGGCACCCGATGGATCGAGTCGTCGTGCATCCAGTATCGGTAGTACATCGACTGCTGCCAGTCGTCGGGCCGCTCGCCCCGCAGCAGCGGGGCGAGGCTCGATCCCTGCATCTCCTCGGGCACCTCGACGCCGGCGAGGTCGAGGAACGTCGGTGCGAAGTCGACGTTGACGGCGATGTCGTCGCACACCGAGCCCGCGGCCACCTCGGCGGGGTACCGCACCAGCAGCGGCATGGCCAACGACTCCTCGTACATCAGCCGTTTGTCGAACCAGCCGTGGTCGCCGAGGAAGAAGCCCTGATCCGAGGTGTACACCACGATCGTGTGCTCGGCGAGGCCGTTGTCGTCGAGCCAGTCGAGCATCCGGCCCACGTTGTCGTCGATCGACGCGATCGTGCGCAGGTAGTCCTTGATGTAACGCTGGTAGCGCCAGCGGATCTCGTCGTCCTCGCTCAGCCCGGCCGGGACGGCGGCTTTGAGGTCGATCACCGGGTCGAGGTCCATGATCCGCATCCGCATCGCCTGGACGACGTCCGAGCGACCGTCGTGGTCGTCGAACAGCGTCTCGGGTTCCGGGATGTCGATGTCGTCGAACAGGGAGAAGTGCTTCCGCGACGGCTCCCACGACCGGTGCGGCGCCTTGTGATGACACAGCAGCGCAAACGGTCGGTCGGGATCGCGCTGGTCGAGCCACCGGAGGCTGTCGTCGGTGATCAGGTCGGTGACATACCCGCCACGCTCGATGATGGTGTGGCCGCGGCCGTCGTCTCGGGGCTGCAGCATCACCGGGTTGTGGTAGTGGCCTTGGCCGGGCAGCACCCGCCACCGGTCGAACCCGGTTGGATCATGCTCGGGCCCGTGCCCGAGATGCCACTTGCCGAACATCGCGGTCTGGTAGCCGGCGGCCTGCAGCTGCTTCGGAAACGTGTCGAGCCGATTGTCCATCGGGGTCACCAGGGTGGTGACCCCGTTGACGTGGTTGTACGTACCGGTCAGGATCGCTGCGCGGCTCGGCGTGCAGATCGAGTTCGTGCAGAAGCACGAGTCGAATCGCATCCCCTCGTCGGCGATCCGGTCGAGGTTCGGCGTGTCGTTGATGATCGGCCGGCCCAGCGCCCGGCTGTAGGCCGAGATCGCGTGAGCGGCGTGATCGTCGCTCATGATGAAGAGCAGGTTCGGGCGACCCGCCACTGGCTCGGTCACTGCGGCGGTGTGAAGTTCGCAGCCAGGTCGATCAGCAAGCGGGTGCCGAAACCGGTCGCCCCCTTGGCGTAGACGCCGTCATCGCCGTCGACCATCATCGGCCCGGCGATGTCGAGGTGCGCCCACGGCACGTCGCCCACGAATTCGCTGAGGAAGATCGACGCGGTGATCGCGCCGGCGTACGGGCCGCCGATGTTCTTCATGTCGGCGACGACGGAGTCGAGCAGCTTGCGGTACCGCTTCGTGGCCAACGGCAGCTGCCACAACGGCTCGTCGGTCGACTCCGACCCGTCGAGCAACTGGTCGACGAGCGCCTGGCTCGTGCCGAGCACCGGGGCCATCTGCGGTCCCAGCGCCGCCAGGGCAGCGCCGGTGAGCGTGGCGATGTCGACGATCGCATCCGGCGCCTCCTCGACCGCCAGCGACAGACCGTCGGCGAGCACGAGGCGGCCCTCGGCGTCGGTGTTGTGGATCTCGACGGTCTTGCCGTTGCGCATCGTGAGCACGTCGCCCAGCTTCAGGGCGCTTCCCGACGGCATGTTGTCGGTGCACATCAGCCAGGCGGTGACCTTGGTCGTCACCTTCGAGGTCCTGCAGGGCGCTCATGGTGGCGAGCACCGCAGCGGCCCCCGACATGTCCATCTTCATGTTCTGGTGGAACACGTCGTGGCCCTTGAGCGAGATGCCGCCCGAGTCGTACATGACGCCCTTGCCGACGAGCGCGAGGTGCCCGGTCGGGTTCTTCGGCGACCAGGTCAGCTTGACCATCCGGGGCGGCTCGGTCGAGCCGCGGTTGACGCCGAGCATGCCGCCACAACCCATCTGCTCGAGCTGGTCCTTGTTGAACACCTCCACGTCGAGTCCGCGCGCCAGGCGCGAGCTCGACGGCCTTCGCAGCGATGTCCTTCGCATTGAGGTAGGTCGGCGGGGTGTTGGCCAACTCGCGTGCGAACGCCGCGGCGGAGGCGACCACGCGACCACGTTCAGCGCCGTCGCGGTGGCCTTCAGGCGCTTTGCGCTCGACACCAACGTGAGGCTCTCGAGGCGGGAGGCGTTCTTCGGATCGTTCTTGAGCCCGGTGTAGCGGTACGAGGCGAGCAGCACGCCTTCGGTGACCGCCTGACCGGCGGTGGCGGGATCGATGCCGTCGATGTCGGCCACGTTCGTGGACAGATGTGCGTGCTTGGCGGTCGCACGTGCGAACGCGGCCGCCGCGCTGCGGAGATCGTTCGCTGTTGCGCTCCCGGGGTCGCCGACACCGATCGCCACCATGACGCCCTCGGCCGTCGGAAGTGTCAGCACCTGGCCAGCCTTGCCCTCGAACCCGTTCGCCTCGAGCGCCGAGCGGCTCAGGCCCAACTGGCGCGGGACGGCCCCCTTCGTGGTCGACCGCGACACCCACGGCGGTCGCCGCCTTGGGCACGGATCGGGCGGTCGCCACGTCCACGGCGGATACGGTTGCACTGGCATCAGTCATGGTTCCAGTCTGGCCCAAGATCCGCCGACTCGTCAGATTTCACCTGCCCGACACACCACCCTGCTTGCCCTCGGCGGCCACCGGGTCTAGGTTGCGGTGACGGCGGTCACCAGGCCGTCGTCGAACCAAGCAGCAGCGGCGCCGACATCGGCGTCGCAATGGGAGGAACCGATGCGAACGACCACACGACGAGCGCTCGTGCCACTGGTGGCGCTTGCGCTGCTGGGTGCGGCATGCACCAGCGACGACAACGACACGTCTGACGGCGACACCACGCCCGACGGCACCGAGGCACCCGAGGAGACCACGGCGCCCGACGCGACCGATGCACCCGACGACACCGTCGAAGTGGTGCAGGACTCCGAGTCGACGCTCGACGCGGTCCAGGAAGCCGGCGTGTTCCGGTGCGGCACCCGTGACGACCTTCCCGGGTTCGCCACGCTCGATGCCGACGGCGAGCACGTCGGATTCGACTCCGACTTCTGTCGTGTGATCGCCGCTGCCGTGCTCGGTGACGCGACCGCCGTGGAGATGGTCGACCTCGAGACCGCCGACCGATTCACCGCCCTCCAGTCAGGCGAGGTGGACGCACTGGTGCGCAACACCACGTGGACTGCGACACGCGACGGTGCCGAAGGCGCCACCTTCCTGCAGCCGAACTTCTACGACGGCCAGGGCATGATGGTCGCCGCCGACAGCGGTTTTGCGTCGATCGCCGACATGGATGGCGTGATCGTCTGTGTCGCCCAGGGAACCACGACCGAGGGCAATGCCGCCGCCGAGGCCGCCCGCTTGGGCGTCGAATGGGAGGTTCGTCCGTTCGAGGACGTCGAACTCATCCAGGAGGCGTTCATCGCCGGTCAATGCGACGGTTGGTCGTCCGACACCAGCCAGCTCACCGGTCTGCGGTCGACCTACCCCGAGGGGCCCGACGCGCTGACGATCCTGCCCGAGGTGTTCTCCAAGGAACCACTCGCTCCTGCGGTGGCCGACGGTGACGCCGCCTGGGCGCAAGCGGTCGACTGGGCGATCCTCTCGACGATCGCCGCCGAAGAGTTCGGGATCACCTCGGAGAACATCGACACCTTCGCCGACACCGAGGACATCAACATCCAGCGGTTCCTCGGCCTTGCGGTCGGCGAGGACGCAGCCGTCCTCGATCCGGGCCTCGGCCTGCCGAGCGACTTCGCGTACCAAGTAGTCAGCCAGGTCGGGAACTACGGCGAGATCTACGAGCGGCACCTCGCTCCACTCGGCCTCGAACGCGGGGTCAACGCCCAGTGGACAGACGGCGGTCTGATGTACGCACCTCCGTACCGCTGACCTCGATGCTCTCCGAGCACCTGCGGTCATGGGGCCGACCTGAACACCGGTCGGCCCCGTGACCGCAACGGTCACGGCTCGGGTTCCGTTCTGGCGGAACGTCAACGTTCTCAAGTGGGTGGCGCAGCTGGTCGTCGTTGCGGGCGCGCTCGCAATCGTCGTCTGGTTGTACGGCAACTACACCGAGAATGCCTCCCGCCAGAACATCCCGACGAATCTCGACTTCCTCGACAATCCCGCGGCATTCCAGATCACCGGGAACTCGTTGTCGCAGAGCGCACCCGTTCGCGACGCGCTCATCCAGGGTTTCCTCAACACGCTGCGCGTGTCGGTCGTCGGCGATCGTCGCCGCCACGGTGCTCGGCACGCTGATCGGCATCGCGCCGGCTGTCATCGAACTGGATCGTCAAGAAGCTCGCAACGGTCTACGTCGAGGCCGTCCGCAACATCCCGCTCGCGCTCTTCCTCACGGCCAGCGTGCTCGTGGTGGTGCTCGGTGTGTTCCCACAGATCACCGACGCGTGGGACGTCGCCGGCCTCGCAATCATCTCCAACCGAGGAGTGGCGGTCGCCTGGTACCAGGGTTCGGGCGCCGGGCTCCTCCTGGTCCTCGCCGTGGGCGCCGTCGCGTGGTACGCGATGGCCCGGTGGCGAGCCAGTGTCTCCGATCGCACCGGCGCACTCCCTCGCTCCGGGCTCTGGGGTGGTGGCGCATTCGTCATCGTGCTCGCGCTCGGCTGGACGGTGTTCGGCTACTCGTACACCCTCCCGGCGGTCGAGGGGCGGGCGACCGCCGGCGGTATCCGGATCGACCCCTCGTTCTTCGCACTGTTTCTCGCGCTCACGATCTACACCGCCAGCCACATCGCCGAAATCGTCAGAGGATCGATCCAGGCAGTGCCGCGCGGGCAGGGTGAGGCCGCCGATGCAGTTGCGCTGAGCGGCTTCCAGCGCATGTGGTACATCATCCTCCCGCAGGCGATGCGGATCGGCATCCCGCCGATCGGCAACCAGTACCTCAACCTGATCAAGAACTCCTCGCTCGGCGCGGCGATCGGGTACTACGACCTGACGCTCGTCGCCCAGACCACCGTGGGCAACGGCTCGCCGGCCGTGCCGGTGTTCTTCCTGACGATGGCGGTGTACATCTGCATCTCGCTCGTGGTGTCCGCCCTGGTCAACGTCGCCAACCGTCGCATGATGCTGGTCGAACGATGAACCGCGGCCCGATCGCAGCGTGGCTCCACCACAACCTGTTCCGCACCAAACGCGATGCCGTGCTGACCGTCGTCTTCGGCGCGTTGGCGATCTGGCTGCTCTACAAGACGATCAACTTCATCTTCGTCACCGGACGATGGACGATCATCGAGGTCAACCTCCGGCTCCTGATGATCGGCCGATACCCGGAGGTGCACGAACTCCGGCTTGCGGTCACCCTGGTCGTGCTCGCCGCATGGGGCGGTCTGATCGCAGGCTTCCTACGTGGCCGCCAAGTTCGTGCCGGACGGCTGACCGCCGCTGACTCGAAGCTCACCGCAACCCGGGTCATGGACCTGGTCGAGCGGCTCTGGCTGCCGCTGGCGGTCGTCCTCCTCCTGCTCGTGCTCGCCGGCACCTCGGGACCGTGGATCACGGCCGGTCTCGCCGCAGTCGCCGCGATCATCGGGCGCGTCATCGGACCGATCTTCGGGCGCATTCGCATGAACGCCCTCGCCGCCGCAGTCACCGTTGTCGTGTTCGCTGCGATCCCGATCGGCATGTACTACTACGTGGTCAGCGCCGTCGGGTTCGACGGGTGGGGCGGGTTCATGCTCAACCTGTTCCTTGCCGCGTGCTCGATCGTGCTCTGCTACCCACTCGGGGTGCTCTTGGCGTTGGGGCGGCGGTCCGGGCTTCCACTGGTCCGAGTCGTCTGCACGACGTACATCGAACTGATCCGCGGTGCACCGCTGTTCGTGCTGCTGCTGCTCGCCAACGTCGCGCTCGGCTTCTTCGTCCCGGACAGCCTCGCTCCGGCCACCTCGACCAGAGCGATCGTCGTGTTCACCCTGTTCACGGCCGCCTACATGGCCGAGATCATCCGGGGCGGGCTGCAGTCGATCCCTCGCGGTCAGATCGAAGCGGCGAAGGCCGTCGGCTTGTCGCCGATCAGACAGACCGGCTACATCGTCCTCCCCCAAGCGCTTCGCAACGTGATCCCTGCGCAAATCGGACAATTGATCAGCCTGTTCAAGGACACGACCCTGGCCGGTATCGCCATGGGGCTCTTCGAGCTCCTGCAGGTCTCCGGAGCGATCACCGCGCAGCCGGAATTCCAAGGCCAGGGTCTCATCGCCGAGACACTGACCTTCGCAGCGTTGATGTTCTGGGCAGTGTCCTACACCATGAGTCGCGAAAGCCAGCGGCTCGAGAAACGACTGGGAGTCGGAACCAGATGAGCGAACCAACATCGAGCGACGCAGAACCGGTCGAGGCCGTGTTCGCCGACGCCACGGCGGTGGCCGGTGACGCGATGATCGAGATCGATCACGTCGACAAGTTGTTCGGCAGCTTCCAGGCGCTGACCGACATCAGCCTGAAGGTCGCCAAGCAGGAGGTGGTCGTGGTGATCGGCCCGTCGGGTTCCGGCAAGTCGACGTTGATTCGCTGCATCAATCGCCTGGAGGAACACGACGCGGGACGCATCGTCGTCGACGGCACCGAGCTCTCCAACGACATCCGCAACATCCAGGAGATCCGCCGTGAGACGGGCATGGTGTTCCAGTCGTTCAATCTGTTCCCTCACCTGACGGTACTCGACAACATCACGTTGGCACCCCGCAAGGTTCGTCGGATGCCCAAGGCGAAGGCCGAGGCACTCGGCATGGAACTGCTCGAGATGGTCAAGATCCCCGAGCAGGCGTCGAAGTACCCGGGCCAGATGTCGGGCGGACAGCAACAGCGTGTGGCGATCGCTCGGGCGTTGGCGATGAATCCGAAGGTGATGCTCTTCGACGAGCCGACGTCGGCGCTCGATCCCGAGATGATCGGGGAAGTGCTCGACACGATGAAGGACCTCGCACGATCCGGCATGACGATGATCGTCGTCACTCACGAGATGGGGTTCGCCCGCGAAGTCGCCGACCGGGTGGTCTTCATGGCCGACGGTCAGATCGTCGAGGTGGGGACACCCGAGCACTTCTTCGAGAACCCCAGCGAGGAGCGCACGAAGCTGTTCCTCTCGCAGATTCTCTGAGCGTTCACACCACACGATCCGCCGATCGTCCGCGGGTCTGTCAGACTCGTCGCCGTGACCGACGATGTGACGCCACCCGCAGCAGCCGACGACAGCTCCACCGAACGCGACAGCTCCACCGGTTCGACCACGTCGTCGAAGCGCTGGATCAAGTGGGTGGTGATCGGCGGCGTCGCTGCGGTCGTGCTGCTCTTCGCCGGCATCTTCATCTACGCCAACTTCATCAACGATGCTCCCGACGCGCTCGACGAATCCGACCTGTCGAGTGCGCTCGTCGCCACGACCGAGCCAGAGGTTGCCGAGACCGCGCCGCCCGGGAGTGAGGCTCCCGGCACGACGGCCGCACCTGCCGACACCACGCCGACGAGCGAACCGGCCGGCTTCGATGGTGACTGGGTTCCGACGACGGCATCGGAGTTCGGCTATCGGGTCGAGGAGGTGCTCGCCGGTGTCAACACGACCGCCGTCGGGCGCAGCAACGAGATCGAGGGACTGCTCACCATCGACGGAACGCAAGCAACCGTGGTCGACATCGTCGTGCAGATCGAGAACATCACGAGCGACGACTCGCGGCGCGACGGGCAGTTCACCGGCCGGATCATGAACGCCGCCGAATTCCCGACCGCCGAGTTCCGGATCACCGAACCGATCGAGTTCGGCGAGATCCCGGAGGGCGACGAACAGATCACGGCGGCCGCCGTTGGTGAGCTGACCTTGCGGGGCGTGACCAATCCGGTCAGCTTCGACGTGACCGCCCAGACGGCGAACGGCAACATCGGTGTGCTCGGGTCGATCCCGGTGCTGTTCTCCGACTACGGCATCGACAACCCGTCGTTCGGCGTCGTCGCCACCGAGGACAACGGCCTGGTCGAGTTCGTCCTCGTCTTCGAACCGGCCTGATGTCACGCTTGGTGTCAGACACCAAGCGTGACATCAACCACCCTGAACGGGTTGCGACTTGGCCCACGCATCGGCGAGGGCTGCGTACCGGCCACCTGCTGCGAGCAACTCGGCGTGATTGCCGAGTTCCACCAGGCGACCACCATCGATGACGCCGATGCGGTCGGCGCGCTGGATCGTCGACAGCCGGTGTGCCACCACGATCGTGGTGCGACCCGACATCAGCGAATCCAGTGCGCGCTCGACGATGAACTCGGTCCCGGGGTCGAGGTTGCTCGTGGCCTCGTCGAGTACGAGCACCGCAGGGTCGACCAGTGCCGCACGCGCCAGCGACACCAACTGGCGCTCGCCGGCGGACAACCGCGATCCGCGCTCGCGCACCTCGGTGTGGATGCCGTCGGGGAATTCGTCGAAGCGCTCGAGCGCACCGATGGCCTCGAAGGCTGCGCGCACGTCGTCGTCGGTGGCCGCAGCTCGGGCGATTCGGACGTTGTCGGCAACGGTGCCACCGAACAGGAACCCCTCCTGCGGCACCACGACAACTCGCTGGCGCAACGACGCGATCGTGGCATCGCGCAGGTCGACACCCCCGAAGGAGATTGTTCCGGCGGTCGGGTCGTACAGTCGCGCCATCAGCTTGGCCAGCGTCGACTTGCCAGCACCCGTCGGCCCGACCAGCGCCAACCGTTCGCCGTCGGCCACGGTGATCGACACGTCACTCAGCACCGGCGCCTCGGTCAGCGGATATCGGAAGCCCACCTCGTCGACCACCAAGATGCCGCGGGCAGGCAGTTCCCGCTCGCCGTCTTCGATGTCGGGCACCGTGTCGAGGATGCCGAAGAGCTTGTTCAGCGATGCTGCCGACGACTGCACCGAGTTGTAGAGCTGCGAGAGTTGCTGGACCGGCTCGAACAACTGTGCGAAGAGCAGCACCACTGCGATGATCGTGCCCACGGAGACCTCGCCACGCGTGAACAGCCAGCCACCGGCACCGACGATGATCGCGGTGGCCCACACGCCCGACGACTCGACCAGGCCGAAGTACCAGGTGGACACCTTGACGCTGTGGACGTGCGAGTCGTAGAGATCGCGGTTGGCCCGCTTGAAGCGCTGCCGCTGCTCGGGCTCCCGGCCGTAGGCCTGGATGACTCGGACACCGGCGATGCCCTCCTGCAGGCTCGACAGTGTCTGGCCGATCTGTTCTCGAACATCGAGGTAGGCAGCGTTCGAGTCGCGCTGGAACTTGCGCGACGCAACGATGATGATCGGCATCACGAGCAGACCCACCAGCGTGAGCTGCCACGACATCGCGAACGACAGGATCAACGCGAAGAACACGAGCAGGATCGCCGACACGAACTGCAGCAGCCCCCACTGCACGAGCTCGCCCATCGACTCGATGTCGGCGGTCATGCGCGCCACCAGGACGCCGGACTTGTTCTGATCGAAGAACGCGAGCGACTGCTTCTGGATGTGGTCGAACACGCGCACGCGCAGTGCACGCAGGAACCCCTCGCCCGCTCGGTTGATCAGGATGAACTGCTGACGGGCGGCAAAGTACGCCATGACGGTGATCCCGAGGAACACCAGCACGGCGTTGCGCAGCACGGTCTCGTCGCCAGGTTCGATGCCCGAGTCGATTCCCCAGCGCAAGATGACCGGCCCGAGCACGATCCCGAGCGTGGACAGCGCCGTGAATGCCAGGGCTCCGGCGATGGTCTTCTTGAACGGCAGCGCCATGCGCCCTGCGCGTCGGAGTACCTTCTTGGCCTGGTCGGCGTCGAGTTTGTCGTCCTCGTCGACGGCCCCCATCATGCGCATCAGTCGCCCCCCACCGGTGTCGACGGACTCACGACCGACGCATTCGCCGCGGCGCCGCTCGCGACGTCGGCACGTTCCTCGGCGTCGGCGGCTTCCATGGCGGCGAGCACCTCGCGGTACCGGGGCTCAGTGTCGAGCAGCTCCTGGTGCTTGCCGGATGCGACGACCTTGCCCCCGTCGAGCAACACCACGGTGTCGGCGAGCGCGATCGTGCCCGGGCGGTGCGCGATCACGATGGTGGTGCGACCGTGCATCACCGTGGACATGGCGGAGCGGATCTCGTGCTCCTTCGACGGGTCGACTGCCGAGGTGGCGTCGTCGAGCACGAGGACACGCGGGTCGGCGAGGATGGCCCTGGCGATCGCGATGCGCTGGCGCTGACCACCGGACAGCGAGTAGCCGCGCTCGCCGAGCATCGTCTGGTACGCCTCGGGAAGGCCCATGATGAAATCGTGTGCGCCAGCAAGGCGAGCAGCCTGCTCGATCGTTTCGACGTCGGCATCGGGCCTGGCGAAGGCGATGTTCGCGGCAACGCTGTCGTGGAAGAGCAGCGTGTCCTCGAACACGATGCCGACGGCGCGGCGCACGTCGAGCACCTCGAGATCTCGCACGTCGATCCCGTCGATCATCACCCGGCCGGCGTCGACGTCGTAGAACCGCACCAGCAGGCGCGCGACGGTCGACTTGCCCGACCCGGTCGCGCCGACGAGCGCCACCGACTCCCCGGCGGCCAACTCCAGGTCGAAGTCGTCGAGCACCGGCGCCTCCGGGTCATAGCCGAAGCGGACCGCACGGAAGCTCACCGCGCCCCGATCCTGCGCATCGGGGAGGCGCTGCGGCTGATCCGGGTCGATCACCTCGGGGACCGCATCGAGGATCTCGTTCACGCGCTCGAGTGCCGCACCAGCACGTTGCGCCCAGGCGATGGTCATGCCGAGCATCCGCAGCGGCGACACGAGCAGGGCCACGTAGAAGTTGAACAGCACGAGTTGGCCCAGCGTGAGCTCACCGCTGATCACGCGCAGGCCACCGAGACCGAGCACGGCGATCAGTCCGAGCTGCGGGAGCAACTCGATTGCGGGCAGGAACTTCGCACGGATCCGCGCAGCATCGATCGACACCCCCCGGATGTCGTCGGCCTCCTTGCGCAGCCGTTTGGACTGGACGTCTTCCGCTCCGAAGCCCTTCACCACACGTACGCCACCGATGCTCTCCTCGACCACGGTGGCGAGTTCGGCCTGTTCGGCCTGGACCTGCAGCACCGCGGAGTGGATCGACGTCGAGAAGCGTCGACCGGCCACGTTGACCAGCGGCAGCGGCGCCAGCGCTACCAGTGCCAGCAAGGGATCGGTGATGAACATGATGATCGTTGCCGCGAGGATCATGCCGAGGTTCGACATCGTGATCGGGATCATCACCACGAACGACTGGATCTGTTGCAGGTCGCTCGACGAACGGCTCATCAGCTGGCCGGTCTGGGCGCGGTCGTGATAGCCGACGTGCAGCGACATGATGTGGTTGAACAGGCGCTCGCGCAGGCGGGTCTCGGTCCACCGTGCCTCTCGGAATGCGTAGTACCGCCGAAGCGCCGTGAACAGACCGACCAGAACACCCGCCACCGCGATGAGCGCGGTCCACAACCAAAGCAGCTCGCCCTGGTCGATGCCCCGGTCGATGCTGTAGCGCACCAGGATCGGCACCGAGATCTTGCCGACCATCCACAACAGCCCGATCAGCGAGCCGATGATCAGATTGCGTCGTTGGTCACGCAGCGTGGATGCGAGCAGCTTCCATCGCGATGGCGGGGCGGTGGCGCCGAGATCGGGCGCCGGTGCCTCACTCACGTTTGGCGAGCGGTTCGAGCAGCTCGGCCACGCGTTGTTTCGGACGGCCGACGATCGCCGTGTCGGCGGTGACCACGACAGGTCGCTGCAACAGCTGCTTGTGCTTGACCAGCAGCGCCACGATCTGATCGTCGGTGGCAGCGTCGGCATCGGTGAGGCCGAGCTTCTTCCACATACTGTCGCGACGCACGAGTGCCGTCGGTTCGTCTTCGAGCTTGCCGATGATCTCCCGGAGCGTCTCGGCGTCGGGTGGCGTTTGGATGTAGTTGACGATGTTCACCTCGACCCCCAGGTCCTCGGCAATGCGCACGGCATTGGTCGACGAGTTTCAATGCCGGTTGTGGAAGATGGTCGCCTTCGCGTCGTTGCCAGCCATGCCGCCGAGGTTACGACCTGATTGGAACACTGCTCTCATCGGTTCCGTCTGACCTCCGGGCAGGTCGCCGGCTGGGCCGATAGTGTCATCGCTGCCGACTCCCTCCTTCGTGTTCATCTCGACGGAAGGAGACGCCATGTCTCGCAATCGTTCACCCCACCCGGTTCCTCGCGCCGGAATCGATCCCATCCGATGCGCCGACGATGCGCTCGCGGTGCTGGCACTCGGCGCCCCGTACGGCCACGACACTGTGGTGATCCTGCTCGACACCAACCGGTGCGGCTACTCGGTCACGGTGATCACCGACACCGTCGACGCCGACGCGCTGTTCCACGTCATCGAGGTCTGCACGCGACACACCGCTGACGTCCCCGAGATCGGCGGGGTGATTCTCGCAACGAGCAGACCCGACGGCGACGCCGACGCCGCCGACGTGCATCGGTGGTTGGAGGCCAGCGACCAGTGCCACGCACGTGGTCTGGAACTCGTCGAGTGGTTCGTGCTGGGGCGATCCGGCCCGCAGTGCCCGCGACAGCTGTTCGGTGAGCCCGATCGGTGGGACACCTGATGGCCGACGAGTCGCCCGGTGCGACTGAGCTCTCCGACGACGTGCTCATGCGTTGCGGCTGACGGCGCTGCGGGCCCGTCGCTCGGTGGGGCTGAGACGGAGTCCAGCACCTCGGAGACGGCGGACGAGTTCACGGCTCTCGACCTCCACGGCACCCGCCTCGATCAGCTCGGCGCGGTACTCCTCGGGGATGTCGTAGTGGTCACCCTGGAATCCCCGACGAGGGATGCCGGTTCGATCGGCGAACGCGTGCAGTTCCTCGTACGAGGCGTCGCTCACCAGGTGGCACCACTTCTTGCCCCGCCACCACCACCGGGCCTCGTCGATCAGGATCGCCACCGCCCCACGATCGCACACCCATCGTCCACGGCTCCGACGGTGGCGGCCGTCTGCTGGCACACTGGGTCGGTGAGCGATGTGACCCTGGAACTCGAGGTGGCCTGGCAGCGCTACGTCGGCGCGGACCAGCGCCTGCTCGATGGTGTGCTCGCCCGCCACCGTGAGAAGCACCGCAGGTACCACGACGCCACGCATGTGGCATGGGTGATCCGCCACGCGGTCGAATTGGCCAACGCCGAGCAGGTCGAGCACCTCGACGAGGTGGTCGCCGCCGCGTTCTATCACGACGCCGTCTACGAGGCGCAGTACCCGGCCAACGAGCGTGCCAGCGCCCGGCTCGCCCGCCGAGACCTCGGTGAGCGAGCCGGGTGGAGCGATGCAGCCGTCGGACGCGTGGGGACGATGATCGAGGCGACCGCGACGCACCAAACCGACCCGGGACTCGCCACCGACGCTCCCGACCTCGGCGTGCTGCTCGACGCCGACCTCGCGATCCTCGCCGCCGACCCCGCCGGTTACTCCACCTACGTGGCCGGCGTGCGCAGCGAGTACCGGCACCTCGACGACGAGCAGTGGCGCAACGGTCGCACTGCGGTGGTCCAGGCGTTGCTCGACCGGTCCGCGATCTTCGTCACCGCCACGGGTCACGATCGGTGGGAAGCGCCGGCACGCGCCAACCTCACCGCGGAACTCGCCGCACTCACCGACTGAGTCCACACAGCCGAAGGCGACGCTGCTGGTCGTCTCGGTCAGGTCGTGACGCTGCCGAGGTCGGCTGGGTCTGCTTCGACGTCGGTCGGCGGGCGCAGGCCATGTTCGATCTCCTCCGCCACGCCCCGTTCCAGTACGGCGTAGATCACCGTGGTGACAAGCGTGACCGCCCCCATCAGCGCGATCGTCTGGCGGAGGCCGATCCCCTCGGCGAGCACCCCCAGTGGGGCGGCAGCGATGCCGAAACCGGCGAAGCTCAGCATCATCAGCGACTGCACCCGGCCCTGGTGGGTGTTGGCGGTCATGTTCAGTGCGATCGAGTTCGACAACGACTGGTAGCCGGTGGTCCCCGCGCCGACGCACACCACCACGACCATGCCGAGCCAGAACACCGGCGACAGCCCGAGTGCGATCACACCGACACCGAACACCATGCCGAACCCCACCATCAGCCGCCACACACCGGCGCCGTCGGCCCGTCCGGCGAGCGGAACCGCCACCCCAACGGCGCCGATCGAACTGGCCGACATGATCAACCCGACCCAACCATCACCGAGACCGAACTCACCCTTCACCAGCGCGGGGATGAACGCCACATAGTTGAACCCGAACATGATGATCGCGAACGAACTCACCACGAGACGGCGCAGGTGTGGCCGACCAGCCACGTACCGCACCCCGTCGATGATCTCGGCGATCGGCCGCGCCGTGGAGGTCGCGCGGGGCGCCGACCCCGTCGGGCACTTGAACAGCAGCAGCAGCGAACCGAACGAGAACACCGCCGACACCAGGTAGGCGCCGCCGATGCCGATGAAGAACACCCCTGCGAGTGCACCAGCGAGCGACGGTGCGATGACCCGGGTGCCATTCATGCTCAACAGCGACAACGTGATGGCGTTGCCGAGCTGGTCGCGCCCGACGATCTCCGAGGTGAAGGCCACCCGGGTGGGCCCGAGGAAGCCGAACGCCAGTCCCTGGGTGAGCGCCGCCACGAGCAGCATCCAGAACTGCACGGTGTCCGTGAGCACCACTGCTGCCATGCCGGCAGCGACGGCGAGGATGGCCGATTGGCTGACCAGGAGCACCCGCCGCTTGGGGAGCCGGTCTGCAGCCACGCCACCGAGTGGCGTGGCGATCAGGAGCGCGACGCCGAAGCAGAGGTAGACGAGCCCGAGCGCGCTCTCGCGTTCGGTGAGATCCCATGCCAACACACCGCGCAGCAGGAACTGCATCTGCACCGACATGAACGAGAACGTGCCGGCCCACCACAGACTGCGGTACGCGGGGATCTGCATTGACGCGAACGAGCGCCCTGATCGAGACATCTCGACCACCATGCCCCATTCGGGAGCGTTTCATGCGGTCGGCGACCGAATCTGTCGATCAGCCTCGAACGACACCCTGCTGCAACGCCATCGAACGGACGGCCTCAGCCACGGCGTCGGCAACGCCGGATTCGAACGCACCGGGGATGATCCGCTCGGGCACGGGCTCGGCCACCAGCGATGCCAGGGCGTCGGCGGCCGCGCGCTTGATCTCGATCGTGCAGCGGGTCGCCTGCACATCGAGGAGGCCGCGGAACACGCCGGGAAATGCGAGCACGTTGTTGATCTGGTTCGGATAGTCGCTCCGGCCGGTGGCGATCACCGACACGTTGTCGGGCATCAACTCCGGCATCACCTCTGGTGTCGGGTTGGCCATCGCGAACACGATGGCGTCGTCGGCCATCTCGCCCAACCACTCCGGCTCGATGATGCCGGGACCGGAGAGACCGAGGAGCACGTCGGCTCCTTGGAGCGCCTCGCGCACGCCACCACGGCGATCGTCGCAATTGCCGAACTCGACGAACCACTGCTTGGTCGGGGTGAGATTCTCGCGTTCACGATGCAGAATCCCGGTGCTGTCGACGCCGATGATGTCGCCCGTACCGTCCTGGCCGACCCGTGCATCGTGGAGCAGTTCAGCCACAGCAACGCCTGCCGCTCCGGTGCCGACGATCACCACGGAGAGTTCCTCGACACGCTTGCCGACCACTGCGGCAGCGTTGATCAAGGCCGCGAGCGCCACGATCGCAGTGCCGTGCTGGTCGTCGTGGAACACCGGGATGTCGAGCACTTCCTGGAGGCGTCGTTCGATCTCGAAACACTCGGGGGCCTTGATGTCCTCGAGGTTGATGCCACCGAAGGTCGGCGCGATCGCCGTACCGATCGCCACCATCTCGTCGACGGTGCGGGCGTTCACGCACACCGGATAGGCGTCGACACCACCGAACTGCTTGAACAACACCGCCTTGCCCTCCATCACCGGCATGGCCGCTTCCGGGCCGATGTCGCCGAGGCCGAGCACGGCAGTGCCGTTGGACAGCACCGCAACCGCGTTGCTGCGACCGGTGAGCGCCCACACACGGTCGGGCTCGTCGGCGATCGCCTGCGACACCCGGCCGACACCTGGCGTGTACGCAAGCGCCAGGTCCTCCGGGCCGTCGATCGGCACGCGAGACGCAACCACGAGCTTGCCACCCTGATGCAGCGCGAATGCGGGGTCGTCGGCATACGGGTCGGTCACCTCGAGACCATCGGGGATGGTGGTTCCGTCGTGATCGTTGGTGTGGGTGGTCATGGTCTGTCCTTGGGGAAACGGAGATGTCCCGAAGACCTGCAGCGGAGCCCGCCGCCGGTGTCCGGCTGGTCGGGCGAGTTCGACGATGCTCAGCGCTGGCGCTGTGCTCGTGTCCCCCGCCTGACCCGTACCGGAATGAGTACGGGTGCGGGGCCGCGTGCTGCCACCGCTGCACCTGCGGCCGCGACAGCGGCTGCAACGGTGACGATGGCGATGAGCACGAGGTCTACCCTACCGGATCTGTTTGACTGGTACCATGACCGACCTCGAAACGATGCCCGTCGAACGTGTCGATGTCGACACCGATGAGACCACCGAGACCGGCGAGCCGACCTCCGCCCACATCGTCAAGACCAAGAAGGGCGAGAACGCCGCTGCCGTGGTGTTGGAAGCCCGCGTGATGGGAACACCGGTCGAGGCGCTGTGCGGTTTCGTGTGGGTTCCGTCGCGTGACCCGAAGCAACTGCCGGTGTGCGAGGAGTGCAAGAGCGTGTATGCGATGTTCAAGGCCTTCAACGACGGCCTGCGCGACACCCCTGAAGACTGACGCCGACCGGTACCACCTCGATGACCGACCGCGTCCCGGCCTTGCGCATCCGTCCGGCCGTCCGCGCCCTGCTGATCACCCCCGATGAACACGTCCTGCTCGTTCGCTTCGAGTTCCCGACGCGCACCGTCTGGGCGCTCCCCGGCGGTGGTCTCGATCCCGGGGAGACCCATGTCGAGGCGCTTCATCGAGAGCTGATCGAGGAGGTCGGCCTCCACGACCCGGTGATCGGCGCACACGTCTGGAACCGCGAGCACATCACCCCGCACGACGATGGACGGTGGGACGGTCAACACGACCGCTACTACGCCGTCGAGGCGCTCGAGCGGTTCGAGCCGACGCCGGCACTGTCATGGGATGAGCTCCGCGCCGAGCGCCTCCACGAACTGCGGTGGTGGCACGTCGACGAGATCGACACGGCAACGGGCGATGGCACCACGTTTGCCCCGAGTCGGCTGGGGGAGCTCATGCGGGCGCTTCTCGCCGACGGTCCACCGAACGCCCCGCTCGACACGGGCGTGTGAGCGGACGGGTCCTACACTGCGGCGCTGAGCAAGATGACCAGCGGGCCCATGCAACACCAACTCGGGGTGAACACGATCGAGACCAGCCAGCTGGTCGAACGCCCCCGGCTGACCAACCGTCTGCTCGGCCGGTTCGATCACCGAGTCACCACCGTGGTGGCGCCGGCAGGTTCCGGCAAGACCGCCGCACTCACGCTCGCAATACAGAACAACCGACTCGATCCGATCGGCCACGACGTCTGGCTGGTCGCGCGGCCGAGTGACAACGACCCTGTTCACCTGCTCGCGACGATTGCACAGGCGCTCGGAGTCGGCACCATCCTCGAAGAAGCCGACGTCACCCGCCGTCTCCACGACGCCGTGTGGTCACACGCACCGCTCGATGTGGCGATCATCATCGACGAAACCCAGGAGATCACCAGCTCCGAGTCGATCGAGATCCTGACCAGCATCATCCGCGAGTTGCCGACCAACGGGCACCTGGTGCTGGTCTCTCGTTCGCCCGTCGCCGCTCCGCTCGCCCGGCTGCGGGCACACCGCCAATTGCTCGAGGTGACCGCCGACGATCTCGAGTTCGACGACACCGAATTGGCCGACCTTCGATCGCAGCGATGTGCGACCACGCAGTCCGAGGATCTCCCGCGGCACGCTGCCACGGCCGACCTACAGCTCGCCGTGGGCTCGGACGCCAGCATCGAGTTCCTCTGGGAAGAGGTGCTCGCCGGACTCGAACCGGACCGTCTGTCGTGCCTGCGGTTGGCCGCCCTCGTCGACGACCTCGACGATGTGCTGGCACTCGGGCTCTCCGACGGGCGATACGACACCGATCGTCTCGTCGCGGGGCTCCCACTGGTCGAACGCCGCGCCGGGGGCAAGCGACGTCTGCACAGCTTGCTACGCGATGCGCTGGTCTCCGATCTCGATCCCAGCGAACGGCGCAAGGGACTCGAGCGGGCTGCCGGACTCGAAGCCGGCCGCGAGCGCTTCGCCGACGCAGTGCGCCTCTACCACGCTGCAGGTCACGACGTGGCCGCTCGTGACGTCGCCCGCCAGTTCGTGATGGCGCCATCGCTGCGCCAGACGATCAGCGACATCACCTCGATCCGTCAGGTCATGACCCGAATCGCACCGGATTCCGCCCTGCTGGACGCGCTCGAAGCCACGCTACGGTACGGCGGCCAACCGCATCAGGTCGTTCCCCTCTTCCGATCGACCGTCGATGCCGCCAATCGCGAAGGCGACGATCAACTCGAAGCGCTTGCGCTGCATCGCCTGAACCAGGCCGGCTACATGGGGATGAACTCCCTCGAACCACACCAGCGTGAACGCGTCGATGCGCTCGCTGCATCAGGCGGTTTCGCCGCCGGGGTCGCCGCCCACCTTCGATCGGGCACCGCGCAGATGAACGGCGACATCGACGGCGCACTGGCAGCGCTCGACGACTATCACCACTTCGGCCCGGTCTCGGCGGCATTGTTGCGGGCCGAGCGGCTCTGCGATCTCGGTCACCCGGAGCAGGCAGCAGTCGGCTTCGGACCGGACGACCTCGACGACATGCCCGAGGGCACCGAGATCTTCACCTCGCTTGCGATGTGGCTACGCGGGGATGCCGATCCCGAACTCGCACAGGCGATCGTGTCGGAGATGGTGCCCGCCGTCGTCCGCCGCGGGATCACGCATCCCATCCTGTCGATTCTCGGGGTCGGCACGATCATCGCGTTGGCAGCCGGCGACGGCGAGAGCGCTCGGCAACGCGCCCGACAGGTGCGAGAGCTGTGCGATCTCGGCGTCGGTGACACGTCGTCGCTGTTCGCCGACATCGCTGCCGCGGCGGTTGCAGCCGTCGAACACGGAGACGAGGCCGCAGCCGATCTCCTCGACCCGTCGGTGACCGGAAGCCACTTGGTCACGTGGCCGAAGCGGGCTCACCTGCTCGCACTACCGCTGGTGTACGTCACGCGGCCCGAGAGCCGACGGGCCCTCGACAACGCTCCGTTCGGCCCAGCGTTGTCCACTGCCGTCGCTGCGGGCCGTGCACTCGTGGAGCTCCGCGAATCCGGATCTCCTGAGGGTGCGTTTCGTTTGCCGTGGACGCTGACCAACGTGTTGCGGGTACACGTGCTCCCACCGCACCTCGCCGAGTTGGCCTGCGCTGCCGCCGATGCGGGCAACGACGATGCAGCGTCGTTGCTGCTGCAGTTGCCGAATCTGTCGACGAATCTGCAGCGGGTGGAACGAGTCTCGGCGGCCCCCGCTCGACGGCATGCGGGTCACGTGCTCGGCACCATCCCCCGCCAGCCACCGTCATCCCTTCGAGCCGCCCTCCTCGGCGTGCCGCGGTTGTTCCGGGACGACGAGCATGTGACCACCGACGAGTGGCATCGGCGGCCGCTCGTGCGGGAGTTCTGTGCGCTGCTGCTCGAGCGGCGCCGCCTCACTCGAGCAGAGGCGCTCGACCTGCTCTGGCCCGACCACGAGGACGAGGGGAAGGCAAGCGCCAACCTCCGCACCGCGTTGTCGACACTGCAACGGGTACTCGAGCCTGATCGCCCGAGGAATGCCGAGCCGTTCTTCCTGCGTTCCGAGGGCGAGTCGCTCGTGATGGATGCCGCGGTCACGACCGACCTCGAACGGTTCGAAACGTTGATGACGCGGGCAATCGCCGACGATCAGGCGGGTTCCCCGGCCACGGCGTTGGCGACGTATCAGGATGCGTTGGCGCTGTACGGCGGCGACTTCGTCGAGGGGACCGACTCGTCGTGGCTGGTGATGACCCGGCTGCGGCTACGAGCGCTTGCCGTGATGGGCATGTGTCGCGTCTCCGAACTGATCGCAGCGCGCGGCGAGCCGGAGGAGGCTGCGCGTTGGGCCCAGCGGGCCCGAGTCCTCGAACCGCTCGATCAACGAGCTGGGCGCCTCTTCGTCGCAGCGCTGGATGCCGGTGGGCAGCGAGCTGGTGCTCGGGCTGCGGCCGACGAACTCCTGTCGACGCTCCAGCTTCACGGCCTCGCAGTCGAGCGTTCGACGACCAGGCTCATCGAACGCCTCCGGCCGGGCTGACGTCACGTTTGGTGTCAGACACCAAACGTGACGTCACGTGGTGTGTCAGCGGGTGTGGTGGCTGGTGCGGATGATGCACGTCTGCTGGGCGGTGCCGAGCAGACGACCGTCCTGACTCCACAGCCGCAGCGAGCCATGGCCGATCGAGCGGTGGAAGCCCTCCGGGATGATGTCCAGCAACACCCACTCCGATGGCTCAGGATCGATGATCCGCACCGTGTTGTCGATGCTCGTGCCACCGGGCATCACCCCGAGCGCGGCACACACCGCCAACGGGATGATGTCGGCAACGAACGCCTGCGTGGCACCGCTGCCGATCACCTGGTCGGGGATCCGACACCACAACCCGAGCGGCCCGCTCTGCGGGTTGTCGATCGCCTCGACGGCGAACTTCCCCGCAGCGACACGGCGCTCCAGATGATCGAAGAAGGTCCCCGCCAGCGCAGCCGCGAACGGCTCCGACATCGACGGACAGTCGTCAGGCGCGGGCACATCAGGCATCTCGACGAACTGCGCCTGATCACCGCCCGGACGCAGTGTGTGCGCACACAGCGACGTGAACACCGGCCGCCCCTCGACCGTGCCGACCACCTGCGACTGCGTGGTCGCCCTGCCATGCGCCGGCAGCAGGACCTCGAGATCAACCGTCTCGTCGGGCGTCGGGGTACCGATGAACTGCGTCGTGATCCATTGCAACGGCCGCTCCGTCGCCCGCTCGGCTGCTTCCACCGACGCTGCGATCCCACTTCCGCCGTAGAGGAACCCGAACGGGGTGCAGAGTTCCTTCCGAGCCGTCAGCCGGAAACGATGCGGATCATCGCTGGGTTGGAGATCGAGGAGGTCGAACCTGGCAAGCACGGGGGCGAACGGTGCCAGACGCCAGCAAGCGCTGGCAACTCGGAGGCGCCAACTCGATCAGGCCAGCGAGATGCCGGCAGAGCACAGCACCATCGCCACGGTCGAGCGTCAGCCACCCTCAGTCGGGGATGCGCTGGCGTTGCCCGAGGCGATCGGCGCCAGCATCGATGCCGGGGAGTTGCGACTCGAACCCTCCGGCGTGACTGGCGACGAGATCACTGACGATCGACTCGACCTCGGCCCATGTGTGCGCCCGCAGGCCGGGGAGCGAACGGTTGTAGGGCTGGTCGAACACGATCGTGGTGTTGCCGAGGGCCCGAAGCTGCTCGACGTTGTGAGGAGCGTCGTCGATGTACGCGTCGGCGTCGGCCTCGGGTTTGGCCCCCAGGAAGCACAGGTCGCGATACGGGATCTGGTTGGCATCGAGCCAGGCAGCGGTGTCGCCGACCGCCTTCTCATGGCCCCAGTTGACGTAGAGACGGTGGGTGATGATGCGGATCCACACACCGGCATCCGAGAGACGCCACAGCGCGTCGGCAGCCCCGTCGATCACCTCCATCGTGCGGAACATGTCGTACTCCATCACCGCCACACGATGGAGCTCGGCGTACTCGCCCGGGGCAAGACCCCACTCACCGAAATCCCACGACCGCTCCAAAGTCAGGGTCTCGGGATCGATCCCGCGGATCTCCGCGAGGATGTCGCGGAACCGTCTCGTGTGGTCGGCGACCACACCGTCGAGGTCGACGCCCAGGGTGAACGATCCGCTCATCTCGAATGCCCACAGGTCGTCGTCACGTCCCCAGCCTGCCAGAGTGGTCGGCCATGGCGGACAGATCACCACCATCCCAACGAACAGCTCGACCAGGGCGACTCCGGCTCGGCATCGATCTCGACGGCGTGGTCGCCGACTTCAACGCAGGTTGGATCTCTCGGTACAACGATCAGTTCGGCACCGAGCTGCTGCCTGAGCACGTCGACATCTGGGATGCACCGACGCTGCTGACGCACTTCACCGACATGGCTGAGTTCTGGACCTGGGCCCGCACCAGCGGCGACGGGGCGAGCATCTTCCGGGTCCTCGAGCCGTACCACGGAGCCATCGAGGCGCTCGGCCGCTTGTCGGCCCGACATCGTGTCGTGATCGTGACCACCAAGCCGCACTTCGCGGTGCACGACACGTTCGAGTGGTTGGCGCAGCACCGGGTGCCGACCACCGAGGTGCACATCGTCGACGACAAGACCACCGTCGACTGTGACGTCTATCTCGACGATGCCGACCACAACCTGCGCGCGCTTCGAGATACCCACCCGGACGCCACGATCTGCCGCTACGTGCGACCGTGGAACGAGGCGCATCACGGCGTCGTCGACGTGACGGACTGGACCGAGTTCGAGCGCGTGGTCGACACCAGCGTTACCGCAGGGTGAACGCTGCCCGATTCGGTTCAATCCGGCGAGCGCGGTCCGCTACGGTCGCGCGCATCCCCAACCAACCCAGGAGAACCATCACCATGAGGTCCCGCAAGATCATCGCTGCGTGCGCCGCACTCGGCCTCGTCGTTGCTGCATGTGGCAGCGATGACGACTCGTCGGATTCCGGATCCGACACCACCGAAGCAACCGACACCACCGAAGCGTCGGACACCACCGAAGCGTCGGACACCACCGACGAAGCAATGTCCGACGACATGTCGGACTGGCCGGACGAGATCATCTTCACGCTCACCCCGTCGCAGGAGACCGGTGGACTGATCGAGACGGCAGAACCGTTGGCCGAACTGCTCTCCGCCGAACTCGGCATCGGCGTCGAACCACTCGTGCCAACCGACTACTCCGGTGTGATCGTCGCACTCGAATCGGGTCAGGCCCAGGTGGCCGGCGGTCTCGGACCCCGCCAGATGGTGCAGGCCGAGGAGCAGGCCGATGCGGAACTGATCCTCCAGGCCGAACGCTTCGGCTCGCTGCTGTACGTCACGCAGTGGTTCACCAACGACCCCGACACCTACTGCGACGACGAGCCGGTCGCCGACGAGGACGGCTTCCTGTTCTGCAACGGCGTGCTCGACGCCGAGAGTGCAGCCGATGGCCCGATCGGCGCCGACAAGCTGGCGCTGCTCGACGGCCAGACCGTGTCGTTCGTCGATCAGGGCTCGACCTCCGGCTATGCGATCCCAGCGCTGCAGCTGAGCGAGGCCGGCATCGATCCGATCGACGGGATCGACGGCCTCTTCGCCGGCGGTCACGACCGCTCGGTCCAGGCGGTGTACGACGGTGACGCCGCCGTGGGTGTGTCGTTCAACGATGCCCGCGGCGACATCGTCGAGACGTCACCCGACGTCGGTGAACAGGTCGTCGTGTTCGGCTGGTCAGGCCCGATCCCGAACGATGGCTTCGCCGTTGCCAGCGATCTCCCCGAGTCGCTCGTCGAAGCGATCACCGCCGCCTTCGTCTCGATCTCCGAGACCGAAGAGGGAGCAGCACTGCTGTCCGAGCTGTACAACATCGACGCACTCGTGCCGGTCACCTCGAGTGACTACGACGTGATCCGCGATCTCGAGACCCAGCTCGGCGATCTCCTCGAGTGATCCCACCGCTGCCGGTGCGCGAGTCGTGTTCGACACGACTCGCGCACCGGTCGGCGCGTCACTGGGACGATGACGACGAGAGGACGACCACATGATCCGATTCGAGCAAGCATCGGTCACCTACGCCGGCGGTGTCGCCGCGATGAGGGACCTCGACCTCACGATCGAGCCCGGTGAGTTCGTCGTGGTCGTCGGCCTCTCCGGCGCCGGAAAATCGACGCTCATCCGGGCGATCAACGGGCTGGTTCCGCTCACCTCGGGCCGCCTCGAGGTCAACGGGATGCAGGTCCCCGACCTCAATCGTCGCGAGCTGCGCGACCTGCGCGCCGATGTCGGCATGATCTTCCAGGGCTTCAACCTCGTCGATCGCACCACGGTGCTGCGCAACGTCCTCATGGGCCGCCTCCACGAGGTGCCGACGTGGCGGACGCTCCTCGCTCGCTACACCCAGGCCGACATCGACATCGCTGCTCGTGCACTCGCACGAGTCGAGATCATCGAGAAGGCATGGGTGCGGGCGAGCGACCTGTCCGGCGGCCAACGCCAGCGCGTCGGCATCGCTCGAGCGCTCGCTCAGGAGCCGTCGATCCTCCTCGCCGACGAACCGGTCGCCTCGCTCGACCCACCGACGAGCCACGTCGTCATGAAGTATCTGCAACAGATCGGGCGCGAACTCGGCATCACGGTGATCGTCAACCTGCACTTCCTCGATCTCGCCACCGCCTACGCCGACCGAATCATCGGATTGCGCGATGGGCTGCTGGTCTTCGACGGTCCGGGGAGCGAGTGCGACGCCCAGGTGTTCGAGGACATCTACGGCCGCAGCCTCACCGCCGACGACACGATGACCAAGCACGCCGCGTTGTGACCGCTCCGGGCGTGACCGACGCCGACGCGGACGCTTCCGGGCGACCCGCACCCGACCTTCCCCCGAAGCCGGGTCCATCGTGGTTCGCCATCGGGGGCACGATTGGCGCGATCGTGATGACCGTCGTCACCGCCCGCTCCGTCGGGTTCTCGTTCAGCGACGTGTTCTCGAATCTCACGCGCCAGAACTCGGTCATCGAGGGGGCGCTCAGCCCCGACTGGAGCCAGATCTGGTCCGAACGGTCGCGATCGGCGTTCATCGAAACGCTCCAACTCGCGGTCCTCGGCACGGTCGTCGGTGCCACCCTCGCGCTCCCACTGGCGCTCTGGACCACCAAGTTCGGCAACCCCAATCGCTTCCTGCGCACCATCGTCCGTAGCTTCAACAACGTCATTCGCTCGATCCCCGACCTGCTCTGGGCGCTGATCTTCGTCACCGCTGTCGGCATCGGTGCGCTGAGCGGTCTGCTCGCGCTCATCTTCTTCTCGCTCGCCGTCACCACGAAACTCACCTCGGACATCCTCGACGGCATCGACATGGGTCCCGTCGAGGCCGCCAATGCGAGCGGTGCCGGACTCAACCAGATGCTGCGCACCGCCGTCGTGCCCCAGATCCTGCCGTCATACGCCTCGTTCGTGCTCTACAACTTCGAGCTCAATCTGCGCGCATCGGCCGTCCTCGGCCTCGTCGGGGCCGGTGGCATCGGCGCCCGTATCGAATTCTTCCGTGGCCGCGGCCAGTGGGAAGAGCTGTGGGGCCTGGTGTTCATGTTCTTCCTCGTCGTGTTGATCGTCGAGCGGATCTCGGTATCGCTGCGCAGGAGGCTGGTGTGAATCGGCCGGCAGCCTCCCTGCCACCGAAGCCGATCGATCGGTACAAGTGGTTCTTCACCGCCGGCGTGGTCGGCATCACGCTCTGGTCGGCGCTCGGGCTCGAGGCGAAGTGGAGTCGGCTGCTCGACGCTCCGAGCGACATCTGGACGCTCGGCCGGGTCATGTTCACCAACATGGAGACCGCGGACTTCCCGGACCTCATCAGGGCGATGTGGGAGTCGGTGGCGATTGCCTGGTTGGGCACCCTGATCGCCGCGGTGTTCGCGATCCCGATGTCGTTTCTCGCGGCAGAGAACCTCGTGGGCCGACCGGTCGCTTGGATCACTCGGCAGGTGCTCAACCTGCTGCGGGCGATCCCCGAGGTGATCCTCGCCCTCGTCTTCATCCCGGTGTTCGGGCTGTCGCCGATGGCCGGCGTGATGGCGATCGGCATCGGCTCGATCGGTTCGCTCGGCAAGCTGTTCTACGAGATCATCGAGGGCATCAAGGACGAGCCGATCGAAGCGTCCGAGGCGGTCGGGGCCTCCCGATTGCAGCGCCTGCGCTGGGGCGTGCTCCCCCAGGTGACCCCCGAGCTGGCATCGCTCGTGCTGTACCGATTCGAGGTCAACATCCGTGCTTCGGCCGTGCTCGGCGTCGTCGGCGCCGGCGGCATCGGCGGCGACCTGCAGCAGGCGCTCGTGTTCAAGGATTTCGGCACCGCAGGGCTCGGCCTGATCATCATCGTGGTCGGCACGATCGTCGTCGACACCGCGTCGGGAGCGGTTCGACGCCGGATCGTTGCCGGTCCGAGCGGCGGCGGCGGGTCGTCGCCGTGGCCAACCGGTCGCCTCCCCATCTTCTCGCGTCGGTGGGCGACGGGGACCGCCGAGACCCTCACCACCGTCGCCGAGTCGCCGTCACCGCGCTCGAGGCCCGGCCGCGACGTAGGGTCATCGGCGATGCGCATCGCCGACTGCACCACCTTCGTGATCGCCAACCCGCCGCCCCACTTCGGCGGTCGATACTTCATCGTGGTGAAGCTCACCACCGACACCGGTGTCGTCGGCTATGGCGAGATCTATGCGGCGACGTTCGGGCCGCACACCGTGGCGGCGATGGTCGACGACGTGGCGGATCGGTGGGTGATCGATGCCGACCCGAACCGCATCGAACTGCTGTGGCGGCAGATGTACTCCTCGGGCTATGCGCTGCGGCCCGACCCGACGCTGGTCGGCGTGATGAGCGGGATCGAGATGGCGTGCTGGGACATCGTGGGCAAGGATGCCGGCAAGCCGGTGTACGACCTGCTCGGTGGCCGGGTCCACGAGCGGATCCGCACCTACACCTATCTGTACCCGGCCGACGGTCGGCCGGATGTGTACACCGATCCAGCCCAGGCGGCCGAACAGGCGGCATTCGAGGTCGCGCGTGGCTTCACCGCAGTGAAGTTCGACCCCGCCGGGCCGTACACCGCGTTCGACGGGCACCAGCCGAGCCTGGACGACATCGAGCGGTCGGTGGCGATCACCGGGGCGATCCGGGAGGCGATCGGGCCGGCCGCTGACCTGCTGTTCGGCACGCACGGGCAGTTCACCGCGGCCGGGGCGATCCGGTTGGCGCAGCGGTTGGAGCAGTTCGATCCGCTGTGGTTCGAGGAGCCGACACAGCCGGACCAACCCGAGGAGATGGCGCGGGTCGCCCGGCAGACGACGATCCCGGTGGCAACCGGCGAACGACTGACGACGGTCACCGAGTTCGCCGCGCTCGCCCGCCATCAGGCAGCAGCGATCTGGCAGCCGAATCTCGGCCGTTGCGGCGGCCTGCTGGCGGGCAAGAAGATCGCGGCGATCGCCGAGGCATCGGGGTGCCAGATCGCACCGCACCTGTACTCGGGACCCATCCTCGGCGCGGCCAACATCCAGCTCGCGGCAACGCTGCCGAACCTGCTGATCATGGAGGGGATCCAGGACTGGACCGGCTTTCACGCCGAGCTGCTGACGACCCCGATCGAGTGGGACGACGGCCACGTGATCCCCTCGCGCGAGCCGGGCCTCGGCATCGAACTGAACGAAGCGGTCGCCCTCGCCAACCCGTACTCCGAGAGCGGCGAGCTGCACCTCACCATGGCGATCACGCCAGGGGTCAGACCCCTGGCGTGATCATCGGAAGTCGCGGGACTGGGTGGTTGCGGGCATGGGCAAGGGGGCCAGGTGGTCGGCGACGATGTTGACCACACCTTCGCTGCGTTCGAGGCGGCCGCGGATCAGCATCGCCGGCGCTTCCCGAGCCACCTTGCGGAACCTGGCCCAGCAGCCCTTGGAGATCACGACGTTGATCAGGCCGGTCTCGTCTTCGAGGTTGAGGAACGTGACGCCCTGCGCGGTCATCGGTCGCTGGCGGTGCGTGACCACACCGGCGACCTGCACGGTCGAACCCGGCGCCGGATCCCACAGCTGCGAGGACGTCAACACGCCCAATCTGGTCAGTTCCTCCCGGATGAAGATCGTCGGATGCCCGTCGGGTGAGACACCGGTCGCCCACAGATCGGCAACCGCCTCCTCCACCGGGGTCATCCCCGGCAGGCGCGGCGCGTCGTCACCGGTGACGATGCCGGGCAATCGACCAGGACGCGACTGGGCCGTCGCGCCGACGGTCCACAGCGCCATGCGCCGGTCGAGACCGAAACACTCACCGAACAACCCACCGGTCGCCATCGCCTCCAACTGCACCAAGGTCAGTGACGGCACTCGCCGCACGAGATCCTCGGTGTCGGTGAACGGTCCCCCGGCCTTGCGCACCGATTCGATCTCCTCGGCCAGCTCCGAGCCGATGCCGCGCACCGACCCGAGCCCCAGCCGCACAGCGACACCACCCTCCGACGACTCGTCCGGCTCCAACGTCGCTCCCGCCAGCGATGCGTTGAGATCAGGAGTGCACACCACGACACCGTGGCGGCGGGCATCGCGCACCAGCGTGTGCGGCGACCAGAATCCCATCGGCTGGGCGTTGAGCAACGCCGCACAGAACGCAGCGGGCTCGTGGTACTTGATCCACGACGACGCGTACACGAGGTAGGCAAAGCTCACCGAGTGCGACTCGGGGAAGCCGTAGTTGGCGAACGCCTTCATCTTCATGAACAGCTCGTCAGCGATGTCGCCGGTGATCCCTCGCTCGGCCATACCGGCGTAGAGCCGCTCCTTGAGCTGCTCCATCCGCCGGGCTGACCGCTTCGACCCCATCGCTTGCCGGAGCTCGTCGGACTCGGCCGGGCTGAACCCGGCGACATCGATCGCCATCTGCATCAGCTGCTCCTGGAACAGCGGGATGCCGAGCGTCTTGCCGAGTGAATTCTCCAGCAGCGGGTGCAGGTAGGTGATCGGCTCCAGCCCGTTTCGTCGCCGGATGTACGGGTGCACCGACCCGCCCTGGATCGGGCCCGGCCGGATCAGCGCCACCTCGACCACGAGGTCGTAGAACCGGCGGGGCTTGAGTCGCGGCAGCGTGGCCATCTGCGCCCGGGACTCGATCTGGAACACTCCAACGGTGTCGGCACGACAGAGCATTCCGTACACGTCGTCGTCCTGCGGAATGGTCGCCAGGTCGACCTCGTAGCCACGGTGTTCGCGAATGAGGTCGACGGCGTAGTGCAGTGCCGACAGCATCCCGAGCCCGAGCAGGTCGAACTTGACGAGGCCGGTGCGGGCGCAGTCGTCCTTGTCCCACTGCAGCACCGATCGCCTGTCCATCCTCGCCCACTCGACCGGGCACACCTCGATCACCGGTCGATCACAGATCACCATGCCGCCGGAATGGATACCGAGGTGGCGCGGGGCATCTTCCACCTCCAACGCCAGCTCCAAGACCGGCTCCGGGATGCTGCAATCGGGCTGCTCAGCAGTGGACGCCACACCGCCCCAGCCGTCGACCTGCTTCGACCAGGCGTCCTGCTGGCCCGGTTCGAACCCGAGGGCTTTGGCCATGTCGCGCACCGCCGAGCGCGCCCGATACGTGATCACGTTGGCGACCTGCGCGGTGTGGTGGCGTCCGTATCGTTCGTAGACGTACTGGATCACCTCTTCGCGCCGGTCACTCTCGATGTCGACATCGATGTCGGGTGGGCCGTCACGCTCAGGCGACAAGAACCGCTCGAACAACAGACCGAGCGACACCGCATCGGCCGCCGTGACCCCGAGGGCATAGCAGACCGCCGAGTTGGCAGCGCTCCCCCGGCCCTGGCAGAAGATGTTCGCACGGCGGCAGAACTCGACGATGTCCCACACGATCAGGAAGTATCCGGCGAAGTCGAGTTGCTCGATCAGCGCCAGTTCACGGTCGATCGTCTCCCACGCTCGCGCCCGGAGCGACAGGTCCTCAACGACGCCATATGTGGCGGAGGCGGCGTGTACCGGCCGGTCGCCGTAGCGACGGCGGGCACCTGCCTCGGCCACCTCACGCAGGTACTGCATCTCGGTCATCAGCGTCCCGTCTGGATGCTTGGGGCAGGGAAACGGGGGCAGGTTCGGTGCCACCAGTGACAGATCGAACGCCGCCGCTCGGCCGATCTCAGCGGCCCGTTCGACCACGCCGGGGTACCGCCGGAACCGCCTTGCCTGTTCGACTCCCGAGCGAAGGTGCGCTCCCGATGCCGCAGGAAGCCAGGGGTCGATCTGGTCGAGACTGCGGCGTGAGCGCACCGCTGCCAGCGCCGTGGCCAGCTTGCGTTGCGCCGGGGTGGCGTAGTGGACGTTGTTGGTCGCAACACACTCGACACCCATGCGATGAGCGATCTCGACCAGTGCATCGTTGCGAGCCGAGTCGAGCGGATCGCCGTGATCCCACAGCTCCACCAGCACTCGATCGCGCCCGAACGCATCGACCAACCGCGAGAGTTCTCGACTGGCTGCGGCAGGGCCCTCGGCTGTCAGTGCCGCTGGCACGGCCCCCTTGCGGCACCCGGTGGTCACCCAACCGTGGCCGGCCACGGTGTCGGCAACATCGGCAAACGCGAACTGTGGTGCCCCCTTTTCGCCGGCGAGGTGACCGTCGCTGAGCACTCGCGACAGTCGGGCGTAGCCGCTCGGGCCATCCGCGAGCACGAGCAGATGAGTCCCCGACGGATCGGGAGCATGGGAATCGGACACCCGGCCGGTGGCGATCTGGTGGAGCGTGTCGGCCTCAGCCCGAACCACGCGACCATCGTCGTCCGCCCCCATCGCCGCCGAGAGCGTGATCTCGGCACCGAACACGGTCGGGAGGCCGACCGCCTTCGCCGCCTCGGCAAAGCGGACCACCCCGTAGAAGCCGTCGTGATCGGTGATCGCCAACGCCTCCAAGCCGAGCCGGGCCGCCTCGGTCGCCAGCTCCTCGGGATGCGAGGCCCCGTCGAGAAACGAGAAGTTCGAGTGGCAGTGCAACTCGGCGTATGGAACGGTCGGCGCCCCGTCGGCCCGCGGTGTCAGGTCGGTGGGCGCCTCGAACGGTTGGCGCTTGCGACTCCAAGCGGGCCCATCACCACCGGCGTTCCACGACGGACTTCCCGGAGCGCGCCCGTCACGGCCTGCGGCTCCCGAGAGGGTCGCTTCCAGTTCGCTCCATGACCAGGACGGGTTGTTGAACCCCACCCCCCCAGTATCGAACACGTGTTCGCTTTCCTGCAACCCGACATGTAACGTTTGGTGTCTGACACCAACCGTTACGGGGCGAGGGCGGCGAGGAGACCACGGAGGCCGGGGTCGGCTCGATCGATGGCAGCATCCCAGCTGAACCAGTCGATCATCTGGCTCTCACCTTCGGGCGGGTCAGGATCGGCGTCGCCGCCGTCGATCAGATACCGCAGATCGAGGTGGGTGTGCCCGCGCCCGCCTGCGTGCACGTCGACGTGGATCAGCTCCGGGATCCCGGCATCGTCGACCGATCCGGCGAATGACACCACGAGACCGGTCTCCTCGCGGCTCTCGCGCAGCGCAGCGTCCCACGGGGTCTCACCCGGATCGATGTGCCCACCAGGTTGCAACCAGATGCCGAGCCGCTTGTGTTCGAGCAGCACCACACCTCTGGGGCCGACGACGATGCCCGAGCCAGTGACATGGATCGGGTCCGACTCCTGATCGAGCGGTGCCGCCAACGCACCGAAGGCATCCAAGAACCGTTCGACCGACTCCGCCTCGCGATCGTCGACCGGCCGACGGGCAGCGACATCGCTGCAGATGCGCTGGTGGACGACATCGCGGCGAACGAGATCACGGTGAGGGTCGTCGCTGGGTGCGCCGTGATCCATGTCGTGATCCATGTCGTGATCCATGTCGTGATCCATGAGGTCAGGTGTAGCAGCCAGGTCAGTCGTAGCGGGCGCTGACCCACCACCGTTGACGTTCGACCACGACCAGGAAGCCGTTCTGGTCGTCGGTGACCACCTGGAACCGGGCCAGACGACGCTGCTGTGCTGGTTCCCACCAACGCTCCTCGATCGGCCAGGGCCCTGCCCAGGCGATGATCGGCCGTGGTCGACCTCGCCGCCGACCCGTCGAGTCGTCGCCGGTCAGCAAGACGAGCGTCCGAGGGCGCCCCGACAGCATCCCGCGGGCGCTCACCCGCACCCCCTCGCCATGCTCGTCGAGCACCTCGGCCGGATGCGGGTCGACGAACACGGTGGCCGGCGATGGCGATGGCAGCGTGCCCGGCCACGGGCCGGCGGGACCGCTCCCGGTACCGGCCGCCGACACCGCTCGGGTGCGCTGATCGAGGTCGACCATCGTGGCCGACACCCATCGGTAGCGATCGGCCGGGAGCCGCCCGCCGTGCCACACCGGCACCGTCACCGCGTCGTCGGAGGTGAGCGTGGTGAGCCGGGCGATCGCGCGAGCGGCCTGCCGATCGGCTTCGGACTGCCCGCCCCACAGCCCGAGCTGTGTGCCGTCGTCGGCGCGCACTTCATCGGGAACCAGGCGCACCAGCGCAACCCCACCGGTGAGCTCCTGCTCGCTCCCCTTCGGCAGGTTGATCCAGGCGTCGAGCTGCCAGCGCACCCGTTCGACCATCGCGGCCGCCGAGAGCCCACCCGATCGGTACCACGACCGTTCGGAACGTTCGCCGTGCTCGGACTCGAGCACCACGATCAGCCGGACACACACCCGCCCGTCAGCACCCAAGACGGCGGCGAGTTCGTCGGCGAGTTGCTTGGCGATGAACACCACCGCGCTCGACTGGGCAGCGGGATCATCGAGCACGTGATCGAGTCGTCGCTCCGGCGACGGGTCGGTGGTGCTGGTCGGGCGCACATCGGCTCCCGACGCCAACCGGTGCGCATGCGCTCCCATCGGCCCGAACCGGCCGAACACATCGGCGACGGGAAGCGCTGCGAGGTCACCGAGGCGTCGCAGCCCGAGTCGACCGAACAGCTCCACCAGCTCTGCGTCGCATTCGCCGAGTGTCTGCAGCCAACCGATCGGCAGATCGGCACAGAACGCCGGAGATCCACCGACATCGACGAGCACCGGTTCCCCGCGACGAACCGCCAGCCGCGCCGCCACACTCGATGCGAATCTGCCGTCGGCCACCCCGACACCGACCTTCGAGGGCATCCCACCGGGGCACACCTCGCTCAACCGATCGACGAGCCGTTCGGCCAGCGCCTGATCACCTCCGAAATATCGCGAGGGGCCGCGCGCCAGCAGGCTGATCCAGCCCGGCTCGACCACGTCGAGGCGCGGTGAGAGTTCTGCCACCGCCCGCACGACCGGCTCGAACTCGCGGGCATCACGATCGACATCACGATCGATCAGCACCACATTCGGACATCGACGTTGCGCCTGCCGGCGACGCTGGCCGATCACCACGCCATCTGCGGCGGCCGCCTCCGTGCGGGCGACCACCCGGTTCGCCCCCATCACTGCGGCCGCCACATCGACACCGAACCCCGCCGCGGTCACCGCCCAGTCCGGAAACCAGATCGACACGATCCGCGGCGGCACCGATGACGAGGGCACCGAGGCACCGAGGGCACCGTCGAGGATCGAGTCGACGGTGGTGTTGCTGATTGGGTCGACGGTGGTGTTGTCTCGGTCATGGACGCCTCACCCAGGCAGTGCGAGACCGCAACGACGACGACCGTGCAGGCGACGACCGGACGCCTCGACCACGAGTTGCCGGCGCTGGAGATGGCCATGGCCATCTCCGAGACCAACCCACTCGACGGCACCCGCATCGAGCACCCCATCGCACGACAACGCTCCGGGGTCTCCGAGCACCAGCAGCACGACGTCACGCTGACGCACCCGGGTCGCGACCTTGCGCAGCGCCGATGGTGATGCATCGCGGGGAACCCGCGTGATCAGCAGGTCGAACCCATCGGCCACTGCAGCAACGATGTCCGGCCATCGCGCCGCCTGCTCGCCGCCACGGGCCGCCGAACTGGCGGTGCTGACCGCCACCACCCGCTCCAACGCCACCCCGAATTCGCTGGCTGCGTCGAGGCCGATCGTGGGGACGTCGATCGCTGCCAACCACGAGCCTGCGGCCACCGCGGGAGCGACCAATGCCAGGGCAAGCGAGGTGGCCGCCGACCCCGTGCAGGCAAGGCTGCGCCCCCTGACCAACCCGCGTTCGGGGAGGAGATCGGCGAACGCGTCGCCGATCGGCAGCATCCGCTCACGCGCCAACGCAACGGGCGCCATCCGCTCGGCCAATGCGGAGAGTTCGCCCGGGAGTTCACGGGGAAGCCGAAGCGCCTGTTCCATCGCGACATCGTATCGAACACACGTTCGACCCGCCACCCTGGTTCCCCGAGCCCGGGTCTCCGGGGGCGTTGGTGGTTCCGCGAGACCCGGGCTCCGGGAACCGAGCCGGGTTCAGGTGGCGGCGGCGTGGGCGGTGAGCAGCTCGTGCATCGCCTCGCCGCTGGCGGCTCGGGCGTGGGCGCCGAGCTGGAGCGCGTGATCGTTGTCGACGACCGCATGGCCGCCGACGATCACCAACACAGCGGGATCAGCTGCACGAGCGGCCGCACAGGCCTCGCCGAGCGCCGCCAGATTGTCCGACGACATCGTCGACAATCCCACCGCGAGCAGGTCCGGGGTCTCACGGATCACGTGCGCGACCGACTCGCTCGGCATGTCGACACCGAAGTCCGACACCTCCCACCCGCGCAGCCGCAGGAGATCGCCGAGCATCGCCACCGGCAGTGCGTGAAACTCACCCGACGGCGCCCCGAGCGCCACCACACCCCGCGACCTGCCGCGACGGGTGAAGCGCGGCCCGATCCGACCCACGATCCTCATCGCGATCCCGGTGGCACGATGCTCGACGGAGATGTCGAGTTCGCCACGAGCCCACCGTTCACCGATGTTGACCATCGCGGGGGTGAGCACATCGAGGTAGATCTCGTCGAGCTCAGCGCCAGCGGCCATCGCCGCTTCGATCACGCTCCAGCATCCCGGGGCATCGCCTGCGACCAGCCGCGACTCGAGCCGCGACGCCCATGGCGCCCGACGAGTACGTGCGCCACCTCTGCCCGATGGCCCCGTGGCAGTCGCCGCCTGGGCCGTCTCGGCTCGATACCGGTCGAGCGCAGAGCGTTGCACCTGCCACACCCCGCCCGACTTCGACGCCTCCATCACACCGAGACGCACGTACCGGTACGCCGTCATGTAGTGCACGCCGAGTTCGTCGGCAGCTTCTTGGAGCGTGAGTACAGCGTCGGTCATTCGGATCCCCTGCCGTCACCGGCCACCGGACGCTAGAGCCAGACGGGTGATGCGCGCCCAACCGTGCGCCATGACGCCCGCAATGACGCCCGCATGGAACCCAGGTGGACAACGCCGGTCCGGCGTTCAGCCCGACTTCGCGTTCCAGCGTTCGCGGCCCAAACGGCTGCGCTCGAGCAGGTGACCGGGCACACGCTTGGCGGCCTCGGACAGCTCCGCCCCGCCACCGTCACCGCCACCACCGCCGCCGCTTGCGGCAGCGTCGGGCTCGTCGGGTTGCAGGTCCTCGAAGCTCGGTGGCTCGACACCCGGCTTCCAGTATTGGTACAGCTCACGCAGAATGTCGGCCAAACCAGCAGCATCGTGACCCTTTTCGATGTCGACGGTGATGATGTTGCCGTACACGTGCACCCCGGCGACCTGGCCGGTGGAGAAGAACCGCCGAGCCAGTTCATCCGACGGTGTGTTGCCCCAGGCGTCCGCTGGTGTCTCGAAGTGCTCGTGGCCCATCCCGGACAGACTGCGATTGATCTCGAAGCGGACCACGCCCTTGGTGGAGCTCTGCTTCTCGGTGACTGCGACCAACTGACCCATGGGGGTCAAACGCTAGCGCAGCGCGTCGGCGAGTACGGCAGGGAACTCGTCCGGAGTCGACGACAGCACCGTGGCACCGAGCGCCACGAACGCTGCTGCATGATCGTGATCGTGTGCGGGCGTGCCTTCATCACTCAGCGCCAATAGCACCACCACGTTCACCCCCGAGTGCACCAGTTCGGCAACTCGCCGCCTCATCAACTCGGCGTTCCCGCCCTCGAACAAGTCGCTGACCAGGAACAACACGGATTCGCGCGGCCGTTCGATCAATCGCTGACAGTAGGTGAGCGCGTTGGCGATGTCGGTGCCGCCTCCCAACTGCACCCCGAACAACACCTCCACGGGGTCGTGCAGGTGAGCGGTGAGGTCCGTGACTGCGGTGTCGAACGCCACGAACGACGTTCGCAGCGCAGGCAGCTGGGCCAACACACCTCCGAACAGTGATGCGTAGACGACGCTGTCCGCCATCGATCCGGACTGATCGACAGCGATCACGACGTCGCGCGCGAGGCTCCGCTGGCGACGACCGTGGCCGACGAGTCGCTCGGGGATGATCGTGCGGTGTTCGGGGATCCAGTGCTTGAGATTGGCCGAGATCGTGGTGGGCCAGTCGATGTCGCCAGGTCGCGGGCGGCGCGTGCGCGCCGAACGCGACAGTGCACCGCGGACGGCCTGGCGGGTGTGGTCGGTGAGGCGCGCTTCGAGATCGGCGAGCACACGAGCGATCACTTGGCGAGCGGTGGCCCGGGTCTCGTCGGGCAGGTGGCGGTTCAGTTCGACGAGCAGCGTGACCAGATGGATGTCGGGCTCGACGCTCTGCAGCAGCTCCGGCTCGAGCAACAGCTGCCGCAGATCCAGCCGCTCGACGGCGTCGCGCTGCAGGACCTGCACCACCGGCGTGGGGAAGTAGCGGCGGATGTCGCCGAGCCAACGCATCACCGCCGGCGACGAGCGACCGAGCCCACCGGCTCGACCACCGCGCCTGGCACCCGATTCCCCTCGGTCGTACAGCGCACCGAGGGCTGCATCGATCCGCCGATCGTCGCCCCGCAGACCACCTGGGCTCGGCGTTGGTCCCGGCCCCGGTGATCCGGCACCGGTATCGACACCGGCATCGGTATCGGCATCGGTGTCGGCATCGGCATCGGTATCGGCATCGGCGCCGGGATCACCGGAGCCCGCACCAGCACCCTCGTCATCGCCTCCGCCGCCTTCGTCTCCTCCGACGCCAGCAGCGCCTGCTGCACCATCGGCGACCGAGCGGGCCGCTGCCTCGGTCCACACGTCGTCGACCGCCGCGCCGAGCAGTAGCCGCCAGCGGCGACGCCGTTCGGTCTCCGACACCGTCGGGAGATGACTCGTGCTCATCCGGTCCCGACCGGATCCCGCTCGGCCACGAGCACACCATCGACACGCTGGCCATTCCCGAGGGTCGGGCCCGGGTCGAGGCCCAGCATCTCACGCACCGTCACCAGCGCCGCCGCCGACCGAACGGGATCGACGTCTGCACCGAAGCCGCTCGCTCCATCGTCTGACCGGTCGGCCCCGACCAGCAATGACATCAGCTGGCGCCGTTCGGCAGCTTCGAATGCCCCAAACGTTCGACGCAGCAACGCCACCACGTCATCGAACGAATCAGGGCCGAGTGTGGCCACCCAGCCATCGAGCACGGCGAGCAGGTCGGTGTCGTGCACCAGCACCGAACCAGATCCGGCGAGGAACCCTTCGACGAACGACGCGCCGGTCGACGGTGGGGTGCCGGCCGAGAGCGCCTGCGACAAGCGGCGCTGTACCGCATCGACCGACCACACGCCAGCGTCGTGGAGCAGCCTCGTCGCACGGCCCTGCACGAGGCCGTGGCCGGCCCCGGTTGCCAACTCCACGAGCACCACCGGCAAGCCGTGTCGGCGGGCCGGATGATCGAGCACGGCCAATGCTCCTTGGAAACCGGCCAGCCGTTCCACCATCACCGCTGCGGCGTCGTCGTCGAGTGAGCGAGCGGCGACGACCAGACCGGCCAGCACCCGCACCACGATGCCGTCGACCACCTCACGCAGCGAGTTCGCATCGGTGGCGCGGACGTCGCCGTAGCGCAGAGCGGCACCGAGCGCAGGGAGTGCGTCGAGGAGTCGACCGATGTCCGGATCGGTGGCGGCGCGTCCGGCCAGCCGGGCAACGGTTGGCTCGACCGCGTCGGGCAGGCCGGCGAACAACGCAGCTTCGATGATGCCGACGAGGTCCCCGATGCCAACCGATGCCGCAGCGCGCTCGAGCAGCCGGGCAGTTGCCGCCGACTCCAGGGTCGTGCCGTACCCCGCTTGTTCGATCAGCCGTACAGACAGCTCCGGGTCCCAACGCAGCTCCCACGTCTCGCGGAACGTGCCAGACGAACCGCGCCCCTCCACCACGGTCCCCCATCGCACACCGAGCGCCGACAGCCGGTGCAGGAGATGCGACTTGCGAAGTCCCGTCGGCGCCCGCAGGTCGACTTCGAGCGTTCTCGACTCGGCGCGAGGCGGCAGCCGGGCCGACTTCTGTTCGCGTGCGACGTCCCGCGCCAACGGCACCTGGGGTGCCGACTCGGGCACCGAGCCGAGCTGATCACCGATGACCAGCTCGTTCCGAACCAGATCGAGGCCACCCATCACCGCATCCGCAGCGTCGAGCGCCTCCCCGAGCCCGACACGCGGGCGTCCTCGCATTGCCGCCAACGTCTCGGCCAATCGAGTTGCAGCGATCAGGTGGTCGGGTGATGCCGACCCGCCTCGCTCGCGAACCAGACGTGCCGCGTCCACGAAGAACCGAGCCACACCGTCGGCCCCTGGGTGGTCGAACACGTGTCGATACCAGCCCGGGCTGTCGACCCCCGCCGCGTAGCCCGATGCGGCAGCCAGGCGCCGATGCGTCCACGGCACCCACGCCGACGCCACCTTGACCTTCGCGAGACCTCGAAGCGTTGCGGCGTCGGTGCCAACCTTCGGCGCGTCGGGCGCCTTGATGTCGAGCGCCGGAACGTGCCAGGCACCGCACACGACCACGATCTCCTCGTGCCCGGAGCGGCGGGCGGCACGAATCGCTCGCCGCATGTGGGCTTCGCGTTGCAGTTCACGATCCGACGGCACGAAGCCGACGCGCGCCGCCGACATCGCTTCGGCGACGGCGTCGAACGCCGGTGCACCGTCGCCGCGATGCTCGATCACGTCCTCCCACCAACGTTCCGGATCGGGGTCGCCCGCGGCGGCAGCGAGGTCACGCAACGGATCCGGCGGCGCATGCTCGGCGACGAGCGACGCATCGACCCCGTCGGACGAGTCGAATGGGTCGGCCCCGGGCCCAGCCGGGGCGAGTGTGACCGCCAACGGCAGGTCGATGGCCTGCACCTCGATGTCGCGAGCGTTGGCCCAGCTGATCGCCTGCCACTCGGGGCTGAAGGTCGCGAACGGCGCAAACGCTGCGCGGGCCGGGTGCGCCGGCACATAGGTGAGCAGTGCAACCGGGGCGATCAGCTCGGGATGCCCGATCCAGCGCAGTGCAGTGCCGACGTCGGCGGGCATCTCGACCAGCACGATGTCGGGCTCGATCTCCTCCATCGCTCGGAGTACCGCACGCGCGGAGCCCGGACCGTGATGGCGGATACCGAGCAGGTGCAAGCTCACGGAGCGCTCGTCATCCTCGGTCGATCAGCTGTCGAGCGCCCGACACGCCTCGTAGAAGTCGCCCCAGCCGGCCCGGTCGCGCACGACCGCTTCCAGGTACTCGCGCCACACGACCGAGTCGTGGACGGGGTCGCTCACGACGGCGCCGACGATGCCCGCAGCCACGTCGGTGGGACGAAGCCGACCGTCACCGAAGTGGGCCGCCAGGGCCAGACCGTTGGTGACCACGGAGATCGCCTCGGCCGTCGACAGGGTGCCGGTGGGCACCTTGAGGCTGTTGCGCTCGTCCTCGGTGAGCCCCGATCGGAGCTCTCGGAACACGGTGACCACGCGTCGAATCTCGTCGGCGGCAGCCGGCACCTCGGGCAGCGAAAGCGCTTCGCCGAGTTCGCCGACCCGGCGACCGACGATCGCGATCTCCTCCTCGATCGTTGCCGGCAACGGGAGCACCACGGTGTTGAAGCGGCGTCGAAGCGCACTCGACAGGTCGTTGACACCCCGATCTCTGTCGTTGGCGGTGGCGATCACGTTGAACCCGCGAACGGCTGCAATCTCGGTGTCGAGTTCGGGCACCGGTAGCACCTTCTCCGACAACACGGTGACGAGGGCATCTTGCACCTCGGGCGGCATGCGCGTGAGTTCCTCGACACGCACGATCGCCCCGCGCTGCATTCCACGGTAGATCGGCCCGGGCACCACGGCATCGACGCTCGGACCTTCGGCGAGCAGTCGGGCGTAGTTCCAGCCGTAGCGCAGCGTCTCCTCGGTGGTGCCGGCCGTGCCCTGAATGAGCAGGGTCGAGTCACCGCTGATCGCTGCAGCGAGGTGCTCGCTCACCCAGGTCTTTGCGGTGCCGGGCACACCGAGCAGCAGGAGCGCCCGATCGGTGGCCAGCGTGGCGACCGCGATCTCGACGAGCCGTTGTTGACCGACGTACTTCGGCGAGATCACCGTGCCGTCTCGCAATTCACCGCCGAGCAGATACCGCACCACGGCCCACGGCGACAGCTTCCAACCCGGCGGACACTCGCGATCGTCGAGCGCCATCAACGCTGCGAGTTCATGTGCGTACTGCTGCTCGGCGTGCGGGCGCAGCACGTCGCCAGTGAGGACCGATGCATTCATCGAGGACGACGCTACCGACACGTCGTTGCTCTGTTCCGACTGCCCGACCATGGTCAGGCGGCGGTTCTTCGGCTCGGTGGCCCGGTGGCATGCACACGTCCATCGGGGAGGCGCAACGTGAGCTCACGGTTGGGTCCGAGTTCGACGACCCAGCTGTCGTGGTGGATCTTGGTGTGGTGAGCACTGCAGACGGGCAGCAGGTTGTCGAGATCGGTGGTGCCGTCGTTGCGCCACCAGATGATGTGGTGGAGTTTGCATCGGTCGTACGCAACGCTGCAGCCCGGGATCGCGCAACCCCGGTAGAGCGCTCGCAGCGCTCGGCGTTGTGCCCGGTTGGCCAATCGGGTCGATCGTCCGAGGTTCAACTCACCCGGTGCGTGCAGGACCACGCCGTTGCGGACCACCACTGCGTGAACCTCGGCGTCGCCGGCGAGCTCAGCGAGCACACGGGCAGGAACCTCGACAGGAATCGCGAACTCGACGACGGGACCGCACGTACCCATCACATCCGCATCGATCACCGCCACGAACTCCGGTTTGCCCAAGCGTGCGGGTGGGAGCAGCGACGACTCAGCACCGACCCCAGGGGCAGTGGCGTCGCCGAGCGCGCCGTTCGACAACAGTTGCGCGACCGCTTGGGCGTGCAAGTAGCGCTGTTTCTCGATCGGGTCGGTCGGACACTCGGCGGGCGTGGCACTCCCGAACAGCGCCTGCAGCGCTGCATCGATCCGCGAGGCGATTCGCACACCTGTCAGCGGGTCGAACTTGACCGAGAGATTCCACATCTCCTCGGAATCCACCCAGGTTCGTGCCCGGGCATTGCGCCGCTGGCGTTGCAGACGATCGAGGCCATCGTCGTCCTGCAGCCGCTTCGTCTCGAGGTCGAGGCGGCGAGCGAACTCGTCGACGGTGCCCGCTGTCGCGACCGCCGCCAGTGCATCGGCGCGCTCGATGAACTCGCCCCGCTGAACGCCATCGAGCTTCTTCGACGCCCGGGTGACCGCATCGACGTGCTCAGCAGTGATCGCACCGTCGCCCAACGCGTCGGCGAGGTGCGGCGTCGCGCCCAACGTCAACGAACGCTCGGTGCACCTCGTCGCCTGCCCCAACGATGTCCTCGATGCATCCGCCACGGCCTGCTCGGGAAACGAGTCGACCTCGCGCAATTGACTGACCAGCCCGGCATGTTGTGCATCCAACCATGCCTTCGCCTCACGCACCGCGACCAAGCCAGAACGAACGAGATCGCTGTCGGCAGCAGGGTTCGCGCGCACATTGGCGATGCGCTCCACTCGCTCGAGAACCGCTGCGATCTCCATGCCTCCAACCATAGAGAGGGGGTGTCGCAGAGTTGAGAGGACGGCGCGGACAGCTTCGGCGATGGGGCCGCGACCTCGATTCAGGACAGGAGCTTGCCGATCCGGTGGATCTCGTCGAGGCCGCTGGGGACCGTTTCCCACGGGAGCCCGATTCGGTCCTTTCCGATGTCGTCCTTGAATCGCAGGACGACGTGGAGGTGGAAATGGAACACCGTCTGCCAGGCAGCCTCACCGCTGCAGTTGAGAAGGTTCACACCATCGGCGTCGAGCCGACCCTTGGCCCGTTGAGCCACCTGTTGTGCCAGCAGGCTGCACGCCGCCAGATCCTCGGACCCGATGTCGAGGAGGTCGACTGCGTGATTGCGAGGGATCACGAGCACGTGGCCGGGAGTCACCGGGTTGATGTCCATGAACGCAAGCGCACGTTCGGTCTCGGCGATCTTCGTCGAGGGCTGACTGCCGTCGACGATGTCGCAGAAGATGCAGCCGAGCTCTCGGGTCATGTCGCGAAGAGTACGAGGCTCGGCGGTGCAACGCCACGGTGTTTCGGGCCCATGGGCAGATCGACTCACTGGCCCTCGAACTACGCTCGACGGCGTGCAGATCGATCAGTGGTCCGCCGATCGAGCTGACGACGTACTCGACCATGTCGGTCCGACCACACTGGGCACAGGACCAGGGGCGCACACAGTGGCGCCCCTCGACCAACGGCGACCACTGGTCGCGATGCCTCGTGCTGAGCCTCGACGGTGCTCCCATCGCGGTCGCCAGTGCGTTCATGCCACGTCTGCACCGCAGTCGGGCGTGGTGCTACGTCGAGGTCGTTCCGTCAGCGAGACGAGCCGGGATCGGCACGACCGAACTGGCAGCGTTGCGAGCAGCACTTCCGCCGGCGTCACCACCGCTTCGGGCCAAGGTCCCTGGGCAAGCCCATCGCGGACCTGCCCAGTTCGCAGCACTGCACGGCTTCGTCACGATCCAGCGCAACCGGACGATCGAACTCGATGAACCCATCGCCGGATCGGAGCCGGAGTCGCCTTGACGTACGGCGAAGACGACACGACGTCCTTCGTCGGTGGGGCCGTCGAACGGGACGACGCCGATGCGATCGCGATCAGCACCGAGTTGCTTCGCCGTGCACAACGGCTTGGCACCGGCCCGCTCCGGATCGAACTCGACGACTGGATGTGGGAGGTCGAGGCCGCACTCGAGCCCTACCGTTCGCGCGTCGGCGACAATGCACACGTCGTCGCCGAACACTGACCCAGCTCCGTCGGCGTAACGTTTGGTGTCTGACACCAAACGTTACGTCGAACGCCCGACGGCTCGTTGGACGAGTTCGTCGAGCATGTGGTGGCGGGTGCGGGCAAGATCGGCGAGCACGGCAGCGAGCGGAAAGCCCGGTGATGCTGCGTCGATCCTGTCGAGTTCCCGGGCAACGTTCGACAGGACGCCCGGATCGATCCGAGCGACGAGATTGACCAGGACTCCACGATGGGCGTGAGCGAAAGCACCACCGCCGATTCCCCGTACCAGACGCTGCGAGACCACGTCCGCAGATGCCCCCAGCAGCCCCTGGAGTTCCGCAGGGATCGGCAGCGCGGGGAGCTCACTCACCGACTCGACCGAGGGATCGGGCTGTGTCCGAGCAGCACCTCGCGCCGCAAGGTCGGGGAGATGACCGACCAGCCAACCGGCCAACGGCCCGCAGGCCAGCTCGGCGCGAACCCGCCTGACCGGATCGTTTCGATGCCGAACGAGCACGTCCGGCACCAGTTCGGGTGGCACCCGCCAACCGTTCGCAATCAGCGACAGCATCCACTCGTCTTCGAGCACGGGCCACGACGCGACCACATGGTGCCAGCGATCCGCCGCTGCCGGCACACAGACAGGACGCTCGTCCGGCGGGGGGCCGGCAACGCCCGGGCGGGGCGCTCCGGGCAACACGCCGGCGCGCCTGACCGCGACCATTGCCGCCACCTGGGCGAGCATCCGCTCGGACGGCGTGCTGCGAACCGTGTCGTCGACGACGTCGGCGAGCAGGCCGATCGGCTCCGGCGGATTGCGACGGTCGGTGCCGAGCATCGCGACGGCCACCAACTGCTCCCACCCCTGCTGGGCGGTCGCCGTGTTGTTCATGCCGCACTCACGAACGAACGGTCGGCGCGTGGCCCGATGTCGAGCGTCCGATCGGGCAGATGGATCGACAGCGGCACCACCCCGTGCGGTGTCCACTCGCACGTCACGACCGCCGAGTCGCCGCCGGCGACGGCGAGCAACGTGGCGAGCGGCCGTCCCTGCGCGATCAGTCGCAGGCTGCCGGTCGCGTCGGTGAGTGCGAACCGTTTCCCGTCGACCGCCACCGATGCGGTCACGGTGAACGGCACCCGATCGAGCCACGGCTCGAGCGCGAGCATCGCCCCGACCTGATCGCACGATCCAGCGACGTCGGTCGACGGGGGCGCAGCCCGATGCCCGACCTCGCCGTGTCGTGCGCCGACCAACGCTCGCAGCGCCGGCCCCGGGTATCGGTGCAGGTCGGCGCCGAGCGATGTCCCGACCTCGAGGGACGTGTCGAGGCTCTGACGGTATGCAGCGAACGACAGCACCATCGCCCATCGTCCCGAGGTCTCGCCGCGCAGCCAGACTCGACGGACCTCGATGCGATCCTCTCGGGTGTCGCTGCGGCCAGCGACCACCCACGTGTCGGTGTCGGGGACTCCACCGAGGACGTCGGCCTGTCGCACCTGCCAGCCGACCGTGGTCGCCACTGCGTCGGCCAATGGGCCCGGCAGCGAGCCGAGTCGCCGACCCGCCTGTGACAGCAGATGGAGCAATCCGAGTTCGCCGAGCACGTCGCTGTGCCAGTTCGGGGAAGCACCCACGAGCCCGGCGAGGCGACGAACCCGGTTGGCGAGACTGCCCGCCTGCGAGTCGACGAGCCGGGCGGCGAGCTGATCCCAGGTGGCGTACTCGGCCAGCGACGGATCGGCGAGCCCGGTGCGGATGCGATCGTCGAGCCACCGATCCAACTCGGTCAGGCCCGCGTGCATTCGTTCGACGCGCTCGTCGCGCCCCCGGTCACGATCCTGCGGGGGCTCGGGCGCGGGGTCGGGCGCGGGCTCGATGTCGGACTCTCCACTGACGGTTCCGGTCGTGTCGGCGCCGGAGCCGACGTCCGGATCAGCGGGAGCCTCGCTCCCGGGCTCGACCTTCGCCGGCCGGGGCGGCTCGACGCCTCGTGACAACCACCGCTCCACCGCCTCGGGGCGAGCATCTGATTCGACGACGTCGCCGTTGCTCCACAGCATCGCCAGCGCCAGCGCGTGTTTGCACGGACGTCGACGGCTGGGGCAGGTACACCCGAACACCACGCCGACATGGTCGACCATGGTGTCGTACGGCTCGGCGCCGCTGCTCCGACACGACCCCCACACCGCACGATCATCGGCGCCGAGGCCACCCCACATGGCCGTGGTGGTCAGCGGCCGCGATGCCGACAACGCTGCGGGCGACGGCGCTGCGGCCGCCACCTGCTCAGGCGACCAGCGGCTCACGTCGACCAGCGGCTCACGTCAGCGGCGTGCCACGCGAACCCACCGACCGCCCCACGGCGACCGGTGTTGCCACCGATTCGGCAGCTCCCTTGGCGTGGTAGCTCGATCGTGTGAGGGGGCTCGCCTCGACGTGTCCGATCCCCAACGATTCGCCGAAGTGTTTCCACCCGACGAACTCCGCTGGGTCCGCGTAGCGGGCAATCGGCAGGTGGTGCGACGTGGGTCGGAGGTACTGGCCGATCGTGACGATGTCGACCCCGAGGTCGGCGAGATCGGCCAGCAGGCCCGCGATCTCGTCGTCGGTCTCACCGAGCCCCACCATGAACCCGGTCTTGGTCGTGAGTCCAGCAGCCTTGGCCCGAGCCAGCACGCTGAAGGAACGGGCGTATCCCGCAGAGGGACGCACTGCCCGATGCAACCGAGCCACGGTCTCGATGTTGTGGTTGAGCACGTCGGGCCGAACCGCCAACAGCAGGTCGAGCGAAGCATCATCGCCTTTGGCATCGGAGATCAGCGTTTCCACACGCGTGCGCGACCTCCGCAGCCGGATCGCTTCGACGCATGCGGCGACGTGCGCCATCCCGCCATCGGCGAGATCGTCGCGGGCTACCATCGTGAGAACCGCGTGGTCGAGTTCCATCCGCTCGATCGCGGTGGCGACGCGGTCGGGCTCGTCAGCGGCGGGCGCGAGTGGCTTGCTCGTGTCGACCAGGCAGAACCCGCAGGCACGAGTGCAGCGCTCGCCGAGCACCATGAACGTGGCCGTGCCATCCGACCAGCACTCCGACAGATTGGGGCAGCCTGCGTCCTCGCACACGGTGACGAGGTCGAGGTCGCGCACCGTCTTCTTCAGCGACATCACCTCGGAGCCCAGGGCGACCTTCGGGCGCAACCACTCGGGTTTGCGAGTCTCGATCGACAGTCCCTCGGTGACCCCTGCCGCCTGCAGTCGGGCGGCGGCCCGGTCGGACACCAGCTTGACCTGCTCCCCAGGGCCCTCACCGCGCGAGAACGCCGAGAGGTCGCGACCGTCCGCAGCGTGCTTCCACGCAACATCCTGACGCTCGATGTTGCCACCCGCCCACCGCTCGGCCGCCAGGCGGGCGACCACGTCGACCACCTGGTGCATCGACACATCGATGCCCTCTTCGACCAGGGAGGTGACCGGCTTGTCGTCGATGCCGCACGGCACGATGTGCTCGCGAAGGTAGGCCATGTCGGTGGCGACGTTCAGTGCGAACCCATGCATCGTACGACCGTTCGCGAGGCGCACGCCGACAGCACAGATCTTGCGGGGCAGCACCGATGGATCGGCGTGGTCGACGTCGAGCCACACACCGGCGAACCCGGGCAACCGTCCCGCGTTGGGCAGACCGAGTGCTGCAAGCACATCGATCACGAGGCCCTCGACGCCGTCGACGTGGCCAGCAGCGCCGAGGGGGTTGTCCACGTTGACGATCGGGTAGCCAACGAGTTGACCGGGACCGTGATAGGTGATGTCGCCGCCGCGCTTCACCGCAACGAGTTCGGCACCCACCGCGGCGGGCTCACACCGCAGGTTGGTCTCGAGGTCGGTGCGCCTGCCGTGGGTGAACACGTGCGGATGCTCGAGCAACAACAGGTGCTGCCCGCGGCCGTGTTCGAACAACGAGCCCTGCACCGCCAGCGCCTCGCGGTAGGGCACCCTGCCCAACCAGCGGACGCGCAGCGGATCGGTCACGACGACTCCGGGCTGAGCACGCGGCTCAGAGCTCGGTGCTCCAATCCTTCGTCTCGAGGATCTGCTTGACCCTCGCGAGGAAGCGAGCGGCGTACGCCCCGTCGAAGGCCCGGTGATCCCAGCTCATCGCAAGGTTCCCAACAGGATGGATGGCGATCGCTTCACCGCCGTCGGGTCCGGTGGTGACCACCGGCTTGCGCACGATGGCGTCGGTGGAGATGATGCCCACCTGCGGCTGGTTGATGATCGGCATCGTGAGGACCGAACCGGCCGAGCCGTTGTTGCTCAGCGTGAAGGTGCCGCCGGAGATCTCGTCGGGGGTCAGCTTGCGATTGCGAGCCCGATCCGCAAGATCGGAGATCTCCGAAGCGATCGCTGCGAGGCGCTTGGTTTCTGCGTCACGGACGACCGGAGCGAGCAGACCCTCGTAGTCGAGGTCGACGGCGATGCCGAGATCGACGAAGTTGTGCACCACCAGTTCGGTGTCGCCCACGCTGGCGTTGAGGTGCGGGAACTCGCTGAGCCCGTCGATCACCGCCCGCGCGATGAACGGCAAGTAGGTGAGGCTGAAGCCGTGGGTGGCCTTCCAGTCGCTCTTGACCTTGTTGCGCACGACGTCGACATTGGCGAAGTCGACCTCGACCACACTGAACGCGTGGGGGCTGGTGGCCTTGCTCATCACCATGTGATCGCCGGTCAATCGCCGAATCTTCGACAGCGGCACCGTGGTGTCACGCTCGCCGGCTCGCACCGACGGTGCTGCGGGGGCGGGTCGCGGCGCGGCAGCCGGCGCCGGCGCTGGTGCAGCCGGTGCAGGTGCAGCGGCCGCTGGTGCAGCCGGCGCTGGTGCAGCGGGCGCACTGGCCGCAGCAGGATCCTGGCGGGTTGCCCCAGTTGCATCGATGTGGTTGAGCACATCGTCGCGAGTGATTCGCCCGCCGGGCCCGGTACCCGGAATCGAGTCGGGTTCGAGGCCGTGCTCGTTGACGAGCCGGCGCACGACCGGCGACAACAGGCGATTGTCGCCCGCCTGTGCGGTCTGCGGCTCGGCCGCAGCCGGTGCAGGAGCCGGGGCTGCAGGCACTGGTGGTGGCGGAGGCGGCGCCGGGGTGCTCGGTGCCGGAGCGGGCGCCGCAGGGGCTGCGGCCGGCTCGGGCTCGGGTTCCGGTGCTGCAGGGGCAGGTGCCGGTTCGGCGGCGGGTGCCGACGCTGCGGCGCCGTCGGCATCGCCGACCACCGCGATCACGGTGCCGACATCGACCGTGTCGCCTTCTTGCACGCGGATCTCGGTGAGCACACCCGAGACGGGCGAGGGCACCTCGGTGTCGACTTTGTCGGTCGACACCTCGAACAACGGTTCGTCGGCCGCGACGGAGTCCCCGACGTTCTTGAACCATTGGGTGATCGTGCCTTCGGTGACGGTTTCACCGAGCTGTGGGAGCGTGACGTCTGCCATGGGAGTGGGTCCTCGATCTGGGTGGTGCCGGGGTGGGGTCGTGTCGGGGTCGGGTCGGTTGATGTCTAGCCGTTGAAGTTGCGGCCGGTGAGTGACATGACGGTCTCACCGAACAACTCCGAGAGGCTCGGGTGGGGCTGGAGGAACTCGGCGATCTCGTCGACGGATGCTTCCCAGTTCACGGCGAGATACCCGCCGCTGAGCTGTTCGGTCACCCATGGTCCCACCATGTGCACCCCGAGCACCTGGCCCGCGGAGCCGTCGGGGCGCTTCTTGGCGATGATCTTCACGAGGCCCTCGGTCTCGCCGAGGATCATGGCCCGGCTGTTGAACTTGAACGGATGCTTGGCGACCACGACGTCGTGGCCCGCCGCCTTGGCCATCGCTTCGTCGGGCCCGGCCCACGCCACCTCGGGATGGCAGTAGATCGCCCAGGGGACCCGGTCGTACATCACGGGCATCGGCGACTCGCCGAGCACTTGCTTGACCACCAGGATCGCTTCTGCGTACGCCACATGGGCGAGCTGCGGGGTGGCGATCAGGTCGCCGACGGCGTACACGTCGGCTTCGCCGGTTCGGCAGTACTCGTCGACCTCGACGAACCCTCGCTCATCGACCTTGACCGCAGTGCCGTCGAGGCCCAGTTCGTCGGCATAGGGGCGACGTCCGACCGACACGACGACGGCGTCGACCTCGACCGACTCGCCTTCGCCGAACGACACCGTGGTGCCGCCGAATGCATTCGGTGTATGGCCGTTGACCATCACGCCGGTCCGAATGGCGATCTTCTTCTTCTTGAACGACTTCTCGACCACTTTCGCCAGGTCGGCGTCGAGGCCCGGCAGGATCTTCGGCAGGCCCTCGAGAATGGTCACCTCGCTGCCGAGGTCGGCGAAGGTCGAGGCGAACTCGCAGCCGATCGCGCCGCCACCGATCACCGCGACGCGCGGCGGCACGGTGTCGAGGTCGAGCACTTCGTCGCTGGTCATGATCGGCCCGCCACGTTCGAAGTTCGGAATCAGGCGGGGCACCGAACCCGCGGCGAGCATCACGGCGTCGCCGGTGATCGTCGCGCTGGAACCGTCGGCCATCGACACGGTGACCGCACGGTCGGCGCCGAGCGAACCGGTGCCGTTGAACACCTCGACCTTGCGGCCCTTGCACATCGCGCCGATGCCCTTGACCAGGTTGTTGACGATGCCCTGCTTGCGCTCCTGCGTGCGGGCGAAGTCGACCTTCGCCGTTCCGCCGGACTCGATGCCGAAATCGCTCGAATGGTCGACGTGACGCTTCACCGCCGCGGTCTCCAGGAACGCCTTGGCCGGGATGCAACCGCGGTTCAGACACGTCCCACCGAGCGCATCTTGCTCCACGAGCGCAACCTGCAGCCCTGCAGAGGCTCCATACAGCGCTGCGGAGTAGCCGCCGGGTCCGCCACCGATCACCACGAGGTCGAAATGGTCACTCATCGGCGTCAACCGTAGCGGCCGCAACGACAGTCGTCATCGGGGCAGGTCAGGACACCGATCAGCGATCGGTGAGATCCCAGCGAATCTGCTCGTCGCCGCGGCGCAGCAGCAACACCCGATTGGGGGCGTCGGTGGCGCTGAGGTCGAAGTCGAGCTGACATCGCTGCACGGCAACGGTGATCTCGTTGCACCGTCCGTCGGCGGGGGCACGGACGGGAACCAGCGGCTCCCCACCGGTGATCAGCCGAAAGCTGTCGATGCCGTCGTTGTCGTCGACCCCGCCGATGTCGATCAGCACGCTCGCCGCGCCATCGTCGCGCTCGCTGTACGAGGCGACGGTCACCTCGACGTCACCGACCTCGACGAGTTCCCCCGTCACGGCTTCGTCCACCGTCGCCGTCTCGTTCGACAGCTGCAGGAGAAAGACGCCACCGGCCAGCAGGATCGCCAGTGCGGATGCGACCGAGAGCAACAACAGCGTGCGCGTCTTCATCGGGAGTCGAGCCTACGAACTGCCGGGCCACGCCCGACTCGATGTGACCAGTGACGATCGGGAACGTTCGGGAAACTCCGCTTGGTCGATGCACGTCGGGTCGCGGCGTTCGTTAGCGTCACCGAGGTGACACCGCTGTCGAGACAACGACGATTCGCTGCAGCCGCTGCTGCGCTGGCCCTGGTCCTCGCCGCCTGTGGTTCGGGCGACACCGACGATGCCGCCACCGCGACCACGTCTGCCCTGCTGCCCGACAGCGCTGAAACGACCGCTCCCCCCGCCACCGCAGCGCCCGACAGCGGCGCCGCAACCACCGATGGCACCACGGCACCGGCCCCCACGACCGGCGGCGAGGACGCGCCGACACCGACCGACCCCGTCGCAGTGCCCGAGATCCTGCAGTTCACTGCTCCACTCGTCGGCGGCGGAACCTTCGATGGCGCCGCCGTCGCCGATCTGCCCACGGCGTTCTGGTTCTGGGCGCCCACTTGAAGCATCTGCAACCGTGAAGCCCCCTCGGTCGAGGAGGCAGCAGCACAGTTCGCAGGCCAGGTCAACTTCGTCGGTGTCGCCTGGACTGGCAGCGACGACTCCTTCCAAGACTTCGTCGATCGCCACGGGTTGACGTTCCCCCAGATCAGCGATGATCCCGGCGACGTCTTCGACCGATTCGGTGTGGCATTCCAGCCGGCACTGGTGATCGTCAACACCGACGGTTCCACCGAGCTCGTCGCCGGCGCCGTCGACGAGGAACTCCTCGAACAGATCGTCTCCGAGTCCACCTGAGGGCGGAGCTTGAGGCAGGGTCGCGCTGATCACACCGATCGCTCCTACGCTCCTCCATGCGCGTTGCCATCACCGGATCGACCGGCCTCATCGGGTCGGCCCTGAAGCCCCACCTCGAGTCACTCGGCCACGAGGTGATCCGAGTCGTTCGGAGCAACCCGTCCGGCACCGACATCATGTGGTCGCCGGCCGATCTTCGCATCGACGACGGAGCACTCGACGACGTCGACGCCGTCGTCCATCTCGCAGGCGCCGGGATCGGCGACAAGCGCTGGACCGATGCCTACAAGCGGGAGCTGTTGGAGAGCCGCACGAAGAGCACCACCTTGATCTCCGAAGCCATCGCCGGTGCCAGCAACGGCCCGACGGTGCTGCTGTCCGGCTCGGCGATCGGCATCTACGGCGCACGTGGCGATGAAGAGCTCAACGAGGCGTCAGCCGTCGGCGACGGGTTCCTCGCCGACATCTGTGTCCAGTGGGAAGCTGGCACTGCTGCAGCAGAGGCTGCCGGCACCCGGGTGGTGCATCTGCGCACCGGCATCGTGCTGTCCGCCAGAGGTGGGGCGCTCAAGAAGCAGCTCCCGCTCTTCAAGTTCGGCCTCGGCGGCAAGATGGGATCCGGCACGCAGTGGCAGAGCTGGATCTCGATCGACGACGAAGTGGCAGCGATCGCCCACCTGCTCACGTCCGACCACACCGGTGCGGTCAATCTCACCGCACCGAACCCGGTCACCAACGCCGAGTTCACCGACACGCTCGGTGACGTGCTGGGTCGGCCGACGTTCCTGCCGATCCCCAAGTTCGGACCCAAGCTCGTGCTCGGCGGCGAACTCGCACAGAACCTGCTCTTCAGCGGCCAGAAGGTGCTCCCCACGGTGCTCGACGCCGACACCGACTTCACCTTCCAGCACCCCGATCTCGCCACTGCGCTGCGGGCGCTGCTCGGCACGTGAGCGGTCCGGCCGCCCGCCCCGACGCCCCCGTCGCCGTCGTCGGTGCCGGGCTGGCCGGGCTGTCGTGTGCCGTTGCGTTGCAGCGCGCCGGCGTGCCCGTCGAGGTGTTCGAGGCCAGCGACGGTGTGGGTGGCAGGGTGCGCACCGATCATGTCGACGGGTTCACGCTCGACCGGGGTTTCCAAGTGGCGCTCACCGCGTACCCGGAGATGCATCGACAACTCGACATGGATGCCCTCGACCTCCAGGCGTTCGACCCCGGTGCGCTGGTGTGGCGCAACGGCAAGGGCTCCGTGGTCGCCGATCCGTTCCGTCAACCCACCACCACGTTGTCCACGGTGACCGCTCCGATCGGGTCGCTCTTCGACAAGGCTCGTATCGCGTTGCTTCGTCGGCGGATACGCAGCGTGCATCCGGTTCGACTGCTCCAAGGCGATGACGGCCCGACCCGTGGCGCACTGACCGAGGCCGGGTTCTCCGACACGATCATCGAACGGTTCTTTCGCCCGCTCGTCGGCGGCATCCAGCTCGACCCCGAACTCGCCGACAGCCGACGGATGTTCGACATCATCTTTCGGATGCTCGCCGATGGCGACTCGGCCGTCCCTGCTGCGGGCATGCAGGCGATCCCTCAGCAGCTCGCCGACCAGCTCCCGTCAGGTTCGATCCACCTGGGAGCCTCCGTCGACTCGACGACGCCGACATCGATCACGGTCGACGGGTCGACGATCTCTGCGGCCGCCGTCGTGGTCGCCACCGAGGGTCCGACCGCTGCGTCACTCCTCGGCCTCGCGCCGGTCGAGTCGAAGTCCGTCGGTGCGGTCTACTTCTCCGCTCCGCAGCCACCGATCACCGACAAGCTGGTGGTCCTCGACGGCACGGGCAGCGGCCCCGTGTTGAACGTCGCGGTGATGAGCAACGTGGCCCCGAGCTATGCCCCGGCAGGCTCCCACCTCGTCGTCGCGGCGCTTCCCGGCCACGACGGCCCGACCATCGAGGTCGACGCCCGGACCCAGCTGCGCTCGTGGTGGGGCTCGCAGGTCGACACGTGGGATCACGTCGCCACCTACCGGATTCCGCACGGCCAGCCCCGTCAACGTCCACCGTTCGATCCGAAGCAGCGCACCCTCCTCGACGACGGCCGATTCGTGTGCGGGGATCACCGCGACACCGCATCGATCCAGGGGGCGATGTACTCGGGCCGCCGATGCGGTCTGGGTGTCGCCACCGAGATGGGCCAGACTGTCCCCCATGGCTGACCCCACCGACATCGACACCAGCGACGACGGCAACGTCGTCAGAGGGATCCGGTTCGTGCCTGCGGACCCTCAGGCGATCTTCGACCTGCTCGCCGACCCGGCACAACACCCGACGATCGACGGCTCGGGTTCCGTGCTCAGCAGCAACGACGAGGCGCCGGCCCGGTTGGAACTGGGCGCGAAGTTCGGCATGTCGATGAAGATGGGCGTGCCGTACAAGATGACCAACACGGTGGTGGAGTTCGACGAACCGGCGCTGATCGCCTGGACCCATGTGGGTGGCCACATCTGGCGGTACCGGTTGCGCGCCGTCGACGGCGGCACCGAGGTGACCGAGGAATTCGACATGCGCCCGATGAAGGCTGCGTTCCTCCTCAAGCTGACGGGCGCCCCGAAGCGCAACGCCAAGGCGATCGAAGCCACGCTCGATCGTCTCGCCGCGCACTTCCGAACCTCCGACACCTGAGGCCGCCTGAGCCGGCTGGACCCACAGCGGGAGCATCCACACCTTTCACCTCCGCAACAATTGTGAGGGCTCGATAGGTTGGAGACATGGCAACCAAGTGGCTCACCGACCGTGAGATGACGGCATGGCGCACCTACATCGAGACCTACGCCGACCTGACGACGGCGATCGAACGCGATCTGGCCGATCACGATCTCACGCTCGGCGACTACCAGGTGCTCGTCTATCTGTCCGAAGTGGACGAGCGTTCGATGCGAATGTGCGACCTCGCAGACCGACTGCAGCTCTCCCCCAGCGGACTCACCCGCCGCCTCGACGGTCTCGTGAGGTCGGGGCTCGTCACCCGCGAACCCAGCGTCGGTGATCGTCGGGTGATGCTCGCAGCGCTCACGCCCACCGGGTACGCCGCCCTCGAGGCGACCGCTCCCGCCCACGTCGACAGCGTCCGACGGCACCTCTTCGACCACCTCGACAGCGAACAGGTCGATGCGCTGGCATCGATCTTCGCCGCCGTACGAGCAGGGCTCGACGCATGACCAACCTGCCGAAGGGGTTCCACAGCCACGTCGCCAACATCGGCGTCAAGGACGACACGGATGACTTCGTGGTGATCGCTGCCGATCGGGCCGTGCCGGTCGCTGCGGTGTTCACACGCAGCTTGTTCGCCGGCCCCAGCGTCAGCCTCAGCCGGGCGCAGGTCGCCGACGGCCGCGCCGCTGCGGTCGTCGTGATCTCGAAGAACGCCAACGTCGCCACCGGCGAGCAGGGCCACGCCGACGCGATCGACGTGGCCCAGCGGGTCGCCGAACGCCTCGGCTGTGCACCCACCGATGTGGTGATCACCTCCACCGGCGTCATCGGACGTCGCTATCCGATCGAACGAATTCGCGCCGGCATCGCCGACCTTCCGAGTGAACTGCACACCAGCGATGCGCTTCGGCCGGCGCACGGCATGATGACCACCGACACTGTGGCGAAACTGGCCGAGGCGACCGTGGCCGGCAGCGACGCCCGCATCGTGGGGATGGCCAAGGGCGTCGGGATGATCGAGCCCGACATGGCGACGCACATCTCGCTGTTGTTCACCGATGCCGATGTCTCGGCCGGGGACCTCGACGTGGTGTTCCGCCGAGTGGTCGGGCGCACGTTCAACTGCGTCAGCATCGACACCGACACGTCCACCAGCGATTCATCGGTGCTGATGGCATCGGGGCTGGCCGGTCCGGTTGACCTCGACGCGTTCGAGGCGGCGCTGTACGACGTGGCCCTCGATCTCACCAAGCAGATCGCACGCGACGGCGAGGGCGCTCAGTCGCTGATCGAGGTGCACGTCGACGAGGCGGCCGACGTCGCACAGGCCAAGCGGGTCGGCAAAGCGATCGTCAACAGCCCGTTGGTGAAGACCGCGGTCCACGGCGGCGACCCCAACTGGGGTCGAGTGGCGATGGCGATCGGCAAGTGCAGCGACGACACCGACATCGACCAGGACACCGTCGTGATCCGGTTCGGCGACACCGAGGTGTACCCGCACCTGCTCGACGATGCCGAGTTGGCGAACTTGTCGACCTACATGCGCAGCGCTGACGTGCGCATCCACGTGTCGCTCGGCACCGGACATGCCGATGCGACCGTGTGGGGCTGCGACCTCAGCGACACCTACGTGCGCTTCAACGCCGACTACACGACCTGACCAACGCCCCCCGAGCCCGGGTCTCCGGGAACCACCAAGGTTCCGCGAGACCCGGGCTGGGGGAACCAGCGATCACTTGGGCGGCATGCGGATGCCGCCGTCGACCCGGATCGACTCGGCGTTCATGTAGCTGTTGGTGACGCACTCCATCACCATCGATGCGAGCTGGTCGGGGTCACCGAGGCGCTTCGGGAACAGCACGCCCTTCTGCAGGTTCTCCTTGAAGGCTTCGCTCGCCTCACCCTCGCCGTAGATCGGCGTGTCGATGAGACCGGGGGCCACCGTGTTGACGCGGATGCCCACTGCCGACAGATCGCGAGCGATCGGAAGTGTCATGCCGACCACGCCACCCTTCGACGCAGAGTAGCTGGCCTGGCCGATCTGGCCATCGAACGCAGCAACCGACGCGATGTTGACGATGGCGCCGCGCTCACCGTGCTCGAGCGGCTCAGTAGTGCTCATTGCGGTGGCGACGACGCGGATGCAGTCGAACGTGCCCACCAGGTTGATCGCGACGACCTTCTTGAACGCGTCGAGATTGGCAGCCGACTCGAGCGTGCCGTCCTTGCCGACGGTGCGCTGCGCCCACCCGATGCCGGCGGAGTTCACGAGGACGCGAACCGGGCCCATCGACTTGGCCATCTCGACGGCGTTGACGATGTCGTCGGTGCTGGTGACGTCGACCTTGCAGAACGCGCCGCCGATCTCGTCGGCGAGTTCGTTGCCCTTGTCCTCTTGCAGGTCGGCGATGACGACCTTGGCGCCGCGAGCGGCCAACATGCGCGCTGCGGCAGCTCCGATACCCGATGCTCCACCGGTGACGATTGCACTTGCTCCAGAAATGTCCATGGCGGCGAACGCTATTCGTTCGTCGTCGCCGCCGAGCAATCGAGGTGAATCAGCCGCCCGACGCCGGCACGGCGGCCACGGCGAGGCCGTCGACGAGATCGTTCATCGGGTCGCCACTGTGGCCCTTGACCCACCGGAAGCTGACATCACCGGCGTTCACCAGTTCGATCAATGGCTGCCAGAGATCGACGTTCGCCACCGATTCCTTCTTCGAGTTCTTCCACCCGTTGCGCTGCCACTTCACCCACCACTTGTCGCGAAAGCAGTTGACGACGTAGGTCGAGTCGGAGACGATCTCGATCGGCATCGGCGCTCCGTGGTCATCGGCCAATCCGGCGTGCTGACGCAGGGCATCGAGCACGGCGAAGATCTCCATGCGCTGATTGGTGGTGTGCGTCTCGCCGCCCGAGCCGTTCGGCTCGCCGCTCGGTGACACCGCCCACGCCCAGCCGCCCGGCCCCGGGTTGCCGCGGCACGCGCCGTCGGTGAAGATCACGAGTCCAGACATCGACGGCAACCTACCCCGTCACCCGTCGAGAACTCCCTGACCGGATCTGGGGTGCTGCTCGACTCAACGCTCGGCTGAACGCCACAGATCGGTCAGCGCAACGACGGCGGCGGCTCGACTGTCGACCCCCAGTGCGCGGAACACCGACTCGAGATGCTTCTTGACGGTGCCTTCGCTGATGTCCATCGCCCGTCCGAGCTGTGCGTTGGTCCCTCCCGACTGCACCAGTGCCGTCGCCACCTCGATCTGGCGAGGTGTCAGTCCCAGGTCGACGAGTGACTCGGATTCCGACACCACCCCACCGAGGCGCCGCACGAGCAGTACCGTCGGACCCGCCGGCACCGGACAGACCACGCAGCGCCACCGGGTTCCGTCGAGATCGACGTCACAGTGGGTGGACCCGACCGGCATCGCCCGAGAGCTGGGCAACAGGTCGACGAGCATCGGTGGAACGCGTCCACCCGGAGCGAACGACGCCGAGACATCACGGGAAGTCGCTGCATCCACCGTGCCGTCCGAGCGCACCGTCATCACGGTCCATCCGCCATGGAGGTCGACCTCAGCGGCCATCGCCCGCGAGCGCTCGTGGTCGACCAGATGCCGATGGTGCATGGCCAGGTGGGGGCCGAGCGCGTTGAGCACGGCGACATCGCGATCGCTGAACTCTCCCTCGGGCTCGCTCCTGTTGAGTGCGTACCCGACGATCACGTCCGGCGGCGCGGGCAGCTCGATCACCATCTGGTAGCGCAACCCGAACGGCACGAAGAACTCGTTGAAGAGCTCCGTCCGAGTGAACGCGTCGCCAGCGGGCACGTCACAGAATCGCAGCGCACCGCTCACCGGGTGCGCCTTCGCCGCGTTGATCAACGGGTGCTGCGTCCCGGCCAATCGGTCGTAGACCGGCTTGAGCTGCCGGGCAAGATCCTCGCTGTCGGGTGGCACGATCACGTATCGGAAGTCGCCCGTCGCGAGCGTCATGTCGTTGAACGACGCGCTGGTGCACGGGATCAGACACCGCAGCAGATCGAGGACCTCCTCGATCGACGGAGACGGATCGGTCGCAAGGGCTGCCATCGAGTCGAACACCGAGCCAACGTCGGCATCGTCGAGCACCGAGTCCATGCGGCACGGTAGCTCCCCGGTCGATCGACGTGGTGGAGCGCAGCGACGCAGACGCAGCCGGCATCGCCGACTCAGAATCTCTCTGCTCCGGTGCGTACCCATCGGTAACACTGCGAGACTGTCCGGATGATCTTCGACGGCTACGTCCATCAGTTGCCCGATATCGATCCCACGGAGACCAAAGAGTGGTTGGACAGCCTCGACGCGATCGTCGACACCCACGGCAAGACCCGTGCGCGCTACCTGCTCACCCGCCTGATGGAGCGAGCCGTCGAGAGCCAGGTGTCCTTCCCCGCCACCGTGTCGACGCCCTACGTGAACACGATCCCACGCGAGCGCGAGCCCTGGTTCCCCGGCGACGAACACATCGAACGCCGCATCCGCGCCTACATCCGCTGGAACGCCGCGATGATGGTCGTGCGTGCCAACAAGACCGCCGACGGCATCGGCGGCCACCTGTCCACGTATGCCAGCTCAGCCTCGCTGTACGAGATCGGGTTCAACCACTTCTTTCGAGGCAAGGACGACGGACGCCCTGGCGACCACGTCTACTACCAGGGCCATGCGGCCCCGGGCATCTATGCGCGTGCGTTCCTCGAAGGTCGCCTGGGCGAAGAGGACCTCGACCACTTCCGCCGCGAGATCGGCCGGGAGGGTCGCGGTCTGTCGTCGTACCCGCACCCTCGCCTGATGCCCGACTTCTGGGAGTTTCCGACGGTGTCGATGGGCCTCGGCCCACTGACCGCGCTCTACCACGCTCGCTTCAACCGGTATCTCCAGAACCGTCACATCGACGACACCTCCGACAGCCGGGTGTGGTGCTTCCTCGGCGACGGCGAAACAGACGAACCGGAGACACTCGGCGCGATCTCGCTGGCGTCGCGCGAGCAGCTCGACAACCTCGTGTTCGTGGTCAACTGCAACCTGCAGCGGCTCGACGGGCCGGTGCGTGGCAACGGCAAGGTGATCCAGGAACTCGAGGCCACCTTCCGAGGCGCCGGTTGGAACGTGATCAAGGTGATCTGGGGCTCGAAGTGGGACGACCTGCTCGCTCAGGACAAAGACGGCGTCCTGCTCAACAAGATGAACACCACCGTCGACGGCGAGTTCCAGCGCTACGCGGTGGAGGACGGCGAATTCATTCGCGACCGGTTCTTCGGTCCGGATGAACGCCTCCGCAAGATGGTGGCGGATCTGAGTGGCGACGAGCTGCGCTCGCTGCCGCGCGGCGGCCACGACTACCGCAAGCTCTATGCGGCGTACAAGGCGGCCACCGAGAACCTCGGATCGGGCCGGCCGACAGTGATCCTGGCCAAGACCGTGAAGGGCTGGACGCTCGGACCCGGCTTCGAGGGCCGCAACTCCACCCACCAGATCAAGAAGATGACCAAGACCCAGATCTTGGAGATGCGCGACCGCTTGCATCTCGAAGACGTGATCAGCGACGAGGGTCTCGATGCCGAGCACCCGCCGTACATCAAGCTCGGCAAGGACTCCGTCGAGTACCAGTACATGATGGAACGTCGCAAGGCGCTCGACGGGTCGATCCCCCGGCGCTCCACCGTGGCTCGTCGTCCGCTGGAGCTTCCCGCCGACGGTCCGTTCGCCGAGATGCGCGCCGGTTCCAACGGCCAGGAGGTGTCGACCACCATGGCGTTCACCCGGCTGCTGCGCGGGCTCGCCCGCGACGAGCACATCGGGCCCCGCGTGGTGCCGATCATCCCCGATGAAGCGCGCACCTTCGGCATGGACGCGCTGTTCCGCGAGTTGAACATCTACGCCTCACAGGGGCAGAAGTACCAGCCGGTCGATCACGACCTGCTCCTGTCGTACTCCGAGTCGGCGAAGGGTCAGATCCTCGAAGAAGGCATCACCGAGGCGGGCTCGATGTCGAGCTTCATCGCCGCCGGCACCTCGTACTCCACGCGGGGCGTGCCAATGGTGCCGTTCTACACCTTCTATTCGATGTTCGGGTTCCAGCGGGTCGGCGACCTGATCTGGCAGGCGGCCGACATGCGCACACGAGGATTCCTGATGGCCGCCACCGCCGGACGCACCACCCTGATGGGCGAAGGCCTGCAGCACCAGGACGGCCACAGTCTGGTCCTCGCGTCCACCGTGCCCGCGGTGCAGGCCTACGACCCGGCGTTCGCCTACGAGGTGGGTGCCATCGTGCAGGCCGGCATGAACCGGATGTTCGGCGGAGGGCCACCCGAGGTCACCGACGTCTTCTACTACATCACCCTCTACAACGAGAACTACGACATGCCGCCGCTGCCCGAGACGCCTGGGCTGGCCGAAGCGATCGTCGAGGGCCTCTACAAGTGGGCCGACGCTCCCGACGGTCCGTCGATCCCCGCCACGATTCTGTTCTCCGGCACGGCCAACATCGCGGCTCGCGAGGCGGTCACCGAGTTGGCGGAGCACTACGGCGTGGCAGCCGAGTTGTGGTCGGCCACGTCCTACAAGGCCCTGCGCGAAGAAGCGCTCGCCGCCGAGCGGTGGAATCGCCTCCATCCGTCCCAGGAGGCCCGAGTCCCCCGAGTCGCCCAGATCCTCGCTGATTCCAGCGGCCCGATCACCGCGGTGTCCGACTTCATGAAGAGCGTGCCCGAGCAGGTGCAACGGTTCGTTCCCGGTCGCACATTCGTCCCGCTCGGCACCGATGGCATGGGCCGCTCCGACACCCGAGAAGCGCTCCGACGCCACTTCGAGGTCGACACCGGCCATGTGGTGCTCGCCGTCCTCGACGGGCTGCGCGCCGACGGCAAGGTCGACGCGTCGGTGCTGGCCGACGCGATCAGCCGCTACGACATCGACCCCGAGGCCATCGACCCCACCTTCGCCTGATCTCCTCCGGAACTGATCACATCAGGGGTCTGACCCCTGACGTGATCGGCTCGGGAGTGGAACGACGTGGTTCCTCGTCTGCTTCCCGACGGAGTCCGCTGGCGGTGGCGGCCATCAGCAGGATGCCGAACGCCACGGCGAACGAGCGGTACGTGAACCAGAAGTGCACGGCGGTGTGACTTCGCATCACGACGTGCCAGATCGGTGGGATCACCGCTGCCGCGCCGAGCACGAGCCTGAGCTGCCAGGTGGTGCGGGCGTCGCCTCGACGCACCAAGGCGACCACGGCAACCAGACCGAGCCCGAGCACCACCCAGGTCGTCAGCGGCTGCAACCTCCACTGGCCCCACGCCGCTGACACGCCAGCGAACACTCCAGCGTCGGCGCCATCCACCTCACCGCTCAACCGTTCCTCGGCTTGCGTGGTGATCACGAATCGCACGGTGTCATAGCCGATCACGATTGCTGCGATCACCCATTTCGCGAACCAGATCCACGCGAACCCGGCGATCCAGGCCACCGTCGCCGCACCAAGACGCGCTGCCACCGGCCCGAGCTGCCCGAGGCCGACGGCCACGACAGCTGCGCTCGCGACCGCAACCGCCCACGCCGCGTCGGGGTTCGTGAGATCCCCGAAGAACTGCGACGCTGCACCAGCGAGCGAATGCCACCGCAGCGTAGGTCCCGGGCGGCGCATCGGGACGAAGCCCCCACACGATGAGCGCGCCCGCAGCAAAGGTGCTGATCATCCCGATCGACTGCACGAGACCGCCCGCGAGGTCGATGTAGTCGGTGGTGAGCACGAGCGATGCCACGAACAACGTCGGGGCGAGCGGCCCGATCACGCGACTCACCCCTCTCGCCCATGCAAAGGTCAGCGCTGCGAGGAGCACCGCCGCAAGGATGCGGGTACCTCCCAGCCCGACCGCCGCGACCGAGGGCCGCAGCACCGCCGTGCTGCCATTCCAATAGCGGAAGTAGTCGAATGAACGGTCGAGACCCTGCCCGTTCGCCCATCCGAGGATCGCCGGTACCGCCACCTCGCACGAACCGAGCGTGGGGCTCCGCACCGCAGACTCGAAGTTGCTCATGCCGTCCGGTGCGCCAAGTCCGATGGTGAGCCGCTTGCACTCACTCCAGCCGTCGACCTGCGACCCGCTGTAGCCGACGCTGTAGGAGTCCACGTTCCAACTGGCCGGTCACGATGGCATCGCGAAGGCGGTACGTCACGTAGCGATCCGGAATCAGGTCCGCAAGCACGACGAGTGCCAGGGCGATGAGCGGCAACCCCACGATGCAGCGCGATCCACCGCAGCACGCTCCGTCGGTCCGGCACCGGGCCATCCTCGCACAGCCGCACCGGAACGTCGGGCGTTCCTTGCGGGTCAGAGCCTGGAGGCGATCGTCGGTAGCGTGACGACATGGCTGGCACGTTGTACATCACCGGAGACACCGCAGCGGACAAGCTGCTCAACTCCAACGCCAACGCACTGCTGATCGGCATGCTGCTCGACCAGCAGGTGCCGATGGAGTGGGCGTTCGCCGGGCCGTCCACGCTTCGGCAGCGCCTCGGTCACCTCGACCCGAAGAAGATCGCCGCCATGGACCTCGACGAGTTCGTCACGATCTGCTGCGACAAGCCGGCGATCCACCGCTTTCCGGGCTCGATGGGCAAGCGCATCCACGCCGTGTGCGAAGCGTTGGTCGACGACTACCAGGGCAACGCTGCGAACCTGTGGAAAGGCGTGAACGACGCCGACGAGGTGTATCGCCGACTGCGGGCCCTGCCCGGCTACGGCGACGAGAAGTCGAAGATCTTCATCGCCCTGCTCGGCAAGACGCAGGGCGTCGAGCTCGCCGGATGGCGCGATGCGGCCGGCAAGTTCGGCGACGACACTCCGCGATCGGTCGCCGACGTCCACGACGAGGAGTCGCTCGGCAAGGTACGCGAGTGGAAGAAGGCACAGAAGGCCGCCAAGAAGGACAAGCAGGATCGACCGGTCTGAGTCGCCAACGCCGGTGCGTGCTCGCAGCGACGACCAGGTTGGCAAGCCGGTGACGAGGCCAGTCGATAACGTTGCCGTGTTCTCATGACCGCCACCGACCAACCTGCTCGACGCCACGTCGCCGGCGACCTCCGGCCCATGGCGGTCCGGCGGTCCGTGATCGGCCACATCCGCGAGATCTTCCAGTTCCGCGAATTGCTCGTGAGTCTGACTCGCAAGGAACTCACGGTGCGCTACAAGCATTCGCGGCTGGGCTTCCTGTGGTCGATGATTCAGCCGCTGTTCCTGCTGGTGGTGTACACGGTCGTGTTCACGATCCTCGGAGCGGGCGTGCCCCGATTCGCGATCTGGCTCCTGTGTGGGCTGCTGATCTGGACCTTTGCGTCCACGGCGATGCTCACCGCCACCATCTCGATCACCGGCAACGCATCGTTGGTCGGCAAGGTGAAGTTCCCTCGCGCTGTGCTCCCCCTCGCCACCGTCGGAAGCTCGCTGATCCACTTCATGCTGCAGTCGATCGCGTTCGCGCTGGTGCTGGTGGTGTCCCAGCAATCGGTCGACTGGGCGTACATGTGGCTGTTGCCGATCGCGGTGCTCGTCGCCGTGCTGGTGGTCGCTGGCCTGGCGCTGCTGCTCGCCCCGCTGAACGTGATGGCCCGTGACACGATGCACCTCCTCGACCTGCTCGTACTCGGCTGGTTCTGGGCCACACCGATCCTGTACCAGTACGAACTCGTCGTGCCGTACCTCGAGCGCCGTGGTTTGCCGGGCGAGCTCTTGCTGCTCAATCCGTTCACGTCGATCGCGATCACGTTCCAGCGCGCGATCTATGGCACGTCGGAGATCAACGGCACCGAGCTGCTTCCCGATCAGGGGCCGCTGTGGTATCTCGGCGCGCTGGTCTTCACCGGCACGATCGCCGTCGCCATCCTCGCGCTCGCACTGAAGCTGTTCGACCGCGCCGACGCCACGATGGCCGAGGCGCTGTGAGCATCATCGGCGCACAGCGGGCGGCCGGCGTTGCCGACGTGACCTCCTCGACCGGCAACGAGGCGATCGTGGTCGACGACGTGTCGAAGGTGTTTCGCATCTCGACCACACCGGTCAACTCGCTCAAGGAACGCCTGCTCGGCATCGGTCGCAACCACTACGAGGAGTTTCCTGCGCTCCACGACGTCGAGTTCTCGATCGACCAGGGTGAAACGGTCGGCATCCTCGGCCACAACGGCTCGGGCAAGTCCACGCTGCTCAAGTGCATCGCAGGGATCCTCACACCCTCGAAGGGACAGGTGCTGGTGCGAGGTCGGCTCGCCTCGCTGTTGGAGCTGGGTGCCGGATTCCATCCCGATCTCACCGGCCGCGAGAACGTGTTCATCAATGCCGCGTTTCTCGGCATGCCGCGCCGCGAGATCGCCGCCCGCTTCGACGACATCGTCGACTTTGCCGGGCTCGAGCAGTTCATCGACGAACCGGTCAAGCACTACTCGTCCGGCATGTACGTGCGCCTGGGATTTGCGGTGGCGGTCAACCTCGACCCGGACGTGTTGCTCGTCGACGAGGTGCTCGCCGTCGGCGACGAGGTCTTCCAGCTCAAGTGCCTCGCCCGGATCAAGCAGTTCCAGGAGGAGGGTCGCACGATCGTGCTCGTCACGCACGCTGCCGAGACCGTGCGCCAGGTGTGCAGTCGAGCAATCGTGCTGCATCACGGCCGGATGGTGCTCGACGACGAGCCCGGCAAGGCGATCCGGGTGTTCCGCGAGCACATCCACCACGATCCAGATGCCACCATCGATTCCGATTCGCTCGACGAGAGCCCGCTGACGATCGAGTCCGTGCGCGTGCACCATGCCCACGAGCGCAGCCGTCGTCACGTGCATGTCGGGGAGTCGGTCTGGGTCGACATCGACATCAGCACCACGCGGCGCATCGATGACGCGGTGCTCGACCTCGAAGTGGCCGATCGCGAGGGACGGGTGCTGTACCACGTCGACACCGATTCACTCGGCGCACACATCGCCCCGCTCGACGGCACCGCGTCGGTGCGCATCGACATCGGCAGCATCGGTCTCCTCGACGGCGAGTTCCCGATCAACCTCAAGTTCATCCAGCGCTCCACCGGGCGAGTGCTCGACTGGCAGGAGCGCGCCACGACGTTCGAAGTGCTCAACACCACCCGGGCCGACGGCACGGTTGCGTTCGACGTCAACGTGCGTTCGTAGCCATCAGGCGACGGTCACCTCCGCAGCTGATCGAACTTGGCCCGGAGCGCCGCAGCCAGGGTGGCCCGTGACGCCGGCAGCCACACCGCTTGCTTGGGAGCGAACGCGGGGTTGCCGTAGGGGTCCGACCGCAACTCGGCACCCCAACGTTCGTACAGCAGATCGATCTCGTGCTGATCGGCATCGGGACGTCGGGTCTGCGATTCGAAGTGGAACAGCGTCGAGTGGGCGCTCCAGATGATCCGCCGGCCCGTCGCTCGAACCCGCAGGCAGTAGTCGAGATCGTTGAAGGCAATTCGGAATTCCTCGGGAAATCCCCCGAGTTCGTCGAACACCGATCGAGGGGTGAGCATCACCGCCGCGGTCACCGCTGACACCTCTCGATCGAGTTCCAGCAGCCCGAAGGGGCCGGGGTCGTCACCGGCGAACCCGTGGAAGATGTGCAGTGGCTGCTCGTTGAGCAGGAGGCCGCCGTGTTGCAGCGTGCCGTCGGCGTAGAGGAGGCGAGCACCCACCACCCCGACGTCGTCCTCCGCGAGAAAGCCGACCATCGCCCTGAGCCAATCGGGTTGTTCCACCAGCGTGTCGTCATTGAGGAAGAGCAGCAGCTCGCCGCTCGATGCCGCAGCGCCCTGGTTGCAGCGCGTCGAGAAGTTGAACTCGCCGGTGCCGGCGATCACGGTGCAGTCGAGCCCATCGAGTTGCTCGATCACGTCGGTGGGTGTGTCGGGGTCGGCCACGACGACCACGTCGAGCGTTGGATAGTCGGTGACGTCGAGCAGCGAGCGGACCGCTTCGAGCACCAGTGGCCGATCGACGCCCCACACGGGCCTCGACGTGCCGACCGTGGGCACGATCACGCTGACGGTCGGGAGTGGATCGATTCGACGCGTCGACCGGAAGTGCCCGGGTGTTGCAAGGTGCTCGACCTCAGCGTCGATGCCGAGACGACCGAACTGATCGGCCACCGCCCGCCGACCGGCCTCGCGGGCGTACGGCTTCGCGTCGGCATCGCCGGCTGCGGAGCCCGGCGTGATGCACCAGTGGTAGAGCACCGCGGGGATGTGGTGCACCGACCGGGCCCGTTCGGTGACACGCAAGATCAGGTCGTGGTCCTGCGACCCGTCGTAGCCGTGGCGGAAGCCTCCGACGTCCGTCACGATCTGGCGGCGGAGTACCGACAGGTGCGTGCAGTAGTTCTGTGAGCGCAACCGCTCTGGCGACCAATCGGGCTTGAGGAACGTGTCGTAGATCGTGCCGTCGGCGGAGAGCTTGTCCTCGTCGGTGTACACGTAGTCGATGGTGGGGTCGGCCTCGATCGCCGCCGACACCAACTCCAGCGCATCGGGCTCGAGCTGGTCGTCGTGATCGAGCAACACGACGAACTCGCCAACGGCCATCTCCAGTGCGGCGTTGGACGCCGCGACGATGCCACCGGCGGCTGGCCGCTCGACGAGGTGCACGCGGGCATCCCTCGCAACCAGATCGCGCAGGGTCGACACCACCTCGGGCCGAGTCGAACCGTCGTCGACCAGGCAGAGCTCCCAGTCGGTGTGAGTCTGCGAGGTCACCGAATCGAGGCATGCGTGCAGGAGGTCGAGGGGCGGGTTGTGCACCGGCGTGCAGATCGAGAACTGCGGGCCCGCGATCACCGCCGACCGACCTTGGCCATCACCCGCTGGAGGCGCGCCTGCCAGAGCTGACGTCGCGCCGTACGACGCCACATCATCAGCTCCAACCGTTTGACCTTGCCACGCAGTTCGCCGAGCTGCATCTCGAGGTCTCGAGCATGCGCGACCGCCGAGTCCCGCTCGGTCCGCAACCGTTGCAGGTCGCCACTGGTCGCATCGCTGCTGGTCGCATCGCCACTGGTCGGGGTCACGGCGATCAGTCTGCCAGTAGTGTCGGGCGTCGACCGATCCCCGGTCGGCACCGCCCATGCGCATCGCCTACGTCACCGCCCACCTGCCGCCGGACTTCACGAGCGGCGCCACGTTGTTGGTGGAACGCCTGGCCATCGAAGCAGCCCACCGCGGGCACGACGTGGAGGTGTTCTCCGGGGCGATCAACCAGGGTCTGGCCGACGGTGAGGTCCGTATCGAACGGCCGAGCGACGCTCGCCCCTTCGGCGTCCACTGGATCGGCACCGCGGATCGGATCGACCAGGACGTCGACGGCAACTGGGACAACCCGCTCGCGGCTGCTGCAGTTCGTACGTGGCTGGACGGCTTCCGACCGGACGTCATCCACCTCCACACATTGCAGACACTCGGCATCGGTGTCGTCGAGACGGCGACTGCGGTTGCGGCGACGTCGGGTGCGATCACCGTGGTCACCATGCACGACCTCTGGTGGTGGTGCGCACGCCTGTTCCTGGTCGACACCGAACTCCAGCCATGTCCACTCGTCACCGACGTCGACACCTGCGCGTGTGCTCGCAGCGCGGTGTGGCGCCGCGAACGCGCCGAGCGGCTGCGCCTGGTGCTCGATCGCGTCGATCGTGTGCTCGCTCCATCATCAGCGCTGCGCGACGTCATCGTCGCCAACGGCGTCCACCCCGACCGGGTGACCGTCGACGAGAACCACGTCGCCGACGACGTCGCTGCCTCGGTCGCCGACCGCAGCACGCATGCAGCGGCGGCTGCCGACCACTCGACCACACGGTTTCTCTACCTCGGCGGTGCGAGCGTGCTCAAGGGTGCCGGGGTGATCGTCGAGGCGTCGCGCCGACTCGACGCCATCGGCGATTGGGAGCTGTCGGCGTACGGCCTCGAACCCGACGGCGCCCTGCCGGTGCCAGGACAGGTCCAGGTCCGAGCGGCGTTCGACGCAATCGACGTCGTCGAGGTGATGGCAGCGCACGATGTCCTGGTCCTCCCCTCGCTCGCCCGCGAGAGCTTCTCGATCGCAGCTCGCGAGGCACTCGCCGCCGGCCTCGCGGTCATCACCTCCGACTGCCTCGGCCCCGAAGAGGTGGTCGATGACGGCGTCAACGGCATCGTCGTGCCGACCGGCGACGCCGGAGCGCTTGCGGGCGCCATGCGTTCGTTGGTCGACGATCGCGAGCTGCTGGCCAGCTTGCGCGCCGGAGCCACCACGAACCCCGTGTCGCTGCGGACCGCTGCCGAACACCTCACCGCACTCCTGCAGATCTACGACGACCGCACACCAGTGGCCACACCGGCCCGCCGAATGGTGGGCTTCGTGGTGGGCGACGACGGCGAACCCGCCCGGTACCGCGTCCACCATGCGCGTGAAGCCCTGAGCCTGCTGGGTGATGAGCCCGGCCCCATCGCCCACCACCTCGACCCTGCGCTCGCCGCGATCATGGCCGGCTGCGACGTCGTCGTTGTCCAACAGGCGCCCTCCGGCGAAGCGCTCAGCGACTCGATTCGCTCGTGGCGCGCCGACGGCGCGCTGGTGCTGTTCGATGCCGCCGACCTCACCGCTGATCTCGCTGCATCGCCGATCGCTGCCTGCGACGGCGTCATCGCCTCCACACCGGCGGTGGCCGAGCGGGTCGTGACCTTCTCGAAGGTTCAAACGGTGGTGGTGCCCGACGCCGTCGGCCTCGTCGAGATGCAGCTCGCCGAGCTGGCCCGAGCGAGCGCAATCGACCGAATACCTGCTCCGCCCCTGCGTGTGGCATATGTGAGCGGCATGGCATCCGGCCAGCCGGACCTCGATCTGATCGAGCCGGTGCTGTTGCAGATCCTCGAGCGTCATCGACACATCGAGTTCGTCGTGGTCGGCCCGTGCACACCCGGCCCGACCCTCATGCGGTTCGGCTCACGGGTCCGCCAGGTCGAGGCGCCGCCGTGGCGTGACCTGTCGTCGATCCTGATCGGTGTCGACATCAACGTCGCACCGGCGGCACCTGGTGCCCTCGGCGGCGGCGACCTACACCGGTCGTGGCTGGCAGCGTCGCTCGTCGGCGTGGTCACCGTTGCGTCGGGGCCACCGGGGTCATCGTCGCCGAGCGGGATCCGCCACGGCCGCACCGGACTCGTGTGCTCCTCGCTCGACGAGTGGGTGGCCGCCCTCGATGAGCTGATCGACGACCAGGCACTGCGGGCTCGCCTGGGCGGTGGGGCGCGTCGCGTCCTCGACCTCCACCACAGTCCGCATCTCAGCGCCGTTCGCTACGCCGAAGCGTTCGACACCTTCGATCGCCGACGAGCGGTCCCGAGACCTCCGGCGCGAGCATCTCAACGAGTGATCATCGACGACGACTCGCGGTCAGCGGTCGGGCTCGTCTCGTACGACCTCGGCGATGCGGTCGTCGGGGACGCGGTCGTCGCTCCTGCCGAGGGCCCCGACGGCGCTCGGGGCGGGCTCGTCGGCCGACTCGGCTCCAAGGTCCGGCGCCGCGGTGCCGCAGCGATCCGTCGCATCGGATCGCACTGACACCACCATCAGCACGCCGGTGAGTACCACGGCGATCTGCCCCCCGACCCACAAGGTCTCGGCGAGGTTCTCGACGATCACGAACACCAGCACGGCGAGCGGCCACGCCGCAGCAGCGGTGCGACCGGTGAGTGCCCGCGTTCCCGCCCCGATCCAGAGGCTCGTGAACAACGCCACCGCGAGCACGAGACCGACGATGCCAGCACCGAGCAGCAACTCGACGAACGAGTTGTGCGTGCTGTCGAGCACCTCGCCACGTGCAGCGAGCTGCTCGGCGGTGAACGCGGCGTCGGACCACGCTCCGAGGTAGCCCTGCCCGCGGATGGGCTGGTCCCACCACCACTCGAAGGCCACGTCCCAGATCTGCGTGCGCCCGGTGAGCGTGGTCGACCGCCCGAATGCGCCGAGCCACGCCGAGCGGGTGAGGTACGCCACCGCGCTGACGGCGACGATCACCACTCCCACGGTGGCGGTGACCTGGCGGGCGTCTCGTTCCCAGCGCCCACCGGGACCGACGACTCGGCGTCCGGCGACCGCGCCGGCAGCGACGGCGAGGCCGACCAACAGTGCCGCCAACGGTGTCAACGAGCCCGCGCCGCGGATCAGCCAGAGGTCGGCGACCGCAGCGGCGCCAAGCACGGCCACGACCGGTCCGCGGCGCGTGTCGTGCCAGTGTTGAGCGCCCAGAATCACCGACAACAACACCCCGATGGCAGCGACCAACGCCAAGGAGTTGGGGTTGAAGTACACCCCCGTCCAGTCACCCGCCTTGTCCTGCGTCCCAGGCTGCACGATCACGATCGACACCGCGCTCCACGCCAATCCAGCGTGGACGCCGATCCAGCCGGCGAACACCAGGGTCCGCTCGCCCACTGCGACGGCAGCGCCGATGCCCGCGAGCAGGGTGACCACGATCATCGCCGACTCGCGCAGGGTGGTTCCAGCGTCGGCCGACCACAGGGCGGTCACCGCCGTCCATGCCACCAGCACCGCCGCCACCCCTGCCAGGCGTCGATCGATGCGCTTCCAACGACCGCTCGACGCGATTGCGAACGCTCCGAGCAACCCGAAGACCAGCTGCACCAGTACGACCGCGACGTCGGCGGCGAGTGGATCGTCGAACGCCCACCACGATCGAATGCGATACAACGGACCGGTGGTGAACACCAACGCACCGAGCGCCACCACCGCGCCAACGACGACGTCACGGGTCGACACCACATCGGCGATCGCGGTGCGACGGGGCGGCCGACTCATCGACCCGACGCTAGCTCCGTTCACCTGCAGACTGCCGGTGCCGTTCGTGGCCCCGGTGGGCGAGGTCGTGCCGGATACCATCGCAGCATGTCGGCCGACCCCTCTGCCGCGCGCCTCGTCGGTGCAGCCGCGGCCGTACCCCTCGGCCATCGAGCGCAGCGTGGGCACTTCGGGCGGCCGCTGTCCTGGCTGTGGGACCACGGATTCCGATTCCTGGTCGTGCTCGACGCGGTGGGGCTGTATGCGCTGATGGTCGCCATCAGCTTCGTGCGATTCGGGTTCAGTTTCGACTGGGACACGTACCCGCTGTCCAGGTACTTCGTCGGGATTCGCAATCGCCACGGCGATTCACCTGGTGATGAACTACTTCACCGGGCTCTACGAACGCGAGCCCCGACTCGGAGTTCGACCGTGGCTCCCGCGGACACTGCTCGCAACCGGCCTCGGGGTGGCGGTGCAGGGCCTGGCGTTCGTGGCGCTCGACCGGTACTTGATGCCACGGCTCAACCTGGCGGTGTTCTTCCTGCTCGCATCGTTCGTGCTGGTCGCCAACCGCCGTCTCAGTCGGCGCCTGGCGGTTCGACGCCAGGGCCCACCACGCGTGGTGCTCGTCGGCGAACCCGATTCGATCGATCTCGCCACCCGACACCTCGGCGAGAGCGATCGCGACGCCGTGGTGGTCGATCGGGTGGGATCACCGCTGCTGCTGACCGCCTCGGTCACCGACAACGCGGCGACCGACGTCTTGCTCCTCGACGTGACCGCGTTCGGTTCGGTGTATCCCGAGCCGCTCAACTCGCTCGATTCGGCCGGCGTCGGCTTCCTGCAGCGAGTGAGCGCTCGCGAGACACTGCTCGGCCTGAAGACGGTCCGCCAGGTCGGTGGGATGCCGTTCGTGCCGTTGCGGCTCCACACCGTGGCGAGCCACAAGGCGCGACTCAAGCGCTTGTTCGACCTGGCGATCGCCGTGCTGCTCGCTCCGCTCTGGCTCCCGGTCGTGGCGCTCGTGGCGCTCTACGTGCTCGTGCGGGCGGGACGGCCGATCCTGTACCGCCAGCCACGCGTGGGCCGTGACGGCGTGGTGTTCGAGGTGGTCAAGTTCCGCACCATGGTGCCCGATGCCGAGTCCGACGGGCGGGCTCGCCTCGCCGCTCGATGACGATCGGGTGGTGCCGGCGCTCCGGTGGATGCGGGCGATGCGCGCCGACGAACTCCCGCAGCTCTTCAACGTCCTGCGCGGCGAGATGTCGCTGGTCGGCCCTCGACCGGAGCGGCCCGAGCTGGTCAGCGAGATCGTCGCACGGGTGCCCGGCTATGTCCGCCGCAACGAGCTGCCACCGGGGCTCACCGGCCTTGCGCAGGTCCAGGGTCGCTACGGCACCGATGCCGAGTACAAGCTCGGCTACGACCTCCAGTACCTCGTCAACTGGTCGCTCGTGCTCGACGTCCAGATCCTGGTGCGCACCGTCTGGGTGGTGCTGAGCCGCCGTGTCTGAGCCGGGGCGCTCGATCAGCGTGAGCCCCGCGACGGACCACAGTTGCGTGGCCGGACGTCGACGTGGTGATGCCGATCCGCAACGAGGCAGCACACCTCGCCGCCGCGGTCGGCGCCGTGACCGCCCAGGACTACCCGGGTCGGGTGCGGATCTTCCTCGGCGTCGGCCCGTCCGACGATGGCACCGAGCAGGTGGCCACCGAGCTGGTCGAGCACCTCGCCGCAGACGGCATCGAACTCACCGTCGTCGACAACCCGAGCGGCCTCACACCAGCGGCACTGAATGTCGCGATCCGCGCCGGGACGCGCCGATCGTGGTGCGCGTCGACGGCCACAGCGAACTGTCCGACGGCTACATCCGGCGGGCCGTGACCACGATGCAACGCACCGGGGCCGTCAACGTCGGCGGCCTGCAGGTCCCGGCGCCACCACGCCGTTCGAGCAGGCCGTCGCCGACGCCACCACGTCATGGCTCGGTACCGGCGGCGCCTCGTACCGGGTCGGCGGCGCCGAAGGTCCGGTCGACACCGTGTTCCTCGGTGTGTTCGATCGTGCCGCCATCGAGGCCGTCGGGCTGTTCGACGAACGCCTGATCCGCAACCAGGACTACGAACTCAACATCCGGCTCCGCCACGCGGGCGGCACCGTCTGGTTCGACCCCGAGCTCGTCGGTCGGCTACCGACCGCGGGGGACGTGGGGTGCGCTGGCTCGCCAGTACTTCGAGTACGGGCAGTGGAAGTCGGTGGTGATGCGCATGTACCCCGAGTCGGCCCGTCTGCGCCAGATGGTGCCCCTGGCGGCGATCACCACCGTGTTGTCGACGTTATTCAGCCTCAAGCGACCGGTGCTGGCCCTCGCTCCCGCCGCCTACGTCGCGGCGCTGGCCACCGCTCCCGGCACTCAGGGCTGCTCGCCCGCCTCCGCCGGATGCAGGCGTTGGCCACGATCCACATCGCATGGTCCGCCGGCGTCGTGCGGGGCGCAACCCGGTCCCCCGAGCCCGGGTCTCAGGGCTCCGGTTTCCGCGAGAACCGGGCTGAGGGGGCAATTTATATTTAACGCCGATCAGACGATCGGGGGACGTCCGAGGCGGGTGAGGCGCCAAACGCCGCGCCACGAGATCGGGCGCGACCGCTCGCCCACGTGGTCCCAGCCAGCCCTCCCACCAACCCGAGACGTAGCTGCGTCCAGACACATCGCGTCCGGGGTCGCAAGACACCGAGCAGCAGCCAGATCAGGACGTGGACCCACGCCACCGGCCACGGCAGGGTTCGGCGGGCGACCCACACACGATTGCGTCCGGTGAGGCGCCATCCGCTGTTCGTGACGGCCGATGTCGGTGCACGGGTGGAACACCTCCACCTCGGCCAGATAGCCGATTCCTCCCAGCGTCGATCAGGCGCGAGCTCAATTCCAGCTCCTCGTGGCCATAGTGGAGGTCGCCGAAGTACCCGCCCACCTCGTCGTAGGCGCTACCGCCCGAATTGCTGAAGCGCCACCCAGGAACGTGGTCCACCGGACCCGATTCGCTCGGACGGCGACCCCACCCAAAGGGCCGAGGACATGGCGCCGCGTCGAGCGCTCGCCGAACCGTCAACGAGCGGAACGACAGCACCGCCGAGGCGGCGGTCCGACGCGAACTCCTCGAGAATCCGATCCGATGCACCGGCCGGGGCGATCGCATCGTCGTCGAGGAACCCGACGATCGGCGCATCGCAGCGCCGCAGGCCGGCATCGCGGCCGCCCGGAATCCCGAGATTGTCGTCGAGTTCGACCAGGCGGATTCTCGGGTCGTCGGGCAGCGCGACGGCGCCACCACCATTGGAGACGACCACAACACCGACGTTCGACTCGGCATCGTCGATGAGCGAACGAACGGCCGCATCCAGCGCTTCGGGGCGGTCGCCCATCGTGAGCACGACCCATTCGATGTCGAACGGCACGCTCTCATGGTAGGGGCCTGCGACAAACGCAGGACACGAACAACACCTGTCGATAGCATCAGGCCCGATGTCGACCGCAACCGTTGATTCCGAGCTGCCCGCTCTGGAGGACATCAACGCTTCGTCGCGACCGGGCGCCTACGTCGGCGGCCTGTGGTCTCGCCGCTCCTACATCTGGTACGTCTCCGCCAGCGAGTTGCGGAGCCAGCAGATCAACACAGTGCTGGGCAACCTCTGGCACCTGCTGAATCCTGCGCTCTCGATCGCGATCTACTACGTGATCTTCGGGTTGTTGCTCGGCACCTCTCGAGGAGTCGACAACTTCATTCTCTTTCTCACCATTGGCATCTTCATCTTCCAGTACACCCAGCGTGCGACGACCCAGGGGGCGACGGCGATCACCCAAAATGCCGGTCTCCTCAAGGCGATCCGATTTCCTCGAGCGCTGCTGCCGGTCACCTCCACACTGACCGAAACGCTCTCCTCATTGCCGACGTTCGTCATCATCTACGTCGTGGCACTCCTGACCGGCCAGGACGTGCGCTGGCAATGGGCCCTCATGCCACTCGTCCTCGTCGGCCAACTGCTCTTCAATCTCGGCGCGGCGATGGTGGCTGCGCCTGCCACCACACACTTTCGAGACATGACGCAGCTCCTACCGTTCTTCTTTCGACTGTTGTTGTACGCGTCGGGCGTGATCTTCCTGGCCTCTGCCTACGCCGAGTCGCGCTACGCCTGGCTCTTCACGGCGAACCCGATGTACTGCTTCATCACCATCACCCGATGGTGTGTGATGGGCGAGGCGCTCGACGGCACCGTGGTGATCTCGGCACTGCTGTGGACCATCGGCCTGTTGGTCGGGGGATTCCTCTGGTTCCGTGCGGGCGAGGAGCGCTATGGTCGCGACTCACGCGTCCCGCCAGCAAGCCGAACTCGGTGCCGTCAGCGTGTCGGTGCGCGACCCTCGACATCAAGTACAAGGTCTACGAGGATCAGGTGTTCAGCGCCCGGGACCTCGTCGGCCGCGGCTTCCGGTCGCGAACGTCCATCCATCGTCCATGCCGTGAAGTCGCTCTCGTTCGACATGCACATGGGTGAAGCAGTCGGCATCGTCGGCTCGAACGGTTCCGGCAAGTCGACGCTGCTGCGAGCGATCGCCGGCCTGCAGTCACCAGCGGGTGGCACCGGTGTTCGTGCGCGGCGAGCCACACCTGTTGGGGGTGGGGGGCGGCTCTGAAGCCGGCCCTGTCCGGCTATCGGAACGTGATGCTCGGCGGCCTCGCCATGGGCATGTCCCGGCCCGACGTCGAATCGGTAAACTGGAAACCGTTCGGGAGTTTTCGGCTTGGGGGATGCGATGGCTCGGCCGATGAACACGTACTCGTCAGGAATGCGCGCCCGCCTCTCCTTCTCGATTGCGACTCTTCGTATCCCGGATGTCCTGCTGATCGACGAGGCGCTTGCCGTCGGCGACCAGGACTTCCGCGCACGGAGCCTTGCTCGAATCAACGAGATTCGCGTAGGGAGGCGAGCACCGTGGTGATGGTGACACACAACGCACAACGAGATCCGCCAGACCTGTACTCGCTGCTTGTGGCTCGACGACGGCCGACTCGTCGACGATGGCCCGGTCGACGCAGTCCTGGAACGCTACGAAGGCGGAGCAACCAACCGTGTCGGCTGACGTCCGGCTGGCAGCGAAGCAGGCTGGTCGAGGCGGTCGAAGAACGGATTGCTCGTTCTCCCGACGGTCACGGGAGCGCGGGTCGGGCGGGTGCTCACTGCGCCGCTCGGCTTGCCAGAACATCAGCTTGCTGCAGCCCGACGGTTGGCACAGTTCGCTATGGGCATCTGGTGCAGGGGCGTTCGTCTCCGGTCTGCTCTCACGCTTGCAACTCGCCGACAACCAATTCCGCCGCCTGGCCCACAGCATGTACCCTTGATGGGTCATCCTCCGTCCCGCCGACGAGGTCACCGCGCGACCGGGAGATGCCGAATGGGCCTCGGACACGACCCAGACGGAGCTCGGGGTCGCAACGCTGCTCGCCGGAGGCAACCCAGAAGCGGCGTTCGCCCTGCTGCAATCGCGACGGCCTGTCCAGCACCCCGATGTTGGCGAGCGCGGATGTCCGAGCGCTGGCTGCCACCGGCCGACCGACCGACGTGCTCCGACTCACCCGATCAGCTCCGCGACATGCTCGGTCCGACGAAGGTGGCAACAGCCCAGTTCGACGCACAGTGGCAACTCGGAGATGCCGAGCAAGCTCGCTGCGCTGTCGAGGACCTCGCAGGCGGCCAACTCGGCAACCTCGACCTGATCTCGAAAACTCCGCGCCGCCTACGTGGCCACCGGTTCGACAGCTGGTCATGCCTACGACCGTGTGCTGGAGATTGCGGATGCTCAGCCCCGTCGGACCGATGTCGACTGGAAGCTGATGCTCGACTTCTCCTTCAACCGGCTCGACGAGATGAATGTCGAGGCCTCGCTACCAGCGGTGGCCGGACGGCTCAAGCCCCGAGGTCGCTACACGCTCGCAGCCAGCGGCTTACGTCCAGCGCGACTTCACCCGCAGCCGCCGACTGCTCAGCACACTGCTGGGCACTACGAACCACTGGGATGCGGAGAAGCTGCACGCCCGGATGCTGCTCGAGGAAGGGATGTTTCGGCGCCGCTCGACAACCGCGAGGTGCGCAGCCGCCTCCGGCCTGCCCTCGACGAGGTCGAGTACTTCGCCCGGTTGCATCTCCGGCAGTACCGCCGTGCCAGCGTTTCGGATGTATCTCGCTCGGGCAGATGCTCATCGGCTCCGCTCGACCTTCGGGTCGGCGGCGGACTTCCTGCCGATCGACCACGTCCGAACCCGCTTTGTGATCGCACAGGACGGCCCCGGGCGACGAGATCTCGATGTCGGCGACCTAACTGCAGCTCCTGGCTGTCACCGACGAGCTCGTCGCCGCATGCGACCCCCGCCTCGAATCGCTGCTCGGCCGATCCTTCCCGAGACATCACGTTCGTCCCGACACCGCGCGAGCCCAGCCGGCCGGCGCTGGGCTTCCTCGCAGACGACCGGCCCGAGCGAGCGACCGGCAACCTCTACGACCTCCTCACTGCGGACGCGGTCCCTCCGACATGCAGAACGCTCCGATCGTGTCGTGCTCGGCCGAACCCTCATCCGGCTCGACGCCACAGCACGCCCCGTACGAACCGTACCTTCGGCCCGATCCGGAGCTCGTGGATCGCCTGCGACCCGCACGACCCACGATCGGGGTCGTGTGGCGCTCGGAATTCGTCGATCCGATGCGCAGCATCCACTTCGTCGATCCATCGGATCTCGCCCCGCTGACGTCCCTGGACTGCGACATCGTGTGCCTCCAGCACGACCCGACTCCTGAGGAACACGCCGCACTCATCGCCGTGTTCGCCGATCGCGTCACCTTCCGCGACGACCTCGACCTTCGCGACGACTTCGAGACGATGGCCGCAATCGTCGTGGGGCTGCTGCGCTGTGGTCGGTGTCGGTACCACGACGACGGAACTCGCTGCCGCAGTCGGCACGCCGACCGTGTACCTGCACCCCAACCTGATCGCAGCCTGGCGCCGGAACGACGCCAACGCCGACTACTGACATTTTGACTCGACGCCTGCCGCCGTCACCAAGCGCCTGCACGAGCGGATGAGCTGTGTCGAGGAAGCCGTTGCGATCCTGCAACCGATGGAGTTGGCCTCGACGCCGTCGTCTCCGATGTGATGCAGGGCACCAACCCGGGCGATCGAGCCCTCGATCAGCGTGCCGAACAGTCGAGGGAGCTGATCGACGATCACGCTCGTCGGCACGAACTGACGAAACAGCGCGGTCCGTCGGGTGCTCAGCGCCATGTCGGAACGCTCCGTGAGCGGCCCGACGACGTGTGCCGCGTCCAGCCCGCGAACGGCCGCAAGATTCAGCAGTGCAGTACTGCTCTCCCCGAGCACGTAGGAGGCGCTGGTGACCGCAGGATCGAGCTCCGCCGGGGATGTGGCGGCGAGCACACCGAAGCCGGCGTAGAGATCGGGGTCTTCGCTCGGGTGGGGTCGGATCAAGAAGGGTGCTCCCGTCGCCTCGACGGCGGCGTGCACCCGATCGAGGTGGGTCAGGTACACACTCGGCTGGACGAGTCCGAGCGCCACCCAGGGCTGTGTGAGGAACACCACGTTGTCGCTGTTCTCCAGTGGTTCCGATGATCGTCGAAACTCCGAAGCGATGCGTTCATCGAGTTGCCAGCGACCGTCGACGAGGCGGTAGAGGCACCATGGCGTCGTGGGAATGAGGCGTCGCGGTCCGGCACCTCCAGGCGGGGGGGGGGCCGCCCAGCCTGGGCCGCACGTCGATGACCCGCCGCGTGGCGTTGCCGTAGGACCCGATTCCCCCGCCGACGCCACCGTCTCTATGGGAGCACTTGCGACAGCCCGGCTTCCCGCACCCGCTGATCCCCGCCGCCGCCATCGAAACCAGCGAGTGCCGCCCGTCGCGTGCAACGTGTCTCTCCACGACCTCGAACGGCCCCGAGCCCCGACAGGAGACCCTTCGGATCATCGAGTTCTCGACGAGCCGGTCGGCACTGTTGCGCTCGACGACCTCGAAACGATCCCCCGCCCGACCACTTGCGTGGCGAAGCCAGGATGCGACGTAGACGACGTGCGTGCGGTTTCGGACACCGGAGACGGTGACGCGGTGCGTGGTCATGGTGGAGTGGTCGACCTTGAGGATGCGAGCGGCCCTGAGAGTGGTGTTCCCTGCCGCCTCGATTCCGGCGGGCTGACAGGTTGCCGAGGAGGCTCGTTTCGGCCGTTCGGAGATGACCCGCGGGCCTCGGCACATCGACGCGGAAGGGCCCCCGTGGTGGATCACCAACACTCTCGACGACAAGACCATCTTGGTCACCGGTGGCACCGGGTCGTTCGGCAAGAAGTTCGTCGCTACCGTGCTCGAGCGCTACGCGCCGCACCGGTGATCGTCTTCAGCCGCGACGAGCTGAAGCAGTACGAGATGCAGCACGCCGAGCCGTTCATCTCACACGAGAGGACGATGCGGTACTTCATCGGCGACGTGCGCGACGAGCACCGGCTCACCCGCGCGCTGGAGGGCGTCGACGTCGTGGTCCACGCCGCCGCGCTGAAGCAGGTGCCGGCAGCCGAGTACAACCCGTTCGAGGCCATCAAGACCAACGTCCTCGGCGCCGAGAACGTCATCGACGCGCTCGATGACGCCGGCGTCGTCACGGGTGATCGCGCTGTCCACCGACAAGGCGGCGGCCCCGATCAACCTCTACGGCGCCACCAAGCTCGCGTCCGACAAGCTGTTCGTCGCCGCCAACGACTACCGCGGCAAGCGCGACATCCGCTTCTCCGTGGTCCGCTACGGCAACGTCATGGGCAGCCGCGGGACGCGTGATCCCGTTCTTCATGGAGCGGGCCGACGTCCGGCGTCTTGCCGATCACCGACGAGCGCATGACGCGGTTCTGGATCACGCTGGAGGAGGGCGTCGACTTCGTGCTCGACGGCTTCGAACGGATGTGGGGCGGCGAGATCTTCGTGCCCAAGATCCCGTCGTACCGGATCATCGACCTGGCGAGGCGATCGCCCCGGATGCCGAGCAGAAGATCGTCGGCATCCGCCCGGGCGAGAAGCTGCACGAGGAGATGATCACGAGACCGACTCACTGTCGACCATCGAGTTCGACGACTACTTCGTGATCATGCCGTCGTTTCCGCAGTGGGACACCGACGAATTCCGTACCGACACGGCGACGCATCCGGCGAGCCCTGCGAGCCCGGTTCAGCTACGACAGCGGCACCAACGACCACTTTCTCACGGTCGACGAACTGCGCGACCTGATCGATCGCGAGACATGAGCGTGATTCCGTACGGGCGCCAGAGCGTCGACGACGACGACATCGCCGCAGTCATCGCCGCCCTCCGGGGCGACTGCCTGACACAGGGACCCGTGCTCGAGGCCTTCGAGAATGCGGTGGCGGAACGCGTCGACGCCCGACACGCTGTCGCCTATGCGAACGGCACTGCTGCGCTCCATGGCGCCTGCGCTGCAGCAGGCCTCGGCCCCGGTGACCTCGCTGCCACTTCGCCGCTCTCGTTCATCGCCTCGGCGAACTGCGCTCGTTACATGGGCGCCGACGTCACCTTCGTCGACATCGACCCGCACACCCTCAACCTCGATGTCGCCGCCGTGCCCGACGGTCTCGATGCGCTGATCCCCGTGCATTTTACGGGCCTTCCGGTGGATCTGGCTGCGGTTGTCAATCGGCCGCGAATCGTCATCGAGGACGCTGCCCACGCCCTCGGTGCCTGGACGCCCGATGGCCCGGTCGGCAACGGCGCACATTCGGACATGACGTGTTTCTCCTTCCATCCGGTCAAGCCGGTCACCACCGGTGAAGGCGGAATGGTCACCACCAACGATGACGAGCTCGCTGCACGGCTGCGGCGGTTCCGGTCTCACGGCACCGAGAAGCGCCCCGAGCAGGGCGGCTGGTTCTACGAGGTCAACGAGGTCGGGATGAACTACCGACTCACCGACATCCAGGCGGCCCTCGGCCTCAGCCAGATGGCCAAACTCGACCGGTTCATCGCCCGCCGTCAGGAGCTCGCCGCCCGCTACGACGAACTCCTCGCCGACTTCCCGATCACTTTGCCGCCGAAAGCACCGGCCGGGTTCGGCCACGGCTACCACCTGTATGCGATCCGCGTCGAGCACCGCCGGGCGGTGTACGAGTCGCTGCACGCCGACGGGATTGCGGTGCAGGTGCACTACGTGCCGATCCACCATCACCCCGTGTACCACGACGTCCACGCGTCGTGTCCGAACACCGATACGCCTATGCGCAACTGATCTCGATGCCCATGTTCCCGTCATTGACCGACGATCAGCAGACCACCGCCGTGCAGGCGCTGAAACGCGCGATCGAACGGGCCGGCACGTCCGCAGCGGCGATCACCGCGTCGTGAACGACTCCCCCACCGACACGGGGGCCGCAGTGATCGTGCAGGCCCGCATGGGCTCATCGAGGCTGCCGGGCAAGTCGCTCGCCGACCTCGGCGGCTACGCGGTGATCGACTGGGTCGTCCAACGATCTCTGATGGCACACCGTGTCGACATCGTGGTCGTGGCCACCTCCGCCGACGCCGACGACGATCCGCTTGCAGCCCACCTGGAATCGGGCGGCTGGCACGTCGTGCGCGGCGACCTGAACGATGTGCTCGACCGATACGCGACCGCGCTGGGCGAGCTGCCCCACGACCGGCTGATCCGGGTCACCGGCGATTGCCCGTTCGTGCAGCCGGAACTGATCGATGCAGCACTCGACCTCCTCGACGGAGACGTCCAGTACGTGTACACCGGACACGACGGCAGGTTCCCGCGCGGGTTGACGTCGAGGCCATCAGGCGCTCGGCGTTGCTGGCCGCTCACCGCGAAACAACCGACCCGGTCGAGCGCGAACACGTCACGCCGTTCGTGGCCCGCCGCCCCGAGCGGTTCCCGTCCGTGGCGCTGCCGAGCCCGGCCTGGGCACGGCGACCGGACCTGCGGCTGACGCTCGACGAGACCGACGATCTTGCGATGCTCCGCACGGTGGTCGAGGAGATTGGGGCCACACCGACGTCGCTCGAGGGGCGTGCGCTGGTGCAGTTCCTCGACGACCACCCCGAGATTGCCGGGATCAACCAACACGTCGCCCACAACACCGAACACTGAGCGCGCGACCGATTGGCCTCGATCGTCGATTGAGTCAGCGGACTCGCATTCGACGCATCTCCACCTCCGATGTTAGACACCACCATCGTGGCCGGCAGCACGACACCGACTCTCTCCGTCATCGTGCCCTGTTACGACGTCTCGCTGTACCTCGAGGCATGCCTACAGTCGATTCAGCGACAGTCACTCGATTCGATCGAGGTGATCATCGTCGACGACGGATCCAACGATGGCACCGGCTCGATCGCCCAACGATTCCTCGAAGGGGTCCCGCGTTTTCAGCTCATCACGCAGGCGAATGCCGGCTGCGGGCCGGCGCGAAACAACGGGGCAGCGTCGGCAACGGGACAGTTCATCACCTTCATCGACGGCGACGACCTGGTGTCTCCGTTCGGCTTCGAGCGGTTGACGGCATCGCTGTCTCGCACCGGGTCAGCTCTCGCCACCGGATCGGCACTGCGCTTCAACACCGAAACCGGCTTCCGACCATCGTGGCTGCATCGTGGGCTCTTCGTGCGCGAACGCTCCGGGGTGAGCGTCAGCGACCACCCGGAACTCGCCCGCGACCGAATGGTATGGAACAAAGTCTTCCGGAGGGATTTCTGGGAGTCCGGTGCCTACGAGTTTCCGCTCGGAGGCTATCAGGACTACCCCATCAGCGTCGTCACGCTGCTCGACGCACCGGCCGTCGACGTGATCACCGCCCCCGTGTATTTCTGGCGTGAGCGCGAGACCGGCGACTCGACAACGCAGCGGGCAGGCGAACTGGGCAACATCACCGAACGTGCTGAGTCCGACGAGTTCGTCATCGACGTGCTCGACCGCAGACTCCCGGCAGCGTTGGCTGGAGTACGTGCCGATTTTTGCGGAGACGGACCTGCGTGCCGTCTCGCAGGCATTCGAGTCGGTCGACGATCCCAACGAGCTCCTCCCCGGCGAAGCGACTCCTGGCCATCGTGGCAGCGAAGCCAGCGCTGCGCGCCCGCGGATCGAGCGACTCCAGCACGCAGCGATCGAGATGGACAACGTCGAGTTCCTCGTCGCCATCGCACGAGTACTCACCGCTGGTGGCCGCATTCCCACCACTCGCCTGCGCAAACGCAGCATCGGCCGGCGCCACCTGGTGGATGACATCGCTGTTCCCTCCGTCAGATTCCTGCCGTTCGAGCTGCGACGAATCCCTGTCGCCGAGCAACTCCCCCAGCCTGTGCTCCACAGCGCGGGCCTCGATGGCACTTCGATCGAGCTGCGCGGTGCCCTCGACCTGAGCCAGGTCGACGGAGCGAGCGAGCACGTCGTTGTGAGACTCTCCCGCGGAGGCTGGTCGACCGAGCTCGAGGTAGCGACCGTCGAACCCAACCCGGCATTCGGCATCGCTGACATCGGCTTCTCAGCTCACGTACCGCTCGAGTTGCTCGACTCGCTGGAAGGCCACCCGGGCGCCCTGAGGACCGACGCAGCGGTCGTTCGTCGCCAGAGCGCGACCCGTGCGCCCATTCGGGCCTTGTGGCCGGGCAGTGGGCAATTCGGCCCGGGCTGCGTGCTGCCCTGTGGCGTCTGGGCACAGCTGTCGAACGTCGGCGACGGTGTCGGCGTCAATTGGAGGCACTCACCGATCTTTCTCGAGACCATCGGCTTCGATTCGGGCCGGCTCGTCCTGCGGGTGCGTTGGGGCGACCGGTCACTCCCCGGCGGACCCGGTGTCGACGACCTCCAACTCCTGATCCGCAGGCCGAGCGACTCGGCACCGCTCGTCGTGTCTCCCGCAAGCTTGAACCAACACCGTGGAGAGTTCACCCTCCCGGTCGTGGAGCTCGCCGGCGGGGCTGCTGAGACACTCGCTCTTTCCCACGCCGATGGCTGGAGCATCTGGTTGCGCTGTTTCGACACCCCGCTGCCGATCCTCTGGCCGGCCCAAACGGACCCGATCGGCGTGTCGTTCGACCACCGAGACCTCCTGTTCACGCGGACGGCGACGAACTCCCTGCAAGTCTGTGACCTGCCGTTTGTCCCGGTGGTGTCAGCGGTGACCCTCGACGACACCCTCGACACACGTACGCTGACGGTCTCCGGCACCAGCAGGCGCAAGGGACCCCCGACGCACTGGCGTGCGCTGGACGATTCCGGTGCGGCCATCGAGGTCCCGTGTGGGACCGTCGAGCACGCGAGCGGATGGACCGTGAGCAACGCCATCGAGGATCTACGGCCGCCATCGAGATCCGGCCTGACCGAGTGGCGGTTGGTCAGGCGACACGGAGATCAGCACGAACTCGTCTGGGTTGCGCCCGCCGCGTGCTGGCCATGTTGCCGTTGGAATCGATCCATGGGGGCGCTGCGGTGGTCATCGACCCCACATGCAACGCTGCGGCTGCGATGGTGGGAGCAATGAGCCCGCCACGCGTGATCCCACAGCGCCGACGATGGCGCTGTTCGCTGAGGACGTCAGCCGAGCGCTGCGACCGCCGCTGCGACCCGTCGTGGGCCACCACCGTCGAACAGTCCACGTCCGGCGTTCGCCATCGCCGTGCGGCGATCGACATCGACGAGCAGAGCCGCTACCCGTTCGACCAGTGTGTCGACATCGAAGTCGGCGCCTCGGGCGTCCACGCTCTCCACGAACCCGCCCGGCTGCGGCCGCAGTCCCGTGGACCTGGTTGTTAGCCACGACAATCGCAATCGACGGGAGCCCGACGACTCCCACCTCCCACAGCGTCGACCCACCACCGATGACGGCGACGTGCGACTCACCGAACCCATCGCGCAGGTCGCCACCATCGAAACGAACGCCGGCAAGCGCACCGACCGCGGCACGGTCGGGATGGTCCGCTGCGAGCGCAACGATGATCTCGATGCCGCCCACGGTGCCAGGCCCGACGCCACCGGCAGCGTGAGGCGCCGGGGTCGGTGCCGCCGAAGGCGAGCAGCAGACGCTGCCGACCCGAGGCACGGCGGCCGATCGAGCTCGCACACGTCGACACGGATCAGCGCGTACTCGGACCCCAGGAGCAGCCGTTCCGCAGCCACGTCGGGATACAGCGCCGGTGTGGCATGCAGGTTCTGGTTGAGCACGAGCGCGGCGCCGCCGACCGGCAGTTCGTGGTTGTCGTCGATCGCCACCACGGTGTGCCCCATGGCGATCAGCTGTTCCAACTCTGCGCCGAGCGTGTAGCCGTCGACGATCCACACGTCGGGCCCGTCCACGTCGTCGAGATTCGGCGAGTCGCTGGCCATCGTGGTGCAGCCGACCGCGTCGAAACGTTCTTGCACCCAGGCCGGCAGGCCACGGGTGACCACCGTGACACGGTCGTCTTGGGCGCGCAGCGCAGCGCACAGGGTGGCACTCCGCATGGCGTGGCGACTCCGATCGCTCCGCTGGCGTCGACGGGACCGCCACGTGCAGGGCCATCGTCGCCTCAGTCCGTGACGGGTTCGAACAGGTCCCAGCTCGCCGGCGTGCCTGCGACGATGTCGCGCCGTCGCGCTGGCCGATGACGTCGGCGAGGTGCCGGGTATGAGGCCACCGGCGGGGACGAACCGAACGGACATCTCCTTCTCCGATCAACGTGCCAGCGCGACGTCGTGCGCTACGAACAGCGACCGGCGATAGGCGCGACTGCTCTGGTCGGCCTCGGTGGGCCCGTAGTGGATGGCACCGACTGCCTGACGTGCGGTGGCAACAGCATCGACGAGTTCGGCGAACTCCTCCGGCTCCAGCGAGAACGCGTGTCGACACCGCCGTCGGCGCGACGCAGCGTGAAGTGCTTCTCCACGATCGAGGCGCCGAGCGCCACGGCCGCGGTGGCGACACCGTGGCCGATCGTATGGTCGGACAACCCCGACACCACATCGAACGTGTCGGCGAGGTGCGGGATCTTGCGCAGGTTCGCTGCGGCAGCGGGCGCGGATAGGAGCTCGTGCACGCGAGCAGTGCGAGCTCGGTGCAGCCACCTCGGCGTGCAGCCTCGACCGCCTCCTCGATCTCCGACAACGTCGCCATCCCAGTGGACATGATCATCGGCTTGCCGGTGGCCGCGGTGGCTTCGATCAGCGGGATGTCGACGAGTTCGAACGACGGATCTTGTAGCCTCACCCCGATCGACTCGAGGTACTCGATCGAGCCGTGGTCGAACACCGAAGAGAAGAACTTCACGCCGACCGGCGAGCCTCCTCGGCGAGGTCGCCTGCCAGTCCCACGGCATCGACGCCTCGGAATACAGGTCGTAGAGGGTTCGTCCCTCCCAGAACCCCTCGGCACGAAACTCCGGACGGTCACTGTCGAGGGTGATCGAATCCGCGGTGTAGGTCTGCACCTTCACCGCGGTGGCCCCCGCAGCAGCGGCTGCCCGGACCATCTCGATCGCACGCTCGAAACTGTCGTTGTGGTTGCCGGACAGCTCCGCAATCGCGAAGACCTCGGTGTCGCCGCCGATCACCCGATCACCGAAGCGGAAAGTCGCAGTTCCAGCCATGAGGATGACGCTACTGGCTGCTCACTCCACCGACCGACGGCGAGTTCGTCGAGCAAGGTGTGGCATCATCTCGGATCGACCGCGGCAACAGCGCTGCTGCACCAATACGGATCTCTGCGAACTCCGATGGCAGCACGCCGTACTCGACCACATCGCACACCGAGCCGTCGGCACGACGCAGCGCCTCCCGTCGCGTTCCCTCGATCGGCACGCCGAGTCGGCGGTGGATGCCGAGCATGTTGCGATTCACCGAGAGCACTTCGGCAGACATGCGCCGCAGCGAGTGCGTGCCGAAACCGAAGCCCAAGCCGATCAGCGGGAGCAGTGCGCCGACGCCGGGTGTCACCTCGGTGACCCCGAGGTGACAGCCCCACGAGCTCACGCGCTGATCGAGGTCGAGGTGTTCGAGAGAGACGACCCCCACCGGCCGGTCGTCGTGCACGACGATGAGCACCTGGTCGCCACGCTCGGCCAGGAGTCGGTCGAACCAGGCCGAATGCGTTGATTCGTCGATCTCGGTGTCGTTCACCGACATCGCACGAATGCGTTCGGAGTTTCGCCAGTCGCGCAGACGCCACCTGTCGCCCTCTCCCACCTGACGCACCGTGATGCTCATGCCGTGGAACCTGCGTCGACCGTGATCGTGGTGCCGGTGACTGACGCCGCGGCATCGCCGAGCAGGTATTCGACAGCGGCGGCGACGTGATCGAGTTCGGCGAACCTACCGAGCGCCGAGCGCTTGCGGATCCGCTCGAGGTTGTCGTCTCCGAGCGTGGCGGTCATGTCGGTGGGCAGGAATCCGGGAGCCACGGCGTTGACGGTGATGCCTCGCGGACCACGTCACGGGCGAGCGAGCGGGTTAATCCTTCGAGCGCCGCCTTCGACGCCCCGTAGGCAGCAAGGCCCCGATAGCCGGTTCGTGCGACGATCGACGACACGTTGACGATCCGTCCGTGGCGCGCGGCCAACATGTGGCGAACGGCATACTTCGACAGCACGATCGGAGCGGTGACATTGACCGCAATCATCTTCTCGATCTCACGGTTGTGCATCGTGGGCAGCATCCCGTCGGCGCCGAGCGCAGCGTTGTTCACCAGCGCATAGGGCTTGCCGATCTCCTTGGTGATCTCGCCGACGAGCCCGCCGATTCCATCGGTGTCGGCCAGATCGAACCAGCGATGGTGGTAGCGACCGGCGGCACTCGAGGTCGTCAGCGGTGACGTCTCGTCGGGCCACGCCGACCACGTCGTAACCTGCGGCGATCAAGCGTTGGGTGATCGCTCCGCCCGAGCCCACCGCTGGTACCGGTGACGATCACGAGGTCGCGCTCACGAGCGCACCGCCTTGCCGGTCGTGGACAAGTCGAGTTCATCGACCACTTTCACCGTGGCCGGCACATGCGCGGCCGGGGCGTGCTCTCGCACGAACGCGGCGCAGTCGTTTGCCGAGCCGCGGCGTCGACAGCGTCGCTCGCGACGACCTGGGCGACCAGCAGGTTGCCGGCCAGCGCATTGGCCACCGAGGTCACCAGCGCGTCGCGGACGTCCGGGTGGGTCCGCAGCAGGTGCTCCACCTGTTCGGGGAACACGTTTGTGCCGCCGACGTTCACCACCCCCGAGGCCCGTCCTCGGAAGAACACCCGATCGTCGACGACCTCGACGATGTCGCCCGTGGATGCGAACCCGTCCGCGCCGGCGGTGCTCACGCCGGGGCTGCGCACGTGCAAGATGCCCTCACGGATCTCGAGTTCGATGCCCCTGGGCGGCTCAGACAGATACGACACCGGAAACCCGGCTCGACCGTCGCGCACCGAGAACGCTGCACCGGTCTCGGTGGACGCGAACACGTGCACGATGCGCGCGTCCGGATATCGCTGCGCCAGCGCGTCGAGGATCGGTCTGATCCGCGATCTCACCACCCAGGGTGATCTGCATCGAGCGCGAGTTCGGCAGCCGCCGGCAACTGCAGTATCCGCCGCCACAGCGTCGGCGTGGCCGAGAGCGCGGTCACGTCACTGCCGACCAAGCCGATCGATCCGTGCCGGCAACATTCCTCGATCGGCGGCGCAACGAGCCGCGACCCACCGGCGAGGCTCTGCAACACCACCTGCAGCCCGGCCATGCGGTTCGGGTCGTACATCAGCCCCCACACCAACGCGGCGGCCGCCGCGCTGCGCACCACGGTGCGACTGAGCGACGCCAGGGTGTGCACGATCGGCTTGGGTTCGCCCGTGGTTCCCGAGGTGTACAACACCCACCGCGTCGGCTCGGCGAGCGCAGCAGGCGAGTGCGCACGGAGCCATCGACGACGTGACTCCGCCTCGAGCAGTACCGATCCCGCGACCGCCGCGACACCGTGCGGGGTGAGGTGCACCTCCGCAGCCCACCCATCGAGCACACGCAACGCCGCCGCGACCACCGCTGCATCGTCACTGCGCAGCGTGGCGACGCCTGCGGCGGCGACCTGAGAACGGAACGAGAACGGGTCGCCGTCGAGCTCAGCGCCCGTGAGGTCGAATCGTCCGGAGGCGACCGCCGGCCTCGTCACGTTGTGCCGGCGCCCTCCGGGCCGAAACGCTCGTAGACCGCCACGAACTCGCCGAGGGTGGTCGGGTACACCGGTTCGTCCATCAACGAGAACGGATCGTACCCCAACGTCTCCTCGAGCCGGGTGACGAGCACCGCGAATCCGAGGCTGTCGAGTTCGGTCTCGAGCAGCACCAGATCGTCGTGTAGCTCGGGAACGGGCAGATCGTCTTCCTCGAAGAGCTCTGCGAGCATCTCCACGATCGTCTCTCTGGTCGCCATCTCCTCCAACCTCTCGCTGTACGTGCGCGAACGTTAGCGCCGCGCCCAGAGTTCGCTCTCGCTGCCAGGACATCGATTCCCAATGGCTCGAGGACACCCGGTGAGCGGCCAGAGACCACGCCTAGGCTGCTGCGGTGGCCGAAAACGACAGCAAGCCGCGCCCCCGGTTCGCGACCGTGGCTCCGGTCGATGCAACCCGTGACAGCCGATCCACAGTGCCCCGGCTTCCGAGCCGAGTCGCGGTTGCACACGGCATTGCTGTCCGTCCTCGCATCGATGTGCAGCCGTTGGTTGCCTGCGGTACTCGTGGCGGCCGTCGCGGACGTACTCGCTGCTCAGCTCCGCAGTCCCCCGTCCCCGAGCTCGCGCGATTCGCCCTCTACTGGGTGATCTGTCTCTTCATTCCTGGCACGTTGGTCATGCGAGCACTGCTCGGCCCGCGACGCCGAGCGCTAGAGGCGTTGGCGCTCGGCGCGGTGACCGGGCTCGCACTCGAAGCGACTCTGTCCGCCGTCTTCGGCCGGTTGGGCGCCGAGTCTCAGGTCGTGCGCTGGTGGTGGGTCGCCCGGGTACGCGCTGTTTGCAGCCGTCCCCGCGTCTAGGCACCACTGGAGGGGTACCCGAGCAGCTCGGCTGGCGCCGGCCACTGCGTGGGCACTGGCCGGGAGTGTCGGGCCTGGCGATCGTGACCGGCTGGCGGTTCTTCCGAGTACTGCGCCGTCGCCGGCCGCGCAGCGTGCCGTACGTCGACCATTGGTTCCATCTTTCGGTCATCAACGAACTCATGCGCCCGGGGCCGCACGTCGTGCCACAAGTCGCGTGAGAGACTAACCACTTATCACGCCCTGTCCCACGCACACGTTGCGAATGCGTCGGTGATCAGCGGGCTCGACCCAGAACTGGTCTTCTGCTGCCTCTGGGTGCTTCCCGATCCTCCCTGCTGACCGTGGTCCTCCTCCAGGTGCTTGCGCGGCTCCGGTCACCGAGAAGCAATGGGCGGGGCCGATCGCCTGCTGGTTGGCGTTCATGGGCTTGGCCGGCAGCTACATCTGGTCTCGATCGGCGCGTCACCCATAGTCTCCCCCCTGGTGATGGCCCAGCCCTTCCCAGCTCTTCGCCAACCCGGTCATGATCGCCGGTGCAATCGGCCTCGTCTCGATGATCCGCACGGCGACACTCGCGGCGCTGGCTCATCTGGCTCCTGATCGTCTCGATCGCCGCAGTCGGTGCAAAGCCAACAGTGCTTCCCGCACTGCTCGGAGGTACCGGCGTTGGCGATCGCTGCTGCGTGGTGGATCGACCGACGAGCCCCCCGCCGACTCCTGATGGCGCTCGTCACCATGTTGGCCGTCCAACTGGTGTGGACAGCCATCAACACGGCGCCAGCCGGCAAGCCTCACCATTCTCGGCTCAGTGGGCAGCCTCGCGCTGTACCGCCACACTCACCGGCGTGGCGTGGCTTGCGGGCCAACAACGATGGTTTGCTGCTCGACCTGCTCGTCGGGCGACGAGCCTGGTTTGCAGCAGGTGCCTCATTGGTCTGGCTCGCCGCGATACAGGCGATCAGGCTCATCGGTATCGCCACCATCTTCCCGCCGCTCCCACGCGGACCCTGATCCAGTGGCCTGGTGGATGACGGGGGCACTGATCGCCGGGTGGGGGGTCTTCTTCATCACCGACCAGAGCGGCTTCGGGCAGTCCTATTTCGTATTCACGGTGGTGCCCATCGGCGCAGTACTCACCGTTTGGCTGCTCACCAGCCTCCTCGACGAAGGCACCGGCCCGTCTGCGCCGACAGATCTTGGTCGTCGGCCTCGCCGCAGGGGCGATGGTCACCGTGGTGGTTCGGGGTCTCGTCGGCGGCCGGTCCAACTCACCTTCGTACGGGTCAACTCGAGAGTGCGCTTCTGCCCGTCGTGCTGGTCGGCTCTGATCGGAGTTGGAAGCGGCAGCCGCATGGCGGAGATGGGGCGGCGAGTGCCGTACCGCCAGGAGTCGGCGGGGCGCTGGCGGTCGCTGTACTGATAGGGATGACACTGCCGCAGGCGGTCAACTCGACCATGCCAGTCGGTAGGGCGGTTGTCGACACCAGTCCCCGCTGCTGACCCATCGTCTCCCGGATTCGTATCCACATCGGAACAAGACGCAATGCGATGGCTTCGCGACAACACACCGACCGAGGACGTCGTTGCCACGAACGTCTACTGCCGCCCGGCCCACTCGACTGCGGAATTCTGTGACGCCCGCTCATTCATGGTGAGTGGACTGGGCGGTCGACGTACGGCTCTCGAAGGATGGGCCTACACGGCCGAAGCCCACGCCGTCCACGGGGTCGGCGGACGAGGCCACTGGAGTCAACCGGCCCCGTTTCCGCTCCAGTTCGAGCTGTCGCAGGCCGCGTTCGAGGAACCGACCCCGGCCGAGATTCTCGACGCTCTCGCCGACGAGTTCGATGCCCGCTGGCTCGTCGGGATCCGACGAGCAGGAACCGTGTCGCCAACATTGGACGAGCTCGCAGAACCGGTCTTCGACAACGGCGACGTGGTCGTCCACCCGCGGCCGGATCGCTGATCCCCGTCGCCGGCGCTACTTGGTGCTGGTTAGCAACGCGTGGCTGTACGGCACGCGAAGCAGGTCGTGACGCACCTGGACGTCGACCTGTTCGAATGCTTCCAGGGCAAGTTGCTCGTACCCGCTCGGGGTGCGCACGTTCTCGCCGCGGTCACGTTCTGCGAGGAATCTGGCGATGCGGGCTTGGTCGTCGGTGAACGTGGGGTCCATCGTGATGATCCGGCCACCCGGTCGAAGCACTCGTGCCGCCTCGCTGAAGAGCGCCACAGCTGCGTCGTCGTCGAGGTGGTGCAGCACACCCTTGGCAATGCAGATGTCGAAGGAATCAGCCTCGAGTTCGACAGCGCCGACCTCGCCGACAAAGAACTGTCCGATGTCGCCGTAGCGCTCACGGGCAGCGTCGATGTACTCGGCGCTGGGGTCGTAGCCAGACGTAATCGACATCGCCGAGGAGTTGCACCACATCGCCGGTCCCACAGCCGATGTCGAGGACCTTGTCGCCGGGGGACGGGCGGACGCGGCCGGTGCACGAACGCTGCACGAACCTCCGGGGACCCGATGCTGCGCTGAGCAAGTCGGTAGACGGCCGGAAGCGAGAAGACGCTGCGCCATCCGGTGGTTCGTTGGCTCATGTCGCTGATCCTGACATAGCTGCGTTTGTGGAAGATTCCGACTGATCCGAGTGGCGCCGTTGTTCAGCTGGTGCGCCGGACAATGTGAAGACCATCGGAGTGGACAGTGCGGCCGGCCAGCGTTCGATCAGCCAGCTCCCTGGTCGACTTGCCACGGCGAAGGCGGCAAGCTTGCCAGCGAACCCCTTGACGCTCGTTTGAAGCTCGCGTCGGACTCGACTCGCCTCGCGGAGGCAGCCATCACCCCTGGTTCGAAGTCGACGTCGAATTGCGACCGCCGAGCGAGCCATCCGTCGAATGGAGCGGGCGGTCACGAAGTTCGAGCGAGGCCCACCAGCCCGGAATGAGCGATGCGATCGGGCAGAACATGCCTCGTCACCGCAGGGCAAATCGGCACGAGAGGCACCCCGAAATGTGGCTCGTAGGGCACGGTGTAGTTGGGACAGGTGTGGATCGCCGTGCCCGGTTGGTCGCAGCCTGCCCTGCACTGCGGTGATCACGCCGGCGAGATCGCTGACGTGCTCGAGTACGTGCACCGAGAACGCAAGGTCGAACTCTCCATGCTCCGGACTGAGGTGTGCCGCGTCGAGATCGAGTACCGGCGGGCGGGGGCCCCTCCGCCCCACTGCGGGGCCAACGCCCTCCGTGCGGCGCCAACGAAGTCGAACCCCGTTCCCACCGGCTCCACGGAGACGACATTCCATCCCTCTGCGCTGAGAAAGGCCGAGAGCACTCCGACCCCGGCGCCGATCTCGAGGATGTCGGTTGCTTCGGGAAGTGCTCCTGCTATGAGGCCGAGGCCGACGTACGCCTCGTTGAGGTAGGTGTCGAGGCGCGTGGAGACGTCGTCTCGATCTCCACCGGTCTGCTCGATGATGGCCGCAATAACCACATCCCGATCGATGTCAACGAGAAACGTGGGCAACGCCGATCGGAGCCCGGAGGAGCCAGCGTCGGAGGTGCCTGTAGAGTTGTCCGATCATGAGCGGGAGGAAGGAGAGCAAGGCAAGAAACTAAAGCTCCTGGAAGAGCACAGTTGGCCCTCGAGAGCCTCCCCCCTGGCTAGCGTTCCCCACTGCCTCGCCGGCGCCCCCACCCCTCAGCCACGCTCATGATTCGCTTCAATCGCCCCGCGCTCGAGGGCTCCGAACTCGACTACATCGCGGATGCCGTGCGCGGAGGGCACACCTCGTCGTCGGGCCCGTACTCGGAGCGCGTGCACCGACCTGCTGCGCGAGCGCATCGGTGTCGCCGACGTGCTGATGACCACGTCGTGCACCGACGCCCTGGAGATGTCGGCGCTGTTGCTGGACGTCGGGCCGGGCGACACCGTGATCGTGCCGTCGTTCACCTTCACGAGCACCGCGTGGCCTTCGCACGACAGGGAGCGAATCTCCGGTTCGCCGACATCGAGCCGGACACGCTCGGATCGACCCGGCCCATGTCGAGGAACTGCTCGACGATTCGGTCGATGGCCGTGGTCGGCGTGCACTACGCAGGCGTCGGATGTGACCTCGACGGCCTCGGCCGACGTGCTGGCGCTCGCCCGGACATCACGTTCATCGAGGACAACGCTCACGGCCTGTTCGGTTCGTATCGCGGTAGCCAACTCGGCACGTTCGGGCGATTCGCCACGCTGAGCTTCCACGAGACGAAGAACTTCATCTGCGGCGAGGGTGGCGCGCTGTTGTTGAACGACGCCGCCGACATCGACCGTGCCCACGTGCTGTACGACAAGGGAGCGAACCGACGAGCGTTCATGCTCGGCCAGGTCGACAAGTACTCCTGGCAGGACACCGGCTCGTCGTTCGGCCTGAGCGACATCCTCGCGGCGTTCCTCCTGGCGCAACTCGAGCAGCCCGAGAGCATCCTCGCCCGACGGGCCGCCGTCGCCGACCGCTATCGGGCGGCGCTCGTGCCACACGCCGACGGCTGGGCTTCAGCTTCCGTTCGAGCCTGCCGCACACCGAGTCCGCAGATCACATGTTCTACGTGCTGATGCCAACCGAGGGCCAAGCCGGACACGATGCTTGAAGGGGTCTGCGCGCACGCGTGTCCAGGCGACGTTTCACTACGTGCCACTGCACTCCTCGACTGCCGGGCGCAAGTACTCCGATCGGGCGCCCGACTGCCCGGTCACCGATGAGATCAGCGGTCGGCTGCTGCGGCTGCCGTTCTACACGACTCTTGAACGCCGACGACCAGCGCGCGGTCATCGAATCGTTCCTCGAAGTCGCCGACTCGTTCGACACGCAAGCGTCGGCGATGCGCTCACCGGCTCGGACGTGGCCAGCGCCGAGCCTGCTCCTGATCGCAGCGGCTCCGGTCACCGGCGCTGCGGGTGCCATCTCCCTCATCGCCTCCCAGCGATACCTCGAGCTCGAGGCGTTCGCTCCACTGGCCGCACTCTGGACGATCTGGGCGATGCTCGCCGCAGGGCTCACGTTCTCGTTCCAGCAGTGGGCGGGCGATCCACGAGCTCGACCGGCGCGACATCCTGCCGGGCGGAACAGCATCAACGAGTCGGGTCCGCACTCGCCGCAGGTCTGTCGTGCGTGCCTCCGGTTGCGTTTCAGCGAGGACGCGCTCTTCCACTCGTCGCGAGATTCTGGCCTGCAGCCGCCGCACTACTTCCGTTCGGGACCGCACTACACGGCATCCGAAGCGGCCAGTTCGCCCGCCGCAGCGCCAGCGCTGCGGTCTCGCCGCTGTGATCCTCGGCGAGAACGCAATCAGGCTTGACCGTGGCGAGCACCGCTCATCGCAGTCGACGCACCCGCACCCTGGTTCGCTGTGGCCATGCTGTCAGGATTCTTGGTGGTCATCGGACCGGCCGGTGCCCGGCCCCTCGACGCCGGTCGAGGCCCACGGCACATCCGGAATCGGTGCGCTCGGTGCAGCCGCAGCAGCGGGATTCCTTGCCTACGCCTTCATGTTCGGTTCGCCGATCCTGCTGACTTCTTGGCAGGCGGAAGCGCCGTCAGACGTGTCAGCGCTGTTCCTCGTGCTCACCGGTGTCCGCATGCCGTTCGTCGTCTTGCAGGCAGTCGTTCCGCAGCTGGCCGTTGGCGCTCGCCCATGCGCCAGACCGCCGGCAGTGCGGTGTCGAGAACTCGCCGGATCGTGGCGCGCAGTGGCCGTCCTCGGCTCGTCCGCCGCCGCAGCGGCTGGCTACTTCTTCGGCGACCTGATCATCGGTATCGATCTTCGGCATCCGCGGCGAGATCGGGCCAACGACCTATGCACTGCTCTCGGCAGCCTCGGTCCTTGCGGCGTGCGCACTGATCAGCACCGTCGTGCTCGTCGTCGAGGGACGCTCGGCGACGGATCGCGGTGGCCTGGGCGATCCCGGCGGCCACCGCACCCCTCGTTGCAGCGACCGGAGTGATCGCCGACACGAACCAGTTGGCGCTGTGGCTGGCCGCATCGCAAGCTACGGTCGTGGTGCTCACGCTCCTGCGATCGCCACGCAGCACGACGAGATGACATGAATTCTGCATCGACTCCACCATCCATCGACATCTCGATCGTCATTCCCACGTATCGGGGCACCCTCAGCCTCCCCGAACTCGTCGATCGGCTGCGTGACGCCTGCGACCAGATGCAGCTGACGTTCGAGATCATCTTCGTCAACGATGCCTCGCCGGACGACACGTGGGACACGGTGCAGCATCTCGCTGAAACCGAGCCGCGGGTCATCGGTATCGACCTGCTCAACAACCACGGCCAACCCACCGCCACGATGTGTGGACTCGCGGCGGCTCGCGGAACCCTGGTGGCCACGATGGACGACGACCTCGAACACCGACCCGGAGGAACTCCACAAGCTCGTCGAGGCTCTCGACGAACACCCCGACTGGGACGCCGTGGTGGCGACATGGCCGGTGCAGCGCAGCCCGATGCGCGATGCAGGGACCAGGTTGTATGCGCTCGCCGACCGGATCGCCTGGGGCACGCCCCGAGATTTCCGGCACACCGCCTACCGTCTGATGCGACGCCCGACCTGTCTGGCCCTGGTCGAGCATCGGACGCGCACACCAGTCGTGGGACCACTGCTGCACCGTGTGTCGTCGCAGGTACACAACGTCGAGATCGAGCACGGAGAACGCATCCACGGCACCTCGGGTCTGACCGTCCGTGACGGCCTCCGCCGAATCGTGCAGAACTTCGCCTCCGGCTCAACCGCGCCGCTCAAGGCGCTCAGCGCCCTCGGGCTCGTGCTTGCCGCCGCGGCGTTCATCGCCGGCACCGCTCTCCTGCTTCGGTGGCTGTTCGGTGCCGATTCGCCGAGCGGTTGGCTGTCGGTGATGCTCGCGACGATCTTCGTCGGTGGCGCCAACCTGCTCGCCTTCGGGATCCTCGGCACCTACATCGACATCATCGTCCGCGAGGTCCGCCAACCGCCCCGGTGGTCGGTGCGCCGCACCACGTCGACGCTCGACGCAGCGATTTCCCCCGAACCGGTCATCTCCGACCAGATCCTGACCGGCTGGCTATGCACCGCCCACCCACCATCTCGGAGACCTCACCATGCACATTCCCAGCGTCCTCGAGCTGTCGGCACCGGCCTCGCCACCGGCAACAACTGCGTGATCGGCGACGACGTCACCATCGGCGACCGGCGTCTCGATGGGGCACAACTGCATCATCGAAGACGGCGACCCAGTCTCGCCGACGGCGTCGTCGTCGGCCACAACTGCATCGTCGGAGAGCGAACTGCGCGCTCGGCGCCCGCACCACGCTGATGAACAACGTCGAGCTCCGCACCGAGCACCCACGTCGGGACCGGACTGCTACGTCGACTCCGGCGTCAAGTCCTCCGGCCGGAATCGGGTCGGCGATCGCGTCGTGCTCCGCTACGACTCGATCATCGCACGCGGTTGCGACATCGGCGACGATGCCTACGTGTGCCCGCAGGTGATGACCAACAATCTGAATCACCTCCGCGAGGAGGTCGGCGGCGCCCATGTAGGCGCCCGTGCGTTCATCGGCACCAATGCGACCTTGGCCGCCGGCATCGTGATCGCAGAAGGTGTCGTGGTGGGCTCGAAGGCGTTCGCTACCCGGGACTGCCCCGAGGTCGACGCTGTGTACGTCGGTGTTCCCGCCCGAATCAAGCCGTAGCCGGATCCACGCTCAGTTCCGCGGGCGGTAGAACGTCAGCGTGGTGCTCTCGAAGTGCTTCTCCGAGCGCACGTGGTTGCGTATGACCGGCGCATTCGCGAGCTGTGTGGTGTTGTCGAGATAACACTCGCCGAAGCCGAGTTGCCCATAGAGAAAGGACTGCATCGCCAAATGGCCGCGTGCCCGCGGTGCTCCACGGTGACTGCAGCGAGAACGCCCTTCACCACGGGGAGCCCGTCGTGTGTTGCCCGCGCACCTGGGTAGATGAAGTAGCCAACGACATCGCCATCGACTTCGAGGACAGCCGTTGCCGAACCGTCGACAAAGGCGGTCGAATCGATCCATGCCTCGAAGTACCGCCGGGTGTCCACCACGTCGAAGTACGCAGGATTCTTGAAGCGCGGCACCAAACCATCGTTGTAGGTGAACCCGTCGTGAGTGAGTTCGATGATTCGATCCCGATCGTCGGTGGTTGCCGGCCGGACCCGGCCCCAGCGCGGTTCGATGCGTTCGGTATCACGCAGATCGCATCGGGTCAGAAACCTGAATTCCGCGAGTCCTCGACGAGTCCAAAGCCAACGTCCTCGACGTATGCGCCCATCGCGAATTCGTTGAGATCCACCTGGCATTCCGTGATCTCGACGCCAGCAGTGTCGGAGGCTCCGCACAGAGCTGAAGCAGCGCCCGCTCATCGGCTTCGCGGCGTTCTCGGCAGCAGGCCGACAACCGGACCACGTGAGCAGCCCAATCGGACGGTCGAAGAATTCCGAGTCCCACTCCTTGAGGTCGAAACGGAATCGCCCACGCTCCGGCGAGGTCGGCCGCGAGTCATCCGTTGTTCAGTACATGCACGATCGTGCCGAGACCCGCGAACTGGTAAATGGCCCGGTGCATCGCCCGGCTTCATCCGGAAGCAGCCACCCGAGCGGTTCCGCCAACTCTCGGTGCCGACCTGGCTCTCACGCATGATCACGTACTTGTGGAACGCGATTCGGTCGCCGTTGACGCCTCTGGTGAACGCCGTGAAGTGATCGAGCCGATACCGGCCGCCATTCGACCACCACGGGTTCCGCTTGAAGAACACCCGGTAGACACCAGCTCGGGCCTGATACGACGGGCCCGAGGTGAACGGCATCAAGCCAGATGCTGCGGAGCCGTTCTGACACAGCCAGGCACGCTGGGCAACCTTGTCGACCATGACGGCCTGGCCGAGTTGGGATATCGGCTGCAATCGGCCATGCCTGCGTTCGGGCGGGTGGTCGTGGGAGCGGGGTCCGCGTGAACGTGAAGGTCCCGCTGTACACGGTGCCGCCAGGCGTCGACGCACCCACCCGCCACCGCAACGTCCCCGCCGTACCCGACCCATACGTCAACGGAATCGCGTAACACCCCGTCGTGCCACTCGACCGCACCTGCGATGTACTCCGTCCCCAGGCGTCAACACCTGCGTGAACACCCGACCCTCCACGTACCCACTCACACGACCCCACGCATACGTCAACTCACCAACCCGCTTCGTACCCGCACTCGACGCCGACACCGACACCAACGGCGCCGTACGAGTGAAATCGAACTCATCGCTATACACCGTGCCACCTGACGTCACCGCACCCACCCGCCACCGCAACGTCCCCGCCGTACCCGACCGATACGTCAACGAAATCCCGGGACTACCCCGTCGCATCACTCGACCGCACCTGCGACCGACTCCAACGACCACCCACCAACACCTCGGTGAACACCTCAACGCCAGGAGCACCACTCACACCACCCCACGCATACGTCAACGCACCAACCCGCTTCGTACCCGCACTCGACGCCGACACCGACACCAACGGCGCCGTCCGCACCAACTCAACCTCATCGCTCAACACCGTCCCACCCGACGTCACCGCACCCACCCGAAAACGGTACGTCCCAGCAACAGACGACCCATACGACAACGGAATCGCGTAATACCCCGTCGCACCCGTCACCGCCGACTCAGACAAAACCCACCCATCAGCAGTCAACACCTCGGTGAACACCTCAACACCAGGCGAACCACTCACCACACCCCACACAAACGTCAACACACAACCCGCTTCGACCCCGCCGTGAAAGCAGTGACCGACACCGCAGGCACAACAACCGACTCGGTGGTCTCAGTCGGCACCGACGACTCCGTTGACTCCGCCGGCACCGACGACCCGGACGGCACCGACGACTCCGTTGACTCCGCCGGCACCGACGACCCGGACGGCACCGACGGCACCGATGACTCCGTTGACTCCGCCGGCACCGACGACCCGGACGGCACCGATGACTCCGTTGACTCCGCCGGCACCGTCGGCACCGATGACTCCGTTGACTCGGACGGCACCGTTGTCTCGGTCGGCACCGTCGGCACCGTGCGGACGATGTCGAACTCCTCGCTCAACAACGGGCCATCGGGGGTGTCGGCGACCACCCGGTACCTGTACGTGCCAGCAGCATCGACCCCGAACGACAATGGAATCTCGAAAGCGGCCGTCCGCATCAAAGACGCCGACCTCGGACTCCAACCACTCCTCGGAATCGAGCACCTCGGTCCGAACGCCCGTAGCGCCCGACGGCACCGTGCCGCGGACGGATGCAACCTCGCCAATCGGAGCCGTATCATCCCACTCCACCACGAGATCGGAAGCCGCCACACCACCGACAGGGAGCGCAATCGCTCCTCCCAGCATCAGCAACGCCACGACAACGGCAACCAACCGACTCCGCATGACCACAGACTATCTCGGTGGGGTCGTCGGCTCGGAAGTCCGCACGCCTCGTGTACTGCCTGCGGACGACGCAACTACCCGACTTGCAACGAGAGCCAATCGGCGATTGCGCCGGCACCACTGGGAGTGAGGTGAACACCGTCTCGTGTGAACCATGAGTTCCGAGTCGCGGTGTAGCCCGCGTAGTCCCAGACCGAGTCGTCGGGCCACGCTCCCGAAGCCAACGCTGTAGCCATGGTGTTGTTCATTGCCGCATAGCTCGACTGCACCCCAGCGAACACCATCAACTCCGCCAGCACGACGGGGGACCTCAGCAACATCCCGGGACCAGGTCCCAAACTCCCGCATCGCAAGCAACGATCGAGCAGGCGATCTAGACTTGTGTGGTGCCACGGTCAGCAGCCGGGCATCGGCGTGAACACCCAGCCGGAGCCGAGAAGTGGGCCAGGATCTGCTCAACGGCGGCGACGGTCTGAGTGCGGGTGCCGCCACCGTCGTGCATCACCACCACCGAGCCCGGACGTGCGTTGCGAATCACCCGTGACGCGATGACGTTGGAGCCCGGCCTGCGCCAGTCCTGCGGGTCGACGTCCCACAACTCGACACTCAGGCCGAGCGCCGCTGCCCGAGGCGCCGTGCGAGAATCGGTAGCGCCATACGGGGGCCGCAGGCAGGTCGGGCGAACGCCGGTTGCCGCCTGGATCGCACTCTGCGTACTGAGGACCTCGCTGCGGAACCGGGACGAGGAGATACCTCGGAGCGACGGGTGGTTCCACGTGTGGTTGCCGATCGTGTGACCCTCGGCGACGGCCCGACGCAGCAGCGATGCGCCGGAGTTGACCGCAACACCCACGGGGAAGAACGTTGCTCGAGCGTCATAGCGAGCGAGCACGTCGAGCATCGGCCCGGTGAACGCACTCGGGCCGTCGTCGAAGGACAGGTGGAGTTGTCGCGGCGGTGGTTGCGTGCGGGTGACGTCGAACTCGTCGCTGAACACGTGGCCGCCAGGGGTGACGGCACCGACACGCCACCGCGAGCGTCCCCGCCGTGTTCGCCCCGTAGGTCAGCGGGATCTGGTACGAACCCGACGAACCACTCGTTCGGATCTGCGCACTCACTCCATCCGCCGGACAGCAGCACCTGGGTGAACACCCGACCACCGGTGAAGCCGTCGACGCGACCCGACGCGCGGGTGACGCCCCCGACCGGCGTCGGACCCGCCGTCGTCGCCGACACCGACACGGGCGGCATCGTCCGCACGAAATCGAACTCTTCGCTGTACACGGTGCCGCCAGGCGTCGACGCACCCACCCGCCACCGCAACGTCCCCGCCGTGCTCGCCCCATACGTCAACGGAATCAAGTAATACCCCGTCGCATCACTCGACCGCACCTGCGACGTACTCCAACCCCGAGGCGTCAACACCTGCGTGAACACCCGACCCTCCACGTACCCACTCACACGACCCCACGCATACGTCAACGCACCAACCCGCTTCGTACCCGCACTCGACGCCGACACCGACACCAACGGCGCCGTACGAGCGAAATCGAACTCATCGCTATACACCGTGCCACCCGACGTCACCGCCCCCACCCGCCACCGCAACGTCCCCGCCGTACCCGACCCATACGTCAACGGAATCGGGTAATACCCCGTCGCATCACTCGACCGCATCTGCGACCGACTCCACACGACCACCCACCAACACCTCGGTGAACACCTCAACGCCAGGAACACCACTCACACGACCCCACACCCATACGTCAACGCACCAACCGCGCTTCGTACCCGCACTCGACGCCGACACCGACACCAACGAGCGCCGTCCGCACCAACTCAACCTCGATCGCTAACACCGTCCCACCCGGCGTCACCGCACCCAACCCGACAACGGTACGTCCCCGCAATAGACGACCCATACGACAACGGAATCTGGTAATACCCCGTCGCACCCGTCACCGCCGACTCAGAACGACTCCACCCCTCACCAGTCAACACCTCGGTGAACACCTCAACACCAGACGAACCACTCACCACACCCCACACCCACGTCAACACACCAACCCGCTTCGAACCCCGCCGTGAAACAGAGACCGATCACCGCAGGCACAACAACCGACTCGGTGGTCTCAGTTGGCACCGACGACTCCGTTGACTCCGCCGGCACCGACGACCCGGACGGCACCGTCGACTCCGTTGACTCAGTCGGCACCGTCGACCCGGACGGCACCGACGGCACCGTCGACTCCGTCGACTCCGCCGGCACCGTCGACTCCGGACGGCACCGTTGACTCCGTTGACTCCGTCGGCACCGTCGGCACCGTTGACTCCGTCGACTCGGATTGGCACCGTCGTCTCCGCGGCGAGTCGGCACCGTCGGCTCCGTGCGGACGATGTCGAACTCGCTCGCTCAGCAACGGGCCATCCGGCGTGTCGGCAACCACCCGGTACCTGTACGTTCCAGCGAGATCGACACCGAACGACAATGGAATCTCGAACCCGCCACCCGCATCAATTACGCCCACCTCGGACTCCACCCACCCCTCGGCAGTCGAGCACCTCGGTCCGAACACCCGTAGCCACCAGGGCACCGTGCCGCGGACGGATGCCAGCTCACCAATCGGAACCGATATCATCCCACTCCATCACGAGGCCGGAAGCCGATACCCCACCGGCAGGGTAGCACCATCACGCCCGCCAGCATCAGCAATCGCCACGAACAGCGCCTGCCAACGCTTCAGCACTCCCCAAGCATACGGCCAGCGCTCGCGACCGGCCGAAACTGACGATTCCCGCTCGGGCCACTACCCGGCGGCGCGCTCGACGGATCAGAGCAGTTCAGCAGACGGGTGCATCTGGGCGGAGCGAATCCGCTCGAGCCACCCCAGCAGCACCGCAACGGCACGGGGATCGTGGCGCAGGCGATGCCCCGCACCCTGGAACAGACTCAGTTCAGCGTCACCGTGGGCGTTGACCAGTTGACGGGCGTCGGACACCGGCACGCTGTCGTCCTCCTCGCCGTGCATCACCAGCAACGGGCGCGGAGCGAACCGGCGAGCGGAGGCAACCGGCCGGAACCGGCGGAACTCTCGCGTCCACTCCTCCACCGACGGTGGGAACTGTCGGCTGCGGATGGCTCCGATCTCGCGTGCGTGTTCGAGAAAGCGTCGGGGATGGTCGGCCCAGTCGTCGAAGTCGGCGCGAGGGCTCAGGAGACCAGCAGCGACCACCCGAGGGTCGTCGGCAGCGACACAGATCACGATCGAGCCGCCGGTGTTGGTTCCCAGCAGCACCACACCAGCGGAGAGCTCATGCAGCGACTGCAGATGTGTGATCGCGTTGCGGAGGTCATCGACCCATCCCTGCAACGAGAAGTCGCCTTCGCTCTGACCACAGCCACGGAAGTTGAAGGTCATCGACACGCAGCCCAGTTCGTGGGCCACCCGGTCCATCAACTGCGGAAACGTTCCTCCGGCACGCTCGGCATCGAGCGACGCAATCGGGTACCCGTGGCAGAGGATCACCGCTGGACCCGGCTCGATCGGACCCGACGGGCTGGCGATGTGACAGGCCAGTGAGAGCCCGTTGGACACGAACCGCTCGTTCATCCCCGGCACGACGCCACCTCAGCCCATCACGCTTCAGGAAGGTGCGGTGTCGTCACGATCGCGGCGAGCGAAATCGGCGGCGGGAGTCGGGTGTCGCCAGGTGATACCCACGGTTGCGCGCTTCTGGCAGTTCGTCGGGAGCGAAGCTCAGCCCGACGCCGTGCTCGACGATGTCGTCGATCACCGACATGTCGTCCCACGAGTCGAGGTCGTAGACCAACTGGGTGCGTTTGTCGCCGACGAATCGGCTGTGCTCGAACTTCGGGTGACGTGCCATCGGGATGCAACGGTAGCCGATGCCGACCGGACCGGCCCGGGGACTGGCAGAGTGGTCACCATGACTGTGCTTGTCACCGGCGGCGCCGGCTACATCGGATCCCACACCGTGAGGGCGCTTCGACGTGCCGGACGGGAGGTGGTCGTCCTCGATTCGCTCGAACTCGGCCGAGCCGACGCGGTCATCGACGCACCGCTCGTGGTCGGAAACATCTCCGACAACGAGCTCGTCGGAAGCGTGATCCGCGATCACCACGTCACTCAGGTGGTCCATTTTGCTGCGTACAAGGCGGTCGGAGAATCGATGGAACAGCCGACCAAGTACTGGCGCAACAACGTTGCCGGATCCGTCGAACTGCTCGACACCTGTCTCGCCAACGGCATCGACCAGGTGGTGTTCTCGTCGTCGTGTTCGGTGTACGGCACACCGCCGGAAGTGCCAGTCACCGAGGCGGCCCCGATCGCACCGGAAAGCGTGTACGCCGAGACCAAAGCCGACATCGAGCGGATCATGCGCTGGTACGGCGTCACCAACGGTCTCCGTGCGGTGAGCTTGCGCTACTTCAACGCTGCAGGCGCCAGCTTCGACGGACGGATCGGCGAAGACTGGACCTACAGCATCAACCTCATCCCGCTGGTGATGAAGGCGATCCTGCTCGGCGATCGGCGCCTGTCGGTGTTCGGCGACGACTACGACACTCCCGACGGCACGTGCATCCGCGACTACATCCATGTCGACGACCTTGCCGACGCTCACGTTCGCTCACTCGACCACCTCGCCGCCGGCGGACCGACCGTGGAGGTCAACGTCGGCACCGGTGTGGGGTCATCGGTGCTCGACGTGATCCGTGCCGCAGAACGCGTCAGCGGGCGCCCGGTGCCGTACGACGTCGTCGATCGCCGCCCGGGCGACCCGGTGTCGACGTACGCGGACCCGACGTTTCGCTGCCGACACGCTCGGTTGGAGCGCCCGCTACGGCCTCGACGAGGTGATCACCACCGCCTGGAACTGGCACCGGTCGCAAACCGCCGGCTGATGCCCAGACGCGACGATGCCGGGATCGAGGTTCGATCCCGGCATCGCACGGACTGTGTGGGACTGAATTCACCATGACCATCGATCTCATCTGGGGTCAGACCCCAGGTGTGATGATTGGACACCGCGGGGACCAGCTGCGGCGATGAAGTTCAGCGGGGGTTGGCGGAAATTCGCCAGGCGGTCCAGCCTGTCGGCCTAGCGGCCAACCACCTCCAGGGTCCCGTATGAATTGTCTGGCATGTGTTGGACCACCTCCTCTCTCTGGTGCAGAAGAGTTCAGCACACCAGCGCAGCCGATGGCGAGCCGATATCGCGATTCTCCGAAGTCAGATCGTGTAGCTCTGGTTCTCCAGAACACTGGCTGCGAGTGCGAGGTCACCGTCGATGACGACCTGGTCGAGCAGATCCTCGGGCCCGACCCGCCCGGCACACCGTCGCGTCATCACGCCGATCGGCATCGTGAGCACCACCGTCGCGGGAGCGCTCAACGCCGGAACCACCGCCGCTCGTTCGCCCACCTCGACGTGAAGTTCGCGCACCACCGAACCCTCGTCGGTCAGCGCGAACGTCACCGATTGCCCGGCGGCTGCGCCGGCCTTCTTGCCGACCACGAACCCGAGTGCGGTCGACATCTCGTCGAGCACCACATCGACCGCCAGCCCGGTCTCATGGCCGCGACGGCCGACCGCGTCGCGAATGTCCTGTTCGTGCAGCCAGCAGTCGAAGACACGGATCTGCATGAACCTCCCGAACGTGTCCTTGCCGGCCGGCGTGAAGGACTCGGCGTTCCACTCGTCGTCACCCATCTGCTGGAGCGACGCCAACCGCGCACCGGTGAGCTCCCGGAACCGCGACAGCACCTCGTCGGGCGATGCAGTGCGCAGCGCCTCGACCCACTGTTCGTTGAACGCACCGATGTCGTTGCGTACGTGCACGCTGGTGTTGCGATCGACCTCAACATCAGGGCCTGGCTCACCCGACAGCATCGCCTCGGTACCGATGATGTGCGACACGTTGTCCTGCACACTCCAGCCAGGCAATGGTGAGGCGAGCTGCCACTGTTCGTCGGTCAGTTCGCCGAGTAGCTCGTCGAGGCTGGCCCACACCTCCCCGAGCGCTGCGACGGTGCGGTCTTTCGGGATGCTCGATGCCATGAGGGCATCATGCCAATCGGCGAGTCGGTTCCCCCAGCCCGGGTTTCCCCGAGCCCGGGTCTCCGGGGGCTTCGATCGACGAGCGCTGCTCAGAGTGCGTCGTCGAGCGGGGCGGGCGGGCCAACGGCGCCGATCGCCTCGAAGTACTGCAAGTGCGCCTCGACCACGTGCACGGCATCGACGTCGTCGAGCAGATCGATGTCGTTCGCCTCCGCTTCACCGATCAGGTAGCCGGTGAGCGAATCCTCCGTGAGCACCACCGGCTCGGAGATCGACTGCGGACGATCGACCACACCATCGGGCTGCAACCCCTGCTCGTGCAACCAGCGCATGTGGAACAGCAGCAGCTGCTCGACCTCCTGTGGGGTCAGTCGTGCCTGGCTCTCGTCGGGGAGCCGGTCGCACACGAAGTCGACCGCCTCGTCGAGCTTGTACACCGCACGGGGGGCCACCGCATCGAGACGATGGGCCTCGCGTCCGACCACCACCGCCGCAATGACGAACACCGACAGCGCAGCCACCACTGCGAACACGATCGTGATGCCATCCATCAGCGGGGAAGTCTACGAACGCGAACGAGCGATGAGTTTCCGCGCGACGTGTGCGCACGGAAACTCATCGCTCGGACGAGGTGAACCGGGTCGGCCGGATCAGATACCGATGCGCTGGGCGAGCTGCTCGCGGTGATAGGTGGGATCACCGAAGAGGAGCTCGGAGCTCTTGGCCCGCTTGAAGTACAGGTGGGCCGGGTGCTCCCAGGTGAAGCCGATACCGCCATGGATCTGGATGTTCTCGGCAGCGGCGTGGAAGTAGGCCTCCGAGCAGTACGCCTTGGCGAGCGACGCGGTCGAGGGCAGCTCGTCGTTCATCTCGCTGGCGCACCACATGCCGTAGTACGCAGCCGACTTGGCCGACTCGACTTCGAGGAGCATGTCGGCACACTTGTGCTTGATCGCCTGGAACGAACCGATCGGGCGGCCGAACTGGACGCGCACCTTGGCGTAGTCGACTGCCATTTCCAGCACCATCTGGGCGCCACCGACCTGCTCGGCGGCGAGTGCCACGGCGGCGAGGTCGAGCACGGTCTCGAGCGTGGTCCAGCCCTCGCCGTCGGTGCCGATCAGCTCGGCCGGCGTGTTGTCGAAGTCGAGCTTCGCCTGCTTGCGAGTCTGGTCCATCGTGGACAGGTTCGTCTTGGTGAGCCCGGCGGCGTCGCCCTGCACGGCGAACAGGCTGATTCCCGCTGCCGTCTTGGCAGCCACGATGATCAGGTTGGCGGCGTTGCCGTCGAGCACGAACGACTTCGTGCCGCTGAGCGTGTAGCCGTCGCCGGAGGCGGTGGCCTCCATCGTGATGCCCGATTCGTCCCACTTGCCCGAGGGCTCGGTGTAGGCGAGGGTCGCAATGGTCTCGCCCGAGGCAATGCCGGGGAGGTACTTGGCCTTGGCGGCCTCGTCGCCGGACTGCAGCAACGTGTTGGCGGCGAGCACGGCGGTGGAGAAGAACGGGGCGCACAGCAGGGCGCGACCCATCTCCTCGAGCACGATGCCGAGTTCGACGAAGCCGTAGCCCGAGCCGCCGAATTCTTCGGGGATCGACAGGCCCTGGAGGCCCATCTGCTCACCCATCTGACTCCAAACGGCCGGATCGAAGCCGTCTTCGGTCTCCATCTGCTCGCGGACCGCTTCCTCGGAGCTCTTGTTCTCGAGGAAGGAGCGCACGGTGCTGCGGAGTTCTTCTTGTTCGTCGGTGAAGGCAAAGTTCATGGGCGAGATCATGGCGGGCTTGCATCGGGTCGTGCAACTCTGCTTGTGTACACGTGTGGACACACATTCGAGTCGATCTGCCGGAGTGCGCGAGCTGCGCGCCGGGTTGGCAGAAGCGATCCGATGCGCCGAGGGCGGCGAACGCACGGTGATCACCGTCGGCGGACGGCCGGTTGCGCAACTCGGCCCGCTCGACGCCGACGCACCGAACCTCGAACGCCTGATCGGCTCCGGTGCGGTGCTTCCCCCACGACGCTTCAGCACGTGGCGCCCACCCGAACCAGTGGCGGTGTGGGCTGGCGTCCGAATCGACCAGGTCCTGCGAGAGCTCCGCGGCTGATGGGACCGCAGTTCGACGTCTGGGGTTGGGAGGCGAGACGGTGACGGTGGTGCTGGACACGAGTGCACTGTTGGCGCTGGCGGTCGACGGGCCAGCTCGTGCGACCACCCTCGAGGCCCTCGAAGCCGACCCGGTCTGGGCAGCTTCGGCACTCGCGCTCACCGAGGCATTGCCGGCGATCGACCGGCTCACCGACCAGGCGATCCTTCGCCTCGATCTCGAAGACGCGATCCGGCTCGCCTGGGATCATCTCCACGTCGTGCCAGTCGACCAGCGCTGCCTCGAACGAGCGGCCGGACTCGCCCGAACCCAACCCGTGCGCCTCACCGATGCCATCCACTTCGCCGCGGCCGAGCGGCTGCCAGAACCGATCCGTTTCATCACGTTCGACCCAGCGCACATCGGCGTGGCACTGGGCCTCGGCTTCGACGTGATCAGTTCGTGATCATCACCCGAACGATCGCCACACACCCAGCCGTCACCACTCGACGCGAGTCCACCTGCTCGGGGGACGATTACAGCGGGCACACCGTGACCCCTTGGGCCCGGGTCGATCGCTCGATCCCATCTGGCTGGCACACTGATGCGATGGCTGCACCCACCAACACGCTGCACTGGTCGAACGCTGATGTCGAGGTCCACAAGGTGGTCGTCGGTCCGTACGAGAACAACGTGTTCGTCGTGCGCTGCCGCGCCACCGGCGAGGCGGTGCTGCTCGACGCTGCCAACGAGCACGAGCAACTGCTCGAGCTGTGCGACCACCTCGGTGTGAAGCGCGTGCTCGAGACACATGGCCACTGGGACCACATCCAGGCGGTACCGGCCATGCGTGAAGCCGGCTACGAAGTGGCGGTCACCGCACTCGACGCACCCAAGCTGAAGGACGTCGGCTACGACGTGTTCATCGACGATGCCGAGGTGATCGAGGTCGGGCGTCTTCGCTTGCACGCGATTCACAACCCAGGCCACACGCCCGGGTCGATCTCGTTCGCACTCGACGACACTCCCCTGCTGTTCACCGGTGACACGCTCTTCCCGGGTGGGCCCGGCAACACGTCGTTCGACGATGCCGACTTCGACACGATCATCACCTCGATCACCTCCAAGCTGTTCACCTTTCCCGACGACACGATCGTGCTGCCTGGCCACGGCCTCGACACCACGATCGGCACCGAGCGTCCGCACCTCGACGAATGGATCGAACGCGGTTGGTGAGCTGATGCGCTACGACGAGCGCCCGCTCGACAACACCCCGGTCCACACCGCAGATCTCCCACCGACCCCGATCCGCGACCGCAACGTTCCTGCGACCGCGTGGGTCGAAGCGCCTGCGGATCTCTCGCGTCTCGGCGACGACCTCCCAGGCCGGCCGATCGCCGAGTACAAACGCCGCATCGGCACGTGGTTGCTGTGGCGTGCTGGCCCGGCCAAGGGCGCCGACGCCCGCTACTGGGCGAACCCCCCCTACGCAACCACACCCCCCCCCCAACTAACCCCCCGCCGCACCCGGACCCTCCAGCTGGCCACCCCCCGCACTCCGACCCTCGCCCCTACTTGCGCCACCCCGCACTTGGCCGCTCCGCCGTGGTCGCCTGGTCAACCGCCCACGGCCCCCCCGGCAGCGCCCGCCGACCGTCTGGACGACGCCGTCACACTCCGGCTGTTCCCCGACGGATCGGCCGATGGCCTCGGGCCCGGCGGCACCCACCACACGCGGTTTCGCTCGTGGAAGGAGGACCTCCGCGACACGTGAACAACAGCCAGCGAGTGGATCGTCACATCAGCCCCGGCGCGGTACACCGGTAGCATGAACCGATGGCGTTCGACCTCGACACCGTGCGCAAGGAGTTTCCGATCCTGGCCCGCAAGATCGACGACAAACCGCTGGTGTATCTCGACTCGGGCAACACCTCCCAGAAGCCCCGCCAGGTGATCCATGCGATGTCGGAGTTCCTCGAACAGTCGTACGCGCCGATCAACCGCAGCTCCTACCGGCTCGCTGGCGAAGCCACCGAAGCCTTCGAAGGCGCCCGTCGTGCAATCGCCCGGCTGATCAACGCTCCGTCCTCCGACGAGATCGTGTTCACCAAGAACGCCACCGAGTCGATGAACCTGATCGTATCCGCCTGGGGTCGAGCCAACCTTCGACGAGGGTGACGTCGTGGTCCTCACCCACATGGAACACCACGCCAACATCGTCCCGTGGCAGATGTTGCGTGACGAGCGCGGCATCGAGATCCGCTGGATCCCGCTCACCGCTGACGGCCAGCTCGACCTGACCGAGCTCGACCGACTGCTCGATGGCGCCAAGGCGCTGTCGTTCACCGCGATGAGCAACGTGCTCGGCACCATCCCGCCAATCGCCGAGCTGTGTCGCGCTGCGCACGATGCGGGAGCCCTCGCAATCGTCGACGCCTGCCAGTACGTCCCGCACAACGTCACCGACGTCCAAGCGTGGGATGCCGATCTCGTCGCATTCTCGAGCCACAAGATGTGCGGACCATCGGGCATCGGCATGCTCTGGGGGCGCATGGAGCTCCTCGACGCGATGCCCCCGTTCCTCGGTGGCGGCAACATGATCGACACGGTCACCCTCGACGGGTACACGACGGCTCCGGTCCCTGCGAAGTTCGAGGCCGGGACCCCACCGATCGTCGAGGCGGTCGGCCTGCATGCAGCGGTCGAGTTCCTCGAGAGCATCGGCATGACCGAGATCCGCCAGCACGAGATCGACGTCACCCGCTACGCGCTCGACACGCTGAACGGACGATTCGGCGATGAGATCACGATCTACGGACCGACCGACACCGCCATCCGGGGCGGAGTGCTGAGCTTTGCGTTCCGCGATCTCCACCCGCACGACATCAGCCAGATTCTCGACGAACGCAACGTGTGCGTGCGCGCCGGGCATCACTGTGCGAAGCCATTGATGCAGGCGCTCGGGGTTCAATCGACGACCCGGGCCAGCTTCTATCTGTACAACGGCAAGGACGACGTCGACACCCTGGCCGACGCCCTGGACAGCGCAAGCGATATCTTCGGATTCTGATGGCTGGCCTCGAAGACCTCTACCGCGAGATCATTCTCGATCACTACCGCACCCCGCGGAATCGTGGTGAGCTCGAATCTCCACCCGCGGTGGAGTCGCGCGGTCACAATCCGCTCTGCGGCGACGAGATCACGCTGTATCTCCTCGTCGACGGTGACGGCGACGATGCCGTGGTCGCCGATGTGAAGATCAGCGGTCAGGGCTGCTCGATCTCGCAGTCATCGGCATCGATGATGAGCCAAGCCATCATCGGCAAGCCGGTCACCGAAGCCCGCGCCATGATCCGTCGCTTCCGTTCGATGATGGGCCTCGACGTCGTCGACCTGCAGCCCGGTGACGACGACATCGACCTCGGCGATCTCGAAGCACTCCAGGGCGTGGTGAAGTTCCCGGTGCGCATCAAGTGCGCGGTGCTCGGCTGGAGCACGCTCGCCGACGCACTCGATCAGTCCATGTCCGGCTGAGACCTCGCTACTGTTGAGGTCCATGGGATTCATGGACACCGTCAAGCAGCAATTCTCCAAGAACAAGCACAAGGTGGCGCCGATCGTCGACAAGGCCACCGATCAGGTCGACAAGGCCACCAAGGGCAAGAGTTCGTCGATCACGTCGAAAGTCGACGATGCCGCACGGAAGATCTCCGGCAGCTCGACGACATCGGGCGCCGCTCCGAAGCCAGCCGAAACGCAGAAGACCGACACATCGGACGCGGAGTCACCCACGACCGACCCGACCCCCGGCTGACCCCCACCACCAAGACGCGATGAGTCTTCGCGCGGACGGGTCGCGCGGAAACTCATCGCTGTGAAGATCGAATCCGATGCGATGAGTCTTCGCGCGGACGGGGCGCGCGGAAACTCATCGCTGTGAGGTGGGGTGGGTCACATGAAGCCGAGTTCGAGGCGGGCCACGTCGGAGAGACGTGAGGCATCCCACGGCGGGTCGAACACCAGCTTCACCTCGACCTCGTCGACGCCGTGCAAGGCTGCGACGGCGTCGTGCAGATCTTGGCGCAAGATGTCACCCATCCCGCAGAACGGAGCGGTGACCGACATGTCGACTTCGACACGCCACCCGCCGCTCGCCAGCTCCTCGGCATCCACCCGGTAGACCAGCCCGAGTTCGACGATGTCGACCGGGATCTCGGGGTCGTAGACCGTGGTGGCGGCCTCCCACACCCGGTCGATACTGAACGGCACATCGCTCGCCGTCTCGTCAGCGCCAGCGTCGCCGACGGGGGCCTCGATGAAGCCGAACTCGACGGAATCGTTTCGGCTCAACCGAGCCATCTCACCATCACGCGTCTTCACGGTGGCGGTGCCGCCGAGCGCCTGGAGCAGCGTGACGCGATCCCCCTTGGCCAGCACGGTGCGGTGCCCAGCAGGAACGATCGTGACCTCGGTGTCGCGCGGCAGCGCAAACCCCTTGCGGACGCCGACGCCAACGCCGACGTTCTCGTTGGCGATGTTCGGATCAGTCATGATCGTGCCCCAACCGATGGGTGATCCAGGCGCAGATCGCGTCGATGCCGATCTCGTCGATGACCTGATCGGCGAAGCCGTTGATCAACAGGCGCCGCGCGTCGTCGGCGTTGATGCCGCGTGAGCGCAGGTAGTACAGCGCCGTGTCATCGAGTTGCCCAACCGTGGCGCCGTGCTTGCACTTGACCTCGTCAGCGAGGATCTCGAGACGGGGCTGCGTGTTCACCTCAGCCCGGTTCGACAGCAGCAGATTGTCGTTCGACTGCTCGGCATCGGTGCCATCGGCTCCGGGCCGTACGTCGATGCCGCCGTTGAACACACCGGTGCTGGCGTCATCGAGGACGCCTCGGTAGGACTGCCGGCTGGTGCAGTCCTCGACGGCATGCACCACCGAGATCTGCTGATCGAGAATCTGGTCGCCAACACCGAAGTACAGCCCAGACAGATCGATGTGCGCGCCAGCGCCGGCCAACTCGACCACGTACTCCAGGCGTCCGTAGGCAGCACCGAGATTGAACGAGCGTGCGTTGACGGTACTGCGCTCACCCTGGGAGATCTCGACGGCACTGAGGTGGACCTGCTCTGCCGGCAGGTCTTGGATGACGATGTGGTCGAGCGTGGTGTCGTCGCCGACCGTGATCGAGGTGCGCACGTTGGAGCCACCGAACTGCGTCCCCACCCCGATGCGCGACTCGACGACCGTGACGTTGCTGGCTGCACCGATGTCGATGATCACGCCGCTACACGAGGTGTTCGTCTCGGCAGTGGGGGCAGCGATGTCGACGATGTGGATCGGGGTGTCGAGCGTGACGCCACGGTCGACGCTGATCACGACGCCGTCGACGCCATGGGCGAGATTGAGCGCCATGAAGGCATCGGAGATCGACTCGTCGCTGCGTTCGGTGCGTACGCCGACCAACTCGGACCGCTCGGCGAGTGCGTCGGCCAGCGTCGCGATCGACACACCGGCAGCGCCGGCGAGGTCCGACTGGTCACGATCGACCACACCGTTGACCACGACGATTCGGGGCCCATCGAGCACCGGGAGACACTCGTCGAGATCGAGATCGAGATCGGCCCGGCCAGCGGTGACGGCCGCGGGCGATGTGCCAAAGGTCAGCTCGCCCAGCAGACGGTGCGGTGCGTACCGCCACGACTCGTCGCGCCGAGTCGGCAGCGCGATGCCGTCGAGTCGGTCGAGCACGCCGCTCGGCGCCACCGGCGCGCTCATCGTCACGACGGTGCGCCCGCGAGCGGACGCTCGGGCGCATCGTTGAGATCGGTGTTGACGAAGTCGGCGTAGCCGTGGTCCTCGAGATGCAGCGCGAGTGTGTAGTCGCCGGACTCGACGATTCGACCATCGACCAACACGTGCACGAAGTCGGGCTTGATGTAGTCGAGCAGGCGCTGGTAGTGGGTGATGACGATCATCGAACGCTCGGGGCCACGCAGGGCGTTGACGCCGCCGGCGATCACTCGCAGCGCGTCGATGTCGAGGCCCGAATCGGTCTCGTCGAGCACGGCGAGACGCGGCTGCATGACCGCCATCTGCAGGATCTCGTTGCGCTTCTTCTCGCCACCGCTGAACCCAGCATTGACCGCCCGGTCGAGGAAGTCCGGCTTCATCTCGACCAGCTTCATTGCGTCCTTGGCGACCGCCAGGAAGTCGCGGGCACCGATTTCGGTCTCGCCGCGGGTGCGCCGCACCGAGTTCAGCGCCGTGCGCAGGAAGTACATGTTGTTCACGCCCGGAATCTCCACCGGGTACTGGAATCCCAAGAAGACGCCGGCGGCGGCGCGTGCTTCGGGCTCCATGTCGAGCAGGTCGGCACCGTCGAGCGTGACCGTTCCACCGATCTCGTATCCGTCGCGACCGGCGAGGGCATGCGCGAAGGTGCTCTTGCCGGAGCCGTTGGGGCCCATGATGGCGTGCACTTCGCCGGAGCCGACGTCGAGGTCGAGCCCCTTGAGGATCTGCTTGTCGCCGATGGCGGCGGTGAGGTTGTTGACGTGCAGCATCAGCCGACACTTCCTTCCAGGCTCACGCTCAGCAGGCGCTGAGCTTCGACGGCGAATTCCATCGGGAGTTCGTTGAACACCTCACGGCAGAAGCCGTTGACGATCATCGACATCGCGTCTTCTTCGGTCATGCCGCGTTGGCGGCAGTAGTACAACTGGTCTTCACCCACCGTGGAGGTGGACGCCTCGTGCTCGATCTGGGCGGTCGGGTTCTTCACCTCGATGTACGGCACCGTGTGGGCACCGCACTCCTTGCCGAGGAGCAGCGAATCGCACTGCGTGTAGTTGCGGGCGTTCTCCGCTGAACGCATCACCTTGACCAGGCCCCGATAGGTGTTCTGGCCATGGGCGGCGGAGATGCCCTTGGAGATGATCGTGCTGGTGGTGTCCTTGCCGATGTGGATCATCTTGGTGCCGGTGTCGGCCTGCTGGCGCTGACTGGACAACGCAACCGAGTAGAACTCGCCGACCGAGCGGTCGCCCTGCAGGATCACGCTGGGGTACTTCCAGGTGATCGCAGAGCCGGTTTCGACCTGCGTCCACGAGATCTTGGCGTCGGTGAGCGCACGGCCGCGCTTGGTGACGAAGTTGTAGATGCCACCGACGCCGTTTTCGTCGCCGGGGTACCAGTTCTGCACGGTCGAGTACTTGATCTCCGCTCGATCCTTCGCGACCAGCTCGACGACGGCGGCGTGCAGCTGGTTCTCGTCACGCTGCGGTGCGGTGCAGCCCTCGAGGTACGACACGTGCGAGTCGTCCTCGGCGACGATCAGCGTGCGCTCGAACTGTCCCGTGTTCTGGGAGTTGATGCGGAAGTACGTCGACAATTCCATCGGGCAGCGAACGCCCTTGGGGATGTAGCAGAACGAGCCGTCGGAGAACACCGCCGAGTTGAGCGCGGCGAAGTAGTTGTCGCGCACCGGCACGACCGATCCGAGGTGCTCGCGCACGAGTTCGGGGTAGTCGCGGACCGCCTCGGAGAACGAGCAGAAGATCACCCCAGCTTCGAGCAGGGTCTCCTTGAACGTGGTCGTCACCGACACCGAATCGACGATTGCGTCGACCGCCACGTTGCTGAGCAGCTTCTGCTCGTGCAGCGGGATGCCGAGCTTGTCGAACATCTCACGGATGTCGGGGTCGACATCGTCCATGCTGTCGAGCACTGGCTTCGGCTTGGGCGCCGCCCAATAGCTGATGGCCTGGTAGTCGATCGGTGCGATCTGGAGTTTCGCCCAATCGGGCTCGTCCATCTTCGTCCACGCTTCGTAGGCGGCCAACCGCCAGTCGAGCAGCCACTCCGGCTCGTTCTTCTTCGCAGAGATCAGCCGCACGATGTCGGCGTTGAGGCCGGGCGGCGCGATGTCGGTGTCGAGGTCGGAGCTGAAGCCGTACTGATACCCCGCCTGCGTCAACTGTTCGATCTCGCTCCGGCTCCCGGTGATCGCTGTTTCGGGCGTCGCAGTCTCAGTCATCGCAGTTCCTCTCTGTCACCGACGCCGTGGGCGCGGTGGGGGTCGGTCGTGGCATCGGCACGGCGTCGACGCACGACGTTGCGCCACACGATGCTATCGGCGTGCAGCTGCGGGCTCGCCAGGGGGTCGACAGCGGGTGGAAAGGCATCTCGTACCTCTTGCTACCAGCAGATTTCTGCTTTCACAAGTTCAGCCTTGCGAAACTCGCACAACCTCGGATTTCGGTGTTACCCTCGCCACATGGCCACCCCGTCCGCCGCTGTCGACAGCTCGCCGTCGCCCACGCAGCGCCGGGTGCTGGAGGTGCTGAAACGCCGGGGGGAGGCAACTGCCGACGAACTCGCCGACACGCTGGAGATCTCCGCCAGCGCCGTGCGCCAGCACCTCAGCGCACTTCGATCCGCCGGTCTGATCTCGGCCCGGCGCCAGCGGGGGCAGACCGGCCGGCCCGCCGACCGCTACCACGCCACCGAACTCGCTGAGCCCTTGTTCGTCACCGCCGACGACCTCTCGATCGAGCTGCTCGAGTTGATCGACGCCGAAGACCCAGAACTGGTGCAGCGCGTGTTCGACCGGCGCCGGGAACTCCTCGTCGAGCAGTCGAAGCAGCACTTGGACGGCCCCTCGATCGAGGCGCGCATCGGTCAGGTCACGGCGCTCATGGATGCTCAGGGCTATCTGACCGACTTCGAGCAGCTCGCCGACGACCACTACCGGATCAACCTGCACAACTGCGCGATCTGGGCAGTGGCAAGCCGGTTTCGCCAAGCTTGTGCGAGCGAACTCGAATTTCTCCAAGGCGTGCTCCCGGACGCCGTCGTCGAGCGGGTGACCCACAAGACATCAGGCGCGCACACCTGCGCCTACGACATCACCATCGAGCGCTGAGACCTGCGTCTCGCGCCGTCAGGAGGCGACGAGCGCAGCGAAGCGACTGATGCCCTCCACGATGTCGTCGTCGCCGAGCGCGAAGGAGAACCGCCCGTAGCCGCCGAGTCCGAACGCCTCGCCTGGCACGAACGCGACCTTCGCGGTGTCGAGCACGAGGTCGGCCAACTCGAGGGTGTTCGACACGCTCACTCCCCCGATCGGCCGGTTCAGCAGGCCGGTCAGGTCGGGGAACGCGTAGAACGCCCCCTGCGGCTCGAGACACGTGACGCCGTCGATGGCGTTGAGCATGGTGTACATCGTCTGCGCGCGGCGGGCGAACGCCTTGCGCATCTCGACCACGTCGTCGAGCGGGCCGGACACCGCCGCGAGCGCGGCACGCTGGCTGACGTTCGCAACGTTCGAGGTGGCGTGGCTCTGGAAGTTGGCGGACGCCTTGACGATGTCGTTGGGCCCGATCATCCAGCCGACGCGCCACCCCGTCATCGCATAGGTCTTGGCGACGCCGTTGACGATCAGGCACTGATCGGCCAGCTCCGGCACCACCGTCGGCATCGACACGAACTCGTTGTCGCCGTAGGTGAGGTGCTCGTAGATCTCGTCGGTGATCACCCAGACGCCACGTTCCAGCGCCCACTCCCCGATCGCTTTCACCATGTCGGGCGAGCACACCGCACCTGACGGGTTGTCGGGGCTGACGAACAACAGCACTTTCGTGCGCGGGGTGTACGCGGCCTCGAGCTGGTCGATGGTCACCTGGAATCCGCTCGCCGCATCGGTGTCGATCACCACGGGCACGCCGCCCGCGAGCGTGATCGCCTCGGGATACGTCGTCCAGTAGGGAGCTGGGCAGATGACCTCGTCACCGGGATCGCACAGCGCCGCGAACGCGGTGTACACGGCGTGCTTGCCGCCGTTGGTGATCAGGACCTGCGACGCATCACACGGGAAGCCCGAGTCGCGCATGGTCTTCGCAGCAACCGCCTCCTTGAGCTCCGGGAGGCCGCCGGCGGGCGAGTATCGATGATTCTTCGGATCGCGGCATGCCGCGGCCGCGGCCTCGACGATGTGTGCCGGCGTCGGAAAGTCCGGTTCGCCGGCACCGAATCCGATCACGTTCTCACCGGCGGCCTTCAACGCCTTGGCCTTGGCGTCGACGGCGAGCGTGGCAGAGGGGGCGATGGAGGCGAGGCGTTGAGAGGTGCGGTTCACGGTCGTCAAGCCTGCCACACGCGAGGCACCCTCCTCACAACGTTTCGTGTCGATCGCGGCCGCAAGCGCCATGCTGGGTGGCGTGAACGCCGAACCGTCGAAGATCACCATCCCTCGCGAGTTGCTGCCGTCGGACGGCCGCTTCGGATCTGGACCGTCGAAGGTCCGACCCGAACAAGTCGACGCGCTCGTCGCTGCACAGCACACGCTGCTCGGCACGTCGCATCGCCAACCACCGGTGAAGCACCTGGTGGGCTCGGTCCGCTCGGGCCTGAGCTCGCTGTTCGGGCTTCCCGAGGGTTGGGAGATCGTGCTCGGCAACGGCGGGTCCACCGTGTTCTGGGATGTCGCCACGTTCGGTCTCATCCAGCAGCGCAGCCAGCACCTCGTGTTCGGCGAGTTCTCGTCCAAGTTCGCCGAGGCGTCAGCAGCCGCCCCCCACCTCGGTGACCCCACCGTGGTGCGGTCCGCTCCCGGAAGCCATCCCGACCCGGTGGCCGAGGACGGCATCGACCTCTACGCACTCACGCACAACGAGACCTCGACCGGCGTCGCGATGGACCTCCGCCGCCCGGCTGGCACGACGGCGGACACCGCGCTCGTGGCGGTCGATGCCACCTCTGGCGCCGGGGGCCTGCGCTGGGATCCATCCGAGGTCGACGTGTACTACTTCGCACCACAGAAGTGTTTTGCCTCCGACGGCGGCCTCTGGCTTGCCGCCTGCTCGCCTGCCGCACTGAAGCGCATCCGGTTGATCGGCCAGAGCAACCGATGGCGGCCGGCGTCGCTGGATCTCCAGATCGCGCTCGACAACTCGGTGCAGAACCAGACGTACAACACACCAGCGCTGGCGACGCTCGTCATGCTCGATGCGCAGGTGCAGTGGATGCTCGACAACGGCGGGATGGACTTCGCCGCCGGGCGCAGCGCGACATCCGCCGCCATCCTGTACGACTGGGCCGATGCTCGCGACTGGGCGTCCGCGTTCGTGACCGACCCGTCGAAGCGGTCGAACGTGGTGGGCACGATCGATCTCGACGAATCGATCGACGCCACCGCGGTCACCAAGGCCCTCGCTGCCAACGGCATCCTCGACACCTTCGCCTACCGCAAGCTCGGCCGCAACCAGCTTCGGGTGGCGATGTTCCCCGCAATCGAACCCTCTGACGTCGAAGCGCTCACAGCCTCGATCGATCACGTCGTCGCTGCGCTGCGCTGAGCGACGCATCGCCATTTCGCTGGCAGACTCCACCTCGTGGATGCGACGGAGGTTCTCCAGTTCGGCACCGGCGACATCGGAGCGCTCGATCGGCCGGTGCTGCTCGTCGGGTTGGAGGGGTGGTTCGACGTGGCCGGTGCCGCCACGCAGGCGGTCAACGCCTTCGTCAACGACGATCGTGCCGTCGTCGTGGGATCGATCGATCCCGACCCGTTCTACGACTTCACCCAGCAACGACCACACGTGACGATCGACGACGACATCCGAGAGATCGTGTGGCCCACCAACGAGTTCATCCTGCAGCGCAACTCGCAGGAACGTGACGTCGTCGGTCTGATCGGCGTCGAACCCCACCTTCACTGGCAGACCTACGTCGACGCCATCGTCCTCGTCGCGGAGGCGCTCGGCTGCGAAGCCGTGGTCACGGTCGGATCCGGCGCCGAGGCAATCCCGCACACGCGCACCCCGCCGGTCACCGGCAGCACGGCGAACGCAGATCTCGCAGCACGGCTCGGGCTCGTCGCTCCGAGCTACCAGGGAATCACCGGCGTCGTCGGTGTGCTGCAGGCCGCCCTCGAGGAGCGTGGGCTGCCCTCGGTGTCGCTGCGTGTCGGGGTGCCCCACTACCTGATGAACGCCGAGCACCCCCAGGCCACAGCCGCGCTCGTTCGCCACCTCAGCCATGTGCTCGACGTGACCAACTCCTCCGACCTCACCGAGCAGGCCACCGGATGGCGCGACGTCCACGACGAGATCGTCGGCAACGACCAACAACTCAAGATGTACGTGCAACTGCTCGAAGCGGAGTTCGACCGCCGCGCCGAGGCGCAGATTCCGTCAGCAGACGACCTCGGCACCGCATTCGAGGACTTCCTTCGAGACCAGCGCGACGACGAGCGGTGACCGGCCTCCGAATCGACCCGGCAGCCTGCCTCGCGCCCGGACGCATCGATGCGCGGCGACTCCTGGTCGTCTGGTTCGTCAAGAAGTCCTTCTGGTGGATGTTCTTCGGCGGATCGGCGTTCGCTGCGATCGTGCACGCGATCGAGCGGGTCGACAACGACCTCCAGGTCCGTCTGAGCTCGCCAGATTCGGTGCTGTCCGGACTGTTCTCGGCGTTCGCCCTCGTCGTGCTCGCCATTCTGATCCGGCTCGTGATCGGCTGGGTCGCCCTGGGCCTGGCCTACCCCTTGGCGCGCTCCCACGACGCCGTCCTCGAGGCGCGCACGGGCTGGAACCGCCATTGGGGAACCTTCAGTGACCGGTACAAGGTCGCCAAGGCGTACCGCCTGCTCCGGTGGACCCACCACGTCCGCCAGGCGGCCCTCGACCGTGTCGCGCCAGGGCAGAGTTGGTGGCGCCGGGTCGACCCGACCCTCGACATCGTCAACGTGCTCGCAGTGATCGGGTTCTTCCTGACCACATTCGTGCTCGCCATGATCCAAGTGGCCTGATCCAACCACCTCACGCGGCGCTGCTGACCGGCGCCGCGCGTGGGTCAGGATCGAGCGGCGGCAAACGCCTTGTCGAGGTCGGCGATGATGTCGTCGACCGACTCGATGCCGACGCTCAGGCGGATCAATCCGGGACCGACCGCCGAGGCCTGCTGCTCCTCGGGAGACAGCTGACTGTGGGTGGTGCTCGCCGGGTGGATCACCAAGCTGCGCACATCGCCGATGTTGGCGACATGGCTGTGCAGCTCGGCGCCCTCGACGAACTTCTTGCCGGCCTCGAGGCCACCGCTGATCTCGAACGCGAGCACCGAGCCGTAGCCCTTGCCGCCACCGAGCTTGGTGGCCCGCTCGTGCCAGGGGCTCGAGGCCAGACCCGAGTAGTTCACCGACTCGACCTGGTCGTGCGCTTCGAGGTACTCGGCGACCTTCTGCGCGTTCGCAAAGTGACGCTCCATCCGCAGGCTGAGGGTCTCGATGCCCTGCAGGATCTGGAACGCGTTGAACGGCGAGATCGCCAGACCGAGGTCTCGGAGCATCTGCACGCGGGCCTTGAGGATGAACGCACCATGGCCGAGTGCCGGGAAGTAGGCGAGGCCGTGGTAGCTGGGGTCGGGCTCGGTGAAGTTGGGGAAGCGACCCGATGCGGCGTAGTCGAACGTGCCACCGTCGACGATGGCGCCAGCCACCGACGTGCCGTGGCCACCCATGAACTTGGTCAGGCTGTGGATCACGATGTCGGCGCCCCACTCGAGCGGCCGGATCAGGTACGGCGTCGGCACCGTGTTGTCGACCATCAGCGGGATGCCGCTGGCGTGGGCCACGCCGGCAATGCCCTCGATGTCGAGCACGTCGTTCTTGGGGTTCGGGATGACCTCGCCGAAGAACACCTTGGTGTTCGGCCTGATCGCCGCCTCCCACTGGGCGAGGTCGTCGGGGTCGTCGACGAACGTGACCTCGATACCGAACTTCGGCAGCGTGTAGTGCAACAGGTTGTAGGTGCCGCCGTAGAGCGATGGCGATGCGACGACGTGGTCGCCTGCCTCGCACAGCGTCATGATCGCAAGGGTCTCTGCGGCCTGGCCGGAGGCGACCGCGAGCGTGCCGGGTAGGCCGACCGCCGTGGTGCACCCGCCCTCGAGCGCGTTGACGCGAGCTTCGAGCGCGCCCTGCGTGGGGTTCATGATCCGCGTATAGATGTTGCCGATCTCGGCCAGTCCGAACAGGTTCGCGGCGTGGTCGGTGTCGCGGAACTGATACGACGTGGTCTGGTAGATCGGCACCGCCCGCGCACCGGTCGTCGGGTCCGGCTCGCCGCCGACGTGAACTTGCTTGGTCTCGAAACCCCAGGAGTCGCTCATAGGTGCGGCACGCTACCCGCCAATTCCCGACCACACAAGTCAGGTTTAGGCACCGGGTCGAGATGTCGGCGTGCGCTCGTTGCCGCTCAGAGCAAGCTGGCGACGAGGCCAGCCTGGCCGAGGTGGTAGGTGACCATGACCGCCACCGCCATCCACGGCGCCCGATTCACGAACTGCCGCCAGCCCAGGATCGAGTCGGAGGCAACGAACAGTGCGGCGCCCAGGATCGCCCAGGTGCCCCCCGTCGCCATCGCCGCGCAGAACATGGTCGAGATCACCACGAGGTACACCGCAACGGCACGGCCCAGTAGTCGTTCCTCGCGCGCTGCACCGATCACGATGCGCGCACCCACCGCCACGACGAGAACGCCAGCCATGACTGCGCCAGCCACGAACCCGGACCACGACCAGTCGCCGACCGCGACGAACCCGAACGTGTACGCAAGGTGGGCGAACAGGAACGACACGAGTCCGGGAACGAACCCGCGGGCGGCGTCGAGCAGGAACAGGTCGCCAGCGAGCGAGCACACGAGCGCAACCACGAACCATGCACGCACCAGTTGGTCGGCCGGGTCGAGCGCAAGTGCAACACCGATCAGCGCCACCAGCGCCAACGGCTTGGTGATCAGTTCGGCGCGCCGACGATCGTCGGAGACGCGACTCCACCAATTGGCCGACGCCGCCACTGCGAAGACCCCGGCGAAGGCCCACGCAGCGTCGGTCATCACGGCCTCAGCCTCCCGAGATGTCGGAGACCTTCTGCTTCCCAGCGCTGATGAACGGCATCATGCCGCGCAATTCGCCACCGATCTCCTCGATCGGGTGCGCCTTGCCTTCGTCCTGCATGCGCTTGTAGTTCGCGCGGCCGGCCTCGGACTCCGCGATCCACTCGGCGGCGAACTGCCCGCTCTGGATCTCGCCGAGGATCTTCTTCATCTCGGCCTTGGTGGCATCGGTGACGACGCGCGGGCCGCGGGTGAGGTCGCCGTACTCGGCGGTGTCGGAGATCGAGTAACGCATCCCGGCGATGCCCTCTTCGTACATCAGATCGACGATCAGCTTCACCTCGTGGAGGCACTCGAAGTAGGCCATCTCCGGGGCGTAGCCGGCCTCGGTCAGCGTCTCGAACCCGGCGCGCACCAGCGCGGTGACGCCACCGCACAGCACCGCCTGCTCGCCGAACAGGTCGGTCTCGGTCTCTTCGGCGAACGTGGTCTCGATCACACCGGCGCGGGTACCGCCGACCGCATCGGCATACGACATTGCGATGTCACGCGCCTGACCGCTGGCGTCCTGCGCCACGGCGATCAACGCCGGGACACCGCCACCCTCGGTGTACGTGCGACGCACGAGGTGGCCCGGGCCCTTCGGGGCGATCATGATCACATCGCAACCGGCGGGCGGCTGGATCCGGTCGAAGCGGATGTTGAAGCCGTGCGCGAAGGCGAGGGCCTTGCCGTCGGTCATGTGGGACGCAATGTGGGCGTCGTAGATCGCTTTCTGCTCGGTGTCCGGCGCGAGCAGCATGATCACATCGGCCCATTCCGACGCCTCGTCGATCGTCATCACGGTGAGCCCTGCGGCCTCGGCCTTTGCGGCCGACAACGACTCTGGACGCAGGCCGACTGCGACATCGACGCCCGACTCCTTGAGGTTGAGCGTGTGGGCGTGGCCCTGCGAGCCATAGCCGATGACGGCGACCTTCTTGCCTCGGATGATCGAAGGATCTGCGTCCTCGGCGTAATACACGGTGACAGCCATCTCAGCCGGCCTTTCCAGTTGTGGGAGTGGGGTGCACGGCGCGCAGTCGTGCGCCGCGATCGAGTTTCGGCAGCGCCACCCGTCCGGTGCGCTGGAGCTCAACGATGCCATAACCATCGAGCAAATCCTCAAAATCGTCGAGCTTGTCGGGGTGGCCCTCCAAGCTGACGGTGAGCACCGCTTCGGCCACGGCGATGATCTTGCCCTCGAAGATGTTGACGAGTTCCACCACCTTGGCGCGCTGCTCGTCGGGCGCCTTGACCGTAGCGATCAAGAGCTCACGCTCCACGGACCGCCGAGGATCGAGTTCGGAGATCTTCACCACGTCGATCAGCTTGAACAGCTGTTTGGTGATCTGCTCCAGCGGTGTCGACTCGACGTCGACGACGATCGTGATTCGACTCATGCCGTCGTCCTCGGCCGGAGCGACCGCCAGCGAGAAGATGTTGTACCCGCGCCGAGCGAACAGTCCAGCGACCCGGGCGAGGACACCCGGGCGGTTCTGGACGAGGACCGACAAGATGTGGTGGTTGAGGGTCTGTCCCCCGTACTGGTTGATGGTGGTCATGATGCGGTCTCCTTCAGGCCGGCGGCGCGGTCCTGCTGAGTGGGATGCAGGATGAGGTCGTCGTTGCTGAAGCCGGCGGGCACCATCGGAAAGACCTTCTCGGAGGCGTCGGTGCGGAACTCGATGACCACGCTGCGGTCGGTGATCGAGTTCGCCTTCTCGATGGCGGGCCCGACTTCCTCGGGCGACTCGACGAGGATGCCGACGCACCCCATCGACTCGGCCCACATCACGAAGTCCGGCACCTTGGCGTTGAGGTACACCTCGGAGAAGCGCTCGTCGTAGAACATCTCCTGCCATTGGCGCACCATGCCGAGGTAGCTGTTGTTGAGCAGCGCGACCTTGATCGGCAGGTTGTCGATCGTCGCCGTCACCAGCTCCTGGGCGGTCATCTGGAAACAGCCGTCGCCATCGACGGCCCACACGTCGCAGTCTGGCCGCGCTGCCTTGGCCCCGATCGCCGCCGGGATCGAGAAGCCCATCGTGCCCAAGCCGCCGGAGTTGACCCACGTGTAGGGCTCGTTGAACTCGAAGAACTGCGAGGTGTACATCTGGTGCTGACCCACGCCAGATGCGACGATCGTGTGCGGTGCGGCCAAGCGGTTCAGTTCCTCGATGCAGTACTGGGGCTTGAGTGCAGCGCCCGGCTCCGACTGGTCGTAGACCACCGGGAACTGCTCGCGCCAGCCCGAGACCTTGCTCTTCCAGGCCGAGGTGTCGGCTTGGGTCGTGCCGGCGGCGATCAGCGACTTGATCTCCGCGATGATCTCCTGGATCACATACTTGGCATCGCCGACGATCGGCACGTCGGGCCGGCGGACCTTGCCCTGCTCGGCAGGATCGATGTCGACATGGATCACCTTGGCCTGCTGGGCGAACGCATCGACCCTGCCCGTGATGCGGTCGTCGAAGCGCGCTCCGAGCGTGATGAGGAGGTCGGCCTTCTGCATCGCAGTGACAGCAGTGGCGTTGCCGTGCATGCCTGGCATGCCCAGACACAGCGGATGGTTGTCGGGGAATGCGCCCCTCGCCATCAACGTCGTGACGACGTAGCTGTCGATCAGCTCTGCGAGTTCACGCAGGGGCTCTGCGGCGCGCGCCTTCAGGATGCCACCGCCGGCGTAGATGATCGGACGCTCCGATGCCAGGATCAGCCTGGCTGCTTCCTTGATCATGCGCGGGTGCCCCTTGACGTTCGGGCGGTAGCCCGGCAGCGAGTCGAGGACCTCCTGATCGGTCGGCCAGTGCCAGTCCATCTCGTTCTGCAGCACGTCTTTGGGAACGTCGATCAGCGTGGGGCCCGGACGTCCCGTGGTCGCGATGTGGAACGCCTGGCGAACCGCCATCGGGATGTCGTCGGCGGTCATGATCAGTTCGTTGTGCTTGGTGCACGAACGGGTGATGCCGACGGTGTCGCACTCCTGGAACGCGTCGGAGCCGATCGCGGCCGTCGGGACCTGGCCCGTGATCGCGACCATCGGGACGGAGTCCATGTAGGCGTCCATCAGCGGGGTGACGAGGTTCGTGGCTGCGGGACCGGAGGTCACCATCGCCACACCTGGCTTGCCCGACACGTGGGCGTAGCCCTCGGCCATGTGGCCGGCACCCTGCTCGTGGCGAACGAGGACGTGGCGGATCGAGCTGTCCATCAGCGGGTCGTAGGCGGGCAGGATGCATCCGCCCGGATAGCCGAAGATCAGGTCGACGTTCTCGTATTCGAGTGCTCGGATCAGCGCTTCTGCGCCGGTGAGTCGATCGGTCATGGTGCTGCCTTTGTGTGCTGGGATTCGGTGAGGGGTGCTACTGGAAGATCTGGTGGGAGCGTCGGTGCGTCGGGTCGGGCTGCGGACATCGTGCCGAAAAGCAAACGACCTCCCGTCTGGGAGGTCGGAGCACGCGCAGCAGGAGGCCGGGCGTGCTATTGAATGAGTACGACCAGCGAGTGGCGCGGTGGGAGGGTCGACGCAGACACGTCGGTGAGCATAGCCGCAATGGAGGCGCGCTCGGCAAATCTCTGGGCTCAGATTCGGACACACGATTGTTTTCTCTCTGAGCAGCAGCGACCGACACCGATTACATAGTCTCCACAACGTGCGCACTCGCCAGGACGTCATCGATGCCGGGACTGCGATCCTGCGCGAGTCGGGACCGGCGGCGCTGACCTCGGTGGCCGTTGCCAAGCGTGTCGGTGTCACGCAACCTGCGATCTACCGCCACGTCAGCGGCATGGACGAATTGACCACGCTGGCGAGCCACGCAGTGGTCGGAGAGTTGACCTCGATCTTGGTGGCGGCGGCGACGGCGCCGGCGACCACGTGGGGCGACGGGTCGCACCTGCGGGCGTTCGCGAGGCAACTCGTCGATCTGATCAGCGATCATCAGCACGCCTTCGCCACGATCGAACGGTGGCGCTACGACGCCAGCGAACTCGGTGAGGGGATTCGGAGCATGCTCGGCATGGGTGCGGCGCTGATCTGCAACGAGTTCGAGGCGGCGTGGCGAGGGGACTTCCGATCCGACGTCGAGTTCGACGAGGCCACGCGAGCCACCCAACTGATTCACGCCGAACTCTTGATCGACGATGTGGTTGCCGCCGCCCGCCTGGTGCGCGCGAGCGGCGAGTTCCACCATCAGCTCGTGGTCCACGTCCTGAGTCTGCGGTTGTTCACCGGATGGTGCGGATACGTGATGGAGACCAACACCCGGATGGGGTTGCCCGTGCCCGCGCTCGGGAGCCCTCAGTTGTCGTCACCGAAGCTGGACGTCGCGTGACCGATCCCGGACGCAGGCGCCCGCGACGGGACCAGGCGATCGAACACGCCGCCGACCTGCTCCGCGAACGTGGGCCGCAGGGCCTGACCTCCGCTGCGGTCGCTGAACGGATGGGGATTACGCAACCCGGGGTGTATCGCCATGTCCGCAACATGGACGAGCTCACCGAACTCGCTGCGGAACGGGTGGTTGCCGGGATCACCGAATCGCTGCACGGGATCGTCTTCGATGAATCGATGGACTGGGACGACATCGGCGACGTCGACCGACTCTGCCGTTCACTGATCGACGTGGCGATGGCCAACCGGCAATCCTTCGACGTGGTCACCCTCTGGCGCTTCACCGACGGTCCGCTGGGTAACGGCATCCGGTCGGTGATCGACGAGAGCTGCGATCTCATCAGCGCGCTGATGGAGTCGCGCTGGCGTATCGAGTTCGGCTTCGAGGGTTCGCTCGACGACGAGCAACAGCTCGCTCAGCGGGCCCATGCGCAGGCGGCATACGACGACGCACTCGCCGTCGTCCACATCGGGTTCTCGGACCACCACTTGGAGCTACTGGACCTCGATGCACTTGCCACGATCTTCAAGAACCGCTTGGTGTCGGGGTGGTCGGCGTACGTGATCGACCTGAACGAGCGCACCGGCCTCGAGTACCCCCGCATCGACCTGGTGACGGGCATCGTGGCCGAGTGAGCATCGCAATCTAGGGTTGACCCGATGACGGCAACTCTGATGGACGGCAACGCGTTGCGCGACGAGCTGGTCGCACAGATCAGCACCCGGATCGAGGACGCAGGGTCGCCACACGTGTGTCTTGCCACGGTGTTGGTCGGCGACGACGGCCCGAGCCAACGCTACGTCGCGATGAAGCACCGCAAGGCTGCCGAGGCCGGTTTGGAATCCCGCCACGTCGACCTCCCGGCCACGGCCACCCAGGCGGAGGTCGAGTCGGTGGTTCGTGGTCTCGCAGCTGACGAGACCGTGCACGGCATCCTCGTGCAGTTGCCGCTGCCCGACGGTCTGGACTCGGAGCCGGTGATCGACCTGATCCCGCCGGAGAAGGACGTCGACGGACTCACCGAACGCTCGATGGGACGCCTGGTTCGGGGACGACCCGGGTTGGTGGGATGCACCCCGCTGGGGGTGATGCGACTGCTCGAGCGATACGAGATCCCAACCAGCGGCAAGCGTGTCGTCGTGATCGGACGGTCGACGCTGGTGGGGTTGCCGCTGTCGCTCCTGCTCGCACGCAAGGGCGTCGATGCAACGGTGACCCTTGGCCACTCACGCACCGCCGACATGGCCGCCGTCGTCCGTGAGGCCGACATCGTGGTGGGAGCAGCGGGGCAGGCACGGATGATCACCGCCGACATGGTGAAGCCGGGGGCAACGGTGATCGATGTCGGCGTGTCGCGTACCGAAGCCGGGATCGTCGGCGATGTCGACTTCGAGCCGGTGGCCGAGGTCGCTGCGTTCATCACCCCGATGCCAGGAGGCACCGGCCCGATGACCATTGCCTGCCTGCTCGAGAACACCCTCACCGCCGCCCAGCTCCAAGGCGCCTTCCCCACCTGACTCAACGCCCCCCGAGCCCGGGTCTCCGGGAACCACCGAAGTTCCCCCAGCCCGGGTCTCCGGGAACCACAATGGACGACGCGGACCGGCGCTCGTCGAGTTGGGCCACGACCCGATCGCGCAACCTGGCGTAGGACGCCGAGTCGGTTGCCCGCGCCCTCCCCCGGCGGGCGATGCGGCGGACACTGCGTTGATCACTCAATCCGTAGCGATCGGCAAGCTCCGCGCTCGTTCCCGCCCGGAAGCTGATCGCGAGCGCGATCATCAGTGTTCGGGCGTCGTCGCTCACCTTGCCGTTCCACCGCCGCAGTTCGGCAATCGGGCGATGCGTGACTGCAGCGACCGCTGCCTCGATCTCCTCGCAACTGGTCGGCGTCGACGGAGGCAGCTCACCAACGCCGTACCGGTCGCTCGGCTGCGGCTGGAGGACGTAGTCCTCGTACGAGCCAGCACGACTACCTGCGGTGACGACGCCCATCGAGAGCCACCGAGGGGCAGCCCGACGCTCACACAGTGCGCCGAAACTCGACCACCGATAGCGCACCAGCCCCGCCGATCCCACGATCGCAAGTGGGTTTCGATGGATGTAGCGCGCCGTCTGGGCCAGTTGGGCATCGGACACGATCGGCTCGCTGAAGTAACGATCGGTGAAGAGCGGGCCGCTGCGCTCGGTCCATCCGTTGAACGCACTTGCGTATCTGCTGGCGAGTCGGTGCATCGCCTCGGGTAGCCCGCCATCGGGAGCGTGCACGAGTTGATGAACGTGATTGGTCATCCAGGCATACGCATGCAGGTCCACCTGGAACCGCTCGAACGCCTCGGCCAGCAACGCTTCGTACACGCTGCGGTGACTCGCGGCGGCGAAGATGTCCTGACCGTCCGCCCCTTTCTGGACGATGTGAAACCAGTCGCTGGTCGTGAGATCGCGTCGATGGGTCATGCGATCATCGTGACGGAGCGCTGTCACACGGTTGACGGCGACCACCCCGCCAACGCCCCCGGAGACCCGGGCTCGGGGAACCTTGGTGGTTCCCGGAGACCCGGGCTCGGGGGGCGTTGAGGGTCAGCCGGCTTCGGAGTGGGTGACGGGCTGCTCGCCCATCCACTCGCGCAGGGTGTTCTTCAGCTTGGTCTGCTGGATGAAGAGATCGCTCTCGGCGGGTGACTCGCCTGCGGCCTGCGGGGCCTTGAGGTAGAAGCTCAGCCATTCCTGCACGTCGCACTCTCCCGCACGATGAGCGAGGTCCATGAACAGGGCGAGGTCGAGCACGATCGGCGCCGCCAGGATCGAGTCGCGACACAGGAAGTCGACCTTGATCTGCATCGGATAGCCGAGCCATCCGAAGATGTCGAGGTTGTCCCAGCCCTCCTTGTTGTCGCCGCGCGGCGGGTAGTAGTTGATCCGCACGACGTGGTCGATGTTGCCGTAGAGGTCCGGGTACACCTCGGGCTGCAGGATGCCGTCGAGGACACCGAGCTTGGACACTTCCTTGCTCTTGAAGTTCTCCGGGTCGTCGAGCACTTCGCCGTCGCGGTTGCCCAGGATGTTGGTCGAGTACCAGCCGCGCAGGCCCAGCATGCGGGCCTTCAGGCCGGGGGCCAGAATGGTCTTCATCCAGGTCTGGCCGGTCTTGAAGTCCTTGCCGGCGATCGGCACGTTGCGGGTGCGCGACAGCTCGATCATGCACGGCAGGTCGACCGACAGGTTCGGCGCACCGTTGGCGAACGGCACGTCGGACTGCAGTGCGGCGTACACGTAGATCTGGCTCGGCGAGATGTTGTCGTCGTTGTCACGCAGCCCCTGCTCGAACGCAGCAACCGTGTCATGCACCGCCGACGGCTCCTGATAGGCCTCGGTCGAACCACACCACACGATCACGAGGCGGTCACAGCCATTGGCCTCCTTGAAGTTGGCGATGTCGGCAATGAGGGCCTGGGCCTGATCCCACTTGTTCTCGATCTGCTTGACGCGCACGCCGTCGAGGCGCGACACCCAGCGCTGGTCGAACACGGCTTCCATCGGCACGATCGACTCGAGCTCGCTCGAAATGGCGTTCAGGTCCTCGTTGTTGAGCACGCCGGCCGTGCGAGCGGCTTCGAGTGCGTTCGGCGAGATCGGATCCCACCCGCCGAACACGATGTCGTCGAGATGCGCGAGCGGCACGAACTCGTTGATCTTCGGATTGCGGTTCTCCTCCTTGGTGCCGAGGCGGATGTGGGCCATCTGGCTGATCGATCCGATCGGCGGATGGATTCCCTTGCGAGCGGCAATCACCCCTGCGATGAAGGTGGAGGCCACGGCACCCATGCCGGGGGTGAGGACACCGAGCTTGCCGGTGGCGGGAGCAATCTGTCGTGCAGTCATTTCCCCAACGATAAGCGATGATTCATGGCACATCATTATTGTGAAGAACATCTACAGTATTGTTCGGGAGGTGCGTCCGCTTCCCGACCTCAGCATCCGTCAGATGGAGTACCTGGTTGCCGTGGCCGACGAACCCACCTGGGCCCTCGCCGCAGAACGGGTCGGGGTGAGCCCGTCGGCGTTGTCGCAGGGCTTGGCCGAACTCGAACGACGTATCGGCGTGCCCCTGTTCGAGCGTGACGGCCGCCGTCGACGAATCCGTCACGGTGCTGGTCCGGCCGTGGGCCACGCCCGACAGGTGCTCGCCCTCACCGGCGACCTCGTCGATTGGGCCGAGCGGATCAACACGGGGCGAACCGGACGCCTCCGCCTCGGCATGATCGATGCCGCAGCGGTCGGCCACTACCCCGATGTGCTCCGCAGATTTCGCGCCGATCACCCCGATGTCGAGCTGCGCCTACGCGTGGCGCCATCAGCGCCGCTGATCGAGTTGCTGCAGTCGGGAGACCTCGACATGGTCGTGTGCGTCGAGCCGCCCGACGAGGTGCCCGGTGTCGACATCGAAGCGCTCGTCGACGAGCAACTCTCGGTGTACGGCCCACCTGGGTGCGCGATCGGCGACCCGCTCACATGGGGGCCGTGGGTACTGTTCCCCATCGGTTCGCACACACGCTCTGTCGTGGTCGCAGAGCTCGCGCGTCTGGGTGCGCCCATCGAGGTCGTCGCCGAAAGCCACCAACCCGACGTCGTCCGCGAAATGGTTCGCCTCGGCTCCGGCTGGACCGTGCTGCCGACGGCGCAGGCCGAGCACGGCGAGCGGCCACTGCCGCCCGGGCGACCACTGACCACTCGACGACTCGTGCTGGCCACTCGACGAAACTCGGTGACCGACCCGGTCGTCGAGGACCTGTCGAACCGGCTGCTCCACCCGACGGCCGCGGACGGGTCGGACCGTCGAGGGCGGAGATGACCAGCTGACATCACCGACTGCTCGATCAGCGATCGGGTGACAACCCAGCGCACCTGGTGGGCCTGGAAGCTCAGCGCCGCCGCCCCGACCGCTGTTGATCATCGCTCCACCGAGGGTGTTGCGCCACCGAGCACGGCCTCGAACTGCGCGCTGTCGACGTTGCCCCCACAGAGCACGAAGGCACTGCGCTGGCCCCGCTGCTCAGCCGACTCGCTCAGCAGCCCTGCGAGCGCGATCGCCCCAGCGGACTCGGCAACGTTGTGGGTGGTGCGGAAGATGATGCGCATCGCATCAGCCGCCGCATCGTCGGAGACGGCGAGCACGCGAGCAGCGCCGTTCACGATGCCATCGATCGACGCTGCATCGGGCGACCGTGTGGCCACACCGTCGACGAACGTCGACGCCGACTCGGTGGTGACCACCTTGCCCTGCTCGAACGACCGCAATGTCGATGGAGCCCGCTCCGCCACGACCCCGACGATCTCGGTGTCGAGACCGAGCAGGTCGCGCACGCCGATCAGCGCGTTGATGCCCGAGCCCATCCCGACCGGCACGTACACGGTGTCGAGCGGACCGGCACCCTCGAACAGCTCGAGGGCATACGTCGCCACCCCGAGCACGAGGTCCGGGTGAAACGGAGGAACCGGCTCGAGCCCGCGCTGCGCGGCCACCTCGATCGATCGTTCGCGAGCTTCTTGAAAGTCGGCGCCGTGCTCGACGACCTCCGCGCCCAGTGCACGCATGGCCGCGTTCTTCTCCACGCTGTTCCCGTGGGGCACGAAGATCGTGACGGACCGGCCGTATTTGCGCCCGGCGTACGCCAAGCTCTGGCCGTGGTTGCCACGCGTGGCGCTGATCACTCCGCGCACGTCGGGCCGCTCGCGCACCAGCCGATCGAGGTAGACGAGGCCGCCGCGCACCTTGAACGCCCCGACCGGTGTGTGGTTCTCGTGCTTCACCACCACCGACGATCCCGCCACCTCGTCGAGCAGCGGCCAGCGGTACTGGGGGGTTGGCGGGACATGCCGCCGAACCACCTCCGTGGCGGCTGCGAGGTCGCTCCGGCTGAGCTTCACCGCAGCATGCCCGACTCGGTGACCACGTGATCGATGGTGACGTCGTGAGACTCGACCGGCAACGACTCGACGATCTGTTCGGCAAAACAGACACCGATCGTCACGCAGTCTGCCCGGATCTCGGCGAGGAACCGGTCGTACCAACCCCCACCTTGACCCAAGCGGTCACCGGCGAGCGTGAAGGCGATCCCGGGCACGATCACCACGTCCGGCCACGATGCGTCCACGTCGTTCTCCGGGACGGCGACGAGTCGGCCGGTGGCTGCACACCATGCGAGCAGTTCGGCCGTCGCGGGTTCGCCGGGCACCGAGTCGAACGCCAGCACCGTCTCGGCAGTGAACAGCGCCGGCAACTCGATCGCGTGTCGCCACAGCGCGGCCGAACGCAGGTCCTGGTCGGGCAGGGACCGGCGAAGCGGCCGCATCACGCTGCGCATCTGCGCCTTGTCGGCGGGCCCCGAGTGCGGCGCCGTTCGGTCGGTCATCCAGCGGGAGCCTACAGTTGACCCCGATGAGCGATCCGACGTCCCTCCCCGACGCCAATGCAGTGGCATTCGACGCCAAGCATTTCCGTACCGTGCTCGGCCACTTCCCAACCGGGGTCACCGTGATCACCGGCATGGCCGACGACGACCGTCCACACGGCTTCACCATCGGATCGTTCACATCGGTGTCGCTCGATCCACCGCTCGTGGGCTTCCTTCCCCAGACCGACTCCGAGACCTGGGCGCTGATGAAGGACGCCGGCAGCTTCTGCGTCAACGTGCTCAGCGAGCAGCAGAGCGACCTGTGCTGGAAGTTCGCGAAGAGCGGCACCGAAGCGACGCGCTTCGATGGCGTCGAGTGGCACGCCGGGCCGTCGGGGGCACCGGTGCTCGAACGTGCGGTCGCCTGGATCGACTGCAGCGTCGAAGAGGTCTACGAGATGGGCGACCACTACTTCGTGCTCGGACGTGTGACATCGCTCGATGCCGACGCCGATCACGATGGACTGCCCCCTCAGCCGCTGGTGTTCTACCGGGGCACCATCGGTGGTTTCGCAGCGGAGGGCTGACCGACTCCTGGAACGGTCGCGCCACGCTGACCTCGGGTGGCAATCCGGCAGCGACGAGCGAGACTGAGCGCATGGATCGACGACTGCCACTCGCGCTGGGGCTCGACACGTTCTCGGTGGTGCTGTTCGTCGCCATCGGGCGACGTGAGCACGAGCGAGCGGAAGGAATCGCCGGACTGATCGGCACCGCAGCGCCGTTCCTGATCGCGCTCGCCCTCGGGTGGCTGGTGTTGCGAGCATGGCAACGACCCATTCAGTGGCGGACTGGCATCGGGATCTGGGCGGTCACGTTGGTGGCCGGAATGGTGCTGCGGAACCTCGTCTTCGGCGACGGCACCGCGACGTCGTTCGTGATCGTGGCCGCCGCCTTCCTGGCGCTGTTCCTGGTTGGCTGGCGTGTGGCGTTCGGGCTGATCGACCGGCGTTCAGCGTCGGCGCCCGCCGGTCAGCCGTCGTGAGCTGACGAAGCGAGACGCGGCATCGGACACGGCGGCGTGTGAACGATGCGACCGGAGTCAGAGACCCGGCGACACCGTTGAGCCGTGCGACGTCCAGTAGTCGTTGATCGAGCGCTGGATGCGCACGTACCAGATCAGGTTGCCGATCAGCGGCAGCAGGAACCACAGACCCCAGATCGTGGTGATCGGTGGCTGCTTGCCCTCCCGGCGATACAGCTGCTCGACCTCCGAGGCCATCATGAACATCGTGACGGGCGAGATCAGCAGCGTGATGAACAGGTAGCCCACGCCGCCGAGCCCGGTGCCGGCGTGCCGCTTGATCTCGTCGCCGTTCTGGTACGACCACACGATCGTCCAGATCCCGAACGTGACGACCGTCAGCAACAGCACGAGCAGAATCGATCGAGGCTTGCCGATCGATCCAGGCGAACCCACTGCAGCGGCGGCCGGAGAGGGCGCCACCGGTGGTGGTGGTGGTGGCGGCGGGGGCGGCGGGACGCTGGATGCATCGGACGGCGGGGTGTCGCTCATACTCGGCAGCGTAGATCGCGAGTTGCATCCTGGCAGTCGATGCGCCGACTCGTTGCGCACGCGTCGAGTTGTGCAAGCTCGGCTGATGTCCTCATTGACCATTGAGACCAACCCCACCGACGCCGGGTTCTCCCCCGCACGACTCGAGCGCATCGACCGCCACTTCGCCGGCTACGTCGACCAGAAGAAGCTCGCCGGTTGGCATGTCGCGCTCAGCCGTGGCGGCCAGCTGGTGCACTCGTCGACGATGGGCCATCGCGACATCGCATCGGGGGCCCCGTTCACCGACGACACCGTCGTGCGCATGTTCTCGATGACCAAGCCGATCACCTCGGTGGCGGCGATGATGCTGTACGAGGAGGGGCTGCTCGAACTCAAGTCACCGATCTCCAAATGGCTGCCGGAGTTCGCAGACACCCAGGTGTACCGCTCGGGGTCCCATCTCGCTCCCCTCACGGATCCGCTGGTCGAGCCGATCAGGGTGTGGCACCTGCTGACGCACACGTCCGGGCTCACCTACGGATTCCACAACACGCACGTCACCGATGCGATCTATCGCCGCCGGGGCTTCGAGTGGGGAAATCCTCCCGGTGCCGACCTCGCCGAGTGCTGCGAACTGTGGGCAGACATGCCGCTGGCGTTCCAGCCGGGGACCGAATGGAACTATGGCGTCTCCACCGACGTCCTCGGCCGCCTCGTCGAGGTGGTGTCCGGGATGCCGCTCGACGAGTTCTTCCGGACCCGGATCTTCGAACCACTGGGGATGACCGAGACCGACTTCTACGTCCACGACGACGCTCAGGACCGGTTCGCCACGCTGTACGTCCGCAACCCGGCCACAGGCGAGGCGGTTCCCGCCCCCGAAGCACTCGGGCGCGGCATGACCTCCAAGCCGAAGATGCTCGGCGGTGGCGGCGGCCTCGTCGGCACGGCGCACGACTACCTCCGGTTCGCTCACATGCTGTTGAACAAGGGCGAGCTCGACGGCGTCCGGCTGCTCGGAACGCGGACCGTCGACTACATGACCCGCAATCATCTGCCGGGCGGCGCCGACCTCGAACAGTACGGCCGCCCGCTGTTCGCCGAGACCAGCTTCGACGGCGTTGGCTTCGGTCTCGGTTTCTCGGTGGTGCTCGACGCCGCCGAGAACAAGGTGCTGCGATCCGAAGGCGAGTACTCGTGGGGCGGCGCTGCGAGCACGATCTTCTGGGTGGACCCCGTCAACGAGATCGTCGCGTTGTTCCTCACCCAGCTCCTGCCGTCGAGCACCTATCCGATCCGCTCCCAGCTCAACCAACTGGTCCAGCAAGCCCTCGTCGACTGACGATGCCATCGGGACACAGGGGTCAGACCCCGTTGTCCCGCAGGTCTCGTTATCAGAGGGTGTTGGTGATCGCTCCGGTTTCGGCACCTTGGACGAGCTTGGCGTACTTGCCGAGCACCCCGGTGGTGTACCGAGGAGCGTTCGGCGTCCAGCCGTCCATGCGATTCGCGAGCTCGGCGGCGTCGACGACGAGGTCGAGCGACTTCGTGGGCACATCGACACGGATCGTGTCGCCATCGCGCACGAAGGCGATCGGCCCACCGTCGGCGGCCTCGGGGGCCACGTGACCGATGCAGAATCCCCACGTGCCACCGGAGAAACGCCCGTCGGTGATCAGCGCACAGTCAGCGCCGCGCCCGGCGCCCTTCAGCGCCCCGGTGATCGCCAGCATCTCTCGCATGCCGGGCCCGCCCTTGGGACCCTCGTAGCGGATCACGATCACCGTGCCGGGTTCGATCTCGCCGGCCAGGATCGCGTCCATTGCGAACGACTCGTCGTCGAAGACGCGGGCGGGACCCTCGAACTGCATCTGGTCGTCCGACAGGCCGGCCACCTTGACCACGGCACCCTTGGGAGCGAGCGAGCCGGTGAGGATGTTGATGCCACCAGCTTCGTGGATCGGCGCGTCGAGCGGATGCACCACGACGCCGTCGGCCGGAGGCGGGTCGATCTCAGCGAGGTTCTCCGCCATCGTCTTGCCGGTCACGGTCATCACGTCGCCGTGCAGCAGGCCGGCATCGAGCAGCACCTTCAGCACCACCGGCACGCCCCCGACACGGTCGAGGTCGCTCATGTGGAACTTGCCGCCCGGCTTCATGTCGGCGATGTGCGGAACCCGGTCGGCGATGCGATTGAAGTCGTCGAGGTCGAGATCGACGCGCGCCTCGTTGGCGAGCGCCAGCAGGTGCAGCACGGCGTTGGTGGAACCCCCGAGCGCCGACGTGACCGCGATCGCATTCTCGAATGCCTGCTTGGTCATGATCTGTCGCGGCGTGATGCCGAGGCGGAGCAGGTTGACCACCGCGGCGCCAGCCCGCTCCGCGTCGCCCTCGCGGCGACCGTCGATCGCGGGAGGTGATGCGGTGCCGGGAAGGCTCATGCCGATCGCCTCGGCGATCGAGCTCATCGTGTTGGCGGTGAACATGCCACCGCACGCGCCCTCGCCCGGGCACGCCTTCGACTCGATGGCGTGGAGTTCGGCGTCGTCGATCGTTCCCGCGGCATGGGCTCCGACCGCCTCGAACACGCTGGTGATGTCGAGTGCGGTGCCGTCGTGGTCGCCCGGCATCGTCGAGCCGTTGTAGACGAACACGCTCGCAAGATCGAGCCGCGCCGCTGCGAGCAGCATGCCCGGAATCGACTTGTCGCAGCCCGCAAGACCGACGAACCCGTCGAAGCGTTCGGCGTGCATGACGGTCTCGACCGAGTCGACGATCACCTCGCGCGACACCAACGAGGCACGCATGCCCTCGTGCCCCATCGAGATGCCGTCGCTGACGGTGATCGTGCCGAACTCCATCGGAAACCCGCCGGCCTCTCGCACCCCGGCCTTCGCATGCTCGGCCAGCTTGCGGAGTGTCATGTTGCACGGGGTCACCTCGTTCCACGACGATGCGATGCCGATCTGCGGCTTGTCCCAATCACCGTCGCCCATGCCGACGGCGCGCAGCATCGCCCGCGACGGAGCTTTCTGCATACCTTCGGTGACGTCACGCGACCGCGGCTTCACATCGACAGGCGTTCCCGGGGTGTTCGAAGCATCGCTCATGTCCGTCACGGTAGTGGCGTCGCTCGGGCCGATCCTGGTGGTCTGCCCACCAGTCGCTGGCAGACTGAGGCCATGGCCGTCGTGCGAGAGACCAAGCTGCCCGGAGTCGGGGTGCGCCACGAGTTCACCACCGAGGACAACACCGACATCGGCGTGCTCGTCCATCACGACGGGCGCCGGGAGATCCTCGTCTACGACTCCGACGACCCAGACAAGTGCTCGTCACTTGTCGCGCTCTCGGCCGCCGACACCCGCACGGTGTCGGAGCTGCTCGGCGCCAGTCGGGTCACCGAAGCGGTCGTCGCGGTGCAGCAGGAAATCGAGGGACTCGCCATCGAGTGGATCGAGCTCACCGCGACGTCACCGGCGTCGGGCGCCACGATCGGTGACGGGATGTACCGCACCAAGACCGGTTCGTCGATCGTCGCCATCATCCGCGACGGCGAGTCGATTCCCGCACCGGGACCGGAGTTCCCGTTGGTGGAGGGCGACGTGGTCGTCGCTGTCGGTACGGTCGACGGCCTCGCCGCGATGCGCGACCTGATCCGCGCCTGACACCTGATCGATGCTCTTTGCCGCTGGTACCGACGAAGCTGCTCTCGCATTCATCGAGATCGGCGCGCTCATCCTGGCGCTCGCACTGCTCTCGCGATTCGCCGGCCGATTCGGCATCTCGGCGATCCCGCTGTACCTGATCGCCGGACTGGCGATGGGCGAGGGCGGGCTGGTCCAACTCGACGTGTCGGTCGAATTCTTCGAGATCGCCGCCGAGATCGGGGTCCTGCTGCTGCTGTTCGCCCTCGGCCTCGAGTACTCCGACGTCGAACTGCGCAGCGGCCTACGCACCGGAGTGGCCCCAGGCACCGTCGACATGTTGCTCAATGCGCTGCCGGGCGTCGCGCTCGGCCTGCTGCTCGGTTGGGACCCGATCGCTGCGGTGCTGCTCGGCGGTGTGACCTGGATCAGCTCGTCGGGTGTGGTCAGCAAGGTGTTGTCCGATCTCGGGCGCCTCGGCAACCGCGAGACCCCGGCGGTGTTGAACATCCTCGTGATGGAAGACCTCGCCATGGCGATCTATCTCCCGGTGGTGGCTGCCCTGATCGTCGGCGGCAGCCTCACCGCCACCGTCACCAGCGTATTGATCGCACTGGCCGCCGTGACGGTGATTCTGCTCGCCGCGCTTCGCTACGGCCGCCGCATGAGCGGGCTCGTCGCGGGCGGCAGCGACGAGGCGTTCCTGCTCACGGTGTTCGGCATCACGCTCCTCGTCGCCGGCGTCGCTCAGCAGCTGGAGGTGTCCGGCGCGATCGGCGCCTTCCTCGTGGGGCTGGCGCTGTCGGGCCGGGCCGAGACCAGGGCCAATCAACTGATCTCGCCGTTGCGCGACCTGTTCGCTGCGACGTTCTTTCTGTTCTTCTCGTTTCAGATCGACCCGGCCGATCTGCTTGCTGCGATCGTGCCGGCGGCCGGGTTGTTCGCCTTCACCGCATGCACCAAGGTCGCCACCGGGTGGTATGCCGCAGGGCGAGTGGGCGCAGCGCCCAAGGGCCGCTTGCGCGCCGGCACCGTCCTGATCGCGCGCGGCGAGTTCTCGATCGTGATCGCCGCACTCGGGTCAGGACTCGTCGACGGGCCCGACCTCGGGGCACTCGCGGCGGGCTACGTGTTGATCAGCGCCATGGTGGGACCGATCGTCACCAAGTTCTCCGACCGGATCCCGTTGCCGCCCCGCCTGATGCGCCAGACGGCGCCGGCGAACGCCACGCCAGCGGGGTGAACCAACCCGGGCCAGCTGGTCGGCGTCCACGGTGGCAGCCCAGCCCTCCATGACCACTACGTTGCGACGATGAGCGCTGTCGATCTGCTGCCCCTCCGCCGAACTCAGGGCGCAATCATCCTGATGACCTATCGCGGTGATTGGTGACCGTACTGCTGCGGCCAGCTCGTGAAGCTGGCATCCCAGTACGACCGGATCCATCACGGCGGCGCTGAGCTCGCTGCTGTCAGCGTCGACGACGATGTTCGCCAGGCCGGCATGGCCAACCGGTGGGGATTCACCCACACGACATTCGTGTCCGATCCCGGCGGGGAGCAGATGCTTCAGCCCCTCGGGCTGTTCGACCCGGATGAACGAGGTGGTATTGCATTGCCGGGGATGGTGATCGTCGATCGAGACGGCAACGAGGTCTACCGCTACCAGGGTCGGGATTTCGCCGACCGCACCAACGATGACGACATCTGGGCCACGCTCGATGCCCTGGCACTACCACCGGTCGACCCTGCGCCGTGGACTGCGAACGTCGAGGTTCCCGAGCACCTGCGCGGCTTCTTCAGCCCAGACGACTTCGGGGCGTACTTCCGAGGCAACATGTTCGGGGCGCTTGCGATCGGCCGGCGCGTCGATGACGACAGGAGTCGGGCGATTGCGAAGGAACACCGGGAGATGTCGAGGTCGCAACTCGAGGCCTGGGACGCCTGGCGCCAACGCTGAGCCAGCGCGCCCGATTTCGCAAGGTGCGCGTCAGTCGTTTCGGCCGATGAGCGCCAACCGCACCCCGAGCCCGATCATCGTGGCTCCACCGACGACACCGAGCCGATTCAGACGGCGAGGGGAGCCTGCGAACCAGTTGCGAGCGGTGCCGGCTGCGAGGGCCCAGGCCCCGTCCGAGATCAGCGCGATCACCACGAAGACCAACCCCAGGACGAGCATCTGCAGCTGCGGTGCCGTACCACCGGGATCGACGTACTGCGGCAGGATCGCGGCGAAGAAGACGATCACCTTGGGGTTGGCGAGCCCGACGACGAAACCGTCGCGGACGACCGGCCGAGTGGATCGGCTGTCGACCGGCGCGCTGTCGAAGGCGTCCGTCAGGTGCGAGCGCTGCCTGATCGCTCGAACCCCGAGCCAGACCAGATAACCCGCACCGATCAACTTGATCGTCGTGAACGCGGCGATCGATCGTTCGACGATGACGCCGAGCCCGACGGCGACGAGGAACACCTGCACGTAGACACCTGCAGCGTTGCCGAGCACCGTCATCAGCGCCGCCCGACGTCCGAGCACCACCGCCCGGCTGACCACGAACATCACGCTCGGGCCGGGGACCACGATCAGCGCAAACGCCAGGACAGCGAACGCCACGAGGGAAGCAGAGTCGGGCACGCCACGAGTGTTGTCCGTCCGAGGGGCTACGGGCAACCGACGGGGATGCTCCCTCGGTCGCTGCTACGTGCGGCCGAATCCGAAGAGGTGCTGGCCGACCTTGCGCATCTGGATCTCCTCGGAGCCTTCGGTGATCCGATAACGACGGTGGTGACGATAGATGTGCTCGAAGGGCATGTGCCGTGAGTAGCCGACGCCGCCGCAGGTCTGCATCGCACGATCAGCGGCATCGCAGGCCAGACGATTGGCGCGGTAGTTGCACATCGCCACGAGGTGGGTGACCTCCATGTGATGCTTCGCGTCGAGCATCGAGGCGGTGTAGCGAACGAGCTGGCGCAGCATCGCGGCCTCGGTGTGCAACTCCACCAGCGGGAACTGGATGCCCTGATTGACCGACAGCGCCTTTCCCCACGTGGTGCGGCTGTTCGCGTACGCCACGGCCTCGTCGATGCAGTACTGGGCTGCGCCGAGCGAGGATGCCGCTTGGCGGATGCGGTTCTCGTGGACGAAGTGCTGGGCGAGCTCCAGCCCACGATCCGCCTCACCGAACAACGCATCGGCACCCACGCGGACATCGGTGAGGCTCACCTCGGCGTGGTCGGTCGGCATGTTGAACGTCCACCAGAAGAAGTCGACGTTGAAGCCCGGCGCATCGGTCGGCACCAGGAACGCACTGATGCCCTTCGGGCTTCCCGGCTCGCCCGAAGTGCGGGCGAAAATGATGTCGTGGGTCGCGTGGTGGAGCCCGGAGTTCCACCGCTTCATTCCGTTGATCACCCACTCGTCGCCATCGCGGACCGCAGTGGTCTCCATGTAGGTGGCGTCGCTGCCATGGTTCGGCTCGGTGAGCCCGAAGGCGAGCCGGCGAGTCCCATCGAGGAAGCCCGGCATCCAATCGATCTTCTGCTCTTCGGTTCCGAAGTCACGCATCATCAGCACCGTCGGGAAGTTCCCGACGATCGACGACTCGTTCTGGAGATCGTTGTGCAGTCCGAGCCCCTTGTGGGCCAGGTGCTCGCGGATGATGGCCATCTTCAGGTTGCTGGCATCCGTGCCACCGAACTCCGACGGCAGCGCCAACCGGAGCCAACCGGCGGCGTCGGCGCGGCGGCGCATCTCGCGCAGCAGCTCCTCCCAGTCCTCCCGCGGCACGCCGTCGTTGTCGAAGTCGGTCCGAGCCCACTCGCGACGATGGTCGAAGAATCGGATGTTGTCGTCCTGTTGCTCCAGCGGCTTGATCTCGGCGTCGATGAACGCATCGAGCTGATCAAGCGTGTCCTGGATGTCGGCGGGAATCTCGAAGTCCATCGCCCGAGTGTGGCGACGCCGCTGCCTCGCTGACGAGTCAGGCGAGCAGCGGTTGCGTGTTCAGGATTGGTCGCGCCGGGCTTCGAGGGACGCAGTCACCGCTCGGCCATCGGCCTGCCCCTTCGACGCCTTCATCACCGCACCGACCAACGCTCCCACCGCCTTGCCCTCACCGGCGCAGAACTTCGCCCAGGCGCCCGGCTGCGCAGCGATGGCGTCGTCGACCATCGATTCGAGTTCGGAGGTGTCCATGGCCTCGAACCCCTTCGCCGCTGCGATGGCTGCCGCGTCGCCACCGCCCGCGTCGACGATGGCGGCCAAGACCTGCTTGGCCTGTGTCGCAGTCAGTGCGCCATCGAGTTCCAAACGGGTCAGTGCCGCCAGATCGCCGGCCGGAACCGCCGGGGCGTCACCCTGATCGGCGTAGGCCTCCTTGACGTGCACCAAGGCCCGACCGGCATCGCCACCAGCCTCGGCCACGGCGAGCACGTAGGCGTCCTGGTCACGTTCGGTGACCACGAGGACCGCCTCGGCATCGGGAGCCTGACCCGTTGCTTCGGCCAGTCGGGCCCGGCGGGCGGCCGGCAAGACCGGCAAGTTGGCTCGCACACGCTCGATCCACTCATGATCGGGGTCGACCACCACGAGGTCGGGCTCTTGGAAGTAGCGGTAGTCGTCGGCGTCTTCCTTCGAGCGCAGTGTGTGGGTGCGGCCGTCGGTTTCGTCCCAGTGACGCGTCTCCTGACGGATCGACTCCCCCGCCTCGAGCATGCCGACCTGGCGCTGCGCCTCGTACTCGATCGCACGACCGACCGACCGCACCGAGTTGACGTTCTTGATCTCACACCGAGTTCCGAACTCGGCCCCCGGGCGCCGCACGCTCACGTTGGCGTCGACGCGCATCGACCCCTCTTCCATCTTCGCATCGGACGCACCGACGGCGACGAGAATCGAACGCAGCTCGCTGACGTACGCCTTTGCCTGCTCGGGGCTGCGCATGTCCGGCCGACTGACGATCTCCACCAGCGGTACACCGGCCCGATTGAAGTCGATCAGGGAGAAGTCGCTGCCGTGGATCCGCCCGCCCGTGCCGCCGACGTGGGTCGACTTGCCCGTGTCCTCTTCGAGGTGGGCTCGCTCGATGCCGACTCGGATGCTGCCCGGGAGGTCGAGCCAGCCGTCGACGCAGATCGGCTCGTCGTACTGGCTGATCTGATAGGCCTTCGGCATGTCGGGGTAGAAGTAGTTCTTGCGAGCGAACGTCGACCGTTGCACCGTGCAGTCGAGTGCCAGGCCAAGCCGCATGGCCAACTCGACGGCCTCGCGGTTGAGCACCGGGAGCGCTCCTGGCAGCCCGAGCGTCACCGGGTCGATGTTGGTGTTCGGTTCGTCACCGAACCGGTTCGGCGACGCCGAGAACAGTTTGGTTCGCGTGGCGAGTTCGACGTGCACCTCGAGGCCGACCACCATCTCGTATCCGTCGAACGACCATGCGGCCACCGAGTCGTCGCCCACTGGGTTGCTCATGCCGGAGCCCTCCGTTCGAGTTCGGCCGCCGTTCGGAACATCGTTGCATCGTGCAGCGCCGGAGCCAGCACCTGCACGCCGACCGGCAACCCGGCGTCGCCGGTGCCGAACGGCACGCTCATCGCTGGGTCGCCGGTGAGGTTCGACGGGATCGTGTAGGTGTCGCACAGGTACATCGACATCGGGTCGGCGGTCTTGTCACCGAACTGGAACGCCACGGTCGGCGACGCTGGAGTGAGGAGGACGTCGGCGCGCTCGTACGCCGCCGCGAAGTCGGCGGCGATGCGCCGGCGAACCTTGAGCGCCCGGCCGTAGTAGGCGTCGTAGTAGCCGGCCGAGAGCGCGTAGGTGCCGAGCATGATGCGACGCTTGACCTCGGCACCGAACCCATCGGTGCGTGTGGCCATGTACATCGCGTTGGTGTCGGGCGCGTCGACGCGCTGGCCGAACCGCACCCCGTCGTAGCGGGCGAGGTTGCTCGACGCCTCGGCGGGGGCGATCAGGTAGTAGGCGGTGAGCCCGTACCCGAACGCCGGCACCTCCACGTCCACGATCTCGGCACCCGCAGCACGCAGAGCGTCGAAGGCCTCCTCGAGACGCTCGACCACGTCATCGCTCGCTCCCTCGGGAAGGTCGGTGATCCGTCCCACCCGCAGCCCCTCGACCCCGGCACCGAGGTCGCCCGACAGGCTCAGCGGAGCCTGCCGGATCGACGTGGAGTCCATCGGGTCGTGGCCCGAGATGGATTCGAGGACCAGTGCGGCGTCGGCGACATCATGCGCGAACGGACCGATCTGGTCGAGGCTCGACGCGAAGGCGACCAGCCCGAGCCGGCTCACTGCGCCGTAGGTGGGCTTCACCCCGACCACCCCGCAGAGCGCCGCCGGCTGGCGGATCGATCCACCGGTGTCCGAACCGAGGCTCGCCGCTGCAAAACCGGCAGCGACGGCTGCCGCGGAACCACCACTGGAGCCGCCGGGCACCCGACTGGTGTCGTGCGGGTTCCGGGTCGGACCGAAGGCGGAGTTCTCGGTGCTCGAGCCCATCGCGAACTCGTCGAGGTTCGTCTTGCCCACGATCACGGCGCCTGCCTCGCGAAGTCGGTCGACCACCGTTGCGTTGTACGGTGGCCGCCATCCATCGAGGATCCTCGACGAGCAGGTCGTCGGGATCCCCTGGGTGCACATGTTGTCCTTGAGCGCGATGGGCACTCCGGCGAGCGGGCCGACCTGTTCGCCAGCGGCCGTCGCATCGTCGATCGCCGCAGCGCGGGCGCGGGCCTCGTCACCGAGCACCAGGTTGAATGCGTGGACGTCGGCTTCGCGCTGCTCGATCGCGACGAGATGCTGCTCCAGGACGTCGATTGCGCGGACGGTACCGGCACGCACCCCGGCGGCGATCTCGACGACGCTGGCGGGCAACGCCTCGGTGGGGCGGTCGGAGCTGGTCGTTGGGTCGCCCACGGTCAGTCCTCCAATCCGACGATCGGAGGGACCCGAAACCTGCCGTCCTCGGCTGCCGGCGCCGACGCGAGCACCTCGTCACGATCCAGACATGGTGCTTCGACGTCGTCGCGCATCACGTTGGCGATCGGCGTCGGATGTGTCATGGGCTCCACGCCGTCGAGATCGAGCGCATCGATGTCGGCGAAGTGGTCGAGCATGTCGCTCAGCTGATGGCTCGCCTGGCGGAGTTCGTCGTCGTCGAGCGACAGCCGAGCGAGCTTGGCCACCTTCGCGACTGCCTCGGGGGTGATGCGGTCGGACACGACGAGCAACGCTACCGGACCCCCACCGTGGCGTCCCCGCCGATTCCCACCCACCCCGCTCCGACCATCCCCGCCTCCCCACCCCATCCTCGCCACCCGACCATCCCCGCCTCCCCACCCCATCCAGAAAAGCCCGCGAATCGTGCGCTGAGCGCAACGATTCCGCACAATTTCGGTCTTCGGGTCTGCCCCGTCGACGCGACCACTCTGGCGGCGAACGTCGACGCATCGAACCCGTGGTCGATCGTGAGGATCATGTACTGCTCGACCGCTCTCGCCCCGCCACACGTGTCGGAACCACGCCAGTGGTCTGCTGTGGGTAGGCCACAGCGTGGCCGAGGGACGGATCCCCGCCCGGCAACCGGTTCCGGCTTCGGACGCACGGTCGACCGCGGCGTCGACCCTCGAGTCGGTCCCTTGATGCAGGCGATACGCCCGATCGACCCTGAACGGCTGACGCTCGTCGATGCGCTGGTGGAGGAGGTGGGACGCACGCTTGCCCACCAGCCCAACGTCGACCTCGCGCTCGGCGCGCGCACCTGGTCTGCTGGACTGGGACCCGACGGCCCGTCGTTCGCGGTGGCACGCTTCGCTGGCTGGGCCGCCCACTGCGACGAAGAACTGTCGAAAGCACCACTTCGATTCCGCGGCGTCGCCCGTCCTCGCTGCCGCGCCGTCAGGAGCGCCGACGGAATGGGCGACGAAATCGGCCGCGGCGGACGGCCGGAGGGGGCGCAGCAGCCGCGACGTCGACCGGCACAGCATCGCTCACGCCATCGCCTGGCTCGTCGGAACGCTCGAGTCGTCGACGCTCGAGGACTGCCTCGACGTCGACGATCCAGACCGTCGACGGTGGCCCTGCCACCGTGTGGCTGTTCAGGTACCGGATGCGGTCGTTGATCTCTGCGAGCAGCCGCCGAGCGTCGCCCTCATCGGCAGCCGCGACCGCTGCAGCGATCGCCGCCTCGCGCTCGGCTCGGACGGCGATCGTCGGCGGGAGGTATGCGATCTCCTCACGACGGAGCTTGGCCTTGACCCACCACTCCTCGTCGTGCGGGCCATCGAGCCCCTCGATCGGCCGACCCGCGCCATCGAGCCCCTCGAAGAGGCCCGCTCGGCGGCCCTGCTCGATCTGCCGCTCCGTCCATGACTCCCAGCTCACCCCAGTGGGTTTGCGTTCGGTCACGGCGTGGGTTCCGGTTGGTGACGCTTCGCCACAACCCGAACCGTAGCCCCGCGACCGCCACCCCAGCCCCAAATTGTCCGCGATTCGTGCGCTCAGCGCACACATCCCGAGCAATTTCGGAAGTTGGTGGGGGGTCGGCGTGACCGTCAGGGCTGGCGCGCGAGGGAGATCAGCACCGCTGACTCCGGGTGCATGACCGGTGGTCGGATGCCGTGGGCCGCCAGCTGGCGGCCGGTCAACTCGACACCGTTGGTCAGCCAGCCCGGCTGGGTTGCCGCCATCCCCCACCGCTCGTCGGGGAGCGCGATGTGCTCGATGCGATATCGCCCGTCGGGGTCCAGTCCGGGCAGCCGCAACGCCGGCGGTGCGAGACTCGGCGCCGTCGCGAGCTGCGCGAACGACACGATCGCCTCGGATCGATCCGTTGCGTAGACACCGTGCGCGCAGTAGGCATCCTCGGTGTCGAAGCGCACCACGTCGCCCGAGTGCAGCAGCGGCCGCAACCGCTTGTGCAGCGCGATCAACGTGGCCAGCGACGCACGGCGATCCGGGTCGATGCGAGCCACGTTCCACTCCACGCCGAGATGTCCGAAGAGCGCAGTGGCCCCACGGAACGCCAGCGAGTGGACACGGGCGGTGGTGTGAGCCCGGGTGGGCCCGATGTGCGCCCCCATCACCTCAGGAGGGATCAACATCGAGGCGCCGCGTTGGATGGTCTGGCGTTCGAGCGCATCGTTGCAGTCGCTGGTCCAGACACGCTCGGCGCGGCGCAGGATCTCGTGGTCGACTCGGCCGCCACCGCTCGCACACGACTCGAACTCGACGTCGGGGTGCCGACGCCTCAGTTCGTCGAGCAGGGCGTACAGCGCAATCGTCTGCTCGTGCGTGCCGGGGGCCCCGGTTGCTCCCGAACCCTGCACGTGGTCGCGATTCATGTCCCACTTCACGTAGCTGATGTCGTGGTCGGCGAGGAGTGCGTCGAGCTGGCCGAGCACGTGAGCGAACGCCTCGGGGCGCGCGAGGTCGAGCACCAGTTGGTGACGTCCGAGCACCGGTTCGTATCCGTCGGTGGTGAGCGCCCAGTCAGGATGCGCGCGATACAACTCGCTGTCGGGGTTGACCATCTCCGGCTCGACCCAGATCCCGAACTCCAGACCCAGGCCGCTGACGTGCTCGATCAGCGGCGCCAACCCGTCGGGATACACCTCGGCCGACACCACCCAGTCGCCCAGGCCCGAGGTGTCGTCGCGCCGCGAACCGAACCACCCGTCGTCGAGCACGAACCGTTCGACACCGATGCTCGCCGCCACCTCGGCCAGCTCGTAGAGCGTGTCGTGGTCGTGGTTGAAGTAGACCGCCTCCCACGTGTTCAGCAGCACCGGCCGCGGCGTGCTCGGATGCGCCGGACCGCTTCGAACCGCCCGATGGAATCCCCACGTGGCCGGCGTCAGGCCATCGGCCGCATGGACGGCCACGACGTCGGGCGTGGTGTAGGTCTCACCCGGTTCGAGCACCACTTCGCCAGGATGCAGCAACTCGCCGCCCTGCACGTAGCGGCGACCGTCGGCCAACCGATCGGCCAGCAGCGTGGTGTTGCCGCTCCAGGCGACGTGCACACCGTGCACCTCGCCCGACCACTCGCCGAACCCGGCGCTTCCGGCGAACAGCAGCGGCGGATGCTCGTGCGATGTGCGTCCCCGCCGGTGTTCTGACACGACGGCACCGAACTGCCACGGCGTGCGTACCGGGTGGAACTCCCGAGCCCAGCGACCCTCGAAACGCAACAGTTCCACCGCCGACTCAGGCAATGGCAGCGTCACCGTCAGCGAGTCGAGCGAGTAGCGACGATCGGCGACGTTGGTGAGCGCCGTTCGGACGCGCAGTACGTCGTCGACCACGATCGTGGTGGTCAGCGCCAAGCCGGCCACGTCGTCGAGCGACTCGACGACGAGTTCGCCCGCGGCCAGCCGGTGCGCCACCGGAGCGAACCGAGGCGCCCACCCACGCCCGCCGCCGCGGTGACCACCGATCCCGGGGCGCCCAACGAAACCGTCGGCGTGCAACGCCACGATGCTGATGGGTGCCACCGAGCCGGGGCCACCCGCCACCGGTCCGCGACCGAGCGCCGCACCCATCGATTCGAGCGAGGCCGATGCGCCGAGCGGCGCCCCCCAGTACACGATCGTGGGCGTCGAGGTGCCGACATCGACCACGACGTCGAACGAGCGTCCCGCGAGTCGCAGCAGCGTCGGCACGTTCTGAACCACCGACACAGTTGACCATGCGGAACCACCAGCGGCGCGACCGAAACGGCAATGATGGACCCAACGAGCGGTCGAATGTCGCCGTTCCCGACTTCAGGAGCACCCCGTGGCAACCGTGTCCTTCCAGCGAGCCAGCCGCACGTATCCCGATGCCGAGATGCCAGCAGTCGACGCGCTCGACCTCGACATCGGAGACGGTGAATTCCTGGTGCTCGTCGGTCCATCGGGGTGTGGCAAGTCGACCACCCTGCGGATGCTCGCTGGTCTCGAACCGGTGGACAGCGGCAACGTGATGATCGGCGACCGGGACGTCACCGACATCGCACCCAAGGACCGCGACATCGCGATGGTGTTTCAGTCGTATGCCCTGTACCCGCACATGACGGTGGCCGACAACATCGGGTTCCACCTCAAGATCAAGAAGATGGGGAAGAAACAGCGACGGGCGCGGGTGGAGGAAGCGGCACGCATCCTCGACCTCACGGACTTCCTCGACCGCAAGCCGGCGCAGTTGTCGGGTGGCCAGCGTCAGCGCGTGGCGATGGGCCGGGCGATCGTCCGGGAGCCACAGGTGTTCCTGATGGACGAGCCGCTGTCGAACCTCGACGCGAAGCTCCGCGTGCAGACCCGCACACAGATCGCTGCGCTCCAACGCCAACTCGGCGTGACCACGGTGTACGTGACCCACGACCAAACCGAGGCGATGACGATGGGTGACCGAGTCGCCGTCATGGACAACGGCATCTTGCAGCAGTGCGCCTCGCCCCGCGATCTCTTCACCAAGCCCATCAACCAGTTCGTCGCCGGCTTCATCGGGTCGCCATCGATGAATCTGCTGCCGGCCACGGTCAGCAAGGCAACTGCGGCATACGGATCGCTCCGCGTGCCACTCAGCGCCGACCAACTCGAGGCCCTGCGGTCGGGCGCAATCACTGTCGGGGTGCGGCCGAACGACCTCGACATCGCGGCCGAGGGCGGCCTGAACGCCACCGTCGAATTCGTGGAGGAGCTGGGGTCCGAGGCCTTCCTCTACTGCATCGCCGACGGCACCGACACCGAGGTCGTGGCTCGCACGGACGGCCTCAGTTCGCTGCGAAGTGGCGACACCGTCAGCCTGGTCCCCAAGCCGGCGGGCGTGCACCTGTTCGACACGAAGTCAGGCGCTCGCCTCCCCGGCTGACCGCTCGGCCGCGCCGTCGGCGTCGGACTCGGCGGCTTCGTCGGTATCGGCCTCGGCGGCGGTTTCGGTGTGGGCGGCCCCGCCGGTATCGATGTCGGCGTCGGCGGCCGCATCGAAATCGGCGGTGTCGACTTCGCCGGTGTCGGTGATCGTCGGCTCGGGGATCGGGTGACGACGCATCCAGGCAAGGAGCACCGCCCCACCGACGACCGCGATCGCCGCCACCCACTGGTTGAAGCGCAAGCCGGCGATCTCGTCCGCCCGGTCGATTCGCAGGCCCTCCACCCAGAATCGGCCGATGCCGTAGCCGATCACGTACATCACGAACAGCTGGCCGGGTGCTGGCCGGAATCGTCGATCGATCCAGAGCAACAACCCACAGAGCGCCAGGCTCCACAACGATTCGTAGAGGAAGGTCGGATGGAACGTGGTCCCGACGGCATACAACGCCGTATTGAGGTGCTGTTCGTCGATCTCGAGCGCCCACGGCAGATCGGTCGGGCGTCCGTACAGCTCCTGGTTGAAGTAGTTGCCCCATCGACCGATCGCCTGAGCGAGCGGAATCGCCGGCGCCGCGCAGGTCGCCGCAACGGCGAGCGGGAGGTTGCGCTTCTTGGCGAAGTACAGTCCGACCGGAACACCGAACAGCAGCCCGCCGGGGATCCCGAGGCCGCCCTTCCAGATCTGCGGGATGCGGCCGAGGTCGTCGGCGAAGAGATCCCAGTCGGTGGCGACGTGGTAGAGCCGGGCCCCGATCACGCCGGCGAGCACCGCCCAGACGGCGATCGAGCTCGCGTCGTCACGGGTGCCGACTCCTCGTTCCTCGAGGCGGCGACCGAACAGCCAGACGGCCGCGACCACGCCCAGGGCAATCATCAACCCGTACAGGTTGAGGCTGAACGGACCGATGTCGATCGAGTTGAAGGACGGGCTCGGGATGGAAGCGATCACCGACGGCACCCGCTCAGCCTGCGGTCACGCGTGTGACGAACTCACCGACGGCGAGTTCGATGTCGGCGCGGTCGTAGTCCTGCGTCGCAACGTGGTAGCTGCGCTCGAGCCACACGTGCTCGACATCGCCGCCGTACGTGGCAGCGAGATGCTCGCTGTTCGACGGCTCCACCACATGGTCCTGACGAGAGGTGATCAGCAGCAGCGGCGGCGTCAGCTCCCCATACCGTTCGGCCATCGGAGTGAGGCCCGCGTGCATGAACGACAGCAGCGGGCGCAGCGGCGCGCCGTCGTACGAGCTCTCCTGCACGTCCGGATCGGCGATGTCGCCACCGATCGCTGGGGCCACCTCGGTGCCATCGTCGACCAGGCCCTGCACCATCTCCATCAGCTCGGGCTGGGGCTGGGTCGCTGGATTGATGCAGACGAGCCCCGCCACCTGGTCGAGTTCGAAACCAGACCACAGGGTCAGTGCCCCGCCCATGCTGAGCCCGACCACCACGATCTCATCGACCCGGGCGGCCAGGCGGGCGTGTGCGGTGCGAACCTCGCCACTCCAGTCGGCCCACGAGGTGGTCAGCATGTCGTCGATGGTGGTGCCATGGCCGGGGAGGCGGGGCATCTCGACGTGATGACCGAGCGCCGCCATCGCCTCGGCGATGCCGCGCATCGACGACGGGTTCCCCGTGAAGCCGTGAATCACCAGCACGCCAACCGTCGTCGTCCCGTCGACGGACATCGGTTCGGCTTCGGGCAGAATCTCAGGCGCGCTCATCGGCACAGTTTCTACCATCTCGTTGCGGGCGTGGCCTCGGCGCTGCACCCCCAACACCGAGCTCAGCGGTCGGGTCTCACCGGTACGGATCGTCGGGCCCGTTCGGTTCGTCCCACCAGTCGTCCGGCACCGCCGCAGGGTTCCAGTCGGGATCGGGGTAGATGCAATCGACCGGGCACACCGGCAGGCACTTGTCGCAGCCACTGCAGAGCTCCGGAATGATGATCACATCGGCGCCGTGGTTGAAGATCGCCCCGAAGTGCGGCGGGCAGTGACGCAGGCAGGCATCACAGTTGATGCACTCCGACATCTCGATGCGCAGCGGGTCGTTGCGCCACTTCTCGTTTCGGGTTCGAGTGACGATGCGCTCGTCCCGAGTGCCGGCCATCGCTCGATCGTACTTGACCGGCTGGTCAGGCATGAGTTGGACTGTCGCGGTGAGCACCGTCGACGCCGATCGCCTTGACGACGAACGACAGCACACCGAGCACGGGCTCGAACGCAAGCAGCAACTGCTCGATGCTGCGGGCGAGCTCTTCGCCGCCCGCGGCTACCGAGCGACCCGCATCGCCGACATCTGCCAGTCGGCCGGTGTCGCCAAGGGCCTCTTCTACTGGTACTTCCCCACCAAGGGTGCGCTGTTCGCCGAACTGGTGCGCACGATGCGGCTGCGCCTCCGCCGCGCCCAGGGCACCGCGATGGATCCCGGCACGGACGCAGTGGCGAGGATCGCCGACGGCGCCGAGGCCAGCGTACGATTCATGGCCGACCATGCCGCCTACTTCGCGCTGCTCGACGTCGAACGAACCGACCCTGACGTTGCCGACGTCCTCGCCGAGGGCGCCGGGGTGTACCTCGACGACGTTCGGCGGCTCGTGGAAGCCGGCCAGCTCGCTGGCGAGATTCCCGACGTGCCGGCCGAACTCATGGCCATCGGGGTGCTCGGCACCGTCTCGTCGTTCTCGAACTCGTACCGCAACGGCCGACTCGGCGCCGACGTCACCGTCGACGACCTCGCCGCGTTCGTGCGCCGCTGGGTGACCAACGCCCTCCGCTGACGCAGCGAGTGGGCGCGTAGTCTTGAGCTTCGCTATGTCAACACGCCAGGGCGCCCGAAGCGTCGAACGAGGGGCCATCTGGGCGTTCATGCCCGTCGTTGCGATCGTGCCCTTCTCACTGGTGGCGCTGTTCGTGATCTGGCTGCCCATCGGATGGCTCAGCGGGATCGATTTCTGGTGGGTCGTCGTCGCATTCGGCGCTGCCGGGCTGCTGCTCTTCGTCAAGCCCATCCAAGTGCTCGTGCTCACCCCACTGCTCGGCGCACGACGCCCAACAGTGGACGAAGCCGACGTCATCGAGCCGCTGTGGGCCCAGATCGCTCAAGCGAACGGCCTTCCGGCGAGCCGCTATGTCGTGCGGGTGTTGCCCACCGACGAGCTGAACGCGTTCGCGTGCGGTGGACATCTGGTGCTGGTCACCAGCTTTGCGGTGCACGACCTCAGCACGCCGCAACTCCAAGGGGTGTTGGCCCACGAGCTGAGCCACCACCTCGGGATGCACACCGTGGCGATCACGATCGGGCACTGGTTGTCGGCCCCGGTGGTGATGCTGGCGCGAGTGGGGTTCTTCCTCGAGAACGTCGGGCGTGCCGCAGCTGGCAGCTTCGGCCAGCAGTCGTCGATCGTCGCCACGCTCGGGTCGGGCGTGGCCATCGTCATGCACGCGCTGTCGTGGGTGTTCACGGCGGCGTTGCGCGGAAGCGACGCGCTGGCGAACCTCGTCGGTCATTCCTCGGAGTTCGAAGCCGATCGTCGCGCCGTTCGCATGGGCTTCGGACGCGAACTCGCAAGTGCGTTGCGAGAACTGCTGGCGAGCGAGATGGGACGACGACCGATCGGCTGGCGCTCCCGCCTCGCTGCATCCCATCCTCCCGCGCGAACACGCGTGGCGCGCATCGAGGCGCTCATGCGCCATCCAGCGCGTTGACGCGCCGGCCTGCGCACCAGTGCAGGACCTTCGGCTCTGCCAGCCGGACGCCAGGGACTGAAGACTTGCGGCAGATTCAGGACTGAGGGGCCCTGAGGGGAAGGGGAACACACTCATGGGGCTCGGCGTCCAGGCGTTGTTGGCGTTTTCACCGATCCTGGTTGCAGGGATACTGCTGGTCGGTCTTCAGTGGCCCGCCAAACGCGCCATGCCGATCGTGTACCTCCAGACGGTCGTGATCGCGCTCGTGGCCTGGCAGATGTCCGCCACCCGCGTGGTCGCATCGACGATTCAGGGTCTCGGTCTGACGATCGCCATCCTCTGGATCGTGTTCGGGGCGATCCTGCTGCTCAACACACTCAAACACTCCGGTGCACTCACCGTGATCCGTGCCGGGTTCACCGGGATCAGCGCCGACCGCCGGGTCCAGGTGGTGATCATCGCCTGGCTCTTCGGCACCTTCATCGAAGGCGCCTCCGGGTTCGGCACGCCAGCAGCCATCGTCGCTCCCCTGCTGGTCGGGCTCGGATTCCCGGCGATGTCGGCGGTGGTGATCGGCATGATGATCCAGTCGACTCCCGTGTCGTTCGGCGCCGTCGGCACACCGATCATCGTCGGCGTCACCGGCGGCCTTCGCGACGCGGAGCTCGACGCCCGACTCGTCGCAAACGGCAGCAACTGGGACGAGTTCATCCAGCTGATCACGTCGCAGGTCGCGATCACCCACGCGATCATCGGCACATTGATCCCACTGCTCATGGTGATGGTGATGACCCGGTTCTTCGGTGAGCGCCGATCGTGGCGCGACGGGCTCAGCGTGGTCCCGTTCGCCCTCTTCGCAGGGCTCGCCTTCACGATCCCCTACGCGCTGACCGGCGTCTTCCTCGGACCGGAGTTCCCGTCGATCTTCGGAGCGCTCGTCGGGTTGTCGATCGTCGTGCCTGCCGCTCGGAAGGGCTTGCTCGTCCCGAAGGACACCTGGGACTTCGCACCGGCGAGTTCGTGGCCATCTGAGTGGTTGGGCACCCTGGAGATGAAGCTCGATGACCTCACCGAGGGGCGCAGCACGATGAGCTTGCTGCGGGCGTGGACGCCCTATCTCTTGGTTGCGTTGTTGCTCGTGATCAGCAGGATCGACGCATTGGGCGTCAACGACCAGTTGCAGCGGCTCAAGATCCAATGGGTCGACGTGCTCGGGGAAGGCATCGCAACGTCGCTGGAACCGCTCTACCTGCCCGGTGGGATCATGGTGCTGACCGTCGCAATCTCCTACTTCGTGCTGCGTATGCGTCCGAACGAGATGAAATCAGCGGTCAGCGAATCGAGCCGCACGCTGCTCGGCGCCGGCCTCGTGTTGATCTTCACGATTCCGATGGTTCGAATCATGATCAACTCCGGGGTCAACACCGGTGGCACGGACGACACCGCGCTGGCGAGCATGCCGGTGGCGATGGCCGACTGGGTGAGTTCCGCCGTCGGCAACGTCTACCCGGCCTTCGCTGCGGTGGTCGGCGCGCTCGGCGCGTTCATCGCCGGGTCGAACACGGTGTCCAACCTCATGCTGTCGAGGTTCCAGTTCTCCACCGCCGAGCAGATCGGTCTGGCGCCGTCGATGATGGTGTCGTTGCAGGCCGTCGGTGCAGCGGCCGGCAACATGATCGCGATCCACAACGTCGTGGCTGCCGCAGCGACGGTGGGACTGCTCGGCCGCGAGGGGCTGGTGCTGCGAAAAACGATCCTTCCGACGATCTACTACTGCCTCGTCGCGGGCATCATCGGGGTCGTGGTGTTCTACGTCTTCGGATACACGGACGTGCTGAGCTGATGGCTCGCCCAACCGTCGCCGACGAACCAGCGCTCGAGGCTCCGTACGCCACGCTGCTCGATCGGTTGACCAGCGCAGGGCATGCCCCGTCGATCGACCCCGCCCGATGCGTCACCGACACCGCCAGCACCCTCGCCTACGGCACCGACGCCGGCTTCTACCGATTGATCCCCAAGATCGTGATCCAGGCCGAGACGCTCGCCGAAGTCGCACTGATCCTGCGCGAAGCGAACGCACTCGGCGTTGCGGTCACCTTCCGGGCAGCTGGCACCAGCCTGTCCGGCCAAGCGATCAGCGACTCGGTGCTCGTGCTCACCTCGCGCTTCTGGACCGGGCTCGAGGTGCTCGACGGTGGCGACCGCATCCGGCTCCAACCCGGCGTCATCGGGCGCAGGGCCAACGCGGCGCTGGCCCCGTTTCAGCGCAAGATCGGCCCCGATCCGGCGTCGATCAACGCTGCCATGATCGGTGGCATCGTCGCCAACAACGCCAGCGGCATGTGCTGCGGCACGAAGGAGAACGCGTACCAGACGGTGTCGGCGTTGACGCTGGTGTTCCCCGACGGCACCCGGCTCGACACGGGCGACCCGGCGTCGGTGACGGCGTTCCGGACCGATCGCGCCGACCTCGTCGATCGCATCGACGAACTCGCCACAGCCACCAAGGCCAACACGGCACTGGCCGATCGGATCCGCAGGACGTACCTCACGAAGAACACGATGGGGTACAGCCTCAACGCGCTCGTCGACTTCGACGATCCGATCGACGTCATCACCCACCTGATGGTCGGCTCCGAGGGAACCCTCGCGTTCATGGGCGACGTGGTGCTCGACACCGTGTTCGAGGCGCCCCACAAGGCGTCGGCGCTCGTGATGTTCCCGACGATCGCCGACGCTTGCGACGCGGTCACTGCCCTCGCCTCGCAGCCGGTGGCAGCCGTGGAACTGATGGACCGAGCCAGCCTGCGATCGGTCGAGGACAAAGCGGGGGTGCCCGACGACCTGCGCGAGCTCCCCGACGCGGTGGCCGCGCTGTTGATCGAGACGCGGGCGGCGACCACCGCTGAGCTGTGGGCGAACGTCGCCTCGGTGCGCACTGCGATCGACCACATCGCCGTCCACCGACCGTACGAGTTCACCGACGACGCAACCGTGTACACCGGGTTCTGGAACATCCGCAAGGGCCTGTTCCCTGCGGTCGGCGCAGTGCGTACGATCGGCACCACCGTGATCATCGAGGACGTCACGTTCCCGGTGTCGCAGCTTGCCGTCGCCACGCTCGATCTGCAGGAACTGTTCGTCACCCACGGGTACGCCGACGCGGTGGTCTTCGGGCACGCGCTCGAGGGGAACATCCACTTCGTGTTCACGCAGGACTTCGGCAGCGATGCCGAGGTCGCTCGCTACGACCGTTTCATGCGCGACCTGACCGAGCTGGTGGTCGATCGATACGACGGTTCGCTCAAGGCCGAGCACGGCACGGGTCGCAACATGGCACCGTTCCTCCACAAGCAGTGGGGGGAAGAGGCGGTTACCTTGATGCGCGAGATCAAGGACGCGTTCGACCCACGCGGGATCCTCAACCCCGGTGTGATCTTCAACGCGAGTCCGACAGCACACGTCGAGCACCTCAAGCCGCTGCCGGCCGCCGACCCGATCATCGACAGGTGCATCGAGTGCGGCTTCTGCGAGGCGTCGTGCATCTCGACCGACTTCACCTACTCCCCTCGTCAACGCATCGTGCTGCAACGCGAGATCGCCCGGCTCCGTTCCGTCGGAGACGCCGACGGGGCTGCACGACTCAGCGAGTCGATCTCGTACGGCTTCGACGACACCTGCTCCGCCGATGGTCTGTGTGCGATCGCATGCCCGGTCGACATCGACACCGGCACGTACGTCAAACACCATCGTGCCGATCGCCGGAGCGAGAGCCGGATCGCAAAGGTGGCCGCCGACCGGTACGGGCTGGCAACCAGGGGTGTCCGAGTTGCGCTGCGCGCCGCCCATCTGACCACCGGCGTGATCGGCGACCGGGCGATGGACAAGATCGCCAGCACCGTCACCGGTCTTGCCGGAGAGACCACGCACTGGGTGGCAGCGATGCCCCCGGCGGTGAAGGCGAAGCCGCTCGACCGGCCGCCCGCCGGGATCGGTGCGATGCCCGTCGTCGCCTTCACCTCGTGCGTCAATCGGATCTTCGGTCCTGCCGCCGAGGGCGAGCCGGTCAGCGTCCGGGAGCGGATCCTCAGCATCTTGCACAAGGCCAACTGCGACGTGATCGTTCCCGAGACACCTGACGACCTGTGCTGTGGGTTGGCCTTCAGTTCCCAGGGGTTCAGCGATGCGGGCGCCACGGCGCAGCAGCGCCTGGGCGAGCAGCTCCTCGAGGCGAGCGATGGCGGGCGCATCCCGATTCTGTGCGACATGAGCCCGTGCACGCTCGAAGCGATCACCGGGCTCGGCGCGCTGGGACTCGACATCTACGACATCACGAACTTCACGACGACGTTCTTGCTCGACCGTCTGCAGTTCGACGCGTCGAACGAGATGGTGTCGCTGTTCCCGGTGTGCAGCCTGAAGAAGATGGGCCTCGAGGACGACCTTCGTCGTGTTGGAGCGCTCTGCTCCGGCGAGGTACACGTCGCCGACACGAACTGTTGCGGCTTCGCAGGCAACCGCGGGTTCACTCATCCGGAGCTCAACGAGTGGGGGCTTCGACACCTCGCCGAGCAGATCCCCGCCGACGTCGTCGGGGCGTACTCGACCAGTCGGACCTGCGAGATCGGCCTCAGCACCCATTCCGGGCATCGCTTCGACTCGCTCGTCGAATTGATCGACCGCCACACGTCACCGCTCGTCGACAACGCTGGGAGCGACGCTGAGTGACGCAGCGCACCGCGGTGAACTCCGTCGGTGACCGTCGCGCTCACCTCTCACCGCAACGAGATGATCGGCGGCACCGATGAGAGTCCGGGGGGACCGTCACGCTCACCTCTCACCGCAACACGTTCGTTGCGGGTTCAGGCGGTGATCGGGGTGACGATCGCATCGAGCAACCCGATGAGGTCGGACGGGGCGAGACCGACGTCCATGCCTCGCTTGCCACCGCTCACGTAGACCAGGTCGTAGAGCTCGGCACTCTCGTCGATCACGGTGCGGAGTTGCCTGCGTTGACCGATCGGGCTGATGCCGCCAACCACATACCCGGAGGATCGCTCGGCTCGCTCCGAGTCGGACATCGTTGCCCGCTTCGCCCCGACGGCGGCGGCGATGAGCTTCATCGACAGCTGGCACGACACGGGGACGACGGCGACGACGAGTTCGTCGTCGGCAACCACCACCAACGTCTTGAACACCTGGTCGTGGTCGAGTCCCAGTGCGTCGGCCGCCTCACGGCCGAAGTCGTGCAGATCGTCACCCCGCTCGTACTCGTGAATCGCGAATGCGATGCCGGCAACTTCGAGCGCACGGACAGCTGGGGTCACGGAGCTGACTGTAGGTTCGCAGCGTGCGCTTGTCCGTCGATCCGACCACCGACCCCGCCGACTACGACTTCGATCACCCCATCCGGGTGCGGTTCGTGGAGACCGACGCGATGGGCATCGTCCACCACAGCAACTACCTCGCCTACTTCGAGGAGACTCGGGTGGCGTACCTCCGAGCGATCGGCCACCCCTTCACGGAGTGGCGCGACGCTGGCCTCGAATCGCCGGTGCTCGAATCGTTCGTGCAGTATCGCCAGCCACTCGAGTTCGATGACGAGATCACGGTGCATCTCCGCCTCGCCGAGGTGACCCGGGCGACGTTCCAGATGGCATACCTGATCACCGTCGTCGACGACGCCGGTGCCCCCCGACCGCGAGCCACCGGCGTGACGGTGCACGGATGTGTCACCACCGCCGGACGTCCGACACGTCTGCCGGACTGGCTCCGCGCCCTCGATCCGGGGCGGTGACCACCGAGCAACAGCCATCACACGAGCCACACCCCGCAGCGATGAGCTTCCGCGCCACCTGTCCGCGCGTTGACTCATCGCTCGCCGGGTCGTCGGTGCGCCAGGGCGGTGAGTACGTTCGCGCACATGGCTGACACCGCAACACCGAGTCGCGTTCCGCTGGTCGACTACCTCGTGCTCGACGACGGAGCACCGCACCTGGTCGCCAACGAGTGCACCGCGTGCGGCGCACGGTTCTTCGACCGCCGCAACGCCTGCGCGTCGTGCTTCGGCACCGACTTCGACCAGGTGTCGATTCCGACCGAGGGCATCGTGCGCACCTTCACGATCGTGGCCTTCGCCGCACCAGGCGTCGAGGTGCCCTTCGTCTCCGGGGTGATCGACTGCGACGGCACCAGCGTGCGCGGCAACCTCCGCAACGTCGAGCCCGACGCCGACCATGTCCACACCGGCATGAAGGTGCAGCTCACCACGTACTCACTCGGCACCGACGACCACGGAACCGAAGCCGTCGGATTCGCCTTCGAACCCGCCTGACCAGTCCAGCACCCCACCGACACGGAGCATCACCATGAGCAGCAGCGACGACATCTGGATCCTCGGGATCAACATGACCAAGTTCGGCAAACACACCGACCGTGACGTGGTCGACCTGGCGTCCGAAGCCGTGATGGCGGCGCTCGCCGACGGCGGCGTCACCATGGCCGACATGGGCGTGCTCGCCGCGGGCAACCTGATGGGGTCCGGCGGCATCGGCCAGCAGATCCAGAAGCAGGTCGGCCAGACCGGCATCCCGGTGTACAACGTGTCGAACGCCTGCGCCACCGGTGCCACGGCGTTGCGCACGGCGATCATGTCGATCAAGGCCGGCGAGAGCGACATGGGCCTCGCCGTCGGCGTGGAAAAGCTCGCCGGCGTCGGCCTGCTGGGCGGCGGCGGCCGGGCCAAGAAGGATGGCAACGAATGGGAGCCGCAAGGCCGCTTCGGTGCTGTCACCTCGACCGACGGCCGGATCGGCACCGACACGATGCCCGGCGTCTTTGCCCAGGTCGGCATGGAATACGGCCACAAGTACGGCGGCGCCGACTTCGAGCTGTTCGCCAAGATCTCGGAGAAGAACCACGCGCATTCCACGCTCAACCCCCTCGCCGCGTACTCGAAGCGGTTCACGCTCGAGGAGATCATGGGCGACATGATGATCGCCTACCCGAACACTCGCCCGATGTGCTCGGCCAACTGCGACGGCGCAGCAGCGGCCGTCGTCGTCAGCGGCGCGAAGCTCAAGACCCTGTCGCTGGAACAGCAGCGCCGCGCGGTCAAGGTGTCGGCGTCGGTCCTCACGTCCGATCCGTGGCAGGAGGCCTGCCAGGTGCTCCCCGACGTGAACACACTCACCCGCAACGCCGCCGCGACCGCGTATGAGCAGGCAGGCATCGGACCCGCCGATCTCGACCTGGTCGAGCTGCACGACTGCTTCGCCACCGCGGAGCTCGTGCACTACGACAACCTCGGGCTGTGCGACGAGGGTGGCGCCGTCGACTTCTTCAACTCTGGTGCGCCGTGGCGCGACGGGTCGCTGCCGGTCAACGTGTCGGGCGGCCTGCAGTCGAAGGGGCACCCGATCTCGGCAACCGGCATCGCCAACATCTGGGAGGTCTGCCACCACCTGCGCGGCGAGGCCGGTGATCGTCAGATCGAGGGCGCCAAGGTCGGCCTTGCCCACGTGATCGGGCTCGGTTCGGCCTGCGGCGTCCACATCCTCGAGAAGTCCGCCGCCTGATCACGCCTGGGGTCTGACCCCAGGCGTGATTACATCTTGAGGGTGGAGCCACCGTCGACCACGAAGATCTCACCGGTGGTGTACTTGTTGCGCAGCAGCGCGAGCACCGCTTCGGCGCAGTCGTCGGGCGTGGCTGACCGCGGTACGGGAGCGAGCTTCGCGATCGCGGCGTGCATCGCATCCCAGTCTTCGGTCCACGGCGTGGCCACCAGACCCGGCGCCACTGCGTTCACGCGGATCGGACCGTAGCTCTTCGCCAGCAGCAGCGTCATCTGGTTGAGCGCCGCCTTCGTCATCGAGTACGCCATCGACGACCCGACCGGCCGGAGTCCTGCGATCGAGGTGATGTTCACGATGTTCGCGTCGTCGGACTTGCGCAGATGCGGGATCGCCCGCTTGGTGAGCCACCACGTCCCGAACACGTTGACATCGAAGGTCTTGCGGAAGATCTCGTCGGTCAGGTCGTCGAGGTTCTCGTGGGCGATCGAGGTGGTCCACCCAGCGTTGTTGATCAGGAAGTCGAGCTGGCCATACCGCTCAATCGTGTCGTCGATCAGGCCATGTGCTTCGTCCTGGTTGCTGATGTCGGCACGCAGGTAGCAGGACTCGCCAGGCAACGATGCAGCCACTGCCTGACCGGCTTCGACCGACGACGAAGAATTGACCACCACCGTGGCGCCGAGCGCGGAGAGCCGGCGGGCCGTCTCCTCGCCGATACCGCTCGACGAACCGGTGACGATGGCGACGCGATCGGTGAATTCAGTCATGAGGACGACGGTACAACGAGCCGCGAGCCGTCCACGATGCGCGCTGGCGCTGTGCCCCACCGCGCACTGGGTCAGAGCGTGCGATCCGCCGGTGGCACCACGACCACGGGGCGGTCGCAGTGGTGGACCACATGGTGGCTCGTGCTCCCGAGAGCGAGTTCGTCGCCCGTCCCACGAGAGCCGACGACGACGAAGGACGCATCGAGCGCGTCGCCCATCTTCATCAGCACGTCGGCGGGGCTGCCGTAGACCAGTTCGGCTCGCCACCGAACGTCGCGTTCGCCGGCCAGCGCGGCACACCACTCGAGGCGCAACAGCCGCTCGAGGTCGTCCCGGTGTCCCTCGGAGGGGACGTGATGCCCGTCGATCACCGTCATCAGGCCGATCGCGTGGAACACCGCCAGGTCGAGATCGAAACGGCGGGCGATGTCCGCTGCGATCCGCAGTGCCCGCTGCGCGTTGCTCGATCCGTCGACGCCGACGATCACGGGGCCCGAACCGATGATGCTGTCGAGTGCGTTCGCTGGATCGGACATCACCCATGATCCTAGAGTCGGTGCCGTGACCACCCTGCAATTCCTCGGTGCCACCGGCACCGTCACCGGCAGTCGATTCCTCGTGCGGACCGGTCGCGCCGCGGTGCTCATCGACGCAGGGCTGTTCCAGGGCTCGAAGCAGGACCGGCTCGCAAACTGGGAACCGTTTCCGGTCGACCCGGCCACGATCGACACGGTGGTCCTGACCCATGCCCACATCGACCACAGCGGCTGGCTCCCGGGGCTGGTGCGTGACGGTTTCTCCGGGAGCATCATCGCCACCGAGGCCACCTGCGAGCTGTGCCGGATCATGCTGCCCGACGCCGCTCACCTGCAAGAGGAGCAGGCGCGTTTCGCCAACGAACGCGGCTTCAGCAAACACCAGCCGGCGCGTCCGCTCTACACCTCCGATGACGCCGACGAAGCACTCGCCCACCTCGAGGGTGTTGCCTTCGACACCCCAGTCGAGATCGCCGACGGGATCGTCGCTCGCTTCGTCCCCGCTGGCCACATCCTCGGATCGGCGAGCGTGCACCTGACGATCACCGACGACGACGGCACCACCACCCTGCTGGCCAGCGGCGACCTCGGCCGCGGCAACCACCCACTCGTTCCCGGTCCCGGTGTGGCCCCCGCCGCCCGAACGGTGCTGATCGAGTCGACCTACGGCGACTCGCTGCACCCCGACGACGCCGAGGAGATCGATGCATTCGCAGACGTGATCAGCCGCACCGCCAAACGCGGTGGCATCGTGCTGATTCCCGCGTTCGCCGTCGACCGCACCGAAGTGCTGCTCACCGTGTTGCGAACCCTGATGGACGATGGCCGCATCCCGAAGCTGCCCGTTCACGTCGACAGCCCGATGGCGCTTCGGGTGCTCGACGTCTACCGGAACGAGCTGGATACCGCTGCTGCTGCCTCGGATGGATTCGACCCGGGCGGCGGTCTCCATGAATGCCCATCGGTCGAAGACTCGAAGTCGCTCAACGAGCTCACGGCACCGGCGATCATCATCTCCGCATCGGGCATGGCTTCGGGCGGCCGGGTGCTCCACCACCTCGCGCGGCTGCTGCCCAATCATCGCAACAGCGTCGTGTTGTGCGGCTTCCAGGCCGCGGGAACTCGAGGTCGCTCACTGGTCGACGGCGCACGAAGCATCAAGCTGCTCGGTCGGTACGTTCCGGTGCGCTCGGAGGTCGCCGTGCTTCGCTCGCTGTCGGTACACGCGGATGCGGCGGAGTTGCACGGCTGGATCGACGCGCTGCCGAAACGACCCGACACCGTGTACGTGGTGCATGGCGAGCCAGATGCAAGCAGCGCCCTCGCATGTCGACTCGTCGACGCGGACATCCAGGCGGTGGTGCCGACACGGCACGAAATCGTCTGGCTCGAGTGACCACGCCGAGTCGGCCCCTGCGCGCATGACCTAGGGCCCTTCACCTCGACCCGCCCCGTCGACTTGGATACATGCATGGACGAACGCGACCAAGCAACTGAGATCCTCACCGAGTCCGAGTGCTGGGAGCTGCTGGGTCACGCCCAGGTCGGCCGCCTTGCCGTCGACATCGCCGGCCAGCCGGACATCTTCCCGATCAACTTCATCGTCGACGCGGGTGGCATCGTGTTCCGCAGCGCAGCCGGGACGAAGCTCGCCGGAGCGGTCCTCAATCGGCTCGTGGCCTTCGAAATCGACGGCTACGTACCCGCCGAACGGACCGCCTGGAGCGTGGTCGTCAAGGGTGAGGCCAGTCCGATCGAGCGGATGCAAGAGGTGTTCGACGCCGAGGATCTTCCACTGTTTCCCTGGCTCGCCACCGACAAGCCGAACTTCGTCCGCATCGAGCCCACCGTGGTGACGGGCCGTCGCTACCAGGTCGTCGGGACCGTCGCTCCCGACGCATCGATCGGCTGGTCGACCGACTGACTGGCTGACCGACCGAGGCGACTGGCTGACGCGTCGCCGAGCGTCACCATTGGTTCAGCGGTCGGGGACGATCACGACCGGCACGGTCGCCTCGTGGAGCAACCAGGTGCTCACCGATCCGAGCAAGCCGGCGGCGAGGCGTCCGTGGCCGCGGGTGCCGACCACCATCAGGTCGGCGGACTGCTGCGCCTCGGCCAACGCCGCGCGCGGTCCACGCAACACGATCGAACGTTCTGCGCGCTGTTCGGGATCGGCCGAGTCGAGCGCCGCGATGATCCGTTGCTCCTCACCGTCGAGGTCGCTGGCGAACCGGTTGCGGTCGACGTCGCCATCGAGCCATGACGCCACTTCGATCGCCGCCACCGCACGCACGTCCACGTCGTCTCCTGCGAACTCCAATGCCCACTTCAGCGCAGCCTCAGCATGCTCGCTGGCGTCGAAGCCCACGGCGATCGTGCGGGTCACGAGTTCGGCGCACCCCGGAGGGACCACCGCAACGGGTGCCTCGGCATGCGTGACGCAGTACTGGCTGACCGATCCGAGCAGGTGCTGACGCAGATCACCGCTCCCGGTGCGACCGAGCACGAGGAGCGCCGACTCCGCCGAGGCGTCCACCAGCACGTGCTGCGCAGGCCCTTCCACGACCGACGGCTCGATCGACGTCTCCGGTGCTGCGACTTCCCGCGCACGGGCGATCGCCTCGTCGACGTCGTGGGCTGCCGTGGCGGCCAAGCCGATCTCGTCGACGCCGAATCCTCGTTTCGCAGCGAACACCGACATCAGCGACGGGACGTGGTAGGCGCCCAGTGCGGTCAACGTCGCCTGCCGAGGCCCGGCGTTGCCGGCCGCCCACCGCAGCGCATCTGTTGCGGCGTCCGATCCATCGATGCCGACGGTCCAGCGTGCTGTCATGACCACGAGTATCGCGGGCGCGGGCGCGGAGCGCCAAGGGCCCTGCCAGACGGTCGGGCCCCGTGACCTTGGGCCCTTGTCGTTTCGGGTGACATCGGGTCAAGATCAAGTCGGAGGGGGCGCCGCGGAGACGGAGCTACGACGTTGCCAACGTCGCAGCAATGAATCGTCGAGCCCGCGGGCACCGAACTCTGTCAATGGACCCACCGGTCCGCTACCCAAGGAGTCCCAATGGTCCAGCACCTGATCGTTCCTGTCGACGGATCCGATGCCGCGTGGCGAGCGGTCGACGTCGCAGTGGCATTGGCGCGGCGCGGTGATGCCACGATCGACGTCATCGAGGTGGTGTTCGACCATCATGACACCGACGGTGCCACCACCCGCCTGGCGGAGCGCATCGAGCAACACGACACCACGGGGGTGGCCGTCACCACGGGTGTCCGCATCGCCGGCGAGAGTGTGGCCGAGGCGATCGGCAACGAGGTGCTCGAGCACCCAGAGGCGATCGTCGTGCTCGCCTCGCACGGTCGCGGACGTTCCGCGGCGCTGCTGGGCAGCGTCACCGAAGAGTTGCTCGAGCGGATTTTCGGCCCGGTCCTGGTCGTTGGACCACGCGTCGAGGCAGCCGAGTTCTCGGGCCCCATCATCGTGACCGTCGACGGCTCCGCCGCCTCGGAGTCGGTGCTGCCCCTGGCAGCAGCGTGGGGGATCGAACTGGGGGCCGAGCCCTGGATCGTGGAGGTCGCGGAGCCGGGCAATGGCCCAGCAGGTGACGTCAGCGAGTCTGCCCACCTGGCCCGTCTCGCCCGACAGTTGACCAAGAACTCCCAACACCCGGTGCAGTTCGAGGTGCTGCACGGCGAACACGTTCACGACGAGGTCGCAGACTTCTCGACATCACTGCACGCGTCGATGATCGTGGCCAGCACCCGGGGACGCACCGGCATGTCGCGGTTCGTCATCGGGAGCACCGCTGCGGCGATCGTGCGCCATGCACATTGCCCAGTTCTGCTGGTTCGTCCCCCGCATCTCCGCCAGGAGCAATAGCATCCACCAGCGTGTACCAAGCAGCAATCGCAGGAGTACTGATCGACTCCAGCCCCGACGGCCTGCTGCTCGTGGACGCCTCCGGCACGATCCGCCTCGCCAACCCGGCCGCAGCATCGTTGTTCGGGCGCACGGTCGAGGACATGCTCGACTCCAGCGTCGACGACCTCGTGCCGATCGAGAACCGCCAATCGCATCCCAATCGACGACGAGAATTCGCAGCAAGCCCCTCGTCGAGGCCGATGGGGACCGGCCTGGAGCTGTCCGCTCAGCACTCGTCCGGAGCGACCTTCCCCGTCGAGGTCAGCCTCAGCCCGTGCACGGTCGACGACGAGCAGTTCACCATCGCCACCGTCCGTGACGTCAGCGAACGTCACCAGACCGCATCACAGATGGCGATGCTGCAGGATCGCGAACGCATCGCACGCGACCTCCACGACATGGTCATTCAGCGAATCTTCGCCGCCGGCATGAATCTCCAAGCAGTGCAGGGCGCCGCACAACCCGCACTGGTCGCCGACCGCATCGCCAGCACCATCAACGAACTCGACGACACCATCCGAGAACTCCGGGGTGCGATCTTCCAGCTCGGCCAACACGGCGAACGGCGAAGTGTGTCCGCACAGCTCACCGAACTGATCCACGAACGGGCGCGGCACCTCGGGTTCGAGCCGGTCGTGCGTCTCTCGGGCGAGCTCGACGATCTCCCCACCTTCATCGCCGATCAGCTGATCGCCACCGTCACCGAGGGCGTGTCCAACGTGGTGCGCCACGCCAACGCCACGTCGGCCGAGGTTCGCGTCGAGCACGCCGGCGACCGGTTGTCGCTCACGATCGTCGACGACGGTGTCGGCCTCCCCAACGAGCCGAAACGGTCGGGCGGTCTGTCGAACATGATGTGGCGTGCCGCCGAGCTCGGAGGCTCGTGCAGCATCGGCCCGAATCAACCGGGCGGCACCGAACTGCACTGGCACGTACCGGTCTGAACCCAGCGCGGTGCAGCACAGCGACGGCCGATTCACATCTCGTTGCGACGACGCTCGACGAGCCGAGCGGCCAACGCTGCAGCCTCGGTGCGCCGGGACATCCCGAGCTTGGCAAGCAGGTTCGAGACGTAGTTCTTCACCGTCTTCTCGGCGAGATACATGTCCTGCGCGATTTGACGATTGGTGCACCCCTCCCCGATCAGGTCGAAGATTCGACGCTCCTGAGGGGTGAGGTCCTCGAGGTGGCCCTCCTCACCATCGCGCAACCGACGACTCGCCAGACGCACTTCCGCGTCGTCGAGATAGCGACGCCCCGCCGCGACGCCACGAATCGTCTCGACCAGTTCGTTGCTCCTGATCTGCTTCAAGATGAAGCCCGACGCGCCCGCGAGACCCGCATCAACGATCGCTCGATCGCTGTCGAACGAGGTGAGGATCAGCACCTTCACCTCGGGAAACTCAGCGGTGATCTGCCGACACACGTCGATGCCGTTGCGCCCGCTGTCGCCGAGACGAACGTCGAGCACCGCCACGTCGGGCGAGGTCTCACCAATGCCGACCAACGCATCGACGGCGGTTCCTGCTTCTCCGACGACCGTGAGATCGTCCTCGGCTTCGAGGGCGGCAGCGATGCCTCGACGCACCACTTCGTGGTCGTCGAGCAGAAAGACGTTGATCATCGTGCCATTGTCGCTCACCGGCGACGATCAGGTGGTGTTCTCGACGGCTCGCTCCCCGGCCCGGTCGGCGGCGAGCGGTCCGGTTGACCTCACGCAGGCATCGGGATCACGGCGATCGGACGGTGGACGTGGTGGAGGAGCCACGTCGAAACCGAGCCGAGCAACGCTGCGCCCACCGCTCCGTGACCACGGGCGCCCACCACCACGAGGTCGGCTGCGTCGGCATGATCGGCGAGCACGTTTCGTGCGGATCCACGGACGAACTCCCGCACGACCGAGATGTCGTCACGGTGGACCTCGGCCTCGACCTGACCGACCAGGTGATGGAAGCGCTCGGCGGCAAGGTCACTCGCGTCCGGGAAGAAGAAGGCGTCGGCTCCGACAGCCAGCGGTGTTGCGTCCCACACCCACGCCACCACGACGGTGGTGTCCGGCAGGGCGAACTCGATCGCCCATCGCAGTGCGAGCATCGAGTTCGGCGAGCCGTCGAAGCCGACGAGCACCGTCTCGACGGACGTGGCGTCCGAATCCGCGGGAACCACGATCGTGGGGACAGCGGCGTGTGTGGCGCACTGGGTACTGGTCGAGCCGAGCAGGAGCCGGGCAAATCCGCCTCGACCCCGACTGCCGATCACCAGGACCGATGCGTCGCTGGAGGCCTCGAGCAACACCTCGGCCGGACCGCCGTGGCCCACCGAGGCCGTCACGGGCACGTCGATGCGCTCACCGAGATCCGCCGCAAGCGCGGTGACGCTGTGCGCGGCACGGTCGTGGAACGTCTCGTCCTCGGCGGCGCTCGTGTCGGGGGTCGGCAGGGTTGATGCACCGATCACGGGTGTCTGCCACGCGGTGACCAGCTCGATCGCGCTCACACGACCCGGCGCGTTCGCTGCTGCCCAGTCGAGCGCGTTGGTTGCGCACTCGGACCCATCGATGCCGACGACCCAACGACCATCGTGGCCCGACGTGTGACGCATCAGCTGCTCCTTCTCGATCATCACCATCTGGGAACCTCCCTCGGCCACTCGACGTCGTCGGGTGGCGCCCTCACCGACCATCAGGGTCGGCGCCGCTGCATGCAGTGTCTGATCATCAAACCGAGGATCGGCTCCGTTGAGGAGGGCCAAAGGTCATGCGACTGCGCTCGCCCCTGCGATCGTCGAGCGGTCGACCTGACCTTCTGCTCTTGCCCCAACCGGAGCGCCCATGCACGATGGGGCTGTCCAGGCACCGATGTCACGCGTGAAGTGGAGCGGCGATGACCCCCCAACCTGCACGCAGCGGGCCCGCTGCGGTCGCGTCGAGTTCCGGATCGGGCCGCATTGGCACCCCGTGGGCGGCAAGCGTGTCCGATGTCGTCGAGTCGCTCGACACCGACCTCGACGCAGGGCTCACCGCTGCCGAAGCCACACGACGGTTGACGGTCGACGGCCCGAACGAACTGCAACAACAGCCGCCGCGCTCGACGTGGCGACGACTGCTCGACCAGTTCTCTGATCCGCTCGTCGTGCTGCTGCTCGCGGCGATCGCCATCTCCTTGGCCGCTTGGTGGTACGAGGGCGCCGACGAGGCCCCGATCGAGGCGTTCGTCATTGCCGCCATCGTGCTCGCCAATGCCGCGCTCGGGCTCTGGCAGGAGCGCAAGGCCGAACGGGCAGTCGACTCGCTCCGTGACCTCACCAGCAGCCAGGTCCGGGTGCTGCGAGGTGGTCGAGTCGAGACGGTCGCCAGCACCACGCTCGTCGTCGGCGACGTGGTCTTGTTCGCCGAGGGTGACCTGGTGGGCGCCGACTGCCGAATCGCCGAGAGTGCGTCGCTGCAGGTGGCCGAGGCGGCGCTGACCGGCGAGTCGGCACCCGTGCAGAAGTCGCCCGAGCCCGTCCCTGCCGAGCATCCGCTCGGCGAACGCCACGACATGGCCTTCAACGGGACGGCCGTCGTTCGAGGTCGCGGCCGAGGCGTGGTGACCGCGACGGCGATGGAGACCGAGATCGGCCGGATCGCGTCGCTGCTCGACGCCGCTGGCGACAGTCAGACACCGCTCCAGCGACAGATCTCGTGGCTCAGCCGGGTGCTCGGCGTGACCGTGATCGTGCTGGCGGCCGTGGTGATCGCTGCCGTCCTGGTTGCATCGCCCACCGACGGCGTCGCCGACGTGATCGACGCGTTGCTCGTCGGGGTGTCCCTGGCCGTCGCCGCCGTGCCCGAAGGTCTCCCCGCCATCCTGTCGGTGGTCCTTGCACTCGGCGTGCAGCGAATGGCGACCGAACGAGCGATCGTCAAGCGGCTGTCGTCCGTCGAGACGCTGGGCTCGGCATCGGTGATCTGCACCGACAAGACCGGCACCCTGACCCGAAACGAGATGACGATCGTGGCTGTCGTGACACCGTCGGTGACGGTCGACGTGACGGGGATCGGCTACGAACCGATCGGTGAGGTACGGGTGGGGGCCGAACCACTCGTGGACGAACACCTCCGCCGCGAGGTCGAGTTGGTGCTCGAAGGGGGCAGCTTGGCCAACGATGCGATGCTTCGTCCCAAGGGTGCCGGCTGGGAAGTGCTGGGCGATCCCACCGAGGCGGCGTTTCTCGTGGCAGAACGCAAACTCGGCCTCACCGATGACCGGACGGCCCGATTCCAGCGGGTCGCCGAGGTGCCGTTCACGTCGGAACGCAAGCTGATGACGGCGGTCGTCGCCGACAACAGCGCCGCCGATGAACACCACCCCCACGATCGTGCAGAGTTCGTTGCGACCACCAAGGGTGCCCCCGACGTGCTGCTCGGACGTTGCGCATCCGAGCGCGTCGCCGGCGACGTGGTCCGGTTGACTCCCGAACGCCGTGCGACGATCCTCGCCCAGGTCGACGGATTGGCCGACGCAGCGCTGCGCACGCTGGCGGTGGCGTATCGACGTCTCGACACGGTCGCCGAACCCGTCGATGAGACGATCGAGCACGACCTCGTCCACCTCGGCATTGTCGGCATCCTCGACCCGCCGCGACCCGAAGTGGTCGACGCGGTCGCCGAGGCGCAGCAAGCGGGCGTCCGGGTGATCATGATCACCGGCGACCATCCACGAACCGCCGCCCGGATCGGTGAAGAACTCGGAATCGAGTCGCCGGCGCCCGACGACAGTGAAGCGACCGACAGCGCGAGCGACCCGAGCATCGGCGTCACGGGGGCCGAACTCGCTGCGCAGGACGACGATGCGTTCCGTGCGACGGTCCGCACGCGATCGGTGTTCGCACGGGTGTCCCCCGAACAGAAGCTCCGTATCGTGGAGGCGCTCCAGCACGACGATCGCATCGTGGCGATGACCGGGGATGGCGTCAACGACGCTCCCGCGCTCCGCCAGGCCGACATCGGTGTCGCCATGGGGATCAACGGCACCGAGGTGTCCAAGGACGCAGCGGACATGATCCTCGCCGACGACAACTTCGCCACGATCCTGCGCGCTGTTCGAGAAGGGCGCGAGATCTTCGCGGACATCCGCAAGTTCCTGCGGTATCTCCTCGCGTCGAACACCGGCGAGGTGCTGCTCATGTTCGTGGGGGTGCTCGCCGCCGGCGTGCTCGGACTCACCGAGGCAACGGCCGGCGACGGGTTGATCGTGCCGTTGCTGGCAACCCAGATCCTGTGGATCAACCTCCTCACCGACAGCGCCCTCGCCCTTGCGCTCGGTGTCGACCCTGCGGTGGAGGACGTGATGCAGGTGCCACCCCGCCGAATCACCGACCGCATCGTCGATCGGGCCATGGTGACCACGATCGCCCTGATCGGCGTGGTCACGGCACTCGCCGGTCTCGTGGCACTCGACCTCGAACTACCCGGTGGCATGCTCGGCGGCTCCGGCGACCTGACGTCTGCACGCACCATGGCCTTCACCACCGTGGTCTTGGCACAGGTCTTCAACGCCTTCAATGCCCGATCGGATCGTGTGAGCGCCTTCGTTCGACCGTTCGAGAATCGTCTGCTGTGGGCGGCGGTCGCCGTGACCGTGGCGCTCCAGGTCGCAGTCGTGCATGCTCCACCGCTCAACCGAGCGTTCGAGACAACAGCACTCGATGCGTCCCAGTGGGCCACCTGCGTCGGCCTCGCATCCGCCGTGCTGTGGGCCGAGGAGATCCGCAAGCTGATCGGGCGCCGCCGGCGCCAGACCTGATGAGCAGCGGGGTTGCCTGACGACAGTCGACCTGCGACCTGCGGCTGCCGCATCTACCCTGCGGGGTATCATCGAGGCATGACCCCACGTCGCGTACTCGTGATCGGCCTCACCACATTGAGTCTGGGCGTGGCCTCGTGTGGTGGCAACGACACCTCCGACCAGGCTGCCGACGACGTGACCACCACGGTCGATGCCGCAACCGTGGATGGGCTTCGGACCGTGTCGGCCGACGAGGCCGCCGCGGTCATCGACGATCCCCCCAACGACCTGGTGGTCCTCGACGTGCGGACCGACGAGGAGTACGCCGACGGGCACATCGGCGGTGCGATCGTCGTCGACTTCTACTCGCCTGACTTCGCCGATCAGCTCGCTGCGCTCGACCCGGACGTGCCGTACGTCCTCTACTGCCAATCCGGCAACCGCAGCGGACAGACCATGACCCTGCTCGACGAGCTCGGATTCGCGTCGGTGGCGAACGTCGACGGTGGAATCCTCGCCTGGGACGCCGCCGGGTTGCCGATCACCACCGACTGATCCGGCGCCGCCCGCCCGGGGGCGCACCGATCGCCGGCGTCGAGCACCAGCGGGGAGTACGGTCTTGTGGATGCTCAACGGAACCCGCCGACCGCTTCTGTCCGTGCTTGCACTCGTTGCCACCACCGCGCTGCTGGCTGGCTGTTTCAGCATCGAAGCGACGTTCACGATCAACGACGACGCAACAGCTGAAATCGACTACCTCGTGCTCATCGACACCGAGCAGCTCGGTGAGATCGCCGACCTGCTCGGCGAGGATGCGGGTGGCCTCGACGGGCTCGGCGGCGATGCACTGCTCCAGGAACTCACCGGCGACGACGACCCGTGCGCCGACCTCACCTCCGAACTCACCGACTACGACGTGAGCACCCGCGAGATCGACGACGACGGTCAGGTCGGAGTGGGGTGCACCGTCAGCGGTGTCCCCATCGAAGAAATCAGTTCGCTCGGCGACGACACATCAAGCTTCTCGATCGAGCAGGATGCGGACGGAACCAGCTTCGACGCCGTGCTCGAAGGCGTCGACGAGCTCACCGGCACCGGCGACGACGGCTCGGCGGAGATCGTCGCACTCCTCGGCCTCGAACTCGACGATCTCTTCACCATCCGCTTCGTGGTCACCGCCCCTGGCTCGCTCGGGGACAACAACGCAACCTCCACCGACGGAGCGACAGCGACCTGGGTGGTCACGCCCGACGCCGAGTTCGTCGTCGACGGTGACGCCACCATGTCCGCGCAGTGGACGCCTGGCGACAGCGGCGGCTCGTCGACGCTGATCATCCTGATCGTCATCGCGCTGGTCATCGCCGCTGCGATCGTCGCCTTCCTGCTGGTCAAGCGATCCAAGCGCCCGAGCGACGCACCCGAGGCAGCAGCCGGCTCGCCGCTCGAAGCACCGGCCGCATCAGCAACGCCGCCTCCGCCACCCCCTCCCCCGCCGTCGACGCCAGACGCTGGCTCCACGCCTCCTCCGCCACCGCCACCACCATCATCATCCTCACCGCCACCACCGCCGGCGAGCTGACCCCTCCGGCCGCGACCGGTCGTGTGCGGTCAGTCGTCCGACGGCGCCATCGCGGCGAGGAGATCACCAACGACGTGTTGCGCCTCCACTCGGTGCCGCATCGGGCGGTCGGACACGATGGCGTAGCGATTCCGGCGACCCTCACGGTGAATCGTGAGGCAGCCGGCCGATTCCAGATCTTTCACGATGCCCTGGACCGCTCGCTCCGTGATGCCCACCTGCTCGGCGAGGTCTCGCAGCCGCAGCTTCGGATCGCGTGCCAGACAGATGAGGACATGGCTGTGATTGGTGAGAAACGTCCACCCCCCATCGCCCACAGCCGGCACCGCTGGGGGCGTCTCGACGACCGGCCGCGTTGGCATGGTCCCAGACTACGAAGCTCATTACCGGAACTCAACTTCTTTTGTTGCTGAGGGGGACGGGGTCGCGTGTGGCAGGCTGGGGAGCGTGCCCTCCACGAGCTACGCAGAGCTCTTCGAGAACAACCGCCGCTGGGTCGACGCCGAGCTGGCTGCCGACCCGGAGCACTTCGAGCGCCTCGCAGCCGGTCAGCAGCCCCGATACCTGTTCATCGGGTGCTCCGACAGCCGGGTGAACGCGAACGAGATGGTCGGCGTTCGCAGCGGCGAGATCTTCATCCACCGAAACATCGCCAATCTCGTCGTGCACACGGACATGAACCTGATGTCCGTGCTGCAGTTCGCTGTCGAGGTCCTCGAGGTGGAGCACGTCATCGTGTGCGGCCACTACGGCTGCGGCGGCGTGGCCGCGGCGGTCGACGGCTCGTACCACGGCCTGATCGACAAATGGCTCCGCACGATCAAAGACGTCTACCGGATCTACCACGACGAGCTCGACGCGATCGACGACGCCACGCTGCGGCACCAACGACTGGTGGAACTGAACGTTCGAGAACAGGTCTACCGGTTGTGTTCCACCTCGTTCGTCCAACGCCGGTGGGGCTCGGACATGCGCCGCCACGTTCACGGCTGGGTGTACGACCTCCGCCACGGACTGCTCAACGACCTCGAGATCGATCCGACCGACGAGCCCGCCCGAGGCATCTACGATCTCGACGGCCTCTGACGTGCGCGTCGCCGCAGAGTACGGTCGCAAGATGGCTGACACCGATGATGCGACCATCGACCTCGACCTCAACAGCGGTCCGCCGCTGTCCGACCCGATGCTCGATTCGCTGTACCGGCGGATGCGAACGATGCACTCGCTCTACTACCAGGCCGTCGACACGATGGAGCTCGAACACGTCAACCACTTCGAGCGCGAGGGTGTCCTGCCGATCGCGTTCTCCCTGTTCCACTACGTCAACGTGCACGACGGGGGGTTCACGGTGATCACCGGCGAGCCGCCGATCTGGAACGACGAGTGGCAGGAACGCATGCAGCTGACGATCGCCGACCACGGCAAGGAGAAGACCGTCGACGAGATGGTCGCCCAACGAATCGGCGACTACGAGACCTACAAGGAGTACCAGCGGGCGGTGTTCGAACGCACCGAGGAACACCTCCGCACGATGGACCCCGTCGACCTGCAACGAGTACTGATCGCCAAGCCGTATCCGCCAGTGATCGCCTCGACCTACAGCGCTCGCTGCGCCGGACCCGACGGCATCAAGGTGCTCGACGCGTTCGAATGCTGGCTGTACCAGCACGGTCTGCGACACATGGGCGAGATCGAGTTGGCGCGAGGCCTGGTCGGACTCGGCGGGATGACGTCGTGATCGAGCCGCTGGGTGTTCACCACGTGTCGCTCAACGTGCGTGACACCGCCGAGAGCGTTGCGTTCTACACCGGAGCCCTCGGGCTCACCGTGCGCGACGACCGACCCGACTTCTCCTTCGGTGGCGCGTGGCTCGACCTCGGTGAACAGCAGGTCCACCTGCTCGAAATCGACGTGCCCGACGACGTCGGCCAGCACTTCGCGATCCAGGTGTCGGACCTCGCTGGCGCGGTCGACGAACTGCGTAGCAAGGGCGTCGCCGTCACCGAGCCGTCGGTGGTCGGCACCGGCCAACAGTCCTTCCTGCACGACCCCTCGGGCAACCGCATCGAACTGCACCAACCGGCGACCTGATCACCGGTCAGGTCGGGAAGCCCGGCACGCCGGCATCGAGCTGCACGCCGGTGCTGTTCAGAAACCCCGACACCAACCGGTAGAAACCGGCGACCACGAGCAGTTCGACGAGCTCGGCCTCCGACCAGCGAGTCGCCAGCGCAACCCACGTCGCGTCGCTCACGCAGTCGTCTGCGGACAGGTCGTCGGCCATCGCGATCAAGGCTCGGTCGCCATCGCTCCAGGGGTGATCCGCTGGCGACATCGTCAGCGCAACGATCTCGTCATCGGTGAGTCCGCACCGCTGACCGATCACCGTGTGCTGGCCGAACTCGTAGGCCGCCTGCGCGTTCCACCCGATCCGCAGGATCACCAGTTCGCGTTCGCGCTCGGGGATCGACCCCTTGTTGAGCAGGAACCCGCCGAGCAGGTTGAAGCGCTTGAGCAGTTTGGGGTGATGGCCGAGCACACCGAAGATGTTCAACGGGGTTCCATCGATCGTGAGCGCACCGGCAAGCGTCGCCTGCAACTCCTCGTCATCGACGTCGTCGAGATCGATCGGTTCGATTCGTGGACCAGGGCGATCGCCGCTCATCGGTACTCCATCGTCAGCCGCGGACGGGGCGAGCGTCGCTGATCCGCACGACCCGGTTGGTCATCGTGCCGATGCCGTCGATCGCGGTGGTGATCACGTCGCCGTCGGCGAGGAACTTGCCCTGTGCGACGCCGACGCCTTCGGGCGTTCCGGTGAAGATGATGTCGCCGGTGACGAGGGTGGTGATCGAGGACAGGAAGCTCACCAGGGTCGGCACGTCGAAGATCAGGTCGGAGGTGTTGCCGTCCTGGCGTACCTCGCCGTTGACCGCACAGACGACGTGCAGGGCGTCCCGGTCGGCGAGTTCATCGGTCGAGACGACCACGGGGCCGATCGGGCCGAACGTGTCGAACGACTTGCCGAGGTCGAAGTGCGGCGGCTTGGCGGCGAACTGCGCGGGCCGATCGGAGATGTCCTGGCCGATCGTGACGCCGACGACGTGATTCCACGCGTCGTCGATGGTGATGTCGCGACCACCCTCGCCGATCACGACGACGAGTTCGCCTTCGTAGTCGCAGCCGTCGCTGCGGATCTCGACGTCCGCGGTCGGCCCGACGAGGCACGACGGGAACTTGGTGAACACCAGCGGACTGTCAGGCACCTCCCGTCCCCCTTCCGCGGCGTGTGCGGCGTAGTTGAGGCCGATCCCGAAGGACTTCTGCGGTCGCGGCACCGGTGCGCCGAGCACGACGTCGGTGAGCAGGCCGGTCACCGACGACTCGTCGAGCGAGGCCGAGAGTTCGGACAGCAGGTCGGGGCGAGCGAGCGCCTCCATCGGGTCGGCGCCGAACACGCCCGACGAATGCGTTGCCAGGTCGGTGTAGTACTCGCCGTGGACGAGCACGGCCCGATCGTTGACGCTCGCAAGTCGAAATCCCATGGATGTCAGCCTGTCACGTCGGAGTCGTTCGGGCACGAGCGGCGATCCGGCCGGCCAGGTGACCCGCTTTCGGAGCGATGCCCGACTCAGCAGTCCGAGCGATGAGTTTCGACGCGACCCGTGCTCGCGGAAACTCATCGCTCGGGGTTGGGGACGATCGCGGATTCCTAGGCTGGAGGCATGTCCGTTGCCGCCGGCCCCCGCTTCGATCTCGACGACTCCTTCGCCAGGGAGTTGGTCGGCCTCTACCAGGAGTGGGTGCCGGAACCGGTCGAGAACCCCTCGCTGATCATCCTCAACGAGGGACTGGCCGCGGAACTCGACCTCGACCCCGAGGCGCTGCGTTCGCCTGAGAGCGTCGCCGTGTTCGCAGGCAACGCCGTTCCGAGCGGCGTGACCACGGTTGCGCAGGCGTACGCCGGACACCAGTTCGGTGGATATTCGCCGCGCCTCGGCGACGGCAGGGCCTTGCTCCTCGGCGAGTTCGTCGCGGACGACGGGACCCGCCGCGACCTGCACCTGAAGGGATCGGGCCGTACCCCGTTCGCTCGTGGCGGAGACGGCCGCGCCGCGGTGGGACCGATGCTGCGCGAGTACCTGATCGGCGAGGCGATGTTCGCACTCGGCATTCCGACGACGCGTGCACTCGCCGTCGTCGGCACCGGTGAGACGATCGTCCGGGAGGTCGACGGCCGACACGCCCAGGTCCCCGGGGCGATCATGGCTCGCGTGGCGTCGAGCCACCTCCGCGTCGGCACCTTTCAGTACGCCGCGGCAACCGGTGACCGCGAGCTGCTCGAGGCGCTCGCGGAGCACGCGATCTCCCGCCACGCACCCAGTGCCGCAACGGCGGAGCGGCCGGCGCTCGCACTCTTCGACCACGTCGTCGGGGTGCAGGCCGACCTGGTGGCGCAGTGGATGGCCGTCGGGTTCATCCACGGCGTGATGAACACCGACAACGTGACCATTTCGGGTGAGACCATCGACTATGGCCCGTGCGCGTTCATGGACACGTACGACCCCGCAACCGTGTTCAGCTCGATCGACCACGGCGGTCGCTACGCATACGGCAACCAGCCAGCGATCACCACGTGGAACCTCGCTCGGCTCGCCGAGGCACTGTTGCCCCTGTTCGACGACGACGAGGATCGTGCGATCGAACTCGCAACAGCAACGCTCCAGACGTTCCCCGATCGATTCCAGTCGTCCTGGTCGACGACGATGCACTCCAAGATCGGTCTCGCTGCGGACGGCGAGACGGGCAGCGAACTCGTCGCCGACCTCCTGGCGCTGATGCAGGCCAACGGCGTCGACTACACCAGCGGGTTTCGATCGTTGTCGTCGGTACTCCGGGGGGACGACCCGTCGCTGTTCGGCGACGGGTTCGACACGTGGGCCGCTCGGTGGCGGCCGCACGTGGCTGCAAGCCCCGACGAGCTGGATCGCCGGAATCCGATCTACGTCCCGCGCAATCACCTCGTCGAGGAGGTGCTCAGCGCAGCGACATCGGGAGATCTCGAACCGTTCGAACGTCTCCTCGACGCCGTCAGCGCTCCGTTCGACGAGCGCCCCGGCCTCGGCCGCTACGGCGAACCGGCACCGTCGAACTTCGCTGCCGGCTACCGGACCTTCTGCGGCACCTGATCTCGACGAGACTCCCACCCCTCGGGTTTCTCGCGCGTCTCGGGGAGCGACACACCACAACGGAATAAATCGCGCTAAAGGATGTTAAACACTTTCGTACCCGACGAAAGGACCATCCATGAAACGCCTCCCGACCCCCATCCGCCTGAAACTTCCGTTCCTGGTGGCCGGGTTCGCCTCCTTCCTCTTCTCGGTCTGGCTGTACTTCGTGCAGGGCGAAACCACCGCCGGCATCTTCGTCGGCCTCTGGGTCCCATCGATCCATTCGCTGGGAACCCTCATGCTGACACCGGTCGACGTGCCCACCAACGAGCGCCAGCGCGACGAGGTCATGTCATGAGCCTGGCCATCTTCATCATCGGCGTCTTCGTCTTCCTCATCACCGTCTACGGCACCGTCGTGACCGGCGGTCTGCTGCTCACCGAACGTCAACTGGACGAGCATCCCGAACTCGACCCCGATGTCGAGATCGACGACTCCGCCAGCACCACCGATCGTGCCCGCCGAGTGATCTCGGCCGAATTCTGACGTCCGGGGAATGGCGAGATGACCGTGCCGAGCGGGCGGCGCCATGACGCCGACTTGATCATCGCCGGCGCGGGCTGCGCCGGGCTCAGCGCCCTGTGGCACGCCCTGCACAGCCCAGGGCGAGATCAGCGCATCACGGTCATCGACCGCAGTTTCGAGCCGGTCGATGACCGCATCTGGTCGTTCTGGGGCACCCCCGCGACACCGTTCGCACACCTGGCCGACCGAACGTGGGACCAGGTCCAGGTCCGCTTCCGCGGATGGCAGACCACACAACAACTGCGTGGTCCGCGCTGGCCCGGCGAGGTCACACGACGCTCGTACACCCGTGTCCGCCGCCGCGACTACGACCGGGCGATCCTCGACGAGGCTCGAGCACGACCCAATGTGCGCTTCGTCGCCCAGGACATCGTCGGGCTCCGCAACGAGCGGGGCGCAGGGGTGGTCGAACTCCCGGAAGGTGAACTGCGGGCGCCGGTGGTGTTCCAGAGTGCTCGCCTCTCTCCCGACGGGAAGGCCGCCGCCGTGCGGCATCCCCTCCGCCAGCACTTCGGCGGTTGGGAGGTGCGGACCGAGCGGCCGGTGTTCGACCCCGACGTCGTCACGCTGATGGACTTCGATACGGCCCAGCACGATGGCACCTCGTTCTTCTACGTCCTTCCCGAGCAGCCCGACCGTGCACTCGTCGAGCACACGATGTTCTCCCTCGAGCCCCGTCCGGAGGCGTTCCACGACCGTCAGATACGAGCTCGCCTCGACGCGCTGGGCGCCGGGCAGGTCACCATCGAGCGGCGTGAGTACGGGGCGATCCCCATGGAGGATCGTGCGCTCGACCAACGCTGGGGTGACCACATCTGGAACATCGGCACCGTCGGCGGTATGACCAAACCGACCACCGGCTACACCTTCCAGCGGATCCATGCCCAGACCCGGCACCTCGTCGAGGGATGGGCCGCCGGACGCAGGCCGCAGCCGCTCCCCGCTGCGCCGGCCCGGTTCGGACATGCGGACAGACTCCTGCTCAACATCTTGCATCATCACCCTGACCAGGGGAGGCCGATCTTCGAGCGCCTCTTCAGGACGACGTCGATCGACGACGTCCTCACGTTCCTCGACGAACAGACGACGCTCGGTGCCGACGCCCGGATGGTGTCACAGTTGCCGTGGTCACCGTTCCTGCGTGCAGCGTTCGCAGAGCTGAGCGCGTCGACGCTGACATCGATCCGCCGCCGCCGTCGCATGATGACCACTGCGGTGCTCGATGAGCAGCGATCCGACGGCTTCCACCGGCCAGCCGTGTTCCTTCCCATCGTCGCCACGACGCTCGCCGTCGCCGCCACAGCGCTGGTCGTCTCCGAACCGGGGGCGGTCTCGGTGGCGGTCGTCGTCCTGACGGTCGCAGTACTCGGCATTCCCCACGGCGCAGTCGACCACCTGGCGGCAGCGGTGCTCGGCGGACCGTTCGACACGTCCTCGCAACGCCGGTTCATTGGCGGCTACGTGCTCGCCATGGTCGGTGTCGGTGTCGTGTGGCTCGTGACCCCCACGCTGGCGCTCGTCGGGTTTCTCGCCGTCTCGGTCCACCACTTCGGCCAATCCGATCTGGCGTATCTCGGCCTTCCGGCCGGCCGGGCTGTCGCCGTGCAATGGTCACGCGGACTCCTGCTCATCGGTCTCCCACTCGTTGCGCACCTCGAGTCGGTCAGCCCCGTGATCGACCGCTTGGGCGGTGGCGATCCGGCGAGCTGGCCGTGGCTCGCCGATTGGTGGATCCTGTGGAGCGCTCTGCTCGTCACGCAGCACGTGGTGATCGGCTGGGCACTCACCCGCGGCGACATCGACCGGAGAACGCTGGCCCGCGAGGCGATCACCGTGGCGACCTTGACGACGCTGTTCCTCGCCGCCGATCCGCTCATCGGCTTTGCGGTGTACTTCGGGTTGTGGCACTCGTTGGCGCACCTGTTCGTCCTCGGTGATCTGCTCGGTGAGGAGCCCGCTCCACTGCGATCGGTCGTGCGCCTCGCCGCACCGCTCAGTGCCGTGTCGCTGCTCGGGATCGTCGCAGTGATCGTCGCCGCCGCCGTCACGGGCCGAACCGACCTGATCGTCCCGCTGACCTTCGTGTTCGTCAGCATGCTGACGGTGCCGCACATGCTGGTCGTGGAACGGATCTGGTCCGCCCGTACGGTGGGTACCGTGCCCACGAAGGCACCGGAGCGTTCGGTGGACCTACCGCCGAGGAAGGAACGACCATGACCGACATCAGCAGCCCCACGATCGACATCGGGATCCCAGAGGAGGCCCGACTCGAGATCGCGTCAGAGCTCGGACGTCTGCTCGCGGACACCTACACGCTCTACCTGAAGACGCACAACTATCACTGGAACGTCACCGGTCCGATGTTCAACACGCTGCACCTGATGTTCGAAGTCCAGTACAACGAGCTCTGGTTGGCGATCGACCTGCTCGCGGAGCGGATCCGTTCGCTCGGCGAATTCGCTCCCGGGAGCTACGCCCAGTTCGCGGAACTCTCCTCGATCGCCGAGGCCGACGGCGTTCCGTCCGCCAACGAGATGCTCGCTGACCTGGTCGCCGGCCATGAAGCGGTCGCACGCACCGCACGCACCGCGTTCGGTGTCGCCGAGGGCGCCAGCGATCAGCCCACGGCGGATCTGATCACACAGCGGCTCCAGGTCCACGAGAAGACCGCCTGGATGCTCCGCTCGATGCTCGCCTGACACTCGCCAGTCGACCCGCCTGATTCAAGGCGGGCACGAACGGGAAGGATCAAGACCATGTCCACGACCACCTCTGACGCACCCGTAGCGAGCGGTGTCACACCCGATCGTCTCGCCAACCTCCGAACCTGGAACCTCGGCCTCACCGCGCTCCACGCCATCCAGGCGGTGCTCATCGTGGTGCTCTCGGGTGACTTCGTGATCCAGGTGGTCTCGACCTTCCCCGAAGGCGAACCCGGTACGCGGGTCCCCAACGCCGAACCGCTCTTCGACGTCCGGGTCGGTTTCGCCATCGGGCTGTTCCTGGCCTTGGCCGCCATCGACCACCTGGTGACGTCCACCGTCTTCCGGTCGACGTACGAGCGTGATCTGCGCGGCGGCATCAACCGGTTCCGATGGGTCGAGTATTCGGTCAGTGCGACGATCATGATCCTGCTGATCGGCTTCTACAGCGGCATCACCAACATCACTGCCGTCGTCGCCGTGATCGGCGCCAACGTTGCGATGATCCTGTTCGGCTGGATCCAGGAACGCATGAACCCGCCCGGACGCACGACCACCACCATGATGCCGTTCTGGTTCGGCACGATCGCCGGCATCGCGCCGTGGGTCGGCATCCTGATCCAGATCGTCGGGTCGGAGACGGTGCCCGGATTCGTCTACGGCATCATCGTCGTGCAGTTCGTACTGTTCTTCAGCTTCGGCCTCAACCAGTGGCTGCAGTACCGGGGCATCGGCAAGTGGACCGACTACGTCTACGGCGAGAAGGTCTACCTCGTGCTCAGCCTCGCAGCGAAGTCACTGCTCGCCTGGCAGATCTACTTCCCCAGCCTCGACTGACCCCGACCCGCACCCGACCACGTTTGCGTTGCAGTTCCGGTGGGGCGGGTCGCCGACGACGCAACACAAACGTGGTCGGTGGGGCATGGGTACGATCCGGCGATGGTGATGCGAGACGTGCAGCGGTCGGCCGAGGCGGTTCGCGTGGGCGACGTGACGGCGCGAGCGCTCGTGCAGGACGCACTCGATGCAGCCGAGGCGCAGCAGGCCACGTTGAACGCCTTCGTCCACATCGATGCCGACGGGGCACTGGCAGCGGCCGACGCTGTCGACCGAGCCCGCGACAACGGCGAGCCGTTGGGACCCTTGGCAGGGGTGCCGTTCGGGGTCAAGGACCTCGAGGACTGCCTCGGCATGCCGACCACCCGCGGGTCGCGCTGGTATGTGGACGCATCGCCGGCGACACGCGACGACATCCACGTCGAGCGATTCCGTGCGGCGGGAGCGATCCCGATCGGCAAGACCGCGACGCCCGAGTTCGGGGCGTTCGGCTACACCGCCAGCGCGCTGCACGGCGTGACCCGCAATCCGTGGAACCCCGACCGCACACCCGGCGGTTCGAGCGGCGGCACCGCCGCGTCCGTCTCGGCCGGTGCGATTTCGTTCGGAACAGCGAGCGACGGCGGCGGCTCGATCCGTGGGCCAGCAGCGTCGTGCGGTCTCCCTGGGCTGAAGCCGACCTACGGGCGAGTGCCGACGTTCGGGGTCACTCGCCATGCGGGCAATGCGGTCAACTTCGCGCTCGCTACGACCGTTGCCGACACGGCGCTGTTGTTCGACATCGCGGTCGGCCCCGACATGCGCGACCGCACCTCGCTGCCGGCGCCCGGAATGTCCTTCGTCGACGCCGTCGAGCAACTCGACGTGGCCGGACTGCGGTCGGCGTGGTCGGCGGATCTCGGCTTCGCGACCACGGATCCAGAGGTCGTTTCCATCACCGAACGGGCCGCCTCGACCCTTGTCGACGCGGCCGGGTTGAACGACACCGGCCTCGACGTTCAGATCAACGACTTCATCCGCATCTATGCGTTCATGGAGTCCGCCGATCAGTTCGTCGACGTGCCCGACGACTGGGAGGACCGCCTCGACGAACTCGACCCGCTCGTGGTCGGTGGCTGGGGCCGCAACCAGACGGTGACGCTGCCGCAGTTCGCCAAGATCGAGAAGGCGCGCCGCGGCCTGGAGCTGCAGGTGGCCGAGCTGTTCGAGCACATCGACGTGTTGCTCACGCCCACCAATCCGTGCGCGCCGTTTGCCGCTGAGGGCCCGATGCCCACCGAGATCGCCGGTCAGCGCTGCCACGCCGGAAGCGCCGCGCTCTTGACCATCTTCGCCAACATCGCCAACCTGCCGTCGATCACCGTGCCGGCCGGGCTCGATGCCGACGGCCTTCCGCTCGGGCTGATGATCACCGCAGCCCGCCACCGCGAAGACATCTGCCTCCGCCTCGCGCGCATTTTCGAGCAGGTCTCACCCTGGCCACTCCGCGCCCCCGGCTTCACCTGAATCACCCGATCGACACCTCAGTCGGCGGGCGCATCGGGTGTCGTCGACGAGACCCTTCAGCTCAGGGCTCGACCGTGATGCCACCTCCATAGGTGAAGTTCTCGAGGCTGTTGTACATGCAGACGAAGTAGTACGGGCCGACCGTCAGGTCGACGGTGAACTCCGAACTGCGGCCAGGCATGGTCGTCGTACCACCGATCACGACCTCCCCTCGACCCTCGCCAAGCAAGTCCGGGTCTCCGTTCCACGCCGGATCGGTTTCGCTGAGTCGCTGGATGTCGTCGAGCGTCACTGCGTCATCGGTGATGTGCACGATCGCATGGATCGCGATCTCCTCGCTCCCGTTCGAGAATGAGAAGTCGGCCGGACCCGGCGAGAGCGTGTCAGGACCGTCGTAGACACAGCTCGAACCATCGAAGGTCAGCGTCAACGGACCGTCGTCAGCGGATTCGTCGCTCCCGCACGCCGTCAGCACCAACAGCGGCAATGCCGCCACAAGAACTCTGCGCATGGGAATCATCTCCTTTCGATTCGATCCCACTCGAAAATCGTGGCGCGGACCAGAGAAGAAGGCCACACGTTCGTCGTGGCGTTCGGTTCCCGACTCGCGTGCGTGATGACGGCGAGACCGCGTCAGCGCATCGGCCAGCCAGGCACGAAGCGCGGGGTCCGCGCCGCGTAGTCGGCATACCCGTCGTAGCGCTCGCTCAGCTGCGCCTCCTCCCAGCGGGCCTTGCGATCGAAGAACACCACGGTGACGACAGCAACCGCCAACGTGACGACACTCCCCGACCGGACGGTCAAGCCGACAACGATCAGGAGCACGCCGGTGTAGATCGGGTGTCGGACGTATCGGTACAGCCCGCCGGTCACGAGATGGCCCCGCTCGCTGGGCACGGGCGTCGGGGTCAAGCCGGTCCCGAGTCGCAGCGAGGCGATGACGACCACCGCGAACCCCGCGATCACCAGCACTTGACCCGTCGTCCACACCGCAGACCCGGTCGGCCACGCGTCACCCCCAGGGAGCAGCACCAGCGAGACGAGCAGCACGACCTGACCTGCGACGAATGCCCACCCCACCGCACGCTGGTCCACGACCGCGAGCCTACGACGCCCGGTCGGTCAGCGCTCGGCGTCGAGCCTGACCAGACCGTCGAGGATCAGGTCGAGCACCAGCTCGAAACTGCTCGAGGTGTCGCCGGCAAGATGCTGCTGCACGTGGGCGATCATGTGCGGATGACCGGCCGGGGAGAGGCCGGCGAGGAACTCGTTCGCCCTGGCTTCGGGGTCATCGCCCATGTTCATACCGAGCTGTTGCAGTGTGTAGCCGAGCACGTGGTTGGTGACGGCATGGAAGCCGTGGTGTGCGATTTCCGGCGACAGACCGCTCTCGTCGAACAGGCGAAGCAGGTCGTCCATCTGACGGGTGCGGGTCGGTCCGGGCAGTTGTCGCAGCCACAGCGATGGCGCCCACGGATGTGCGATGAGGACATCGTGGGTCGAGATGGTCACGGCGCGAATGGCTTCGAGCGGCGGCGCACCGGTGGGCGGCTCGGCGATCTCTCCGGCGACGGCGTCGACCATCAGGGCGAACAGCTCGTCCTTGTTCGCGACGTGGTTGTACAGCGACATCACCTCGTAGCCGAGGTGGCGGGCGAGGTGGCGCATGCTCAGCGCATCGAGGCCGTCGCTGTCGGCGAGCTGGACTGCGGTCGCAACGATGCGGTCACGATGCAGCGGTGCTCTCGGTGTGTTGCCCATGACGGTGTCGATCACCCCAAACCGCTTGACGACGTACGGTGTACGTCATTCACTGTACCGTGTACGTCCACCCGCTGAAGGAGCACCGATGACCAACGACCGCCACACCGGCACCGACCTCGGCACGCCAACCGCAGGCGGCGGTCCCGCACCGCTGCCGCCCACGATGCGCGCCGCTGTCGCACGTACGTACGGCACGGCCGAGGTCGTCTCGGTCGAGGACGTCCCGACCCCGAACCTCGACAGGAGCGACACCAAGGCAGTGCTCGTGCAGGTTGCGGCCTCATCGCTGAACGCGCTCGACTGGCGCTTCGTGACCGGCACCCCCTACTTCCTCCGACTGATGGCCGGACTCCGACGACCGAAGCGGACCATTCCCGGTGCCGACGTCGCCGGCACGGTGCTGGCGGTGGGCAGCGATGTCACCACGATGCAGCCGGGCGACCGGGTCTTCGGCGAGGCCCCCGGCGGCGGATTCGCGCCGTACCTCACTGCGAAGGCCGCCAATTTCGTCCGCATGCCCGACGGCGTCGCGTTCGAAGCCGCCGGCGCAACGGCGGTCGCCGGCCTCACCGCGCTCCAAGGTCTCCGCGCGCAGGCGAACACCCAGCCGGGTGAGGAGGTGCTGATCAACGGCGCAGCCGGCGGCGTCGGCACGTTCGCGGTCCAGATCGCGAAGGCACTCGGGGCGCAGGTGACCGCTGTCTGCAGCGCCCGCAACGTCGACATGGTCAAGCGACTCGGCGCCGACCACGTGATCGACTACACCAGGGCGGACTTCGTGCCGGGAGGCGCCCGCTTCGACGTGATGCTCGACAACGTCGGGAACCGGAGCGCCAAGGAGTGCATCAGCGTGTTGCGATCGGGCGGCCGATACGTAGCCGTCAGCGGCCCGATGGACAATCGCTGGCTCGGCCCAATCGGACACCTGGCTCGCACTGCGCTCGCGTTCCGTCGCAGCGATGCGTCCTTCCACCAGTTCACCGCCGCTCCGAACCCCGACGACCTCGCGTTCCTCGGTGAACTGCTCGCCGGCGGGCGCGTCGTGCCCGAGATCCAGCGCACCGTCGGCCTCGACGGTGTCGCCGAGGGCCTTGCTGAGATCGGTTCGTCCCACGTCCGCGCCAAGATCCTCGTCACCCCGACCTGAGCCGCGTCGGGCAACGTTCGGGGTGTCCTCGGCGGGCACGTTGGGGTCGCGGCGGCAACGCCGATCCCCGCTCACCCGCTGCACGAACGCGAGCGGACAGGAGCGCGATGTCAGCGGACCAGTGGGCAACGACCGAGTGGACGGTGCACACTGTCGAGGTGGGGCAAGCCGAGAGCTTCGAGTGGTCGCGGCGCAAGAACGGTGACGTGGTGATCTCCCATCACGGCCGCGTTGCCACGACGCTGCGTGGACGTCGCGCCGATCGGTTCGTCGAGGACGTCGCCGACGAGGACGGGCAGGCACTGATGGCGAGACTCACCGGCAACTACAAGCGAGGAAACGAACGCGCCTCGCAGCGTCATCCTCGCAATCGAGGACAGCGGTAGCGCACACCGTTCGAACACCTCGATCCCGATGCCGGCGACGCGTGCTCGCTCCTCTTCGGTCTCCGCGACGAAGCTGACACCTGAGACCACAGCGTTCATCGTCACCCAGCGGGAGACGGCGAGGCGCTCGACCAGATCGAACGGCCCGCCGTTCGACGACTGGTTCGGGGGTTGGCGCAAACGTCAGGTGGAGCCGGCCGACTTGGCGTAGTCGACCGAGAACCAACGCTCGGGGCGGATGCGAATGCGGATCTCGTCGGAGGCCGTGTCACCGGCTGCGTACCCGCGACCCATCTCCTCGCCGAGGTACCGGATCGCCATCGGCAACACCGCAGCGTTGGCCTCCGCACCGAGTTCGTCGATCTCGACCGACCCCTCGACCGTGACGTACCTGTAGGGCAGTTCCTCCTGCTGCGCGCACAACGACGCCCGACCGGCGGCGGCCGCCAGTCGGCCCTTGAGCGACGACGCACTCGTGAGCACGACCACGTCCCCACCAGGCTCGTACGAGTACCACACCGGGAGCACGAGCGGCGGGCCGTCGGCACGCTCGATTCCGAGCACGCCCACATGCACCCCCGCCAAGAACTCCTGGCGCTCCGATTCGGTCATCCGCTGATCAGCCATGGAACGCATCCTCCCAGAACCAGCCACGGCACCCAGGGGTCGGCCGGGCGTCGACCGGTGTGGTCAACTTGATCGATGAGCATCACCGAGCAGCCAGTGCCGCACCTCACGCTCTACCGGGCGACCGGTGAGCGGCCGTCGTCCACACTGCACCCGAACGGCGTCAACCATCTGGCGCTGTCGACCGCCGACATGAAGGCGCAGCTCACGTTCTTCGCCGAGGTCCTGGGTTGCCCGACCCGTGCGCTGTACTGGATGCACGGCGTGCCCAACACGTTCCACGGCTTCGTCGAACTGGCAGGCGACAGCTACCTCGCCTTCGTGCAGGCCCCCGGCAACCCGACCGAACCGCAGTGGGGTGTCACCCACTCGGGCAACGCCGGCGACCCGGTCACCGCCGGCACGATGCAGCACCTGGCACTCAATGTCGACTCGATCGACGACGTGCTCACGATGCGCGACCGGATCCGCAGCCATGGCATCCAGGTGATGGGTCCGATCGACCACGGCATGATCCAGTCGATCTACTTCGCCGGACCGGAGCACCTCAGCCTCGAGGTCTGCACCGGCCACGACATCGACGAACGACAGTGGGTCGACCCCGAGGTGCAGGAGTTGTGCGGCATCTCCGCCGACGAACTCGCCCGCCTCACCGATCCTGCCGGCTTCGACCGCCCGCACGAACCCGTCGCCCAACCGCCCTACGACGAGTCGAAGCCGAACATGCACTACCCACCCGCGGTCCGCGACGCGATCATGGGCATGCCCGACGATGCCGTCTGGGACAAGCTCAGCGTGCCGGAACCCCCGGTCACGCTGCCCGGGACGGAGGGATCGTGAGCGACGACACGAACAACGACACGAACGATGGCGGCTTCGATCCGGTTTCGTTCCCGACCGTCCCGTCGGCCGACGCATCACTGCCCGGCACCTTGGAACTCGGCGTCTTCTCGCTCTCGCTCAACGTTGCCGACCTTGCGGCCTCGATCGACTTCTACCGCAAACTCGGCTTTGCCCCCACCGGTGGCGACGCCGAGGCAGGTTGGGTGATCCTCAAGAACGGCGAGACCACCCTCGGCCTGTTCCATGCGATGTTCGAGCGGAACATGCTGACGTTCAATCCGGGGCTCACCCCGCGGATGGAACGCATCGAGCAGTTCACCGACATCCGCGACCTCCAACGGTCGCTCGAGGACGCGGGCATCACCGTCGACAGCGCCATCGAACCCGGGAGTACCGGGCCGGGGTCGCTCACCGTGATCGATCCCGACGGCAACCCGATCCTGATCGACCAGTTCTTCTGACGGCGGCGCCGCACCGAGGATCCCCTCGGCGTCAGCTCCGCGGGCTCACTCGGCCCAGGCCTTGATCTTCTCGATGGTGCCCAATGGATCCGGGCCGTGCGGGTTGATGTTGAGGTAGGTCACCCCGACGTCCTTGAACACCTGAATGCGTTCGCGCACATGGCCCTCATCGCCGATCAGGGCCGACAGGTCGAGATACTCGTCGGGCACCGCAGCGATCGCCTCGCCGCGCTTGCCGGACAGGAACAGGTCCTGGATCTCCTCGGCTTCCTGCTCCCAGCCGTACCGCTTGAACAGGTCGTTGTAGAAGTTCTTCGACTTCGCGCCCATGCCGCCGACGTAGAAGCCGATCAGCCCGCGGGCGGCCTCGCGGGCCTCGTCCACGTGCGGACCCGAGCCGAGGGCGACCGTTCCACCGGCGATGATCTCCAGCGGCGCCTTGTTCGGATCACGCTTGGCGGTGCCAGCGGCGAGTGCGTCGCCCCACACCTGCTGGAAACGATCGGGGACGAAGTGGATCGTCTGCCAGATGTCGGCCATCTCGGCGGTGAGTTCGACGTTCTTCGGCCCGATCGTCGCAAGCGAGATCGGGATGTCCTGCTCGGGGGGACGGTTCATGAACTTGATCGGCTTGCCCAGCCCGGTGCCGCCCTCGGCGAGCGGGAGTTGGTAGGTCGTGCCGGCGTGTTCGACCTTCTCGCCGCTCCAGACCTTGCGGCAGATCTCGATCGTGTCACGGGTGCGCCCGATCGGCTTCTCGAACGGCACGCCGTGCCACCCCTCGATCACCTGCGGGCCCGATGTCCCGAGGCCGAGCACGAACCGCCCGTCGGACAGAGCGTCGAGCGTGGCCGCCGTCTGTGCGATCAGCGCCGGGCTGCGCGAGTACAGCGGGATGATGCCGGTCATCAGCTGCACCGTCGAGGTCTGCCCGGCGAGGTAGCCGAGCGTCGAGATCAGGTCATAGCCATAGATCTCGGCGCCCCAGAGGAGATCGACGCCGGCCGACTCGAGATCACGAGCCTCCTTGGCGAGTTTCTTCGGGTCGCCGTTGAATCCAATGGTGGTGGAGATCTTCATCGCCGTTGCCTTTCGTCGAGGTGGTGCCCGCGACCGTAGTCAGACGGCGTCCGTCCACTTGCAGTCCATCAGGCGAACGGGCCGCCCGCACCGAACGCATGCGCCGCGAAGCGCTCGCCCATCCGCTGGTAGCCGGCGCTGTTCGGATGGAGGCCATCGGGGAGGTCGCCGACGTCGCCTTCGCCGAACAGTTCATGGCCGTGCAGGTAGTGGACGTGCTCGTCCCCGGACGCTCGACGCTGCTCGACGACGGCTTCGAGCAGTTCGCGAATCCGAGACAGCGACAACGCCCCGAGCATCAGCTCGCCCGGTCGGTCGATCACGTCGAATGTGCCATCGTCGTTCGGCAGGGTCGGGCCGGGGTGCTCCTCCGCTGCCGGGCAGATGATCGGGCTGATCACCACGATCGGTACGTCGGGGTGTCCGTCGCGGATCGTGTCGAGCACGCCGTGCACCGCAGGCACGAAGGCGCGTTCTCGCATCGAGTCCGCGTTGACGACGTTGATCCCGAGCTTGAGGCTGATCAGATCGGCCGGCAGGTCGCGGATCGTGCGAGCGGCGAACTGGTCGAGGTGGCACTGCCCGGCGAGACCGAGACTGTAGAGGTCGAGGTCGGCCGAGCGCGCGACCACCGCCGGCCAGGTGCCGGTCGGGTGTTCGGCCTCCAGGCAATGGCTGATCGAGCTGCCGTAATGCACCCACCGTCGGCGCTGGGTCGCCCCGGGAGCCTCCAACGACGAGCATTCGTCGAGCCGGAGCTCGCGCAGCATCGTCGATGCGTTCTGTGCGAGCCAGACCTCGACATGCTTGGCGCCGGGGGCCAGGCCCTCGAAGCGGACCACCGTCGGGTCGATGTGGACCATCTCGAAGTCCAACGAGTTTCGATCGGGGAACCGGATCAGATCGGTGTCGCCGAGCGTCTCGCTCGCCATCAGCTCGCCGTCGACGACGAGGTCGATCGTGGCGGTGTGGGGCGTGATCCCGGCGTATTCGAGTCGGGTGAACACGGCGTCCAACTCGACCGAGGTCGAGTCGGTCACGAACTCGAGTCGCCCACCCGACGGCATCGAGGAGACGAACCCGATCGCCGGGTCGACCAGTTGCGCCCGTGCCCAGGCCGGCAGCCGCTCGGTGAGGGCACCGCGCTGCATCGGTGTCAGGTCGGCGATGCCGGCCAACCGCACCTGCGAGTCACCCGCTCGCAGATCGATCGCCCTCATCGCGCCAACGTAACGATTGGTGTCAGACACCAAACGTGACGCCTCATGCGCCGGGGCGGCTCTGGCCGGGCGCGACCGTGCGGGCGAGAATGCCGAGCGTGGCGCGCAGGCTGGCCTCGGAGATGATCGGGAACCGATCGGCGAACCCGGCGTACTGCTCGTGCAGGTTCGACCAGTCGTAGTACGACGTCACCAGCGTGCCGCCATCGATCGGCTCGAGGCGGTAGCCGTACACGTGCCCCATCGGTGGTTGCATCGTTCCGTCGATGCTCCAGGCGATCTCGCGATCGGCCTCGAAGGTCTCGATCACGACCGTGACGTCGTACTCGCCGAGGTCGAAGTCGCGTAGCGAGTCGCGATCCATGTGGACCACGAATCGGTCGCCGACGGCCGACGCCGGTTCGCCGTCCGCCGACATCAACATGCCGGTTGCGTCGATGGCGACGTGACCGTCGGGGCTGCGCAGGACATCGAAGATCGCCGACGGCTCAGCTGCGATCGCGCGGTCGACTTCGAGGCAGGTCGGTGTGTCACTCATCGACGCATCCTGGCAGTTGGCACACGAGCTTCCGGCACGCAGGCTCGACGGTCAGTCCGGACGGCCGCGGTCGGCAAAGGCGGCCATCAGGCGAGGACCGTCGAGTTCGCGGGCGTAGCGGAGTGGATCAATGCCGGCGCCGATCACGTAGTCGGTGAGCAGACGCACCGACACGACCGTGAGGTCGTCCGGGTCCCAGGGCTTCGTGAAGTAGTGGTCGAGGCCGGCCTCGTTGATCGCCCTGATCGTGTCCTGGTGCCCTGCCTGCCCGGTGAGGAGCACCGTCCGGACCGCGCTGGTGGCAGGATTCGAGTTGAGCGCCACGATCAGATCGACCCCGGTCGCGCCGCCTGGCAGCCGATGATCGGCGATCACCAACCCGAGGTGATCGCCCGCTTGCTCGACCTCGGCGATCGCTGCTCTGGCATCCGCAACATCGTCGGCCTGCTCGACGCGGATCCGACCGGCAAACCCCTCGACGTCGCGCACGATCTCCGCGCGCACCTCTGGTTCGTCCTCGACGACCAGAATCACCAGCTCGTCCACGGCCTGTTCCCCCTCATGCAGCTTGCTCCGTCGGGAGCACGACGGTGAACACCGTGTTCCCGGGTCGGCTCTCGACACCGATCGTACCGTGGTGTTCTTCGACGATCTGGCGGCTGATCGACAGCCCCAGACCGAGGCCGAACTGGACTCGACCGTCCTTGGTGGTGAATCGCGGTTCGAAGATCCGCGACTCGATTTCAAGCGGTATGCCCGGTCCGGTGTCGGCGATCTCGACACGCACCGTCGCGCCCTCCGAGGCGACCCGGATCGACAGCTGGCCCTCGTCGTTCATGGCATCGAGCGCGTTGACGAGGAGGTTCGACCAGACCTGCTGCAGCTCCCCAGGTCGAGCGGCGATCGTCGGTGCCGGCTCGTACTGGCGCATCACCTCGACCCGATCGAGCCGGTGCGAGACCATCCGCAATGCGTCGTCGAGCCCGGTTGCGACGTCGACGTCGGCATGGATGTCGCCGCGCCCGTCGTTCCCGCGGAGATAGCCGCGCAGGCTTGCGACGAGCGATTGGACCCGATCGGCGACGCCGGAGATGTTGCGAATTGTTTCGGCGAGCCGCGTCGCAGCTTCGAGGCGCTCCAGCTCATCGTTGCCAGCGTCGGCGTAGGCGAGCGCTTCGTCGGTGCTGGTGACCCCGCTGGCGACGAGCCGGTCGGCGAGCGTCCGGTCGCCGACCAACTCGGTGATGTCCCTGCGGAGCGCTCGACGCTCCGACGACGGCATCGTCGGCGCACTGAGCCGACGTTGGATGGCACCCTCGACCGCTTCGTCGTCGACCACGGCGTGCACGTCATCGGCGAGGTGGTCGATGCTGCGCATCAGCGCGGCAGTCGGGTTGTTCAGCTCGTGGGCCATGCCGGCGGCCATCTCGCCCAACGCCGTGAACCGGGCGCTCGCAACGAGTTGGGCCCGGGCTTCCGACAGCGCCGCCAGGCTCTCGTCGAGTTCGAGTTGGAGTTCCTCCGAACGCCGCAGCCGGCGGGCCAGCGACGTGATGAGAATTCGTGCCAGCAGCCCACCGAATTCGGGCTCGACCGTCAGTGCCTGGGCCAGTTGGTCGAGCGTGATCGGGATGGCCCGCACGTCGGTGACCGCCCGGCAGCGCAAGAGCGCTCGTCGACGGCTCGCCAGTGACAGCAATCCCACGATCGCACCGGTCGACTCCTCGTGCATCACCTTGCGGCCCGCTTGGGTGTGCGACGTCAGCCGGACCCGACCGTCGATCACGACGTAGATCCCGCCGACGTCTTCGCCCTCTTCGATCATGACCGTGCCCGGCGCCACCCGAATCCGAGCCGGGTGCCCGAGACAGCGGTCGAGGAGTTCGACCAGCCGACGGGTCATCTCGTCGTCGTCCATCGGCTCGCCGAGCAGCGGGTGCGGGTCCGTTTCGTCGATCGCCGGCGCCGACCGCTGCTGTTCGATCCGCTCGCGAGCGGCGGCGATGTCGGCGTCGTCGAGCAGATCGCCGAACTCTTCGAGCCGGTGGGGCGCACACTCGACCAGATATGTGGCGAGCTGTGCCTCGATCAGACTGCCGAGGCCGAGCTCGGTCCACGGCCGGATGATCATGCCATTCACCGAACCGAGGCGCAGCGCCTCGTCGACGTCGTGCAGTGAGGCGCGCGACGCCACCAGCACCGTCCGGGTGGAACGCAGCCGAGGATGCTGGTGGAGCGCGGCGACCACGTCGGCACCGCGGTGCGCGCTCGAATCGAGATCGACCAGTGCAAGCGGGATGTACCCATCGGAGAGGTGGACCGACTCCGCAACCCGCATCGCCGCGTCGGCGCCCGCCGCGATCTCCACGTCGGCCAAGCCGCCGAGCAGCGCTCGCAGGTCGGTGGCCAGCGGCTCGCCGGCGTCGGCGCCGGCGACGACGAGGAGGACCATGCGACCGGTCACAGCAGGCCCAACCCCTCCCAGACGGGCGGCATCACGAACACGACGAGGACGATGCCGACAGCGCCGACCAGGAGCCCGATGGTCGCCATGTCCTTCGTCTCGATCTCGCCCGACGCGTACGCAACCGCGTTCGGCGGGGTGCTCACCGGCAGCGCCATCGCCAACGAGCACGACAGTGCGACGACCAACCCGACGAGCAGCGGGTCGAGGTCGACGGCGTCGGACAGGGCCAGGCTGATTCCGATCGGAATGAGCAGGTTCGCGGTTGCCGAGTTCGAGATGATCGTGCTGAGTCCGATCGCCACCACGGCGAGTGCGGCCAGGAGCAACCCGGTCGACAGCGAACCCCAGTCGAAGAGCTCGACGAGCCACTGATCGAGCCCGGTGCTGGACACACCGTTGCCGAGCGCGATGCCGCCGCCGACCAGCCACAGGATGTGCCAGTTGAGGCGACGCAGGTCGTCGACGCCGAAGACCTGGGTGGAGAGTAGGACGACCACGGCCGCAAACCCGACGACCGCCGAGGGCACGCCGTGGAGCGGTTCGCTCACCCATCCGATCACGGTCAGGGCGAACACGACGTACAGGATCAGTGCAGGACGGCCCCGATCGAAGTCGCCGCCGATGCGGACATCGATCGTGTCCGCCGAGGCAGGAAAGCGCCTGGTGAGCAGCAACCAGGCAAACACGAGAACGACCAACGCGACCGGCACCGCCAATGCCATCCACGTGACGAAATCGACCTGGATCCCTTGGTCCTGGAGCCGGCCCAGGGCGATCGCGTTCGGCGGGGAACCCACCGGCGTGCCCAACCCGCCGATGTTGGCGGCGACCGGGACCGCAAGGATGAGCCCGACCCGAAGACGATCACCGGGAGCCAGACCGGCGGCAACGGGGAGCACCACGGCCATCATGGCTGCGGTGGTCGCCGTGTTGGAGACGAACATCGACAACACGGCGGTGATCATCATCAGTCCGGCCATGATCGCCCGCGGCGAGTTGCCGAACGGCCGGAGGAGCACCCCTGCCAGGTTGCGATCGAGTCGGTACTTCGCTGCGGTCTCGGCCAGCACGAAACCACCGAGGAACAGGATCAATACGGGGTTGGCCAGCGTGGCGAAGATGCTCTGGTACGTGGGCGCCTCGAAGCCCGACGGCAACCCGACAAGGGCTTCGTCGGAGATCATCAGGATCTCGGCCAGGATGACGAGGATCGAGGTGGCGGAGAGTGGAATCGCCTCGGTGATCCAGAGCACGACCGCTGCACCGAAGATCGCCAACATCCGACTCGCAGGCGCCGTCAGGTTGCCCTCCGGCCCGATCAGCAGAACGATGACGAACCACCCGGTCGCGAGGGCAAGACCGATCGTCGAGCGGTTCACCCAGGTTCGGCGATCGGTCAGCCGTGTGAGACGGCGATGATCGATCGACATGGGTTCGACGCTACTGCGCGGCAAGGTGAGCGGTGGAGAGGATCAGCGGAGCGTTCAACGTTGGCGGAGAACCTTGGCAAGGCTGCGCAGCGCGAGCCCGAAGCCGAGCTTGCCGACAAACGCCCCAACGGGAGCGAGGAACGCCGGCAGGTACGGGATCGTCACGTCTTCGCGCCACTCGATCGTCGAGCCGCCGCCGTCGGCGCTCACGGTGAACCCGGCGCTGCCGCCGAGCACGGGGCCGAGCTTGTCGACATCACACACGCCGGTCTGTGCGGCTTCGTCCCAGTCACACCGGGTGACGCGCATCCGGTCCTCGAGCGCGAGAGGCCGGAACCCCGTCCACGCGGTGAACGTGTAGCCGACCGCGTTCGGGTCGCCGCCGTCTCCCTCGATCGTGGTGGCAGGAATCCAGGCGCCGTGAGCCGGCCAGTCGATCAGTTCGTCCCACAGCTCGCGCACGGGTGTGTCGAATCGTCGGGTGAGCTCGAACGTGACGGGAAGCATGCGCCCAGCCTGCCAGCGTCCAGCCCGGCCCAACACCTCCAGCCCCCACGTTTGCGTTGCAGTTCCGGTGGCCCACCCCACCCGAAATGCAACGCAAACGTGGAGAGGTCAGGGGCGAGCGGCCAGAAGGCGGTCGAGGAAGCGGAGGGCGGCGCCGGAGGTCTCGTGTCGCCAGAGCCCGACCACGTCGGCGGTGACGTCGATGTCGGCGCCGAACCCCGTCGAGCGTGCGACGACGATCGATCGTTGGCGCTCCAGCATCGAGGTCACGTCGATGTCACAGCGCTCGGCGATGACCAGTTTCAGCAACAACTCACTGCGCAGATCGCGGAGGCTGGGCACCGGGGCCGACAACCATCGCTCCAACTCAGCCCGGCCGGATCGAGTTCCCTCGAGCAGGGTGCGGTTGCCGCCGGCGATACCGGGCTCCTCTCCCACCGCACGAATGAGGTCTCGCTGGAGCAATTGGTCGAGCGAGCGATACGTCAGCGGTCGCGACAACGTCCAGACCCGACCGAGTTCGCCGTCCGGGCGAAGCGCAGAGGCGATGGCGAAGCCGTGGGTCCGGCCCTCGTAGAGCACACCGAGGCAGGCCCATTCACCGAGCAGCAGTTCTCGACGACGGCGGTCGGTGACGCGCTGCGTCACGCTGGCGCCACCTCGATGTCCGTGGCCTTCACCGAGGCATGAACGTCGTCGCCGGGGCGCAGGCCGAGGTCCTCGAGCGCAGCAGTCGTGATCTCGGCGGTGAGCGCGAGCTCTCCGCGAATCACCACTCGGACGCGATCACCCAGGCGATCGACGTCGCTGATCGTGCCACGCCACGTGTTGCGAGCGCTCGACGCAACCACGTCGCCGCGGGCGAGCAGCACCGAGTGCGGCCGGATCGTGGCCAGCGTCGGACCATCGACCGCGTCGGCGATCACCACCGTCGCGCCGGACGTGGTGGTGAGCACACCGTCGAGGACATCACCGACGATCAGATTGACGCCGACCAGATCCGCGACGTAGCGGGTTCGAGGGTGCGCGGTGACCTCGGCGAGCGTGCCGCGCTGCACCACCCGACCCGATTCGAGGACCACCACCCGGTCGGCGAGCGCATACGCATCGACCGGGTCGTGGGTGACCACCAGGCGCATCCCCTCGAAGCTTGCGAGGTGGCGGCGAAGATCTCGTCGTACGGTCGCTCGTGTCCCGGCGTCGAGCGCCGCCAGCGGTTCGTCCAGCAGCAACAGCCTCGGGCTCGTCGCCAGCGCTCGGGCGAGCGCGACGCGTTGCGCCTGGCCACCGGACAAGGCACCCGGACGTTGCTGGGCGTAGTCGACCAGATCGAATCGTTCGAGCCATTCGTGCGCACGGACACGGGCCTCACGCTTGACCATCCCCCGTGCGCGCAACCCATACGCGACGTTCTCGACGACGCTGAGGTGGTCGAACAACACGTGATCCTGAAAGACGAAGCCGGTCGGGCGATCCTCGGGTTCGACCAACACATCGCCGGCCGGGTCGTCGACGACCAGACCGTCGATCGAGATGCGCCCACGATCGAGCGGCACCAGCCCCGCGAGGCAACGCAGCAAGGTGCTCTTGCCTGCCCCGTTCGGTCCGAGGAGTGCAACGACCTCACCCGGCGCCGTACGTAGCTCCGCGTCGAGGTCCAGCGACCCGAGCCGCAGCCCGATCCGAGCCTCGAGGGTCACGTGACCGCCCCAGCCCGTTGGGAGGCAGCCCCAAACCAGCGATCGCGCAAACCAACGAGCACGGCGAACGACACCGCGATCATCACGAGCGCCAGCACGACCGCCTCCTCAGGGTTCGTCTCCAGCGACAGGAACACCGCAAGCGGCATGGTCTGGGTGGTCCCAGGGAAGTTGCCCGCAAAGGTGATCGTGGCTCCGAACTCGCCGAATGCACGCGCCCACGCGAGCACGGCGCCTGCGATCAGGGCGGGACGGATCGCCGGCAGCGTGACTCGCCGGAACGTGTACCAACGCGATCCCCCAAGCGTTCGCGAGGCATCTTCGAGGCGGGGGTCGAGTTGGCGGAGCGCTGCCTCGACCGTGATCACCAGGAACGGCATCGAGACGAAGGTCTGCGCGACGACGACACCAGCGGTCGTGAATGGCAAGGTGATGCCGAACCACTGGTCGAGGTACTGACCCACGACGCCGCGACGCCCGAGCGCGAAGAACAGCGCCACTCCCCCGACCACCGGCGGCAGCACCATCGAGAGCACACACAGCGCCCGCACGGCGCCGCGGCCGGGGAACTCGACCCGGGCGAGCAGCCACGCAAGCGGCACCCCGAACACGATCGACAGCGCAGTTGCGAGCAGCGATGTCAGCAGCGACAGCCGCAGCGCCGTCAGTGCAGTGTCGTCCGTGAGGTAGCTCCAGGCGCTCGACCAGGGCGCACGCCACAGCAACCCGACCAGCGGAAGCGCGAAGAACACGATGGCGATACCGGCGAGGAGCAGCGCGGGAACCGGGAGTTCGACCGGGCGTCCACGACGCGTCATGGCGGACCGAACCCGTAGCTCGCCAGGACATCCTGGCCGGCATCACTCCGCACGAATTCGACGAACCGACTCGCCGCGTCGGGGTTGGGGCTGTCCGCAAGGACGGCGATCGGGTAGCCGGCCACCACGTTGATGTCGTCGGGGATCGTCACGCCACCGGCGCGATCAGCTGCGGCCAGGACGTCGGTGCGGTAGACGATCCCAGCGTCTGCTTCACCGAGGACGACCTTGGTGACCACCCCGCTCACACTGGCCTCGAACGACGCCGGAGTGAGGTCGACGCCTGCAGTAGCGAGCACCTCCTGTGCATACGCGCCGCACGGCACCCGGGCGGCGCATTGCACGACGACGAGATCGTTCTCGGCCAGGTCGGCGACGCCGGCGATCCCGTTCGGGTTGCCGGCCTCCACGATGATCTCGGCCGTGTTCGTCGCGAACAGCGTCGACGAACGGGACGCTGCGCCGGCGGCGACGACTCGGGCCATGGTCGCCGGGTCGGCGGACGCAAACACGTCGGCGGGGGCACCTTCGATGATCTGGGCGGCGAGGTCGGACGATCCGGCGAAGTTGAACGTGACGGCGATGTCGGGTTCGACGTCGGCGAAGGCGTCGCCGAGTTCGGTGAACGCCGCGGTGAGCGACGAAGCAGCAAAGACCGTGACCTCGGACCCGCCATTGGCTCCTGAACCACATGAGGCCGCCAGGAGCGCCGCTGCGGCGACGACAACAGCGCGCACGCGGCCACAATAGTCAACGATCAACTATTGCGCGTTCATCGGAGACGAATTCGACGTCGCGACCGCGATCGCCACCAGACGCTGACTTTGGCCCCTGCTGCAGAACGACGAAGGGGTGCAGCATGGAGCCATGGACAGCACCACACACCACTGGGACGTCCGCCTCGAACTCCGTGAGGATGTCGATCACTGCGAGGTGACCGCGCACCTCGACACCGGCGATCGCGGCTTGGCGGGGGTCGGCAGGTCGCGTCGGAACCCGACGGACACTGCCGTTCCCCAGGTCGGCGAAGAACTGGCGACGGCGCGGGCGCTGCAGGATCTCGCCCAGCATCTGACCGACGATGCCTGGCAGATGATCGAACGGTTCGATCCGAACGCCTGAACGCCCCGGCCGCCGCGGGTGAGCCGATCGCCGCAGAACACGGCGATGCTCCGCATCGGCGTCCGGCTGGCCCGGGCAGTACGTTCGACGGCCATGTGGTCGTTCGAGACAGAGCCCGAATTCCAGAAGAAGCTCGACTGGGTCGAGCAATTCTGCAAGGAGGAGGTCGAGCCGCTGCACTACGTGTTCCCGTACGCCGTGCGTTCGCCGGACCCGAAGGTCAAAGCTCACGTCCGCGCCCTGCAGCAGCAGGTGAAGGACCAGGGCCTGTGGGCGATCTTCCTCGACGAGGAGCTCGGCGGGCCAGGCTTCGGCCAGCTCAAGCTCGGTCTGCTCAACGAGATCCTCGGCAAGTACCCGGCAGCACCGCAGCTGTTCGGGGCTGCGGCGCCCGACACCGGCAACATGGAGATGCTCGCCGCATACGGCACCGAGGAGCAGAAGGAGCGCTGGCTCACCCCGCTGCTCAACCAGGAGATGTTCTCGGCGTACTCGATGACCGAGCCGCAGGGTGGCTCCGACCCCAACCTGTTCAAGACCTACGCCACCCGTGACGGCGACGAATGGGTGATCAACGGCGAGAAGTGGTTCACCAGCGCCGGGCGCGTCGCCGACATCTTGTTCGTGATGTGCACCAACGGCATGTACGTGGTGCCGCGCACCACACCCGGCGTCGAGATCATGCCCGAGCCGCGCAACCACAACCACATCATCTACCACGACGTTCGCGTGCCGCTCGACCACCTCCTCGGCCCCGAGGACGGCGCCAAAGTGCTCGCGCAGCGACGCCTCGGCGGCGGACGCATCCACCACGCAATGCGCACGATCGCCCAATGCAAGCTGGCCTTCGACATGATGTGCGAGCGGGCCCTCAGCCGCGAGTCGCACGGCAAGATCATCGGTGAGCACCAGATGGTGCAGGAGAAGATCGCCGACAGCTACGCCCAGATCCGCATGCTGCGGCTCCTCGTGCTCGAAGCAGCCTGGAAGATCGACAACACGAGCACGCAGGAGGCCCGTACCGACATCGCAGTGGTCAAGTTCACGATGGCTCGGGTGCTGCGCGAGGTGTCGTTCAACGCACTGCACATCCACGGCTCGCTCGGTACCACCAACCTCACGCCGCTGCAGGACATGTACGCGGGCGCCCCCACGATGGGCCTCGCCGACGGCGCTGACGAGGTGCACAAGTCGACCGTCGCCCGTCGGGTGCTCAAGGAGTACCGGCCGCACGAGGGCTACTTCCCGCGCGAGTACATCCCGTACAAGAAGGAAGCCGCCTGGGAGGCGTACCAGCCGAAGTTCGAGGCCGACCCCGAACTGAAGGAAGCCGCCGAGCGCTACCGCAAATACTTCGCGGGCCGCAGCTGATCGGATCCGACGCTGCCCGGCGCATGACAGGCAATCGCTGGCTCGAGAAGCTCGCCGAGAACCCCGACCACTCGAACTGGTACATCGAGCGATTTCGAACGATGGCCGCCGAAGGCGTGGACCTTCACGGAGAGGCCAGGTTCGTCGATGCCATGGTGGGTCGGCACGCACGGATCCTCGACGCCGGTTGCGGGCCGGGACGCGTCGGCGGACGGCTCTTCGAACTCGGTCATGACGTGGTCGGCGTCGATCTCGACCCGGCGCTGATCGCTGCAGCCGAACATGACCATCCAGGCCCGACGTGGTTGGTCGGCGACATCTCTCGGCTCGGGCTCGACCAGCCCGAGCTCGGCGAACCGGGCTTCGACGTGATCGTGTGCGCGGGAAACGTCATGGGCTTCCTCGACCCGGCGACGCGCCAGCAGGCACTACGCAGGCTCGGTGACGCCCTTGCCGAAGGCGGCCGACTCGTCGTCGGTTTCGGCTCGGGCGGCGACTACCCGTTCGACACGTTCTTCGACGACGTCGACGCAGTCGGCCTGACCAGCGAACTGCGCATGGCGACCTGGGATCTTCGACCGTTCACCTCCGACTCGGAGTTCCTCGTCACCGTCCTCGTACCCACGAGTTGACGCGCAGACCGGTGGGACCGGGCCTCGTGGAAACCACCCGTGTGCTCGATCAGTTGCCCGAGAACTGCGGTGGACGTTTCTCGACGAACGCCGCAGCCGCTTCGCGATGATCGGCGGTGCTCATCGTTCGCACCATTGCCGACGCTTCGGCGTCGAGCGCCTCGGCCAACGTCGCACCCATCGCTCGGTTGACGTTCTCCTTCATGTAGCGCAGCGCGATCGGCGCCCGCGTCGCGAGCTCGTGACAGAACGCGAGGGCCCCCTCCTCGAACCCCTCGTCGGGGAGCACCCGGTTGACGATCCCGAGGTCGGCTGCTTGCGCGGCGGTCAGCCGTGGCGAGGTGAACATCAGCTCCTTGGCCCTGGCCTCACCCACGATGCGGGGCAGGAACCACGACGTCCCGAAGTCACCGCTCGCTCCGACGTTGGCGAATGCGGTGACCAGCACCGCACGTTCGGCGGCGATGCGCAGGTCGGCGGCGAGCGCCATCGACAGCCCGGCACCGGCGGCGGCTCCGGGCAGTGCCGCGACGACCGGCATCGGGAGTTGGCGCAGCGCAAGGCTCACCGCCGCTTGACTCGAACGCAGCAAACCGATCGACTCCTCGAGCGAGTTCGCTCTGGCGCCGGTGTCGCTCGGCCCACTGGTGTTGTTCTCGTGCATCCCTTTCACGTCGCCGCCGGCGCAGAACGCACCGCCCTCACCGGTCAGCAACAGCACCCGCACCGCCGGGTCACGTTCGATCTGCGGCAGAACCCGACCGAACGCGCCGTACATCGGTGACGACAGCGCGTTGCGCCGCTCCGGACGGTTGAACGACAGCACCGCAACATGTCCGTCGATACGGCCCAACAAGTCCTCGGTCCCCGTGTCGATCTGCACTGGTCATCCCCTCTCGTTCGTCGGAACCCGATGTTCACACGGCGACCACTCCCGATCAGAGTCGAAGCCACCTCCCCACGTCCCCTCCCGACACCCCTCCCCCTCCCACGTTTGCGTTGCAGAATCGGTGTACCGGGTCACCCAGAGTGCAACGCAAGCATGGAGTAGCGAGCGCAGTTCACGTCTGCGTTGCAGAATCGGTGTACCGGGTCACCGAGAATGCAACGCAGACGTGGATGGTGGGTGCGGTGATGGGTCAGGACAGCACGAGTACCCGATCGTCATCGTCATCGGCCGCGACGGGCGGCAACGGCCCGGCTTCCAGTTCCCGTTCAGGAAGCCCGGCCTCACCCTCGATGTCCACGGTCGGCAAGATGCGGTCGAGCCACCCTGGCAACCACCAGTTGGCATCGCCCATGAGCTTCATCGTCGCGGGCACGAGCACGATGCGCACGATCGTTGCGTCGACGAAGATCGCGACGGCGAGGCCGAGTCCCATCATCTTGATCGTCGGGTCGTCGCCGAGCACGAATCCACCGAAGACGCAGATCATGATCAGCGCGGCCGAGGTGATCACCCGTGCAGTGCTGGCGATCCCACTGATCACCGAGGCATCGTTGTCGCCGGTCGCGACGTAGTCCTCGCGAACTCGCGAGAGCAGGAACACCTCGTAGTCCATCGACAGCCCAAACAGCACGGCGAACATGAACATCGGGATGAACGACACGATCGGTACCGTCGTCTCCAGCCCGATCAACTCCTTGCCCCAACCCCACTGGAACACCATGACGAGCACGCCGTAGGCAGCGCCGATGCTGAGCAGGTTGAGCAGCGCAGCCTTGATCGGCACGAGCACCGACCTGAACACGAGCATCAACAGCAGCACCGAGAGCACGACCACCGCTGCGATGAACCAGGGCAGGCGCTGGCTGACCCGATCGGCGACGTCGCCGAACGTTGCGGTCTGGCCTCCGATGTGGGCAGTGACGGCGGTGTCGACCACGACGTCGGGGAACACCTCGCTGCGAAGGCGCTGGACGGTGGCGAACGTCGCGTCGTCCTGCGGTGAGGTGGTCGGGAACGCGACGATCGTCGCGATGCCGGCGACGACATCGACGTCGGCGGGCGCAACTGCGGCGATCCCGACGTCGGCGACGATCGCATCCGACAGCAACCCAACGATCTCGTCGGCACCGTCGCCGTCGCTCCCGTTGAGATCGACGGCGACCACCAGCGGGCCGTTGAGGCCTTCGCCGAATCCGTCGGCAACGAGATCGTAGGCAACTCGCTCGGTGCGCGACTCGGGCAGGGTGCCCTCGTCGGGGAAGCCGAGCCGGAGTGAGAGCACCGGTGCACTGAGTGCCAGGAGCAGGAGTGTGACCCCGATCGCATAGGGCCAGGCGTGGCTGGTCACGTGGCGCCCCCATCGCTGCCATCCGGTACCGACTTCCCCGCCGATTCCGTGGCGTCGATGGATGCCGAGGCGGTTGATCCACTGGCCAGTCAAGCCGAGCAACGCTGGGAGCAGGGTGACCGAGGAGATCACCATCATCGCAACGATGATCGATGTGGCGATGCCGGCAGCGGTCATGAATGGCACGCCAGCAACGGCGAGGCCGAGGATGGCGATCACCACCGTGCCACCCGCGAAGATCACCGACTGGCCAGCGGTGGCGACCGAACGACCAGCGGAGTCGACGACGGTCAGGCCGTCGGCCAGGAACTCGCGATGTCGGGTGACCAGGAGCAGGGCGTAGTCGATCCCGACGCCGAGGCCGATCATCGTCGCCATGTCAGGTGCCCAGCTGGGGATGTCGACGATGTGATCGATCAGCGACATCGAGGCGATGCCGACGCCCAGTCCGAACAGTGCGATCCCCACGGGAAGGCCAGCCGCAATGATCGAACCGAATGCCAGCAGCAAGATGACGATGGCTGCGAGCAACCCGATCATCTCAGCTGAGCCGCCGCCAGGATCCGCGAAGTTCTGGAACAGGTCACCGCCCAACTCGATGCGGAGCACCGAGTCGCCGCCGAATCCGGCAACTGCCGCTTCCAGCTCCGCCAGGTCATCCTTGTCGAGCATCTCCAGGACGGGATACTGGATCGAAATCAGCGCCACTCGACCATCGGATGACACGGTGCCACCTTCGACTGCTGCCGCGGGTCCAGCCGCGAGCGCGCTCGCAGGATCCGACGTGCCGAGCACGGTCGGCAGTGCCTCGATCGCCCGCTGCACCGACGTCAGCTCATCTCGAGCAGCCGCCGAGTCGAAGAACGTGGCTCCCTCCTCGGCGGGGGTTGCCACGAGCCGGGCAGTCAAGCCGGCCTGCTCCGAGTCGGCGGCCGACAGGAGTTCGACGGCGGTTTGCGAGTCGAGACCCGGCACGGAAAACGAGTCCTCGAGTTCGCTCCCGACCGTCCCGGCCGCTCCGAACACTGCGAGAGCGACGGCGACCCACGCGGCGATGACCACCCACGGCCGGCTCGCCGAGAACCTTCCGATTCGATACAACACAGAGGACATTCGCTGCTCCTTCGATCAGCCGAGTGCCGGTGGGGCAACCCGACGCACTGCGGACTGCGGTGCTGGTTCCCATCGTCTCGATGAGGTGCCCGCCGGACATCGGGCCATCGGCCGCTTCGCCACCGACCGTCCAGCCGAGGGAGGGTCGTCCTTTCGGCCGATCCGTCGACCCGCCGGGATCTCTACGCTGGTCTCGTCGTGAATCCCGCAGTTCGCTCCTTCCTCGCCCAACCGGCGGTCGCCGATCCGCCCGCACGCGTCTGGCGCGACTGGGTGTTGCTCGGCGTGATCGTGGTCTCGGCCATTCCCGAGACGCTCCTTCGCAACGACCTCGTCTGGCCGGGTCTGGCACTGCTGTCGTGTCTCGGCGTCGCCGCATCGGTGCTCTGGCGACGCACGTACCCGCTCGCGATGTTGGCGTTGGCGTTCGCCACGGCGACGGTGCTCGGCATCGCCGGGGCGATCGCCGGCACCGAGACGACGCCCGGGTTGTACACGATGGCACTCGTCCTGGTGCTGCCCTACGCCCTGGTGCGATGGGGTTCGGGGCGCGACGTCGCCATCGGCGCAGTGATCATGGCCGTCACCTGGGCGGTCGGCATCACCGTCGATCCCGGCACGATCGGCGATGCGATCGGCGGGTTGACGGTCCTCCTTCTGCCGGCAGCCATCGGTGGCATGGTCCGCTACTGGGGCACCGCGCGGGCCAGGGAACTCGACGACGTGAAACACCGAGAGCGTGAACAACTCGCACGCGAGCTCCACGACACGGTGGCGCACCATGTGTCGGCGATCGTGATCCAGGCCCAGGCAGGCCAGGCCCTCGCAACCACTCGTCCCGAGGCGGCCGTCGATGTGTTGGGGGTGATCGAGGCGGAGGCGGCACGCACCCTTCGGGAGATGCGGGACATGGTCGGCGCGGCTCAGGCGAGACGACAACGCCGACCTCGCGCCGCAACAGGGCATCGCCGACATCGCCCGTCTCGCAGCAACCGCGCCGTCCGGGATCACGGTCGACGTCGACCTGGCGGGCGATCTGTCGACGATCGAGCCGGTGGTCGACGCCGCTGCGTTCCGCATTGCACAGGAATCGGTCACCAACGCCGTCCGGCACGCCACCAATGCCTCCCGGGTCGGTATCCAGGTGATCACGTCACCTGACGTCGTGCACCTCACGGTGATCGACGATGGCCAGTCCAGGGGTGCGCCCGGGACCGGCGGCTACGGGCTGATCGGCATGGCCGAGCGGGCGAAGCTCCTCGGCGGGACCCTCGATGCTGGACGAGCACCAGACGGTGGTTGGCGTATCACCGCCGAACTCCCACGCAGAACGGTCGGATCGTGACCATTCGGGTGATCGTCGCCGACGACCAGGAACTCGTGCGCACCGGACTGGCGATGATCCTCGACGCACAACCCGACATCGACGTGGTCGGCCAAGCGGTGAACGGTCGCGAGGCGGTCACGATGGCACAGCACCTGCGACCGGACGTCTGCCTGTTCGACATCCGGATGCCCGAGCTCGACGGGATCGAGGCGACAGATCTGCTCGCTGGACCCGACGTCGATGATCCGCTTGCGGTCGTGGTGATCACCACGTTCGACATGGACGAGTACGTCCACGGTGCGCTTCGCGCCGGTGCCCGCGGGTTCCTCCTCAAGGATGCCGGGCCAGACCTCCTCGTCCAGGCGATCCATGCAGCCGCTGCTGGTGATGCCCTGATCGCTCCGAGCGTGACCGCCCGACTGCTCGCCAGGTTCTCGCAGACGTCGCCCAGTTCGGCGCCCACTCAGCCGATCGAGCCGCTGACCGAGCGGGAGGAAGAGGTGCTGATCACGGTGGCCCGCGGTCGCACCAACAACGAGGTCGCCGACGAACTGTTCATCAGCCTCAGCACGGTCAAGACCCACCTGGCGAGCATCATGACCAAGATCGGCGCCCGCAACCGCGTCGAGATCGCGATGTGGGCCTACGAGACGGGCCGTCTCACCCCCTGAACGCGCCCGAGCCCAGCCCCCACCCCGTTTGCGTTGCAGTTTCGGTGAGGTGGGTCACCCGAAGTGCAACGCAAACGTGGATTTGGGGGCTGGGCTCGGCTGGTCAGCCTGAGTTCAGCGGTGATGCGGCGTGATCAGCGCAGGTCGAAGCGATCGAGCTCCGTCACCTTGGCGAACGCCGCGGCGAAATCCCGCACGAACTTCGCCTCGGAGTCGCTCTGCGCGTACACCTCGGTGATTGCCCGCAACTGCGAGTTCGCCGCGAACACGAGGTCGCAACGTGTGCCGGTCCACTTGACATCACCGCTCGCACGGTCGCGGCCCTCGAACACGTCCTCTGACGCTTCGGTCGGCTGCCACTCGGTCGAGAGGTCGATCAGGTTCACGAAGAAGTCGTTGCTGAGCACGCCGGGACGGTCGGTGAGCACACCCAAATCAGAGCCGTCGTAGTTGGCACCGAGCACTCGCAGACCACCGACGAGCGCTGTCATCTCCGGCGCCGTGAGGGTGAGCAGTTGCGCCCGGTCGACCATCAACGCTTCGGAAGCGAGCGTGTGACCCTTGCCGATGTAGTTCCGGAAGCCATCGGCCTTCGGCTCGAGCGGAGCGAACGACTCGGCGTCGGTCATCTCGGCGGTTGCATCGGTACGGCCAGGGGTGAACGCCACGGTGATCTCGTGTCCACCGGCCTTGGCGGCGGCCTCGACGGCAGCAACGCCGCCGAGCACGATCAGATCGGCGAGCGACACCGTCTTGGCGGAGCCGGCCTGGATCTCCTCGAGCTTGGCGAGCACCCGACGCAGCTGCGGGGGGTTGTTGGCCTCCCAGTCGTTCTGCGGGGCGAGACGGATGCGGGCGCCGTTGGCGCCGCCACGCTTGTCGCTGTCGCGGTAGGTCGATGCCGACGCCCACGCCGTAGCGACCAGCTCCGAGATCGTGAGACCCGAATCGAGGATCGTCTGCTTCAGCGCAGCGATGTCAGCGTCGTCGATCAACTCGTGGTCGACCGCCGGCACCGGGTCCTGCCAGATCAGCACTTCAGAGGGCACTTCCGGGCCGAGGTAGCGCGAGGTCGGGCCCATGTCGCGGTGCAGCAACTTGAACCAGGCGCGAGCGTAGGCGTCGGCGAATTCTGCTGGGTTCTCGTGGAAGTGGCGCGAGATCGGCTCGTAGATCGGGTCCATCCGCAGCGCCATGTCGGCAGTGGTCATCATCGGGGCATGGCGACGCTCGGGATCGTGCGCGTCGGGCACGATGTCCTGCGCCTCGGGGTTCGAGGCCTTCCACTGCTTGGCGCCGGCCGGGCTCTCGGTGAGCTCCCAGTCCCAGCCGAACAGCGTGTCGAAGTAGGAGTTGTCCCACGTGGTCGGCGTCGGGGTCCAGGCGCCTTCGATGCCGCTCGTGGTGGTGTCGTCTCCCTTGCCGGTGCCGAACGCGTTCTTCCAACCCATGCCGAGCTGCTCGATGGGGGCACCTTCGGGCTCGGGGCCGACCAGGTTCGGGTCGCCGGCGCCGTGCGCCTTGCCGAAGGTGTGTCCACCCGCGACCAGCGCCACGGTCTCTTCGTCGTTCATCGCCATGCGGCCGAACGTCTCACGGATGTCGCGCGCCGAGGCGAGCGGGTCGGGGTTGCCGTTGGGGCCTTCCGGGTTGACGTAGATCAGGCCCATCTGCACGGCACCGAGCGGGTTCTCCAGCTCGCGGTCGCCGTGGTAGCGCTCGTCGCCGAGCCATTCGGTTTCGGGACCCCAGTAGATGTCGTCCTCGGGCTGGAACACGTCGACGCGACCGCCGGCGAAGCCGAACATCGGCAGGCCCATCGATTCCATGGCCACGTTGCCGGCGAGCAGCATCAGGTCACCCCAGGAAATCTTGTTGCCATACTTCTGCTTGATCGGCAGCAGCAGCGCGCGGGCCTTGTCGAGGTTGCCGTTGTCGGGCCAGCTGTTGAGCGGTGCGAAGCGCTGCGAACCGGTGGCACCGCCACCGCGACCGTCTTCGATCCGGTAGGTGCCAGCGGAGTGCCAGGCCATGCGGATGAACAGCGGGCCGTAGTGGCCGTAGTCCGCAGGCCACCAGTCCTGCGAGTCGGTCATCAACGCGGTGAGGTCGGCCTTGAGACCCTCGTAATCGATGCTGGAGAAGGCCTCGGCGTAGTCGAAGTCGTCATCCATCGGGCTCGCAGCGGGCGAGTTCTGATGGAGCATGCGCAGGTTGAGCTGGTTCGGCCACCAGTGCTCGTTGGCGGTCGAGCCGACCGCGGTGTGACCAGAGTTGGGGCCGTGCATGACCGGACAGCCCTTTTCGCTGTCGTTGATCTGCCAGACGTCGGTGTTGTCGCTCATCGTGTGCTCCTTGGGCTTGCTGGTTCGGTGTTGGTGGATTGGTGTGAGAGAGGTGGGGCCGCGGCGGCAGCTGCTGCCAGACAGTCGGGGCAACGGCCCCAGTAGACGACTTCGGCCTCGTCGATTTCGAAGCCATGATCGTCGACGGCGGTGAGGCACGGCGTGTCGTTCACTGCGCAGTCGACGTCGAACATCAGCCGACAGCTCCGACAGATCAGGTGATGATGGTTGTCGCCGGTTCGGTCTTCGTAGCGGGCGGGCGAGCCAGCGGGCTCGATGCGACGCACGAGATGACGATCGGTCAACACCGCGAGCGAGTCGTACACCGCCTGGCGCGAGACGGACCCGATGCGGTCGCGAACGGCCCCGATCACGTCGTCGACGGTCGAATGGGGATGCTCGGACACCACCTGCATGATCGCCAACCGCTGCGCGGTCACCTGGACGCCGCGCTCACGCAGCTGCTGTTCGAAGGCGTCGACGGTCTCGATCACAGAGCGCAACCATACACATGATTCTGGATTGTGTCCAGTTTCCACGAGTTCGCAATGGCGCGGACGACCGGAGAATTCGATTCGACGCGCCCGTACTGGTGAGACTGGAACACATGGGCACTACAGAGGACGACTGGGCATCCGACGACGCAATGGCGAACAGCGGCCGTCAGGCGGTGGGGCTGTTCATGGGCGAGACGGTGCCACTCGTCCACCCCTCGATGTCACTGCGCGAGGCCGCCGAGCAGTTGCGCGACGCCGAGGTCGGACTGCTGGTGGTCGGCACCGTCGATGCCGTCCACGGCGTGGTGTCCGAGCGCGACATCGTCCGATGTGTCGCGCTCGGCGTCGACCTCGACACCACTGCCGTGGAAGCCGTGGAGAGCAAGGACCTCAAGTGGGCAACGCACACGACCTCGGTTGCCGACGTGGTCGAGGAGATGATGGAGCACTACCTCCGCCACGTGCTGGTCGCCGGTGATGACGGCACGCTCGTCGGCGTGGCCTCGATGCGAGACCTGCTGGCGGCGTACCTCAACTGATCGGCGGCGCAGCTCCCAACCGACCGGCGACCGCCCCAGTAGCGTGGCGTCGATGTCGGCCGTGCTGTTCGCGAGCGTCGAGGGTGCCTCCAGAGGCAGCTCCGGCATCGGCCCCGTCGTGATCGCCGTCGGCCTCACGATTGGCAGCGTCCTGCTCCTGTCGTGGTTGATCGGCAAGCTGCCCGGCTCGAACGAGAACACGGGCGCGAGTCCGTTCTCCGGCTGGCGGCGCAAGAACCCGTTCGATCGACCGCCAGCGGGTCCGACGGACCGCCCCCACAAGGGCCCGTTCGACTCCTGACCCACGAGCACCCGGTTGCGGTGAGAGGTGAGCGGACCAGTCGCCCAAACATCTCACCGGAGGCCGACCCCGGCCACTTGCGGTGAGAGGTGAGCGGACCGGTCACCCAGAGATCTCACCGGTGGCCGGCGTCTCGTCCAACGACCCCATCGATGCGTCGGCGATGCAGGACCCACTGCGCCAGCGCCACCACCGAGGAGGATCCATGGATGCATCACTGCGATCAATGTTGAACGACACCGAGAAGGGGTTGCTTCGCGCCGTCGAGCCCAAGAAGCTCAAACAGCTCGACGAAGACGAACTCAGTGAGCTGCACGATCGAATTCGTCGGGCTCGCAACAAGTACAGCAAGCTCTACCGCCGCCGCGCCGGCGCCAAGGTCACGTCCGACAAGGCGCGGGCCAACGCCAGCGCCGCCGACGCCAAGGCGGCCCGAAAGGCCGAGGGATTCGAAGATGCCCTGGCGCGCGTGTCCGGCCGCCTGTCCAAGCTGGCGGCTGCAGCCGCCGAGGAACTCAAGAACGAACGCCTCGCTGCCGCCCGACGCAAGCCGGTTCCGTCAACCGGTTCCAGGTCCTCGAAGCAGCAGACCAAGGGCTCCGTGGCCACGGCCTCCAAGAAGCAGCGCACGACGTCGAGCAAGACGCAACGCTCCTCCTCGAAGTCGAAGAACAAGCAGCAACAGGCCAAACGCGACCGTCGTTCGTAGGGTTCGCGCGCTCACCAGCATCGCGGTGCTGGTCGACGGCCAAATGTTCGTCACCACCGTCGGACTCGCCGGATCGCACGCCGCAACCGCCGGCCTGCTGGCCCATCGTTCGGCGGACAACATCGAACGGACGCTGTCGCTGCCCAGCTCACCGTCGCTCGACCTGGATGTCAGCGAACCGGCCGCCGATGCGGTGAGGGTGATCACGATCGAGGTCCCCGGAGACCCGGGCTCGGGGGGCGGTCTTGGGGACGTCAGTCAACGGTCTGACGGGCAGAATGATGGCATGACCGAAGCATCGCAACCGTCGACGTCCGACCCGCTCGGGCCGGTCGACTTCATCGTCGTCGAGTTTCCCGACGGCCTGGTGACCTCCGCCGGCTTCAACGAGCTGCTCGAGCTCTCCCAGCGCGGTGTGATCAAGGTGCTCGATCTCGAGTTCGTGATCTGCGATGCCGACGGAGCCCGCCTGGCTACGCCGTCCGAACTCGACCCGGCGCCGCAGATCGACATCGACATCTCCAAGAAGCCGGCTCCGCACTGCCGGAGCGCTCACCGACGCCGAGTTCGACGCGAAGAAGGCCCAGATTCTCTCGCTCTGATGACGGGACGCCACACGCGCCGCACCCCGTGTTGCGCTCCACGGCGTCACACAACCGTCACATACCTGTAGGTTTTTCGACATGTTCGAGCAGACCCGCCGACGGTTCCGCGTTCGCCATGCAGTCGCAGGCCTCGCGGCGGTGTTGATCGCGGCCTCACTTCCCGGTGTCGTCGACGCCTCCGATCCCGAAGCCGAGCGGGCGGCTCGCGAGATCCAGGCAGCCCGAGATCGCGCCGACGCTGCGTCGCAGGCAATGTTCGACGCCGAGTCCGAACTCGAACAACTCGACATCGACATCGCCGCGGCGGTGGCAGATCTCGACGATGCCAACGCCGAAGCCGACGGCATGCGCACCCAGCTGCAATCGCTGGCCGCCCGGAGCTTCGTCACCGGCGGCACCACGACCATGCCACTGCTCGTCGATTTCGATGAGGTCAACCAAGGGCTCACCGCCGAGCGATTCGCTGCCGTGGCCCAGGGCGGAGCGGCAGTCGATCTCGATGAACTCGAAGCGTTGATGAGCGACATCGCCGACGCACAGCGCGACCTCGAAGACCGCCAAGACGCTGCCGCAGCGGCTCGGGTCCAGTTCGCGGCGCTGCAGCAAGCCGCCGAGGACGAGGTCACTCGCCTGACCGAGATCGAGCGGCAACGGCTGATCGACCTCGAGGTGCAACGCGAACTCGAACGTCAGCGAGCCGCCCGCCGTGCAGCCGAGCAGGCCGCAGCCGAGCAGGCCGCGGCGGCTGCAGCCCAGCAGGCAGCGGCGCAAGCGGCATCATCGAGCTCGTCGTCATCGGGCTCGTCGTCATCTGGGGCGTCGTCATCTGGGGCGTCGTCATCTGCTCCGTCCAACGCCGGCAGCGGCATGATCTGCCCCGTCGCTGGACCCCACGCGTTTGCCGACACGTGGGGAGCTCCGCGCTCGGGCGGCAGAAGCCATCAAGGCGTCGACATGATGGCATCGCGAGGGATACCGCTCGTTGCGGTCGAGTCCGGCTCTGCGAGCTTCTCGACGAATCGCCTCGGCGGCAACGCCGTCTGGCTGCAAGGAGCGAGTGGTACCAGGTACTACTACGCCCACCTCAGCGCCTGGGAGGGCTCGAGCCGGTCGGTGTCGCGAGGCGACGTCATCGGCTACGTCGGAGCCACCGGTGCCACGCAGGCCAACCACCTCCACTTCGAGATTCACCCGGGTGGCGGTCGTGCGGTGAACCCATACCCCTACGTCCGCAACGTCTGCTGACAGCGCCTGCTGAACACCGGTCGACCCGCACGGGCGCCCCGCTTCACGCCGCACGGTGAATGGCGTGCAGCGGCGGTGTAAACGCAGTGAGAACTGATGCGCGATCCGATCCGGCCGCGTGTGGGCATCGGTACGTTCCACCTCCGGGACACCGACCCGCATCAGAACCGACAGGAGCACACGTGAGTGGCAACGAAGTCCGCCGACAGGCGATCAGCGAAGTGACCAACCGATCCCCCCACGCCACCGACACCGGGGGCCCGTTGAGCGAGATCTGGGCAGCCGACGTCTTCAGCCTGTCGACGATGGAGGAATGCCTCTCCAAGAACGCCTTCAAGGCGATGAAGGAGACGGTCCGGACCGGCGCCCCCCTCGATGCTGCGACCGCAGACATCGTCGCGGCCGCCATGAAGGACTGGGCGCTGCAGAAGGGCGTCAAGTTCTTCTCCCACGTCTTCTACCCGCTGACCAACATCACCGCCGAGAAGCACGACGGGTTCATCATCACCAACCCCGAGGGCCATGCGATCACCGAGTTCACCGGGAGCCTGCTGATCAAAGGAGAGCCCGACGGCTCGTCGTTCCCGAACGGCAGTCTCCGCATGACCAACGCCGCTCGCGGGTACACGGCGTGGGACCCGACGAGCCCGGCGTACGTGATGAACACGCCGAACGGCGCAACCCTGATGATCCCGAGCGTGTTCTTCTCGTGGACCGGAGAATCGCTCGACAAGAAGATCCCGCTGCTGCGCTCCAACGCCGCCATGGATGCAGCCGCCCAGCGTGTCCTCTCGCTGATGGGCGAGACGGAGATCGACACGCTGAACTCCAGTTGTGGCGCCGAGCAGGAGTACTTCCTGGTCGACGCCAACTTCGCCAACGCACGACCCGACCTGCTGCTGGCCGGTCGCACGCTGTTCGGTGCACCGTCGCCGAAGGGCCAGGAATTCGACGACCACTACTTCGGTGCCATCCCCGCGCGCGTCCAGGTGTTCATGCAGGACTTCGAGGACAAGCTGTACCGGCTCGGCATCCCCGCCAAGACCCATCACAACGAAGTGGCGCCCGGCCAGTTCGAGATCGCCCCGTACTTCGAGGCGGCCAACGTCGCAGCAGATCACCAGCAGTTGATGATGACGATCATGAAGTCCACTGCGAAGGAGCACGGGTTCGTCTGCCTGCTGCACGAGAAGCCGTTCGCTGGGATCAACGGTTCGGGCAAGCACGTCAACTGGTCGATCGGCAACTCGACGCAGGGCAACCTGCTGGATCCAGGCACGACCCCGCACGACAACCTCAACTTCCTGCTGTTCTGCGGCGCCGTCATCCGCGGCGTCCACATGTTCGGGCCGTTGCTTCGCGCCGTGATCGCCTCGGCTGCCAACGACCACCGCCTCGGCGCGAACGAAGCACCGCCGGCGATTCTCTCGGTGTACCTCGGAGACCAGCTCGAAGCGGTGTTCAACGACATCAAGGACGGCAACATCGCCGCGTCGAACGACGGTGGCGTGATGGATCTCGGGCTGTCGCAGATCCTGCCGTTCACACGCGACCCCGGCGACCGCAACCGCACCTCGCCATTCGCGTTCACGGGCAACCGGTTCGAGTTCCGGGCAGTCGGATCGTCGCAATCGGTCTCGGGCCCGCTGGTGGCGATGAACACGATGCTGGCCGACTCGCTCGACTGGATCGCCGACAAGCTCGAGGCCGAGCTTGCGAGCGGCAAGGGTCAGGTCGAAGCCGTCGCTGGGGTACTGCAGGAGTTGATGCAGCTCCACGGCAACGTGATCTTCGGCGGCGACGGGTACTCCTCCGACTGGCACACGATGGCGGTCGAGGAGCGCGGTCTCCGCAACATCCCGACCACGGCCGACGCGCTCCCGGCACTCATCGACGAGTCGGTGATCGCGCTGTTCGAACGGACCGCGGTGCTGTCCCCGGTCGAACTCGAGAGCCGCTACGAGGTCTACGCCGAGCAGTACATCCTGTCGATCGGTGTCGAAGCCAAGACGACCGCCGAGATCGCGAAGACGATGCTCTACCCAGCTGCCATGGCCTACGTGTCAGATCTCGCGAACAGCATCAACGGAGCGACGGCGCTCGGCGTGGAGATCGACACCGCCACGGTCACGAGCGTCGCCGGAGAGGCGAACGCCCTGATCGCCGCCGTCGAGGCGCTCGAGTCGGCACTCGTCGTGCACGACTTCGAGACCACCGAGGAGCACATGCAGTACTGCGCCGGCACGCTGCGCGGGCTGATGGACGAGGTCCGGCTGCACGGCGACGCGCTCGAAGCCGAGGTGGCCGACACGTACTGGCCGCTGCCGAAGTACCGCGAGATGCTCTTCCTCAAGTAGGTCGTTTCGAGGTGGAGACACCTCGGCACGTCGCGGCTTCCCGTCGGGAGCCAGCAACCCGACGCCTCGCCAGTTCGGGCATGTCGTCCTGGTATCCGAGCACGACCACCACGTCACCGACCGCGACTTCGTGGTGGCCGAGGGATGCATGGCCGTCGTTCCGTCTCCTCTTCGATGGCGTCGCCGTGAATCAGCAGGTAGCGGTCGCTCTCCTCGGCCAGCGGCGACGCACCGCCGAGCGAGTCGATCGCCACGACCGGTTGGCCCGCTTCCTCGAGTTCCCGGGCGAGCGACGTGGCCATCCGCCCGCAGCCGCAGATGATGGCGTGGCCTTCCAACTGGTCGATGTCCCTGTTCACTCGCCTGGCTCCCAGCGCCCGATTGAGTTCCCCGTCCACGACGAGTTGCATGAATCCGCCGACGGTGTAGATCACCGCTCCGTAGCCGGCCACGATCAGGGCTGCGGTCAGCGCTCGGACAGACCAAGTGTTCACCGGCCGAACCTCGGTGTATCCGACGGCGAACGCCGTGATCACCACCATGCACAGCGAGTCGCCGATCGTCCAGCCGACGATCATCTACCCGATCGTGGCCACGACGCAGACGAGCGCGAGCACCGTGACGCCGGCGATGATCTTTCGGATTGGCGCCGACAACGGTTGGGATTCGAGGTTCCGAATCCTTGCCGAACGTCGTTGCCGACAGGTCTCGCGCTCGTTGCAGCTTCGTGCGGCAGCTCCTCGCGAGGGCCGCGAGCAGACCGGTCGAGCGGGCCGGTTCAGACCGTCGGAACACTGCGACGCGAGACAGCTCCTGCCCGATCGGAGACCGGAATCGTCAGGCGGAACGTGGCGCCGGGGCCCGTTGCATCGACGACGACGTCGCCACCGTGGGCACGCGCCAGACTGCGGGCGATCGTCAGGCCGATTCCGCGTCCGGTGCGGTTCGTCCCGACCTGGGGACCTCGGTAGAACCGCTCGAAGATGCGATCGACCTCGTCGGCGGGGATCCCTGATCCCGTGTCGGTCACCTCCACGAACGCCGTCGAAGCTCGCCAGCCCGCAACGGAGCACGACCGTGCCTCCCGCCGGGGTGTGGCCGAGGGCGTTGCCGAGCAAGTTCGACAGCACCTGTGTCAGGCGGTGGACATCGCCGCGAATCGGAACCGGTTCGTGCGGATCGCCGACATCGAGGACGAGGGCGATGTCGGCGAACTCGAACTGTGGTCGGAGCCGTTCGGCGGCTGCCTCGGCGACCACGCCGAGGTCGAAGTCGACCAGATCGATCTCGAGCGTGCCTTCGTCGGCGCGCGAGAGCAACGTGAGGTCGTCGACAATGCGCTGCAACCGAGATGCCTCGTCGGCGATCGCTGCGAACACCTCGGTCGACGGGGTGACGACCCCGTCGATGAGGGCTTCGGTCTGACCCCGGATCACGGTGATCGGCGTTCGCATCTCGTGCGTCACCTCGCCGAGGAGTTGCGTGCGGCGCTGCTCGATCGTGGCCAGGTGCTCACCGAGGTGATTGACGTCGTTGGCCAGCGAGGCGAGTTCGGCCTCCGTGGGTACCGGGACCGGGGTGGCGAAGTCACCCGCTGCCATCCGGCGGGTGGCGGCCCGGAGTTGGTCGATCGGACGCAGCAGCCGGGTGCCGACGACCATCGCCACGATCGCCGCAGCGAACAGCGCTGCGACGACGCCGAAGACGAGCGCCGGCACGAGCGACTCGTCGAGCGCCGTGGTGAGCTGCGACTCGGTGGGACCAGTCGTGCGACCTTGACCACGACCGAGCCCGAATCCGCCGAGGCGTCGTTCGTACACCGTTCTCGTGACCACTGCCCCCACGACGAACATCGCGATGGCGCCCGCTGCAACCACCACCACATACGACAGGAACAACCGCGTGCGCAGCCGACGAGGAAGCCACACCCGACTCACGGCGCACCACCGACGCACTTGTACCCGACACCGCGCACGGTTCCGATGAACCGCGGGGCGTCCGCCGCATCGCCGATGGCCTTGCGGAGGTTGCCGATGTGGACGTCGACGAGGCGCTCGTCGCCGTAGAAGTCCCATCCCCACACCCGCTCGATGAGCTGACGGCGGGTGAACACCCGTCCCGGCGCTTCCGCAAGCGTGGCGAGGAGCTGGAACTCGAGGCTGGTCAATTCCACTGGTTCGTCGTCGACGCGCACCTCGTGGCGTCCCGCATCGATGACGAGGCCGTCGAGTCGCGTCACCTCGTCCGCAGGCGTGCCGGCGGTGTCGGCGACGGCATCACCGCCACGAACGCGACGCAACACGGCACGCACCCGTGCGACCAGCTCGCGTGGACTGAACGGCTTGGTGACGTAGTCGTCCGCTCCGAGTTCGAGGCCGATCAACTTGTCGGCCTCGTCGGCACGCGCCGTGAGCACGATGATGTAGACCGACGAGGTGCGCCGGATCTCGCGCAGCACGTCGAGGCCGCCGATGCCGGGCAACCGCAAGTCCAAGACGATCAGGTCGGGAGCGTCATGCGCGAATCGGGTGAGTGCGTCTTCGCCGTCGACCGCCTCGTCGACCTCGAATCCCTCGTTGCGCAGGTACGAACCGACCAGATCACGGATGGCGGCCTCGTCGTCCACCACCAGGACTCGTTGGTTCGGCACAGACATCATCGTACGAGGCACGTCGTCGTCGGACCGGGAACGCGGCCCGGCCCGGCCCGGCCCGCTCGATCGTCAGCCGTCACGTCCCCGCTCGGTCTCGCTCGACACGATGGCATCGAAGGTTGCCGAGTCGAGTTGGATCGGGTCGTAGGTGATACCACGAGACTCGAGTTGCGACGTGAACGCCCGCAGGTGATTGCGAGAGCCACGTTCGAGGGTGGCGTACGCAGCGATGATCTCGGACACGTCGGTGGCCGCCGACCGGATCTGCAGATCGCTGATGTCGAGTTCCTCGATCAGCGCGCCGACGTTCAGAGCGGCGTCGAGCGATGCACTGCCGTCAGCAACCAGTCGGTCGTACAGATCCTGGAGCGTCGGGTCGGTGAATTCGCCGGGTTCGTTGCCAGCGGCCAGGTCGTCGATGTCGAACTGGTCGAGCAGCCCTGAGACCGCGTCGATGTGAGCCGTCTCGCTCGCGGCGATGTTCTCGAAGATGCGCAGGTCCCAGAAATCGCTGAGCGCAACGTAGACGTCGTGGGCGAGTTGTTCCTCCTCGCGCATCCACAGCAGACCGGCGATCTCGTCGTCGGTCAGCGCCGAATCGGCAGGAGCAGCAGACGTCGAGGTGGCGGCCGAGGTCGTCCCGGTCGAGCTGGTCTCGACGGACGATTGAGACTCCACCGGTGAGGTGGTCTCGATCGGCGATGCGGCGTCGTCTGCCGTCGAGTCGCCGGTGCACGATGCGCCGAGCACGAGCAGGGCCGTCGTCGTGACGGCGAGCGCTCTGTGCCCGCGCCGAGATCCGGCGCGACGTGTGGGTGAAGTGTTCATCGTGTCCCCTTTCGTGAGGTTCATGTCGTTGGGACCGACGACGTGGAACTGCCGGGACGACCCGCCCCGGCAGTTCGTCGATGTCAGTTGTCAGCAGTGCCCATCGGGCCCTGACGGTGCATGACGCCGTCGGTGGCCTGAGCCTGATTTTGCATCTGGTACCGGTACTGGTTCTGGACCTGATCGCCCGTGCAGTCACCATCGCAGGTGCCGTCACGGAGTTGATCCTGTGTGCGCACTTGATCCTGCGCACCTGGCATCGCCCGGTCAGCGATACGGTCACGATCGCGAGTGTGGTCGTGATCGACACAGGTGGGAACCGGTCCAGCCGGCTCGGGGGTGTCGGACTGGGCGAACGCCACGCCCGCCGGAACGGCGAGCAGTCCAACCGTGGCGAATGTCAACATCATCTTTCGCATGACCACTCCTTTCTGAGTGTCTCGAGCCGTCGGTGTTGCCGGAGTGTCTCTCCGGGTCTCCTCGGCCCGCTTCTCCTTGCACCGTCCATATGCCCGGAACCCCATCAAGCACGTATGGCGATGAAGATGAAGATGCGATGAAGCAGCGAAGTGGTGCCCGTGCCAGCGCTCGCGAGCGGCCCGCTCAGCGCTGCTCGGGGACGACGATCGTCGGCACCGTCGGGTGATGCGCGAGCGCGCTCGCCACCGATCCGAGCAGCAACCGGTCGAGGAGGCCATGCCCGCGGGTGCCGACGACGAGGAGGTCGGCGTCGTCGCTCATCACCCGGAGGGCGGCTCGCGGATCGCCCGGCACGACCGCCAACTCCACCGGCGGGTGCCCCTGGAGGTCGCCGAGCACCCCTGCGACCTCGCCCTCGAGTTCGGCACGAGCGGTCGCTGCCGCGGTACTCGGCGACGGGTTCAGTGGTTCACCGACCACCGAGTCCTCCGTGAACGCCCTCACCACGGTCACCCGAGCCGAGCGACGCAGGTGTGTCAGCGTCCACCGCAGCGCGTTGTACGCGTGCGGCGAGCCGTCGAATCCGACGACGACGTCGAGATGATCATGCCGCGGAGGCACATGGTGCGGAATCAGCGCAACAGGCACCTCGGCATGTCGTGCGCAGTATGCACCGACGGACCCGACGGAAAGATCGACTCGGTCGCCCCATCCCCGGGTCCCGACCACGAGCAGCTCGGCCGCCCTGGCCGCCTTGGTCAGACCCGGGCCCGCCCGGTATTCGATCACCGCAGCGGCGTCGACAAGCGTCGGTGCGTGTGCCTGCAGGAAGTTCTGCATCCGCAGCCCCGCCTCGCTCCGATACGGCTCGCCGAGCTCATCGGACGTGCCGGATCGGTCGGCCCGGTCGAATCCGTACTCGAACGGCCCGCTGACGAACGTCATCACCGGCTCGATGTCGCCGAGTTGGTCCGCATGATCGAGCGCCCACCGCAGCGCGATTGCGGATCCATCGGACCCATCGATGCCAACCACCACGAAGCGTCTCACTGCATCGGTCACGATTGCACCTTGACCGAATCGGACGTGATTCGTCAGGGAACTACGTCACTCAACCCGACCGCTTGGCGCTGGCGGCTGAATGATGGATCGACCCAATCAGCGCTCCTCAGTGTTCGAAACGCAGGCCGATCATCTCGTCGACCCGCGCTGCGAAGACGCGCAGCGCACGATGCAGCTGCGACTCGGGAACGGGGACATCGAGCTCGGGAACCGCGATACGCACCGACGCAACCCCCGGTTCGCACGGCACGACCTCTGCACCGAACGCCCGGAGCCCGTCGAGCAGGTCCCGGTTCTCCCACATGACGCTGGCGGTGAAGGTGGCGATTCCATGACTTCGTGCCTCCTCGGTGAGTCGCCGCAACAGCGCCGTCGCGACCCCTCGGTTCTGGTACGCATCGAGGACGGTGACCGCCGCCTCCGCAGCGCTGTGATCGTCCCGACTCCGCACGTAGCGGGCGATCGCAATGCCCGGGGTGTTCGCTTCGTCGAGTGCGAACGCAACCACGGCACAGCGGTCCGGTCCCTCGACGTCCATCAGGTAGTCGAGCAGGCGGGCGGAGAGATGATCGGGAGCGTTGAAGAAGCGCAACCGACGTCCCTCCGGCGACAGCTCGAGATACCGCTCCGCCAACTCGTCGCGGTCTGATGCCAGCAGTTGTCGGACCAGGATCTGCCCGCCGTCGGCAAGCGTGATCACCTCCGCGTCGGGCGCGGCCCCCTCCGTGATCTCGGCCATGTGGGAACGAATCCTCGTCAGGCTCCGTAGATCGACTCGATGGCCGCGTGGTGGTGGGCGAGGACGACCGAGCGTCGTACCTTGAGCGTCGGGGTGAGTTCATCGTCCTCGATGGTGAGATCGCGAGGGAGGATCACGAACTCCCGAATCGACTCGGCGCGCGATACCGAGGCGTTTGCCTCGTCGACAGCTTCGCCGATCGCAGTGCGGAGCGCCGGGTTCTCGGTGGCGTTGCTGACGGTCTCACCGGCGAGGCCACACTCTTGAGCCCAGGCGGGAAACTCGTCCTCGTCGACCGTGATGAGCGCGGCGATGAACGGGCGCTGGTCGCCGACGACGACGGCCTGACTGATGAGGGGGTGCGCTCGGAGCCGATCCTCCAGCGGTGCGGGTGCCACGTTCTTGCCAGCGGCCGTGACGAGCAGCTCCTTCTTCCTGCCGGTGATCCTCAGGTAGCCGTCATCGTCGAGCTCACCGATGTCGCCGGTGTGGAACCATCCGTCGTCGTCGAGGACCTCGGCGGTGGCGGTCGGGTTGTGCCAGTACCCGGCGAAGACCTGGGGGCCCGTCGCCAGGATCTCCCCGTCGTCGGCGATGCGGATCGTGGTGCCGGCGACCGGCTGGCCAACCGAACCGGGTCGCCAGGCACCGGGGCGGTTGATGGTGAGCGTCGGGCTGGTCTCGGTGAGACCGTACCCCTCGTAGATGCACACCCCTGCACCGTCGAAGAAGTGGGTGAGACGCGCTCCGAGCGGTCCGCCACCACTGAACGCCAGGCGCATCTCGCCGCCCAGCGCTTGGCGCAGCTTGCCGTAGACGAGCTGCTCGAAGAGCCGGTGTTCGAACCCCGTCCACGGTCGGACCGTCCCGCTGTGGTGCTCCTTCGACCAGCGCACCGCAACCGATGCCGCGCGATCGAAGATCGGACCCTTGCGGGTCGAGTGCGCAGTGCGATGGGCCGAGTTGTGGACCTTCTCGAAGATCCGGGGGACCGCAGCGATCACCGAAGGTTGCACCATGGCAAGCTCCTCGGGGAGATGGGCGATGTCGGATGCGAACCCGGTCTGCACACCCATCTCGAGACAGAACAGCAGGTTTCCCTTGGTGAGCGAGTGGGCAAGGGGCAAGAACAGCAGGCCACGGTCGTCGGGACTGATCTCCGAGCCGATCGCGTCGACCACCTGGGCGACGTTGGCGCACAGGTTGCGGTGAGTGAGCATGCACCCCTTGGGCCGGCCAGTGGTCCCGGAGGTGTAGATCACGGTTGCCAGATCGTCGGCTGCGAGCGCAGTGATCCGCCGGTCGATGTCGTCGTCGTCGATCGAGGCGCCGAGCTCGGCGAGTCGATCGAGACCCGGAGGGCCGTCAGCCGGCTCGATCGTGAAGACGTGGCGGCAGCCCGGAGCCTGATCGGCCACCGTGCCGGCGAGTGCTCGGAGCTCCTCGTTCTCGACGATGGCGACGATGGCGCCGCTGTCCTCCAGGATCCAGCCGAGTTGGACGGCAGAGGATGTCTCGTAGACGGGCACGGTGACCGCTCCAGCGGACATGATCGCCAGGTCCGCGATCACCCATGCGAGCCCGGTGTGGGCCATCAGCGCGACGCGCTCCCCCGGCTCGACGCCACACGCGACCAACCCCTTGGCAACGGCGCGGACCCGTTCGGCGGTCTGCTCGGCGGTCCAGTCGACGAAGTGGTCGCCATCGCGGGTCATGGCGATGACCTGGCTGGGGTCGCGCTCGAGCAACCGTCTCAACGGTTGCAGCAGATTCGCGTCGGCGTCGATCTCCTCGAGCAACGGTCCACGTACTTCTGTCCTCATGCCACACCCCCGGACTGAGTTGGAGTTCTTCTCCCCCATCACCCCACCCCGTTCGACGTCGCGCCAGGGGCCAACGTCCGAATCTCGTCGAGTCGGCGGGTCCGTCCCGGGCCTACTGGTGGAGCAGGCAGGCCACTTCGTGGCCCCTCGGCGATGTCCGCGAGTGCAGGGTCGACCAGGTGACATGTGTCGAACGCCTGCGGACACCGCGTGCTGAACTTGCATCCATCCGGCGGCGAGCGTGGACTCGGCACGTCGCCCTGCGCAGGATCCGTCGACGCTGTGCTCGACCTCGGGGTCCGGTACGGGTACTGCCGAGAGCAGCGCTTGGGTGCAGGGGTGCGTCGGCTCCTCGTACAGTGTCACCCGGTCCGAGAGTTCGACGATGCGTCCGAGGTACATCACGGCCACCCGATCGCTGACGTGTTGCACCGCGGAACGATCGTGTGCGATGAACAGATACGCGAGGTCGGGCTCGGTGGCCAGCGCTCGGGCGATTCCGACTCGCTGTCGCTGGCCGCCCGAGAACTCCTGAGGACAGCGCGAGCCGTCGTCGGGGTTCAGGCCGACCAGCTCGAGCAGATCGCCGATGCGGCGACGTCGTTGCTGACGACCCTTGTGCAGGCCGTGGATCTCGAGCGGCTCGGCAACGATGCCGTCGACGGCCTTGACGGAGCCCCCTTCCTGCCTGCCGATCCCGCGGCTGGGAAACACACCTGCAACCCGTCGACCGACAGCAGTTCGTCCGAACTCATCGAGCATCCCTCCGCGCAGCCTCGACCAACTCGGCGGGAACTGCGTGGGAACGATCGATCCGGTCGACCGGGTGACCGCGCCGGTGTCGGACGTCAGATCGACAGCACTGCGTCGAGGGCTCGCTCCGTCGCGGCCGCGTATCCCCCACCGAACTTGACGGCGTGGACGACGAGTGGCGCGAGTTGGTGGAGCGGAACCCGTTCTTCCCACCCTGCGGCAAGCGGCCATTCGGCGGCGTACCCGGCGAAGCACCCGGGGCCGAACCCACCGAACAGGCGCATCATGGCCAGGTCGTACTCACGGTGCCCACCATGGCATGCCGGATCGATCAGCCAGGATCGATCCGACCGGTCCACCAGACGGTTTCCGCCCCACAGGTCGCCGTGCAGGCGCGCCGGCGACTCGGCCGGTCCACCAACCTTCCCCAACCGTTCGATCGTGCGCTCCAGCTTCGTCACCGCCGACGACGGCAGGGCCGTGCGGTCACGACCGATCCGCAGCAGCACACCCAGTCGACGCTCGCCGTAGAACTCGGCCCAGGTCTCGCACGGATCGTTCGGCAAGCCCAACGACCCGGTGGAGCGACGGTCTTCACGGCCGAACGACGGGGCGCCGGCGCGATGGAGCCGTGCCAGAGCTCGTCCGAACCCGGCTTCACCCTCGGGAGATCCGCGGACCGCCTCGTCGATCCACTCGAGCACGAGCCGTGGTGGCGAACCGTCGTCGCCATCGGACGCGACGAGCACCTCGGGAACGGGCAACACGGATGGTTCACGCAGCCACCGAAGGCCGCTCGCCTCGGTCGTGAAGAAGCCCGCCGGCGGATCACGGTGTGTCTTCGCGAACACCGTTCGACCATCGGCGAGTTCCATCCGGTACGACTCGGCGACGTCTCCCCCGCTCAGGCGGCGCGCCGCCCGCACATCGATGTTCAGATCGCTGGCGACTGCAGCGACGAGGGAGCGCACGGTGACAAGTGTGCCAAGCCGTTGCATCGGTGAGCCAGCCGGCCGCCACATGTCCGAGCGGCATGCGCCACATCACTAAGCTGGCGCTTCCAGTACGGGGCAACGAAAAGGGAATCTGATCCATGGGACTCATTCGGGCAGCAGTAGGCGCAATCGGTGGCACGTTGGCCGACCAGTGGAAGGACTTCTTCACGGTGCCGGACGGCCTGGCGCCCACGGCTGCGTTGTTCGCCGCAGTGAAGCAGGAACAGAACGCCGGGCGCGGTTCGAACACCAAGGGCTCCGACGACATCATCACCAACGGCAGCCGCATCGTCGTCCCCGAGGGCTACGGACTGGTGCTGATGGAGCAGGGGGCGATCACGGGATTCGCCGCCGAGCCCGGCGCCTACGAGTGGAGCAGCGAGGATCAGAACTCCCAGTCGATCTTCGCTGGCGACGGGCTCGTCAGCCCGCTGATCAAGACCTCGTGGGAACGCTTCAAGTTCGGCGGCCAGCCCGGCGCGCAGCAGCGCGCCTACTTCGTCACGTTGAAGGAACTGCCGAACAACCGCTTCGGCACCCAGTCGGAGATCTACTGGGACGACGCCTACATGAACGCGCAGGTCGGCGCAGTCACGCGAGGCACCTACACGCTCAAGATCGTCGATCCGATCATGTTCGTGAAGGCGTGGGTGCCGGCCACCTACCTCGAGCCGGGCAAGGTGTTCGACTTCACCGATCTCGACAACGACGCCGCATCGCAGCTGTTCAACGAAGTCGTGGGCTCGTTGGCTCCCGCGTTCTCGATGTACACCAACGATCCGTCGAAGGGCAACCGCATCACCAAGATCCAGCAGGACTCGATCGGTTTCGCCCAGAGCCTGTCGGCGGCGGTCGAGCAGAACTACCAGTGGATCTCGGGTCGTGGTCTGGAGATCGTCGCCACAGCGATCATCTCGATCGAATACGACGAGATGACCCGCGAACTGCTGCGCAACGTGCAGCGGGCCGATGCCCTCTCGGGTGCTCGAGGCAACTCGAACCTGCAGGCGTCGGTCGCCTCGGGCTTCGAGGCGGCAGGTGAGAACACCGGTGCTGCCGGCTTGGTCGGTCTCGGGATCGCCTCCGGAGCGACCGGTCTCGGTGGGTTGCAGCAGCCCGTGCCGGGAATCGGCGGCCAGAGCTCGCCGCCCCCTCCCCCGCCTGCTGCCGCGGCGCCCGCACCGGCTCCCGCTCCCCCCGCACCGGCAGCGCCCGCGGCGGAGGATCCGATGGCACAGCTGAGCAAGTTCAAGGAGATGCTCGACGCAGGGCTGATCACGCAAGAGGACTACGACGCCGCCAAGAACAAGGTGCTCGGACTCTGAGCCCGTCCGTGCGGTCAACGAGATGACGAGCCTGCCACCACCCGGCGACGACATGCAGCCCCCGGCCGCGGATCCACCAACGGTGAATCCACCGACCGTGGAGCCGGCCATGGACCCACCAGCGGTGGACGACCTGATCGCTCCGACAGGCGACCCGGTCATCGACACGGAGAACGAGCGGTTGGACGACGGTGTGAACCGCTGCCCTCAATGTGGCGCCACCGAGATCCAGCTACGCCCGTCAGCGGGCATGCTCATCTGCTTGTTCTGCCGGCACGAGTGGTCGGAGGACCGTCTCGACGAGACGATCGACAACGGCGACCTCGCGACCCTGAGCGGCATCACGATGGGCTCAGGTGCCACCGACATCGACACCGGAGCGGATTCGCAGGTCACGATGAAGTGCGCCGGCTGCGGCGCCGACGTGGTGGTCAACACCGCCGAACAGATGGGTGCTCGCTGCCACTGGTGTCGCCATGTGCTCACGATCAACGAGCAGGTGCCCAATGGGGCCGTGCCCGACGCCGTGTTGCCGTTCAAGATCACCCACGACCAGGCGATGGAGAAGATCCGCGAGTTCGCGGGCAAGCGACGAATGTTCGCCGATCGAGCATTCGTCAGCGAGTTCACGCCAGAGAACGTCGTCGGCGTCTACATGCCCTACATGGTGGTCGACGGCAACGCCAGTGCAGACGTCGCCGGGTTCGGCGAGGTGAAGACGCGCCAGTACACGCGCGGCTCGGGTGACGACAAGGAGACCTACTACGACGCGGATGTGTACGAGGTGGACCGCCACGTCGACTTCACTGTCGACGACCTGACGCTGGAGTCGTCGGCCGAGCGAGCGCACATGAACTCCTCGGTCAACACGAACAACGTCATCAACACGATCCTGCCCTTCGACACCGAGAACGCAGTGAAGTGGAATGCGAGCTATCTCTCGGGGTTCACCTCAGAGAAACGTGACCAGGACGTTGATCACCTGCTGCCCGAACTCGAAGATCAGTTGCTCTCGATCGCACGGTCCGAGGTCACCGCGAGCGTCAAACGATACGACCGCGGCGTGCGCTGGGAGCGAGAACGCATCGAGGTCCACGGCTCGCGCTGGGTGGCGATGTATCTCCCGGTCTGGCTGTATTCGCACCAGAGCGAGGGAGGCATGGTCCACTACATCGCCGTCAACGGCCGAACCGGTGAGGTGATGGGCAGCGTCCCGGTCTCGCACAAGCGGTTGTTCCTCGGGGCGCTCGCCATCGGCACCTTCCTCGAGGGCATTGCGATCGCGATCCTGGTGGCTGCATCATGATCGCCGCCGTGTTGAGCGAGCTGGCAGCGACCGGGGTGTTTGCCTCGGCCAGCAGCGACGGAGGAGCACCCGGGTGGCTGCTCCTCCTCGGCCCGGCCGGCGGCGGCGCCACCTACTACGGGCTGTGGCGCTACTACCGCAACACCCATCAGTCGCACGCCTTCGAGAAGGAGACGCGCATCGAGTCGCAACCGATCACCGGCAACGATGCCAAGGTCAGAGAAATCAAGGGCACCAAGAAGACCGGCATCGACGGTGAAAACCACGACAACCACCGCAAGCGCGTCCAGCGGCTCGGCTGACGACCACGACAAGATCCGCCGTCGTCCATCCCGACGCGATGAGTCTTCGTGCGCACGGGTCGCGAGGTAACTCATCGCTGCGCCGTGGGACCACCCCGACGCGATGAGTCTTCGTGCGCACGGGTCGCGAGGTAACTCATCGCTGCGAGTGACGAGAGCACTACGACCCTGACGGCGAGGCTGCGCGAGGCAGACCATGGAGATGCGGGACGCCGAAGAGCGACACCGTCTCTCCGACCTGGCGCCTCCGTGGCGTTTCCACAGCGGTGTCGCCAAACACTGGGAAGGAATCATGAGATTCGCTCGAATGGCGGCCTTCGCGGCGCTCGTGGCGCTCGCCGGAGGGTGTGACACCTACGCGGGCTGCTCCGGCAATTCGAAGCCGGCCACTTACGTCCCCGACGAGACCGACGAACAAGACACCCAATCGCTCGACGGCGCACCGCCCGATGCCTCCGCAGCCGATGCTCCAGCACCGGATGCCACTGCTGCGGAGGGATCGGAGTTCGTTCCGATGGCCGAGGATCTGATCGTGCGACTCGACTACGGCGCCGAGATGGACGGACCGGGTTGGTACGAGGTCTTGATCATCGATCCCGACCTCCCCGGCGCCGCGGTCTGCCAGACCAGGATGGACACGACTTCGGAAGAAGGCTTGAGCGCCTACGGCTCTGAGGACTACCACTGCTCCGCCAGCGTCTTCAACGCCAACAGCGCCAACCGGACCGACCCCCACGACTTCGTGATCTACATCACCAACAGCCACGGCAACGAGCTCTCGTACCCGCTCACCTGGCAGGGCGGCTCGTTCACCAACGAAGTCGGCAACGTTCTCAGCTATCAGGTGCCCTGAGTCCAGCCAGCGATGAGTCTTCGCGCGAACGGGTCGCGCGGAAACTCACCGGTTCGACGCACGACCTACCAGCGATGAGTGTTCGCGCGAACAGGTCGCGCGGAAACTCATCGCTGGGCTGGTGGGCCTGCGATCACCGCTTTGCCGAATCCTTCGAACGTCCTCGGCGTGTCGTTACCCGGGCGCCGAACACTGGGACGTATGCCACGCAGAACCGACTCCACCAGGGCCATCGCGTTCCTACTTCCGTTGCAGCTCTTCCTCGCCGCCGGCTGGCTGCGTGCAGGCATCGAGAAGGTGATCGACCCGAGATGGTGGACCGGCGATGGCCTACGCAACTTCCTCGACGAGCAGACAGCGGAGATGCTTCCCTACTTCGGACCGTTCGCCGACGGCGTCATCGAGCCGTGGGCCGGTGGCGTCGCGTGGCTCGTCCTGGTGACGCAGCTGGCAATCGGCGGCTGTCTGGTCACCAATCGGCACGTCCGTCCCGCACTGTGGGCAGGGGTGATCCTCAACGTGTCGTTCGTGATGGCGGGCAGAGTCAACCCGTCGGCGTTCTACCTCGTGATGGAAGCAGCGCTCCTCCTGGCACTGAGTCGCCCGATTTCGGTGCGCATCGCGCAACGCCGCGCGATGGTCTGGCTGTTCATCGGGACGCTCTCGCTCCCCTTCGTCCGCACCGTGCATCCTGCGGAGGCGATTGACGATCCCGCCCTGATGTTGGCCTTCGTCCCGATCCTGGTCGCCGTGACCACGGTTGCGATGGCCACCAGGTCGGGCTCGCTCGGCGCACTCGTTGCGGTGTACCTCCCCACGGCGTGGCGGCCCGCCACCCGAGACCACCGGTTCCAGGGATCAGGTGACCGTGAAGCCGACGTCGGCCCCACCTCCCGGGTGCTCGTCGGCCGACGCCACACCTCCGTGGAGCTCCGCAATCTGCGCGACGATGGCGAGCCCGAGACCGGAGCCGGGCTGTGACCTTGCTTCGGCCGATCGATGGAACCGATCGAACACGCGGGTTCGTTCCGACACCGGGATCCCCGGCCCGTGGTCGCGGACGCTGACCCGATGGTCGCGAAGCGACACCTCGATCGGCTGATCGGGCGGGCTGAACTTGTGTGCGTTGCCGAGCAGGTTGCTGACCGCCCGCTCGAGCAGCGCCGGGTTGCCGAGGATCGTGGTGGGCTCGGTGTCGATGTCGACCTCTCGACCGGTGCGACGTGTGAACCGGTCGGCCGCGTCGCGTACGACGTCGGCGAGATCCACCTCGACGTCGAGGCTGCGCTGTTGACCGGTGTCGCTCGACAGTTGGATCAGCTCGTCGAACAACTGGCCGAGCTCGTGGACCTCGGCGGTCAACGCGGCGAGCAGCGCATCGAGCTCGTCGGCGGGCAGGTTGCGGGCACGATCCAGCAGCTCGATGTTCGTTCGCAAGCTGGTCAGCGGCGTGCGCAGCTCGTGGGCGGCGTCCTGCACGAGCCGCTGCTGCTGGTCGCGGCTCAGGGCCAGCGCGGCGAGCATCTGGTCGAAACTCGTCGCCAGACGCCCGACCTCGTCGCGGCGGTCGAGTCGCAGCGGTGTGAGGTCGCGATCGGTCGCGACTCGTTCGGTGGCTGCGGTCAGGTCTTCGAGCGGCTGTGTCGTCCTGCGCATCAGCAGCCAGCCGCTGCCGGCAGCGACGACCGCGAGGATCGCGCCGAACGCCAGGAGCTGGATCCGCAGCCCGGCGAGCACCTCGTCGGTGGCGCTGGTGTTCCGGGCGACCTGCACGGCACCGCCCTGACGATCGGATTCGGTGATCATCCGGTAGGGCTCGTCGTCGAGTTCGATGTCGCGGATCACGCCCCGCCCGCCCTTGGCTCCGGTGGCGATCTCGACGTCGATCGACTCGACGGGCAGTTCGTCACCGCTCGACGCCGTGATTCGCCCGTCGCGGTTCAGGATCTGCGTGAGCGCGTCCGGGTCGGAGTCTCGCCGACCACGATCGGACCGTTCGTCGTCCCTCGAGTCGCCGACAATCTGTGGCGGTTCGCGTTGCCCGTCCAGCAGTTCGTCGGCGCGCGTCTCGAGGAAGTCGTCGGTGGACTCGACGAGCTCGCGTTCGGTCGAGCTGTAGGCAACGTACGACGCAATGGCGATACCGGCGACGACCAACGCCGACACGATGAGCACCACCCTGGTGCGCAGGTTCACGCGGTGCCGTCCTGGGTGCGCAGCACGTAGCCGACCCCGTGGACCGTCTGAATCAGCCGCGGCTCGCCGTCGGCTTCCAGCTTGCGCCGCACGTAGCGGGTGTGGACGTCGAGCGACTTCGACGAGGTCTCGAAGTCGTACCCCCAGATCTCGGCGTACATCGTGGCTCGGTCGAGCACCTTGCCCGCGTGGAGCATCAGCAGCTCCAGGATCTGGAACTCCGTGCGGGTGAGGTCGATCATGCGGTCGCCGCGTCGGACCTGGCGCGCCTCCGCGTCGAGGACGAGATCCGCGAACACCAGCGGGCCGTCGGGGGTCGGCTGCGAGCGGCGCAGCAACGCACGGAGACGGGCGAGCAGTTCGTCGAGTGCGAAGGGCTTGGCGAGGTAGTCGTCCGCCCCGGCGTCGAGACCGGCGACCCGATCCTCGACCTCGACCCGAGCGGTCAACATCAGGACCGGCGTTCGATCGCCGCGAGCCCGGAGGCGACGGCATGCACTGAGTCCGTCGACGAGCGGCATCATCACGTCGAGGATCACGGCATCCGGCCGATCATGATCGATCGCTGCGAGCGCGGCCGCGCCATCGTTGACGGTGAGCACGGTGTAGCCCTCGAACCGCAGCACTCGCTCCAAGGCCTCGCGAACCTGGTGGTCGTCCTCGGCGATCAGGACCGTCGCGCTCGTCACACCGCCCATCCTTGCCGACGCGGGAAGCGGGGCCAGCGCCATCGGATCAGGCGTCGAGGAGGAACACGTTGGTGGCGAGTTCGTCGACCTCGACGTCGGTGTTCGCGGCGATCACATCGGCCAGGGTCATCCGGTAGTCGACGCCGTACTCGGCGGCGATGGCGTCGAGTGCCGGGTCGTTGGCGAAGTAGAAGCGGTCGCCGTCGCGAAGTGCTTCGAACTGACGGGTCCACATGGCGAGTTGCAGCTCACCGAACTCGGTGCCGTCGATGTGCGATTCCGACACCATCCCGGTGAAGGCGTCGACTGTGTCGATGTCGCTGAACACGGCACGGAGGCGGGCGGCGACGGTGGTGCGGCGCTCGGCGGACACCGCCATCGTGTCAGCCTCATCGGAGCCGAGTTCGAGTTCGTTGCCTGCGGCATCGGTGAGCGACACCACATCGAGGATCCCGGGGTCGTCGATCGTGAGGCCATCAGGGAACTCATCGGTCGACTCGCCGGTCAGCTCCGTGAACGACGAGATGCGCGGCAAGCCGTAGGCCTCCCGAAGATCGTTGTAGGTGGGCATGCCGTGGTCGTAGCTGCGCATCACGTCGAGGGCACCGAGGTCGTTGACCCCGCTGAAGCAGCCGGCGATCTCGGTGCCGTCGAGGCACTCGAGCGGGTTCTCGACGTCAGGGCCCGGAACCTGGAACAGCACGCTGCGAAGCTGGTTGTCGATCTGTTCGTCGTTGGCGTACTGCGCCTCCGACGCCAGCCCCGCGAGGAGGCTGCCGAGGCCGACGCCCTCCAGCAGTCCCGGGTTACCGAAGGCGACGCCCAGCGGGATCGCCACCTCGACGACGTCGCCGTCGACGGTGACCTCGACGCCAGCGGCTTCGAGCTGGTCGATGTCGTCGTCGGTGACGTCGGCACGGTCGATCGCCGCCTCGAACTCGCCGTGGATCTGGGAGTGGGCGCGATAGCCGACGGTCGCGAACTCGTTGGTGATGCTGGGGTCGACCGTGGAGTCGTAGCCGTCGTAGTTCGCCAGGTCGACGCCGAGGCTCGGGAGGAACTCGGTGTAGGTGATGTACTGCTGGAGTGCGCCGACCACGCGCCGGGCGATCTGGAACTTCGTCTCCTCGTCCAGGTCGTCCGGGAGCTCCTCGACGATCCGGTTGTGCTCGCGCACGAAGAGGGTCTGGACGGCGGTCAGACCGATGTTCTCGTTGACTCGGACGTCGCCGGCGACCACTGCCGCTGACGGATCAGCGAACAGGCGACCCATCAGATCGACCTCCGGTGTCTCGGTGTCCGGGCGCGCCGCACCGGTCGGCAGATAGCCGTTCTCGGTCAGCAGTGTGGCGTCGTTGTTGGTGGGGTCGCCGTCGACGGCGCCCGCGCGCAACCAGTCGAGGCGCTCCTCGTCGCCGCCGTACACCGCCCAGGCATCGATGTAGGAGCTGATCGTGTTGACCTGCTCTCGCGGTGCGTCGACCCCGGTGCCGTCCGCGATCGCCGTGCGGGTCATCGAGATGTCGCCGAGGTCGTTGGTGAACGCTTCGAGCGGATCGGCCGGGTCGAAGTCGATGTCCATGTCCTCGTCGCCGGACTCGCGCAGACCGATCGTGTGGTCGATGAACTGCCCCCACACGAAGCCCCAGTGGGTGACACCGCTCTCGGTGAAGATGTTCTGGTTGGTGTCGTTGAAGATGCGGTTGCTGAGGTAGCGGGCATCCGGCGAGTCGACGAGTTGACCGACGCCGTCGGCGTAGTTCGCGTCGGCGTCGCGGGGATAGATGCGGTCGGCCTGACCGAGCGTCGGGTCGTCCGGGTTGTTCTCGGACCCGTCGAGGGTCCGCCCTGCGGCGATCAGCGCCTCGAGGTCGGCGGCTGTCGTTGCGACGGGGACGGCTGCGACCGATGCATCGTCGACGCTCGTCGCGGTGCAGCTCACCAGCAGCATCGGAACGCCGAGGGCAGCGATCGTCGTACGCGACGCTGCCGTTCGCCGACGCTGGGCCACCGGGGTCTCGTCGGCCTCGGATGATGTCGTCGGGCTGGGGTGTCGGGTGATGGGCATGGGTGGGTCGCTCCTCGGTCGATTCGGGCAGTCGGGCATCGGGGGTTGGGGCAGGTCCGGGGCGATCCGGCGTGCGGCCGCCCCGGACCTCGGTGGTTCACTCGCCAGGCGTGCGGTTGACGCGCTCGAGGGCGCGAGTCTCGAGATCGGTGAGCTTGTCGTCGGCCTCGGCCTGGGTGATGTCGCCGGCCTCGACCTTCTCGGCGATGTGTTCCGCCCTGTCAGCGACGATCGCCTCGACGACGTCGTTGACGGGGATGCCGGCGTCGGCGGCGATGTCGGCCAGGCTGTTGCCCGCCTCACGCTCGGCGCTGAGTTCGTCCACAGTCACGCCGAGCACGTCGGCAACGGCCTCGTTGCCGCAGCCGCCGTGTCCACCACGACCGCCGCGACGCTCACCATCGCCTTGCTCAGCGTCCGCCGGGGTGTCGGTCTCGGTGTCCGTGTCGGCGTCGGGATCGACCTGCGCAACGAGGCCCTGCGGCTCGACGGCGCCGCCGTCGTCGGAGGTGGTGCCGTCCGAGTCGTCGATCGTCGTTTCGACCGGGGCCGGATCCTCGGTGTCGTAGGCGTTGGCCACGAGGTTGCCGGCGCTGATGATCCCCGCCCCGGCGATGGCGCCGGCGAGAAGAGTCTTGGTGAATCGCTTGTGCATGTCAGTGGTTCCTTGTCTGAGGTTGAGATCCGCCGGCTGACCGGCAGGGGTGTCGTTGGTGACGGGAACCACGTTCTCGGACGGGGGTAAGCCACTTCGGGGGCAAGCCGAAAGACCTTCGAAAGAATGGTCAGGGAACCCACACGACCGCACCGAGTGCTTGGTCGCCACTCCCGCGGGCGCGAGACTGAGGTGGACGAGAGGAGCCCACATGGGAATGCAACTGATCGATGACCTCCCCGACCACGTCGTCGGAGTTCGCGCGATCGGCGAGATCGACGACGACGACTACGACGACGTTCTGGACCCGGCCGTCAACGACCGACTGACCCGACACGACAAGATTCGTCTGCTCTACATCCTGGGACCCGAGTTCACCGGGTTCGAACCCGACGCGATGTGGGAGGACACCAAGCTCGGGTTCAAGACCTTCACCAAGTACGACAAGATGGCAATCGTCACCGACACGTCCTGGATGCGCCACTCGGTCAAGGCGTTCGGTTGGCTGATCCCAGGGGAGGTCCAGGTCTATCCGTACGACCAGCTCGACCGTGCCAGAGCCTGGATCACGGCCTGATCAACCGCGCAGCTCGCCAGCGTTCCGAGGCTGCTGTCAGAGCCAACGGTCGGCGAGACCGAGCACCTGTTCACCGGCGCGCTGCACGAGGCCGCGGTCGGCCCACCGTTCCGGGTCGAGCACGACCGAGTGCTGGAGGTCCTCGTCGAAGTGGCGGTCGAACACGCCGACCAACTCAGGGTCTCCGATCACGAGGTTGCACTCGTCGTCGAGTTCCATCGATCGCTGATTGAAATTCGCGGAACCGATCGACGCAACCGTTCCATCGATGGTGATGACCTTGGCGTGCAGCATCGACCGCTCGTAGGTCCGGAGATCGATGCCCGCGTCCAGGACCCGCTGATAGTCGCCTTCTCCGTTCATCTGCACGAAGCGTTTGTCCGCGTGCTCGCCGGGTACGAGGATCTGGATCTCCACGCCACGTTCGATCGCAGCACAGAGTTCGTCGATGAGCGAATCGTCGGGATTGAAGTAGGCCGTGGTGATCCGGATCCGACGCTCGGCGAGCTGCATCATGCTCATGAGGAGCCGGCTGATGTCGGTCGCCCCGGTGCTGGACGAACCGCGGACCACGATGCACTGCGAGCTTCCGGGGTGCAGGTCGGTGTCGACCACGTCTTCGAATCGAGCGTCGAAGCCGTGTTCGGCTTCATCGGCCCAGTTGTCGACGAACGCCGCCGCCAACCCGGCCACTGCGGGTCCCCGCACCGCAACATGTGAGTCGCGCCACTCGTCTTCGTTGCGAGCATCGCCGGCCCACTCGTCTGCGATGCCGACGCCGCCGACGAACCCGACGGATGCATCACACACCAGGATCTTGCGGTGTGTGCGATGGTCGGCATCCCCGATGTCAGGAAGCGGGCCGTCGAGGATCCTGCGGAACATACGAACGTCACAACCCGCTGACGTCATCACGTCGAGCAGGGAATCGTCGATCTTCCGTGCGCCGACGGCGTCGAGGAGGACGCGGACCCGGACCCCACGCTGCGCCGCCGATGCGAGGTGTGTGGCGAAGCGCTTGCCGATGTCGCCTGCCCAGTAGACGAAGGTCACGATGTCGATCGTGTCCGTCGCAGCATCGATCTCCGACAGCATCGCCGGGAAGATCTCGTCGCCGTTGCGGAGCACTCTGACCTCGTTGCCACGGGTCGGTGGAATCCCGATCAGCGAATGGAGGCGTTGCATCCAGTGCTCGGCGTTCTCGTCGGCGGGCTTCGTTCCTGGGGTGTCGCGTCGAGCGGTGTCGGTCGTCATGTCACGACGGCCGTACCCGACCTCGGAGCTCGGGAAACCCGCGGCGGCCGAGGAACCATGACCCCGAAGAACGATGCGTAGCTCTCTGTCTCACCGGGTACGACGACTCCATGGCTCGAAATCACCTCCGACAGCACGCCGGCGGCAACCCCGCCCAAGGTCCCGCGCCCGACGTTGCAAACCCGACACCCCCGCCGGCGGCCGGCGACGACTTCCCGGACGATCCGTCCGGGCCGGCCGGGCCGGTCCAGGACCAGCCCGACCTCGACGCGTTCGCCGAGCGGCTCGGCCTCACCGACACCGCCACCGACGCACCGCCACCGATGACGCAAGCGGCACCGATGACCCGAGCGACGCCGGGCGTTCCGCGTCCGCGACCCTTGGGGACCGTGCTCGGAGTGTCCTCGGAGCGACCGCGAGCAAGCTGGCCAGTGGGCTGGACGCCATGTCGGGCCGACTTCGCCGTCTCGCCGAACGAACGAACGACACCGGCGGCAGCACCAGCGAATCCGGGAACTCCAACAGTGCCGCGTCAGGAAACGTTTGCCCTGTTGGGGTGTGACCACGACCCGGTGTTCGGTGACATCCCTTGCGCGTCCGACGTCGCGCATGATGGGGCAGCCGACCGATCGCGGACGTGCCGATAGCGAGCGGTTGAGGCGCTCGCTGGACGGTGTTGATCTGAGCGGAGTCGACAACCAAACGAGGATCAGGTCTCGACGGTTGCCCCGAACAAGTAGCCGTCCAGGACCTCTTGGAGTTGGGAAACGGCCTGGCCGCCGCCCTCGCCAAGAGTGACCCTCACACTCATACCGCGCGGGCCGCCGGCGGTCACTTCGACTTTGCCCTGCAACTCACGTTCGTCGAGGATCTCCTGCACGACCCGCTCGACTGCGTCTTGACGCAGGATTGGTTTGAAGATCTTGCCGACGGCGGTCATCGGAACGGCATCGACGATGCGAATGTATTTGGGCCATGCTGGCCGTTCGCTGATTTCGGCTTCAGCGAACGCACGGAGCTCGTCCTCGGTGACGCCGGATTCGGGGAGGAGCTCGACGTAGCAGACCGGCAGTTCTCCAGCGTAGGAATCGGGCATACCGACCGCTGCGGCGACGGCAACGGACGGGTGACGCTGGAGGGTGTTCTCGATCATCAGGGGGTCGATGTTGTGCCCGCTGCGGATGATCAGATCCTTCGACCGGCCCGCGATGTAGATCCTGCCGTCGTCGTCGGTGAATGCGAGGTCCCCGCTGTTGAGCTCCCCGTCAGCGAATGTCCCGACGTTCTGCTCGGGGTCGCGATAACCGGGTGACACAGTCGGTCCTGCAATCGTCAGCACGCCGACCTCTCCCACGTCGCACGCCTCGCCGAGCGATCCGTCCTTGGTGAGCTGACGAACAGTGACCTCTGTGTACGGGAGGCGGAGTCCGACCGAGCCTGCACCGCCCTCGCCTTCGAACGGATTGCAGGCGATCAGTCCCGATGCCTCGGTCATCCCATAGATCTCGTTGAGCTTCTTCCCCGTGACCGCCTCGAACTTCTCGCGCACAGCGACGGGAAGCGACGAGGCGCCAGTCAAGCCGCCCCGGACCGAACTGATGTCAGCACCGTTGAGCGGTACTTCGGCAATCGCACCGATCGACGTCGGAACCCCGCCGGCAAGCGTGACGCCGTAGCGCTCGCAGATGCGCCAGAAATTCGACACCATCGCCGGGTTTCGCAGTCCCGATGGCGACATCAGCACGATTTCGGACCCGGTCAGGAACGTGCTGACGCCGAGCAGGATCGTGCCCGCAACATGGAACATCGGCAGGGTGCCGGTCACGACATCGTCGGGCCCGAGATTCATCAGAGCAGCACACCCGAAGGCTGCGGTCAGCTGGCCGTCATGGCTGTGCGCAGCAAGCTTCGGTACGCCGGTCGTCCCGCCGGTGTGAAAATAGGCGGCGACATCGTCGCCACTCCCGGGGGTGTCGAAGACGAGTCGATCGGCAGGCTGATCAACCACGGCCTCAGCAAAATCGATGACCCCATCGACCGGAGCGGTCCCCGGAGGAGCCACCCGCACCAACGTGAGCTCGGGCATCTGACGTTTCAACTCGAGCGACTTCTCCCAGATGTCGAGTTGAGGGTGCGGCCCGAACGTGACGAGCACACTCGCGCCGGACGCCTCCAGGAGACCACGGATGTGATCCGGTCGCAGCAGGAAGTTGATTGGTACCGCGTATCCGGCCGTCTCGGCCGCCCACAAGACGGCATGGGTCTCGATGAGCGTCGGCAGCATGACAGCCACCCCGGGTCGCGCCCCACCGAGGTCGGACAGCATGTTGGCGGTCCGGGTGACAAGCCCCAACAACTCCGAGTAGTTCACACTCCGGGCCTGCTCGTCGTCATCTCCCGTCATCACCATCGTCAGCGCCGTGCGATCGCCGTACGCATCCGCGGCTCGCACGAAGACGTCGTACACGCTGTTGCCGGGCAAACGTCGCTCGAGTGGCATCTCCGACTCGAACCGCTCCACGTCGGACAACGTCCTCAACGGACTCTCAAGCCAACTCGTCATCGCCGATCCCCCGATCGCATCGGCCCCATGCGGCCAGTCGCTGTCAGCCACGGACCTTAGTGGGTCTGACCAGGACCGCTCTGACGAAAGGCTCTGGCACAGTGCGGCCCATTGCGGTGCCCGGAAATCCCCCGGCCAAGAGCATCCGAACGGAGCGTTCTGCTCGTCGACATGAGCGCTGGCCTGTCGTTCGGTCTGCCGTCAAGGTCGCGTGCGATGGCTGGAAGCAGCGGTTTGACGCCGACCATTCCCAGTTCGTCTCCGCCGGCTGGGACAGCAGCATGTCGCTGGAGCTCGAACTCTGTGAGTTCACGACTTGACATCTACTGCGATGTCGTATTAACTACTACGACATCGCAGTTAGTCGAAGGGAATCATGACCATGCAGCATTCTTCATCACACCCGCCGGAACAAGCTGGTGGCAGGGCCCAGCGCTCTCGCCGCGACGTGTTGGTGCGTTCACTCGGATCTTGGCGATTCTGGATACCGAGTGCGGCGGTGTTCTTCGTGTTCGCTGCGATCTTCTTTCAGTCGTCAGCACCATTCTCGATCTCCGAAGTGGAATCCGCCTGTGGACAGGCGCCACCCGACGTTCAGAGCTTCACCACCGGCGACGACGTCTCAGGATTCCTCGATGCCTGCGGTGCGGACGGGAGAGCGGCCTATCGAAACATGCAGATCGCTGATCTGTTCTATCCCGCCGTGTATGGCCTCTTCGTCGCTTCATCGCTGGCGCTCAGCCTCGCCACAACCTCATTGAGCAGCCGCTGGGTTTCACGAGCGGTCGCACTTCCCTTCGTGGGTGCCGGGTTCGACTACGTCGAGAATGTCTTTGCGTGGATCGCTCTCGCGAGTTACCCGGGCGACGCATCGACGAACTCGCTCCTTGGGCTCGCCGGGACGGCGAAAACGGCAACGTACTGGATCAGTGGCCTCGTGCTCATGGGAACCCTGGTTGTGCTGTTTGCACGACGCTTCCGACGCATGATCGGTGCCCGCAAGGCCGACCGCCACCAAGGAGACGTCGTCGGTCATCGGTCATCGGTCCACGTCGGCGCAGGCGCACCTCAATGAGCAACCGATCGACCACTCCCAACACCGCTGGCACGCTCGGCCCGGGCATCGGCAACGTTCTGTTTGACACCTGGCTGGTATCGCGAGCTGTTCATTCACTCATTGACGACGTGATCAAACCAACGGGTCTGGACGCCGATGAGTTCGCGATCTATTCCGTCCTCTCGAGGGGCGACGGTATGACCCCGTCTGAGCTTTCTCGTTGGATGTCGGCTCCGGCGACGACGGTGTCGAGCTATGTCAAGCGGTTCGAGAAGCGGGGCCATGTCGACCGGGTTCCCAGTGTCGAGGATCGCCGTTCCTACCGTCTCATTCTGACGACTGAGGGCCGAGCGGCACATCGCGCTGCTGGCGAGTTGTTTCAACCAACGCTGGCCGACGTCGATGAAGCGCTCGGCAAGCAAGGGCCGAACGTGCATCGCCAGCTCCTTGAGCTTCGCCGAATCATCGACACGATCGCAGCTCGATGATCGTGGCGTACGTCAACGACGTTCATCCTCGACGCCCTCGCCACCAACTCACACCCAACAACCCGACAGAACCATCGAACCAAGGACGAATCACCAATGGCACCTCAACCCTCAACATCACGAATCAGCAGATCCAGCCTCCGCGACACCGTGTCTGTCCTCGTGCAGACCAAGGGTGCTCAACTGTCGGTACGGGATTCCGGAGGGGATGGAACGCCGATCGTGTTCTTGTCAGGAGGCCCGGGGATGCCGGACTACCTCGAAGAGATCGCCAACCTCGTGCCAGGACGGCGTGTCGTGACCTACGACCAGCGGGGCACGGGCGGCTCCACAGTGACCAACGGGGACTACAGCACCGAGGCCCACGTCGCGGACCTCGAGCAGCTGCGTGAGCATCTGGGCGTTGAGCAGCTTCACCTGTTTGGGCATTCCTGGGGCGGAATGCTCGCGCAACTCTACGCAACCGCGCACCTCAGCTCCGTTGCGAGCCTCTTCTTGTGCAGTCCGACGCCAGGCGTGGGTACCGATTGGGTGGCGATGGAACGAGACGTCATGGCGTACAGCAAGAAGCGGTGCAGCTCGGGGGCATTTGCGATGATGGGTCTGCGTTCGCTGCTTGGCCGCATCCCGCGCCTCGGTCAACGAAGCCTGCAGAAGATGTACGCACAGGTCTGGTTGAACTACCAGAACCCCGACAGCGCGCTGCCTGCCGATGAGTCGTTGCTCGAGGGAATCGGGCAGCAGACGACGTTCGCGACTCGGGCCTCCGCGGTGTCACTCCCGACCGACTTCCTCGACTCGGTGCTTCCCCAGGCCACGTTTCCGCTTTACGTCATGTTCGGTGAGAACGACATCTACGGTCAACACACCCAGCTCGTCGTCAAGCGCTACCCCAACGCAACGGTCGAGACTTGGCCAGACTGCGGTCACCTTCCCTGGCTCGACGCTCCAGCCCGCTTCGAGAATCAGCTCAAGTCGTTCTACGACTCGAACTCTGCTCCTGACCGGAGCAAAGCCTAGATCGCCTCAGCCGCGAGGAGGGCCTGGCCCATCGGGCCCATCGATCAACTCCGGAACCACGCATATCGGCAGACCGCCGCCCACGACCACGCCACTCGAGATCCGCCAATCTGCTCGCGGTTGGGTGTCCCAGATCGCTCGGCTACGTGGGCGGGGCGAGCGTCCCCATGAGCCGATAGAGGACGCCCGACCGTTCGCTGACACAGCACGAACCGCTCCCGGCCGCAGTCGCCGTCGTGGTGCTGGTGCGAGCTCTCACCGGGGGGATCGGCGTCGTCGGGTACCACGCATCACCAGCGCAGTACGGCGGCGACACCCTCGACCAACTCGCCCACGTTCGGGGTCACCACGACGGTCGCTCCCGTTTCGAGGGCGTCGCTCAGCGCACGGTCGACGAGTCGGCGGTTGGGCGCATCGAACGACGCAACTCGTTCGTCGTCGATGGCACCACGAGCGTGATCGGCGACGTCGTGGACGTACAACGTCGCCACTCGTCCCTGCTGCAGCGGCTCGACCACGTCGTGTCCACTGCGCAGCGTTCCCGTACCGTCGGCCGCCCGCAGCGCCTCGATGGCCGCTCGCAGGAACCGGGCATGTCGATCGTCGACGAGACGCAGCACGTCCGCGGTGATCCCGTCAGCGTCGCCGGAGTCGAGCAGGACGATCTCGGTCGAGGTTCGGTCGCCAAGGCCGTCCTCGATCAGCGACTTCGCTCGGACGTCGCCTGCGATCGCCACAACGACCGGCTGGATCTCGTCGATCATCGTCGCCACTGCGTCGACCACGGAATCGGCGTTGTCCTCCCAGGTGTTCTCCGCGCGCTGCTGGAAGCGACGTTGGGACCAGCCACCAGGGTGACCCCGGTGAATGTGCAGCCGGTCACCCTCCACCTGCACCGATGCTGCGACCTCTCCCCCGTCGAAGCCGGCGATGTCGGCACCCGCTCGGTCGGCAACCACCACCACATGCGGGAGGGTTCGTTGCCGGCTGTCGAGAATGGTGATCATGCGAGGCCGCTCGTCGATCGAGACGTGCACCCCGTCGACGTCGTGCATCAACGTCTCCACGAGCTGTGCACCGTCAGCGGCCTGCACGATCACGAACGAGGCAGCCTCACCGTGCTGCCAACCGGCCACGAGTTCGTCGAGTTCGCCGAGGCGCTCGGTCGGCCAGCCGGCCGTCGCCGCTGCCCGGCGCGCGTTCTTCCACCTGACGTCGAGGCGGTGGGCGGCGTCGTCGTGCGAACTCGGACTCGGAAGGACCACGGTCAAGAAGGGACCGGAATGCTCCGCCAGTCTGCGCAGGTCAACGGTCGAGGTGGTAGCGGTCGAGATGCCGGAAAGATGTTCCATGCGAGCGGACTACCCGGTCGCGAAGTGAGCCAATCACCGGCGCACGTGGGGGAATCTCAGCGGCCGGGTCGAGTCCGGCGCAGTTCTGCTGGGAGCCGCGACTGCCCGCCCCGGGCTGATCACCACGGTCACCAGGGCGCTCGAGGTCGTGACCGCAGCTCGAGCGGAACGCCAGCAACGTCACGATCGTCCGGGTGCCACTCCCACCGGACCCCCCGACAGTGGCGGGAACGATCGCCGTCCAGCGTGTGACGGTCGGGCGGCTACGTCGGCCCCGACGATCCGCGCGGATAGCGCTGCGGTCGAACGTCACCCGACTCCAAGGGCGCGACCAGCCTCCACGCGGCGACGACGTCGCCGATCCGGGCGAAGTGCTGGCCGACCCCGCCGAGCGCGTCAGCGAGCAGGGTGGCGTAGTCCCCCAGCTCCGCGTGGGCCGAGGGGCCGCAGAGCACAGCTTCCTGGCGGCGAATCGGGGTGTCGGTCGGCTCGGCATGGGGGGCGTCGGCGTCGAGGACGGTGACGCCGATGCTGATCGTGGGATCCGGTTTCACCGAGAGGACGATCTCGTTCTCACCGGGTCCATCGAGCTCGAAACGGACGGCGGTGCTCTCACGGTCGAGCGACTTGCCGGTCACGACGCGTATCGGGACATCGCGCCAACGCTCCGAATCCAGGTCGATCGTGAACGCGACGTAGGTCGCCGTCCTGGAATCGTCGGCGACGTCGTCGTGGGTGCCGTAGCCCTCGTACTGGCCGAAGACGATCGAGTCGGCCCGGATCGTCATCGCGTCGATCGTCGCAGCCCGTGCCTCGTGGTAGGCCTCGGCGGTGTCGTGCTCGGGGCATTCCATCAGGGCCAGGGCCGCCATCTGCAGCACATGGTTCTGTACGACATCGTCGACGACGCCGACGTCGTCATAGAACGAGCCCCGTCCCGCCACGTCGTCTCGCTCCAGCATCTCGACGGTGATCGACCCCACCGCTCGGCGGTGCAGCAGCTGATCGAAGATCGCGTTCATCGTACGAACCGTGAACAGGTTCTCGACCGCGGCCTTGGCAAGGAAGTGATCCACGATGAAGAGGTTGGCTTCACCGATCGATCGAGTCATCTCCCGGTGGAGATCGAGCGCGGAGCTCTCGTTGGTGCCAAAGGGCTTCTCGACCACCAGTCGGGTGTCGCCGGGCATCTCGCTGGCATGTATCGCCTGAGCGAGATCTCCGAAGGCTGCCGGCGGCACTGCGGCGTAGACCACCGGAGCGGATGCCTCGCCGAGCAGGTCGGCCAACTCGTCGAACGTCGATGTGTCCGTTGCGTCACCGCTGACGTAGCGCAGCCCGATCCGCTCGACGACGTCGTCGGTCTCGCCGCTGTCTCCAGGGGATGATCCGTCGTCGGTGCTCAACCCAGCTCGCATCATCGACCGGATGTCGTCGTCCGACCGCTGGCTCCGTCCGACGCCCACGACGGCGACACCGTCGAGCTCGCCTGCGCGCTCCAGATCTCCGAGGGCCGGAATGATCTTCGAGTTCCCGAGGTCGCCCGTGATCCCGAACAGGATTAGGGCGTCGCCGGGCATCCGATCGTTCGCAGCGACCACCGTGTTCACCATGGGGCGGCGTCGGGATCGACGAGTCGGCGACCCTCGTCGAGCTCGCTGATCCGGTCCAGATCGTGCTGGTCGAACTCCACGTCGAGCGCCGCCCAGTTGTCGCGGAGGTGTTCGATGTCGCCGGTCTTCGGAATCGTCGCCACCTGGGGTTGGTCGAGCAGCCAGGCGACCGCGATCGCCGCTGGCGACACGCCGTGCTTGTCGGCGATCGCACGGAGCACATCGTCGCTCAGCACGCCGCCGCGGGCGAGCGGCGAGTACGCCGTGAAGGCCCAACCGTGTTGGGTGCACCAGTTGCGGAGCTCGGTCTGCTGGAAGAAGGGGTGACATTCGCACTGGAGCACTTCGAGCGCGGCGAAGTCGGCCGACTGATCGAGCTGCTCGATCGTGAAGTTCGACGCACCGATGTGGTGCGCGAGCCCAGCGGCCTGGACCTGTGCGAGCGCCGACATCGTGGCGCCCACTCGATTGAACTCGACCGGCCAGTGAACGAGCAGGAGATCGACATGGTCGGTGCCGAGACGCTCGAGGCTGCGTTCGACCGATTCGACCAGCGGGCCCGGCTCGTGATGGTCGTTGTCCACCTTGGTGGTGAGAAAGATCTCGTCGTGGGACGTGTCGGACTGAGCGATCCCCGCACCCACGTCGGCTTCGTTGCCGTACATCTGTGCGGTGTCGATGTGGCGAACACCCAGCGCGAGCGCTTCCGCGACGATCCGTCGGCAACCATCGCCCTCCAGCTGCCATGTCCCCAGACCGAGTGCCGGGAGGTGCCCTCCGGACGGCATCTCGACCGTTGGTTGGTCCGCGAACGCCGAGCGAACGCCGTCTCGTGCGCCAGCAAGTGGATGGCGGGCGGACTCTCCCTCCCCCACGATCACGTGGTCGCGTGCGCCGGTGTGTGAGTTCGTCATACCCGCTGGGCTGCCCGGACCTCGGCCCCCGCAAACATCGCCACGTGACCGAACTCGGTGATCACGATCAGCGAACAGGGTCGGGACGCATGCGCGGGCGCAACGGGTTTCCAGCGGGGCAGGGACGGGTATCGCCTCACCATGTCCGAATCACATGCCGAACAACTCGACCCGACGGTCCTTGGCGAGGAGATCGACGACGACGTCCGCCCCGGCGACGACTATCCGCCGACGGAGCCGATCGCAGTGGAGGACCCCGCCATCGTGGCGGAGGGTGTGATCGCCCGTGACGATGTCGAGCAGCGAACCGAGCGGATGGAGCCCGAGGCCGGCGAAGCACCTGCGCCGTGAGCAGACCGGACCCCGAGCTCCTGACGTCGACGGCTCGCGCTGCGCTGACCGCCCAGTCGACGGCGTACGCCCCGTATTCCGATTTCCGCGCCGGTGCTGCGGTGCTGACCGACGACGGCGACATCGTCTCCGGCGCGATCGTGGAGAACATCTCGCTCGGCCTGGCGATGTGCGCCGAGCGGGTGGCGATGTTCAGTGCCGCCACCTCCCGTCCCGGTGAGTCACCGCGTCTTCGCGCTCTCGCCCTCGCTGCGCCGACGACCGGGCCCCGTCGCACTTGGCCGTGCGGCGCGTGCCGGCAGGTCGCCCTCGAACTCGGTGGCGGCGACGTGCTGGTGGCCTCCGTCGGCTCGCTCCCGGCCGACGCGGTCGATGACATCGAGTGGCGCCCGCTCGACGAACTCCTCCCGGACGCCCCGTACCGCAACCGCTGACCGACCGGGAGGTGGTCGTCGTCGAGCATCGCGACGTCACCATCGACGAACGTCAACCGACGGGGGTGTCGTTGCCCGGAACGATGATCCCGTGCTCGGCGGCGTCCTCGGGCCGGACCGCGGAGATCGCCGCGACGGTGGCGGCCGTCAACGGCACCGCGAGCAGCGCACCGACGAGACCTGCGACCGCAGCGCCGGCGCCGAGCGCGACGAGGATGACGAGCGGGTGAAGTCGCACCTGGTGCCGCATGACAACCGGCAGGATGACGTCACCTTCGATCTGTTGTACTGCGAGCACGACCAGCGCCAGGATCAGCGCCACCACCGGCCCTTCCGACGTGTACGCGATCGCAACGGCGAGGGCCCCTGCCACCGTGGCCCCGACGATCGGGAAGAACGCCGCAAAGAAGGTGATCACGGCGATCGTGATCGCACTCGGCACCCCGAGCACGAGCATCGCTGCGCCGATCAGCGCTCCGTCGACCACGCCGGTGATCGCAACGCCGCGGACCCACCCCTGCAACGTGCCCACAGCCGCCCGACCAGCCTCGTCGACGGCGGTGCGCCGAACCGGTCGGATGTGATCGAGCACCCATCGCCACATCGCGGGGCCGTCCTTGAGCGCGAAGAACATGGCGGCGACGGCGAGGAAGATCCCGCCCAGAACTTCGGCGGCCAGACGTGCCGTCGATGCCGGTTCGTCGAGCAGCCCCGACGCGAGTCCGTCCGCCTGGTCCGAGACCCGGTTGGACAGGTCGTCGACCTGCGATTCGGTGAGCCCGAGCGGTCCATTCTGGAGCCAGTCCTCGACGTCGGCGACGACTTCGTCGGTCTGGTCCAGGAAGTCGTCGGTTGCGGAGGTGACCGGTTGGGCGAGCGCGAAACCGATCGTCCCCAAGATGGCCGCAGCACCGAGGATCGCCAGCCAGGTGGCGAGCAGGCGTGGGAGCCGGCCGGAGAGCCATTCGACCACTGGTGACAGCACCGCAGCGAGCACGATCGCGACGAAGATCGGGATCAGTACCACCCTGAGCACGACGGCGAGTTGCAGCGCGATGTAGAACGCCGCAGCGACGACGACGAACCTCCACGCCCACGCCGCCCCGTCGAGCAGGAAGCCAGGGACCTCGGCACGAGATCGGCGCCGCGGCGACACCGATCCAGGCGCACCGGATGACGATCGGGATGCGGCATCGTCGCCCTCCGAAGGCGCACTGTGGGCCCCGGCTGGCTCGGTGATGGTGTCTGGGTCGTGATGGGCCATGGCGCTCCGGCGAATGTCTGGTGGTGGTGGTGACCGCCTACCCGGTCGAGAACCAGATCACGCATCGCTTGTCCAATCCGAACCCGACGTGGCGATCGGGCCAGTCGACGAGGGCGGGCGGCTCGCTGCCACCCGCTGGTTTCCTCGTTCCTGAGGACAAGGGCCCTATGGAGTCGCCGCCGCTGCGTCGATGATGGGATCATGACGAATCGAACGTCGCGCACCGGTCCGCGGAAGGCGTTTCGTCGTGTCCAGTACGGTGCCCACCGGCGGCACGAACCCTGCCATCTCACCGAGATCGACTGAGCGGGCGAGGGCTACCACGTGAATGACCCGAGCGACGACAGCACCGTCGATGCGACCGAACGCTTCGACGTCGGTGGCGGACGGACACTCGAGATCCGCCCGACCACGGCGGCCGACGGCGAACTGATCTTCGAGCTCTACGAGTCGCTCTCCCCCGACGATCGGCGGCTTCGGTTCTTTGGATCGTTCCATCCACGGCTGGAGTGGTGCCGGGACTGGGCCGACATCGCCGCTCGTGGCGGTTTCGGCGTGATCGCACTGGTCCGTGGCGAGCCCGACGGCGACAACGGCCCCGTCCAGATCGCCGCCGAAGCCGGCTATGCACTGCGACCGGACGGCGACGGGGACTTCGCCGTGACCGTGGCCACACCCTGGCGCGGATGGCTGGGGCCCTACCTGGTCGACCGTCTCATTCGCCACGCCGCAGCCACCGGAACAGCGAACCTGCAAGCAGACGTGAAGCTCGAAAACGGCCCGATGTTGTCCATCCTGCGGCGGCGGGATCCGGTGGCATGGGGTCACGACGACGGAGCGGTGCACCTGAGCATCGGGACGACGACGACTGCTTCGTGGCCTCCGCACGAGAGCCGTCGGCGTGTGCTCGTCGCCACCACAGGCTCGAGGTGGTCGGGCGAGCGAGCGGCAGACCGCTCCGGCCTGGCCACCGTGATGTGTCCTGGCCCGGCGCGGCTCACCCGTCACGGCTGTCCGGTGCTCAGCGGCGGGCGGTGTCCGCTGGCCGACGGGGCCGACGTGATCGTGGTGCTGCTCGACCCCGACGACGATCGCACCGCTCGGCTGATCGAGTCGCATCGACGGCTGTTGCCCGGCACACCGATCCTCGCCCGGCGCCCGAGCGCTTCTGCCCAGGACGACGAGCGAGGTGGTGCGGTCGAACGCGACGTGGAACAGCCCCGCAGCACGACGTTGCCGAACGGTTGTACCGAAATCGCCCTCAGCGGCGCGGAGACCGTGGCTCAGGTGCTCTCCCTGGTCGGCGACCGGCGGGCGGCGGGCGGATCAGCCGGTGGCGACGATCATCGCGACCACCCCGACGAGGTAGATCGCGAGGAGCGGGAGCGCTGAGGAACGTCGGTGCGTCGGACGCTGCGCGGCGACCACCGTCGCGGCGAGTACGACCGCTGCAGCCACCACGCACGACACCGCAGCGGTGCCGGAGACCGTTGTCGCACGCAGGACGGGGCCGGCACCGAGCGCCAGGGTGGCGTCGAGCATCGACGATCCGAACAGGTCACCGATGGCAAGTGCCGCAGCGCCCTGCCGCAGCGCGGTGAGATCGACCACCAGTTCCGGCAACGATGTGCCGAGCGACAGCACCAGCGCACTGGCGACCAGCTCGGGCACACCGAGGGCGTCGGTCAACCGCACGAAACTCTCGACGACCAGCGTGGCGGCGACCGCCACGAGCGCCAGCCAGGCCAGCGCCCGCATCATGTCGGGCACGGGCCCCGTCCGTCCCGCACTCGACGTCACTGAGCCGTCGGGCAGTTCGCGTTCGTGCCGGTCCGGTTGCAGGCGGCGCACGAGGATGACGCCAACCACCCAGAGGGAGACCAGGACGGCGCCGTCGAGCCGGCTGAGCACGCCGTCGCGGACGATCGCTGCATCGAACAGCAGGGCGACCGTGGTCAATCCGCCGATCAAGAGCACCACCGAGCGTTCGACCGGCAGCGCAACGGCGGCCAGGCAGATGATGGCGAACACGAGCGACACCTGGGTCATCGCCGAGCCGGCGGCGTCTCCGACGACGATGTCACCGTGATCGGTCAACGCCGCCGAGATCGAGTTGGCGATCTCGGGGAGATCGGTACCTACGGCGACAATCGTGACGCCGACGAGCGCGGGCGAGATCCGCGAGACGGCGGACGCAGCAATCGCCGCGGTGACCGCTCGCCGGCTCCCGAACGACGCGACAGCCAGTCCTCCGACGACGCCGACGATCCAGAGAGCGACCACCGAATCACTCGGTGCGCCCCAGGTAGTCGCGCAAGCCGTTGAGGGTGGTCAGCCTCGGGTAGTCGTGCTCCGGGATCTCGAGACCGGTCTGCTCGGACAGCCGGGCCATGATCGCGAGGTGGTCCATGGAGTCGAGTTCGAGCTCGATCCAGAAGTCGGCGTCGGGGTCGAGTTCGGCCAACTCCGGCTCGAGTTCGGGGGCGACGGCGGCGACCGCCGCCAGGATCAGCGGGGTGGGATCAGCAGTGGTCACAGTTTCTCCGGATTCTCGAGATGGGATGCGATTGCGGCCAGGAAGCGGCTGCCGAGCGCGCCGTCGGTGGCGCGGTGATCTGCCGCCAGCGTGATCGTGGCGATCGGTCGGACGACGACTGCGTCATCGACGACCCAGGGGCGTTGGCGTACCTGGCCGAACCCGACCAGCGCAACCTGCGGTGGAGAGATGACGCCGTGGACGAGGTCGGCACCGGTGTCACCGAGGTTGGTGATCGTGATCGTCGCCCCCGTCATCCAACTCGACCGCAACGTGCCGCGCCTCGCCGCCGCGACCAGTTCGGTGAGCGCCGCCATCGTTTCGTCGAGTGATGCTCGGTCGGCGTTCGCGATGTGCGGTGTGACGAGGCCGCCCGCGCGGAGCGAGATGGCCATTGCGACGTTGATCTCGTCGACCGCCTCGAATCGGCCGTCGGTCCAGAACCCGTTGAACGAGCGATGGCGCGCGGCTGCAAGGGCGACGGCTCGGATGAACATCGCCGCCGGGAGCAGTCGCTCCGTGATCGGCCGCTGCGCATTGAGCTCGTCGAGTCGTGCCGACATCGCGCCGAGGTCGACATCTCGGGCCAGGTGGTAGTGCGGGATCTCCCGGTTGGCGCGCTCCATCCGATCGGCGATCAGCGCCCGCATCCGCTGTGGTGTGCGTGTCGCCGCAGTCGCCTGCGGTGGATGGGCAGCGGCGACGACGTCGGCATGGACGACCGCCCCCGCCGGGCCGCTGCCGACGATGTCGGCAAGGTCGATGCCGCGCTCGGCAGCAAGGCGCCGAGCCCTCGGCGACGCCGGCACCCGCTCGCCGCTCGGTCGGGCGACCGGCGGCGGTGCCCCGGCCGGGGGCGGGAGCGCCACCGGGGCCGCCTGCGCCTGCGGCGGTCCGAACGCCCGAGCCTGCAGCGATTCGATCGGCACGGGCTCAGCACCGGTCGAGCGAAGCCGAGCGATCGGCGTGCCGACATCGACCCGTTCGCCGACCTCGGCCAACAGTTCCTCGACGATGCCACCGTGCCAGATCTCGATGTCGATGTCGGACTTGTCGGTCTCGACGACTGCGGCGATGTCGCCGCGAGCGACCTCGTCGCCGACCTCGACGCGCCACTCGACGATCGTCCCGTCGTCCATGTCGGCGCCGAGTGAGGGCAGTCGGTACTCGAACGTTGCGTGATCGGCGCGGTCGACCGGCACCCCGGCCGATTCGGCTGAGGTTCGCGTCCCGGTCATGGCCCCTCACCCAGCACCGAGCGCGCCGCGGCGACGATGTCGTCGGCCTGCGGGGTCGCCGCGGTCTCGAGGTGTTTGGCGTAGGGCATCGGCACCTCGGCACCTCCCAGGCGACCGATCGGCGCATCGAGCGACCAGAAGCAGTTCTCGGTGAGCATCGCCACAACCTCTGCGTTGAGCCCGCCGGTTCGCCAGCCCTCGTCGACGACGAGGGCCCGGTGGGTCCGGCCGACCGACGCGGTCAGCGTCTCGGTGTCGAGCGGCCGCAGTGAGCGAAGGTCGATCACCTCGGCGGAGACGCCGGACGTCGCGAGCTGTCGGGCGGCGTCGAGCGCCTTCGGCACCATCCCGGCCCAGGCGACGATCGTCAGGTCGGAACCGACACGCCGGATCTCGGCCCGGTCGAGACTCGCCGGCCCGGCGTTTGGGTCGACCGGGCCGCGCTCGTTGTAGAGCGTCGAGTGCTCGAAGATCATCACCGGGTTGGGGTCGGCCAGGGCCGATGGGAGCATCCACCGAGCGTCGTGCGCCGTTGCCGGCGCGACCACCTTGAGACCGGGAACATGGGCGAACCAGCCTTCGAGGCTGTGCGAGTGCTGCGCTGCGAGTTGCCGACCGGCGCCGGTCGTCGTGCGCACGACCAGCGGCACGTTGAATTGCCCACCGGACATGTGCAGCAACGTCGCTGCAGTGTTGACGAGCTGGTCGAGTGCGAGCAGGCTGAAGTTCACCGTCATGATCTCGACGATCGGGCGTAGGCCACCGAGGGCGGCGCCGATTCCGGCCCCGACGAACCCCGACTCGGACAGCGGCGTGTTGCGGACTCGATCGCGTCCGAACTCCTCGTACAACCCTTTCGTCACCGCGTAGGTGCCGCCGTAGTCGGCGACGTCCTCGCCCATGATGAAGACCCGCTCGTCGTCGAGCAGGGCGCAGCGAAGCGATTCACGCACTGCCTCGCGATAGGTCATCGACGGCAGCTCATCCATCGCTTCGGGTGCCCCGTCGACAGTGCCGACCGGTGCAGTCTCCGTCATGGCCCGACCTCCTCGTCCTTCTGAACCGATCCGTCGTCGCGCCCGGCGTTCGGCGTGACAGGCCGGGTGACATGCTCGAAGAGCGTGTCGACCGCTTCGAACGGTGCGGCATCTGCGGCGACGACTGCCGACTCGGTCTCTGCCCGGGCCAGCGACCACATGTCGTCGATCGCTGTGGTGGTCGCCATGCCTTCGGCGATCAACCGCTCGCCGAAGGTGACGATCGGGTCGCGTTGCTTCCACTCCGCGACCTCGTCCGGGTCGCGATACAAGTCGGGGTCGAACATCGAGTGGGCGCGGAACCGATATGTCTGGAACTCGATGAACCTCGGGCCGCCGCCCGAGCGGATCGCGGCGAGTGCCTTGCTCGTCGCACGGTGCACGTCGAGCACGTCCATGCCATCGACGCTCCACGCCGGAACGAGGTAGCTCGCAGCCTTCTGTACGAGGTCGGTCTGCGACTCGCTCGTTCGCAGCGAGGTTCCCATCGCGTAGGTGTTGTTCTCGCAGCAGAACAGCACCGGCACATGCCACAGCGCAGCGAGGTTCATCGCCTCGTGGAACTCGCCCTCGGCGACCGCCCCCTCGCCGAAGAAGCACACCGTGACGTGGTCGGCGCGATCGAGCATCTGATCTGCGATACCGAGCCCGACGGCGACCGGCAGGTGGCCGCCGACGATCGCGTTCCCGCCGAAGAAGCGCGTGTCCGCGTCGAACAGATGCATCGATCCGCCGCGCCCACCAGAGCACCCCGTCGCCTTGCCGAACATCTCGGCCATGATCGACTCGGCTGCGACGCCGCGCAGCAGCGCGTGGCCGTGCTCGCGGTAGGTCGCGATCACCGCGTCGTGCGGTTCGAGTGCGGACATCACCCCGGCGGCGATCGCCTCCTCGCCGATGTAGAGGTGCAGGAAGCCACGGATCTTCGACTCGCCATACAGTTCGGCGCATCGTTCCTCGAACACACGCACGCGGATCATGTCGGCCAGCAAACGGTGCGCGAGTTCCCGATCGGATGGTGCAAGCGTCGCGTTCACGGTGACGTCCCCTCATCCTGGACCGCATCCGGCGATGCCGTCTCCAGCGTCGAGGTGTCGCCGACACTGCCGCCCACCTCGCGTGCCAACAACACTCGGCGCATGATCTTGCCGCTGCGGGTGTGCGGCAGGTCAGCGACGAACTCGATCTCGCGTGGAGCGACGGCCGGGCCGAGCTTGCGGCGGGCGTGGGCCAGCACGTCGCGGTGCAACTCGGCGTCGGCCTCGTGGCCGGGAACCACCACGACGAACGCCTTGACGATCTGCCCGGCGGTCTCGTCCGGCTTGCCGATCACCCCGCTCTCGGCGATCGCTGGATGAGCGTTCAGGGCCGATTCGACCTCGAACGGCCCAATCAAGTGGCCCGACGTCTTGATCACGTCGTCGCCGCGGCCGACGAACCAGTAGTACCCGTCGGCGTCGCGACGAGCGAGGTCACCACTGCGGTACCAACCGTCAGCGAACGCCGACCGATACCGTGCGTCGTCGTCGAGGTAGGTACGACACATCGACGGCCACCCCGCACGCAAGGCGAGTTCGCCGGACTCGTCGGGCGAATCCACCTCGATCGGGCGGCCGCCGTCGTCGACGACGAGGTCGCCGGCGGAGGTGCGGCGCAGCAACGTCGCCTCGACGCCGGGGATCGGACGCCCCATCGAGCCGGGCCGGACCTCCTCGGACCGGTAGTTGGCGATCATGATGGCGCCGGTCTCGGTCTGCCACCACGTGTCGAGCACCGGTACACCGAAGACCTCCTGGCACCATCGGACGGCACCGGCATCGAGCGGTTCGCCGACGCTGGCCACCACGCGCAGGGCGCGGTGATCGAACCGTGCGGCGAGTTCGGTTCCCAATCGCTGGAGCATACGGATCGCCGTCGGCGCCGTGTAGAAGACGTTGACCCGATGCCGTTCCAGGATCCGATACCACCGCTCGGCGTCGAACTCGGCCTCGTCGATGATGCTCGTCACGCCGTTCACCAGCGGTGCGACGATGCCGTACGACGTACCGGTCACCCAACCTGGATCGGCGGTGCACCAATAGATGTCGCCAGGGTGCATGTCGAGCACCAGCCGACCGGTGACCTCGTGAGCGACGACCGCTCCGTGTACGTGCAGCGCACCCTTGGGGGCACCGGTCGTCCCGCTGGTGAAGTGCAGCAGCGCCGGGCTCTCGGCCTCGGTGAACGTCGGGGCGCCAGCGACCGTGTCGGCGGCGCTGAACTCATCGAATGCGAGCACCTCGGGGCCGCCCGCTCGTTGGTGCGGTCGCAGCTCGTCTGCACCTGCGCCGCAGACGACGACGAGGACGAGATCGGGGAGCCGGTCGAGCAACGGCACGACCTTGCGACGGAACAGCGGTGCCGTCGTGACGAGCACGTCGATGTGACCGAGGTTCATGCGCTGCGCGATCGGGTCCGGCCCGAACGCTGAGAAGAGCGGCGTGACGACCACACCCGCCTTGAGCGCACCGAGAACCGAGACGTACAGCTCGGGAATGCGGCCCGTGAGCGTCGCCAGACCAGCCCCGGCGGCGATGCCCCGCTGACGCAGCGCAGCTGCGAACCGATCCGTCGAAGCGGCCAGGTCGGCGTACGTCACATCGACAGGCCGCTCGATCGAATCCGGATCGCGGCCCAGCCATCGCAGCGCGACGCGTGCTCCGTTCCCGGCATCGACGTGCCGGTCGACGGCGAGCGTCGCGATGTTCACAGCGTGCTCGATCTCGAGCAACCGGGAGGCCTCCGGCCAAGTGAAGCTCTCGACGGCGGTCGCGTAGTCGACGAGCCCCGGGGCGACGTCGCACATCTGGCTGACGTCCTTGTCGGTGACTGGTGTCTGGGTCGCCATCGCTCGCTCCGATGTCTCGGGTTGGGATCACGTGCTGCCGGGTTGTTCCCCTACCTCCCACTTACACCCGGTGGAGGAGGCCCCACAGAGGCGAAGGTCGGTACCAGCGGCTTCCGCGTCCCCTGATCGCGCTCGGCATCGAGCACGGTGGCCGATTGGCACGGGTCAGGGACTGACCGGTTCGGTGCGGGTGAGGCCGGCGGCACGAAGCAGTTCGTCGACCATGGTGTCGAGTCGAGCCCACAGCGCAGCAGGTCGTGGTGGTGTTGTCTCCTGGCGATCATCTCCGCCTCGACGATCGTGGTCATCGTCGTCGATACACGGTTTGCTGGGCCCTGGTCATTGCCACCGGAAGAGGCGAACGGCAAGTGCCCCGGCGACGATCGCGTACACCAACATGACCAGGAGGTCGGAGGCGTTGGGCGTGTTGCCGGTCCAACTGTCCGAGAGTGCTTGCACTGCGGCGCCTGCGGGTGTGTAGCTGCTGATCGTCCGGATTCCGTCGGGCATCGCGTCGAGGGGGATGTAGACGCCTGCGAAGAACAGCATCGGGAAGTACAGGAGCATCCCGATGCCCTGCCCGGTGCCGGCCGTCGGCGCCATGGATCCGATCAGCAACCCGATGGCGAGCAGCGAGCAGGCGCCCAACGCGAACGAGGCAACGAACCAGCCCGGGCTGTCGGGAAGTGGCAAGGGGAATGCGAGCGTGCCGACGACGACGGCTGCGATCGTGGCCAGCGTGACCACCGCCAGTTGTACGGCGAGGTGCGCGGTGACGAGGGTTCGTGGATGGGCCGGTGTCGTGGACAGCCGGCGGAGGATTCCGCGCTCGCGGTCTCCTCCCAAGGCGACGGGGAGCAGGAAGATGGCCATGGTCGCCATCCCCAGCACGATCGTCGTCGGCGCGTACACCTCGACGAGGCTCTTGCCGTCGAATGTCGGTTCCGGGTCGGTTGCTCCGGGGTACGCGACGCCGATGACGACGAGCAGCACGGTCGGGAAGACCAGACCGAAGAAGACCGAGAGCGGCTCTCGGAGAAAGACCTTGAACTGGGTTCGTGTCAGTGCGGAGAGTGCAGCCATCACGCTTCCTCGTCGTCGGTGGGCGCCAGTCGGCGGCCGGTCATCGCAACGAACGCGTCGTCGAGCGTGTTCTGAACGACCTGGAATCGGCCGGGGACGATCTCTCTGCTGGCCAACGCCGAGACGACCGAGAACAGCAGTCGTTCGTTGCCGGTGACGACGATCTCGTCGTTGGCGCGCGACACGTCGGAGACCTCGGGGAGGGCTCTCAGCCACGCGTCGTCGATGCGCTCGGTGGCGGTGAACCGGATGCGTTGCTCGAGTCCGACGCGGTCGATCAGCCCTTGTGGCGTGTCGAGGGCGACGAGACGCCCCCGGTCGATCAACGCCAGTCGGTCGGCGAGCCGCTCGGCTTCCTCCATGAAGTGGGTGACGAGCACCACGGTCGTGCCGCCGTCGCGGAGTTCCTCGACCAGCCCCCAGGTGTCTCGCCGAGCCTGCGGGTCGAGGCCCGTGGTCAGTTCGTCGAGGATCACCGCGCGGGGTCGTCCGACGAGCGCGACGGCGATCGACAGACGCTGCTGCTGACCGCCCGACAGTTGCGCGTAGCGTGTGCCGGCCTTGTCGGCGAGACCGAGGCGCTCGATGAGTTCCGAGGGATCCACCGGATCCGAATAGAGCGCAGCGAAGGTCTCCACCACCTCGCGCACGTTGACGCGATCCTGAAATCTGCTCTCCTGCAGTTGGACTCCGAGCAGCTCGCGCACCTGTGATCTGTCGCGGAGCGGGTCGAGCCCGAACACCTCGATGCGGCCCGAGTCGGGCGTCCGCAACCCGGCGATCGACTCGACGGTCGTCGACTTGCCGGCCCCGTTCGGACCGAGAATCGCGAAGATCTCTCCCTCGTCCACGGCGAACGAAACACCATCGACGACGGCCTTGTCGTCGTAGAACTTCGTGAGCTCACTGACCTCGATCACCGACATTGGGGTCGCATGCCGGTCGGGAGCACTCGATCTTGCGAGCCGCCCCAGAGGTGTTCGCCGAGCGGTGCGCCAGCCGCAAATGCAACTTGCAGCCCGGTGAATCCGAGCAGGATCCCGCCTGCACCGACGGCGGCGGACCGCACCGCAGTCGTCCTCGCCCGCCGGGAGGAGATCGCTCTGGTGAGGGCGGTGGTCATGACGCCACCTCGGCGGTCTCGCCGGTGCGCAGCAACGTGGCGCCGATGCCGATGAACCAGACGATCGAGCCGAGCCCGAAGACCATCTCGATTGCTTCGAAGGCGGGAACGACAGTGAGCAGTCCGGCGACGGCGGAGACGATGCCGACGACGTTCAGCCAGCGAGGAAGTCGTGCCGTGAGCAGCCCGGCGATCGAGACGAGCAGGATCCAGATGCCCCCGACGAGTTCGTTGCCGCCGCCGAGCCCGTCGGTGACGGTGTCGATCGTCGACCACACGGTCACGGCACGGTCGGGGTCGGATTCGGCCAGGTCGGCGACCGCTTCGATCCCGATGTTCGAGATCATCCCGGTGGCGTACATGAGCGCCGCCCAGATCGCCGCGAAGACCATTCCGGCGTTCGCAAGCAGCGGTGTTGCGTCGGCGAGGCGTTGGCGCAGGGCGAGTCCCATCGGGACGAGCGCTGCCCCGAACACGATGAAGATGACGATGTACCAGGCGAGCAGGGATCCTTGATGGTCGACGAGGAAGTCGACCGACTCGGCCGGGGTGGTGTCGGGGTCGGTGTAGTCGGCAAACATCGTTGCGAACATCGCGATGCCGTAGGCGAAGGTCGCGGCTGCGAGCAGCGCCGCCGCGCCGCCGACTCGCTCCATCGACCTTCGTGTCCGGCTCGGCGCGGTGCCGGTCGTTGATGGCGTGGTGATGGTCATGGTTGTGCTCCTTCGGGGTTGCTGGATGTGGATGTGCTCGGGGGCGGCGTGCGCGTCGTCTGGTCGAGTCGACGCAGGGCAATCACCTCGATGTTGAGGGAGGTGAAGTGCGAAAGCAGCCCGTTGAGGTGCGACGAGTCTCGGATCGCGCCGACGAGGCGGGTGGTGCCCAACTTGGTCGACTCGATGGTGAACTCGTCGATGACCGGACGGAGGACGCGGTCGGAGGCGTGGCCGCCGATCTCGATCTCGTAGCGGGTGGGTCCCGTTCGTTCGGTCATGGGATCATGATCTCGACGGACGGGGTGAGTGGCCATCGCTCACCCACCGTTCTCACCCGGGTGAATCGAACCAGGACCTCAGCTCGACGCCGTCTAGATTCGACTCGATGGCCGGAACGGACCTGGGCGAGTTGGTCGCCACGAAACTGCAGGCGCCAGCGGCGCCCCGACATCTCGTTCGGCGCGCTCGCCTCGACGACCTCCTCGACCGGGCGATCGAGGAGCGGCATCGTCTCGTCCTCGTGAGCGCACCGGCCGGATCGGGCAAGTCGACCCTGCTCGCCGGGAGCCTGGGTGACCGCGACTGCGACCTGGCGTGGTTCCAGGTGGAGGACAGCGACGCGGACCCCGTGCGGTTCTGGTCGTATCTCGCGGCTGCAATCGACCGCGACAGACCGGGCGTCACCGATGAGGTCGGCCCGACGATCGTCTCGTCGAGCGGCTCGCCGGACGCCGTGGTCACGGCGTTGGTCAACGCGCTCGCCGATGTGTCGAACCCGCTGATGGTCGTGATCGACGACTTTCACGTGATCGACAATCCCGGCGTCCATGCCGGCGTCGAGCGGCTTGTCGAACTGTGCCCCAACCACGTCCGGATCGTGATCGCGACCCGGACCGACCCACCGTTCCGCCTTGGCCGGCTACGGGTGCGGGGGCAGCTCACCGAGATCCGCGCCGCCGACCTGCGCTTCGACACGGACGAGGCCGCTGACCTCCTCGAGTCGTCGCTGCGCGATCGGCAGATGGTCGACGAGTTGTGCGACAGGACCGAGGGGTGGGCGGCTGGTCTGGTGCTGGCGGGACTCTCGCTCAGCGGTACCGACGACGCCACTGATTTCATCTCGGGATTCGGCGGCGACGACCAGCTCATCGTCGACTATCTCACCGACGAGTTGCTCGCCTCGATCCCGCCCGATGACCGGAGACGGTTGATCGAGACGTCGATCCTCGATCAGCTCACCGGTCCGCTGATCGACGCAGTCACCGGATCGACCGACGGCGCCGAGTGGCTTGCGCGGACGGCCGCCTCCAATCAGCTACTCGTCGGTCTCGATCGGACCGGCACCTCGTTCCGCTATCACCACCTGCTGCGCGATCTCCTCCGGTTGGAGGCCGAGCGCCAGATCCCGGGTCGGCTGTCCGATCTGCATCTCGCCGCCGCCGAGTGGCACGTCGAGCACGGCGACATGTACACCGCGATCGAGCACTACATCTCGGGTGGCGATCTCGTCACGGCCGGTGACCTGATCGCCATCCATGCAACGGCTCTCCTGAACGGCGGGCAGATCTTCACCGTGCTGCGCCTACTCGACCGACTCGGCGACCTCCCCGAGCGCCACTCGCGCAGTGCCCTCGTGCGGGGCTGGATCAACCTCGCCACTGGCCGTTTCGCTGGTGCCCGGCACTACTACAACGTCGCCGCGGAGTTCGACGACGGTACCGACGCCAATCTCACTGCGTCACTCGGCATCATGGTTCACCTCTCCGATGGTGGACTCGGCGAGGCGCTCTCGATCGCCGAGCAGATGACGGAGCCGACCGAGTCGACCCAGGCTGTCGGGCTGGCGGCCGCCCACACGTGGGCGGGTCTGTTCGACGCTGCGAGCCGGCACATCGAAATCGCCCGAGAGCTCGGTGCCGCCGAACCATCGGACTACGCGTTGTCGGTCGCCCCGGGTTTCGCCGCCGTTGTCGCCATGGAGTCGGGCAACCGCGCCGCTGCGGCGCACCACGCGACGGCGAGCGTGGAACATGCCAGCGGCCACGGCGTCGCCGAGTCGCCACAGCTGTCGATCTCCCACGCGATTCTCGCCCGAACCACATCCGATCCCGAGCGACGAGCCGCCGCGACGGAACGCGCTGTCGAGCTCGCCCGCCGAGCGCCGGAGCCGTTCACACTCGGGTACGTCTTTGCGCTCGTCGGCGACACAGCCTGCGAGCACGACGACCCGTTGGGGCCCGAGCTCCTTCGGGAAGCGAGGCACGCCGTCGACCGGTGCGCCGACGCCGGCATCGTCGGGGCGGCGCTGGCACGCATCGAGGCCCGCCACGGGCTCGCCGATCGAGCACCGGCGCAACCAGGGCTTGTCGAGGAGATCACCGACCGCGAACTCGCCGTGCTGCGCTACCTGCCGTCGCAGCTGTCGCAACGCGAGATCGCGGGCGAGCTGTACGTGTCGCTCAACACGGTCAAGACGCACTGCAAGGCGATCTATCGAAAGCTCGGGGTGGACAGCCGCCAGGCTGCCGTTCACGCTGCCCGTAGCCACGGGCTCCTCTGACCGGGCCGAGCCGCCACCGTCATCGACCGGTGCGAACATCGTCGTTGCGACGAACGGGGGTCGTTTGGTCGGTGGTCTCGGCGCCGTCCTGCCGGTCGACAGGACACGGTCCTGGGTGCCTCCCCAGACGTGCTGACCGAGTGCGCAGGTAGTGCCAACGGTTCCAGGGTGCCTCGTCGGAGCTGCCACGTTCATCGATCACATCGCCGGTCGAATCCCGTGGTGTCGAAGAAGCTGCCGATCGTCGCTCCGGCCCGCTGGGTGCACCCGGCCAACGCGAGCGTGTGGAGTGCGAGGTGCCGGCGCGCTCAGCCAGTTCGAGCAGCGTCAGTCCCGCCTGCCGCCGAGCGACGTCGAGCGCATCGCAGCGTTCGTGGGGTGCTCGACGCGGTGGTTCCGGTGGCACACTTGAACGACGTGACCGGCTCCGACTCGCGCGTTGGCGACAACGACAGGACCACCAGGAGGAGACGCACATGAAGACGAGTTCGATCACCGCAAGCGTGTCGGCCATGATGCTGATCGCCCTCGCCGCCTGCGCTGACACCGAGTCGTCGGCCGTGGAGACGACGTACGATTTCGGGCCGGTGTCGATGGCCGTCGACGGGTTCGTCGAGGAGAGTGGCGTGTCCGGCGCGGGCCTGATCGTCGTCGAGCGCGACGACGGTGTCGTGCACGAGGAGTACTGGGGCGAGTTCGACGCCGACCGGACCTCGCTCATCGCCTCGGTCACCAAGATGTTGAGTGCTGGGGTGCTGCTGCGACTCGACGACCAGGGGCTGCTCGACATCGACGCCCCGGTCTCCGACGTCGTCGATTGGGGATCGGGGAACCCCGACATCACGCCGGCGCAGTTGGTCTCGAACAGCTCGGGGCTCGTCGGGATCTTCCCGGACCCCGTCTTCGAGCCCTACATCTGCCAGTTCCTGCCGAACTTCACACTCGAGGACTGCGGCTCGGCGATCTTCACGACAGCGGCCGACGACGACCAGGTCGTGGCGCCCGACACCACGTTCCGCTACGGCGGCGGGCAGTGGCAGGTCGCCGGTGCCGTGGCCGAAGTCGCATCCGGAACCTCGTGGTCGGGGCTGATCGAGCAGACCTACATCGAGCCCTGCGATCTCGAAGCGGGCAGCCTGGGCTACAGCAACTACATCTCGCAGATGGGCAACGGCATCGACTATCCGACCGAGTTCACCGGGGATCCGGCGACGCTCGTCGTCACGGACAATCCGAGCATCGAAGCGGGCGCCTATGCGACGCCGGGCGTGCTGGCGGAGCTGCTGTTGATGTACCTCCGTGACGGCGAATGCGGCGACGGACAACAAGTCCTGTCACCGGACGCGATCGACCAGATGATCAGCGATCGTGTCGGGACGGTGTATGCGGGCGACGCGGCCCCCGGCCTGGGGTACGGGATGGGCTGGTGGATCGACCGGCGAGACGAGGTCGGCCGACGCGTCCGGCGCCTACGGGTCGGTTGCGACGCTGCACATCGACGACGGCTACGCCTACTACCTCGTGCTCGAGTCGAACGAGGAGACGTCGAGACCGATCTGGGAGTCGATCGCGGGTCCCATCCGCGCGGCGATTCTCGACGCACGGGATTGACCCGTCCCATCAGCAGGAACACCAGCCGCTCCCTCAGCTCCGGGACTGCGCTCATCTCGCCAGCTCCTTGTCGATGTGTTGCTGCGTCCAGCTCGATGAGGAACGCGGCGGTCGGTTCAGTCGGACGACGAGTCCGTGGACGGCGATGCCGAGGCCCCAGCCGATGAGGGCCCAGGCTGACCACCATGCGGACCACTCGCCGGTGATGCCGGCGGCGACGTTGGCTGCCAGGTTGACGAGGAGGATGATGACCATTCCTCCGGCGAACACTCCGGCGTGGACGTGGAACGCCTGCAATTGCTGCACGTACCGCCGTGCCGCCTCGACGCGTTGCTGTTCGGCGTGCTGATCAGCCGGCTGATTGGGGGTGTGGTCTGGGTGGGACATCGTGGATTTCCTTCGTTGTGGGGATCGGGAGTGCGGCCGCTCAGACGGCCAGGTGACGGTGGGCCCGGGTGAGGAGCCAGAGTCCGAACCATCCTTCGGCGACGATCGATGGCACGGCGACCATCACGAGGAATGCGTCGGCCTGGTCGGCGTAGTTGGCAAGCACGGTGTGAGCAGTGGTGTCGATGATGTAGGCGACGCCGGCCACGATCATCAGCTGGCCGAGCCATCGTGGTGTCTCAACTGATCGGGCGACGAGGAAGCCGAGCACGATCAGGTGGAGTCCGAATGCCGCGAGCCCGATCAACCAGGCAGAGTTGAAGAGCTCGAGTCCGACGTACGCCTGAGCATTGCGTTCGGCGGCACCGATCACGTCGGCCACTGCAGCGGAGTCGTAGAAGGCGAGGGCTTGGAAGAAGAAGATCGCGGCGACACCGAGGAACACGGTGTAGACCAGTCGCGACCACGCTGCGACAAGCGAGAGGTCGCGGTGCTGGGCTCTGAACACGATGTGGAGCGCCCAGGCGACGATGATGTCGATGAGGAAAATGGCCAGGAACGCCGCGAGGCCGAGCCGGAACAGCGTGTTCGATTCGGCGATGTTCGTCGCAGTCGTCTGGGCGTCATCTGCCACGACGAGACCTTCTCGGACGAAGAAATTGGCGAACACCGCAAGGCCGAACAGCAGCACGTAGCCGATGCCGGCGGTCAGGGCGGCTCGTCGGGGCGAGACCTCTGGGATCGTCGGATCGTCGGGCCTGGCTTCCGGCGCGAGGATGGTGGCGGTCATCGGTTGCTCCTTCGGGGTTCGGAGTTCGGGTCGAGACGGGTCTTCAGTGCGGTGAGCGGGCCGACGGTGGTGGCGATCCACAACGCGAGCGGCCACGCGAGCTGGTCGGTGACGAAGATGACGACGGCCCATGCCGCGGACAGGCCGAGCCAGAGCCACGGCAGCGCGTTCAGGAGGTGGTTCCGGCGGCTCCCGTCGGCGGTCGGTTCGTTCGACGCTGTCGGTTCACTCGACACGATCGTCTCCGTCGTTGCGGACGAGGATGACGGTCTTGCCGGTCGCTTTGCCCGCATCGAGTTGGTCGAGGGCCTGAGGTGCAGCAGCGAGGGGAAACGTTGCTCGGACCGATGGGGTGACGGCGCCGGATTCGATGTGAGCAGCGAGCCGCTCGATGAGGGCGTGGTGCGCACCGCTGATGAATGTCGTCAGACGCTGTTGCAGGAATCGTGAGAGCACCATCGCTCGGAGTTGGCGTCCGATGCCTCCGGTGATGCGGTTGCCGCCTTCTCCCCCGACGATGACGAGCGTGCCGGTGGAGGTCAGCACGCTGCGGAGGCGGCGGATGCTGTTGCGGCCGCCGATGTCGATGATGAGATCGAACGGCTCGTCGATCTCGGTGAAGTCCCGGGTGGTGTAGTCGACGACGTGATCGGCACCGAGCGAACGCACGAAGTCGACGTTTCGGGTGCTGGCGACCGCCGTCACCTCGGTGCCGAGGGCCTTGGCCAACTGGACCGCGAAGCTGCCGACACCGCCAGAGGCGCCGATGATCAGTACTCGTTGTCCTGGCTCGGCGCGGCCCACATCGATCAACGCTTGGAGCGCAGTGATGCCGGACACCGCCGACGCTGCGGCGTGCTCGAAGGAGACATCGGCCGGCTTGATCACGAGATTGTCCTCGTTGGCGACGGCGAACTCGGCCAGGGAGCCCTTGGCGATCCCGAAGACCTCGTCGCCAGGTGCGAACCGTGTGACGTCGGACCCGACGGCGACGACCCGACCGGCGACGTCCGAACCGGGGATCTTGCGCTTCGGCTTGGTGAGCCCGAAGCCGGCGAGACGGACCAGGTACGGGGTGCCGGTCATGAGGTGGCAGGTACCGCGGTCCACTCCTGCGGCGACGACCTCGATCAGGACCTCGTCGGCCGTCGGTGTGGGGCGGGGCGCACTCGTGAACTCGAGTACCTCGGCCGAGCCGTACCGGTCCTGCAAGATGGCGTGCATCTGCTCGTCTGCAACGGCGTCGCGGGCGGTGGTGGTCTGTTCGCGGGTGGTGGTCATGTCATTCCTTTGTTCATGGTGTGGATGTGCGATGGGTGGGCCGGCGCGATCGAGATGATCTCGAGGTTGACCGACGTGAGGTGGGCCACGATTCCGTGGAGGTGAGCGGGGTCACCGATGCCGCCGACGAGACGCGTCACGCAGTCGGCCCCACACTCAGATGACGTGTCGATCGTGAAGTCGTCGAGGAAGGGCCGCAGGAGACGACGGCTGGGTCGGCCCCGCAGCACGATCTCGTAGGTGGTCGGTTCGGGCATGACCCCATGTTGCAGACCACCGGTACCAGGCCGCCTCGTACGATCGGTCATCTCACCCGGGTGAGATCGGTCGTGGCGGGCACTGCATTTCGCAGAGGACGTAGGGTCGAACCCATGACCGGGCACCGGGACAGCGGATTGGCAGCGACGAAGCTGATGCCACCGACGCTGCCCGATCGGCTCGTGCAGCGATCACGACTCCTCGACCGGCTCGATGCCGGCCTCGCCGGGCAGGTCCGGTTGGTGCTCGCGAGCGCCCCAGCCGGTTCCGGCAAGTCGACGCTGTTGGCATCGTGGCTGGCGGAACGCCCTGAGGCCTTCGCCTGGCTCCAGGTCGAGGACTCCGACTCGGATCCAGCCCGATTCTGGGCCTACCTCATCGCTTCCATCGGCGAGGTGGTTCCGTCGTCGACGGGCTCGCTGAGGCAGCTCGTCAGCAGTTCGAACAGCGATGAGCAGACGTTGATCTCAACCATCGTGAACGTTCTCACCGAGCTCGCCGAGCCGCTGGTCGTCGTGGTCGACGACTACCATCTGATCGACCATGCGTCGGTGCATCGGGGCATGGAACGTCTGATCGAACTCTGCCCACCGACGGCCACGATCGTCGTGTCGACCCGGGTCGATCCGCCGTTTCGGCTCGGGCGACTCCGTGTCAGAGGTCAGATGACCGAGCTCCGGGGCGAGGACTTCCGCTTCGGAGCAGCGGAGGCCCCCGGTCTCCTTCTCCATCACGACGATCAGATCCTCGACGAGCGCATCGTCGAACGGCTGTGTCGTCGGACGGAAGGGTGGGCTGCCGGCCTGGTACTCGCCGGGTTGTCGTTGCATCGCTCCGGCGACCCCGAACGATTCATCGAGTCGTTCCATGGCGACGATCAGCTCGTCGTCGACTACATGTCCGACGAGTTCCTCGCAGGGGAGAGCGACGTGCAGCGTCGACTCCTGCTCGAGACCTCCGTGCTGGAGCAGTTCAACGGCGCGCTCGTCGACGCCGTCACCGACAGCACCGGTGGCGCACAGTGGCTCACCGAGACGGCGAGGATGAACCAGCTCCTGATCGGGCTCGATCGCACCGGCTCGTGGTACCGCTACCACCACCTCCTCCGAGACCTCCTCCGACTCGAAGCGGAACAGGTCTTGACGAGCGAACATCGCACTGAGCTCCATCGACGAGCGGCGGCCTGGTTCGAGGACGAGGGTGACCCGCTGCGAGCGATCGGGCACCGTCTTGCAGCAGGTGAACACGAGGCGGCGGTCCGACTGATGTACGTGCTCGGGCCGCAGCTGATCTCCGACGGCCAGATCGACACGCTCCGCGGCCTGCTCGAACGGATCGGCGAACCAGCGACCAACGACCCGGCGTGCGCCCTGACCTGGGGCTGGTGCGACTACATCGGCGGCAACTACACACGAGCTCGAAAGTGGGTCGAGACCACTCACCGACTCGCACCACCCGGCTTCGATCGCACCATCACCGCGCCGCTCCGGATGAATCTCGCCGTCGCTGACGGCGATGTCGGCACCGCGCTGGAGCTTGCCCGCCAGATGAGGGCGACCGACCAGTTCGCGACCCACCGCCCCGAACTCGCCACATCTGCCGGCGGTGTCTTCATGTGGGCCGGCCAGGCGGCCGAGGCACGAGCGGTACTCGAGATCGCCGTGCAGCAGTCGGCGGCCGCCGACTTCCGAGCAACCCATGTGCTGAGCCGCATCCATCAAGCCATCAACGACTTCGACGACAGCGGAGACACCTCCGGAGGCGAACGAGCGCTCGACACCGCCGAGGAGTTGGCGATGAGCTCCTACTACCGGATCGCACCGGCCTACGCCCTCAGAGGGCGAGGCGCCGCCGACCCTGTGTCAGCGCGGGCCGATGCCAAGAAGGCGGTCGATCTGGCCCGGCAGATCCCCGGTGATCTCGCCCTCGCCTACACGCTCACCATCTGCGGCGACACACTCCTCGATGCAGATGACCACACGGGAGCAGGACTGCTGACCGAGGCTCGGTCGATCATCGATCGCTGTCCCGACCCGGGGATCGCCGGCCGCTACCTGGCTCGCATCGAATCGCGCCATGGTGTCGGCGGCCGAACGAGATCGGTGAGCAGAGACGCAGCCCGAGCCACCGACGCCTTGGTCGAGCAGTTGACCGAACGGGAGACCGCCGTGCTTCGGTACCTGCCGACCAAGCTGTCGCAACGCGACATCGCGTCCGAGCTGTACGTGTCGCCCAACACGGTCAAGACACACTGCGCTGCCATCTACCGCAAACTCGGCGTCGGCGACCGCAAGGCCGCAGTCCAGGCCGCCAGAGACCTCGGCATTCTCTGACGCCGGGGGCCGCACACCCGCTCAGCGGCCGGCTCGATCTGGGCGTACGCCGCATCGACGGTGAGCACGGCGAAGCGCCACTGGGCGAGCCGATCATGAGCGAGCGCGAACTCGCCGTGTCCGTCTCCGCATTCGAAACCTCAGGGTTCACCGGCAGCATCGACTGGTACAGGAATCTGGACCGCAACTGGCACCTGTTGGCCGATGTGGACCCGATCGTCCACGCGCCGGCGCTCATGATCCGCAGCCAGCGTGACGCGATCCCGAACTTCGAACGACTGCCGGAATTCGTGCCCAACGTGGAAGAGATCACCCTCGATTGCGGCCATTGGATCCAGCAAGAACTGCCGGACGAGACAACACACGCGATCCTGAACTGGCTGGAGCAGCGAGGCAACGCCGAGGTGCGCTCGTCTCGGACGGTATCGACCGGGTCCGATCGCGCCGGGTTGCTGATGGAGGCCAGCGCGCTCGCGGCCCGCCGCCTGCAACCTGGCCGAGTCGCACCGCCACCTGAAGGACCTCGATCAGCGGTGACGGGGATCGGCGTGGAATCCTGAATTTGCGCGGCGTTCGGGTGTCGATTCGTATCAGTCGCGTTCATCGGTCGTTGTGTTCGGTGGTGCCCGCGGTCCGTCCCGCTTGGCGCTGACCCCCGCTGACACCTCCTTGGTGCATCAGTTGGTGTCTCGCCGGTAGAGCAGCACGGCCCCGATGGCGAGCGCGAGAGCCGCGTAGCCGCCGAAGACGAGAGCGTTCTCGGTTCTGGAGAGAGCGGCACTGAGCGTCTCGGTGCTGGCGGCGGGGTCATCGAGCGGGAGCAGCCCGTTGCCAGCGACGAACGGCAGAAGACGGGAGAGTCGTGAGTCGAGGAATGCGTTGAGCAGGTTCTCGACCACCAGCCACCAGACGAGCAGTCCGGAGATGGCAGCGGTGCTGTGGCGGGCGACCATACCGATTCCGAGACCGAGCACCGACGCCAGCGAGACGAAGACGACCGCCCAGACACTCGTACCGAGAATGCTCGAAGTGTCGCCGGTTTCGATGTCGGAGGCCGATGCGCCGACGAGCCCCGCGGCGACGCCGGCTGCTCCGAGCACCGCACCGAACGCTGCGGCCGTGATGGTCTTGGCGGTCGCGAGCACGAGACGCGCAGGCTGCGCGGTGAGGGTCGGGCCCAGGGTGCCGTGTTGTGCCTCGGAGCTGAAAACCAAGATGCCTGCGACGGCGGCGAACACGGCAGTGAAGAGGGTCGAGAACGCGAAGACCTTGTCAACGAACAGCTCCCCTTCGTCGGTGACGAAGTTGGCGATGGCCCACGAAACCACTCCGTTGAGTGCGATCGTCAGGGCGAGGATGGCCCCGTTCGATCGGATCGTCGAGAGCTTGATCCATTCGCTCTTGAGCGTCGTCGGTAGGGCCTCGAGCGAGCCATTTCGTGATCGAGCGGCCGGTCGAGTGGCAGCTGGCCGGTGATCGGCGGGTTGAGACGTGATGGTGGTCATTGGTTGGTTCCTTGCGGTGATCGTTCGGGACTTGTGTGGTGGTCAGGCGGCTACGAACTCGGCGGAGGCACTCGTCAATTCGAGCAACGTGTCTTCGAGCGACTTCGCGGTCTCGGTCAGCTCAGTGAGCTGGATCCGGTTGTCGAAGGCCAGCTGGGAGACGTGTGTCCTCGTGGCCCCGCGGATCATCAGGTGGCGGCCCGAAGTCTCGACGGAGATGCCCCCGGCCTCGAGCAGAGCGATGAGTTCCGCAGAATCAGGTGTCTCGACGACGACTTGTACGTCGTTGAATGCGGTGATGTCGTGGAGCGACTGGGCCGCGAGCAGCTTTCCGCCACCAATGACCACGAGGTCGTCGGCGAACATCGCGAGTTCGCTGATGAGATGGCTCGACACGAAGACCGTGCCACCTCGGTCGGCGAAGTCGCGGAGGTAGGTGCGGAGCCAGCGGATGCCGTCAGGGTCGAGGCCGTTGGCGGGTTCGTCGAGGAGCAGGACCTCGGGGTCGCCGAGTAGCGCGCCGGCAAGTGCCAATCGTTGGCGCATGCCGAGTGAGAAGCCGCCTGCTCTCTGCTTTGCTGCCGTTTCGAGGCCGACGGTGTCGAGGACCGCGTCGACCCGCGTTGCGGGGAGTCCGGCCACTGCGGCCATCGCCCGCAGGTGGTTGCGGGCGGTGCGGCCGGGGTGCATCACTCGGGCGTCGAGCACGGAACCGACGACTCGGGCTGGGTGCGACAGGTCGGTGTACTTGACGCCGGCGTAACGGACTTCGCCGGCGTCGGGCCGCGTGAGGCCAACCATCATGCGCATCGCCGTCGATTTCCCGGCGCCGTTGGGGCCGACGAAACCGGTGACGGTGCCAGCAGCGACGTCGAACGACATGTTGTCGACAGCGACGCGGTCGCCGTAGTGCTTGGTGATTGTTGAGACGTTGATCATTCGTGCGTTTCCTTGGATGGGTGTTGAGGGGTCAGGTGGTGACGTCGAGGGGTCGTGTCGCCCGGGGCATGAGTGCCCCGTTCGGTTGCTGGAGGCAGCGTGGCGGCCGTTCGTATGAGGCGACCTCATACGAGGAGCGATCTCACCCAGGTGAGATTCGTTGCGGAACGTCGAGGCTCAGTTGGAAGGGGTGTCGTGAACCGTCGGACAGAACGACCAATCTCTCGCTCGCATCGAGTCGGTGCGACGCCGACCTCCCGGTTCGCGAGCAGGTGTGAGCCTTTCGACCGTGGGAGAGCTCCCCTGCGAACGAATGACCAAGGACACTGGCAACACCGATCGTGCCGTCCGATGGTCGAATTGTGGTGAAGCGTCTCGCTCCGATGCTGACAGCCGTGATGATCGGGCTGGCTGGGTGCGGATCGCCCGACGGCGGGGCCTCCTCGGAGCAGACGTCGACGACCGATCCGGCGTCGCCGCAGACGATCGAACTCGCCCGCTACGAGGCCGACGTCCACCTGCCGCCAGAGAGCACCGAGGCCGCCCCGGTCGTCGTGATGCTCCACGGCACCGAGGGCGACCGTACGAGGATGAATCCGCTCGCAGCAGCCGTGGCCGCTCGCGGGGCGCTGGTGTACGTGCCGTCGTGGCCCGTGATCGACCAGGTCGCCGCTTTCCCCGAAGAGGAAGGTGACGAGCCGTTCAGACGCCAGTCCGAAGCGGTGATCTGCGCCCTGCGCGAGATCCGGCGCACCACGTCGGAGTTCGGCGGCGACCCGAACGACCTCACCGTCGTCGGCCACTCCGGCGGCGGCATGATCGGCGCCAGGGTGGCCCTCGTCGACGATCCACCGTGGCCCGGTATCGACTGCGACGCCGACATCGATCACGCTCCGTCACGGTTCATCGGTCTCGCCGGCGACTACCAGGGCTGGTACCAGTACGGCACTCGATCTCCGACGAGCGGCCCCGACTACGGCCCGGCACGAGACGACCTCTATGCCCCCTACGACGTGCTGGCGATCGAGCCGACGAACACCGACCTCGAGATGTGGTTGCTCCACGGCGCCAACGACACCACGATCCCGCTCTACATCTCCGACGAACTGCTGCACCACGCGCGGTCAGCCGGAATCACCGCACAGCTCATCGGAACCGATTGGGGCCACGCCGCACCGCTCGACCCCGACAATCCGGCCGGCCGCTACGCAGCCGACGCCATCTCGGCGATCGTGCACGGAGACGTCGACGAGACGTGGACACGAGCCGACGCTGACGCCACGCTCTCGTTCGAGTCGGAGGATCGATGCACGTACTCGGGTCCATCGACATGGCCGCTCGGCAAGACGCTCGTCGTGCAACTCGAGAACCGGGAGGACATCGACACGTGGTTCGCCCTCGTGAGCGTCCGCCAGGACGCCGACGAGACCGATGCCCAACTCCTCGAGGCCGACGGTCAGCAGGGCCCGGACGACCCCGACTGGGTCGACTATGGGGGATTCGTCCAGCTCGAGCCCCGTTCGTCGAGCCTGCTCCGCTTCGTGTTCGCCGAAGGTGACCAACGCTTCGCGCTCTACTGCCACCCCGACCCGGCCGCCGACCACCCGTGGGCCAACTGGATGTTCCCCGCCGCCGTGCTCACGCCCGACCGGCTGGCGGACTGAAGGCGAGAGGCGCGACCGGCGAAGTCGTGCCGTTGGGTGCACCGACTGGCTCACCGATCGGTCCGCAACGAACGCTCGGGCGTTCATGAACCGGACAGGGAATCCTGGAACTCGGTGGCCAGGCGTTCGACGCTCGCGTCTCCGTGCTGCCGTGCGGTGACGATCGCCTCTGCGGCGAGCACGCTGGCCTGGCGGATGTCGTCGTCGCCACCGATGGCGGCATGCAGCCGGGGCCGGCCGAGGATGTCGGTCACCATGGCGTAGGTGGCACCGAACGGCTCGAGCAGCTCCTGGGCGATGTGGAAGTGTCGCTGCGCTCCGGCGTGATCGCCGAGCACGGTGGCGAGGTGGCCGAGTGCACTGTCGATCGCGTCGGGCGTCAACGCCAGCTCGGTAGGCCGGCAGGCCGGTAGAGCCGCCCGCCCGGCGTGGGCAGCTCGATGGTTCGGGTGATGGGCGGGCGGAGCGACGAGCGGGCTACCACGGATCCGGTTCCACGATCTGCGACACCCCCACGCCGGCTTCACCATGCACACCCACCAACACCTACTCCCCGGCATGGGCGCGGCAGCTGCGACCCAATTCGCCGACCTCATCGACGCCAGCCGGTCGACGTTTGCCGTCCCGCAATCAGCGAAACCGCAGGTCACCGACCCGCGTCCGCGGGCGGCGGTAGACACCCCGGTAGAGGCACCGTTGCCCGGAGAACGCAGAAGGCCCGGAAACGCAGTGTTTCCGGGCCTTCCAAGTGGTGGCGGGGGCAGGATTTGAACCTGCGACCTTCGGGTTATGAGCCCGACGAGCTACCGAACTGCTCCACCCCGCGGCGAAGACTTCAAGTATGCCGAGATCGGGCCGCGATGGCAACACCCGAACCGATCACGATGCGCGACACCTTCACAGGTGCTTGGTCGCCTCCCGCACCGTCAACGGCGACAGCACCTCGGCATGTTCGGTGACGAACGACGCAACGGCATTCGGGTCGGTCCGTGCGTATTGCCGCAGCGCCCACCCGATCGCTTTGCGGGCGAAGAAGTCGGGGCACGACGACCACGCAAGCGAGTACCGGAACAGCCGATCGACATCGGTGTCATCCTCGTAGCGCAACTGATGCAGGATCGCCGTGCGCGCCAGCCACAACTCGTCGCCCGCGACCCACGAATCGAGCGTGTCCAGCAAGTCCGGGTACCGACGCACCAGTGGCCCCACCACGTTCGACGCCAACGCGTCGACGGTGTCCCACCAGCTCTTGGTCCTCACCAGTCCTTCGACCACGTCGAGGAGTTCAGGGCGCGCCAGCTCCACGTGACGCACCAGCACGTCGACGGCTGCATACTGCAGCTCGCGTTCGTCGGCCGCCCAGGCCAGGGGCCCGACCGCTTCCAGGTCGATCGCGGCCGGCGGGCCGAGCGGGGCCAGCACTCGCTTGGTGATCGAGCGCCGCTCCGGCGTCGACACCCCGAAGTAGGCGAACTGATCACGCATGTAGCGGCGCATGCCCACCGCCCGCTCACGATCGCCTGCCTCCCGAAGCGCAACGCTCAGCTCGGCAACCGCCCGCTCGGCCCACGGTGCCTGCACATCAGCGCCCATCAGCGTTGGCACCGATCGAACCTCGACGACCAGGGCGGCCCCCAGCGGCAGTCGGTGCGACACGAATAGCTGTCGCAGCACGCTTCGGTGCGTAGTGTGCGGCGATGGGCGGCGACTCCAGTGACCTGATCATCTTCTTCATCGTGGTCGCGCTGCGCTTCATCGTCCCGCTCTTCATCCCTCGCTTCCCCCTTCCGGCGATCGTGCTGGCCCTCGTCATCGACGCAGCCGACCAAACGATCTTCCAACAGTTCACCAACCTCAACCTCGACGGCTACCAGAACTACGACAAAGCCCTCGACATCTTCTACCTCACGGTCGCGTTCCTGGCGGTCTACCGAAACTGGACCAACTCGACGGCGATCGTCGTCGCCCGCTTCCTCTGGTACTACCGGCTCCTCGGCGTCTGGTTGTTCGAGGTGTTCCAGGAGCGTTGGCTGCTGATGATCTTCCCCAACACGTTCGAATACTTCTTCATCGCCTACGAACTGCTGCGCACCCAGTGGGATCCCAGGCGCCTCACCCGGAAGGTCGTCTACAGCATCGCGGCCTTCATCTGGATCTTCATCAAGCTGCCCCAGGAATGGTGGATTCACGTGGCCCAGCTCGACTTCACCGACTTCATGAAGGAGGACGTGTTCGGCACGACGCCCACGACGTCCTGGGCTGATGCGATCACCAACCGTCCGCTGGTGAGCATTGCGCTCGTCGTAGCGATCGCCGGACTGATCGCCCTCGCCGTGTGGGCCGTGCGACGAGCACCGACACCCGACTGGTCGTTCCGCGTCGACGTCGACAAGCCGGTACCGGACACCACGACGGCGCTCCCCCAGGATCCGGTTGGAATGTGGCCGCCGTTCTGGGAGAAGCTGCTCCTCATCGGTCTGATCGGCGCGATCTTCGTGAGCGCCCTGAACGTCGACACCACGTGGTGGCGGATTGTCGGTGCGACGCTCCTGCTCGTCCTCATCAATGCGGCAATCAGCGAGGCGCTCGCCAAACGGGGCTACGAGTGGTCGTCGATCGGGCTGCAGTTCGTCGTCATCGTGGCGTTCAACAGTGCGCTGCTCAGCATCTACGCATCGTTGCTCGGCGACGGCCTCAACCGTGCGCTCACGCTCACGTTCGGCTTCGTGATGACCGTCGTGATCGTGCTCTATGACCGCTTCCGCTCCGACTACCTCGAACGCACCACCACCCCATCGATCTCGTGAACAACTTCGCCGCTGACGGGTGAAGTTGTGCACGAGATGCCGGCGGAGGCGGGGGTGGGGCCCGGGTCGGCAGCTACTCGACGGGGTGCTTCCAGCGGTTGAGGTAGGTGACCTCGCTCGCGGCGCGGCGCGGCGCCGGGGTGAACGAGTCGCCGGTGTAGTAGCCGACGGCGAGCAGGCACACCTGCGTGACCGTCTCCGGGATACCCAACAACTCGGCGACGGCGGCTTCGTGCTCGAGGTGGAACGTGGTCCACGCCGACCCAATCCCCCGCGACCGTGCAGCGAGCTGGAAACTCCACACCCCCGGTAGCACCGAGCCGTAGTAGCCGGCATACGCGCCGGTCCCGGCACCGTCGGGCACCCGATCGAGGCGCATCGACAGCACCAGCGCCGGCACCTCGTGCAGATGCTCCACCAGGAACATCGCCGAGTCCATCACCTTGGTGCTGCGATCGTCGCTGCGCACCTCGGCATTGGCCTGCAGGTACGGCCGGCCGACGGCCCCGAAGTACTCCGAGATCTTGGCCTTGGTGTCGGCGTCGTCGATGATCATCCAGCGGTTGCGTTCCAGGTTGCCGCCCATCGGTGCGTGGCTGGCGACGTCGATGCACTCCAGCAACTCCTCGTACGGCACCGGCCGAGTGAGATCGAGTCGTTTGCGGACCTGCTTGGTGGTCTTCAGCAGCTGGTCGGTCTGGTCGAGGTCGAAGCCGGTGATCGGGTGTTGTGCCATCAGCCCAGGATGGCAGGACCGCCCCGTTCGGCCGCTACGTTGCGCGCCGTGACCACCTCGCCCACCAACACCCCGCGCACCGGTTGCCGGCGACGCACGCGACGTGTCGCGCGGGCTGATCGGCGCAGCGATTGCGGTGTGTGCCTGGTCGACCGGCACGATCCTCGCCAAGTACATCGACATGGGCAGCCTGGCGATCGGCTTCTACCGGTTCGCGTTCTTCGGGTTGGCCATCGTGATCTGGATGCGCGTGCGGGGCACCCCGTTCCGGCTGCGGGTCATCCGCGACTCGATGTGGGGCGGCATCGCGCTCGGCGCCGACATCGCACTGTTCTTCTCCGCGGTGAAGCTCACCAGCATCGTCAACGCCACCATCATCGGCTCCATGCAGCCCGTCGTGGTTGGGGTGATCGCGGCGAGGTTCTTCGGCGAGAGGATCGGGCTGCGCAACGTGGCTTGGTCGTTGGTGGCCCTCGCAGGCACCGTCGTGGTGGTGGCAGGCGGCGCAAGCGACGATGCCAGCGACCTGCGCGGCGACCTGCTCGCGCTCGCCGCGATGCTGTCGTGGAGCGCCTACTTCATTACGTCGAAGAACTCGAAGAAGACGATGACCTCCACCGAGTTCACCGCCGGCACCGCGCTGTGGACGATGGCGATCTGCGCGCCGCTCGGGTTGGCGTTCGGCCAGGACATGTCGTGGCCGTCGGCCACCAACTGGGCCTGGCTGATCCTGATGGCGGCCACGTCCGGCCTGATCGGCCACGCCATGATGAACTGGTCGCTCGTACGGATCCCGCTGTGGGTCGGCTCGACGTTCACCCTGCTGATCCCCGTGTTCTCCGCACTGCTCGCCTGGCTGGTGCTCGGCGAAGCGGTCACCGTCGTTCAGGGGATCGCAATGGCGGTGGTGATCGGTGCGCTCGCCGTGGTGGTCCGCAACCAATCGCAGCCGGCCCCAGCCACCATCACACCGGACGTGGCCACACCAACCCCGTTTGCGTGACGTTTCCGATGGGGCGCCCCTTCGGGACTGCAACGCAAACGTGATTTCAGGCGACGTCGCGGCGGCGGACGGCGACTGCGCCAAGGGCAGCGGGCACCAGTGCCCATGCGAGCAGCGCGGCGACGGCCGCCGGGGCGGTCACCTCCGTCCCGACGCCGGACAGGTCGAGCGCCAAGCTGGCCGGGATCCACGACGCCGTGGAGTTGATCAACTGCACGAGCATCGGCGGCGCCACGATCAGCACCAGGACGGCACCCGTCACGGCACCGCCGACGTTGCGGACCACGATGCCGATCCCCGCGCCGAGCACCGCACCGACGGCGCCGCAGAATGCGGAGGCGGCGATCACCCGCACCACGCCGATCGCCGGGATCAGGAAGCCGTACTCGGTGGTCGGCAACGTCACCGCCACGGCAAGGGTCGTGATGCCCGCACCCACCGCGCCGAGCACGGCGCCACCGGTTGCGATGGCGATCAGTTGCGCGCCGACGGCACGGCGACGCATCGGGTCGGCGAGGAAGGTCGGGATCACGGTGAGGTGGGCGTATTCGCGGGCGGCAGCGATTGCGCCGAACAGCCCGGCGATCATCGTGGCGTTCACCGCGAAGGCCACCAGCGACTGCTGATCGGCAGCCGTCGACACGAATGCCTTGCTGCCATCCATGTCGGTACCGAACGCCACCGTCGCAGCGTTGATCGCGCCCATCACGAGCAGCACGATCAGGAACGCCCACGGCATGCGCGTGGTGGTCAGCTTCATCAACTCGGCTCTCGTCAACCGTTGCATGGCGCTCATGCCACGACCTCCTGCTTGTCGGGGGCGCCCGGGACGACGTCGTCGCCCTGCTGGTGCGTCCACTGCATGAACAGATCCTCGAGCGAACCCGACCGGGCAGCCAGCTCCCACAGCTCGGCGCCGTCAACGAATGCGACATGGCCGATCTGGTCGAGGGTGAGCCCCCGAACGAGCAGCGACCCGCCCGCGGCCTCCACCGCCCCCAGCTCCACCGTGCCGCCTGCTTCGCGGAGTGCAACCCCGAGACGGTTCGCGTCAGGCGACCGAACGAGCGCGGTCTCGTGGCGCAGCTCGGCGAGCGGCCCCGAGGTGATGAGACGCCCGTGGTCGATCACCACCACGTCGTCGACGAGGTGTTCGACCTCGCCGAGCAGATGGCTCGACACGAACACCGTGTCGCCTCGCGCCGCCCGCTGGCGCAACAGGTCGCGCAGCTCACGCATGCCCTGCGGGTCGAGGCCATTGCCCGGCTCGTCGAGCACCAGCACCGGCGGGTCGCACAGCAACGCTGCGGCGAGACCGAGCCGCTGGCGCATGCCGAGCGAGTAGGTGCCGGCACGCCGTCCGGCAGCGTCGGCGAGCCCGGCGGTGGCGAGCGACTCGTCGACCCGCCGCTCGGGAATCCCGGCCGCAGCAGCGAGGATGCGGAGGTGGTCGCGTCCCGATCGGCCGGGATGGAACGCGTTGGTCTCGAGCGCGGCGCCGACGGTGGCGCTGGGATCATCGAGCTCGACGTACGGGCGGTCACCGACCCTGGTGGTTCCACCGTCGGCGGCGGCCAGGCCGAGCAGGATCTTCATCGTCGTCGACTTGCCCGACCCGTTCGGGCCGAGGAAGCCGGTCACCCGACCCGGGGCCACCTCGAACGAGAGGTCGTCGACGACGGTGCGGGCGCCGTAGCGCTTGGTCACGTGATCGAGCACCAGCGCATGGCCGCTCATGACCCCTCCTCTGCATCGGCGCTCCCGGTGTCGGGCGCCGTCAGTGGCAGCACCGTGTCGGTCATGTAGTCGACGAACTCGTCGGGCTGCTCGAACAGCGGACGGTGGCCGGAGGTGTCGAACACCGTGCGCTCGACGATCGGCGCGTCGATCATCGGGTACCAGTCGGCGAACACCTCGGCGCGACCGCCGGCCTCGTGGGCGCCCTGCACGAAGAACATCGGCACGTCGAACTCGGTCGCCGTGTCGCGGAAGTCGATGTCCTGCAGCTGCGGGTACAGCGCGGCGAAGCGTGTCCAAGAACGCCGGGAGCACGTGGAGCTGATCGAGCAGGGTGTATTCCGACACCAACAGGTTCTCCGACATCTGCCCTTCGCCCTCGGAGTTCTCGCTGTGGTCGTAGGAGTACACCTGCTGCTCGTTGGCCAGCGCGGTCTCGTAGTCGAGCATGTCGTCGTACGGCGGTGGGCCGATGTTGCGCAGTTCGTCGGCGAGGCCGTCGCGGCCGGTCTCCTCCGCCCAGGCCAGCGTGTCCTCGTAGAAGATGACGTCGGTGGCGCGCTGGCTCACCATCTGGCCGGTGCCGACGAAGGCCCGATACAGCTCGGGCTGCTCCTGCACCGCCAGCACGCCGAGCGTGGTGCCCCACGACTGGCCGAGCAGGATCACCTGCTCGGTGTCGAACCGGTTGCGCAGGTACTCGGTGACGGCGATCGTGTCGTCGATCGAGCCCTGCAGGGTGATCGTGTCGGTCGGGTCGAGCTCGTCGTAGGACGTGCCGCTCCCCCGCTGATCCCAGGTGACCACGGTGACGTGCTCTTCGAGTTCGGACAGGTGGCGCCGCATCGCCCCGTACTCGGAGCCACCGGGACCACCGGCGAGGAACAGCACCACCGGGTTGTCGACGCTGTGACCACGGATCATCAGGCCGAGGTCGTGGCCGTTCACGTCGATCTGGGTCAGCTCGGCGACGCTGCCGGGGATCACGTTGCCGTCGGCGTCGCGGATCGCGTCGGTGCTGGCCGGGCGCAGCAGGGCGAGCGAGAAGACGAGCAACCCCACGGCCAGGACGCCGGCCACGGCGCGCCGAGCGATCAGACCGACCCGCCGTCCGCGGCGCTCATCCGAGCCCGGCAACGTGTCGATCCAGCGAGCGGTGCCGGCGCCGAGTGCGGCACCGAACGCCATCGGGAACAGCGACACCAGCGCGTGCACGCCGCGACCGAGCCCGAAGGCGAGCGCACCGTAGAAGCTGAACACGATGCCGTCGACGGTCGGGCCGTCGACGCCGAGGCGGACGACTTCGAACACGGCCGCGAACGCCAGCGGTGCCAGCAGCATCGCCCACCGCGACTTCGCGACGAGGCCGGCGCCGAGGCCGACGACCAGGCTGACCACGATCGACCAGATGGCCTCGCTGGTGATCAGCGGACCTCGGGGCATCCAGGAACCGGCGACGAGACCCCAGGTCGCACCGAGTCCGGCGGCGGCGGCGAGGGCAGCGAGTGGCCGACTCCAGAGCGGCTGCAGCCGTTCGCCGACACGCAGCCCGAGATCGCGAACCGTGGTGCGCCACGTCGACGTGTCGTTCGACGTTGCCGTCGATGCGTCGCTCGTCGGATCGGGTCGCGCCGCGATCGACGGGTGTGCGCTCGTCGGTGTGGCTTCGCTCGTGGATTCGTTCGGTGACATGGGCGTTGGTCATCACTGGACCTCCTGCAACTGCACGGTCGTGTTCGAGCTCCGGTGCGGGGCCTCGGACCACGGGGGACGATGGGGTTCGGGGTTCGGGTGGCGGCGATGCCGGTGTCGGCTCCGAGCCGCCCTGGTCGAGGCGGAACGGCGGGTAGTCGTCGGTCATCAACGCCACGTAGGCGATCACCCGGTAGACCCAGCGGTTGAACCCGATGATCAGGTCGAACAGCGCCTGCGGGTAGCGTCCGGTGAACAACAGCATCAGCCCGGCCACGAGCACCAGCAGGCCGAGCAGGCCGCCGCCGCCGGTCGGGTCGAAGGCGACACGGTCGCCGTCGGCGGCGAGCCACCGGATCGACGTGCCCACGAGCAACGCCACGATCACGAGGTGCGGAATGGCGAGCAACCACTTCACCAGCACCAGCGGACGCGACAGGCGTTGCGGGTAGGCGACGTCGAAGCGCGCCGGGTCGTCGGGCAGTTGGTCGAGCGTGAACGGCGGGTAGCGGTCGGTGCCGATCCCACCGGTGGTGGCGTAGTGACTGACCCGCCACGACCAGCGCAGCACCCCGACGTTGAAGTCGAAGATGCCCTGCGGGTAGCGGCCGGTGAACACGATGGCGACGGCGGCCACCGCGGTCAACACCACGAACGCCAGCCAGAGGAAGGCGAGCACCACGAAGTGCGGGATCGCCAGGAACCACTTCACCAACCACATCCAGCGGGAGAGCTCCGGGTCGAGCCCGGCCTGCAGTTGTACCGGATGAGCCGGTGCTGCGCCAGCCGAACTGTGCGCAGCCGTGACTTCCCGATCGCCCGATGGGGCGGCGAGCGGCGGCGGCAGCACTGCGCCATCCGCCGTGGGTTCGCCGCCACGCTCGTGGCCGCGGGACGCCCCGATCACGATCAACACCACGGCGATCGCCGCGAGCAGCGCACCGAAGGTCAACAGGCCGACGATCAAGGGGACCAGGAATCCCGCACGCAGGCCGACCTCGACGTCGGCGGCAACATCGGGAGCGCCGTCTGCGTTCATCACCACGACGGACCAGCGACCGGCGGTGGCCTCCCAGTCGAGCTGCAGCGTGTCGGTGCCGACCGCTTCGGCGACCCAGAAGTCCTGCGTCGTCGGCGCCGCGATCTCGTCGTCGCCGGGTTGGTCTCGATACACCGGGGCGAGGCCGCTGGTGAGTTCGACGACCTGGGTGTGCGCGGTGCCGGCGAGGTAGCGGTCGACGTCGGTGTCGCGGCCGATTCCCACGAACGTGCCGACATCGGCGTCGATCCCGTCGACACGCAGCCGGACGTCGGCGTCGAACCAATCGATCACCCAATCCGGCGAACCGGGCTCGGCGGCGAATTGCACGTCGCGTACGGTCACTGCGACCGTTGGTGTGGTCACCGGGTCGAGCGCGACCTCGAAGTAGCCGGCGTCGTCGCGTTGTGTGGCGGCCACTGCGCCCAAGACACCGCCTGCAGCGAGCAGGCCGAGCGCCGGAAGCAACAGCAGACAACCGATCACCAGCGCAACGATGCGGCTTCGTGGATGTGCCATGTCGAGAACCTCCTCGTGGTCCGGCATCCACTCTCCGCTTCGGGGGCACCGATGTCGTCACCCGGAAGCACCGACCTGTATCACCCTGGAGGGGGACGATCGGACAGCACCAGCGGGGGACGACACCACGAGGTGCCCGCCGGTACTGTGCATCACGTGACCTTCGACTGGCTGCGGCCCGATCGTCGGCAATCACGCGATCCCTGGTGGATGGCGGCCGACGCCCTGCTGGCGTTGGTGTTCGTCTGGATCACCGTTGGCTCACTCACGAGCGACGCGTATGTCGACGAGTTCGGCTCCGTTGAAGGCGTCGGCTGGTGGCTGGCGGTCAGCCCCACCCTGCTGCTGCCGTTGCGGCGGCTTGCTCCACTCGGGGTGCTCGCCGCGGCGACCGCGCTGTACATGCTCGCAAGCGCATCGCAGGGCGACACCAACGCGCTGCTCGCGGTGCCGTTCTTCACCTATTCGGTCGGCATGACCCGCCCCGCCAACATCTCCGGAGCGATCGTCGCCGTCGCTGCGGCGCTGCTGTCGACCGTGGTGCTCTACGGCCCCGGAGACCCGGAGTGGCTGGCGCTTCCGGTGACCACTCTGCTCGTCGGGGTGGGTTGGGTGGTGGCGCTGATCGTGCGCCAAAACCAGATCCGGGCCAGCCGACTGGCGGTGGAGACGCTCAACCTGCGCCAGCAACAGGACCAGGTCGCCGAGCGCGCCGTCGCCGACGAGCGTGTGCGTATCGCCCGTGAACTCCACGATGCCGTCGGCCACGCCGTCAACGTGATGGTGTTGCACGCCGGGGCCGCCCGCCTCGCCAGTGACGACCCCCGAACCGTCGACGCGCTCCGCGACATCGAAGACACCGGCCGCAGTGCGCTGACCGACCTCGACCACATGCTGGGCCTGCTGCACGACGATGCGGCTCCCCTCACCCCGATCCACGGCTCGGCCGACATCGCCACGCTCGTCGGCGAGTTGCGTGCCGCCGGCGCCGACATCCACTTCGTGCAGCGCTGCGATCATCCGCTCGATCGCCGCGTCGGTATCGCTGCGTACCGCATCGTGCAGGAGTCGCTGACCAATGCGATCAAGCATGCTGGCCCGGCCCGGATCGACGTCACCTTGTCGTGCTCGGATGGCGAACTCGAGATCGTGGTGGCCGACGACGGTGCCGGCGCTCGCCATCAGGGCACGAATGGCAGCGGGCGCGGCCTCGCAGGAATGCGTGAGCGAGCGAGCGTGCTCGGCGGTCGCCTCGACGCCGACGTCGGCGCCGATCGCGGCTTCCGGGTACGCGCGCTGCTCCCGCTCGACCAACAACACTCCACGACGCCGCGGCCCGTTCGGCATCGGTCGACCACCGTCGATCGCACATCGGTGCCGAAATGACCGTTCGCATCCTGATCGCCGACGACGACCACCTGGTGCGCGCCGGCCTGCGCCTGATGATCGAGACCCAGGACGACCTTGCGGTGGTCGGCGAGGCCGGCGACGGCCGCGAGGCGATCGACTTGACGCATCGGCTCCGGCCAGACGTGGTGCTGATGGACATCCGTATGCCCGGCATCGACGGCATCGAAGCGACCCGCGAGATCGTCGCAGCCGGCAACGACGGCACCGGCGACAACAGCCGGTTGTCAGGGCCACGGGTGTTGATCCTGACGACGTTCGAGCTCGACGAGTACGTGTACGAAGCGGTGCGTGCCGGGGCGAGCGGGTTCCTGCTCAAGCGCACGCCGCCGGAGGACCTCCTCGATGGGTTGCGACTCACCGCTGCCGGCGAGGCGCTGCTCGCTCCGTCGGTGACCAAGAAGCTGATGGGCGAGTTCGCTCGCACCACCCACGGCTCACCGGCCGACGAGCGATCAACCCAGCGGATCGACCGACTCACCGACCGCGAACACGAGGTGCTGGTGCTGATGGCGCGCGGGTATTCGAACCGCGAGATCGCTGCTGAGTTGTACGTCGCCGAGAGCACCGTCAAGACCCATGTGAAGCGAGTGTTGATGAAGCTCGACCTACGGGACCGGGTGCACGCCGTGGTGTTCGCGTACGAATCCGGGCTCCTCCACCCCGGCGACGCCTCGGCGAGCTGAAACCCGAGTTACGGTGCCGGCGTGTTCGAAGTGAACGGAGCAGAACTGGTCGGCTATCTGGCCTCGGCGTTGGTCGTGCTGTCGCTCACGATGACCTCCGTCGTTCGGCTGCGGATGGTGTCGCTGGCCGGGTCGGTCACGTTCTTCGTCTACGGCACGCTGATCGACTCGATCCCGATCATGATCACCAACGGTTCGATCGCCGTGATCAACGTCTGGTTCCTGCGCAAGGAGTTCGCGTCGGGCCAACCGAACGGACGCGACCTCGGCGTGTCGCACCTCCGCGCCGACTCGCCGTTCCTGGCGGACTTCGTCGCCTTCCACCTGATCGACATCCACCGCTTCCAGCCCGATTTCCGTCTCCCGGCCGGCGAGGGCGTCGTCACACTGCTGTTGACCCGAGACGGCCTCCCCGCCGGGTTGGTGATCGGTCGCCGCGACGGCTCGACGCTCACGATCGACCTCGACTACGTCCTCGGCCCCTACCGCGACTCACGCCTCGGGCGATGGCTCTACGGACCCGGCGCCGAGGTGTTCCGCGACGACGGCATCACCGAACTGCGCAGCGCCGGCGACACCGACATCCACCGCAAGTACCTCCAGCGTGTCGGGTTCACGCCGACGTCCGGCGACCCGGACCTCTACCGCCTCACCCTCTGAACTCGGCCAAACCCCGTTTGCGTTGCAGTTCTGGTGGGGCGGGCCACCCATTCTGCAACACAAACGGGGATGGGTGGGTGGGTGCTCAGGCGATGACGGGGACGCTTGCCATCGCCTCGGCGATCGCCGAGTCGGGCAGGTCGTAGTCGACCATCTCGCCCGACAGGTACTTCTCGTAGCTGGCGAGATCGAGGTGACCGTGACCGCAGAGGGCCGTGAGGATCACCTTCTCCTCGCCCGATTCCTTGCAGGCCAGCGCCTCACGGATCGCCGCTGCGATCGCATGTGTCGGCTCGGGCGCCGGCACGATCCCCTCGGTGCGCGCGAACTGCAAGGCGCCGGCGAAGCACTCGCGCTGCGGAATCGAGATCGCCTCCACCAGACCCTCGTTGTAGACGTGTGACACCAGCGGGCTCATTCCGTGGTAGCGAAGGCCGCCGGCGTGGATCGGCTCCGGAATGAACGAATGGCCGAGCGTGTGCATCTTCATCAACGGCGTCATGCCGGCGGTGTCGCCGAAGTCGTAACGGTACTCGCCCTTGGTGAGCGTTGGGCACGCAGCGGGCTCGACGCAACGGATCGTCGGGTTCATCTTCCCGGCCAGCTTCTCACGCAGGAACGGGAAGGCCAGCCCACCGAAGTTCGACCCGCCACCGGTGCACCCGACGAGCAGGTCGGGCACCTCGTCGACCATCGCCAGCTGCAACAACGCCTCTTCACCGATGATCGTCTGATGGAGCAACACATGGTTGAGCACCGAGCCGAGCGCGTAGCGAGCCGTCGGGTCGGCCACACACATCGCGACCGCCTCGGAGATCGCGATGCCGAGCGAACCCGGATGATCGGGGTTCTCGGCCAGCAACGAACGCCCGAATTCGGTGAGCTCCGACGGGCTCGAGTGCAGCGTGGCACCCCAGATCTCCATCATCGTCTTGCGGTACGGCTTCTGCTTGTACGACGCTGCGACCTGCCAGATCTCGCACTCCATGCCGTACTGCGCGGTGGCGAACGCGAGCGCGGTGCCCCACTGGCCTGCGCCGGTCTCGGTGGTGAGCTTGGTGATCCCCTCCTGGTGGTTGTACCAGGCTTGCGGCACGGCGGTGTTCGGCTTGTGCGACCCAGCCGGGCTGACCCCTTCGTACTTGTAGTAGATGCGCGCCGGGGTGTCGAGCAACGCTTCGAGCCGGTGGGCCCGGAACAGCGGGCTGGGGCGCCACAGCTTGTACACATCGAGGACACCGCCGGGAATGTCGACGTACCGCTCGGTGGTGACCTCCTGCTCGATGAGGGCCATCGGGAACAGCGGTGCGAAGTCGTCGGGACCTGCAGGCTCGTGCGTGCCCGGATGCAGCGCCGGAGGTGGCGGCGTCGGAAGGTCGGCAACGAGGTTGTACCACTGCGTCGGCATGTCGGATTCGGACAGGTGGATCTGGTGCGGAACGTGAGGAGCCATCGCCCACCAACCGTAGTCAGGTACCGTTCGATCACGCCCACACCAGCGAGGTCGATCGGATTGTTCAACAGCAAGAAGAAGCAGCAGCAACAACAACTCCAGGAACAGCAACAGCGGGCAGCGGCCGCCGAAGCTGCCGCCCTGCGAGATCAGCTTCAGGTGCTGGCCGGGCAGAACGCAGCACTCGAGCGCCGCATCGCCGAACTCGACGAACGTGTCGACCAGCGAATCGCCGAACGCATCGACGAGCGCATCGACGCCTATGACAAGCGAGCCAGCGAGTCACGAGCATCGGAGCAGCTTTCGTTGGTGTCGCCCTTCCCCCCACCGCCGCTGGTATCGGCTGCAGGCACCGATCTCAACGAACGGATCGAGACGCTGCGCGACCAGCTCGCCGAGTTGTCCGACCGGACCGCGGGCATCGACGCAAGGGTCACCAGTGTCTCGACCGAACTCACCAACCAACTGGTGGAGCTGAGCAGCGACATCGACGCCCTCAACCGCACCGACGAGAGGTCGGGCACCTCCGATGACGGAGGCTCAGCCGTCGACACGGAGGCGCTCGAAGCTCGCATCGCCGAGCGGCTCGACGTCGCGATCGACGACGTGCTCGACGCCACCGAGCGGCTCGCCGCAGAGCAGGCCCGCTACCAGATCACGTTCCGGGCTGACCTGGCGGAACTCGCCGACCGGTTGCGCCGCCCCGGCGCCGTCTGACCGACAGGCGGCGTCGGGCGGCCGACCGCTCAGGGCCGTTCGATGAGCTCGAAGGCGTCGGTGATCAGCGCTCGGGCCTCGCGGATCTTGTCCTGGTACAGCCCGAGGTCGCCGTCGGCGAGCGCCTCGTCGGCCTCGGCGAACGCCTCGTCGGCCTGCTGCAGCAATGCCAGCGGGTCGTCGCCGTTCGACACACCGACGTCGGAATCCGGATCGGTGTCGGTCTCGGGATCAACCGGGTCCGGCGGATCGGTCGTCTCCGGGTCGTCGGTCGGCTCGCTCGGTTCCTCGATCGTTTCGGCGATGTCGCCCTCGAACCCTGGGAACAGCTCGGCCAACGCCTCGCTGACGGTGTCTTCCAGGACGGCCTGGTCGTTGTAGGACACGATCACACCGCGGTATTCGGTCACCGAGGTGACCTCGGCCGAGTTCTGCGGCACGGCCACGTAGTACGGACGCACGTAGACGAGGCCCTGCGACACGGGAATCAACTGCAGGTCACCGAAACGCACCTCACTGCCGCCGCCGCCGACGTTGTCGAGCGAGATGCGTCGCGAGATCAGCTCGGTCGACTCGGCGTTGCTGGCCACACGCAAGGGTCCGTCCGGGAGACGGTTGTTGGTCTCCTGCACGATGTAGGAGGTGAGCTGGCCGTAGTTCTCGGGCTCGCTCGACGCGGTCATGAACGCCTGCAGCTCGGTGCGCTGGTCGTTGGTGGAGAACGGCACGAACGGCCGCAGGATGACGAACTCCTCGGTGGCGGGTTCACCCGGCGCCGAAGTGTCGAACATCGTGTAGTACGGCACGAATCGACCGGTGTCGGACTCGTCGGCGAACGTGCTCTGTGCGGCGGTCGGGGCAGCGCCTGTGGCGGCAGCTCCGGGGTTGGCGGCAGCTGCCTGTGAGGGCTCGATCCCGGGCGCCTGCGCGACCGACCAGGCACCGACACGCTGGAAGAACTGGTCGGCGGCGATGCGGTACTTCGACCACACGTCGGTCTGGATGCGGAAGAGATCCTCGGGGAAGCGCAGGTTGTCGCGCAGCTCCTCGGGCATCTCCGACAATGGCGTGAACAGGTCGGGGAACGCACCACGCCACGAGCGCAGGATCGGATCCTCCTCGTCGACCACGTAGAACGTGACGTCACCCGTGTAGGCGTCGGTGACGGCCTTGACGCTGTTGCGCACGTAGTTGTCGTCGTCGCTCAGGCCCGACTGGGGTGACCGTTGCACATCACCGATGCGCTGTGCGTACGGATAGCGGCTGGTGGTGGTGTACGCATCGGTCACCCACACGACTCGACCATTGAGATCGACCGGGTACGGGTCGGCGTCATAGGACAGGAACGGCGCCAGCTTCTCGAGGCGATCGTTGATGCCACGCACCCACAGCATCTGCGAGTCGTCCTGGATGCCGCCGAAGCCGATCACGTTGTAGTCGAGGAACGCCAGTGCGAATGCAGCCCGCCGAGCGAGCGAGCTCATCGCCACGCCGCTGGTGCCTTCGTACTGATGTGGTTCGGAGCACTCACGCTCGGTCGACGACGTGTTCGCGATGGCGTAGCCGGTGAGGCTCGGGCTGAAGTACAGCTCGGGACGTTCCAGTTCCACCGTTCGGTAGTCGGGACGCTGGCTCTCGAGCACACGACCGGTGGGTGCCAGCACGAGACCGCAACCGCGGGTGTTGATCAGATGGAGGCCCTGCCAGCTCGTGTTGGTCACCCCGCTGAGCTGGAGTTCGCGCGCAGCGATCAGGACTTCCTCGGGCTGGTTGTCGATCGAGTCGTCGAGCACGTACCGATCGACGTCGAGGTCGTCGATGGTGAGTCCGGCGACCTCACCGCGGTCGACCTTGAACCGGTTCACCATCTGTGCCGGATTCAACAGACGAACGTTGTCGAGCGGCGCCAGGTCGGCTTCGACCTCGGCGGCGTTCAACGATTCGAACTCCACGTCCTCGACAACGACCTCGGTGAGGCCCAACGCCTGCTTCGTGGCATCGACGTTTCGGGCGATGAACTCCTGCTCGCGCTCCTGCTGGTTGGGGTTGACCACCAGCGCCTGCACCACGGCGGGATAGATCACGCCACCGACGAGCGCCACGACGAGCCACAGCGCCGACGCGATCAGGGGCATCCGGAACGAGCCGGTACGCACCACCGACAGGTAGAGCCCCGCAGTGAGCAGTGCGATCAGAATCAGCAGCATGATCGCCGGGAGCTGCGCGTTGACCACGGAATAGGTGGCGCCCTGGACGATGCCGGTTTGGCTGTTGGTGACGTCGTAGCGGTCGAGCCAGTAGTCGCCTGCTTTCACGACGGCGAGCACGGCGAGCAGCACGGCGAGATGGGCCTTGGTGGCTTGACGAATGGCCGGCACCGGCGACACGAACACCACACCACCGTTGAGAATGTGGGCGGCCGCCGTGAGCAACAGCACCACGATCAGCGCCGCGAACAGCCAGTTGAGCATGAACGACAGGAACGGCAGCTGGAAGACGTAGAAGCCGACATCGATGTTGAACTGCGGGTCGGACACACCGAATTCGGTGGCGTTGCGGAACAGCATCCAGTCCTGCCACAGCGCCACCGCAGGCAGCGCCAGCAGCACGGCGAACAGCAGCGCAATGCCGTAGCGCACCAGGCGCAGCCGCTTGCCGAACAGCTCGTGGAACCGCTCGACATACGGGTGCACGTTGGCCGGGAACTGCGTCGGTGCCGCTCGATCGGCCAGATAGAGGTTGAGCCCGGCGATCACCGCGAACGCAACGAAGAACAACGCGAACAGCGTGACCTGGGCACTGAGGACACCCCAGAACACGTCGCTTCGACCGAGCGCGTCGTACCAGAGGTAGTCGACGTAGAACCGCGCGATGGCACGTCCGAAGATCAGAATGAAGAGGAACAGCCCGCCGAGAGCGATCAGAATCCCGCGACCACTGATTCGGCGACGGGGACGATCGACAGACAGATCAGATGAGCGCCGCATTGGCGCTGAGGCTAACGCTCAGCAGGGAGCAAGATGCATCGGCACCCGAGGTGTGCCGGAGCACACAGATGACCCGTCGGAAACGGCTCGCCGGCAGGTACCGCACCGGACAGCGTGTTGTCGTCACAATCCGAGCAGACCGAACGCGAGTGGTCGGACGTCCACAAGATCGGCGTGCCGGGCTCGATCGCAGCGAACGCTCCACGTCCATGCGCGGTCAGGATGACGTCGTCGAGTTGCTCGTCGATGTGTTGGGTCTTGCATTCGCGATACACAGCACGAACCTGTCGGGTGACCTCGGCGTTGTCGCCGCCACCGTTCGCAACGCAGCGGTCGAGCCGCTCGCGCAGCGGCATGATCAGCCATTCGTCGAGTACCGCTACCGCCATCGCTGTGGCCGTCTCCGCATCGCCCTTGCTCAAGCGAGCGCCAGGACCATCGACCACCGACGAAGCGCCGGCCTCTGCGGCGCCGAGCAGATCATCGACGATCGCCACCCGGTAGCGCTCGAGGTGCTCCTCCGGTGGCGGCAACAGGGCATCGACGTGCTGCACGGGGTCGTGGCGACGCAACGCGTCCAGCACCTCGTTCTGCTCGTCGGCCAGCACCCGCTTGATCTTCTTGGCACTCGCCACGATCAGCGGGGTGAGATCCGCATCCCGACGCTCGAACCCGGTCGGCTCGGGCTCCACATCGGACACCTCGGCCGCGAGGGCTTCCTCCGGTTCGGACCCGATGACATCGACCCGCACCGCGCCCGTCTGCGCAGTGGGATCGATGCCTGGGTCGCTGTCTGCGGCGTCGTCTTCGGATGTCTCGTCGCTCGCTGCGCCATCGCCGGTCACGTCGTCGTTGACCGTGTCGGCACGCAGCCGAGCAAAGAGATCGACGACGACGTCATCGCGCTCGGCTTGTGGTTCGGGCACCGGCGCGTCGGCGATCGCTTCGAGCGGCTCGGGCTCCACGATTTCGTCCGCCTCGTCGACCGGCTCGGCGACATCATCGGCGACCGGCTCGACCGGCTCGGCGACATCATCGGCGACCGGCTCGACCTCGTCGGCAACCACGGGGTCGTCCTGCTCGTCATCGGTCACCTCGACGGACGCCGCATCTGCAACCTCGTCGGTTGCAACGCCAAGCGTGTCGTCGGCCCCGGCATCGTCGGCCGGATCTCGTCGGCCGGAGTCTGTCGGCCGGAGTCTCGTCGCTCGGGACGTCGTCGCTCGTCGGCCGTGGCTCATTGGGCACCATCACCGGCACCGGTCCCGTGGTCGGGGCGAGATTGACGTATTCGTTCGGCTCGCCGAGCGGTTGCAGCTCGGCGATCACGTCAACAGCTGCGAGCCGCGCGCTCTCAAAGGTCGCGATCAGCCGATCACGACCGTGCAACAGCTGCTCGATCTGCTCGCGAGCCAGCTCGCGGCGACGCGACAGCTCGCTGAGCACACGCTCGCGGTACGCCCGCGCCTCGTTGACCATCTCTCGACCCTGCTGCTTGGCCATCGCCAGCTCGGCTTCGGCGTCGGCCGCAGCATCGGTTCGGCGACGCGACGCCTCGACTTCTGCCTCCTCACGGAGGCGGGCTGCTTCGTCGCTGGCCTCGGACACGAGCTGTGCTGCGCTCTGCTCCGCCTTGCGACGGATCTCTGCAGCACTCTCGCGCGCAGTGGTGAGCACTCGAGCGGTTTCCTCACCGAGCATCCGGGTGAGCGTCTCGTCGTCGAGCGACACCGAGGTGAGATCGGGGCTGGACTGTGCTGTTCGCAATTCGCGTTCGAGGAAGCGCTCGCGCTCCTGAATCCGGCCGAGCTCAGCGGCGACCATCCGGAGAAAATCGCGCACCTCGGCCTGGTCGAATCCTCTCCGACCAGTGCTGAACGCAGCGTCGGCAACCGACGCCGGTGACGACGGATCGGGTCGAGCGAAGGACATGGCCATGCGCCAACGCTACGCACCCGCAAGGTCCAGGTGGTGGCAATCGGTCAGGTCGCCTGGATCAGCGGGTCCCCGCCGAGTCGTTCGAGCGCGTCGAGTGCTTCGTCGAGTGTTGCGACCGGGATGATCTCGACCTCACCTCGACCAGCGTCCTCCAGGCGTTGGAGCGCCTCGGGATCGGACAACTCGGACTGCGATGCGGGAACCAGGAACACCTCGATGCCGTTCTGATGCACCGCTGAGACCTTCTGTGTGAGCCCACCGATCGCCCCGACCGAACCGTCGAGGTTGATCGTTCCCGTCACAGCGACGTCCGCCGGGCCGGTGAGGTCGCCGGGCGACAACTCGTCGATCAGTGCCAGCGTGAACGCCAGCCCCGCCGACGGTCCACCGATGTCGTCGGTACGGATGTCGACCTCGAACGGCAGGCTGATCGCCTGGGTGTCGAACGGCACGAAGCCGACGATGGTGCGGTCCGGATCGTCGGGTGACGCCGACAACTCGACGGTGACCGCCAGCTCTCCGACGCCCGGCCGATCGATCAGCATGTCGATCTCGTCGCCGGGATCGCGTCCGTCGAGCACCTCGACGAGATCTTGCACCGAGTCGAGCGTCACCCCATCTGCCTCGACGATCCGGTCGGCGGGATCGATCTGCTCATCGGAGGGGAACCACACATCGCACTCACCGTCGTCGCCAGGCGTCTTGCACAGCACGTCGCTCACGATCACGTCGCCCGGCGTGATCTCGACGTCGTAGCCGAGCGTGCTGAGCGCGACGTACTGCGCCTCCTGCTCGGCCGTGCGCATCATCTGCAGGTTGAACTCACGTCGCTGCGTCGGCGTGCGAACCCCGAACTTGTCCTCTTCGGTCATGAAGTCGACCGCAGGGTCGTTCCGCCCCGCGAACCACGACAGCACCGACTGCCTGGGGGCGGTGACCGTGACGAAGTGGAACTCGTTGCCCGTGTCGAATCGCTCGACCCCGTCGGGCAGATCGCCGAACTCGATTCGCGAGTTCACGGAGTCGGCAGATGCCGGGGTGAGTGCGTACGGAGTGGGCTCGAGTTCGCCGGAGCGACGATTCTCCTTCTCGGACACGAGCGAGGAGGGCAGCAGCGATGCGACCCCGATGGCGGCGAGCAGCAGCAGGCCCACAGCAGCCAGGATCAATGCCCACCATCGCTTGCGTGGGGCGATGGATACGATGTCGGTTGTCGTGTCAGTCACGGAACTCACCACTCAGGCTGCCTGGATGGCCGGACTCGCACTCGTCGCGCTCGCCCTGGCCGGGTGGCGTAAGACTGCCAGAGCAGCGCCCCGAACACCACGCAGCGAGTCGATTCTTCGACGACCACGCGAGCCGATTCCCATCGCGGAGACCACCACGACCCTGTACAAGCGCCCTGGCCCCCTGCGACGGGTCTTCGCTGCGGTCGCCAGTTCCGGGATCGCCATCGTCCTCGGGGCGGTGCTCGCCGTCGTGATCGCCTTCGGCGCGGGATACCTCGTGATCACGTTCACCGACCTGCTGAACCAGTGACCGCGCCAGACCACGCCACGCCGTCGCCGACCCGGCGCGACGTGGCGATCGCGGGCCACACGGGCGATGCGGACACTGCCAGATCGGGGCTCGAAGCGGGCGACGCCGCAGTTCGGGCGACCGCCCTCGGAGCCTTGGAGCGCCTCGGCGTGCTCGACGATGCCACCATTGCGATCTGCTTGGCCGACGACGACCCCACCGTGCGTCGTCGAGCCGGAGAGGTCGCAGCCACGCATCCGGCGGTCGATCTGCTGGGCGTGCTCCACGATCCCGACCCGCGGGTGGTCGAGATCGCAGCCTGGGCGTGCGGCGAACACGAATCGAATCGTGCCGAAGTCGTGGAGCGACTCGTCGCGCTCGCCGCCGACTCGCCCGAACCCCTCGTGCGCGAGGCAGCCGTGGCATCGCTCGGAGCCATCGGCGACGAGCTCGGTCTCGAGGCGATCATCGCTGCCTGCGCCGACAAGCCTGCGGTCCGCCGACGAGCCGTGCTGGCGTTGGCGCCATTCGCCGGCGACGACGTCGAGGCCACGATCGAACGGGCCCTCGCCGATCGCGACTGGCAGGTGCGTCAGGCCGCAGAAGACCTGCTGCGCGCCCGCCACTGACCGTTCCGCCCACCCACCCGACGACTCCGTTTGCGTTGCGTTTTCGGCGGGCCGGCCCACCGAAAACGCAACGCAGGCGGGTTGTTAGAGGGTGTAGCGGTACACGTTGGTGGTGCGTGGCTCGAAACCGATGCGCTGGTACAGCCGGTTGGCGGCCTCTCGAGACGGACGGCTGGTGAGGCTGACATCCTTGGCGCCTCGCTCCCGTGCTTGCTCGAGCGCGGCTCGATTGAGCAGCTCGCCCACACCGCGCCCGTGGGCAGCACCGTCGACGACCACGTCCTCGATCCACGCTTTCGTCCCGGTGGGAATCCGGTAGAACGCCAAGGTCAAACTGCCGACGATCTGGCCGCCCAACCGGACGACGAACAGCACGGTGTCGGCGCTCCCGACCAGTGCAACGAGATGCTCCCGGGTCGGCGGCGGCGAGGACGACGACAGCTGCGGGATCAGACGATCGAACGCTTCGACCAGCTCGTCGTCGACGACCTCGGCCACTCCAACGATCACGTCGTCATCATCGTGCAGGCCGGTCTCGTCGCTCACCTCGACCGACGCTACCGCCTCGCGCCGGTAGCGTGGAGCCTGTGGGAACCGAGCACATTCGTTGGCTGGCGGAACCGAATCTCCACCATCCGGTCCTGGTCGCCGGGTTCACCGGATGGAACGACGCCGGCGACGCCGCATCGACCGCACTGCGCACGATGATCGAATCGTGGGGCGCCGAGGCGCTCGCCGAACTCGACCCCGAGCTGTTCACCGACTTCGCCACGGTACGTCCACACGTCCGTCTCGACGAGACCCAGCACCGCTCGATCGTCTGGCCGACCGTCGGCGTCTGGTCGGCGTCACTCCCCGGCGGTGATGTGATCCTCGTGCTCGGCCCGGAGCCGGCATTGCGGTGGCGGCTGTTCTGCGAACAGATCGAGGGTCTCGCCGAGCGATTCGGCACCACGATGGCGATCTCCCTTGGCGCGCTGCTCGCCGACGTTCCTCACTCGCGGCCGGTGCCCCTCATCGGCACCGCCACGGATGAGGGCCTCATCGAACGGTTCGACCTTCGACGCTCGCAGTACGAGGGCCCCACCGGCATCGTCGGCGTCTTGCACGACAGCCTCCACCGCCACGGTCTGGCCACGGCGTCACTGTGGGCAGCGGTCCCGGGATACGCATCGCAGGTCCCGTCGCCCAAGGCTGCGCTCGCACTGATCGAACGTGCGTGCACGATGATCGGCACACCAGCGCCCACTGGCCACCTCACCGACGAGGCAACCGCCTACGACGCCCAGGTGGCCGCCATGATCGGCGACGACGACGACATGATCGAGTACCTGTCACGCCTCGAACAGCTCACCGACGACGAGGCCAACGACGACACCGACGACGACCTGACGTCGGCAGCACCGGTCGACCCCGATGCGCTCGTGGAGGAAGTCGAACAGTTCCTCCGCGACCGCGACGCCGACTGATCGGTCAGCGCGGTCTCGGGCGCCGGATCAGTCCGAGGACTCGCTGCGCCACACAGGTGAACGCACCGAGTCGAACGTCGCTGGCGACTCGACCCCGTCGAGCGCAGCGAACGCCATCGGGCCCCACCACTGTGCACCGGCGGTGGCTTCGGGAAGCGAGTCCGATGCGAACCAGCCGACGTCTGCGGTCTCGAGCGGATGAGGAACGAGTTCGCCGCCGGTGGCTCGGCAGTGGAACAGCAGCATGTACATGCCGAATCGGCTGAACCCCATTCGCTGGCCGTCGACGACGCCGAGCAGGCGTACCGGCTCGCAGTCGATCCCGGTCTCCTCGCTCACTTCCTTGACCGCGACCTCAGCGGGTGAATAACCGACGTCGGCCCAACCGGTCGGGTACAACCAGATGCCCGAGTCCTTGCGTTGCACCAGCAGGATCTCGCCGTTGTCGTTGCCCACGATCGCGCCGACCGCCACCTTCGGGGTGACGTAGCCGGGGACACCTTCGCCGACCGACTCCATCCACTCCTGCACGAAGTGATCGGTCTCGCGCTGCACGGCGGCGGCCTCGTCATCGAGTTCGGCGGCTGCTTCGATCTCCTTGGCCGCTGCTTTGATGTCGCCGGCGATGTGCAACACCTCCTCGAAGCGCTCCCGCTCGTAGAGGCTGTCGCTGAACCCGAGCCCGGTGCGAGCGATCGCGGCGAGCGATTCACTCCATCTCGCCAGGTCGCGTGCGTCTGCCGTCACCGCGATCACGTTAGGCCATCGAGCGTCACGACACTGCGTGCAAGAGCGCCCGCTCGATCTCCTTGCGGTGAGCAGCGTCGGTGACCAATGCGCCGCCGGTACGAACGTAGAACGTGTCGACGACCTCCATCCCCAAGGTCTGCACCGTGGCGTGGCGGATGTCGAGACCCAACTCACCGAGTGCCGTCGAGATGCGATGCAGCACACCGATCTTGGACGCAGCTCTGACCACGATCACGGTCGCGTTGCTCGACGCCGCATCGTCGAACACCACCGACGGCGGTGCCGGCGGTGCAGCCTGCGTGCGGCGACGGCGGCGATAGGTGGCTGCCCGCTCGGCCAACCGCGCCTCGATCGCCAGCCGGTGTTCGAGCGCGCGACGCAGATCGACGGTGACCGCCCGCCAGTTGACACGACCGCCCGGAAGCACGATGCGGAACTGCGACGCAGCCATTCCACCTTCGTCGGAGTGGGCCTGCGCGCTGACGACATCGAGACCGTGCAGCGACATCACACCGGCAATGCGACCGAACGTCCCTGCGGCATCTGGATTCACCACCGTGATCACGTCGTCGCGCCGTGCGACCGCCACTTCGCCGGCCGCCATCAACGCCAGGGTGTCCGCGTCGGGAAACAGCCGCCAGGTCACCTCGGCAACGTCGCCACCGCCGAGCACATGTCGCGTCCGAGCCACCAGTTCCGACACGAGCCCGGCCTTCCACTCGCCCCATGCCGACGGCCCGGTAGCGAGCGAGTCGGCCTCGGTCAGTGCGTGCAGCAGTTCCAGGCGCTCCACGTTCACCACGGCGTTCGCAACCTGTTCGATCGTCTTGGGGTCGGTGAGATCGCGGCGCATTGCCACATCGGGCAGCAAGAGGTGGTGTTCGACCATCGCCGCGAGTACGTCGACGTCGCTGGCGGGGAGCCCCAGCCGCGGCCCGATGGTTCGCACGAGGTCGATCCCCACCTCGGTGTGGTCGCCGGGGTATCCCTTGCCCAGATCGTGGAACAGGGCTCCCAGCACGAGCAGGTCGGGACGCCGCACCCGGTCGACAAGGTCCGCTGCATTCGCCGCGGCTTCCCACAGGTGCCGGTCGACCGTGAACCGGTGATAGGCGTTTCGTTGCGGCTTCGACTGCACCGCTGCCCACTCGGGGAGCAGGCGTGCGATCAGGTCTCGCTGGTCGAGCGACTCGAGCACCCGGATCGCTCGGTGCCCCTCGAGCAGCAGCGCGACGAGGTTCTCGGTGGCACCGACCGGCCAGGTGCCGGGCCATCCGTCGACCTCGGAACTCAGCCGGTCGAGCGTGGACCGGCCGATGCGGCAACCCGAGCGGGCAGCGGCCACGGCGGTCTGCAACACCAGCGTCGAGTCCGCAGCCGGATCGGCGCCGGCCGCAAGCTCGATCTCGCCCCGGTGAATCACGACGCCGGGTGCCACCGCACGATCGGGTTCCGGAGCCACCGGGGCAACCGCTCGACCCCAGTTCTCGTCGCACAGCCAGGCAATGCTGCGCCCTGCGGCAGCGACATCGGCCATCAGATGGTCGGCGTCGCTCCATCCGCCGGCGGTTGCGACAGCATCCTGGTCTTCCAGTCGCAGCACGTCGCCCGCTCGACCAGTGGTGACGTGCAGGGACACCCGCGCCCGCAGCAGGACGTCGTAGTAGCGGTCGAGTTCGACCAGATCCTCAGCGATCAAGTTGAGCCCTGCTGCCTCGGCCCACCAGAGCGACTGGACGTCTCGCAGCCCGCCATGGCCGTCTTTGAGGTCGGGTTCGAGCCGGTAGGCCACGTCACCGGCCGCTTGTTGGCGGGCCGCGACCCGGTCGCGAAGTGCGGCCAGGTGGCGCGTCGCATTCGCGCGCCACAACCGTGCGCCAGCGTCGACCACCTCGTCGGCGAGCTCGTCGTCGCCCGCGAGGGGGCGTGCGGTGACCAACGCGGTCGCCGAATCGAGGTCGGTGGCAGCCAGGTCAAGTTGCTCGTCGAGGCGTCGCACGGCATGGCCGAGCTTCAGACCGGTGTCCCAGATCGGGTACCAGAGCGCGCTGGCGACCGGCTCGACGAGCTTGGGCACCTTCTTCGGCTTGACATCGTGCACGAGGAGCAGATCGAGGTCGCTCTGGGGTGCGAGTTCACCACGCCCGTAGCCGCCGACCGCCAACAACGCCATCCGCGTCTCCGGCATCTGCTGGCGGGCCTGCTCGAAAACCGACACCACCCACTCGTCAGTGACCTCGGCCAGCGCCCGACACCACTGCTGTCCGGGACGGCCAATCTTGGCGTCGGCGGCTGCGACGAGTTCGTTGCGAACATGGGCGGTCACGATGCCCAGAGGATAGATGGCGTTGACGCCGGGTCCCCCTCTCCTACGCTGGGCCTTCGTGAATCTGTCCCGTCGAGGTGCCGCTGGAGCTGCGTTGTTGTCGTTTGCCCTCGCCGCCGCGTGCACCAACAGCGACACCGACGGCACCACCGCAACCACCGTCGTAGCGACGACGACAACCATCGCCCAACAAGACGACAGCGATGGGCAACTGGTGATCGGCGCCCTGCTGCCGATCAGCGACAGTGTGATCGGGCAGCCATTGGAAGCCGCAGTCGCGACCGCAGTCGATCGCATCAACGACGAGGGTGGGGTGTTCGATCGGTCGGTACGGTTGGTGGTGGCCGACGAGGGCAGCAGCACCGCAACCGCCACCACCTCGATTCAGAGCCTGCTCGACGCTGGCGTCGACGCAGTGGTCGGTCCGGCATCGTCGATCACGGCGCTGAGCACCCTCGATCGGCTCGTGTCGGCCGGTGTCCCCGCGTGCTCGCCAACCGCGAGCGCGCTCGGCCTCGACGGCTTTCCCGACGAGGGCCTGTTCTTCCGCACCGTGCCCAGCGACTCGTTGCAGGCGCGCGCCATCGCCGAAGCTGCGGACCAGACCGGGGCACAGCGGGTCGCGGTGGCCTACGTCGACGACGCCTATGGCCGCGGCTTTGCCGACGCGGTCGAGGTGTGGCTCGACAACGTCGGCGTGTCGGTCATGGATCGCCAGCCGTTCGCGACCGACGACGACGACCTCTCCGACGAGGCCCGATCCGTCGCCGAATCCGACGCACAGGTCGCCATCGTGCTCGCCAACGCCAATGACATCACGAGGTTCCTCGAGGCGCTCGACGACGAGAACTTCAGCGACTTGTCGACGGTGGTGGTCAGCGACGCGTTGCGCAATCCGGCAGCACCGCAGCGGATCGAGGCCTTGAGTTCGTCCTTGCGCACCCGCATCGTCGGGTTGGCGCCGATCGCCGAGTCGAGCGACGCCGCCGTGCCATTCGACCCTGACGGATTCTTCGCGGCCAACGCATACGACTGCGCCAACCTCATTGCGCTCGCTGCAATTCGCGCCGACTCGGACAACGGCAGCGACATCGCCGCTCAGCTCGCCCAAGTGAGCGTCAGCGGGTCTCGGTGCGAGTCGTTCGCCGAGTGCGCGGACGGGATCCAGTCAGGGTTGCAGATCGACTACAACGGGCCGACGGGCGTCACCGACATCGAAGCGAGAACCGGCGACCCGTCGCGTGCGGTGTTCGATCGATTCGTGTTCGACAGCACGGGCAGCGACGTGCTCGAACGATCGGTGATCGTCGGCAACTGACCGCTCGCGTTGCTCAGATGATGTTCTCGACGTAGTCGAGATACCCGACGTAGAAGGCACCGAATTCGCCGTAGAGCGCGGAGCCCTGGTCGAAGCGCATCGTGTAGACGACGTCCTTGATCACGTCGGGGCTCACGGCGAACAGGGTCACTCCCCACTCGAAGTCGTCGAGGCCCGTCGACCCGGTGACCAGCTGCGACACGCGGCCGGCGAAGGTGCGACCGCTCTTGCCGTGCTCCATCATCATCTCGTTGCGATCGTCGTAGGGCGTGGCGAACCAGTTGACGTGGGCGTCACGCTTCTTGCTCATCGGGTAGAAGCAGAAGGTGTTCATGCCCGCTGGTGGGATCTCCGGATGCAGTCGCGCCTGCAGCATGTGTTCAGGCATCCCCTTGGCGTATTCGCTCACCTCGGTGATCGAGACGTAGCTGTCGACGATGTCGATCCCGGCGTGCTGCAGCGCCGACTGCAGTGTGCGCTGCGTGCGCCACTCCGGTGCCAACGCCATGAAGGCGATGTCGGCCTTGTGACCGAGCATCGCTGCGGTGATCACCTGGCAACCATCGGCCTCCGCTGCCCGGACCGCTTCGATCACGGCAGCACGATCCACGTCGGACGTGGGCTTGCCGAAGAGGTGGACGACGCTGAGACCGGCTTCCATACGCATGCCGTCAGGCTACGAGCGACCGACGCCGAGCGAGCCTCAGGTGTGCAGCTTCTCGACGAAGAAGTCGAGTACCCGGTCGACGCTGGCTTCGTCGCGCTGCTCGGTGAGCACCGAGTGGTCGCGCTTGGAGCCGCTGGGCAGTTCGACCGCGATGAACGAGTCGCCGAGCAACTCGCGCAGTGTGGTGAAGCGGTCGCCGACCGAGACGTCGTCGACGTATCGAAGTCCGAGCACCTGGCACCCGCCGGCAGCTCGTTCGGCCACCACCGCGGCGTCGTCGGGCGACAGGTTGAGGTCGGCCCCACGGGCCGAGCCGACCGGGAACGGGAGCGACGGCTGCGAGAGCACGGGAGCGATCATGATGTCGTCGACCATCATCCCGAGCGCGAAGCCGCCCGAGAAGCACATGCCGACGGCGCCGACACCGGGCCCACCGACGTCCTGATGCAGATTGCGCGCCAACGCCCGCAGCCAGGCAACGATCGGCGACGTCTGGTTGAGGGCCATCGTGGTGAACTCCTTGGCCACACAGATCTTCAACAGCGCGCCGACGGCGAGCGCGTTGCTCGGTGCCTTGCCAGGCGTACCGAGCAGCGACGGCATGATCACCGTGAATCCTCGATCGACCACCTCGTTCGCGAACCTGGCCACCAACGGTGTGATGCTGGGCACCTCGTGGATCACGATCACGCCCGGGCCGCTGCCTCGGCGATACGTCGGATACGTCATCCCGGCTGCGCTGAATTCGCCCAGCTCCCATCCATCGAGAACTGCTGCGGGATCCGAGGCGCTGCTCATACGACGATCCTGTCAGATCAGAGGCGCTGCATCGCTTCGAGTGCCGACTCGGCCAGCATCTCGGTGCCGGTCTTGAACACCTCGAGCTGTTCCTCGCTGATGCCCTGGTCGCCCATGGCCCCCTGGAGGTACCGGGCGTAGACACCCTCGGAGATCACCGCGAGCCGAAACGATCCGAACGCGATGTAGTAGTCGATCCCCGACAGGTCGCGGCCGGTACGGCGCTCGTAGCGGGCGAGCAGTTCGGCGAAGGTGGGAAAGCCGTCGATGCCGGTGGGGTCGTTGTGCCGGGTCTGGGTGGAGCCCGGGTCGGCCCAGTACACGCCGATGTAGCCGACGTCGGCCAAGGGATCGCCGAGCGTGCACAGCTCCCAGTCGAGCACCGCCGTGACCCGACCGTGTTCGAGGTCGGTGAGGACGTTGCCGAATCGGTAGTCGCCGTGGGCGATCGACACACCCTGCTGCGTCGGGAACTGCTCGGCGAGACGCCGCGCGACCTCTTCGACTGCGGGAAGCTCGCGTGTCTTGGACCGCTCCCACTGGGTGCTCCACCGCTTCACCTGCCGCTCGACGTACCCCTCACGTTTCGCGAGATCGCCGAGGCCGACCGCGTCCACATCGACGGCGTGCAGGTCGGCCAACACGTCGATCAGGTCGAATCCGGCGGAGCGCCTGGCCGCTGGCGTCATCAGCGCGCCCTTGTCGGCGCTGTCGAGAACCATCCCGTCGACGAAGCCCATCACGTAGAACGGTGCGCCGTTGACCGAGTCGTCGGTACAGAGCCCAAGGGCGGGGGGCACCGGGACGTTGCTCCGGCCGACCGCCGAGATGATCTTGTGCTCGCGCGCCATGTCGTGGGCGGTGGCGAGTACCGCACCCGTCGGTGGACGCCGCAGCACGTATCTCGTGCCGTCGGCTCCCGTGACGGTGAAGGTGAGGTTGGAGCGCCCGCCGACGATCGTCGAGAACTCGAACGGCGCAGTGGCGCCATCGATGTTCTCGACGAGCCAGGCGGTCACACGTTCGACATCGATGCCGTGAATGGGTTCGTGCACGAAGGTCGACCGTAGCCGAGGTGCTCGGGCCCGCAACGGGCTGGGCGTCAGCGTGACGGCAGGGTCAGCCTGGGCGGCCGACGCCGACGACGCTGCCCCAGTTGACGGCTCGCACGTGAACCACGCTGCCGGTGTTCGGGGCGTGCACCTGGTTGCCGTTGCCGACGTACATGCTCACGTGACTGATCGGGCTGTAGAAGAACAACAGATCGCCTGGCTGGACGGAGCTCGGCGACACCCGCGGCAGGGAGGCGTACTGCGAACGGGAGGTGCGCGGGATGCCGACGCCTGCTTGGCCCCATGCGTACGAGGTCAGGCCAGAGCAGTCGAACGAGACGCCCGGATTCGAAGTGGCGTAGCGGTAGGGCACACCCTGCTGGCTGAGCGCCGCCTGGACGGCGATGCCGGCCCGCGACGACACCGCCGGCGTGGAGTAACCGCCACCGGAGCCGCCCGAGCTGCTGGAGCTGCTGGACGAACCCGAGCTGCTGGAGGAGCTCGACGACCCGGAGCTGCTGGAGCTGCTCGACGACCCGGAGCTGCTGGAGCTCGAGCTGTTGGAGGACGACGACGAGCTGCTGGACGAGTTCGAGTTGCCCGAGTTCGAGTTGCCCGAGTTCGAGTTGTTGGCCGATGAGTTCGCGGCGGCGTTGGCAGCCGCTGCCGCTGCGGCCGCAGCTTCCTGCTCCATGCGCAGCTGCGACTCACGCGCTCGGCGCTCTTCCTCTTCCTGGATCAGCTGTCCGAGCCTGGTCTCGGCTTCGGCGCGAGCGGTGGTGTACTCGCTCGTGAGCCGATCGGTCTCGGCCTGCGCCGCGGTGAGCGACTCGGCCTGCTGTTCGGCCTGCTCCCGCTTGCGGTCGAGGTCGGCCTTTTCGTCATTGATGTCAGACACCAACGCGTCGAGTTCGTCGGTGGTGACGTCGCCGGCGCTGAGCGCGACCCGGGCGAGTTCGTCACGCTTGACGGCGTCGTTGATGTTCTCGGAATCCTCGAACAGCGGGCCCAGCGGGGCGGCGCCGCCACCGACGAACGAACGCAACGCCATGTCGCTCAGGCTGGCTCGCAGGACGGACAGCTCGGCTTCCTGCTCGGCGATGCGCTCCTCGGCCTCGGTGATCTCGGCGGCGAGCTGGTCTTTGGCCTGGATGGCTTCGACATAGTCCTCGCCGAGAATTCGGGCCTGCTGTTCGAGGCGTTCGAGTTCGTCGACGATGTCTTCGACCCGTTGGCGCTGCTCGTCGACGCTTTGCGCGTCGACCACGGTTGGCAGCGCCACCGGGACCATGAAGGTGACGGCGAGGGCCACGGGAATGCCGCGGGCGAGTTTGCTCAGAGGGCTACGCATAGTCAGATTCGAGACTCTATCGAATTATGACGAACGTGTTTCGAACAGCTGACGAAACGTTGGTGTGACGCGCGTCACCGCACGGGGTCGGGTGGACGACTCGCGATCACTCCCACTCGATGGTTCCGGGCGGCTTCGAGGTGATGTCGTACGCCACCCGGTTGATGCCCGGCACCTCGTTGATGATGCGCTGCGACATCGTCTCGAGCACGTCGTACGGGATGCGGGCCCAGTCGGCGGTCATCGCATCGTCGCTCGTGACGGCGCGGATGATGATCGGGTGGCCATAGGTGCGCTCGTCGCCCATCACGCCCACCGACCGGATGTCGGCAAGGACCGCGAACGACTGCCAGATCTCGCGTTCGAGCCCAGCCAGGCGGAGTTCCTCGCGAACGATCGCATCGGCCTCCTGCAACAATGCCACCCGCTCGGGGGTCACCTCGCCGATGATCCGCACACCGAGTCCAGGCCCGGGGAACGGTTGACGCCACACCATCTCGTCGGGCAGGCCGAGTTCGAGGCCGAGCTTGCGGACCTCGTCCTTGAAGAGTTCGCGCAGCGGCTCGATCAGGTCGAGGCTCATGTCGTCGGGCAGGCCGCCGACGTTGTGATGGCTCTTGATCACCGACGCCGAGCCGTCGGTACCGCCGCTTTCGATCAGGTCGGGGTACAGCGTGCCCTGCACGAGCCACTTGGCGTCGGTGAGCCCGCCGGTGTTCTCCTCGAACACACGGATGAACTGCTCGCCGATCGCCTTGCGCTTGGCTTCGGGCTCGGTGACGCCGTCGAGGGCGGCGAAGAACCGCTCCCCGGCGTCGACGTGGATCAGCTCGATGCCGAGGTTGCGGCGGAAGGTCTCGACCACCTGCTCGCTCTCTCCCTTGCGCATCAGGCCGGTGTCGACGTAGATGCAGGTGAGCTGGTGCCCGATCGCCTGGTGAACCAGCGCTGCTGCCACCGACGAGTCGACGCCCCCGGACAGCCCGCAGACGACCCGGTCGGTGCCGACGCGAGCACGGATGTCGGCGACTTGCTCGTCGATGACCGACGACATCTCCCAGTCGTTGGCGATGCCGGCACGCTCGTGGAGGAACCGTGCCATCACCGCCATACCGAACGGCGAATGCACCACCTCGGGATGGAACTGAACGCCATAGATGCGGCGCTCGTCGTTCTCCAACATCGCCACGGGGGCACCCGGCGTGCTGGCGGTGACCGTGAATCCGTCCGGCGCGACGGTGACCCCGTCGAAGTGGCTCATCCACACGTCGTGTTCCGCTGGCGCATCGTCGGGCAGCAGCAGCGATGCACCCGAGCGGGTCATCCGCGCACGGCCGTACTCCCCTTGCATCCCGCGGCCGACGACACCGCCGAGTTGCTGTCCGATCAGTTGTGCTCCGTAGCAGATGCCGAGCACCGGCACACCGAGGTCGTAGATGCCGGCGTCCAGCGACGGCGCACCGTCGACGTGCACGCTCTTGGGCCCGCCCGAGAGGATGATCGCGGCCGGTTTGCGCTCGGCCACCTCCTCGGCGGTGATCCGATGCGGAACGATCTCGGAGTACACCTTGAGCTCCCGCACCCGGCGGGCGATCAGTTGGGCGTACTGGGCGCCGAAGTCGACGACGAGAACGGTGGGCCTGTCGGTGTGGACGTCGTGATGCTGCGGTTGACTCAAGGGTGTGAATCGTAGATCAGGCCCGTGGATCGTCCGCATCCTGTTTGCGTTGGCGCTCATCGCCGGGATGGTCGCACCGAGCGCCGCACTGCATGCTGCGCCTCCGACCGAGCCTCCGGTGCCGTCCACAGAGCCAGCCGGCTCGGACATCGACATCGATGAGGCCAACCCGTTCCTGCCGGAGAATCGGGACCTGACCGACTGCATCGGCATGCTGCAGCGTCCCGGTTGCGGCAGCGAGGCGCGTGGCGGCTGGCATCAGAACGTCGTCGCCATCGTGATGGTGACGGGGCTGCTGGTCGTGTTCGGCCGCGTGGCCTGGGTGGTACGCCGTGGCCAGAAGAATGCCACCGCCACCCTCCCCGACTGACAACGCCCCAACGCCCCCCGAGCCCGGGTCTCCGGGAACCACCAACGCCCCCCGAGCCCGGGTCTCCGGGAACCACGACGGCTCAGCAGCGGTCGAGGAGTCGGTCCACCTGTGCGATCCAGGTGGCCGCAGGCATCCCAGGAGGAGCGTGCACCCCAAGCCAGCCTGCGAGCCGCGCCTGGGCGACGTTGTGCTCGACGTCGTCGACGAACACCACCTCGAATCGGCGTGCGGACTCGATGCCGAGCCGTGCTGACGCAAGCTCGAAGAAACCTGCGTCGTGCTTGGTCACGCCGAGGTCGGCCGAGTAGCACACATCATCGATTCGCATCACCCGCCCGAGGCGCTCCCGAACAAACGCGGCCCGACGATGCTCCTGATTGGTGGCGAGCACCACCGCGCACCCGGCTGCGGTCGCCCGGTTGGCGAGTGCGACCGTGTCGTCGATCACGACGAAGTCCGTGTCGAACCAGACCTCCAGGAAGTCGTCCACCGCAACGTCACCCCCGAGATCGGCCAGCGCTTCGGCGACGCCGTCGTCGATCGAACGTCGCCCGATGAGCATGTCGTCGAACGATCGCTCGAACAGCGCCCGCTGGATCTGTGGTCGGGTGATACCGAACGCCCGCTCCATCTCGACCGTCCACGGCCCTGAACCTCCACGTTGCGGATCGAGCAGGACACCGTCGACGTCGAGAGCGAGCACACGCATCGGCTCAGGCTCGCAGACCGGCGACCTCTACGCTCCGAGACGTGACCCCCGACGAGTTCCGCAGCCACGGCCACGACCTGATCGACTGGATCGCCGACTACATCGACTCCGTCGAGGAACGACCCGTCGGATCGACGGTGCGCCCAGGCGACGTGCGATCCCAGCTCCCCGAACACCCTCCAACCGAGATCGAGTCGTTCGACGCGGTGATGGCGGACATCGACCAGGTGGTGGTGCCAGGTCTCACCCAGTGGCAGCACCCAGGGTTCTTCGCGTACTTCCCGGCGAACACGTCGTTCCCCTCGATCCTCGGCGAGTTGCTGTCGGCCGGGCTCGGCGTGCAGGGCATGAGTTGGGTGACGTCTCCCGCGTGCACCGAGATCGAGACGTTGATGCTCGACTGGATGCAGGAACTGCTCGCCCTTCCCGCCCGATTCCGGTCGACGAGCGAGTCGGGCGGTGGCGTGATCCAGGGCACGGCGAGCGAGGCGAGCCTGGTGGCGATCCTGTCGGCACGCTGGCGAGCCACCGAGGCCGCGGTGAATCGAGACGGCGACACGACCCGACTCGTTGCCTACTCCACGTCACAAGCGCATTCGAGCATCGAGAAGGGCCTGCGCATCGCCGGTATCGGCACCGACCGGATCCGCATCGTGGCGCACGACGACGACTTCGCAATGCGCCCAGACGTGCTCGACGAATTGATCACCGCAGACCGCGCCGCCGGGCTCGTCCCGTTCTTCGTGTGCTCGACCCATGGCACCACATCGTCGATGGCCTTCGACCCGACCGAAGCGATCGGCGAGGTCTGCCGTCGCCATGGCGTGTGGATGCACGTCGACGCCGCGATGTCAGGCATCGCTGCGCTGGCACCCGAGCTGCGTTGGGTGAACAATGGGCTCGAACTGGCCGACTCGTACTGCACCAATCCGCACAAGTGGATGGGCGTCAACTTCGACTGCAACCTCTACTGGACCGCCGACCGTGTTGCGCTGCTCGGCGCGCTCAGCATCCTGCCGGAGTACCTGCGTTCGGAAGCGGCCGAGGCGGGAGCGGTGATCGACTACCGCGATTGGCAGATCCCGCTCGGGCGTCGATTCCGTGCCCTCAAGCTCTGGTTCACGATTCGCTGCGACGGGGTCGCCTCCTTCCAGACGATGATCCGCGAACACGTGTCACTCACGCAGGAGCTCGCGTTGTGGGCGCGCGCCGATGATCGATTCGAGATCGTTGCGCCGCACCCGTTGAACCTGCTCTGCCTCGCAATCAAGGCGCCCGACGCCGACACCGCCAACGTCGCCACCGACGCGCTGATCGATGCCGCGAACTCGACTGGTGACGCGCTGTTCACGCGCACGGTGCTCGACGGTCGTTCCGTGCTCCGGGTGTCGATCGGGGCGCGAACCACCCACCGGTCTCACCTCGAATCGGCCTGGCACCTCCTCCAAGCCCACACGATCGCAGCCCCAATCCCCGAGCGATGAGTTTCCGCGCGCACAGGTCGCGCGAAGACTCATCGCCTGAGCGTTCAATCCCCGAGCGATGAGTTTCCGCGCGCACAGGTCGCGCGAAGACTCATCGCTCGAGCGTTGTGGGCCGGTGGTCGGCGGTGGTGACGGCCAGGTCGGGCGCGATCGGGCGGGCCTGCCACGATGCAGTGATGACCGATCAGCGTCCTGTTGCACTCATCACCATGGCGACCGGCTACGTGGGCCCGGCCCTCGCCCGATCGCTCGCAGCTCGCGGCTACGACCTCGTACTGCAGGGCATGGCCGGCGACGACACGATGGTGGGCGTCGAGGTGCCGTTCGCCGACCAAGTCCCCGATCTCGAATCGCTCGGAGCGAGCGTGCACACGGTCACCGGCGTCGATCTGTCCACCGCCGAGGGCAATCGAGCACTGGTCGCCGCGGCACTCGAGCGATTCGGTCGGCTCGACTCGGTGTGTCTCGTCACCGGACTGATCGTGGTCGGCAAGTTCCTCGACATGACCATCGACCAGTGGGAGCGGGTGAAGCGCATGAACCTCGACATGGTGTTCCACGGCTTGCAGGCGGTCTTGGCGCCGATGGTCGAGGCCGAGCAGGGTCAGGTGGTGGTGTTCACGTCGGCCACCGGTGCACGCCCCGATCCGATCACATCGATCTACGGAGGCACCCGCGCCGGGGCCAACGGCATCGTGCGCGCCGTTGGACTCGAACACGCTCGCGACGGCATCCAGGTCAACGCCGTCGGCACCAACTACATGGACTTTCCGGGCTTCCTGAAAGCGTCACGAGCCGACACCGACCCAGAGCGCCGCGCCGCGATCGAAGCGCAGGTGCCGATGCGCAAGCTCGGCACGATGAACGAACTGGCAGCGTTCACGTCCGTGCTGCTCGACGGCACCAACCGATTCCAGACCGGCCAGTTCTTCAATTTCAGCGGCGGCTGGAGCACCTGAACGAGCGGACCATCGCTCGCTCAGCCCACACGGCTGTGTGAGCAAGAACCTCCGATGCAGGCGGTGTTGCTCACGCAGAACGGGTGAGGAGGTCGACGAGCATGTGGGCGGTCGCGCCCCACACGGTCTCGTCGTCGAGCTCGAAGAAGTGCAGCGGACGATCCATCGGCGGGCTCCCCCAACGCTCCCTCCGGTATGTCCCGGGCTGGCTGAACTCGGTGATCGGCGTCCACATCACCCGATCGACCTCGCCCGTGAGGGGCTCGACCTCGGGTCGATGGTCGAGCACCGACACGACGGGCACGATGTAACTCCGGCTCACGATGGTGTTGAGGTGCGGGAGCTCTCCCACCACCTCGGGGATCGAGGGGTCGAGGCCGACCTCCTCGTGAGCTTCTCGAAGCGCAGTCTCGATCGGTGTCTCACCAGGATCGAGGCGGCCGCCCGGAAAGCTGATCTCGCCACGGTGGTTGCGCATCTGCATCGATCGGCGGGTGAGCAGCACCTCGGCCCCATCTGGGCCGTCGACCAGCGCGATCAGCACGGCGGACACCCGTGCCTCGGGGAACGACGGCAGCAGCGGCGCCGAGTGCTCAGGGACCGGAGCGACGAGATCGGCAACGGAGCGTGGTTGGCCAGAGAACGGAGGGTCGAACTCCTCCGTCCACACGTCGGGGCGCGGGATCTGCTGTCTGCCGCCTCGGCGACGTTGCGTCACCGGGATCCCCGCGCGGCGGCATACGTCAAGGAGCGATCGAGGTCGGCCCACAGGTCGTCGACGTCTTCGCAACCGACGCTGAACCTGATCAGCGTCGGGGGGATCCGCTCCTGGCCGGGGATGGCAGCCCGGCGCTCCATGGTCGATTCGACGCCTCCGAGGCTGGTTGCGTGGTTGATCAGCTCCGCCTGTTCGCACACTGCGGTGGCCCGCTCGCCGGCGCCGGTGGTCTCGAACGAGATCATCGCACCGAACCCCGACATGAAGCTGGCCGCGACCCGATGGGTCGGATGACTCGGCAATCCCGGGTAGCGCACCTTCACGATCTCTGGGTGTGCTTCGAGGCGCTCCGCCAGTTCCATCGCGTTTGCCTGGGCTCGATCGAGTCGCAACCCCAGGGTGCGGGCACCGCGCATCGTCAAGAACGCCTCCATCGCCCCAATGCTCGCGCCGTGCAAGAGGCGCCGCTCATGAAACTCGTCGTAGAGGTCATCGCTCGCCACGGTCAACACGCCAGCGAGCAGATCGGAGTGGCCACCGATGAACTTGGTGGCCGAGTGCATGACGACGTCGGCGCCGTATGCGAGCGGCTGCTGGTTGAGCGGCGTGGCAAAGGTGCCGTCGACGGCGACGATCGTGTCGGCGGAGCGCGGAGCCGCGCAAATCGCCGGCAGGTCGGCAACAGTGATCAACGGGTTCTCGGGCGACTCCAGCCACACGAGATCACAGTCGGCCACCGCCTCGACCCATGCGGCGGTATCGGCCTGGTCGATGCGGCGGACGGTCCAACGTCCCTGACGCTCCCCTTCCGCGACGATGCCGGCGACGCCGTGGTACGGGTCGGTCGGCACTGCGATGGAGGAGCCGACGGCGAGTCGTTGGAACACGACAGCTGCTGCCGCCATGCCCGACGCGAACGCAAGCGCCCGACCTCCGTCGAGCCGGCCCAGCAGCGCCTCGAGTGCGTCGGTGGTCGGGGTGCCCTCCGATCGGCTGTACACACGATCATCGGTGAGGTAGTAGTTCGAGGCGAACACCGGCGGCACGTTCAGCGGCGACCCAGGTGTGCGGTCGCGGGCGGCTGCGATCAGCCAGGTGTTCGGGCTCCAGTCGGTCATGATGCGACCGTACCGGCACCTCGGCGTTCCGCATCGCCGAGGTCGACGCCCACTGTGTTGGCGTGCACGTGCACCGGAATCACGCCACCCGAACCCGCGTCTACCCTGGTCAGATGACCAGGTCGCTGTTCATCCTCGCCGCCGGGTGTCTGATCGTGTCCGCCTGCAGCGACTCCGGGCCGGACGCCGAGTCGAGTTCCACGACAGCGCCGCTGCCCGCGACCACCGCCGTGTCGACCACACCGGCCACCACTGCCCCACCGACCACCGAGCCGACCCCCACCACCACGGATCTCGAGGCACAACTCGCCGCCGCCGAACAGGCCTACCTCGACGCCTTCGACGCGTACCTCGCTGCCGCCCGCGATCCCTCCAACCCCGAATTGCGCGCCGAGATCGAACGCCTCTACACCGGCCCCAACCTCGAATTCACGATCGAACAGTCTGGACGCATTTGTCGAGCAGAACGTGGATCGCCCGACCGAACGAGGACGACACCATCGCGGACCCTCATCCTGCTGTCTCCACAGACCATCCCCGACCGGACGGACCTTGTGGAACTCGTCGCCTGCGAAATCGACAGCGAAGTCTTCGTCGAGATCGGAGGAGCCCCCGATGGCACGGACGCCCTTGTCAACGATCAGATTGTGCACGTCGGACGCTGGTCGTCGCCTCGGAGCTGGTCGACGGCCAGTGGAAGTCACGACAGTGGCGAAGCTGCTCGCCGAACGTCGTCAACGCCGACGAATGCGTGCCGGAGTGAGACTGGCGGCAGTGCTCGTTGCGTTGCAGCCTCGCCTTGCATCGCAGCGAGGGCCATCGCCAGCGCAGCTCCAGCAGACTCGAACCGAGTCGAGGCCAAAGAGCGCATACCAACGGCAAGCGCGACCCTGACGTCACCGGACACGGACACCGGTGACGGCTTCAGGGTGGAGACGAGCGCTCAGGGTGACTCGATCGGGGTGGAGATCGGCGCTGGCGGCAACGGGTTCGGCGAGGGGAAGCGAACCGGTGGGGCGGTCTCCTTCACCAACACCGGCGCCACGGGCCCACCGTGCAACCATCGCGCCGCCGTGTACGGCGACTACCCGACGCTCGTGCCGCCCGGCAACCCGGTCACGATCGACCCCACCGCCCAGCTGTTCTCCGACACCGGCCCCAACCCACGTCTCGGCTGGGTCCGCGAGTGTGCCGGTACGAACAGCTTCTACTGGACCACGCTCATCGACCCGGTCGACCTGATCCCCGACGCGCTCGCCCGTGCCCGCAGCACACTCCCCCACCCACAGCCCGACATCAACCCCAGCGCTGATGCCGGCGGCATCGTGAACGTCGGCATGTGGCTTGCCATCGACGACACCGGGGTCACCACCGCCCGGGCCACGCTCGCCAACGCCTGGGCCCAGGTCGACGCCCGCATCCGCTCCATCACCATCGACTTCGGCAACGGCGACCAGATCGAGTGCGACGGGACCGGCACCCCGATCCCCGACTGGGCCTGGGACGAACTCGACGAGGGACCGTGCGGTTACACGTACCGCACCTCGTCACCCGACGATGCCCCGTACACGATCACGATCACCGCAACCCACGGCGTCAGCTGGAGTACCAGCGACGGCAGAAGCGGGTCCCTCGGAACCCTCAGCCGCAGCGTCACGATCGACTACGACGTCGACGAGATCCAGACCATCGGCGTCCGCGGCTGACCAAGGCCGATGACGCGACCGGGGGCGGTCAGTCGTCGCCGGCAGCACCGCTGTTGAACGAGTCCTTCCAACGCTTGAGCGAGTTCACGCCTCCGCCCACGACTCGTCCCGCCCCACGGCCGATGTCCTCGCTCGTCGGGCGATCAGCACCCGAGGCAGCCGCACGGTCGGACTTCGGCACCTTCTCGGTGAAGTCCGTGTGGAACCACACGAACCACAGCACGAACGCGATCCCGCCGAGCAGCAACCGGCTCGTGTTGTCGATCGACACCCAGGGCTGGACGGCACCGCCGACCAGCAGCAGCATGACGACCACGTCGAGCTGCTTGTGCACCCGTTTGCCGGCCACGCGAAACGCGCCAGCGGCTCCTTTGGCGATCGCCGCGTTGAGGATGATCAGCAGTCCCAGCACCGCGGGCACCGCAGGCTGAGGCATCTGCACTGCGGCACTGATCAGCCCGATGCCCAACAGGTACTCGACGAGCTGATGCGTCCAGAACGGACGTTGAACTCGCTCGATCCTGGCCATCGTCGATGACGCTATCCGCACGCGAGCAGGCCCCGGGACGAATCCCGGGGCCTGCTCGATGATCGGTGTTCAGGTTCGGATGATCGATCCAACGGCCGAAGCCATCGGATCAGCTCACATCATGCCGCCCATGCCGCCCATGCCGCCGCCGGGCATTCCGCCGCCGGCACCTTCTTCCTCGGGCTCGTCGGCAACGAGGCACTCGGTGGTGAGCACCATCGCGGCGATCGACGCAGCGTTCTGAAGACCCGCACGGGTCACCTTGGCCGGGTCGATGATGCCTGCAGCGATGAGATCCATCATCTCGCCGGTTGCAGCGTTCATGCCGGTCGAGCCCTCGGCGGACTCGATCTCGCGGACGACGACGGAGCCTTCGAGGCCGGCGTTGTTGGCGATGTTGCGAGCCGGCGCGGTGAGCGCCTCCCACACGGTCTTGGCACCGGTCTTCTCGTCGCCTTCCAGCGAGTCGACGACGACCTGGACGTCCTTGCGGGCACGGATGAGGGCGGTGCCGCCACCGGCGACCACGCCTTCCTCGATGGCTGCACGAACCGACGACACGGCGTCTTCGATGCGGTGCTTCTTCTCCTTGAGCTCCACCTCGGTGGCGGCGCCGACCTTGATCAGCGCCACGCCGCCGGCCAGCTTCGCGAGACGCTCCTGGAGCTTCTCACGATCCCAGTCGGAGTCGGTGTTGTCGATCTCGGCCTTGATCTGGTTGACGCGGCCGTCGATGTCCTCGGTGGTTCCGCCACCGTCGACGATGGTGGTGTTGTCCTTGGTGATCACGACGCGCTTGGCGGTGCCGAGCAGGTCGAGGGTGACGTTCTCGAGCTTGAGACCGACTTCCTCGCTGACGACCTGGCCACCGGTGAGGACGGCCATGTCCTGCAGCATCGCCTTGCGGCGGTCGCCGAAGCCGGGCGCCTTGACGGCGGCGGCGTTGAACGTGCCACGGATCTTGTTGACGACGAGGGTCGCAAGGGCTTCACCCTCGATGTCCTCGGCGATGATCACGAGCGGCTTGCCGGTCTGCATCACGGCCTCGAGGGTCGGCAGCATCGCCTGCACCGTCGAGATCTTCGCGCTGTTCAGCAGGATGTAGGCGTCCTCCAGAACGACTTCCTGGCGCTCGGCGTCGGTGACGAAGTACGGCGACAGGTAGCCCTTGTCGAACTGCATGCCCTCGGTGAAGTCGAGCTCGGTGCCGAACGTGTTCGACTCCTCGACCGTGACCACGCCGTCCTTGCCGACCTTGTCGATGGCGTCGGCGATGACCTCGCCGATCGACGCATCAGCGGCCGAGATGGTGGCGACGCTGGCGATGTCGGACTTGTCGTCGACATCCTTTGCCTGCTTGGCGATCGAGTCGACCGCTGCGGCAACAGCCTTCTCGATGCCGCGCTTGATCGACATCGGGTTGGCGCCGGCGGCCACGTTCTTCATGCCGGTCGAGACCATCGCCTGTGCGAGCACGGTGGCGGTGGTGGTGCCGTCACCGGCGATGTCGTCGGTCTTGGTGGCGACTTCCTTGACGAGCTGTGCGCCCATGTTCTCGAAGGCGTCCTCGAGCTCGATCTCCTTCGCGATGGACACACCATCGTTGGTGATCGTCGGAGCGCCAAACTTCTTGTCGAGCACGACGTTGCGGCCCTTGGGGCCGATGGTCACGCGGACGGCATCGGCGAGCTTGTTGACGCCGGCTTCGAGTGCGCGGCGCGCCTCATCGTCGAATTTCAGTACTTTTGCCATTGGGAATTCCTCTCTGGCGGTCGATTGTGTTGCGGTTGCGTTGTTGGGGTTGAGCTGATGGCGCGTGCGCGCCGATCAGCCACCCACGATCGCGAGCACGTCGCGGCTGTTGAGGACGAGCAGGTCTTCGCCGTTGACGGCGACTTCCGTGCCGCCGTACTTCGAGTACAGGACGGTGTCGCCGACGCTGATGTCGACGGGGATCAGATCGCCCGAGGTCTCGGAGCGCTTGCCCGGTCCAACAGCGAGGACTTCGCCCTGCTGCGGCTTCTCCTTGGCGGTGTCCGGGATGACGAGACCCGATGCGGTCTGCGTCTCGGCCTCGTTGGGCCGGACCACGATGCGGTCATCCAGCGGCTTCAGGTTCATGGTGTAAGCCTCCATTGGCTTGCTCACGGCGGGGGTTGATTCCCGTTGGGTCTGATGTGCCGGGTCGGGTTAGCACTCGGCCCGGGCGAGT